>NZ_PNXY01000100.1 GCF_002879865.1 Paraburkholderia rhynchosiae
TACTACAGCCGTAGATACGCCGGAGGCACGCCACCGCGTCGCCGGTAGTGACATTGCTGGGCGCGGTATTGATGTTGACGCCGCCAGATTGACCACGACATCACATGCTCAATGGAGTGGAGCGTTCGCCATATCAGTCGACACAGTAGCCGGCGGATCTCCTGAACGCTGAACGGCAGTGAACCTTCAGCTGTTTTTTTTGGCCTGTGCCCTCAGGGCAGCAAGCACCGCGTGCGCCAGCAATGCCAGTGTGATGTGACGGTACCAGCCCTGCCAGCGACGAACCTCGTATTGATCAAGGCCGCATTCGCCCTTGGCCGCCTCAAATCCGACTTCGATTTCCCACCGCCTGCCGGCGACGTTGACCAGCGTCTGACGGGTAACCTTGCTGCGGGGCGCATAGACGACGTAATACGCGTGCTCGCGGGTCTCATCGCGACTGCGCCGCACCAGCAGGTAATGGCCAAAGCGACGCTCCCCGGCGCTCAGTTGCAGGCGCCATAACGGCGTGAGTGCCCAGTCATACAGACGCTCGCCTTTTGCGCCGGTTCCGGCTGAGAGGCGGCGCCAGGCCTGTGGAGGCAAGGCTTGCGCAATCTTGTCGGCGCGTATTGAGGTCGGGCCTTGCCACCACAGCGGTTCGCTCTTTTTGACCGCCAGCACAAATGGTTGCGTGCGCGACTCAAGCCATAGCCGCAGGGGACGGTCACCGCCGTACACCTCGTCGCCGGTGACCCAGCCACAGGGCACCCCCGCATCCAGCGTCCGTTCCAGCATCCGGCGCGCAAGTTGGGGCTTTGTTGCGAATTCCACGGTGTCGGGCACGCCAGCCGCCCGGCAACGACTACGATCATCGACCCAGCCCTGCGGCATGTACAGTTCCCGGTCGATAAATGCGCTGCCTCCGTTGCCGGCATAGCACAGAAACACACCAATCTGGCTGTTCTCGATGCGGCCTGCCGTGCCGCTGTACTGGCGCTGCACACCGGCGGAATACTCGCCCTTCTTGAGAAAGCCGGTCTCATCCACGATCAGCACGGCGTCACGCTCGCCGAGTTGTTCAACGACGTAGTCGCGAAGGACATTGCGAGCCGCGTCAGGATCCCACTGCGCCCGCTCGAGGAGGTGCTGCACGCCATCGGGGGTGGCCTCGCCGATCCATTCTGCGAGTTGCCAGCCATTCTTGCGTTCGACCGTGCCCAGCAGACCCTTTAGATAAGCCAGCGAACGCTGTCGCGGCTCGGCGCGCCTGAACAGGTCAGCCAGTCTTTCATGCAACAGATCGATTTCATGTTCCCACGCTTTCGCGATCTCTTTCATAGTCCTATACCAAGTAGTAGTACTAACTTACTATAGGAAAAAATAACTACGGCTGTAGTG
>NZ_PNXY01000101.1 GCF_002879865.1 Paraburkholderia rhynchosiae
CGCCGCAGTCTCGCGCTCTGATCATGCGACATTGCTGGTTCGGCAGTCCCGCCGTCAAGGAGAACCAGATGGAAGCCACAACCATTGCCATCGACCTGGCCAAACGCGTTTTCCAGATTCACTATGTCGAACCAGAGACCGGCACGATTTACAGCAAGGTTCTCAAGCGCGCTCAGCTCGTGCCATTCTTTGCCAACCGGCCTGCGAGCCGTGTCGTTATGGAGGCCTGCGGCAGCGCCCATCACTGAGCCCGCGTCCTGACGCGGCTTGGCCACGACGTGCGGCTCATCGCAGCCCAGTTTGTGCGGCCGTTCGTAAAGTCAAACAAAAACGATGCAGCCGACGCCGCGGCGATCTGGGAAGCCGCACAGCGTCCCGGCATGCGGTTCGTCGCCGTCAAGACCGAAGACCAGCAGGCCATGCTCGCGATGCACCGGATCCGTCAGCAACTCGTGCGCATCCGTGTCATGCACATCACCCAGCTTCGTGGCTTGCTCTACGAGTTTGGCGTGATACTCCCGCAAGGTCGACGCGCATCGATAGAAGCAGCCAGGGTCGCACTGGCTTCACTGGCTGAGCAGTTACCCGCTATGCTGGCAGACAGCCTGCAGGATCAGCTTTCGCGACTGCGGGCACTCGACGAACAGATTGCGCGGATCGAACATCGCATTCTCGAATGGCGAGGCAAGGATGATGCATGCAGACGCATCTCGGAGATACCCGGTGTTGGCTTACTCACGCGACTGCAGCGGTCTCAGTGATCGGACAGGCAAAGACGTTCCGGTCAGGGCGCGAGTTTGCCGCCTATCTCGGTCTCGTACCGCGACAGAACAGTTCGGGAGGCAAGGTAAAGCTCGGCGGCATCAGCAAGCGCGGCGACGTGTATTTGCGCACGCTGCTGATTCACGGTGCCCGGTCAGTCATCTCGGCCTCAAAACATCTGCCAGAAAGAGTAGGTGCGCTACTGATGCGACGTCCCAAGAACGTCGTCGCTGTTGCACTCGCGAACAAGATGGCGCGAACGATCTGGGCGCTGCTGGCGTATGGCCGAACGTATGAGGCAGCCCCCGCGCAGTGATCACGCTTCAAAGCCAGTAACCCCATTCACGGTTGCACAGGTGTATTGAACGATGGCAAGACAGGTTGGACCGCGCAAAGGCAAGCCTGAGACATTTCTCGGACCTTGAGTCCGCCATTTAGATTAGGACCTTTGCGGCGAAATCCATCGGGGCCGGCGGGCATGCCCGCGATCGAGTCCGGATATAAGTCCGCAACCACCCTCCTCGCCACGAACAATTACCTTGCAAATGGGAGGCGACCATATAAGAAATG
>NZ_PNXY01000102.1 GCF_002879865.1 Paraburkholderia rhynchosiae
GACGTGGCCCGCGAGACCGAACTCGAACGCGCGCCGCAACTGTCGGCGCGTTTGCGCAATCCGGTCTATCTGAAGCGCGAGGACAACCAGCCGGTGTTCTCGTTCAAGGTGCGCGGCGCGTACAACAAGATGGCGCATATTCCGCTGGAAGCGCTGGAGCGCGGCGTGATCACCGCGTCGGCGGGCAATCATGCGCAGGGCGTCGCGCTGTCGGCGGCGCGCATGGGCGTGAAGGCGATCATCGTGGTGCCGGTGACCACGCCGCAGGTCAAGGTCGATGCGGTGCGCGCGCATGGCGGCCCGACCGTCGAGGTCGTGCAGTTCGGCGAATCGTATAGCGATGCGTACGGTCACGCGGTCAAGCTTCAGGAAGAGCGTGGCCTGACTTTCGTGCATCCGTTTGACGATCCGTATGTGATCGCCGGTCAGGGCACCGTTGCAATGGAGATCCTGAGCCAGCATCAGGGACCGATTCACGCGATCTTCGTGCCGATCGGCGGCGGTGGACTCGCAGCAGGCGTCGCCGCGTATGTGAAATCCGTGCGTCCCGAGATCAAGGTGATCGGCGTGCAGACCGACGATTCATGCGCGATGGCGGCCTCCTTGAAAGCGGGCGAGCGCGTCACGTTGAACGAAGTCGGCCTGTTCTCGGACGGCACGGCAGTGAAGCTCGTCGGCGAAGAAACCTTTCGCCTGTGCCGCGAGTATCTCGACGATGTGCTGCTCGTGAACACCGACGCGCTCTGCGCCGCAATCAAGGATGTGTTCCAGGACACGCGCAGCGTGCTGGAGCCCGCAGGCTCGCTCGCGGTGGCGGGCGCCAAGCAGTATGCGGAGCGCGAGGGCATCGAGGACCAGACGCTGATCGCCATCACGTCCGGTGCGAACATGAACTTCGACCGCATGCGTTTCGTCGCCGAGCGCGCCGAAGTCGGCGAGGCACGTGAAGCGGTGTTCGCGGTGACGATCCCCGAAGAGCGCGGCAGCTTCAAGCGCTTCTGCGAACTGCTCGGCACGCGCAGCGTCACCGAATTCAATTACCGGATTGCACAGGCGGAGTCCGCGCATATCTTTGTGGGCGTGCAGATCAGGAACCGCAGCGAATCGGCACAGATCGCGGGCGCATTCGAGGCGCACGGTTTTGCGACCGTCGACCTGACCTTCGACGAACTCTCGAAGCAGCATATCCGTTACATGGTCGGCGGCCGCTCGCCGCTCGCGCACGACGAGCGCCTGTTCCGCTTCGAGTTTCCCGAGCGGCCGGGCGCGCTGATGAAATTCCTGTCGTCGATGGCGCCGGACTGGAATATCAGCCT
>NZ_PNXY01000103.1 GCF_002879865.1 Paraburkholderia rhynchosiae
TGTAGTGGTCAACTAATTTCGGACAGGCAGATAGGTTCTTTTGCTGTCGGTTTCGCCTCGTAAGCGGCGGGCGACAGATAGCCCAGCGTGGAGTGCAACCGCACCGGATTGTAGAAAGCGACTATGTACTGGTTGATATCGCGCCGAGCCTCATCGTGGTTGGCGTACCGACGCTGCCATACACGCTCCATTTTGAGGTTCAGGAAGAATCTTTCCATCACCGAATTATCCCAACAATTTCCCTTGCGACTCATGCTGCAAACCACGTGATGCTGCTTCAGCAAGGCCTGGTATTCATCGCTTGCATACTGGCTGCCTCTGTCCGAATGTAGGACCAGTCCCGGCGCTGGCCGACGCTGCTGCAGCGCCATCGTCAATGCCGACATGACGAGTCCAGCCGGCATGGTGGGTGCCATTGACCAGCCAACCACCCTGCGCGAGTGCAAGTCCAGCACGACTGCCAGATAGAGCCAGCCCTGTGCCGTGCGGATATATGTGATGTCCGAAACCCATGCACGATTGGGCTCGGCCACGTCAAACTGTCTGTCGAGCAGGTTCTCTGCCACAGGTAGCGTATGTCTGCTGTCGGTCGTCGAGACGAACTTGCGCTTCCAGCTCGTGCGCAGGCCCGCTTCGCGCATCAGCGTACGCACCCGGTAACGACCGATTCGCAGCCCTTGCTCCCGCAGTGCATGCATCACGCGGCGGCTACCATAGCTCGCGCCGCTCGCGGCGAATGCTGCCTTGACGTGCGTCTTTTCCTGCAACCTCTTCGCGCTCGGCGCGGCGCTCCGGTGCGCATAGTAGCCAGAGCGGCTCACCTGCAAAAGCCGGCAGGCGTGACTGACCGATACGGCCTCCCGTTGCAAATGAGTTACCACGCGGTAAATCACTTCAGTTCCCGGGCAAAGAAGGCCGATGCTTTTTTTAGCAGCGCGTTGTCCTCGCGCAGTTGCCGGTTTTCCGCCTCGAGCTGCCGGATACGCTGCTGCTCAGCCGTGAGCGGCTTGCCCTCGCCGGGACCACCAGCACGCTCCGCATCGTACTGCGCAACCCAGCGGCGCACGGCTGTCTCTACAAGGTCCATCGACCGGCACACTTCGCTAACCGATAGCCCCTGGTCTCGCACCATCCTTACTACTTCCAGCTTGAAGCTGGCGTCAAATTGTCGGCGCCTTCTTGTCATCTTGCTCTTTTTCCTCGTCGATTCAGGATTGTCCCCCTATCGACCTGTCCGAGGAAATTAGACCACTACA
>NZ_PNXY01000104.1 GCF_002879865.1 Paraburkholderia rhynchosiae
CACAAACGTATGCGACATTAATTGCCCTGCTGTTAGCCACGGGCATGCGGATCTCGGAGGCCCTGAACCTGCGCCTTGCCGACATGACTTCCGAAGGACTGCTCATTCGAAAGAGCAAATTCCAGAAGACCCGTCTGGTTCCACTGCACGAGACAGCGGTGGCGGGTTTGCAGAGGTATTTAGCACTGCGGCGACGAGCCTGCTCGGGTGACGACCATGTGTTCGTTGATGACGACGGTCACGCGCTCAGATACACGGTTACTTACTGGATGTTCCAGAAGCTGCTGAAGTTCGCCGGCATCGGCACCACCCACAACGGCCACCGTCCCCGCTTGCATGAGCTCAGACACACGTTCGCCGTCAGGGCACTGGAGGCAAGCCCGGAAGGCCGAGACCAGGTCGGGCGGCACATGTTGGCCCTTGCGACCTATATGGGACACGTCAACATCAACGCCACCTATTGGTACCTCGAGGCCACGCCCGAGCTCCTGCGCGACATCGCTGACGCCGCAGAGGGGTTTCTCACCGGAGAAGAGAAATGATGCCGATCGCACCGCACATTGTTGCATTCCTTCGTCAAAACCTTGCCCATGAGAGAGGCGCCAGCCAACACACCTGCGACTCCTATGCTTGCACCTTCCAGCTTCTGTTCGAGTTCGCCGCCAAGCGACTCAAGGTGACGCCCTCGTCACTGGCACTGGAGCAGCTCGATGCGAGGCTGATCAGCGACTTCCTGGAATATCTCGAAGATGCGCGCCACAATTCGCCTGAGACGCGTAATGTCCGGCTGGCTGCAATCAGGTCATTCTTCCACTTCCTTGAGTATCGCGAACCCGCGATTCTTGAGCAAGCGCGACGAATCCTGGGCATTCCCTATAAGAAAACCGATTCCCGTCTGGTGCCATATCTCCTCGAGGATGAGGTTCGGGCTCTGCTCGATGCGCCAGATCCGTCAACGCGCGAGGGTATTCGGGACCGGGCGATGCTGCATCTGGCCATCTGCGGCGGCCTGCGTGTATCGGAGCTGACGGGATTGCATACCGCCGATGTTGTGCTCCCGTCGTTGAGCATCCGTGTTCACGGCAAAGGCCGGCGGGAGCGCGCGTTGCCCCTGTGGAAAACGACCGCTAACGCGTTGCGTGCCTGGATGGTGGTACGGGGAACTGTCGCAGTACCGGAATTGTTCGTTAATGCACGGGGCGAAGCGATGAGCCGTTGGGGTTTCGCGTATGTCCTTAAATGCCACACTGCGACG
>NZ_PNXY01000105.1 GCF_002879865.1 Paraburkholderia rhynchosiae
CCGTCGGCAGGGCGATACCGTTGAACGTGCCGCCGCTCAGGTCGGCCGCCGTCACGTCCGTTGCGGCAGCCGGCTGGAAATCGCCGACCCGGGCGGTAATCGACGCGGTGTATTCGTTGGTCGAATAATCGATAGGGTTGGTAAGCGCGCTGAAACCCGATTTGGTAATCCACACGGCGGGTCCGTTTCAGGGACAAGGTTACGATGCCGCCCGAGCGATCGCACAGTGCGGAGCACATTACATCGATCTCGCAGATGGCCGGCGATTTGTGTGTGACTTCTCCGACGCATTGGATGCCTCGTTCAAGGCCGCCGAGCGCACAGCATTCAGCGGCGTAAGCACGCTACCGACCCTGTCGTCGGCTGTCGTCGATGATTTGCGTCATCGTTTCGCCGAACTCTATCTTCGATTAAGATTTGTATCGCACCAGGGGAACAGGCTCCGCGCGGCAAAGCGACTTTGGCAGCGGTCTTGTCATACTGTGGCGATAACGTTCAGGTATGGCAAGGCGGCTGCTGGACATCGCAAACAGGGTGGTCAAATCCAATACGTATCCCGTTTGCGAACCTGCAGTCGCGCCTCGGAGCCTTATGCGACTTTCCAGACCTTGAGCTGTTCCCGCGACGTTATCGGGGCGTGACCAACGTCATTTTCCGTGCTGCGCTTGAAGTTGAGCTAACGCAGCGTGTGTTCGCCTTGATCGCATGGGCACGGCGTCGGCGATTAATTTCGCGTGCAAGTCTGCTGGCGCCTCTGCTGCACCGAACGCGGACGTGGCTTGATCGCTTCGGCTCCGGGCTCGGCGGCATGGTGATTCGGCTCCATGGGCTGTCCTCGCAAAGGGAGCCGCTTCATCTGGAGTGGCACCTTACCGTAGATAATAACTATGGGCCGGAAATCCCTTGCATGGCGGCGATTTTGCTGACACGAAAGCTGGTGCGTGGCGACACGTTTGCGCCTGGTGCGCAGACTAGCGAGGGCTCGCTACTCCTGCATGAGTTTGAGCCGGAATTCGCACGATGGGGCATCCAGACTGAGGTGATCGAAGGCGTTGATTGATGTTTGCATGCGGTATTGCAAAGGGCCGCTATGTAGAAACTAGGAGCTCCGCTTCACGCCCTGAGGCGGTCAGTCAAGGTTTTTCCGAGGGCATGCGCAGCCCACATCCTTGACCTTGTAGCCTCGGGCGTCGCTCATTCATGAAACGGCGGATGTCGAAGAAACGTCGTGCGCT
>NZ_PNXY01000106.1 GCF_002879865.1 Paraburkholderia rhynchosiae
CCATAAAGTCGTGCGGCTTCCTAAGCCTCATTACTTCCCGGGGTTTTCCGCAGGCCATGTGCCGTTCCTGTCATCAGTGTCAGGCGTCGCAAAAGCCGAGATGGTTGATGGGTCTCTTTGAAACGTTCAGGCCGGCGAGGCCGTACGTCCTGCGTTAAAGCTCGTGTGTCGGGCGATTATCGCCCATGCGATCCGGGCGAGCTTGTTGGCTACCGCGCACGCCACGACGTTCGAATGACGCCGGCTGGCCAGCGCGCGGGCCCATTCCGCGAGGGGCCCGGTCCGCCTGTCCAGGAAGCGCATGTATGCCCGAGCACACTGCACAAGAAGACTTCGGATGTGACTGTCGCCACGCCGGCTGATCCCGAGCAGGTTGGATTTTCCGCCGGTACTGTACTGACGGGGAACCAGCCCAACCGAAGCCGCAAAGTCGCGACCGCATCTGAACTGTGTGCCGTCGCCGATTTCAGAGGCAAGCACACTCGCAGTGATGGGTCCGGTCCCGGGAATGCCCATCAGCCTCTGCCCCGCGTCGTCATCAGCAAGCTGCAGTGCCAGTTCACGATCGATCTCACCGATCTGATGCTGCAGATACTTGAAGTGCTCATGTAGCCGCTTGAGGATAGCAACAAGACGGGGCGGCAAAGGATGAAAATCGAGAATCTCCGGGAGTCGCGGAACACCGGTCTTGCCGGCTGGCAGGCTGACGCCGAACTCGAGCAGGAAACCATGCATCTGGTTGATCGTTCTCGTGCGGTCCTGCACCATCGATTCACGCACGCGGTGAAGTACCGACAGCGTTTGCTGCGACTCGGTCTTCGGCGTGACAAATCGCATTGCCGGACGCGATGCCGCTTCGCAAATCGCCTCGGCATCGACAAAGTCATTCTTGTTTGACTTCACGAATGGCCGCACGAACTGCGGCGAAATCAGCTTGATCTCATGACCGAACGAGGACAGCTTGCGCGCCATGAAGTGAGAGCCGGCGCACGCCTCCATGACGACAGTACAGGAATGGCAGGTCGCGAGAAATTCGATCAGCTGTTTGCGCCCAAACTTTTTTCTGAACACTGCCTTGCCCTTGCTGTCCTGTCCGTGCACATGGAAGGTTTGCTTGCCAAGGTCGATCCCAACGAGCGTCGCGTAGTCCATGATCATCTCCCGTTACAGTCGCCTTCCCAGCTTAGCGCGTCTGGAGAGGTGGGGCGGACCATTTCATTAGTCGTCAACT
>NZ_PNXY01000107.1 GCF_002879865.1 Paraburkholderia rhynchosiae
ATCCATCGCAGCCTGAAGGTTGATAACATTTTTGGTGCGGAGATCGCCTAGTACTGCCACCTGTCAGGGGCTGTGCCGGCGAAACATATGGCGACACCGGCCATATTTCAAGATTTTCGCAAAGCTCTGCGCGCCATCCACAAATTGCTCAAAGCAAACAACGTGGTGATCTGGGCGGTATTTTTCATCAAACCCCGATAGCGGCTCTTCGCGTAACCGAACTGCCGCTTGATGACACGAAACGGGTGCTCAACCTTGGCTCGAATTCCAGCTTTCAGGCGTTCGATCTGATCGTATATCGCGTCCAGAGGATCACTCAGGTCCAGCATTCTGCGCTTGCCCGGTCTCATCGCAACATGCCACCGCGCTGCGTCAGCCTCACAATGCTTTTCGATCCCCTGATACCCGGCGTCAGCGTAGACATCCGTCTCCTCGCCATGCAGTAACGCCTGGGCAACGGTGATGTCGTGCACATTGGCCGCCGTTCCAATGACCGTATGAACCAGTCCGGAGTCTGCGTCCACGCCGATGTGCGATTTCATGCCGAAGTACCAGTTGCCGCCTTTCTGCGTCGAATGCATTTCTGGATCCCGGGTGCCGGAACCGTTCTTTGTAGAACTGGGCGCGGCAATCAGGGTGGCGTCAACTGCGGATCCAGCCTTTAGCATCAAGCCTTTCTCCGTCAGGATCTCATTGACCAGCGCGAGCATTTGCGCCGCCAGCCCATGCGTCTCGAGCAGATGGCGGAACCGCAGAATCGTGCTTTCATCCGGCAAGCGCACCATGCCGCCGTCAAGACCCGCGAACTCGCGATACAGCGGCACGTCGTACAGCGCCTCTTCCATTGCAGGGTCCGACAGACTGAACCACTGCTGCATAAAATGAATCTGCAGCATCGTCGCGATCGGGAAAGGCGGTCGGCCGGTTTTGCCTGTCGGATAGTGCGGCTCGATCAGCGCAATCAGCTTCGACCAAGGCACAACACGCCGCATCTCATCGAGAAATTCCCGCTTGCGCGTGCGCTTCGTTGACAGATCCAGACCAAGACCCAACTGCGACATCACTCTTCTCCTCAACTA
>NZ_PNXY01000108.1 GCF_002879865.1 Paraburkholderia rhynchosiae
GTACGCGAGACCGTCGCCGCGCCCGACGTGCAGTTTGCCGTGCAGGAACAGCAGTTCGGCACGGGCCACGCGGTGCAGCAGGCTTTGCCGCTTCTCGATCCTTCCGTGCCCACGCTCGTGCTTTACGGCGACGTGCCGCTCACGCGCGCGAGCACGCTGCAGGCGCTCGTCGAGCGCGCGGGCGAGGGCGGTTATGGCGTGCTCACCGTAACGCTCGCGGACCCGAGCGGCTACGGCCGCATCGTGCGCGATTCGCAAGGCAAGGTATCGCGCATCGTCGAACAGAAAGACGCGAACGCCGATCAGCTTCTGATTGCCGAAATCAACACGGGCATCATCGTTGCGCCCACCGAGCGCCTTTCGGGCTGGCTCGCCGCGCTGAAAAACGACAACGCGCAAGGCGAGTTCTATCTGACCGATGCGGTCGAAATGGCGATCGAGGCGGGCCTCGAAGTCGTCACCACCCAACCGGAAGACGAATGGGAAACGCTCGGCGTGAACAGCAAGCAACAGCTTGCCGAACTCGAGCGGATTCATCAGCGCAATGTGGCTGACGCGTTGCTCGTGGCCGGCGTGACGCTGGCCGATCCGGCGCGAGTGGACGTGCGCGGCACGCTCGAATGTGGCCGCGACGTCGCCATCGACGTGAACTGCGTATTCGAAGGCCGCGTCACACTGGCCGATAACGTGACGATCGGGCCGAACTGCGTGATCCGCAACGCGACCATCGGCGCGGGTACGCGGGTCGATGCGTTCACGCATATCGAAGGCGCCGAAGTGGGCGCGAAGGTCGTGCTCGGGCCGTATGCGCGGCTGCGCCCCGGCGCGTCGCTGCACGACGAATCGCATGTCGGCAACTTCGTCGAGGTGAAAAACGCGGTGCTCGGCCACGGCTCGAAGGCGAATCACCTCACCTACATCGGCGACTCGGATATCGGCGCGCGAGTGAACATCGGCGCGGGCACCATCACGTGCAACTATGACGGTGCGAACAAATTTCGCACAATCATCGAAGATGACGTGTTCGTCGGGTCGGA
>NZ_PNXY01000109.1 GCF_002879865.1 Paraburkholderia rhynchosiae
CCGACCATCAGTGTGCCGAGGTACAAACCCTTGCTCATCCACTGCTTGAAATTGCGGGCCTTGTAGAGTTCCGTGTGCAACCAGGAGGTTTTGAATGCGTCGGGATAGGCCGTGAGTTCGTCGCTGGTGCGGCCCGCCTGCACGGCGTCAAAAGCGGCGTCGGCGGCCAGCATGCCGGTCTTGATCGCCGCATGCGAGCCCTTGATCCGCGATGCGTTCAGGAAGCCCGCGTCGTCGCCAACCAGCGCGCCGCCCGGGAACACGAGCTTCGGCAGCGACAGCAGGCCGCCCGCGGTAATCGCCCGCGCGCCGTAAGACACGCGTTTGCCGCCTTCAAGGATCGCGCGGATTGCCGGATGCGTCTTGTAGCGCTGGAATTCCTCGAACGGCGACAGGTACGGGTTCGTATAGCCGAGACCCACCACAAAGCCGACCACCACCTGGTTGTTGTCCATGTGATACAGGAACGAGCCGCCGTACGTGTCCGTCTGCAAAGGCCAGCCGGCCGTGTGCATCACGAGTCCCGGCTTGTGCTTTGCCGGGTTGATCTCCCACAGTTCCTTGATGCCGATACCGTAGACCTGCGGATCGGCGCCTTCGCGCAGCCGGAACGTCTCGTTCAGCTGACGGCCGAGATGGCCGCGCGCGCCTTCGCAGAACAGCGTGTACTTCGCATGCAGTTCCATGCCAAGCTGGAAGTTGCCGGTCGGCTCGCCGTCCTTGCCGATGCCGAGATTGCCGGTTGCGACGCCTTTGACCGAGCCATCGTCGTTGTACAGAATTTCAGCAGCCGGAAAGCCGGGGAAAATCTCGACGCCCGTCGCTTCGGCCTGCTGGCCGAGCCAGCGCGTGACGTTTGCGAGGCTGATCACATAGTTGCCGTGGTTCCTGAAGTTATCCGGCAGCGCCCAGTTCGGCACGCTCTTCGAGCCGGTTTCGGTGAGAAAGA
>NZ_PNXY01000010.1 GCF_002879865.1 Paraburkholderia rhynchosiae
GAAGAAGCGTCGCATCACGTTCCATAACCGGGTTCCGGTAATGCCCGTGGTGCTGTCCTGTTCGAGGTTCGCGACGAGCGGCGTTTTCGGATCCCAGCGCGCCGGTGTGACCGGAAGTTGACGCTGCGCGAGATACTGATCGAGCGCCGTGCGCGCCAGCGGCGGCAGTGCGACCTTGCCGGGCCGGCTGCCCGTTCCGATCAGGTGCAGCCAGTGATCGTCTTCCGTGGTCAGCGACGGCAGTGCCCGTCCGCGTTCGACGATCGCCCACAGGATCAGGCCTGCCGCCTCCTTGCGATAGGCGCGCTGGGTGGTGGCGGTTTCGTGCAGCGCGAGCCAGGCCTGCACCGCCTCGTAGTCGTTGGACGCGTCCAGCGTGCAGGTCTGGGGGGTGCCCGGAAGGTGCCGTGAGAGCCATCGACCTGATGCGGTAGCCGCAATCTCTCCCACGGCACAATCGCGTCCGGCACTGTTATGGCGATCAGGGCGCGCGCCCGTTCCGTCAACTGGGGATGCGCTTCGAACAATGCCTCGATCTGGCGGGCAGTGGTCTGGCCAAGGCCGGCGATCG
The DNA here is from genome assembly GCF_002879865.1 of Paraburkholderia rhynchosiae. Taxonomy (GTDB): domain Bacteria; phylum Pseudomonadota; class Gammaproteobacteria; order Burkholderiales; family Burkholderiaceae; genus Paraburkholderia; species Paraburkholderia rhynchosiae. The sequence continues at coordinate 572 of NZ_PNXY01000010.1, forward strand.
CGCTCCACCAGCGGCGCCGACGCGGTACGCGCACGGTCAGGTCCGCGAGCGTTGCGATGCCGTGGGCACGCAGCACCCGCACGGCACGGGGCGCGAGCCACTGCTCAACATCGTCCGCAATCTGCGGCTGCGGCACGGGCAGCGAACGCAGGATTTCGATACAGCCGCACTGGCCCGCGTCATCCGCTCGCTAACCGGGTGCTCGAATAGCCCGGCCAGATCGGGGCGCTGACGCTGACGGGCAAACGCGATCAGTTGCCGGCGGATGCCGCTGATGATGCCGCGTGCCGATTCACCTTGTGCCCTGTCGTCTGGCAGGTAGCGGTCCACCGCTGCGCGGGACGACAGCCCCGCATACCAGCCGCGCAACGCAGCGAGCTGGTCCGCAGCGGGAACATTGCCGATCGCGGTGCTGGATCGTGGGCAGGAGCCGGGGACTGACGCGTTTTCATGACTTGGAGTTTGGTGAAAAAAAATACCTCTGTTACGGTAAGTTCTCCTATCTAAAGGCGTCTGCTCTTGCGCTAAACTCCGGGCTATGAAAACGCGCCCTGCCCCTGCCCCTGCCCCTGCGCCTGCTGCTCACGCTGCATCCAGTTTGCCGATGCCGACGGGCTTGCCGTGCTGCGCGCATGGTACGCCGGCGTATCCGTGCGACAGGCCGTCGCGCGTAACGTGCCTCCGCACTCGGTGACGGGAAATCGGCGCGCGGCCTGCCCCGGCTCAGCCGCAGCAAGCTGCTGGACGTTGCAGGCGCGGTCCATCGCTGATGATCCTGTAGCGTTCCTTACTATCCGGCAGCAGGACGCGAGCAGCACGCAAAACGCGTGGCGCAGGCGATCGATGCGCTGCGCACAGCGCGCCCGCCGAACCGCAGATTGCCGACCACGTCGCGCAGTGGCTTTCCCCGCGCGCGGTGCGCGTGCTGCACGCGTACGGCATGACGACGCTCGCCGATCTGACCGTGCGCATTGCGCGCCGGGGCCACTGGTGGAAGGCCGTGCCCGGGTTGGGCATGGCGAGCGCCCGTGCGATCGAGGCGCTCTTTGCCGTCTGGCCGGCCCTCACGAACAGGGTGCGTGCGCTGGTGATCGCGAGCCACCGCGGCGACATCGAATCTGGCGCAACGAAGGCGGCCAAATCATCCGGAAAACCTGGCCGTCCGTCTGCTTGTGCTGTCTGAACGGACGTAAGCGCCCTGCTTGTTCAGGCACTGTCCTTCAACACGGGTGACCGGTAACTCTTTCACAGTCAAAACTTTAAATCCTAAAAACACGGCATTTCTCAATAGCTGCCGCAGCGACATCTTGAAATGGCCTGGACACGCTGTGTAGTAGCTTTATAGAAATGTCCTGTCCCGGCTTCGGACCGGCTGCTGTGCGCGCATGCTGCGGCATGAGCACACCCGGGAGTCATAGCGGGCGCTACCCGGGATTTGGGCCGACGCTGGCCTGCAAGAAGCTGCGGGAGTGTCACGGTATCAATCTGGCGGATCAGTTTGCGTGCTGTGCGCGGAAGTTGCGCTTGCCCGACTGTGAAGCCGGTTTCAACATCACCGCCTACCTCAATCTCGACGTCGATAACGCGTACGGGATGGGCGATCCGGAATCTGTCTTGCTCGACGGCGCTTGGCGCTCGCAACTTCGTTCACGACGGTCCCGGGAAGCTCCGCGGCGACGCTCGTACGAACGCTTCCCGTCGCCCAGGAGCTTCGACTTCGCTCATCGACAAACCGGCTTTTGCAGGATTGAATCAATCTCGTCGCCGAACGACACGGCCGCATAACCGTGAACCACGGGAGGCTATAAACAGCAGGACACCCGCGATTGGCTACGCGGATATCTTAGTTGAAGGGAAACAGCAATCGGCCCGTCATGCTCGCATAGCGATAGCCACCACCGCCTCCCGCGAAGCCAGACGCATGGTCGTTGGTCGTTTCCACGGCGACCTGCCACTGCATGGTCCGGCTGCGGTGGTTTTGCAGGCCGATGCGCGCTCCCCATATGTTGGTACCCCCGCTCTCCGTATTCTGACGCCCGAGGTCAGCGCTTACGAAAAATACCGCCTTGTCGCTGAGGGCAGTTCGCCAGGAAAGCCCGCCCGAATACTCGGCCAGCCAGCGTGGCGAGTAATAGTCGCCCTGATTCGGACGGCTGTCATAGTAATTCCGGGTCTTGAGGTAGGCATTCAGCCCGCTGTTTGCCACCAGTTCGTAGTTCCATCGCGTGCGCAGCATTGGGCGCGCGTTGTGATCCGAAAACCACATCGCACCGGCCACTGCCCCGACGGAAAAACGCGGGGTGAACTGATGATCCAGTACCAGCATCAGGCTGTTGTACGTCAGACCCTGTTCGATGCCGCGAATCGAGTCGACCACATCCCGCTCGGCGCTTACGCCCAGTCCCGTATCACCGCTGATGCGCCGCATGTAGTCGACCGTGCCGGTCAGTGCGGTATAGCCACCAGTGTCCATGACACCCAGGCGAGCGTCCACGGTCTGCTGCGCGTCATGCTGCCGGTACTGCCCGTACAAGCCGCGCCCATAGGCCGACCAGTCGGGCGCACTGTAATGCGTGACACTCGCACCGACGCCCCATCCATTCGGTAAAAGATAGCCGAGGTTCGCCCGCTCTTCGTTGAAGTGGTCACTGTCGTTGCTGAACAACGTATCTCCGGTCAGTGCGCCGTACTTGCCCGGTCCGTCGTGAGACTGGGCGTGCGCGGGCGTACATATCGCCAATGCGCTGGCGACGCTGAGCGCGCGCCAGAGCGCATGCACGTCAAGGGTGCGGCTTACATGCATGAGTGAATAATCCTTTCTTTTCCGCGTCATCTCGTTACTTGGTGCCCCAGCGTTTGCCGCGCGTGACGAATTCCTGCACATATCCCACGACGCAGGCAGGCTGCAGGACGAGCCCGTAAAACAGGCTGTACAAAAGGAAACCGAGCACGTTGCGGCGTACCTTCAGATCCTGCTCCGTAAACATGCCGGACTGGATCCGGTACATGAGCCCATTAACTGCCATCGCCATTGGCAGCACAAGCAGCGTCATAGGTCCTGCAACCCAGTAGATGCCGAACAGCGCTAGCACCAGTCCCGGCAGGAAGGCGAGCGTATAGACCAGATCCATATACGGAAACAGCAGGTTCCACCAGATGAAGAGCGTGATCATGCGTGGCCTGAACAGCAAGTGCCAGTGCACCTTGAACGCTTCCATCAAGCCGCGCGACCAGCGCTGACGCTGCCTGATGAACTGCCGCCAGGTCGCGGGCGCGTTGGTGAAAAGACAGGCATTCTCGGCGTAGCCGACGCGATATCCGGCCTTCAGGATGGCCCAGGTCAGCACAATGTCCTCGCCGACTGCGACCGGCCAGCCGCCAAGCTTGCTCAGCACACCCGTGTCATATGCGGAAAAGGCGCCCTGCGCGACGAGGGTGCCCTGGTAAAGACTCTGCAGACGCTTCACGGCGGCAATGCCATGGAAGTAGTCCCACTCCTGGATGCGCGTAACCAGATTGGTGCGCGAATTGCGCACCAGCACGGCGCCGGCCACCGCGGCGGTGTTTGGCGGATCGCTCAGATAGCGTCGTATCAGGTTTTCGAGTGCGTCGCGATACAGGTACGAGTCGCCGTCCACCGTCACGGTGATCGTGTGGCGCACCTGTTTGAGTCCCTCGTTGAGCGCCCGCGCCTTGCCCACGTTTTGCGGTAGGTGGATGACTTCAAGCCACGGGTGATCGAGGCGGTCAAGTTCGGCGGCTGTGCCATCGGAGGAGCCATCGTTGACCACGATGACCTGTAAGGGACCGCCATACGCCTGCTTCGCAATACTTTCGATAGTCTGTGCGATGCTGGCTTCCTCGTTATAGGCAGCCACCAGAATACTGATTGCCGGTAGCGGATTGATAGCCGGATGGGCTCGTGGCCGCCGGTCCATCAGCAAACTGGACATCAGGAAGGCGTTCATGCCTCCGGGCAGGATCGCAATACCGAACAGGATCAGATATGCCCACACTGCGCCGAACACGACGGTCATCTCACCGAGCCATCTTTGGGCCAGATGAAACGAGAGCGCGCTCCATAGCGCGGCGAACGTCGTCGCTATCGTGAATTTGAGCTTGACGGGTAGATACCACCGCGACATCACGCGCTCGGGCGATGAAACCGCCGCGGCGTCGAACTCTGGCTGCGTGGCCGATGGACTGCCGGGATGCTCGCGGGTTTTCACAGTGGAATGGCCGGTATTTAGAGATCGCGATTATCCGCGCTTCCACAGTTTGTATCAAGATGTATCTTTATGTAACCTTTGGTATCGCTTCCGCCTTCAGTCGCGTCGACTTCGCCTTTCAGTTTTGGGGGCTGGAGCACGATCTTCCGCTGCAACCGCTTCGAGAACATCCTAAAGATCGTTCAGCGTGGCGGTAAGTGCAGCAGCGGTGCACACCCTGTGTCTAGGCATCATTAATCAATCTGTCACGCGTCGCCGCGATGCGTCTCGTGAAAGCGTGCCTGGCTCGATTGCGCCTCATCCCGCGTCGCCCGTGCGGTCGCGCGAAGCAACGCTCTTCGCCGACGCCTTTGGCATTGCGTTTGCCGCCGCCTTTGGCGCAATCCGGCGAGACACCATCTCGTTCTGCTCGATGAGCCTCGCGATCTGGGCATCGGCCTCGGCGCCGTACTGTGCGAAGACATCCGTGCGATAGCTCGTGTTGTTCGCCGCGCCGAGCTGCGTGCCCGAAACGTCACGCGTGTCGGCGTCGACCTGCATCGACAGGCCGATACGCAGCGGATGCGCTTCGAGTTCGCGCTGATCCAGCTTGATGCGAACCGGCAGACGCTGGACGATCTTGATCCAGTTGCCCGTAGCGTTCTGCGCCGGCAACGTCGCAAACGCGCCGCCAGTGCCGGCCGAGAATCCCTCGATGCGGCCGTGATAGATGACGCCCGAGCCGTACACGTCGGCTGTCAGCGTGACGCGCTGGCCGATGCGCATGTGCTTCAGTTGCACTTCCTTGAAGTTCGCATCAACCCACACGCCGTCGAGCGGCACGATTGCCATCAGCGGTGTGCCGGGCGACACCCGCTGGCCGACCTGAACCGAGCGTTTGGCGATATAGCCCGTCACTGGCGCCGGCAACGTGTTGCGCGCATAGGCCAGATACGCGTCCCTCACTTTCGACGCGGCGGCCTGCACGTCAGGATGACGGTCGACCGTCGTGCGGTCGGTCAGTGCGTGGTTCGCTTCGTCCTGCTGGCGGGCTGCGTCGAGCGCGGCCTGCGCCGCGTTCACCGCATCGCGGGCGTGGGCAATGTCTTCGGCGGAAACGGCGCCGGTATTGGCGACAGCCTGCCGCCGGCGCAAATCGTCCGCAACGCGCGCGAGATCCGATTTACGTTGTGCGACGTTCGCTGCATAGAAGTCGTTGTTCACATAGAGACTGCTCACGCGGCGTACGGTCTGGCCGAGCGCCGCCTCGGCGTTGGTCAGCGCGATCTTCGCATCGGCCGGGTCGAGTGTGACGACCGCCTGGCCCGCCTTCACGATTTGCGTGTCGTCGGCGTTGACGGCGACCACCGTGCCGGTGACCTGTGGCGTCAACTGCACCAGATTGCCGCTCACATAGGCGTCGTCGGTCGACTCGTGATAGCGGCCATACGTGAAGTAGTAGGCGCCATAAGCCGCAGCCGCGACCACGACGGCGACTGCAAGGAGCGCGAGCAAGGGCTTGCGCCGGCTGGGGGGCGTTGCGCCCGTACCGTTGATGGCGGTTGCGGCCGGCGCACCGCCGGTGTTTTCGCTGCTGTTTTCGCCGGTAGTTTCGCTGCGCTGATCGGCCCGTTCGCGGCCCGAAGTGATGGTATCGCTCATTTCAAATCTCCTGTGGGTTGGCGAACTGCCGTTCAACGGCCGGTGACGGCGGGATTGGTTTGCGCAACAGCATCCGTGCCATGGATTGCCTCCGCCGAGGTGTCGACATAACCGCCGCCAAGCGCCGATGCGAGCGAGATCTGCTGATCGCGGCGGTTCATCTTCAGGTTGGCAACGGCTTCATCGGCGCTCAATGCCGTGACATCCGCGTTGAGCACGGTCAACTGGTTGGCAAGACCGGCCTTGTACTGCGTGATCGCGAGCTGGTCGGCACTCTGTGCGGCCTGCTGCGCCGCTTCTGCGTCGGCGAGTTGGGCATCGCTCGAACGGATCTGGCCAAGTTGCGTGGCAACGTTGGCAAGCACCGCCACGAGCGTCTGGTTGTAGGCGGCCACCGCATAGTCGAATTCCGCGTAGCGGTCCTTCAACTGCGCGCGCAATGCACCTGCGTCGAAGATCGGCAGGTGGATCGCGGGACCCACCGAAGCCGTGCGGCTCCCGGCGCTCAGGAAGCGGCCGAAACCGAACGCGTCGAGGCCGATCGCGGCGCTCAGGTTGATGTCGGGATAGAACTCCGCCTTCGCTTTTTTTACTTCGTGCGTCATCGCATCGACACGCCAGCGGGCAGCGACGATGTCCGGGCGGCGGCTCAGCAGATCCGCCGGCAGGTTGTCCGGCAGCCGCACTTCATCGCCGATACCGAGTGCCGGCCGCTCGATCGAGAGACCGCGATCCGGGCCGGCGCCGATCAATGCGGCTAACTGATAGCGCGTGGTCAGAATGCGGCCGTCGAGCGCGGCAACACTGGCGCGGCTCATTGCCAGATTCGCCTGCGCGGTCTTGCGCTCCACTTGCGTATCGAGGCCCGTTGCGATGCGGCCGGCCGTGATGCGGTCGATCTCTTCACGGTGTGCCACTTCCTGCAGTGCAACGTCGCGCAGTACATAGAGTCGGGCCAGCTCGTTGTACGTGCGTGCGATCGCCGTGTTCAGCGCGAGCTTGACGGCTTCCTCGTCGGCCCTGCTCGCTTGCATCTGCGACACTGCCGCTTTCAGCGCCTCGCGATTCTTGCCCCACAGGTCGAGGTCGTACGAAGCCCTTAACAGGCCTTTGTTCTCGGTCTGCCAGGAACCTGCATACGGGGGCGGAATCATTGCGGTGCTGCTGTACTGCTGGCGCATCAGCGAGTAGTTCGCATCGACGCGCGGCAGCGTGGCCGCCTTCGCGGTTTCGCTAAAGGCCTGCGCCGCGCTCACCCGCCCACGTGCCTGCTCGAGCGTCGGGCTGCCTTTCAGCGCTTCGGCAATCAGCGCCCTTAGCTGCGTATCGCCGAACTGTTCGACCCAATCAGCATCGGGCCAGTGGCCATGCTCGGCGGGCAGGCTCTTCGAGATCTCGAACTGTTGCGGCTCCGCGATCTGTTTGTCGCTATGGATGCCTGCGTAGTTGGCACATGCCGAAAGCACCGCGGCACAGATTGCCGACGCACTCAGTTTCAGTGCGCGGGTTCCAATGCCAGAACCACAAGTCTGTGATTTCATTTCCGACGAGCCCATCAATAGGTAAAAGAAGCTGCATGCGCACTTAGCCAGAACTCCAACGGTTGTATGCCTGAACAGCATGAATCCGGTGCTGCGGCGAGTTCCACTCAGTGGCCGCCCGCACCCGCGGCGCCCGCGCCCGCTCCCTTGCCCGGCTTCGTCAGCCAGATCAGCGGGATGATCGCGACAAAGATCACAGCCGATATCCAGAAGATGTCGTTCAGCCCGAGCATCGACGCCTGGGCGCTGAGCGACGCTTCGAAGAAGGCCGTGGCTTTCGCCGCGCCCGCATCGAGCGTCGACTGCAAGCCGGCGATCGCGCCGGCGAAGTTCGGGTTCGTCACGCTCGTCACTTCGACGAGCCGCGCGCGATGCAGGACTGTCCGGTCGTTCCAGCCGGTGCTGACCAGTGACGTGCCCACTGCGCCCGCGAAAATGCGAGCGAAGTTGGACAGGCCCGCGGCCGCCGGAATCTTCTCCGGCGGCAGCCCCGACAGAATGATGGCTGTGAGCGGCGTGAAAAAGAGCGCGGTGGGAATGCCTTGCAGCAGGGTCGGCAGCACCAGCGTGTAGACGTCGACGTTCGTCGTGTAGTGCGAGCGCATCAGGAACACGCCGGCGAATCCGAGGAATGCAAACGTGGCGAGCACCCGCGTATCGGAGCGCGGCATGATTTTGCCCAGCACCGGCGCCAGCATCACCGAGAAGATGCCGAGCGGGGCGGTCACGAGTCCGGCATCCACCGCGCGATAACCGAGATAGCCCTGGATCCACTGCGGCAGGACTACCAGGTTCGCAAAGAAGATCGCGTACGCGACGGAAATCGCCGCCGTGCCGCCGAGGAAATTGCGCCCCGCAAAGAGACGCAAATCGACAACCGGCTTTTCCTCGGTGAGTTCCCAGATGAGGAAGAATAGAAAGCTGACCGCCGCAACGATGGTCAACACCCAGATTACCGAAGAGTTAAACCAGTCGAGATCCTTGCCCTTGTCGAGCATGATCTGCAGCGACGACACCCATACGACTAGCGAGAGCAACCCTACCTTGTCGATCGGCAGCTTGCGCGCCGGCGTTTCGCGGTCCCGGTAAATCGCCCAGATCGCACCCGCGGCGAAGAGGCCGACCGGCACGTTGATATAGAAGATCCACGACCAGCTATAGCTGTCGGTGATCCAGCCGCCCAGCGCAGGACCTGCAATCGGCCCGACCGTCGCGGTCATCGCCCATAGCGACAGCGCGCCCGAGCTTTTCTCCTTTGGAAACGACGCCAGCAGCAGCGCCTGCGACAGCGGCACGAGCGGCCCCGCCACCGCGCCCTGCACGATCCGGGCGGCGAGCAACACCGGCAGATTCGGAGCGAGTCCGCAGGCCGCGGACGACAGCACGAACAGCAGGATCGCCCAGACGAACAGCCTGACCTGGCCGACCCGCTGCGTGAGCCAGCCGGTCAGCGGAATCGACACCGCGTTCGCCGCGGCGAACAGCGTGATGACCCAGGTGCCTTCGTCGACCGACACGCCGAGGTTGCCGGAGAGCGTTGGAATCGCGACGTTGGCAATCGACGAATCAAGCACGTTCATGAATGTGGCAAGCGCGACGGCGAACGTGCCGAGTACGAACTTGCCGCCGGTCAATGGCTTCGGGGCGCTGAGGTTGTTCTGTGGGTCCATGTCAATTCCATACGGATGACTAAATAATCTCGTTTGCTACTGAGCGAACCGTATCGGGGTCGATCGGCAACATCAGGAAGCGCAGCTCCTCAAGAACGCGCCACGACCAGCCGCGGTAGCCTCCTGGCATCCCGGTGAGGCCGCTTTGCGCGTTCATGCAAACCGCGCATCTCCCTCGCGAGTGCAAACAGCGTCCTGAGGCCTGTCCATGGATTCGTCAAGCATCGGCGTACCTGCTCACTGCGCCCGACGCCCAGCAGGCACCATGTGCAGAAGTGTTCGCAGTTATTGGTCAGGAGCCGATACTGGTCTTCGCCCAGCCGGGACTTGGCCCTCTCTACTGCGGCTGCTCCGGTATAAATGGCATGTCGCTCAGCCTGGAGTTTGATCGCTCTGCCTGCCGCAAAGCCATGCAACGAAACGTATTCAATGGGCCGCCGCACGTCCGAATGATGAAAGCCCCCATAGTGAATAACCTGTCTATTTCCCGCGTAAATTCCGTGGTGTGTATAGCCTTCCCGCTCGCTGACAAGATGGGCACCAACTTCGATAGTGATTTCTGCGCCGACCCATTCCGGTGAAGCTGCGAGCCCATCAATATCCTGAGTTTCCATGGCGAGCCACCAATGTCATACCCGCGATAAGCCGAGTACTGCTTGCGGAAGGCAAAGCAGGTCCTTCCGGGGAAAATCTCCTCGGGAAAGGGACTACTGCTTTCCGTCGACATGCCGCGCGGGAAGATCGCGATCCGGGAGGCGGATATCAGACTTCAGAGAATGCCGCTGAACGACACGGCAATTGCAAGCCCGACATTAACTGCGGATAGCATGATCCAGCCTACGAACAGCAACAGAGGTCCGAGACGAAACATGATGCCCTCCTCCAACGGACTCAACGACTTGTCAACCCGGTGGAGTCGACGGCGTTGTGATGTCGGAATGGTAGGTGCCGGGGGTCTGCCGCAGTAGATACGCATCGGAACACTCACCGTTTCCACGCCCGCACCAATAGGTGCGGCCGCGGTAGTGTTCACGAGGTCAAACGCGAGGTGAATAGCTTCACGCGTGAATATCGCTTTGCGGATGGTCCGTATAAAAATCCGGCAGGCAAAGCAGATTGAGCGCGCGGATCTCGTCCGTCATGAAATCGACGAACACCCGAATGCGCGATGGCAAATGTTGCCGGCTCAGGTAGCAGATATAGTGGCCGCGATCGTCCGGCGCATACCGCCTTAAACCCATGACGAGTTCATTGCGAGCAATGTGCTCGCATACCTGATAGCCGGCCATCTGCGCAATGCCCCGGCCTTGCAGCACCGCATTCAGGACCAGGTCGGCGTCGTTGAATGTGCGACGGGCCGTCGGCAGGTACTTGCGCACCCGGCCATCGACCTTGAACTCCCATTCGCACACGCGGCCATTGAAGGAGCGGAAGTTGATGCATTCATGCTGGCACAACTCTTCGAGCGAATTCGGCAGGCTGTGCGCTTGCACGTAGGACGGTGCAGCGCAAAGCGCCATCTGCATCGGAATCAGCTGCTTGGCGATGATGCTGGAGTCCTCGATGCGCCCATCGCGAAACGCCACGTCGATCTGATCGGAGACAAAGTCCGTCGGGCAATCATTGAGCAGCAGCTCGACCGAGATCTCGGGGTAGGCCTCGATGAACCTTTCCAGCAGCGGCTCCACTACCTTCCTGCCGAAGCCCACCGTCGAACTGATGCGGACGAGGCCGCTTGGCGGGCCCTCGCGAAGCTCGAGCATGTCGTTCATCGCCTCGACGATGCGGGTCACGCCCTGATTGCAGTTCTCGAAGAACCTCTCGCCTTCCAGCGTCAGATGGGTTGTTCTTGTAGTTCTGAGAAACAGGCGGGTGCTCAACTGCGTTTCGAGCTTCTGAACATTTCGACAGACAGCCGAACGCCCGATCCCCAATCGTTCACCGGCTTTGGCGAAGCTTCCCTCCGTGGCCACCGCCATGAACGCGATAATTCCCGTGTAGCTCGTCGCGAAACAGTTAGACAAATCGTCAGTACGATTTGGCAGGCCAACACGAAAACCATGCTGCGATGTATCCGATTGATCCATTGCTGGCTCCATCTGGATTGGTGCCGAACTGGAAACACCATGAGTCCGTGGGCGACTCTACCGTCACAATCTGCGCTCATCTAGCATTAAGGCGGCGGTGCCCGTAGTCTACCCAGAAATCCGGGCGCAAGATGACGATCGTCGTTACAGGCGGCTGCTTTCGGGCAAAAATCGCGCGGAAAAGACCCCGCGGCAAAAGTTAGGGACGCCGGCATTCCCTAACGATCGTTCGTTTTACGCCGAACGCGCGTCACTGAAATCGAGAATGCGTCATGGACAACGAAAAGCTGCAGCCTCCCCCGCTTTCCCTCCTCGACAGATATCGGGGCCGCGATTTTCACCCGCTGTATACGACGACGGTCACCGTTTGCGGAGGCGAGACAGGACATGGCCGCGCGTCCGGCGTGGCCCGTTCAGATGACGGCAATCTTGATGTGGAGCTGCGGCTGCCCACGGAATTCGGAGGACCCGGTAACGGGACCAATCCCGAGCAGTTGTTCGCCGCGGGCTTTGCCGCGTGCTTTCACGGGGCGCTGAACCTGCTCGGCAAACGCGCCGCGCTGGAAGTAAACAATACCGTTGTGGAAGTGCAGGTTGCCTTTGGCCGCGACCCCATGGACGGAGGCTATGCGCTTGTCATCGATCTGCGGGTCCGAATGCCGGGTGTGGAGCGACGCGTGGCCGAAGAACTGGTTCGAAATGCCGAGCGCCTGTGCCCGTATGCAAAGATGGCCCGACAAGGGACCGTCAATATCGTGACCGTCGTCGACTGATGCCACGTGTGTCTTTTCAGGTGTACACGTCGGGTACTCGACTTCCGATTGGCGCCATAGAGACAACACCGTGACCGTGACTCTTGTGCCGCATCGGTTTCAACAAATGCTTCGCTGCTCACAGGCAGCCTGATCCCGCATCCTCCAACCGGGGAAGAGCGGCTCCTCCGTTTTGTCAACACGCCGGCAACTTTGATTGTCGTTGCCGGGACAACACTGTGCGGTCCTTCGCGAGGCTACTGCCGCTCGAGGATCGCGTCTACGATCTTTCCTGACGGTGGCCACAAGCTGCCCGTGGCGAGCCAGCAAATACCACACCGTTAGCATCATCCGAAAGCGCGCAGCAGTCTTCATTGCTCCATGCGAACGCATGTCATTGGTCGTGACAGAAAAGCTGTTGCGATGCGTGCTACGCAGCACTTCAACCAAGCGAGGAACGATCCGTGACAGAAGAAGATATCCACAAGAACGCCTTTGCGATGCCCGTACACAATCCTGCGTATCCGCGTCCGCCTTTTCGTTTCATCAATCGGGAGTACTTCATCATCTCGTACGAGACGGACATGGACGCGCTCAAGGCCGTCGTTCCGGAACCGCTAAAGGTCAATAAGGCTGTGGTTCATTACGAGTTTATCCGCATGCCCGATTCGTCGGGGTTCGGCGATTACACGGAAAGCGGTCAGGTGATCTCCGTCCTCGATGAAGATGGCAACCGAGCCAACTTCACGCATGCGATGTATCTGGACGACGAAGGCCCGATCGCCGGCGGTCGGGAAATCTGGGGATTTCCGAAGAAGCTCGCCTCGCCGCGACTCTGCGTCGATGGCAAGGATACGCTGCTCGGCACGCTCGACTACGGGACGCAGCGCATCGCCACTGGAACGATGGGCTACAAATATCGCGCAGTCGATACGTCGGTCGAGCGCCGCAAGCTCGCCGACACACCGAACTATCTGCTCAAGGTCATTCCTCACGTCGATGGTTCGGTGCGCATTTGCGAGCTGGTGCGCTTCTTCTTGCGCGAAGTCGAGGTAATCGGCGCGTGGGAAGGCCCCGCAGCGCTCGAGCTGCATCCGCACGCACTCGCATCGGTCGCCGATCTGCCCGTTCGCAAGGTAATCGGCGCACGCCACCTCATTGCAAATCTCACACTCGATGTCGGCGAAGTGGCTTATGACTATCTCGCGCCCGCCGAGTCGATGAAACTCGCAGTCAACCAGTAAGCTTCCGCGGAGGATTTATGGCTATGAATGACAAGGTCGCGCTCGTTACAGGCGCAGCAAGCGGTATCGGTGAGCAGTGCGCGTGCAAGCTCGCGGCAGACGGCGCAACGGTCGTGATCGCAGACTTGAATCTCTCGAACGCTCAAAAGGTCGCTGAAGATATCGTTGCGAACGGCGGAAAAGCCATCGCCGTCGCCATGGACGTAACCAGCGAAGAAGCGGTCAATGCGGGCGTTGCCGAAACGGTGAGCCGGCTGGGCGGACTCGACGTCCTCGTGTCGAACGCCGGCATCCAGATCGTCAACCGGATTGAAGACTACGCATTTGCCGACTGGAAAAAAATGCTGGCCATTCATCTCGATGGTGCATTCCTCACGACCAAAGCCGCCGTCAGACACATGTACGCGTCCAACAAAGGTGGCGCGGTGATTTACATGGGCTCGGTACACTCGCACGAGGCATCGCAGCTCAAGTCGGCCTATGTCACCGCTAAACATGGGCTGCTCGGTCTCGCACGTGTCGTTGCGAAAGAGGGAGGCCCGCGTGGGGTGCGCGCGAATGTCGTGTGCCCGGGGTTCGTCAGAACGCCGCTCGTCGACAAGCAGATCCCCGAGCAGGCGAAAGCGCTGGGCATCTCCGAGCAGCAAGTTGTGAAGGAAGTGATGCTGAGGGAGACCGTCGACGGCGAATTTACAACGCTGGCTGATGTCGCCAACACCGTTGCATTCCTCGCCGCCTTTGAGTCGAACGCGCTCACCGGACAATCTATCGTGGTCAGCCACGGCTGGTTCATGCAGTAAGGAGACGAAAATGTATGCGAACCAGCGTAACAGGCTGCAGCAACCGCACCACCTGAAGCTACCTCCTTATAACGAAATCGGACTCGTGCTCCAGGGAGGCGGGGCACTAGGCTCATACCAGGCTGGCGTCTATGAAGGCCTCGCCGAAGTCGGTATCGAACCGACCCGGATATCCGGGGTATCCATCGGTGCACTGAACACTGCGGTCATTGCCGGCAATGCACCATCGGATCGAGTGGAGGCCTTGCGCGGCTTCTGGAGCACCATCAGCCAACCCGCGGATGTCTTCTCGCACGTTGGCGCGAACATCCCCGCATGGCTGGGGTGTGAAGACGTGGGGCGCAAGTGGTTAGGCGTCTGGGCTGCAACGCGGACTCTGCTGGAAGGTCAGCAGGGGTTCTTTTCTCCACGCATGCATGCGTCTTTCGCAGGGCTCGGCAGAAAGCGTCCAGATCAGGTCAGTCATTACGACACCTCGGCATTGCGTGAAACGCTTTTGAAGTACGCAAACTTCGATCGCATCAATGACGGGAACATTCGCGTGTCCGTTGGGGCGGTCAACGTGCGAACGGGCAATCTCGTCTATTTCGACAATTCGACAATGCGTCTGGCGCCGGAGCATTTCATTGCGTCCGGCGCGCTACCGCCGGGTTTTCCGGCCGTCGAGATCGATGGAGAGTTCTACTGGGACGGGGGGCTTGTTTCCAACACCCCACTCACGGAGATCATCCGAGAAAGTCAGCATAAGGACACGCTCGTTTTTCAGGTGGATTTGTGGAGCTCGCGAGGCAAGCTGCCAGGCGACTTTCTGGACGTCAGCGAGCGCACCAAAGATATTCAGTATTCGAGCCGCACGCGAGCGATCACTGCGTTCATGTCCCAGAACCAGAAGTATGCGCAGATGATCAAGGCGCTGCTTGAGCACATTCCGGAGAACGTACGGCTCGCCCATCCGTTGATCCGGGAAGCGCAGAAAACGGCGGATGGCAGTGCCGTGAATGTCGTACATCTGATCTACAAGAACAAGTCGTTCGAAGGGCACTACAAGGACTATGAATTCAGCAACAATACGATGCGCGAGCATTGGGCGAGCGGTCTTGAGGATATTCGCCGTTCGTTAGGACACCCCGAGTGGTTCGACATTCCCAGTCGCGAAATCGGCTTTGTCACGCGGGACGTACATCGCTATCGGCCGGAGGTCAACGAAACCGTTGACACGATCAAGGAAGCTTTGCCGCAAACCAAACGCTCGCCCGAGGAAAAACTGTCAAGCGTGAAATAGCGGACATCGAGTTCCACCGCGGGCCATTCCATTTTGGCTCGTCAAAGAACGATGAATCAAACATCGTGCCTCGACTGCAACATGACGCGGCGTCACTGCCAAGCGGGGGTATGCGCCGCAAAAGCAGGATCAAAGCGCTTCTTGAACGCCGGGGAGTGTGACGCATCGGGAACCCGCGCTATTGGTAGCCACTCCTGAAGTATGCATTTCCCCATGCTGTTGACCCGGTGAATCTCCTCGGGATCGGTGACGAGCCACAAGCTCGCCACCGTGCCCCTCGGGAAATACGAACATGTCCGTAGAGCTGGCGTCGCAAACCAGGTCAAGAACGCGAGCAACAGCCCGCTCATTCGCGCCCTGCCCCCGTTAGCGCTCCAACTGCTGAATGCCGGCGAGTCGCCACGCCTCGTCGCCCTGCGTGCCCCGGACGATGTTCCATACCTCCACGAACGGCTGCGCGGTCGCGGCGCCGTCTTCCCGCATTTGACCGTAAAAGCGCACGCTAACCAGCGTCTCACTTGCATTGCTTTGCACGCCCAGCACTTCGGCATTGAGTTGCGGTACCTCTGTACTGTTCGGCTCGCTGCCCCGGTTTTCCAGATCGCGCTTGATTTGCGCGAACATCTCCGGCGTGGTCAACTCGAACAGGTCACCCTGATCGTTGCGATCCCATGCGCTTTGAAGACGCATGAACATGGTTTTCGCCGATGCCATCAACTCAGGCTGATCGAGTCCGAACGATTGCCCGGCCGCTGCAGTTACCGCCGTTCCCGCGCCCGCTGCTCCGGCGGAATTGGTCGCGGTGCGCTGCGTTCCGAAAAAATTCGTGTCGGGCCGCGCGTGGCCGGACTGATGCTGGAGCGGCGAGCCGTTGGTATGCGCTCTATTCGTCGCGCCGTGTCCATAAGCCAGATCCGGACGACGCCGATTGGCGATGAAGCGGAACAGCATCACGCCGGCAAACACGACCAGGCCGATCAGCAACGCATTCGACAGCATTTGCGCGAGCCCCGCGCCCAGGCCGAGTGACGACAGCAACGCGGCAATGCCGAAGCCGGCGGCAAGGCCAGCCAGCGGACCTAGCCAACGGTTGCGCGCCGGTGCGGCGGCAGGCGCGTGCGCGGCCTGCTGCGCTGGTTGAGCTTGCTGGCTGCGTTGCGCCGGAGCGGACGGCGACGCCATCTGCGACTGACGCCCCATGCTTTGACCTCCGCCCACGCGCTTCGCTTCGGCGTCGTTGCTTGCGAGCGCGCCTAGGGCGAGTACGCCCGCGAGACCGAGCGCCACGGTCCCGCGCGTCAGCTTACTGGTGACGCGGCGTAATTGATCGATGGTTTGCCTATACATAAAAAGCCTCTCTTGATAAGTCGGGGACCGTCCGCGTTGCGCGTCATGCTTGTCGCGAGGCAACTTACGGACAGTAATAATTTTCGGGTCGTTAAATTTGCCGCCGGCCAGCCTGAAACCGGCCATGCGTGGCCTGCAAACTGTCGCCGTGGATGTAGTGTTCCAGTCGCCGGATCGTGTTTTCCTGCTCCGACATCTGGTTCTTGATCAGGTCGCCGATCGACACCATTGCGATCACCTCCCCCACGGTAATCACGGGCAGATAACGTATGCGGTGCCCGGTCATGAGCGCCATGCATTCCTCCGTCGTCTGTTCCGGGCTGACGTAGCGCACCGCCGTCGACATGATGTCGCGCACGGGCGTATTGCGCGATGAACGGTCCATCAGAACGACCTTGCGTGCGTAATCGCGCTCCGTGACGATGCCGGCAATGCGCCCCTCGTGTGCCACGATGAGCGCTCCGACCTGACGGTGAGCCATTATCGCGATCGCGTCGTATACCGACGCCGACGCCTGGGTCGACCACACTGTCTGTGACGCTTTCGAACGCAGGAATTGTGCAACCGATGCCATGTGTTACCTCTGTCAGCTGTCATTAGCCGCCCGCTGAGGGCTCGGGGCGAGCCTTAAATCTAACCGAACTCAAGACAACGGAAAACTCGTATTTTTATTGCTGATGATTCGAGAAAACCGTAACGTTGCGCAATCGACGGAGGACATGTGAACTTCAAGCATCTGTATTACTTCTGGGTCGCGGCGCACGCGGGCGGGATCGTCCGCGCGGGCGAGCAACTGCATATCACGCCGCAAACGCTGAGCGGCCAGATCAAGCTGCTCGAGGAAGCGCTGGATAGAAAGCTCTTCAAGAAGAGCGGACGCACGATCGAACTCACGGATGCAGGCCGGCTGGCGCTCGACTACGCCGACGAAATATTTTCGCTAGGCTCGGAACTCGAAAGCGCGGTGCGCCGCGAACAGGAGGTCGGCACGCAATCGCGGTTTCGCGTGGGTATCGCGGACTCGGTGCCGAAGGCGATCGCCTACCGGCTGCTGGAACCGGCGCTGAGCGCGCCGGTCTCGCTGCGCGTGATCTGTCATGAAGGCAAACTGCACGCGCTGCTTGCTCAACTGGCCGTGCACCGTCTCGACCTGATCATTGCGGACGCCCCTATTCCTGCAGACGTCAACATCAAGGCGTTCAATCACCGGCTTGGCCGTTCGACGCTAAGCTGCTTCGGCGCTGAGGCGCTGCTGCAAGGCGGCCGCAAACGCTTTCCGATGTCGCTCGGCCAGTTGCCGCTGCTGCTGCCCGGCACGGAATCGGCGGTGCGCCGCAAGCTGGATCATTGGCTGGCATCGCGCGCGATTTCACCGCGCATCGTCGGTGAATTCGACGATGGTGCGATGGCCATGGCGTTCGGCCGTGAAGGCCGCGGCCTGCTGTTCGCGCCGACCGTGCTGGAGAACCAGTTGCAGGCGGAGCATAAGCTGACGATGGTCGGGCAGATCAACACCATCGTCGAGGAATTCTTTGCGATCTCGATCGAGCGCCGCATCAGCCACCCGGCTGTCGCGATGATCATCGACGCGGCGCGTAGTGAATTGTTTAATGCCTAGCGGGCGGCTGTTTGTCACATAGGGCCACTTGTTGTAGGACTCTGTTGTCTCACGGGCGCGGCTTGTCGAACATCGGGCTGACCGGACGAGAACTCGCGGCTCATCTGCTTCGTAGGCATCTACCCGCGCTCAGCTCGCGGGCGGATGCCGGCGCGCGGGATTCAGACAGTCCCGCCGGTCCATCTTCACGCGTTCGCCCGTGTGCTTGGAAATCAGCGGGGGCCACCTCGCGGCCGTGCTGTTTAAGCTCGCGCAACTGCTGGCAGTAGTACACCTCAAGGGGCAGCTTCGTGACAGAAGGACGGACGCACCGCGAGGCGCTTGCTTCCAACCCGCAGTGGCATTGGCCGTCTCATTTACCTGACTTTAACTCCGCCTTTCGGGTTAAGTAAAAGGTACGTCGTTTGGGTATCGGCGTCGACAGATCACCTGGCATTTCTCAGGTACGCATGCGTCGTCGTCGCTGGATGACTGAATAGCAGAATAGGTTGGCGGTCAGGACGGACGACCGCACGCTATTCGAATGTCGGCATCATTCCAGCGTAGCGCTCGTTATTATCGTATGGATTACGAACTAATATTAAAGGCGGGATCGGCACGAAAGCCCGTCTTCTCCAACGACTCTTCTCTCTGTTAGCAGGAGTCCCGAAAGGAGCTTTTTGCTACTCCAATCCGAAACGCGTACCCTACCAGCCTTCTCTCACCCCCACGACTTACCGCGACATGCCAACATATTGGCAGAATCCGCCACCCCTCAATTGAGCCCCAGAAGCTTATGTAGCATGCGTTCGAGTAATTGAAGACACTCTGAAACAACCAGGCAAATCAAACATCTCCGGGGACGTACAACGATGGGGCCTCGTGGCAATGAACAGCATGAGAACGCACTTCAAACACCAGGTTTGACACAGGAAGGCAGCGCCAGGCACATCGGCGTCGCTCTATTCAACGGGTTTGCGCTTCCAGACATAGCGTCCATTCTCGAAGTGTTCCAGTCGGCGAATGCCTTGGGCGATTCGCGCCACCTGGGGCGCATGCGCTATGAAGTCTCTCTGTTATCCGCGTCCGGTGGGCGGATCGCCAGTTCATCCTCGGTGTTTATCTGGACCGAAAGCGTCGGGGCGCAGCGGCGTGTCGATAACTTTCACGCGCTCTTCATTGCCGGCGGCATAGGCGCAACGACAGCGTTCCGCGACGACCGTCTGATCGTGTGGCTGAAACGCACCTTCCCTCGAAGCGACATCGTGCACGCAATCGCCGAGGGCAGATTGCTACTGGATGCCGCCGGCTTCGCGGGTGCGCGAGCGGCACAGACACACGGACAAGACAGCCCACGAGCCCACGCTACCGCTCGGCCCATCGATGCCGTCGATCATTCGTTGAGTCCGCTGCAAATCGCCCTACGAATCGTTGAAGACGACCTCGGGTCCAATATCGCTCAGCAAGTCGCCGATTGGGTTGCGCCGCGAGACAACATTGAGTCGAGTGTGAGTATTCGTGCGAGCGCGGCGCCGCATGTCAGCGAGAAGATCCAGGCATCCGCGAGATGGCTGGAAGCCAACGGCAGGCGTCCCGTTTCCATCGAAGCCGTCGCTCAGGTCGCCGCAATGAGCGAACGCAATTTCCTGCGGCGCTTCAAGAGTGAAATGGGCATCACGCCTTCTGATTATCTTCTTCATGTGCGACTCGAAATGAGTTGCAAGTTGCTCGCTAGCACGAGCCTGCCGGTCGACCAGATCGCGCGCCGCTGTGGAATCGGGAGTGGTGGCCGCCTCGCCAAACTTTTCCGCAAGCATCTTTCCACAACGCCGACTGAATACCGAATGAGCAAACAGGCTTCAAGAAAGTCTTCCTGATGCACCGATCCACTGAGGCGCTCAGGCATTCATATGGCATGCTCGAACACGTCCGGCATGACGATGGTCGCTTCAATCGCGATAACAGCGAAAACGATTCACGAGCGCCAGCACCGAGTCGAGCGTATCGTCGCTAGACACTTCCTCGCTCGATCCTTGAGCGCTCTTGTGAGTCAACCCTGCGGATTCAAGCGCAAATTGTCCGCTGCCAACACTTTGCACGATTTCGGCATGCCCATAAACGCGGCGCAGCCATGCCAGTATGCGCTCGTCGTATTTATAGGCCTTGCACGGGCCGCCAACCACAAAGACAGCGTGGACATCGTCGACGTGACGGCTTTCGACCGCATCGGTCCACACCAGAACGCCGAGCGACGAACGCACCGCGCCGCCCTTTTGCGAAACAAGCAGGAGACGGTAGCAGTTCCCGTCAAGATCTGTATTTTCCTTGCGGTTCGCAACATCGAAGACCTCGACGAGGCACCCCATTTCGATCAGCGAGAAGCCCTCCGTTAAGACAAGGACGACGGTCCTGGGGCGACGAGCTGCCGGAACGGATCCGCGCATCATGTCATGGATTGTGCTTCTTGCCAGATCCGCGGCATTTTCCATAGCGCTCACTCCGTGCATAAAGAGAAATCGGACGTCTCTGCGGCGCATCATATCGGCTGGCTTAAGCCGGGCTTTTTTTCACGTCCGAATTGACTACGTTATTGGCGGGATTTATCGCAATGGCGCTGACGTGCGGCGGGAAATATGGAAGTGGTTATAGAGAAAACAGTTATCGTACTCCTACAAAAGATGCTGACCAACGGCATCTATTGATAAATGTTTTATGTGCCGTTCAGGCAAAGTCTTGATGAATTTCGCCGTTTTGACGCTGCTGGTAGCTCAAACGCCTCAACTCATTGCTGCCGCATACTCGCGCGGCAGGTTTTTGTACAGCTTCCAGAACATTCCACGAGCCGGCCAGCCGCTTTTCCGAAAAACCGCGGCTAATCTATGCCCGACAGATCGTTGCAAGTACTAAACCACGACCGCCAACAGTTCCGCAATACTCACATCGGGCAAATGTCTCGCGATCATATCCCAGAAAATTATTTCGTGCATCGCGCACGCATCTTCGGCCGAATTCCACGCACGTGCGCCTACAATGGCGTCGGCGGTCTCGCAAGCGGCTGCAACGATTGTCTGAATGTGTTGTTTGTGCATGTACCCGTTAACGACCGTGCTTTCGACTTATTTAGCCCCGCACGCAATCGTTTGCCAAGAGTGCCACGAACTCCTCGTCACCTTGGCGGAACCGGCCTACGGCCCGCCAGCAAAGGCGCTCAGGTCGCTCCGTGCTGCCGCAGCATAGCGATGCCTGACTCTGCAAGCGACTGTAGAAAGCCTTCGTTGAACTTTGCCGTCCACCTTGAAGCACGCAGACATTGCGGGTTAATACATTAAAGCCGGTCGTCAACCTTTTTATTTTTATACCGGTTTCCATGTAAATGTGCAAAAACAGTGCTATACAGATTGAATCCCGTTTTCGACATGAAAAAAGGAAAAACTATCCAGAATATTTTTGATTAGTCATGCAAGCATGTCGATTGGATAAATTGCACCGCCTCCGTGCAATTTATAATTGGGTTGATGTCGCGAACAGCCAATTTGTTGGCCGATTCGGCCATGTAATAATGGCGGCGGAATCAATCGTATAGCATTCGCTAACAACAAGAAAAGACAGAGCTAGAAGGCTTTGCAGGCCAATACATTCCGGGGAAAGACAGATGGAGCTGGTACAGACTCTACCGAGGTACTTGCGGCACAACATCGAGTCGACGCAAACGAGCGAGGTAACTCATGTCGACATCGCATTGTTCAATGGTTTCGCGCTGCCTAAAATCGCAGCGATCATCGAGGTCTTTCAGAAGGCAAATGCTGTCACTGCAGCACAGCGCCCGGGCGGAATATATTATGACGTCTCGTTGCTTTCTGCCGGAGGCGGCCGGATTGCGAGTTCTTCGTCTGTATTTGTCTGGACGGAAAGCGTCGAAACGCATAGAGGTACGAATGACCGGCATTTACTCTTTATCGCGGGCGGCGCGGGCGTTCAGCAGGCATGCCGTGATGAGCGTCTGAGCAACTGGCTTCGCCGGCGGCATCCGTTCAGCGAGATCGTTCATCCGATTGCGGAAGGACGGCAGCTTCTGGACGCAACGGGACTTCCGAGCCGCTACTGTGCGCTTCTCTACGGAGAGAGCGACGCACACGACCTCTATTCAGCACGGCCGCTGGCCGAAGCACCAACGGCCGTAAGCACCGCGCTACGTCTTGTCGAGGAGCATCTCGGGACCGACCTCACGAGGCAGATCGCGGAATCTATCGCGCCGGAGCACAGAACGCCGTTCGGTACGTCCACTATGCGTGGCGCATCGCCTCAGGTCAGCGAAAAGATCATGGCATCGGTACGCTGGCTCGAAGCCAATGTCGACCGCCCTGTTTCAATCGACGCCGCCGCGCAGGTTGCAGCAATGAGCGAACGCAACTTTCTGCGGCGCTTCAAGAGCGAGATCGGCATGACGCCGTCCGACTACCTGCTGCGGGCGCGTTTGAATATGAGCTGCAAGATGCTGGTCGAATCGCGGTTACCGGTCGACAAGATCGCCCGGCGCTGCGGGATTGGCAGCGGCGGCCAGCTAGCCAAACTATTCAGGAAGTATCTCGCGACCACACCGTCCGACTATCGAATGAGCAAGGGCGCGCCGCTGACGGATCCGTCCTGAGCGCCGCATCGCCTGTCGAGGCAGTCAGCTCGCATATCGAAACCGCCGCACGCGTCCTTTCGCATCTTGTTACCTCTCACGGCTGCGCCGCTTTTGCGATTTGTCGCGGGGCGCGCCGACTAACCGACTCGCGCCATGATTCACGAAACTGCGTCCAGCTCTCTCTCGCACGTCGTCAGCACAGGTGCTCTTTATCGCCGTGATGCAATGCGCACGGACGCGCTGCCGCTTCGGATCGGTCTTCGTTTATGGGGTTTCGACGAATATGAAGTACGAGGCTGGGGCGAGAATCTGCCGACGTTGGGCGGGCGCATCTCGTGGGAAATCATGCATGATTGCGATGCTGACGGAGTCGGCGCCGTGATCCATCTTGTGAGGTCGTCCGCGCAAACGCTCGCTTCGTTTTGCTGGAACTGTGTTGGCGCGAACCGGGCCATTCGTCTGGCGCAAGGCGCAGCCGTGCTGCACGTTGCAGTCTTTTCGGGCGATGCGCGCCGCTTGCCCACGCCGCGCTATGGGTTATGGGCGATCGCGGGAAGACGCTCCGAAGAACAGACAGTTCACGAAATCGCCCGGACGTTGGTGTTTCCACGCGTGATACACGCAAGGTGACGCGTTCGCGGACGGTGCTATAACGCCTGCCGGACATCATCACAGCAACATGCCTGCCGTCCGCTGCGCACTCCTGCCGCAGATATTCGATAAAACCCAACTTCCGTGATGCAATCGCTTTGCACGAGCATCGCCATCATCATCGTGAGTCAACTCGTCCCGGCGCCCTATATCGCGCGCGCCTATTCCACGCGTTGTGATTTGCTTACGGCGAAAGATCGGTTCGTCAAGCTCGCGTCGGCAGGTAGGATGGCTCGCCATATGCCTCCCTGATGTTCTCGCCTGCCATGTCCACGATAAAAACACCGAACAACCGTCGCACGTTTCTCAAGCTCTCTCTTGGCGCCGCCGCAGCGGCCGCATGCGCTGCGGCCGTGCCGGTTGCCTTTGCGCAAGCGCCGGCGCCAGGCGCGCCGCGCGCGTTGCGCATCGGCAATCAGAAGGGTTATCTGAATTTGCTGAAGGGCCGCGGCACGCTCGAAAAGCGGCTCGCGCCGCTGAACGTATCTGTGAGCTGGACTGAGTTCGCCGCCGGCCCCGTGCAGCTCGAAGCGCTGAATGTCGGCTCGATCGATTTCGGCGACGTCGGCGAAGCGCCGCCAATCTTCGCGCAGGCGGCCGGTGCGCCACTCGCCTATGTGGCGGCGACCGTGCCGCGGCCGCAATCGGAAGCCGTGCTGGTGCCGCCCGGCTCGCCGATCCGCTCGGTGGCGGACCTGAAGGGCAAGAAGATCGCGCTCAACCGGGGCAGCAACGTCCACTACTTTCTGGTCAAGCTGCTGCGTCAGCACGGCCTCGAATACCGTGACGTCAACGTGGCGTTCCTCGCTCCTGCCGATGCACGGGCCGCGTTCGAGCGCGCGTCGATCGACGCATGGGTCATCTGGGACCCGTTCTTTGCCGCGGCGCAGAAGTCGTTGGGCGCGCGCGTGATCGCGGACGCGAGCGGCGTGGTGGGCAATCGCGGCTACTACTTTTCGTCGCAGAGTTATGCGGCGAAGAATCCCGACGTGATCCGGATCGTGATCGAGGAAATCGAAAAGGTCGATCAATGGGGCGGCCGGAATAAGGACCAACTGGCGAGCGAACTGGCGCAGCTATGGGGTTTGCCGAAGCCGGTCGTCGACCTCGTGGTGACGCGGCAGCAGTTCGGCACAGTGCCGATCACGCGCGCAATTCTGGGCGAACAGCAGCAGATCGCGGATGCATTCCTCGAGCTTGGATTGATTCCGAAACACGTCGACGTGCTGAAGGCCGGACCGCCGGGTGTGGCATAGCGCTCGTCGCGCGCGTATCGGATCTTCGCCGACGGAGTGCTTACAGGCACCGCTTTCCGGGCTGCGTCGACGTTAGCACTGGAAAGCTCGGCGAAAGTTCCGGTTGCTCTCGGGCTCGCGGTGAACTACATCTAAAGCCGGAGCGCATTCGAGCGGCAACCTTGCGCCCCCAATCAGAGAGAGGAGAAGCCGTCATGGGTATGCGCCCCGATCCCACCTTCCACGCATCGCCGAAACTCGCGATGGATGCGCCCGCCGAAGACTACGCGTACACGCTCCTGCTCAGCCCCGATTTTTCGCAGCCCGACGCGCTCGCCGTTATCGACGTCAAACCCGGCTCCTCGACCTACAGTCAGGTGGTTCACACCGTGCCTGTGCCGAACAAAGGTGACGAGTTCCACCATTTCGGCTGGAATGCGTGTTCATCGGCGCTATCGCCATTGACCGGCCATGCGTTTCTCGAACGGCGCTATCTGATCATTCCCGGCATGCGTTCGTCGCGCATTTACATCGTCGACACCAAGCCGCATCCGACCCAGGCGCGGATTCATAAGATCATCGAGCCCGAGGAAATCTTCCGCAAGACCGGCTATTCGCGTCCGCATACGGTTCATTGCGGGCCGGACGGCATTTACGTGAGCACGCTCGGCGGCGGAGGGCCGGACGGCACCGACGGGCCACCCGGCATCTTCATCATGGACTGCGAGACCTTCGACGTGCTCGGCCGCTGGGAAATCGATCGCGGTTTGCAGGAGAAGCACTACGACTTCTGGTGGAACCTGCCGCGCGATTACATGGTGTCGAGCGAATGGGCATTGCCGCCGCAATTCGAAAACGGCATCGTCGCCGAGGATTTGCTGTCGAACAAGTATGGCCACACCGTCCACTTCTGGGACTTGCGCGCCAGACGCAATGTGCAGACCATCGACCTCGGCGCGAATCATCAGATGGCGCTCGAAGTGCGGCCCGCGCACGATCCGAGCCGCGAATACGGTTTTATCGGCGTCGTGGTCGATACGACGAATCTCGAAGGCTCGATCTGGACCTGGTGGCGCGAAGGCGGACAGTTTCACATCGAGAAGACAGTGACCATTCCGCCCGAGCCGGCGGCTGCGGAATCGTTGCCGCCGTTGCTCCAAGGATTCGGCGCGGTGCCGCCGCTCGTCACCGACATCGATCTCTCCATTGACGATAAATTTCTCTACGTCGCCTGTTGGGGCACCGGCGAGATGCGTCAGTACGACGTGACGGAGCCGCGCAAGCCGAAGTTGGCCGGCTCGGTTCATCTTGGCGGAATCGTGCGGCGCAGGCCGCATCCGAATGGCGAGGATTTCACGGGCGGCCCGCAGATGGTCGAGATTAGCCGCGACGGCAAGCGTGTCTACTGGACCAACTCGCTTTATTCGACGTGGGACAACCAGTTCTATCCGAACGGCGTACCCGCTGCGCAGGTCATGGCGCACGCCGATCCCGCTGGCGGCCTCACGCTCGCCGACGACTTCTGGGTGAAGTTTCCCGACGGCTACCGCGCTCACCAGATCCGGCTTGAAGGCGGCGACTGCTCGACGGATTCGTTCTGCTATCCGTCGGTGGGCGTTTGAACGGCGGCTGGTCGCAGACCGGCCTGTGGCTCGCGGTCGTCGCAAGCGGTTTGTATCACGGCGTCAACCCGGCGATGGGATGGCCGCTTGCCGTGTCGAGCGCACTGATGCAAAGGCGGGCCCGCGCACTCTTTGCCGCCCTCTTCTACCTCGCCGCCGGCCATGTGCTCGCGATCTTCGTGATGGTGATGCCGTTTGCGATGCTCGCGATCGTGCTTGCGTGGCAGCGCGAAATCCAGGCCGGCGCGAGTGCGCTCGTGATCGGCTTCGGCGTGTTCCTGCTGATCTGGCGGCGCCATCCGCGTGTGCTTGCGCGGATTCCGCCGTCGCGGCTTGCGCTGTGGTCGTTTGCCGTTGCTATCGCGCACGGCGCGGGACTAATGCTCGTGCCGATCTATCTCGGTCTGTGCCGCGCTGGCGGCGTCGATCGAACGCACCAGGCCGCGCAGACGCTGATGGAAGCGAGGCTCGGCATGGCGCTGCTCGTCTCCGGTGTGCATGCCGCCGCGATGGTGCTTGTCGGCGGACTCATCGCGTGGCTGGTGTATCGCTATCTGGGGCTAAAATTCGTGTCGCGAAGCTGGTTCAATCTGGACGCCGTCTGGGCCTTCAGTTTCATCCTCGTTGGCGCACTTGCGTTGGTGCTCAATGCCGGCCTTATAAGCGGCACTAGAGGATGACGGCGGGGCTGGGCTTCGAAGTCCGAGCGAAGCCCAACCCGCTCACGCTAACCGGCTACGAGCCCTGCACGAGCGCGGTAATCTGATCGGTGGACATCGCACCGCGATAGATGCGGAAGTCGTCGATCGATCCATGGAAATACGGGTCGCCTGAATACTGCGAGCGTCCGATCCAGTTCTGTGCCGCCGGACCGACGCGCCACGGTGCGAACACCATGTCGGTCGAGCCGCCGATCACGTTGCCGTTCAGATACAGCGTGGCCGTCGTGCCGGACAAGGTCACGGCGACATGCGCCCATTGTCCCGTCGGCAGCGCGACATTGCCGTTGATGGCGCGCTCGCCGTGCCCGCCGTTGGTCGTGATCGCAAAGCGCATCAGGCCGCTCGAACTTTTCGGCGTGAGGAACAGATAGCGCCCCGTGCCCGCGCCGAAATCGAAGATGCGCGCCCACGCGTTGCCGCCGTTCCAGAATACCCAGGCGGCAATCGTGAAGTCCGATATGTCGGCGACGACGTTACCCGGCAGGCTCACGTAACCGCTGGAACCGTCGAGCGATACCGCGTTGCGGCTGTGGCCCGCCGCGCGAGTCGCGCCGCCGATGAGCGTGCCGGTATGGCCGTTGCCCGTCGCATCGGCGGCGCTTGTGCCGCTTGCTTCGTCGAAGGTCAGATAGGTGTGCAGTTGCAGCGCTGTGACCGCAACGACCTCCGCCGAGTTAGAGCTTTCGCCCGTCGCCGTCTGCGCGCTGACGACGTAGTACCACGTACCCGCCGATGGATTGTCCGTATAGGTCAACGGATCCGCGATACCGCTAGCGACAGTCGTGTAGCTTCCGCCCGAACTCGACGCACGCTTCACGTTATAGCTCGTGCCGCCCGCGACGCCCCACCATGACAGCACGACCTGTCCCGCGCTCGGGAACGCGGTGAGACCGCTCGGCGCCGTGGCGGGCGTCACGGCGTCCCGCGTACAGGTCAGCGTGCCGTAGCCGAGCTGGTCGAAGCCGCCGCTCGCCGTGCCGTAGTTGCCGCCTCCGCCCTCGGGCTGAATGGCCAGCGCGAATTTCGTCGACCACGGTGCGGCCAGTCCCTTGCGATTCACGTAATGGTTGTAGACGAGCGCCCAGCACGGCCGGATCGTGCCTTGCGAGGCCGTGGAGAAACCCGGCTGCGTGACGTCGACGTTCGTATAGCTCACATAGGGCACCGTGAGATAGGTGCCGTCCGCTTGCACGAGATTCGACTTGGCTACGTATTCCGCGCCAGCGAGAAAGCGGTTGTTGTCGTAGCCGTACAGGTCGATGCCCTGATTCCACGCCATCTCGCAGATGGCGCCCCCGAGCGCGATGCCGAGCGTGTTGTGCCCCTGGTCGCGGCCCGTCTCCTGCCATTGCCCAAGATAACCGGGGTGCATGTAATAGACCGCTTGCGCGATCGCACCGTTGCCAGCGCCGTCGATATAGTAGTTGACGGCCTGATCGAACAGCGTGTGGTCGTCGCACAGCACGCCGATTGCCATGATCGACGCCATGTTGCACAGGTCCCAGTTGGCCCAGTAATGCGTGATGTCGGTGTTGTTGTGCCGGTTCAGGAAGTCGACGTTGATCGGATAGAAGATGTCGCGCATCATCGTCTGGAACGCCGCGAAGTCGGCCGCCGCCCAGCCCGAATATCCGCGCATGATTTCGCCGGCGTTCGCGAACTCGTAGCCGTAGATGCCGGCCGCGAGATCGACGTTGCTGTCGCCGCCGAGTATCTGCAATGTCGAAGACCACGCGTTCATGATCTGCACGGCCTTGTCGGCGTAGGCCGTATCGCCGGTTATTTTCCAGCGCAGCGCGGATGCATAGGCTGCTGCGATGTCGCCGTACAGCACCGGATAGTTTTGCGCGCCGCTGCCGCCGCGATCCACCTCGACCTGAGGACGCGGCGACCAGGACAGCCTTGCGTGGCTGTTGGCGATCAGCACATTCCAGCAGTCGTACCACGGCGACGCCTGAGCGGCGACTTTCTGCGCCATGCGGTCGAAGTCGGCTTGCGTATGCAGCAGCCCGGGATGAGCGAATGCGCCGCTCGTGGCGACGTCCGCTGCCCCGTTCGCGACATGCGCCAGCGTAATGCCCGATGTCGATACCCGGCTCGTCGCGCGGCTCCCGGGCGTGACCGGAGCGCTGATTCCACCGTCACAGCCCGACAGCGCAAGCGCGCCCAGGCTGTATAAAAAGGTTCGCCTCGAGATGCCTGGGTTTTTCTCGTTGTTGCTCTTCATGTCGTCCCTGCGTGCAATGTGGTGAATAAACCGCGAGCGGAAGGAGATGCAGGCCGATCAACGCATTGCGGCGACGCCGGGTACTTCCCCCAAATGCTCTGTCGCAAACGTTTGCTTTCGGCGCCGGCATTGCGACGCAAGCGTGATCTGGCCTGCCTTGTTAACGGACGAGAATGCCTTCGGGCATAGCGCGAATGGCGTCCGGGAAGGCTGAATTATGGGTAGGGAAAAACTGATACAGCTCGCGTGGTCTGGGTGCGGGGCGCGACGCGCGAGCCGGGTGTTAGTCGCTCAGACAAGAGGACTGAAAGATATCGATGCGTGATGGATCGTAACGGCGCTATTCGACATTCGACGCCTCGCGCACCACGGCCGCGACGCTGTCGAAATTGCGGTCGCTCATCCGCTTGAGCACCGCCAGCACCTCACCGTCTGCACCGTTGCGCGTGGCGAGTTCGACCAGTTTGTCCCGCGTTGTCGGAAAAGCGGCGCCTTCGAGCGCCCGCGTGATTTCTTCGGGACGCGGTTCGTCGGGATGGCGGTGGTTCTGCGAGCGAGCAGGATGCTGAGCCATGTTCATCTCCTTTGCCGGGTGGAAAAGCTGGACTTCAACAGGGGCGCATAAGCTGTGCCTCATTCCTCGTGTACCGCAACGGGAGTGCCTCGCGCCTGGAACCTTCTCCATCTGACAAAACAGTTGTTACGTCTGCCAAAATTTCAAACACTACACAGCGCAACTACAAACCGCCGCTTGGTTCAAAAGCGATAAAAGGTCGTCACAGCGAGGTCGTCACAGCCCCGAGCTCAGCCGTGGAATGCCCCTTGCATCCTTATTACCATTGACTGTCGCATGGACCGCCATGAGTGAACCCGACTCCACGCAACCCGAACTACTCGACGCGCCGTCGCGCGACACCGCCGACGCGCCGCCTGTCGCCCGCAACGGCGAGCTGATGGACACCCGTTCGACGTGCGAATGGATTCTGAAGGCGCATCGCGCTAGCGTGCTAATCGACGCGGCCTCTTACTACGCGGTATTGCGCGAGATGATTCCGCGCGCGCGCCATTCGATCTTCATCCTCGGGTGGGATATAGACAGCCGCATCGAGCTCGTTCCGGGCGGCGTGGACGACGGCTTTCCCGCGAAACTGTCGGAGTTCCTTTGCGCCGTGCTCGACGCGAATCCGCAGTTGCGCATCTACCTGCTCGGCTGGGACTTCGCGATGCTGTACGCATTCGAGCGTGAGTGGCTGCCCTCTTACAAGCCCGCGTGGCATGCCCACCGGCGGCTCTGGTTCCGGCTCGACGGGCGTCATCCGCTGGGCGCGTCGCATCACCAGAAAATCGTCGTGATCGACGACAGCCTCGCGTTCACCGGCGGCATCGACCTCACCGGTTCCCGCTGGGACACGCCCGAGCATCGGCCTGACGATCCCCTGCGCAAGAACCTGGGCAAGACGAGTTATGAGCCGATGCACGACGCGCAGCTCATGTTCGACGGCCCCGCGGCCGCCGCCCTCGCGCACCTCGCGCGCGAGCGCTGGCGGCGTTCGCGCCGAAGCGCCAAGGCGGGCCGGCCGTTCAACGGCAAGTCGCCGTCGCGTACGGATTTGTGGCCGTCGGGCATCGAGCCGGATTTCGTCGATGTCGATCTGGGCATTTCGCTCACCGAACCCGCCTACGACGGCAGACCGGCGATCCAGCAGGTGAAGGCGCTGCATCTTGCCGCCGTGGCTGCCGCGCGCCGCAACATCTATATCGAGAACCAGTACTTCACGGCGAACTCGGTGGGCTCGGCGCTGCAAAAACGCATTGCGGAAGAAGACGGCCCGGACCTCGCCGTGGTGTGCCCTTACCGGCAGAGCGGCTGGCTCCAGGAAGCGACGATGGGCGTGTTGCGCGCCCGTCTGCACAAACTCCTGAAAGCGGCGGACAGCAACGGCCGCTATGCGATGTACGCGCCCGCCGTCGACGCCCCCAACGGCCGCTTCGTGAACGTGCACAGCAAGATCATGATCGTCGACGAACGTCTGCTCGTGATCGGCAGCGCGAACCTGAACAATCGCTCGATGGTGCTGGACTCCGAGTGCTGCATCGTGATGGACGCGCGCGACAATCCCGCGAGGCAAAAGGCGATCGCGCGCATTCGCAACCGCCTGCTCGCCGAACACCTCGATTCCAGCGAAGCGGACGTCGAGCAGGCGCTCGCACGGCATGGCCGCCTCAACGCGGCGATTGCGAGCCTCACACGAGGCTCCGTGCGCACGCTCGAACCGTTGACGCCCGAGGTGCCCCCCGAACTGCGCGATATCGCCGATCGCGTTCATGTTCTCGATCCTGAAGCGCCGATTGCCGCCAATGAACTGCTTGCGCAGTTCTTGCCCGAGCCGACTCATCGTCCAGTGATTGCGAAACTGCTCGTGCTCGGCGCGCTCGCGCTCGCTGTGGTCGTGCTGACGCTTGTCTGGCGCTTCACGCCGTTCGGTCATGAGCTGAGCTTCGCGAAACTTGCCGCCGAGACCCAGCGGCTCGCCGACATGCATTTCGGCCCGATTGCGGTCGTCGGGATGTATGTGGTGGCGGCGCTACTCTCGGTTCCGGTGACATTGCTGATCGCCGTCACAGGTCTCGTGTTCGGCGCGGTGGCCGGCGCCGCCTACGCGCTGACCGGAACGCTGATCGCCGCGGCGGCGGGCTGGGCCGCGGGCGCGTGGCTCGGTCGCGACGCCGTGCGCGAACTGGCAGGCGCGCGCCTGAATCAGCTCAGCGAGAGGCTGCGCAGCAAAGGATTGATGGCGGTGATCTTGCTGCGGCTGGTGCCGGTCGCGCCGTTCTCGATTGTCAATCTCGCGGCGGGCGCGTCGCATATCCGCTTCTGGGACTTCATGGCGGGCACGGCAATCGGCATGGCGCCTGGTGTGGTGCTGGCAACGTCGTTCGCTCGTCAACTGGTGGCCGCCGTCATGCATCCGACGCCGCTTTCGTTGATGCTGGTCGCCGCGATCGGCGTGGCGCTCGTCTCGATGTCCCTTGGCCTGCGGCGCATGCTGACGAGGCGGCAATGAGCGGGCGCGCGAACGAAACCGAGGCGCTCGAGGAAGCACAGTCCGCGCCGCGCGTGCAAGCGCGGCCGGCCCACACGAGCCATGCGAGCGAGCCGCTGCGCATCGTCACGTATAACATTCACGGCGCGGTGGGCACCGACGGCAAACGGTCCGCAGCGCGGATCGCGCAAGTGATTGCGGCGCTGAACGCCGATGTCGTCGCGTTGCAGGAAGTGCCGCTGGGTGGCGCGGCCAGCATCAACGTGCTGCTCGAATTGCAGGAGCTGACCGGCATGCACGCGGTGCCGGGGCCGACGCTAGACAGCCCCGACCGGCGCTATGGCAATGCCGTGCTGACCAATCTGCCGGTGTGCGCGGTGCGTACGCTGGATCTGTCGTTCGGCAGCCGCGAGGCACGCGGCGCGCTGGATGTCGACATTGAGACCGGCAACGGCGTAATGCGTATCGTCGCAACGCATCTGGGCCTGTCGGCGCGCGAACGCCGCGCACAGGTGCGGCTGCTGCTCGAAGCGTTCGATACGCCCGATCTTCCCGTGATCCTGGTCGGCGATCTGAACGAATGGTTTGTCTGGGGATGGCCGTTGCGCGCGCTGCTCACGCGCTTTGGACGGGTCGCCGCGCCGCGCACGTTTCCGTCGCGTTTTCCGGCCTTCGCGCTGGACCGCGTGTGGGTGCATCCGGCGGCACGGCTCGTCGATATTCAGGTGGATAGAAGCGAAGCGGCGCGCGTGGCGTCGGATCATCTGCCGTTGGTGGCGCGCGTGCTGCGTTGAGCGTGCTGCGTTGAGCGTTGGTGTTGACGTTTGTGTTGTTGCGGGCCGGGCCTGGTGGAACGGCGCGTGCTGGGTTGGCTGTATTCATGGCACGCCCATGTCGTTTGTGACGACTTCAGCCAGGAGATGATTCATGACCGAGCAACCCGACTCTTCCAGCAACGAGCCCGCTACGCCGGCCTCGCCGCCCAGCCCGTCGACGCCTTCGCGCGAGGGCATGTCGGGACCGGGGCCGGCTCAGGCCGAACCAGTCCCGTCACCACCGCCGGGTGCGTCGCGCACGCCGGGTGGCAATCAGCTCAACGCAATCGACGAAGCCGATGCCGACAAGGTCGTGCCGAAGGACCCGAAAGGGACACAACTGCGCGACACGACTTCGCCGCCGGGTGCAGGCAGCCACACCGTCGACGACGAAGGTTCGCCGCCGAAGCCGTTATGAGCAAACCGGCCCGACAGACACATCAAGCTTCTATCTTCGACATGACCGCGGTTGCCGGGTCGTAGCGATAGCCCTTCTGTTCGAGGCGTTCGGCGAGCGCCGCGCTGATCAGCTTCTGCTGCGCGTCGCGCGAGATCAGATCGTGGTCCGGCTTCAGCCGCTCCAGTTCGGAGGAAAGCCGACGTAAAAGCGCGACCTCGGCGGCGCTGCGAGCCTCGAGGAACGTGACTTTCTGGTTGGTCATACTGAGCCGCTGTTTCAGCTCCTTCGCATGCGCGACCCACTGTTCGGCCAACGCGCGCAGCTCGCTGTACGCCTTCTCGTGCGTTTTGGCCTGGCTCGATATCTGACGCCGAAGTGAGGCGAGTTCGTCGGCCATAACGGCTTCCTTCGACTCCGTTTCCGGGAATGGTTTATCGGGGGACGAACTATCCGACGCGGTGCCTTGCTGTTGAACCCGCTCGAGCCGTTGGGCGTGCGCGCTTTCACGTTCGGCAAGCTTGTGTTCCAGCTCCGTCACGCGCTGTTCGGCGGCCTCTGCACGACGCGCCGCCGACGATGCATCGTGTGCGAGCCGGGTCGTCTCCGCTGTCGCCGCCGCATTGGCTTCGCTCATGGTGGCGAGCTGTTCGCGCGCCACGTTGAGTTCGTGCTGCACGCGTTCCAGTTCGCCGCGCTGCGCGGCTGCTTCGTCGTGACGAGCCGCATTCGCGTCGCGCTGCGCAGAGAGTTCGGCGCGGGCCTGATCCAGTTCGGTCTGCAATGCGGCGAGTTGCGCGAGGCTCTCGCTGGCCCGTGACGCGGCGTCCTGCGCACGCGATGACGCCGCGCTCGACTCTTCCGCCCAGCGCTGAACTTCCTTCGCGTGTGCGTCGCCGGCCTCGCCAAGCGTGGCGGCCTCGTGGCGCGCCGCGTTGCGCTCCTGGGTCAGACGCGCGATGTCTTCGTCTTTGGCGGCGGCTGCCGTGTTTAACGCTTCGCGCGCCTGACGTTCTTCATTGAGCGCGGCTTCGGCGGATTGCTGGCTGGCTTCTGCCGTCGAGGCGCGTTGTTCGGCTTGTGCAATACGCGCCTCTGCCGTGGACGCCCTTTCCTCAGCTTCTGTCATGCGTCGCTCGGCATCCGACGCCCGTTCGTCGGCTCGTGCAATGGCAGCTTGTGCCGTCGATGCCCGCTCCTCCGCCTGCGCAATCCGCGCCTCCGTCGCCGCCTCGCGCTCCTCGGTTTGCGCAACACGCGCTTCGGCCGCTACGGCCCGTTCCTCGACCTCGGCCGCGCGCTCGTCGGCGGCTTTCGCGCGGTCTCTCAATCCCGACAGCTCCGTCGCGAGGCGGTTCATGGCGTCTTCGGAAATGCTCAGCGCGTTCGTGAGCGTCGCGACGCGCTCGCGGGCCAATTCGGCTTCGGCCAGCGTGTTCTGGTACTCGGCAAGCGCCTCGTCGCGCTCGGCGGCGATCGCGTCGGCGTGCTGGCTCGCAACGGCAAGACGCTGATTGACGACGCGCTCGGCTTCCTCGCGGGCGCTCGCCCACACATTGCCGGCCGCATCCAGCATGGTTTGAGCGACGTTGTCCGGCAAGCCGGTCATGACGGGCGCGGCGTCCGACGCGGGCTCGCGAGCGTCGCGCCAGCGCTGCAAGGCTGCGGACACGGCGACAATCGAACCGCTGCGGACTTCACCCCAGACCGCCAGCGCGGAAACTTTTTTGCCTTCGCTAACCATACGGTCCGCAATTTGAGCCACCCGGTCATCGGTGACGGTGTCTGGTTCCATGGACATGAACGCCTCGAAATTCAAAGTAAGCCGGCGGGGATCGAGCCTTCCGCGCCGTTGGTATCGGGGTATTTTACCTGGCAATCTTGTGATGCCGCGGCTGGGCGATCGGGCCTCGTCTGATGCTCACAGACAGCCGGCACCGTTACCCGCCGCTATACACCACTTTCCAGACCACGTTTCCCACGTCGTCAGCCACATACAACGCGCCGGTGCCGTCGATCGCGACGCCGACCGGCCGCCCTAGCGCATGTCCATCCGCGGTAAGGAAGCCGCTCAGGAAAGTCTCCGGCATACCCGCCGGCCGGCCACCGGCAAACGGCACGAAAACCACCTGGTACCCGCTGTGCGGCTTGCGATTCCACGACCCATGCTGTCCGACGAACGCGCCGCCCCAGTAATGCGGTGGAAAGTTTTTGCCGCTGTAGAACACGAGCCCGAGCGATGCCGTGTGATTGCCCAGCGCGTAGTCGGGCACGATGGCGCTCGCCACCTTGTCGGGCCGTTGCGCCTTCACGCGCGTGTCGACGTGTTGTCCGTAGTAGCTATACGGAAAGCCATAGAAGCCGCCGTCTTTCACCGCGGTCATGTAGTCGGGCACGAGGTTGTTGCCCAGTTCGTCGCGCTCATTGACCGCCGTCCAAAGCGCGCCGCTATCGGGTTGCCAGTCCATCCCGTTCGGATTGCGCAGACCCGACGCGAACACGCGCGACAGCCCCGTCGCCGGTGTGAATTCGAGGATGAGCGCGCGGCCCTCTTCCGCCGCGATGCCGTTTTCCGCGGCGTTGCTGTTGGAGCCGACCGTGACATACAGGCGCCGGCCGTCGCGGCTCGCCACCACGTTTTTGGTCCAGTGATGATTGATCGGGCCGGCCGGCAAATCGGCCACTTTCTCGCCCGCTGCCGTGATTTGGGTGTCGCCTGCGTGATACGGAAAGCGCAATAGCGCGTCCGTGTCGGCGACGTAGAGCTGATCGCCGACCAGCGCCATGCCGAACGGCGAGTGAAGCCCCGAGATGAACACGCTACGGCTTTGCGCCGCGCCGCCCTGGCCGCGCAGCAACATGATCCTGTCGGGGCTCGGCACGCCCGCGCCCGCGCGCTTCATCACCTGCTTGCGGATCCAGCCGAGAATGCCTTGGCCCTTGTCGTGCTCGGCGGGCGCATTGCTCTCGGCGACCAGCAGATCGCCGTTGGGCAACGCATAGACCCAGCGCGGATGCTCCAGTCCGCTTGCGAAAGCCGTCACCGTGAAGCCCGCGGGCGCCACCGGTGTGCTTTGAGCGTCGCGCGTCCGGACGGGCGCGATATTGACCGTCGGCAGCAGCGACGTTTGCGGCGCGGGCAGCTCCGGGTGCGGGCCCACGCCTTGGTCGCCGACGTCCAGCGCACTGGACGCGCAGGCCGCGAGACCCAGCGAGAACATCACGGCGATCGCGTTCAGATGCGTTTTGCTGCTTCTGGCGTGTTGATTGTTCATTGCATTCGCCCCGCATTTCGGAGTCAAGGATCGCGGCTAAACTTCGCCGCGCCTCAGCAGATAATCGAGCCCGCCGATCCGATACCACCTGAACCCATACGGTTCGAGCACGACCGAATGGCGACCGTCGTCGCCTTCCTGGCTATGGTCGTCGGAGAGAAGGTTGATCAGCCGGTCCTGGCCCGGCTCCTCGCAGCCGGAGCGGAATTTCACCGTGCAGGCCTCGTCGCCAAAGTTGTGCATACACAGTACCGAGTTGTTGCGCCAGTCGTAACGCAGCGCGAGGACATCGCTTCGCGACGTGCGCAGCACGTCGAAGTCGCCCCAACTGATTTCGGGCACTTCGCGGCGCATGCGGATCATGCGTTCCATCCAGTTAAGAAACGAATTCGGATCGCGCCGCTGACTCGCCACGTTCACGCGCTCGAAACCGTAAGCGCCACCGGTTATCACACGAGACGGCGGCTTCGGGTGCTTCGTGAAGCCGCCATGCGGTTCCGTCGACCATTGCATCGGCGTGCGCGCGCATTCGCGCTCGGGCAGGCTCAGGTCGTCGCCCATGCCGATCTCATCGCCGTATCGGAACACCGGCGTACCCGGCAAGGTCAGCATCAGGCTGTATGCGAGTTCGATACGGCGCCTGTCGCCCGCGAGCATCGGCGCGAGTCTGCGGCGAATGCCGCGCTCGTAGAGTTGCATGTCGGGCTCGGGGGCAAACGCGGCGAACACGGCCGCGCGCTGTTCAGGCGTGAGGCGGCCAAGATCGAGTTCGTCGTGATTGCGCAGGAACACGCCCCATTGCGCGGTGGGCGGGCGCGGTTTCGTCGCTGTCAGCGCCTTCTTCAACGGCGCGGTGTCGCCGGTCGCGAGCGTGTAGAACGTGTTCTGATTGAGCTGGAAGTTGAACATCATCTGCAAGCGCTCGCCCTGATCGCCGAAATATTCGAGGTCGGTATTGGGCAGCACGTTGGCTTCCGCGAGAATGATCGCGTCGCCCTGACGCCACTGCAGGAACTCGCGAAATGCCCGCAACATGTCGTATTGCTCGACGGGCTCGCGCACCTTCGGCCCTTTCGTCGAGATGACGAACGGCACGGCGTCCATGCGGAATCCCGACACGCCAAGCTGGATCCAGAACCCCATGATCTTCAGCAACTCGGCCTGTACGTAGGGGTTCGAGGTATTCAGATCCGGCTGAAAATCGTAGAAGCGATGGAAATACCAGCGCTTCGCGTGCTTGTCGAAAGTCCATGTCGACTTCTGCACGCCCGGAAACACCACGCCGTCCTTCGCATTCGGCGGCTGCCTGTCAGACCAGACATACCAGTCGCGATACCTGGACTCAGGATCGCTGCGTGCTTCCTTGAACCAGGGATGCTGATCGGACGTGTGATTGATGACGAGATCGATCATCACACGCAAACCGCGCTCGCCGCACGCGTGTGTAAATTCGGAGAAGTCGCCTAGCGTGCCGTATTTCGGATCGACGTTGTAATAGTCGGAGATATCGTAGCCATTGTCGAGGCCGGGCGAGGGCTGGAAAGGCATCAGCCAGATCGTCGTCACGCCGAGCCCTTGCAGGTAGTCGAGCCGGCGCAGAAGGCCCTGAAAATCGCCGACGCCGTCGCCATTCGCGTCCATGAAAGTGCCTACCGAAAGGCAATAGACGATGGCGTTCTTGTACCAGAGGTCGTTGAGCATGCGGTCCGCGCGTGGCGCCAAAACAATCGATCGTCGAGAGGAATTGCAATGTCGGAACTGGCATGGTGGCAACGCGGCGTGATCT
The DNA here is from genome assembly GCF_002879865.1 of Paraburkholderia rhynchosiae. Lineage (GTDB taxonomy): Bacteria > Pseudomonadota > Gammaproteobacteria > Burkholderiales > Burkholderiaceae > Paraburkholderia > Paraburkholderia rhynchosiae. Next base: position 39,166 of record NZ_PNXY01000010.1, read on the forward strand.
ATCAGATCTATCCGCGCTCGTTTCAGGACAGCAACGGCGATGGCATCGGCGACCTCGCGGGCATCACCGCGCGTCTGCCGTATGTCGCCGAACTGGGCGTCGACGCAGTCTGGGTTTCTCCCATCTACCCGTCGCCCATGGCGGACTTCGGCTATGACGTCGCGGACTACTGCGATATCGACCCGATGTTCGGCACTCTCGCCGACTTCAAGCAATTCGCGGACCGCGCCCACGAACTCGGCCTCAAGGTGCTGCTCGACTTTGTGCCGAATCATTCGTCGGACAGGCATCCATGGTTCGAGGAAAGCCGCTCGTCACGCGACAATCCGAAGCGCGACTGGTATCTATGGCGCGACCCCGGGCCCGACGGCGGGCCGCCCAACAACTGGCTAAGCCGCATGGGCGGCTCGGCATGGGAATGGGACGCGCATACGGGTCAGTATTACTACCACGCCTTTCTGCGTGAACAGCCCGATTTGAACTGGCGCAACCCGCAAGTGCGCCGCGCAATGGACGACGTGCTGCGCTTCTGGCTGGATCGTGGCGTCGACGGGTTCCGTGTGGACGTGCTGTGGCTGCTGATCAAGGACGCGCAGTTTCGCGACAATCCGCCGAATCCCGCGTATCTGCCGGGCCAGCCAGACCATCATCGGTTATTGCAGACTTACACCGAGGATCAGCCGGAAGTGCATGAGATCGTGCGCTCCATGCGCGCCACGCTCGACGAGTACGGCCGGCGCGTCCTGATCGGCGAAATCTACTTGCCGGTCCCGCAGTTAGTCAGGTACTACGGCGCAAAAGGCGATGGCGCGGACATGCCGTTCAACTTCCAGTTGCTCAACGCAAAGTGGCACGCGGGCGACATCGCGGGAATGATCAGGGATTACGACGGCGCTCTGCCCGAACACGCGTGGCCTAACTGGGTGCTCGGCAATCACGATAATCCGCGGGTCGCGTCGCGTGCGGGCGTGGTGCAGGCGCGAGTAGCCGCCGTGCTGCTGCTGACGCTGCGCGGTACGCCGACGCTTTATTACGGCGATGAAATCGGCATGACGGATGGCGAGATTCCGCCCGATCAGGTGCAGGACCCGGCGGAGATCCGGCAACCCGGCATCGGTCAGGGACGCGATCCCGAGCGCACGCCGATGCAATGGGATGCGTCGCTGCCGAATGCCGGTTTTACAAACGGCAGGCCATGGTTACCCATTGCGACGACCAGCAGCGTGCGTGACCAGGACAGGGACGCGTCGAGCATGTTGTCGCTCTATCGCCGCCTGTTGTCGTTGCGCCGCAACAATGCCGCGCTCGTGCAGGGCACGATTGAGCACGTCACCGCGTATGGCGATGTGCTGACTTACGAGCGGCGTCACCGCGATCAGCGCCTATTCATCGCGCTGAATATGAGCTGCACTGAGGCCACCGTGCAATCGCACCGCGGCGTGGTGTTGTTATCGACGCTCGCGGGCCGCGACGGCCAGGCGCTTACAGAAGGCGTCAATTGTCTTGCGGCCGGCGAGGCGTTGGTCGCGTCTATCCGATCTTGATGACGACCTTGCCTTTCGCGCGTCCTTTTTCGACGTAGGCCAGGGCGTCGTTTGTCGATTCGAATGGAAAAACTCGATCCACCACGGGGCGGATCGCGCCGGAATCGATCAGCGCGCTAATCTCGCGCAATTGCTCGCCGTTTGCTTGCATGAAAAGGAACGAGTAGTCGATGTCCTGGCTTCGCGCCTGTCTGCGGATGCGCAAGCTCAGCAGACGCATGACTAGTCCCACGAAAGCATTCGCGCCGATGTCTTTCGCAAAGGCAGGATCGGGCGGGCCGGAGATTGAGATCAGCTTGCCGCCGCGCTTGAGCACTCGCACGGATTTCTGGAGCGCGTCGTTATCCAGGCTATTCAGTACGACGTCATAGTCGTGCAGTACATCTTCGAAGTTCTCTTTTTTGTAATCGATCACAACGTCCGCACCGAGCTGCTTCACGAACTCGACATTCGCCGTGCTCGTTGTCGTGGCAACGAAAGCGCCCACATGCTTCGCCAGTTGAATCGCAAATGTTCCCACTCCGCCGGAACCAGCGTGAATAAAAACCTTTTGCCCTTTCTTCAGATGCGCTCTTTCGATTAACGCCTGCCATGCCGTCAAGCCGACCAAAGGCATGGACGCCGCTTCTTCCATGCTGAGTGTCTTCGGCTTGATTGCCACGTCGCTTTCATTCATCGCGATCAGTTCGGCAAAACTGCCGATCCGGTCCTGATGCGGCCGGGCGTAGACTTCGTCGCCTGGTTTGAACGACCGTACCTTGGACCCAACGCGGACTACGACGCCAGCCACATCGTTGCCCAGAATCAGCGGCAGGCGATAAGGCAGAATGAGTTTGAACTCGCCGTTTCTGATCTTGCTATCGAGCACGTTGACACCCGCCGCATGGATCTGAACCAGCACATCGTTGTCCCGAAGGTCCGGGTCGGGCATTTCGCCGAACCGCAACGCCGCCGCGCCATGTCCATTACGTCTGCGTCCATTCCGTCCATAGCGATCGACGATAAATGCCTTCATGATGTTTTCCTGCTCCCGTTGTTCGTGACACCTGTTGCGCGCGCCACGGCGTTACTTTTCAAGCACCGGAGACCCCGGCAGTTCGCGAAGATCGAGCCGCAGGTCTTTCCGTATTCCCGCGTCCATGAGGCCTGCAGGCGCGAATCTGCGCAGCAATCGCAGGCGGCTCGCCAGTCCGCCAGCGGTGTATCGCAGTTTCGGGCGGGCCGCGTTCGCGGCCTTCAGTACGACATCGGCCACGACGCCGGGTGCATCGGCATTGGCCATCACGTCCTTCAACGTGGCGGTCAAGGCCGCGCGAATATCGCGGTACTCGTCGAGCTTCGCATCGGCTTCGAGGAAGTTCGCGTCGAACTCCGTCTTCGTATAGGCCGGTTCGATGACCGACACGCGAATGCCTCGCGTGCGCAACTCATGGTCGAGCGATTCCGAATAACCTTCGATCGCGTGCTTGGTGGCGGCATATAGCGCACCATAGGGCATCGGCAGAAAACCGAGCACCGAGCCGATATTGATGATGCGGCCGTTGCCCTGACGCCGCATGTGCGGCACGACTGCGCGCGTCATGCGCACAACCCCGAAGAAGTTCGTATCGAAGATCGCCCGAGCCTGGTCGAGCGAACTTTCTTCCGCGGCGGCGGGCGCAACGCCGAAGCCGGCGTTGTTCACGAGCAGGTCGAGGCGCCCCTCGCGCCGCAACACTTCCTCCACGACGGCTTCGACCGACTCGTCGCGGGTGACGTCGAGCGGCAGCATCTCAAACGGCCTGCTAGCCCCGCTGGCTCCGCGCCTGCTGGTGCCGTAGACCTTGTAGCCCGCAGCCGCAAGCCGGGTGGCCGTCGCTTCGCCTATGCCCGACGAGGCGCCTGTAACCAGAGCAATCCTGTTCTTCATGATGTCCTTCCTTTTACGGTTCCTTGATGCGTTAGCGCTTGAGCGACATGATTGCGACGATCATCTAGTGACGCTCAATTGCGCTAAATGTCCATTTAAATGACGACCGTCATATATACAGACGAACAAAAAACGCGTCGTGCACAAGCACTCAAGACGCGTTCAGCCGTTAGCAGGAGTGAAATGGGACAGGGCCGCTTCCCGCAGCGCGTCGCACAGTTTCGGGTCGTCGACTGCGCGCGCGAGTATCAATGTGCCAACCATCGCGGCGACGCTGATCAGCGCCCGCTCATGCGCGCCGGGTTGTCCCCACTCGGGCGATTGACGAGCCACGAGATCGATCATTTCCTTGATGCGACGCGTGGCCGCGCGCCGCACTTCGGGCGCCTGGCGCGGCATTTCGGAGCCCAGCGCCGCTATGGGGCACCCTGATTCCGGGTTGTGCAGATGTTCGTCGGACAAATAGGCATGCATCAGCGCCTGCAATGCCTCGTCGGGCGCGGCCGCCGCGGCGATCTTCGCGGAGATGGCGACCGATTCGGCGCCCGCGCGGTCCGCAGCCTCCGCCAGCATGGCCTCGCGCGACTCGAAGTGCGCATAAAAGCCGCCGTGCGTGAGGCCGGCGTCCTTCATGATGTCCGCCACGCCCGTGCCGCTATAGCCGCTGCGCCGAATGGCACGCGCGGCGGCCTCCACGATGCGTTCGTGAGTGGCTTCCTTGCGGCGCGGATCGGTTCGGGCCATAACAGCAATGAGGACATCGTTAATATGACGGACATCATAGTCATTTTCCCGACGCTGCGCCAGCTAAATGTTGCATCCTCGTTCGGGCGCTGCACCGTATGTCGGGTTAAGGCCGAAAGTTATGACGAGACGCTGCCTGCCACCAGCGCCTCTTCCGGGCTCTTCGGCAGCACCACCCGGAACGTCGAGCCTTGCCCGACTTCGGAACGCACCTCGATACGCCCGCCCTGCTTCTTGACGATGCCATACGATATCGACAAGCCGAGCCCCGTTCCCGTCCCCACAGGTTTCGTCGTGAAGAAGGGATCGAAGATCCGGTCGCGATGTTCGGGCTTGATGCCCTGCCCCGTGTCTTCCACTTCGACCCATACGTTTGCTTTGTCGTGCCCCGTGCGCACGGTGATATGTCCACCTCCCTCGATGGCCTGCGCGGCGTTCATCAGCAGATTCATGAAGACCTGATTGAGCTGCGAAGGAATGCACTCCAGTTCGGGAACCGCGCCGAATTCACGCCTGAGTTCGCCCTTGTATTTCAACTCGTTCCAGACAATGTTGATCGCCGTATCGAGATTGCTTTCGAGGTTGGCCCACTGCTTCTCCGCTTTATCCACATGCGAGAAGTCCTTCAGGCCTTGCACGATGCGCTTGACCCGCTGCAAGCCCTCGACGGATTCCGACAGCAGCGTCCGGATGTCCTCGCGAAGATAGTCAATGTCGATATCGCGCTTCAGTTCGGCAAGCGCCGCCCGCGATTCCGCAATCAACTCGGCCTCGCTGCGCTCATAGGCGGCCAGCGCCGTCAACAGGTCCGCGACGTAGCGCTGCAGCGTACCGAGATTGGCATTCACGAACCCGACCGGATTATTGATTTCATGCGCGACGCCCGCCGCGAGCTGCCCTATGGATGCGAGTTTCTCCGACTGCAATAACTGACTGTGCGCTTGCGCGAGTTCTCCGATCAATTCTTCCTGCCGCGCCTTTTCTTCACGCAGCGCGGAATACGCGCGAGCAAGCTGCCGCCTGTCGTCCTGAAACTGTTCGACCGCGCGCGCCATTTCGCTGATTTCATCGCATCCATTGAGGAGGCGCGAAGCGTCCTGCCCTTCGACCGCGTCGCCGAGCCGCAAGTTGCTGCTGACCACTTCGAGCCGCGCCAGTACATGCTTGCCGAGAAACGCATGCGCCACGAGCCACGCAAAAAGCAGGCTGACTGCAACGAGCCCCGTAATCCAGCGCTCATTGCGCGCGGATGTATCCGCGAGCCGCTGCACGGCCTGCTGGAAGTCCTGCGTGCAGCGATTCAATTGAAGTTCGGCCGATGCCACCATCGCGCTTGCTTGCTGACGCAGTCCGTCGCTGAAGGTGTCGTGTGGTTTGACGGCATGCGTGATGGGCCGCGCGACTGCGCTGCCATCGTTCGCCGGGTTCGATGCATGCGCGCCGGCCGCGCGCAAATCGCTTTCACGCAACTGCGCGACGATGTTCACGGTATTGCGGAACAACTGGCTTGCCTGATGCAAATCGAGCACGCTGATGTCGTCGTTGGCGGCGGCGAGCCGGTCCGAAACACGGTCGAAAACTTCCAGTTGCCTGAGGATGTCCGCGTAGCTCGCGCGCATCGCATCGAGCGACTCGGCGTTGGCAAGCCGCGACGCTTCGCGCTCGATCAGCAACGTGTGCTGCACCAGCGTATCGGCGGCCTGCATGCGCATAAGTTCGTCGGTGGCGAGCAGGTGCGTCTCGCTCGTCGCGACACGCAACGTATAAACGGCGGTCAGCCCGCTCATTGCAATCAGCAGCGTGAGCACAACCGTGGCCAGCGTGAATTGCCAGCGCAATGAGCGCGACAACAGCTTTAAGCGTCTCGCCGCTAATCGCATGCGGCGGCTCCCGGTGCATTCGCCATGGCCTCTATCGCTTCCAGATACTGCGGTAAATGTTTCGATAGCCGTTGTTGGGGTCGTATTGACCCTGCAATCCGCCATCGAAGTGAATGTTGGCCGCCGTCACCAGATGAACCGGCGACACATAACCCGTAACCGGCTGATGCGCGAGCAGCCGATTCGTTTCGTCGACCAGTTGCCAGCCCTGAAAATTGAGCGGCTCGGCAACCGTGCCGGTCTGGAACGTGCCCGCCTGGATGCGCAGGAAAGCGGCCGCGCTGCCGTCGCCGGCGGACAGCAAGCTCAGGCCGCGGCCCATATTGCCGGCGCGGGTCAATGCGGGTGTCGCGTAGTCGAAATAGATGTCGTTGATCGCGAGCGCGTAATTCCAGCTTTTGCCGTATTGCGCAAGTAGTTCGTCCGTGACCGCGGGCATCTGTTCCGCGCTGTTTGAAATCGCCACGTTGCGCACGGCAAGCAGGCGGCAATCACCGCACGCGCGAATCACCTCGAGCATCGCATCGGTCTTCGCTTTGGCGATCTGGAAATTGCCGTCGGTAAACACCACGACGCCGGCACGCGCGCCCGACTGGATCACTGCGGCCATCGCCGTAATGCGGGCAACGTCCAGCGGATTTGTCGAAACGTTCATTGCGACCGGACTGTTCGCCATCGCGCCCGCGAGCGGACCGACATGCCAGCCGACGAGCGGAATCTTGCGCGCGGCGAACGGCAGCAAGTCGGGCTTCATGTCGCCCGCGTCCACGCCGACGAGAATCGCGCCGTCCGGTTGCAGCGCGAGTGCGGCAGCCACGGCCTTGCTGCGGCCCGCAGCGGTCCCGCGCGCGTCGTAGACCCTCGTGTTCCAGCCGATCGCGTTGGCGGCTTCCTTGATGCCTTTGGCGACGCCCAGCACGCCGCCGTTGCGCAGGTCCTCGCTGATGATCGCGATGGTCGCGCCCGGCACCGCAGCCGGACCCGACGTCGGGCCGCTCCAGCGCGACGCGGGCTCGCTCGCGCGGTCGACGGCGCGCTGCATCGCGGCGAGGTTCAGTGCCGCGACGTTCAGTGTCGCGTTCGCAGGATTTGACGTCTGCGGCGCCGTCTGCCCCCATGCGGGGCGGATGCAGAGCCCACAGAGCACGAGCATGGCAGCCGTGAACCCAAGGCCTGAACGCATGAATCCTCCCGATATGCTAAACACCATGGCCGGCGCGCGGCCCACGAACTGGAAAGTGTGCGAGGCGCACCCTACTGGCGAGATGTCGCTCTTTCCTCTGTTTACGGCGGATTCGCGCAGCGCTTGATACACGGCGCATTACGGGAAACCCTCCTGTGGGGAAATTCCGGCAAATCAAGCATCACGCCCGCACGCTCCCTCGCGGCTTTATGCATTTTGGCCCAGGGTAAATACCGCTCCGCGCCGGCAGCTTACGCTCCGTTATTCACTCATGGCAGCGACGCCGGCCTGAAACGTTTTTCCGCTCATGTGTCCGACGATCCCACGCTGCGCGCTTTGTCATTTCACGGGCCTTTTCGGTGAAAACCAAACTGTCGGAAGCTATTGTCGAGCGGGTGAATTGCGGTGTTTTCACGGTGGATCGCGAGTTGCGCATCCTCATGTGGAATCGCTTCATGCAATCTCATAGCGGACGTTCGGCCGAGTCCGTGGTGGGCATGAATCTGCTCGACGCCTTTCCGGAATTGCCGAGGCAGTGGCTGAGCAGAAAGATCGAGGGCGTGTTCGTGCTCGGCACGCCTGCGTACTCGTCATGGGAGCATCGCCCGTATCTGTTCCGTTTCGAGCATTCGCGTCCGATCACCGGCACGATCGACGCGATGCGTCAGGACTGCAGCTTTATTCCAATTGAAGACGAACAGGGTGAAGTCGCCGCGGTCGGCATCGCGATTGTCGATACCACCGATGTCTGCATCGCCTACGGCGAGCTTCAGGAGCGCGAAAAGACGGTCTCCAGCGCGTTGGCCGAACTGACCGTGCGCAACAAACAGCTAACGTCGCTTAATGAAGCCCTCGCGCATGCGCATCAGCAGTTGCTGCAATCGGAAAAGCTGGCCGCCATCGGTCAACTCGCGGCAGGCGTCGCGCATGAAATCAACAATCCGGTCGGCTTCGTGCTGTCGAATCTGAATACGCTCGACGGCTACGTTAAAACGCTGATCCGCTATGCCGCTGACACGGAGCGCCTGGTGAGCGACGCCGCGCCCTCGCTCAAGAACGACATCCGGGTGCTCGCCGAGCAGGCGGACCTCGAGTATCTGCTTGCTGACGCGCCGACGCTCGTGCATGAATCAAAGGAAGGACTCGCGCGCGTGCGTACCATCGTGGTCGATTTGCGGGACTTCTCGCGCATCGACAGCACACATGTGTGGGAGCTTGCGGACATTCATCGCTGCATCGAGTCGACGCTGAACATCGTCCACAACGAAGTGAAGTACTGCGCCCATCTCGTGCGCGAATATGCGGAGATACCGTTCGTGCGCTGCATCCCCTCGCAGATCAGCCAGGTGGTGTTGAATCTCGTTGTGAATGCCGCGCAGGCTTATGGCGCCAATCACGAACAGCACGGCGCTCCGCGCGGCACGATTACCGTGCGCACCGGTATGGATCGCGCCGATCCATCACGCGTGTGGCTCGAAATTGCCGATGCGGGATGCGGCATCCCGCCCGAACATCTGAAACGTATTTTCGATCCGTTCTTTACGACTAAACCGGTTGGCCAGGGGACCGGCCTCGGTTTGTCGGTGACTTATGGAATCGTCAACGCACATCGCGGCACGATTTCCGTGGTCAGCACCGTCGGTCAGGGCACGACGTTCCGCGTCACGCTGCCGGTCGACGGGTCCTTAATTGAAGAAGCCAGTAATGCCGAAGCGCACACGCAAACCGGCCCGCTGGATGAAATCGTGCTGCCGGCGCAGTTGCCGGCCGCCACATGAGGTAGCGCTATGCCATTGCCCGTACTTGTTGTCGACGATTCGGCACTCGCCCGAAAACTATTGATCCGCTCGCTGCCCGAGGACTGGGACATCGAGATTACCCAGGCGTCCGACGGAGCCGCCGCGCTCGATCTTTATCGCGCCGGCAAGGGCGCGGTGATGTTTCTCGATCTGACCATGCCGGTGATGAACGGCTTCCAGGTGCTTGAAGCGATTCAGCACGAGGGGCTCGACACATTCGTGATCGTCGTATCGGCGGACGTGCAGTCCGGCGCGATCGAACGCGCGAAGGCGCTCGGCGCGATCGGCTTCATTTCCAAGCCCGTATCGCCCGAAGCGATTCGCCCGATTCTCGCGGAGTATGGTCTCCATGAATGAACAATTTCTGAGCGAAGACCAGCGCGACGCGTTGCAGGAAATCTGCAATGTCGGCATGGGCAAGGCCGCGGCCGCGTTGGCAAAACTGCTGGGCGCATTCGTGACGCTCTCGGTGCCGGACATCAGGCTCGTCGGCATCGAGCAATTGCGCGTCGCGTTGAGCGCACAGGGCGATAGTCAATTGCGCCCCGTGCGCCAGGCGTTTCAATCCGACATATCCGGCGAGGCCATTGTGCTGGTCGGAAAGGACGGCCAGCGCGAACTGCAACAGCTGATGGGCCATGAAGTCGGCAAGCCCGACGCCGAAGTGGAGGTGTTGTGCGACATCACGAACCTGCTGGTCGGCGCATGCGTGCAAAGCGTGTTCGAACAGCTCGGGCGGCACATCTGTTTCTCGCAGCCCACGCTATTGCCGCGTGCCGCGCAGAAACAGGATGGCTTGCTGCCCGGCGGCCGGTGGGACATCGCGCTCCTGCTGGAAATTCACTTCACGCTGGAGGAAGGCGGCTTTGGCGCGCGCATGGTGTTGTTGCTGCCCGATGCGGCCATCCGCGGAATGAAAGAAGCCCTCGACCACTTTCTCGAAGCGCTGTAGTCCGGGCCAATGACGCAGTGCGCGCTGTGACGCGAAAATAATCCACGAGGATAACCATGTCTGAACTTCAGGCAAACGGCAATTCGACGAACCCCGCTGGCGCACCGCTTGCATCTTCCGATGCGGCCAATGCAGCCAATGCAGCCGTTGATACAGCCGCACCGCCCGTTCCCACGCTCTTACTGGTGGACGACGAGCCGGGCGTGATCTCGTCGCTCAAGCGCCTGCTGCGCCCGTTGAAATACGAGGTGCTCAGTGCGAACAGCGGCGCGGCGGCGCTTACGCTGCTCGAATCGGCGCACGTCGACGTAATCGTTTCCGACATGCGGATGCCAAACATGGATGGCGCCGAATTCCTGTCGCGCTCGCGAAGCCTCGCGCCCGATACGATCCGCATTCTGCTCACCGGCTATTCCGAGGTCGATGCAGTCGTGCGCGCGGTCAACGAAGGCCACGTTTATCACTATCTGCACAAACCGTGGGACGACCAGGATCTGCTGCTCACCATCCAGCGGGCGCTTGAACAACTCGGCCTGCAACGCAAGGCCGAACGTCTGACCGCACTGTTGCAGGAGCAGAACGAAAAGCTGTCGTGCTTTAATCAGGAGTTGGAGCGCGAGGTTCATGCGCGCACCGAAGAAATCCGCCAAACGGTGATGTTTCTCGAAGGCGCGCAGCACGACCTCAAGAGTAACTTCCTCACGATGGTCAAGGTCTGCGCGAACATGGTCGAGATGCGCTGCGGCCTGCCCGGTCATTCGGCGCGAATCGGCGAGACGGCACGACAGCTAGGCGCCGCGCTCGGCTTAAGCGATTACGCGTGCAACGAACTTCTGATGGCGGGTTTGCTGCACGGCATCGGCAAGCTCTTTCTACCGGATGCCTTATTGAAGACGCCGGTCGCCAAGCTGCAGCCGCACGAAGCGAAGCTGTATCAGCTGCATCCGTTGCATGGGCAAATGGCGCTCACGCCCGTCTCGCAACTGAGCGCCGTGCAGACCATGATCCGCCATCAGTATGAGCGTTACGATGGACGCGGCACGCCCGATGGCCTCGTCGGCGGATTGATTCCGTTGGGCGCTCGCGTGCTCGCGTTGGCGCGCGACGCGGAAGATTTGCGCATCGGTGTGATTGCGCCGCAAAAGATGAACGATGCGCAGATCATCTCGACGGTGCGCGCGCAAACGGGTATTCGCTACGATCCAGCGATTGCCGAGAAGTACATCGAGTTGCTGACAAAGCACGCCGAATTGACGCCGGAAGGCGTGCCCGATCGCGTGGATGCCTCGCATCTGAAGGAAGGCATGAAACTCGCGGACGATTTGCGCACGTCGGGCGGCACGCTGCTCATGACAAAGGGCAAGGTACTTTCTGCCGAACAGGTCACCCAGATCCGGCGCTTTGAAATACACGAAGGCGAGCCGTTCGTGATTCTCGTCGAACGCGCGGCGGAGGCGCGCAAGGCGGAAGCCGCCTGAGTTGGCGACCTGCGTCGCTCAACTCATCGTTCGCGTCTACCGCGGTAGAGCGCGGCGGCCGCGAAGCCCGCTGCAAGCGCGGCATAAACGTAGAACATCGAGCGCCCGGAGAGATGGGCTTCAAATCCGGGCGTGAGGCGTTCAGGCACCGCATGATAGTCGACGACATAGGCGACAGCCGCCGTCGTCCCTGCGCTCGCCACGACTTCCGCGATGCCGGGAGGCCGTCGCATGTGGCATTGCCAGCGGTCCAATAATCCTTCGAACAGCACGCCCCAGAATATCGCCGACGCCTGATGGATCGCGAGACCCGTGAGTGTGAAGCGCGCGCTCAAACCCGTTTCGCTGAACGCGCGGCGCGGCCACAAGCAATGCGTTACCGCGTTGAGCGGCGCGTAGGGGGTGCTGCCGTCGTTGCGCGCCCGCGCGCCCGCAGTGATGGCGGCGGCGGCGCCCGCCGCGGTGCCCGACATCATTGCGCGGCATACAAGATTGGCGAGACGGTTCATCAGCTTTCTCCTCAGCTTTGCCCGGTTCCCCGCGCTGAATCCTCGAGGCCGCTGCCGGGTTGGCATCGCTCGACCAGATAACAGCCGCGCTCCACGCCGTCGCGCAATGCCTCGGCTTGTGTCGTCCATTCCGGCGTGACCGTTTCGACAGCAGGCAATGCGAACGGCTTGCCATCCACGGACGCCGCAATCTCCGGAATCCATGCGCCCCGGTCGTTCTGCTTCGCACTGACGACGATGTCCACGCCGCGATGCATGACACGCAGCGTGCCGTCGCTTTGCGTGTCGATGTCCGTGCTGTGGGATTGCCTGTCTGTCATGCGCGCCTCCGAATGCGTTTGCTGTTTGCCGTTTGCCCGATGGGTTTGCGAAATGCGTTGTGTCCGCTACGCGGAACGCAGCAACGCATGTGCCGCGCGATGGCACGTGCATTGCTGGCGCGCATGTTTAAACTCTGACGTTAAGCCATTCGAGCATCGACGTGAAAAGCAGAACTGGCCACATTCATATAGGCATTTCCGGCTGGCGCTACAAAGGATGGCGCGGCACGTTCTATCCCAAGGGATTGAAGCAGGCGACCGAATTGCAGTACGCGTCGGGCCTGATGCAGACCATCGAAGTCAACGGCACGCATTACAGCCTGCAATCGCTCGACAGTTGGCAGCACTGGTACGCCGAAACGCCGCCGGGTTTTGTCTTCAGCGTGAAAGGCGCGCGCTATCTGACTCATCTTCTGCGCTTTCGTGACGAGACCGCTACCGTCGCCTGCGCAAATTTTTTCGCGCAAGGACTGCTGGCGCTGAACGACAAACTTGGGCCGATACTGTGGCAATTCCCACCGTCGTTGCGTTTCGATCCCGAACACATGGAGCGTTTCCTGAGCTTGCTGCCGCGCGACACGGAAGCGGCTTTGTCGCTCGCCCAACAACACGACAAGCGGGTCAAGACGCCGTACCTCGCAATCGACCGCAAGCGCAAATTGCGTCACGCGGTGGAAGTGCGTCATGACAGCTTCGTTGATCCCGCGTTCGTGAAGCTGCTTCGACGCCACAAGGTCGCGCTCGTCGTGTCCGATTCGACGGAAGCCTGGCCGCAGTTCGAAGACCTCACCGCAGGTTTTGTTTATATGCGGCTGCATGGCACGGAGACCAAATATTCCGGCGAGTATTCGGATGCGTCGCTGGAACGCTGGGCCAGCAGAATCGAGTCGTGGAGCCGCGGTTCGCAGCCCGCCGATGCACGGCTCGCCGCGCCAGGTTTGCAGCCGCCACGTGCGCAAACGCGTGACGTCTATTGCTATTTCGATAACGACGCAAAAACGCATGCGCCGTTCGATGCACAACGGCTGATGGAGCGACTCGGGTTGCATGCGCACCAGGCGGCTGCCTGAACCTATTCATGCGCGGCTCATGCATGCTGTCGGCTTCTTGCCCTCACTTGCCCCGCTGCGCGAGTTTCTTCGCGTCCTGGAGCGCGGCGACAATTGCCGCATACGCACGGTGACGGGTCTCCGGATCGGGCGCGCGCAATGCAAACGACGGGTGATACGTCGCCACCACGAGCCGGTCGCCATGCTCGATGACCTTGCCGATCGCATCCTGCAAGCGCGATTTCGGGTCTTCAAGCACGGCCTTCAATGCGGTCGCGCCCAACGCGACGATCACGTGAGCGCCGACGCTCTCAAGTTCCTGGTCGAGCCAGTAACGGCATGCCTCCACCTCTCGCTGCGCGGGCGTTTTATGCATGCGGCGTTTGCCGCGCGGCGTCCATTTGAAATGCTTGACCGCGTTCGTCACATAGACTTCCTTGCGGCCCACGCCGGCTTCGACGAGCGCGTCGTCGAGCAACGCGCCGGCCGGTCCGACGAAAGGCAAACCTTGCAGGTCTTCCTTGTCGCCCGGCTGCTCGCCGACCATCATGATCGGCGCCCGGCGCGGGCCGGCGCCGGGAACGCCTTGCGTCGCATTGCGCCACAGCGGACAACGGCGGCAATCGTCGAGCGTCGCGGGCTGCTGGTCGGGATCGACCTCGGGATCCGCTGGCTTTTCACTTCCCGCCGACGGGGGGCGCCTGGTCGTGCGCTTAGTCGTGGCCATGGTTCATCGCGTTGCGCTTCCTGATGTGCGGCAGATACTCGGGGGAAGCAAACCGCGTTCCGGCGCGACGGCCCGCGCTAATGTCAATCACCAGGCGCGCAATGTGCTTGGAGATAAAGCCGTTGATCGCCTGCTGCGGCGACAGGGTCGCCTGCACGCCATGGGTTTGCGCGGGCAATGCAAGCGCGGCCATCGCGTGCGCGGTAAAACTTGCACAGCAGGCAACAAGTGCCATTAGCCGAAACCATAAAGGAGAAAAACGATGACCCTTCTTATCTATCTGGTCGGATGGATCATTTTCATTGGCGGCGTCGCCTGGGGATTGACGGCGCTGCATGTCGCACAGCACATCATCGCGATCGTGGCTGTCGTCCTGTTCGGCATCGCGGTGATCACCGGCGCGACGCGCGCGCGCAACCGCGATCGGTCGTAGGGGAAGCAGTCGGCAAGCAGCGTTCAGGATTCGCTAATGTGGCGTTGGAATGCGTTGCGTTGCATCGCATTGAAGAAGCTCTCGTTTCAATCTCCCGCCGTACTGCGATGATGCACATCCGGCGCCGCGCGCGGCGAACCTGCGTGGTTCGCATCCCGCGCGGTTTCGCTCGGATGCCGGGGCCGTATCGCGGCAGTCATAAGCGCGGCCGAGCCGCCGCGCGCTGATCGCCAGCAGTCCCCAGTTGGAATTGACGCTCTGCGTGGTCCACGCGGTCGATGCCTCGCCGCGTGCCCAATAAGCGTTGAAGCGCTCCGCGCCGACGCCGAAGTCGAGATCGAAGCCGTTGTGGAACGCCCACTTCACGCATTCCTCGCAAGCAGCCGGCCGGAACGAAACAGCTGTGACGAGCATGCACCGAGCGCCTGCCACGCTGTGCGCAGCCGCACGCTGTGCGGGCTGGGCGGGCCGTACAGATTGGCCCGCCTGCACGCACGAGCCAATTCTGTCTTCGTGCTAAGAATCGGCCAAATGCTTCGTTGCTCCCGGCGCATCTCATGCCGTACCGTTGCCGGACTGCGCCCCGCGCGCCTCGATACGGAGACCCCATGTCCGCGCTTTCATTGCACGAGAACCCGCCGCATGCGGCCGGCATCGCCGACGCCGCACAGCTTTTCGACGACAGTCCTTTGACGCGCCGTTTCGCGCCGGTCTTTGAGCGTATCGCGCAAAACGCGGTGCATCGCGAACAACATCGCGAGCTTGCCTTCGATCCCGTCGAATGGCTGCGTGAAGCCGGCTACACGAAGCTGCGCGTGCCCAGACAGTACGGCGGCGAAGGCGTCTCGCTGAGCGAATTCCTTGCCTTGGTCACGCGCCTCGGCGAGGCGGATTCGAACCTGCCGCAGATTCTGCGCGTGCATGGCGGCTTCATCGAATCCCTGCTCGAATATGGCGACGACGCGTTGCGAGACCGCTGGCTCACACGCGTCGCGCAAGGGCAGATAATCGGCGGCGCCGTGGCCGAGCGCACGGCCGTCACGGACAACAGCGTGCGTCTGACGCAAACCGACGGCGCGTGGCATCTCGACGGCGAGAAGTACTACACCACCGGCACGCTGTACGCAGACTGGGTCGACGTCACCGCGCATGACGGACGAAGCGATGTGCGCGTGCTCGTCAGGACCGATACGCCGGGCGTCGAGCGACTCGACGACTGGGATGGCTTCGGGCAGCGTCTGACGGGCAGCGGCACGGCGCGCTTTAACCATGTGCCCGTGACGCGAGACAACGTGTACCGGCGCTACGATGCCTCCGCGCCGCGCCGCGACAGCCTGCTCACGTCGTACTATCAGGCGCTGCACGTCGCGAACCTCGCCGGCATCAGCCGTGCGGCGCTACGCGATGCGGTAGCGTTTACGCAAGCGAAGACGAGAATGTTCGGTATCCCAGGCGAATCGAGTCCGCGCGACAATCCGCTCGTACAGCGCGTGGTCGGCCGACTCGCGAGTCTTGCTTACTCGGCGCAAAGCATCAGCGCGTCGCTCGCGCATGCCATCGACGAAGTATCGGTCGCGCGACACGAAGGTCGCACGACCGAAGAGACGTATATTCGCCTCGACATCCAGACCTTCCAGGCCCAACAGATCGTGATCGAGCAGACCTTGCAGGCCGCGACGCTGCTGTTTGAAGTGGGCGGCGCATCGGCAACCAGCGAAATGCGGCGTTTCGACCGCTACTGGCGCAACGCGCGAGTGCTCGCGTCACACAACCCGGCGATCATTCGCGAGGCCGCCATCGGCGATTTCTACCTGAATGGGAATGCGCACAACGAGCGGTTTGGCGTAGCTCGTCCGCCGGCCGTAGCGGCATAAAGAGCCGCGTGCCAATCCGCGCTTCGATGTGGCACAGTAGCGTCAGTGCATGCGCGAGGCGCGCGGCACGCCACTGCCCTGACGAGTCCCATGAAGAATCTGCCAGCCTATGAGCCGCCGGTCGACGAACAGCAGCTTTTGCTGAAATGGATCAGACGCGCGCGCGAATCCCAAATGAGTCATTACGACATGGCCGATCTGCTGGCAGCGCGTGATCGTCAGGTCGGCTGGCTGGTCACGGTTTTGACGGCGTTCGTGGGCACGGCCGTGTTTGCATCGTTGAACTCGAACGCGGTCTCGCTGGAGATCAGGATTCTGATCGGCATCGTAAGTGTGGTCGCGGCGGTTTCGTCGGCGCTGCAAACGTATCTGCGGTATGCGGAGCGAGCGGAAAAACATCGTGCCGCTGGCGCACGTTATGGCGCTGTGCGGCGCCGGCTAGAGTCGATTTTCGCAGGCGATCTTGACGCGCGCGACGGTCACTATCTCACAGCGATTCGCGACGAACTGGACCGGCTTGCACAAGACTCGCCGAATGTGCCGCCGCGCAACTTTTACCGCACTCAGCGAGCCTTATCGACGAATCCGCAACGCGGCAGCGACGCCTGAGCAACGCGGATCAAGCATCAGGCATCGAGATCGTTCGCCTCGATTCCCAGCTCCGCAGCCATGCGCCGCACTACGGCCTGAAGCCGGCTGACCTGATCGGCGAGCCGTTTTTGCTCGGCTTTCACGGCCTCGAACGCGGACAGCGGCACGGCTTCTTCATCGCCGCTGCCTGACTGCGCAAACTCGCTGACGTTCACTTCACCGCACAGCAGATGCATCCAACGATTCTCGCGCTCGCCAGGCGTGCGAGGGAGCTTGACGACACGCGGCGGATCGTTCGCGGCGAGTTCGTCGAGAAAGGCCTCGACCGATGAGATATCGGCAAAGCCATGCAGGCGCGCGCTGTTCAAGCGCAATTCGGCTGCCGTCTGCGCGCCGCGCAGCAGCAAGGTTGTGAGCAATGCAGCGGATTGGCTGGGCAAACCCAGCACGCGATTCATGTTGTGCTCGAAGCGCGGCACACGGCTGCTGCTGCCTTCCATCACGAGGCTTAGCCGTTTCAGACCGTCGACGGCGGTCAGCACTTCGGCCTCCGTTGCGTTGATGACCGGCGAGCGGCCGGTTTTCTGGTTACAGCCGAGGGTCAGCGCGTTCAACGAAAGCGGATAACTGTCCGGCACGGTGTGCTGCTTTTCGACGAGCACGCCAAGCACGCGCCCTTCAAGCAGCGTCAATGCACGGATGGAAGGACGGGACGGAGCGTCGGGAGTGGAGTTCATGTGATGTAGCGGTATGGGTCGCCGTGGTCGTGGATAACACGCCTTACCCTTGTTCGGCGAGGCGGCACGTTTGTGGTTATAGGCACTATGATAAACGGCCCGAGCCATCGCGGCGTGTGCATCGCGGCGACGCGCGCCGCACGCGAGCTTGCCGAGCGCATGTGGCCTGCCTGCGCGGCTGCTTTTCTACAAGGAGCAATTCAATGCTCGCGCGTATCAATCGGTCTTGCGCATAACGCAGCACGGCTAGCGTGCCAGAGAAAACACTTGCTGTAAAAATTGATGACCGGTATCGTCGTGGCGTTCTGCAAAGCAGCGCGGGAGAGATCGTCAGCCATTCGACGACGCCGACGGAGCAACCGCCCCGGAAACTCTCAGGCAAAAGGACCGCGCAGCAGGAACATCTGGAGAGCGGCGCCGCGCGCGCCCACCGAAGGGGATTCCCGCATACGGCCGCCACTTACGCCTCGCGCCGGGAAGAAACTCTCAGGTACATGGACAGATGGGGCATCGGCACCGGTTTCGCACGAAATCGAACCCGGTGATGCTCAACCTCTCTGGACCATGTCATGTCACGAATCGCCATTATCGGCGCCGGCATTACCGGCGTCACGACTGCTCACGCCCTCGCGCAACGCGGCCACCATGTCACGGTGTTCGAACGCCACCGTTATGCCGCGATGGAAACGTCGTTCGCCAACGGCGGCCAGCTTTCCGCCAGCAACGCAGAAGTCTGGAACAGCGCGGCCACCGTGCTGAAAGGCCTGCGCTGGATGCTCACGCGCGACGCGCCGCTGCTGCTCAATCCCCTGCCTACGTGGCACAAGTATTCGTGGATGGGCGAATTCCTGCGGCAGATTCCGCACTATCGTGCGAATACCGTCGAGACGGTGCGGCTTGCAATTGCCGCGCGGGAGCACTTGTTTTCGATTGCCGAGCGCGAGGCAATCGACTTCGATCTCGAACGGCGCGGCATCCTGCACGTCTACCCAACGCGCAAGGAGTTCGACGCGGCCAGCAAGGTCAACGAATTGCTGCGTGCAGGCGGACTCGACCGCAACCCGGTGACGTCGAGTGAAGTGCATCGCATCGAGCCCACGTTGCAGGGCGAGTTTTACGGCGGTTTCTTCACGCCGTCCGACTCGACCGGCGACATCCACAAGTTCACGCGCGGTCTCGCCGATGCATGCATGCGCCACGGCGTCGAGTTTCACTACGATGCGCAGATCACGTCCATCGAGCAACCGGCCGAAGGACGCTTCTCGCTAATGGTCAACCTCGAAGGCGAGACGCAACGTTTCGCCTTCGAGCGAATTGTCACTTGCGCCGGTGTGAAAAGCCGCGACTTTGCGGCAATGCTCGGCGATCACGTGAACGTCTATCCGGTGAAGGGCTATTCGATCACCGTCTGTCTCGACGATGAAATCAGCCGACAGCGCGCGCCGTGGGTGAGTCTGCTCGACGACAGCGCGAAGATCGTGACGAGCCGGCTCGGCGCCGACCGTTTCCGCGTGGCCGGCACCGCGGAAATCAACGGCTTCAATCGCGATATCCGTTCGGATCGGATCGCTCCGCTGGTGGACTGGACGCGACGGCATTTCCCCGATGTCTCGACCGCGCGCGTGATTCCCTGGGCGGGTTTGCGGCCAATGCTGCCAAGCATGCTGCCGAAGGTGGGCCGCGGAAAACGGCGCGGCGTGTTCTATAACACGGGACACGGGCACCTGGGTTGGACGCTGTCGGCGGCAACGGCGCAGGCGGTAGCGGCTGCAATTCAGTAGCCTGCCGCTACGAGGACGCGGCATCTGCTACTGTTGTGCAATCCGCGTCCTTCCTCCCGAACCATCATGGCTCAGTCGCGTTTCGCCAAGCCGGACACGGCGGTCTTGCACGACGCGGACAGCACACGTCTGAGCGATGCGCAAATTGCGGACGAAGCGACGCGGCGTCTAGCGTGGGATGCCGCGGTTCCCGAACACACGCTCACCGTAGAAGTCCACGACGGCCGCATCACGCTGCACGGCGAACTTCAATGCGATGCCCAAAGAATCGCGACGCTTGAAGACGTCACGCGCCTGTTCGGCGTGGCCGGCGTATCCGATCAACTGGTTGTCAAGGCAATGTGAGCGTCAGGCGCCGCCCGCACGCAACAACGCGCGGCAATGCCTCGCGATCTGCTTTTCCTCTTCCGTATGAAGCGCCCTCACCTTGCCCGCAGCGTCGCCTTCGTTGAGCCCAAGAAAGCCCAGCCCCTCGCAGACACGTTTGCGAATTTCCGCGCTGTGTTCGCCGATGCCGCCGGTAAATACCAGTAGATCGATGCCGCCCAGCAAAGCCGCATAACCGCCGATCGTTTTGCGCACGGCGGTGGCGAACGCGTCGAGCGCGAGCGACGCATTGGCATCGCCCGCTGCGGCGCGTTGTTCGAGCGCCTGCATGTCGCTCTCGCCATCTGCGTAACCGGCAAGGCCGCTGTGCCGGTTCAGGAGCGTCTCCAGTGCGTCGGCATCGAGCTTATCCACGCGCATCAGATAGAGCAGCACGCCCGGATCGAGGTCGCCGCAGCGGGTTCCCATTAGGACGCCGCCGGTAGGCGTCAGACCCATCGACGTATCGACGGATTGGCCGTCGCGCAAAGCGCAGACGCTCGAACCGTTGCCGAGATGCGCAAACACCGCGCGCGACGGCAGCTTTGCGCCGAGTTGCGCCACTAGCGATTCGTACGACAGTCCGTGAAATCCATAGCGAATCACGCCGGCGTCTGCATAGCGTCGCGGCAACGCGAACTGAGCTGCGCGCGGCGGCAGCGTCCCATGAAACGCGGTATCGAAGCAGGCGAAGTGCTGCGCGCCGCCGAAAATCTTCTGCGCTTCGTCGATCAATGCAAGCGCCGGCGGGATATGCAAGGGCGCGAAATGCACGGCATCCTGCAAGTGGCGGCGCACTTCGGGCGTCAAGCGCTGATGCGTGCGCAAATGCGGCCCCCCATGCACCACGCGATGCCCTACCGCCGCGGGCTGTGCATGATGCTGCTGCGGGAGTATCGCGCAGAGCTTCCGCAATGCATCGGTCTGCGACTCCAGCACGTGCGCCTGCTGTATCAGCACACGGCCGTCCGGCGACGCGATGCGCAAGCTGCCGTCGCCGCGGCCGATGCCTTGCGCGCTGCCTTCCAGCAGCAGCGCTTCGTCATCGACCGAATGCGTGAAGAGCCCAAACTTCAGCGACGACGACCCGCTGTTCAGCACGAAGATGGTTTGCGGCGAAGCGCCGTTCTGAGTGTTCATGAGCCACCTCGCTCAGCTTTTCCACGTCCAGTTGCGGATTTCTTCCTTGTCGATGCCCTCGGCATGCGCATAAGCCAGATGCTCGATAACCTGGCCGCGCAACCATTCCTTCGCGTGATCGCCGACACCGCGCAGCTTCGGCACGCGATCGATCACGTCGATAGCCAGCGAAAAACGGTCCACCTCATTGATGATTGCGAGTTCGAGCGGCGTGTTGATGTTGCCCTTCTCGTGGTAGCCGTGCACATGCAGATTGTCGTGATTGGTCCGGTTATAGGTCAGCTTGTGCACCAGCGACGCATACGAATGGAAGTTGAAAATCACCGGCTTGCTCGTCGTAAACAGCGAATCGAAGTCGCGACTCGACAGGCCATGCGGATGCGCGTGCTCGGGCATCAGCCGGAACAGATCGACCACATTGACGAAGCGGATCTTCAGATCGGCGAAACACTCCTTCAGAATCTGCACGGCGGCGAGCGCCTCCATGGTCGCAATGTCGCCCGCGCACGCGATCACCACGTCCGGCTCGGCGCCCTGATCGGTGGACGCCCAGTCCCAGATGCCGATGCCCTTGGTGCAATGCGTGACGGCCGCATCCATCTCGAGATACTGCAAATGCGGCTGCTTGTCGGCGACGATCACATTGACGTAGTCGCGCGAACGCAGGCAATGATCGGCCACGCTCAACAGACAGTTCGCGTCGGGCGGCAAATAAATGCGCACCACGTCAGGGCTCTTGTTGGTGACCACGTCGAGAAAACCGGGGTCCTGATGCGTGAAGCCGTTGTGATCCTGACGCCACACGAGCGAGGTGATCAGCAGATTGATCGACGGCACCGGCTGGCGCCAGCCCAGTTCGCGCTTCGCTTTTTCGAGCCACTTCGCGTGCTGGTTGAACATGGAATCGATCACGTGCACGAACGCTTCGTACGTGGCGAACAGACCATGGCGGCCAGTGAGCACATAACCTTCGAACCAGCCTTCGAGCGTGTGTTCGCTGAGCATTTCCATCACGCGGCCGTCGGATGAAAGCGCGCCGCCGTCCGCGTCGTTGGGCTCGGCTTGCGCGACCCAGGTTTTCGCCGATGCTTCATATACGGCGGTCAGTTTGTTGCTCGCCGTTTCGTCGGGGCCGAACACGCGAAAGTTGCTCATGTTGTTGCGCATCACATCGCGAAGGAATTTGCCGAGCACTTCGGTGGGCGACGTGTATGTGGCAGCCGGCTTTTTGATTTCGACCGCGTAGTTGCGAAACGGTGGCATGTCGAGCATCTTGCACAGCACACCGCCATTCGCATGCGGATTCGCGCTGATGCGGCGAGTGCCCTTCGGCGCAAGTTCGCGCAATTCTTCGACAAGCCGCCCCGCTTCGTCGAACAGCGACTCAGGCGCATAACTGCGCAGCCAGCCCTCGACGAGTTGCAAGCTCTTGCTGTTCGTCACTGGGTCGAGAACCGGCACCTGATGCGCGCGCCATGAGCCTTCCACCTTGTGACCCTCCACTTCCTTCGGACCGGTCCAGCCTTTCGGCGAACGCAGCACAATCATTGGCCAGCGCGGCCGCGACGTGTCGTTGTTCTCGCGCGCATGCTGCTGGATCGCGCGAATTTCGCCGACGCATTGTTCGAGCGTGGCGGCCATCTGCTGATGCATGGTCTCCGGATCGTCGCCTTCGACGAAATACGGCTTGTGGCCATAGCCGGTCAGCAGCGCTTCGAGTTCCTCGCGTGGAATTCGCGCGAGCACGGTCGGGTTCGCGATCTTGTAGCCGTTCAGATGCAGAACCGGCAGCACCGCGCCGTCGCGAATCGGATTCAGAAACTTGTTCGAGTGCCACGAGGTGGCGAGCGGGCCGGTTTCGGCTTCGCCGTCGCCGATCATCACCGCAACGATCAGGTCCGGGTTGTCGAACGCGGCGCCGTAGCCGTGCGACAGGCTGTAGCCGAGTTCGCCGCCTTCGTGAATCGAGCCGGGCGTTTCGGGCGTGCAATGCGAACCGACGCCGCCGGGAAACGAAAACTGGCGGAAGAAGCGCTGCATGCCGGCTTCGTCTTCACTGCGATCCGGATAGATTTCCGAGTAATGGCCTTCCAGATAACAATTGGCGAGCGTCGCGGGCGCACCGTGACCGGGGCCGGCAATGTAGATCACGTTCAGATCGAGCTTCTTGATCAGCCGGTTCAGATGCACGAGCAGGAAGCTCTGCCCAGGGTCCGAGCCCCAATGTCCGAGCAGACGATTCTTGATGTGCTCGGGTTTCAGCGGTTCGCGCAACAGCGGGTTGTCGCGCAGATAGATCATGCCGGCGGAAAGATAATTGCACGCGCGCCAGTAGCGGTCCATTTTGCGCAACGTGTCCGGGTCTAATGTTTGCGGCGGCGTGGGACGGGAGATTGCTTCAGCCATGGCGTCACTCCTCGTAAGGACTGTCAGGCGGGTTGACGGGTGTTGCGAAGGCGATGCGCGCATCAGGGTTCGAAAGCATCGACGAAGACTTGATCCTGCTCGCGACGATCCACGATCGCCGCGGCTGCGCTGCAAGTCTTACGCCAGGCTTCCAGCGGATATCGAGCGAAACGCTTAAGCTGTGAACAGCCGATGCGCGTACCGTCGTGCTCGCTCTTAACCATACACATTCATCATGTCGACATCCAACCGTCTGAAAGCGCCTCTTGTTCTTCTTCTCACGCTCGTGCTGTTGTGCGCGGGCGTCGCCGTTCTGGTTGGCGTGTTCGGCTTGCTGGTAAAAATCTTTGGCCACGTTTAGTGAGCCGCCCGCGCGGGCGTCGGCGGCTCAAACTGTGTACGCTGACCGAAGTTCAGGCGCCCCGCCGCCGTGCTTCATTGCAAGGAGATTTCATTGACGAACCCAGCCGATCATCAACCACCTTCTCAAGAGCAAATCGACCCGCAGTTGCTCGAACTCGCGCAGCAGGTGTTCGATCTTGCGCGCCGCGGCGACGCCGCGATGCTTGCCGCGGTGATCGAAAAAGGCGTGCCGCCCAATCTGCGCAACGACAACGGCGACAGCCTTCTGATGCTAGCCAGTTATCACGGACACGTGGATGCGGTGCGCACGCTGCTCGAACGCGGCGCCGATCCGGACCTGCGCAACAATAACGGCCAAACGCCTCTCGCGGGCGCTGCATTCAAGGGTTTCGACGCCGTTGTCGAGACCTTGCTCGCGCATGGGGCGGATGTGGAAGGCGCGTCGCCGGACGGACGCACGGCGCTGATGGTGGCCGCGATGTTCAACCGCACGGCGATCATGGACTTGCTGATTGCGCACGGCGCGAACCCGAATGCTCGCGATGCCAGCGGCGCAAGCGCCATGGATGCCGCCGGCCGAATGGGTGCCGCCGACGCGCAAGCCCGATTGAAAGCGCAAGACTCGTGACGGACGTCATTGCGTGGGCAGCGGCGCATTGCAGTATGCGCCGGGTCCTGACCACAACGCACCCGCAACGCATCGGCAATGCATCCGCAACGCACCGACAACGTCTACGGTTTTTCGACCAGCAGCGTTTCCACATCGAACTGCGCGAGCTCACCAATCCGTTCGATACTCACGTCCGCCGGCGGATTGCTCAGAATCTCCTTGGGGTCCAACGCGTAATGCCCCTGGCGCGGAAATACAGTGGTCAGCTTGCCGCCCCAGGCTTTCTTCATGGCCGTCAGAATCCGCAATTTGTCGTCGACCATCACATAGTGGCGCGCCGGGTAGCACTCCATCACCTGATCGAGCATGAGTTCCTTGTGGATGTAGATCAGCACCCGGCCCTCGACCTCTTCCCACAAGCCGGAGCGCGCGATCTTGCGCGGCTGGAACACCACGTCGCCATCCGACAGAATGACCGTGGGTCCATGTCTGGCCACGTGCCGCAGCGCGTCCAACGCGCCCGGATAGAGCCGGTTCGCGAACGGATAATCGATCAGGAACGACGACATCAACAACAGACGTGTGTCCCGCGGATGCTCCGTGCGATAGCGCTGCAACGCGCCGAGGTAGTCCGCATAGCCGAGTTCACTGCGCAACTGCTCGAAAATCTGCCAATAGCGTGTGCTGTTGTCCGTGCCGAACTCGCGCATCATGTGGGCGCGCAAATCCGATAGCACATGATCGTTGTCGAGCAAGGTGTTGTCGCAATCGAACAGGAAGACCACATCGTGCGGGGCGGTTTTAGCGGGTTGCGTGGCTTGCATATGCGGCTCCCTGGAATCAGCTCTGCTATCAGCCCTGCTGGCTGCCGGACGGCGCGGCCGGTTTTTCGACGTGACCGCCGAAGTCATGCCGCATCGCGGACATCACACGGTTCGCAAAGTCCGCTTCGCCGCGCGAACTGAAACGCTCAAACAGCGCCGCGCTCAGCACGGGCGTGGGCACGCCTTCGTCGATGGCCGCGGCCACTGTCCAGCGTCCTTCGCCTGAATCCGATACGCGTCCTGCGTAGTTTTTCAGATCGGCGTCGCTGACGAGCGAGCCCGCTATCAGGTCGAGCAGCCACGAGCCGATCACACTGCCGCGCCGCCATACTTCGGCGATATCGGCCAGATTCAGATCGTATTGATAGAACTCCGGACGGCGCAGCGGCGACGTTTCGGCATCGGCATCGCGGGCATGTTTGCCGGCGTCGGCGTGACGCAGAACATTAAGGCCCTCGGCATAGGCGGCCATCAAGCCGTATTCGATGCCGTTATGGACCATCTTCACGAAGTGCCCCGCGCCGAGCGGCCCGCAATGCAGAAAGCCCTGCTCGGCGGTGCTCTTGTCCGCTGTGCGGCCAGGCGTGGCGGGCGCGGCGGCCGCGCCTGGCGCGAGCGTCGAGAAGATCGGTTCCAGCCGCTTTACGATCTCCGCCTCGCCGCCGATCATCAGGCAATAGCCGCGCTCGCGCCCCGCTACGCCGCCGCTCGTGCCGACGTCGACATAGTGCAGCTTGCGCACAGCCAGCTCCGTGCCGCGGCGGATGTCGTCGTGGTAATAGGAATTTCCGCCGTCGATCACGACATCGCCCGGTTCAAGCAAGGGCACGAGCTTTTCGAGCGTGCCGTCGACCACGGCGGCGGGCACCATCAGCCACACCGCGCGCGGCTTGTCGAGTTGCGCGACGAGGTCTTCGAGCGAAGATGCGCCCGTCACGCCTTCCTGCTCGAGCCGCTCGACGGCTGCGGGCTGGACGTCGTAGACGATGCACTGCTGACCGCCCTTCGTCAGGCGCCGTACCATGTCGGCGCCCATGCGTCCCAATCCAATCATGCCTAGCTGCATTTCACCGCTCCCGAAAGTGCCTCGTGACGATGGTTCGCTCAGTTCGATGTTCAGGCTGCGTTCGTGGCGTTCGTTGCATTTGCCTCCACTGCCACGATCGCCGCGATCGCCGCTATTGCTCAACGCATTGCTCAACGCATTGCTCAACGCATTGCTCAACGCATTGCTCAACGCATTGCAAGAACGATACGCCTCATTGCAGAGGTTTTGTACGGCGTAAAGTTCCCGGCGTTCAGTTCAACGCAAGCTCTTGCCGTGCCGATTCAATGCGCCCAACCATCGCCTTACAGCTCGCGTCCACCGCGCAGCGAACGCCTTGCCTGAAGCTTGCCGTACTGCGTGCGAGCGAAACGCCGCATGGCTCGCCACATCAGCGGATAGCGATAGCCCGGCACGGCAAACAGCACGAGCGCGCACAGCGCCAGCAAGCCGCAGAAGAGAAAGGTGCCACGATAGCTGAACGCCTGCACGAGCAAACCGGATAACACGCCGGACAGAATCGAGCCGACGCGCGCCGCGTTGAAGAATAGCGCCGTGGCGCGCCCAGGCGAATGCGGCATCAGGTCCTGCACGTAGGTCATGCCGAGGCACGAGGTCACGGCAACCACGAATGCGTTCAGAATCTGCATTGGGATCAGCACGTGCACGGTTCCCGCCATCGACATCGCGACAAAATACACAGCGTGAACCGCCGCGCATGCCGCGAGCCAGTTCGGCTTGTGCAAGCTGGAAGATTTGGCGCCGAGCGCGAGCATCATCGGAATCTCGGTCAATGCGCCGAGGCCGAGCATGACCGACACATCCAGATGCGTCCCGTTCAGACCATGCACGATGTAAAGCGGCAACACGATCATCGTGGCGTTGGCGGCGAGCCCGAGCAAGGTCAGCGCGGCCACCGCGCGGCCGATATCGTTGGCCGATGCAACGCCCGGCAAATCCTCGTGCGCGTCTTCGCCGGGCTCTCTCAGCGGCGGCACGGTGATCGACGACGACGGCTCCGATGCCGTGTCCTGCACCGTATGGTCGCCGAGATGCCCCTGCGGCTCGCGCATGCGCCAGACAATGGCCGCGCACGCCGCGAAGCTCGCCGCGGCGAACAGGAAGAGCCCGTAGAAACTGCTCGCGGCCAGCACCAGGGCGCCCACCGACGGCCCGAACACCCACGCCGCCGACAGAATGGTCCGCAAGGTCGCGCTCGCAAACACACGCTCCGCCGGGTCGGGCACCGGCAGCGCGGCGCGGCTGAACGAAAACACCATCGAAATAGCAGAGCCGCCCGCGCCGATAAAGACGATGCCAATCACGAGCAACAGCCGGTAATCACGCACGACGCATAAACATAAGTAGCCGAGCGCGGCGAGCACCAGCGCGAGCAGCAGCAACGGCCGATGCCGGCCGCTTGCATCGCTCCAGCGGCCGGCAAACGTGCTGGCAAGCACGCCGCTTGCGGCAATCAGCGTCATGAACACGCCCAGCCGGAACGGCGTCATGCCGGCGCGTTCGACGCCGAACAGCGACAGATACGGAGCGGTGAACGACATTGCCACACCGAGCATCAGGGTGGCGGCGGCGAGCGGCTTGAAGCCGGGAATGTGCAACAGGCCAAAAAAACGTGAGTTTTTCAACACGGGCGGCTGTGGGCTCAGGAGAAGCGAGTCTGCCGTGCGCGACGCGAGCGGCATACTTCATGGCGGGAACGACGGGGCATTATCGGCCGCACGGGCGGGCGCGTAAACCCGCAGAGGTGCGTCCCAAAATTGTTGGGCGCGGGTTTGGCGACCGGGAGTGGGAATGAAGTGGCGAGCAGAGCGCCTTAGCCAAGCACGCTAGTTGCGCTCCGTCGAACGCATCTGCTGCGCCTGCACCCTCGTCACAGGGGCGATAGAACCCGGCTCCGGATGGATGCAGCAATCTCTGCTACCGCGCATGGTCGGAATCGTCCTCACAGCACGACGTAACCGCGTCTTTCGAGCGTCCGCCGATGCCACTCATTGCCGTACTTGCCGCAAACGATCCCAAACAGCGTCGACAGGATCAGGCCGACTATGCCGCGGTCATCGAACCAGAGGTCGGGCAAGCACAGCAGCAAGTCAACGGCCACCATCGCAAACGCGGCAAACCACATTCGCTTCGACAAAGCCCAGATGAAGCCGAGCAGCAGTGCGCCCCAACTGAAACCGGTGGCGACGCCGACGGTCTCGTCTGCGCCGGGACGGCTGAGATAGATCCTTTCCCCCATTTTCTTTCCTGGTATGCAGTCCGCCGCCATCTGATCGACGGCAAACGACAATGTTTAACACAGCCATCCTGCAACACTATGCTTTTGTGTGAAATCCCCCTCACTGACGATCCACGTCATAGCTGATACTCTTACCAGAACCACGTGCAGCGGGTTTCCACGGCAGCGGACCCCGCGTGCGCAAGTGCTTAGGACATAACTAAACCCGCAGCGGAGCATGCATGGCAACCCGGACAGCTTATTCCACCAAAGCCCCGTCACGAGCCGAGGTCGACGCCCTGCCGGGCGCTACCGTGATCGAATTCGGCACGGACTGGTGCGGCTATTGCCAGGGCGCGCAGGCGTCGATTGCACAGGCTTTTAACGCGCATTCCGGCGTCAGGCACCTGAAAATCGAAGACGGCCCCGGCCGGCCGTTAGGCCGCTCGTTCAGGATCAAGCTATGGCCCACGCTGATTTTCATGCGCGACGGCGCCGAAGTGGCGCGCGTGGTGCGCCCCACCAGCGCGCAGGAAATCGTGGACGCGTTCGCGTCGCTCTGAACCTACACGGGCGCTCCCCCTCATGCGGCAAGCCATCCACCATCTGAGCGTCAAGGCCCGCACTCGCGGACTGGTCGAATTCACCGACGAAGCACGCCGCTTCGTCGCGGCGCAGCAGATCGACACCGGAGTGCTGACGCTGTTTTGCCGTCACACGTCCGCGTCGTTGCTGATTCAGGAGAATGCCGACCCGTCGGTGCAGCGCGATCTGGAGCGCTACTTCGCGAGCCTCGCGCCCGAGGACGAGCAGCGCTACGAACACGACGCCGAAGGCCCGGACGACATGCCCGCGCATCTGCGCACAGCACTGACGCAAGTGCAGCTGAGTGTGCCGGTCGAGCATGGGCAGATGGTGCTCGGCACATGGCAAGGGCTGTATCTGTTCGAGCATCGACGTCATACGCAGCCTCGCGACATCGTGCTGCATCTGATCGGCGAATGAGCGGCGAAACATTGGCAAATGAGCAGCCAATGAGCGCCGCGTGTTGAAGTCGCTGCAGATTTTCTTCCGCAACCGGATCAAAGGGAGCACATCTCATGG
This sequence comes from Paraburkholderia rhynchosiae, assembly GCF_002879865.1. Taxonomy (GTDB): domain Bacteria; phylum Pseudomonadota; class Gammaproteobacteria; order Burkholderiales; family Burkholderiaceae; genus Paraburkholderia; species Paraburkholderia rhynchosiae. The sequence goes on from NZ_PNXY01000010.1 coordinate 68,773, forward strand.
ACACCCGTAGCGAACTGCAAGCCACCGTCGACGCGATGGTTCTGCCCGGCAAGGGCCTACTCGCCGCCGACGAAAGCGGTCCGACCATCGCCAAACGCTTCAAGACGATCGGAGTCGAGTCCAGCGAGGAAAACCGCCGCGCGTATCGCAATCTGCTGCTCACCACGCCGGGCCTCGGCGAATTCGTGAGCGGCGTGATTCTCTATCAGGAAACGCTCGGCCAGAAAGCCGACGACGGTACGCCGTTTCCACAGCTCGCCGCTAAAAACGGCATCGTGCCGGGCATCAAGGTCGATCTCGGCAAGATTCCCCTCGCGCACGCTCCCGGCGATGAAATCACCGAAGGCCTCGACGGTCTCGCGCGGCGTTTCGTCGATTACAAACAGCGAGGCGCGCGTTTTGCCAAATGGCGCGCGGTCTACAACATCGCGGCCAATCTGCCGAGCCGTCTCGCGATCGAGGCGAACGCCGACTCGCTCGCACGCTATGCGGCGATCTCGCAGGAAGCGGGCATCGTGCCGATTGTCGAACCCGAAGTGCTGATGGACGGCGATCATTCGATCGAGCGCAGCGCCGAAGTCACCGAGGCCGTTCTGCACGAGGTGTTCAATGCACTGCACCGGCATCACGTGGTGCTCGAACATATTCTGCTGAAGCCGAGCATGGTGCTCGCCGGTTCTGAACACGCGCGGCAATCGTCGACGGCGGATATCGCCGCTTACACGGTGCGGATATTGAAGCGCACGGTGCCGTCGGCCGTGCCGGGCATCGTGTTTCTATCCGGCGGGCAATCGCCCGAGGATGCAACCGCGAACCTCGATGCAATGAATCGCCTCGGGCCTTTGCCCTGGAACCTGAGCTTCTCGTATGGGCGCGCGTTGCAGGAGCCGCCGCTGCAAGCATGGAAAGGCAATGCAGGCAACGTCGAAGACGCGCAGCAGGCGTTGCTCAAGCGCGCGCGTCTGAATAGCGCCGCCGCACTCGGCAAATACGACGCAGCGCAGGAAAAGAGCTAGGCGGCGTCGCGCAATGATTGCGCATCCGTGAGGCGCCTACAGCGCCTCCGGATGAAGGTGCGCGTTATTTGCCCTTCGTATCGCTGCTCGCGTCGGCGCCCGGCATATTCGTGGTATCGGTCGCGGGCTTCATGGTCTTCGACGACTTCATCGAGTGCTTCTTCGACTTCGAATGCGACATCGCGCCGGATGCCTGCATATCGCCGCCTTCGCGCGTGGAAGCATTCGCGCCGGTGTTCGGATCGTTACCGGCCGGCCCACCGCCCGCGCCGCCGGTGCCCTGCGCCATGGCAAGCGAGGAAGCCGCAAGCAGCGTGGAAATGAGCAATGCGTTCTTGACCTTCATAACTGTTCTCCTGTCGGGATGGAAGCGAAATAGAAGCGGATTGCGCACGCAAGCCAGCCACGCGCGCATGCCTCGTCAGAAGTTCAGCAAGGGGTGTGCCTCAGTGCCTGGGTGCCGCCGCTTCTCGGCCTCTCAGGATTCGCATGCCACGAGCGCGTGCAATTCCTCGATGTTGAACGGCTTGGCCAGTATTGCGACGCCGAGCCGTCGCGCGCGCTCGAGTTCATCGGCATAGCCAGTCATCAAGGCGATTTTCTGCGAAGGCCACGTACTGCGCACCCTTTCCGCAAGGTCGATGCCGTTAAGCTTGCCCGGCATCTGGATGTCGGAGAGCACGAGTTCGAAGCGCTCGCCGCCGGTGAGCACGTCGAACGCCTGATCGGCGGTTGGCTCGTGCCGCACTTCGCAACCGAAGGTCTCCAGCACGGCCGCTACGCCCGCCGCCACATCCTCGTTGTCTTCCACCAGCAGCACCATGCCGGCGTGCCGCAGCGCGGGCTGCTCCGCCGCTTCGGCGCTGGCGGGGCGCGCCTGGCGATGTTCACGATAGCGCGGCAAGTAAAGCCGTACCGTTGTGCCGCTGCCGGGCACGCTGTCGATTTTCGCGGTGCCGCCGGCCTGTTCGCACATCGACAGAACCTGCGCGAGGCCGAGGCCCGCGCCCGAGCCGCTGAGCTTCGTAGTAAAGAGCGGTTCAAAGGCGCGCCGCGCGACCGTTTCGGGCATGCCTTCGCCGTCGTCGGAACACGCGATCAAGACGTATTCCCCGTCGGGCAGCAAGGTATCGCTGCTGACCAGCCGGTTGTTCTGACAACGGATCACGAACCGTCCGCCGCGCGGCATTGCATCCCGCGCATTGACCGCGAGGTTCATGACCGCGAGTTCGAGATCGGTTGGATCGGCGAGCACCTGCCAGACATCGTCGACGATGCTCAACGCCAGCTCGATGTGATCGCCGAGCGCGGCCTCGAGGAGCGGCGCCGCGCCGGGCATCCACTTCTTGAGGTCGATCGGCTCCTGTTTCAGCGGCTGTTTCTTTGCAACGCTCAGTAGCCGCCGCGTCAGCGATTCGGCCGTCGCGGTGGCGCGCTGCACCGCGTGCATTTCCTTCTCGAGGTTGTTGTAGCGCTTCACGCGCGCAAGCTCGATATTCGCGGAGACGACCATCAGCAGATTGTTGAAATCGTGCGCTACATTGGCGACGAGATTGCCGAGCGCGCCCATGCGCTGCAATTGCCGGCTCGATGCTTCCGCCGAAAGCCGCATCGCTACCTCGCCTTGCCAGCGCTCCCATGCAATGCGCTCGCCGTCGAGTTGACGCAGCGAGTAAAGCACCAGTATCCAGATCGCGACGCACGGCACCGCGGTTAGCGCGGCGATCACCATGAAGTGCCGGCGCCACGCGTCGACAATCGTGCCGGTCCCATAAGCGCCCGACACGTATACCGGATAATCGCCGACGCGGCGAAACGCAACCAGCCGTTCTCCACCGTCCACCGCCGATTTGATCCGCACGTGGCCCGACAACTGCTTGTCGCGCAACGCCGCGGCAAAGGCGTCCGGCACAGCTGGCCTCGCTCCCGCGGGCCACGCTGGATAGCGCACCATCAGATTGCCGTCCTGGCGATACAGCGCCAACGCGAGCGAAGGGTCGCCGTTCGTCAGCTCACGATAAAAGCGTGAGAAGTACTCATTGCGCAACGCGACCGACACGGCGCCGAGGAACCGGCCGTCCACGTCCGAGCGCCCTAACGTCGTGTTGAAAACGTCGGTTTGCGAGAGCGGGCCGAGCATCGGCAGCGAGAAATAAGGCTGTGGGCGCATTGCTCGCGCGGCAACGAAATCCTCGCGCTGACCGATCGACAGACGGGGGCCGGGATAACTGCGGCTCGACACGAGCAGATCACCGTTCACGCCTAGCAGGTAGATGGACGCCACTTGCGGAAAGTCTCCGCCGATTTCACGCAGACGCTCGTGCAATTCGGCCTCACGCTCGCGAATTTGCGCGTCGCTCTGCGTACCGATCATCTCGACGATGCGTGAGGCCATCTGCTGATTCAGATCGAGCACCTTGACGGCCTGCTCTTCCGTCACGCGTACGAGCCGGTCGATCACGTCGTTTGAATCGGCAATGCGGCGCTGGTAATCGAAGTAGCCGTAACCCGCGAGACAGGCCAGTGGAAACAGAATGGACACGGCAAGAACGACGAGAAGCACACGCCGCGTCGCCGTAAAGTTGCGCGACGGCATAAGAAAATCGACTGCGACTCGCTCCGCACGCTGCACGGCCTACGTCTCCATAGAAAGTCACGAGAGGTAAGGGGAATGGATCGCACGTATCGTGCCTCGCGTGTTCGTGCGCTATTTCTACTGGCAATCTACCGCACTTTCCGGCCATTCACATAGCGACGCGTGAAGAACCGGCCTTGTCTGGCCGGGTCTTTGCGGGCGCGGGCTGGGCACACCAATTGCTGGTCCCCTTTCATCCACTGACCTCTTTGACATGCTGCACTGCGCCGTCATTCGCCGCTCGCAGCCTGCGTCCACCCCTGAGGAAAGATCATGCCCCCGACCGCGCGTCACGTCGCCCAGCTTTCACAACTGCGCGAGGACCGGGCGGTGCGTGTTGTCGTCGACGACGAGAAGATTCTGCTGGTCCGCGACGGCGACACCGTGCGCGCGTATTCCGCCGACTGTCCGCACGCGGGCGGTCCACTTGAGCAAGGCGCGCTGTGCCACGGCAGGATCATCTGCCCATGGCACAAAGGCACGTTCGACGTCTCCACCGGCAACGTGCTCGAACCGCCGCCGCTCGTGCCGCTTGAACGCTATACAGTGATCGTTGATGGCGACGACGTTATGGTGACGCCCGACAAGCTGCCGGGCGAAACTGAGCCTGCCCGCACGCAGGAGCCGCACTTCGCGGTGATCGGCGCAGGCGCGGCAGGCGCCGCGGCTTGTGCGGCGCTGCGCGAATCCGGCTTCACGGGCCACATCACGCTGATCGGCGACGAACCGCACGCGCCCTACGACCGTACTTCGCTCAGCAAGTTTGTACCGTCCGCTGAAATGGCGCCTGCCGACGTGCCGCCGCTGCTGGCACCCGAGTGGTTCGAGCAGCATGGCGTGGAGCGGATCGTGGCGAAGGTCGCACGCCTCGATGTGCCGAAGCGCACGATCCATTTCGAAACCGGCGGCGAGCTGACTTACGACACCGCATTGCTCGCCACGGGCAGCGTGCCGAAAGTACCTCCTATTCCCGGCTGCGAACTCGGCGGCGTATATGTGCTGCGCCATCTCGACGACGCGGCCGCGATTGTCGACGCGCTTGGCGAAGAAGCAGCCGCTACTGAAGTGGCCATTCTCGGCAGCAGTTTCATCGGACTCGAGACCGCTGCCGCGCTGCGCAAACGCGGCGTGCAAGTCACCGTGATTTCGCCGGATAAAGTCCCATTCGCGAAGCAGTTCGGCGAGCGCGTGGGCGCGATGTTTCGCGAGCTGCATGAACGCAACGGCGTGAAATTCCACCTGCAAGCAAAGGTCGTTTCGCTCGAAGGCGAAGAAGGTAATGTGCACGAAGTGATGCTGGAAAGCGGCGAGCACATTGCCGCCGATGTCGTGCTGTTAGGCACAGGCGTTGCGCCTGCTACCGGTTTTGTCGAAGGACTGCCGCTGCAAAAGGATGGTGGCGTGATCGTGAATGCAGGCATGCAGGCCGCGCCCGGTCTCTATGCCGCCGGCGATATCGCAGTATTTCCGTTATACGAGGACCAGGAACCGTTGCGCATCGAACATTGGCGTGTCGCGCAGCAACATGCGCGAATCGCGGCTGAAAACATGTGCGGCGCACGCAATCGCTATAGCGGTGTGCCGTTTTTCTGGACCTATCACTTCGGCAAGAACTTCGAATATCTCGGTCATGCGAGCGAGTGGGACGATCTGGTTGTCGATGGCGATCTCGATCGTCACGAGTTTGTTGCGTTGTATGTGAAGGACGACAAGGTTGTCGCTGTGCTTGCCTGCGAACGCGACGCGCAAACCGCGCACCTGATCGATGCAATGCGCCGCGGCCCCCTGTCGCCGGCCGAGGCATTGAAGATCGTCGCGAGAGAGTCGTGCGGGCTCGGCTGACCCAGGCTGACGGAAAACGATGGGACGTATCGTTCAACTCTACATGTCTATGTAAAAACCACCCCATGTGGGCCGCGTGAATCGCGCGCTTTTGGCATCACATTCATTCGCTCAAGGAGAAACGCCATGCCAGAACCCAAGGAACAACATCCGAACGCCGACAAGACCGAGAAGCAGATCGACAAGGAAGTTGAAGACACGTTTCCGGCGAGCGATCCGCCCTCCACCGGCGGCACTACGAAGATCGTCACCGACGACGAAGAGACTTCATCAGATGACGGGGCCACCGGCAAATAAGACCTGCCCATTATGAACACCGCCCGCACGCGCAAGCGTCGGGCGGTTTTTTTCGCTAGGCATTGACCACTGTGAGCGCTTCATCAGTTCTCTTGCTGCGCGGCATCCGGCAAGCGGCCAGCATCTCCTGCAACGAAGAGACATAGCACTCCGCGCCCATGGCGTTTTGCAGATCGACGCTCCACTTCTGAAGGTCTTCAGGCGTCCACAACCCGACCACAATCGACACGTTCGGCAAGCGCGCGCGAATGCGCCTGACCATATAGCGCAAATGCGAAGGAATTCCGTCGATCTGCAAATAGACGATGCAGACAATGCCCACGTCGTCGGCATCGAGTTGATCGATCGACGCGCGCGATGCCGCTTCGTGCGGCAGTGCGCGTGCCGCAAAGCCGTGCTTGCCGAGCAACTGCAACAGGATCGTCGTCGCAAGCGGATCAAGCGGCCCGCGTCCGGGAATGCACAAGACTCGCTGACTGGCGGCGGCGTGCGTGGAGGTTTCGCGAGCACGCTGCACCGAGTTTTCCGCGGCGTTTTCAGCCATGTTTTCAGGGGTTTTCTCCACCTCTTCAACGGCGTTGCGTGAATCGCGGGTCGCAAACACAGCATGTGTTTCCGTCGATCTGGCCGGCGCATGGCTCGACGGCGCCACCGGCCCCACATCGCTGCTGTTGTCCTGCAGTACGCGCCGCGCCGGTTCCTCGTCCGGATAGGCGTCGAGGCCATCGACGAGATCGTTGGTCGTCGACTCGATGCGCGCAAGCTGCGCCGCGGTAACGCTGCCGCGGATGACATCGTTCGCGGCGAGTTGGAGGCCCTTGATCGTGACCTCGTCGTAGTAAGCCGATAGCGAACGTTCGCGCAACAGCAACTCGGCTTGCTCGATCGCTTCGTCCGGATCGCCGGCCAGCGCGCGCTGATAAAAGTTTTCGACCGGTGTAAGCGCGGGCTGGTCGCCCAACATCACGTCGAGAAATTCCAGACGTCTGATATGCCGGCCGAGCACCAGCAGGCAGAGCGTCAACGGCGTCGACAGGATCAGGCCGATTGGCCCCCAGATCCAGCTCCAGAAGATCGCCGCGACCACCACGGAAAACGGCGAGAGTCCGGTACTGCGTCCATAAAGCAGCGGCTCCACGACCTGGCCCACCAGCAACTCGACCGTGACGAAGAGCGCGATAGACCAGATCGCCATGCTCCAGCCGGGACTCACCGCGGCGGCAAGCGCGGTGGCAAGCGCGCCGGCGATCCAGATGCCGACATACGGCACGAGCCGCAGCAAGGCCGCGAGAATGCCCCACAGAATTGGGCTTGGCACGCCGATGAAAAAGAGCCCCGCGCCTATCGCGACACCGAGCCCCGCGTTCATCCCAAGCTGGGAAACGAAGTAGCGGCTCAGGCGCCGCGCCGCTTCATCGATTACCGTGGTCGTGCGATGCAGGTCGCGCGAGCCGAACAGGCGAATCGCGCGGTCGCGCAGATCGTCGCGTTGCAGCAGGATCACCACCATCACGACGAACACGATGAACGCCGTCTCCAACGGACTGATTGCCGGCGACAACACACGGCGCGCGAGCTCCAACGGAGTCGGCACCGGCTCACGCACTTCGACGGGCACGGCAGCGGGTGCACGACCGCCGCCAGGAGAGGACGCGTCATGCTGCGGCGCAGGTTGCGTCGGTTCGACGGTGGCGCGTTGCAGGGCCTGCCCCGCGGCTTTGGCGAAGCGGTCGAGCTTGCCCACGGTCAGCGTATGCGCGGCTTCCATCTTCCGCTCGATGGTCGCCTGATAGCGCGGCATGCCCGCAGCCAGGTCGCTCAACTGCATCGCGATCACCGCGCCGAGCACACCGATCACCGATACGGAAATCATCACCGCCGCGAAAACCGACGCGACATGGCCAAGCTTGAGGCGGCCCAGCGATTTCACGAGCGGCGCGACAAGAAAGCTCAGCAGGATCGCAAGCGTGATAGGAATCAGAACGGCCCGCGCAAAGTACAGGCACGTGACGAGACCGGCGCCGACGGCGAGCGCGATCAGCGCATCGAGACCGAACGCGGCAGGCGGCGCATCGATGCGCGTGGGCGGCCTGCCGCTCGACGGTTCAGAATAGTCCTTCATCGCGCTGCGCGCTGCTCGTCGCTATTTATTGTCGTGCTCCCTGTCATACGCTTATTTTTTCGGTTCCTCAGCGATCGGCCCGCTCTCCACAGGCGGCGCTTCCTTTTCGATCTCACTGCGCGCCTGGTCCCAATACTCATCGGGCGTGCCTTTGGGCTCGGGCGCGTGCTCCCACAGGTAGTAAGCGCGCATGCGAATCTGATCCTCCTGAGAGGTTTGCTCCTGTTCCATTTGATCACCCATGGTTAAGGTCTTGCGGATGCCGGCATGGCAAAGGCCACGCGCGTCGCCAAAGCGAATGCGCGCGGCCATCAGCGAAAGAGCAAGCCATATTCCTGCTCACGTGGCTGGCGGAGCTTCGCTTTCGTCGGAGGTAAGTTGCTCTTCCAGCCGGTCAAACACGCGTTGCGTTGCGCGGCTCGGTGCTTCGAGCGCGAACAGCAGCAGTGAGCGCGCCGTGACCTGGTAGTCGTCGCCGGCGCTGAACTGAGGCAGCTCGGCGCGCACCGGCATGTTGGTATCGAGCAGGCAGGTCCACTGCCCGCCCTCCGGCACATCAGGCAACGTGAAATTGACGACGTCGTGATACGCGTTCAGCACCAGCAGCAACGTCGCGTCCGACGCCGGACGGCGAATGCCGCTCGCCTGCGCGCGGCCGTCGATCACGAGGCCGAAGCAGCGCATCGACGGATCGGCCCACTGCTCCGACGTGAGATCGGCGCCGTCAGGCGAGAGCCAGCGTGCGTCGGTGACGTCGAGCGCCTCGTTGTATTCGCCCGTGAGAAAGCGGCTGCGCCGCAGCACCGGCAAACGGTGGCGCAACGTCGTCAGATTTCTCACGAACTCGGTCAGCGCGCGGCCCTCGTCGTCGATACCTTGCCAATCGACCCAGCTAATCTCGTTGTCCTGGCAATACGCGTTGTTGTTGCCCTTCTGCGTGCGGCCGAATTCGTCGCCCGCGAGAATCATCGGTGTGCCTTGCGAAAGCAGCAACGTTGCCAGCAGATTGCGTTTTTGACGCTCGCGTTGCTGACGGATCTCGGGATCGTCGGTTGGACCTTCGACGCCCATATTCCACGACTTGTTGTCCGAGTGGCCGTCGTTGTTGTCCTCGCCGTTGGCCTCGTTGTGCTTGTCGTTGTAGGAGACGAGATCGTTTAGCGTAAAGCCGTCGTGCGCGGCGATAAAATTCACGCTGGCCCACGGGCGCCGTCCGCGATGATTGAACTTGTCGCCCGACCCGGTGAGACGTGCGGCGAGATCGGCGACCATGCCTTCATCACCCTTCCAGTAGGCGCGCACGGTGTCGCGGAAGCGGTCATTCCACTCGGCCCAGCCGGGCGGAAAGCCGCCGACCTGATAACCGCCGGGCCCGCAGTCCCACGGTTCCGCGATCAGCCGCACGCTGGAGAGAACCGGATCTTGCCGGCAACTGTCGAGGAAACCGCCGCCTTCGTCGAAGCCGTGCGGCTCGCGGCCGAGAATGGTCGCGAGATCGAAACGGAAACCGTCGACCTTCATCTCCGTCACCCAGTAGCGCAGGCTGTCGGTCACCATCTGCAGCACCCGTGGATGCGAGAGATTCAGCGTATTGCCGGTGCCGGTATCGTTGATGTAATAGCGCGGCTCATCGGGCATGAGGCGATAGTACGACGCGTTGTCGATGCCCTTGAACGAGAGCGTCGGCCCCCGTTCGTTGCCTTCGGCGGTGTGGTTATAGACCACGTCGAGAAGGACTTCGAGGTTCGCGTTGTGAAAGCCGTCCACCATTTCCTTGAACTCGCTCACGGACTCGGTCGGTGAAGCGAAGAAGCGTGGGTCCGCCGCGAAAAATCCGATAGTGTTGTAGCCCCAGTAGTTGGTGAGACCTTTTTCGAGCAGATAGCTGTCGTTGACGAAAGTCTGGATCGGCATCAGTTCAACGGAGGTTACGCCGAGGCTTTTGATGTAGTCGATCACCGCTTTCTGTCCGAGCCCCGCGAAAGTGCCGCGCAAAGTCTCCGGCACTTCCGGATGACGCTTCGTAAAACCGCGCACATGCGTTTCGTAGAAGATCACGCGGTCCCACGGCAGCGGATTGCGCTCGGGATGCGTCCATGAAAACGTGGCATCCACGACCTTGCACTTGGGCACGAAAGCGGCGCTGTCGCGCTCGTCGAATGACAGGTCCGCTTCTTCGGAATCCAGCGTATAGCCGAAAATTTCGGGCGCCCATTTCAATTCGCCGATATGCGCCTTCGCATAAGGGTCGAGCAACAGTTTGTTCGGATTGAAGCGGTGTCCGTTCTCGGGCTCGTACGGACCATGAACGCGATAGCCATAGACGGCGCCCGGTTTCAGATTCGGCACGAATACGTGCCAGACCTCGTCGGTATATTCCGGCAGTTCGATGCGCTCGATTTCATGCTGACCGGTTTCATCGAATAGACACAGTTCGACTTTCGTCGCGTGCGCCGAGAACAGCGCGAAGTTTACGCCGTTTCCATTCCATGTCGCGCCGAGCGGAAAAGGCGTGCCTTCCGCGATGCGCGTGGAGTAACTGGGCGGGGATGACATAGCGGTTCCTGTGAGGAGCAAGGGCGCTCACGCGCACTTCCAGTGTAGGCAATATGACTAGCGGGCTCGCTGCTGTAGCAATCAACGGACCCGAACTTCGCCACCGGGAGCCATGTACGCGGCACGGATTTTGCGGCAACGGGCTTGAAAGCTGGCCGGATGCGCCGCGACCGGCGCTACATAACAAGGAGAAACCATCATGCGAAGCACGCAAACCAGACCGCTGCTTGCGGCAGCACTGCTCGTCGGTACGTTCGTGTCGTACAGCAACGCTTATGCGCAAGGCGCCCCGCAGTCCATTACCGAACGGCGTACCGACGTAGTTCAGCTCGCGAGCGGTTATCGCGCGTCGAAGCTCGCCGGGGCCGACGTCTTCAACAAGAACAAGGACACCATTGGCACACTCGACGATCTGATCGTCTCGCCAAGCGGCGACCGCGGCACATACGCCATTCTGTCCGTGGGCGGTTTCCTCGGCATGGGCAAGCACCTCGTGGCGGTCCCCTTCAACGATCTGCAGATCACCAACCGCCGCGTGGTTCTGCCGGAAGCGACCAAGAAGTCGCTCGAAGCGCTGCCGGAATTCAAATACGCCGATTGATACGGTTCGTGGCGGTTCCCGGTTGGTCGCAGTGCGTTGTACAGGCCGCAAATGCATGAAGCGGAGCACGAGCAACATGCCCTGCTCCGCGTCTACCCGCTTCTGCCTGCTTCTATCCGCTCCTGCCTGCTTATCGACTTCACTCACGCGAACAGCTTGTCCAGCGTAATCGGCAAGTCCCGCACGCGTTTGCCGGTTGCATGCCAGATCGCATTGCTCACCGCCGCCGCCACGCCAACCACGCCGATCTCGCCCACGCCCTTCGCGCCGAGCGGATTGACGATCTCGTCGTGCTCCTCGACGAACAGCACGTCGATGTCATGAATGTCCGCGTTGACCGCAATGTGATATTCGGCGAGGTTGTGATTCATCTGGCGCCCAATGTCGTGATCGAACTGTCCCTCCTCGTGCAGCGCCATGCTGATGCCCCACACCACGCCGCCTGCGACCTGACTCGCCGCCGTCTTCGGATTGACGATGCGCCCCGCCGCGACCGCGCTTACCACGCGTGTCACGCGCACAGTGCCGAGTGCTTCGTCCACACGCGCTTCGACAAAAATCGCCGAATGCGTGCCCATTGAATACGCCTGCTGCTTTTCGTGCGGCTTCACGCTCGCCTGTTCTTCAAGCGCTTCGAGGCCGGCGCGTTCCAGCAGCGTGTCGATTGCGATGGTGGCGTCGGTTCCTGAACCGCACGCCAGTTGCTTACCCATGCGCTTGATATCTTCACGCCCGACGCCGGCGAAACGCGCACCGCCATATTGCCGCGCGAGTTCGACGAGCCGGATGTGCAACCGCCTGCACGCGACATCGACCGCGCTGCCCACGGACGACACCGTCCACGAGCCGCCTTCAATCGGCGCCTTCGGCATGCGCGTGTCACCGAGTTCGAACACGATGTCGTGCAGCGGCACGCCGAGTGCGTCCGCCGCGATCTGCGTCATCGCGGTGTAAGTGCCGGTGCCGATATCGGCGGTCGAACTCGACACGGTCACGAGCCCATCGCGCGTAAGCACGGCGCGCGCCGACGCTTCATTCTGCATGGCGTCCCACGCGCCAGTCGCCATGCCCCAGCCAATCAACTCATTGCCCTCGCGCCGCGCGCGCGGTGCGAGCGGCCGCTTGTCCCAACCGAAACGCGTCGCGCCTTCGCGATAGCATTCGCGCAGTGCCTTGCTTGAGAACGGCAGATTCTTGTTGGCGTCGCGTTCGGCGTAATTGATGAGGCGCAGCTCGAGCGGGTCCATCCGCAATGCTTCGGCTAGTTCGTCCATGGCCACTTCGAGCGGGAAAAGGCCTTGAGCAGCGCCCGGCGCACGCATGTCGGCGGGCGTCGGCACATCCAGTCTGACGACCTTGTAGCCGAGCGTGACGTTCTCGCATCGATACAGCTGACCGGCCCAGTTGACGACCACGTCGCAGTAGTCTTCGTATTGCGAGGTCTCCGAGACCGCTTCATGAATCACGGCCTGCAACCTGCCGTCGGCAGCGGCGCCGAGCGCGACGCGCTGAATGGTTTGCGGCCGATGCGCGAACGTGAACATCTGCTGACGGGTCAACGTCACGCGCACTGGCCGCTTCAGTTCGAGCGCCGCCATTACCGCAAGCGCGAGGTGATACTGCGGCCTCAACCCCGAACCGAACGCACCGCCGACGAACGGCGAAACCACCTGCACCTGATCGTCCTTCAAGCCGAACACGGCCGTCAGATACGACTTGGTGTTGACGACGCCCTGGGTTTTTTCATAGACGGTCAAGTGCCCATGCTCGCCGGGCACGACCGTGCAACCATGCATCTCCATCGGATTGTGATATTCGGCCGGTGTGCTGTAGAACGCATCCACCCGAGCCGCGGCGCTTGCCAATGCGGCATCGGCGTCGCCGCGCGGCGCAGGCGGCGGATCGAAACCGCCTTTTTCCGTCGACGGCGGCTCCGCGCTCATCAGCACTTCGCCCATATCCGTTCGATGCGGCGCGGATTCATAGCGCACGTCCACGAGCGAGGCCGCATGCCGCGCCAGTTCCAGCGACTCGGCCAGCACGAGCGCAACCGGCTGACCGCTGTACCACACGCGATCGTCCCACAGCGGCCTGAGCGGGCTGCCGCCGGGCGCGACCATGTCCTTGTAGGGCTTGTCCTCGCGAGGCAACTCGGGGCGGTTCTGGTAGGTCAGCACGTGCAACACGCCGGGCAACGCAAGCGCAGCGGACGAGTCGATCGACACGATGCGCCCCGCCGCGACCGTGCTGGATACGACGAAGCCATACGTGAGTCCGGTGGCGGAGAAGTCGGCCGCATACTGCGCGGCCCCGGTCACTTTCAGTTTGCCGTCGACGCGCTTGTGCGGCACGCCGGTAGCGCTCAGCGCGGGCAAAGTCTCAGTGCGGTTCATGGTGCCGACTCCTCGAATGAACGCTGCCTTGCCATCACGAATGCACGCTCGATGGCGCGCGCCGCCAGTTCAATCTTGAACGCGTTGCCGCGGCGGCCGCGCGCGTCGCGCAGCATATAGGTGGCGAACTCGCGCACGGTGTCCGCGTTCAGCGCCTTGCCGCGCAGTGACGCTTCGGCATCTACATTGCGCCACGGCTTGTGCGCGACGCCGCCGAGTGCGCAATGCGCATTCACGATGATGTCGCCGTCGAGTTCGAGCCCGAGCGCAACGGAAACCAGCGCGAACGCATACGAAGCCCTGTCACGCACTTTCACGTAAGCGTGATGTTCAGCGAAACCCTGTTTCGGCAGCTCCACCGCGGTAATCAGTTCGTCGTCGCGCAGATTCGTGTCGATGTGCGGTGTGTCGCCCGGCAAACGGTGGAACTCAGCGAACGGCAGAATGCGCGCGCCGTCGGGACCGGACAAGTGAACCGTTGCATCGAGCGCGGCCAACGCCACGCACATATCGGATGGATGCACCGCAATGCAGTGCTCACTCGCGCCGAGAATCGCGTGCATGCGATTGACGCCTTCGAGCGCCGGACAACCGGTGCCGGGCTCGCGCTTGTTGCAGCGTGTCCCCGCGTCGTAGAAATAGACGCAGCGAGTCCGCTGCAACAGATTGCCGCCGACGCTCGCCACATTGCGAATCTGCGGCGACGCCCCCGCCAGAATCGCTTTTGCGAGCAGCGGGTAGCGCGCCGTGATCGTTGGGTCGTAGGCGGCCGCGCTGTTGGTCACCAGCGCGCCGATCTTCAGCCCGCCCGCCGCAGTCGCCTCGATCTGTTTGAGCGGCAGACGGTTAATGTCGACCACGACCTCGGGGTGCGCCACGTTCTCGCGCCACAGGTCCACCAGATTCGTGCCGCCCGCGATAAACGCCGCGGCCGCATTGGCGCGATGCTGTTCGATCGCTTGCGGCACTTCGCTCGCGCGCGTATAGGAGAAGCGGTTCATGGTCGCGCTCCTTTATCCGCAAGCTTGGCGGCATCGAGAATCGCGGCGACGATGTTCGTATATGCGCCGCAGCGGCACAGGTTGCCGCTCATCAGTTCGCGCACCTCGTCGGCGGTTTTCGCGTGGCCTTCTTGCAGCATCGCGACCGCGGAGCAGATTTGCCCCGGCGTGCAGTAGCCGCACTGAAACGCGTCGTGATCGATGAAAGCCTGCTGAACGGAATGGAGCTCTTCACCGTTCGCGAGCCCTTCGATTGTCGTGACCGAGGCGCCGTCGTACACCACCGCGAGCGCGAGACACGTGTTGATGCGCTGGCCGTTGACAATCGCGGTGCAGGCGCCGCACTGCCCGTGATCGCAGCCCTTCTTGGTGCCGCTCAAATGGCAGTGCTCGCGCAGCATATCGAGGAGCGAGGTCCAGGCTTGAACTTCGAACTGGTGCTTTTTGCCGTTGATGTCGAAGCTCACCGGCACGCGCTGAACGTCGCTCGGTGCGACGTCCAGCGCCGTTTCGGCAGTGGGTGTGTTCATGGGGAATTTCTCCTGACGATGGCTCACGCACAGCGAGCGCAAAGAACGAACTAGATTCGCGCGCAAGCCATGTGCCCGCCAGGACCCGTATCAGGGCACGCAGCGGTTCCCCGACATTCCATCAATAGGCCTAAATGATCGGTGAGCCACCCGTCACGGCGATGGTCGCGCCTGAAATATAGCTGGCTTCATCGGATGCCAGCATCACATAGACCGGCGCGAGTTCGGCGGGTTGGCCCGGACGCTTCATCGGCACTTGCTGGCCGAATTTTTCGACCTTTTCCGCCGGCATCGTCGACGGAATCAACGGTGTCCAGATCGGCCCCGGCGCAACGCAATTCGCGCGAATGCCCTTTTCCGCCAGCAATTGCGCCAGGCCGCCGGTGAAATTCTGGATCGCGCCCTTGGTCGTCGCGTAGGCGATCAAGCCCGGATTCGGATGGTCCGCGTTGATCGATGTCGTATTCACAATGGCGGCGCCCGGCTTCATGTGTTTGACCGCCGCGCGCGTGAGCCTGAACATCGCGCCGATGTTGGTATCGAACGTCTTGTCCCATTCCTCGTCGGTGATCTCGTCGAGCGACGGATATGTCATCTGGTACGCGGCGTTGTTGACCAGCACGTCGAGCCGGCCGAATGCTTCAACCGCTTTGTCGACGATCGCATTGCAGTGCGCGGAGTTCGTAATGTCGCCCGGCACGAGCACCGCTTTGCGCCCTGCCTGTTCGACCCAGCGCGCCGTCTCGCGAGCATCGTCGTCTTCGTCCAGATAGGCGATCAGCACGTCCGCGCCTTCGCGCGCGAACGCAATGGCAACGGCGCGGCCAATGCCGCTGTCGCCGCCCGTGATGATCGCCGCCTTGCCGGCGAGACGTCCCGAGCCCTTATACGATTTCTCGCCGTGATCGGGCTGAGGCTGCATCACTGCCGTGCGGCCGGGCGTCTGATCCTGCTGTTGTCCGGGGAACGGTGGAGTGGGACGTTGTGTGTCGCTCATAACAAACCTCCAGAATACGAATGAACATGCGCGGCGTGCAAACAGCACGGCGTTGCAACGTAGCTAGCAACCTGCGGGCCCGCATGTCGTGGGGCTCCGTGGTGCATGCGTGTTGCACAGCGAGCATGCGTGGAGGATTGCGTGCGAATACGCGCTAAGAAATGCGCGGCAATGAGAGCGCGAGGAAGAAGCGGCACATGAGCGGAAAACAACGGTAGGTGTGAGACAAACGCACGGCAACGCGAAGCAAACCGAATATTTTTCAACCGCCGCGCAGGCTTTACGGCGGCCCCACTGCGTGCAGCGCTGCCGCCGATTCGAGCACGCGCAGCAGACGCTCAGGCGTCAACGGTTTCGCGCAATGCGCGTCGAAGCCGACAGCGCGAGCGCGCGCGCGGTCGTCGCGCGAGGCGAATGCAGTGCATGCAACCAGCAACATGTGCGCCGTCGACGGATGCGCACGCAGACGCCGCGCAAGTTCCAGGCCGTCAAGTCCCGGCATCTTGATGTCGAGAACGACTGCAAACGGCTGCCATTCCGACGCCATATCGCATACCGCATGCGGGTCTTCGAGCGCGCGGCATTCGAACCCGTCCGCGTTCAACAGCATTTGCAGCGCGTCCGCCGCTTCACGATAGTCGTCCACCACCAGCACGCGACGGTGAGAGGCCATCGCATACTGAATCGGTCGCCATACGACCACGTCTTCACTGTCGTCGAATCGGTTATCGAGCGTCACCATTTTCTCCGTTGCTTGTTGCGCGCGCCGCTTCCCGGCGCTCCGGGCAGACCCGGCGCACGTCCGCAAGATTCGCTCCCGCGTCGCGTCACTGTTTACATGCTTTCTGGACGAGCCGCTGTATGAAGCAGATACGGCCATCGTTATGAGTGTGTCGTTGTGGATACGTCGTTATTTATTCGTTATCCATTCGTCGCTGTGGGGTTATCCCGAACGATCGTCGATGAAACCCTTCAGCATCGCGAGTGTGTCCGCGTCGTCGATATGTTTGTCCGTGCGCCACCGTAGCATGCGCGGAAACCGCACGGCAACGCCGGACTTATGGCGCGTACTCGCCTGAATGCCTTCGAAGCCGATTTCGAATACGAGCGTCGGCGTCACGCTGCGCACCGGTCCGAATTTCTCGATCGTAGTCTTGCGCACGATGGCGTCAACCTGGCGCATTTCCTCATCGGTAAGACCCGAATACGCCTTCGCGAACGGCACGAGCGTGCGCACGCCGTTGGCTTCGTCCCACACGGCGAACGTGAAGTCAGTGTATAGACTTGCGCGGCGGCCGTGTCCGCGTTGCGCGTATACCAGTACGGCGTCGACCGCATACGGATCGATCTTCCATTTCCACCATGTGCCAGAAGCTTTGGTGCGGCCCACACCGTACATCGACTCGCGCTCTTTCAGCATCAACCCTTCGACGGCGCGCGCCCGGCTCTCTTCGCGCAACCCGGCGAGTGACCGCCAATCCGTTCCATGCACCAGCGGCGATACGCGAAAAAGGTCGCGTGCCAGCGTGCTGTCGAGCGATACGGCCAACGCATCGAGACGCGCCCGCCGTTGCGCGAGCGGCGTCATGCGCAAGTCTTCGCGGTGCGCTTCGAGCAGATCGTAAGCAAGCAGCGCGGCGGGCGAATCAGCGAGGATTTTTTTCGTCAGCGTCTTGCGAGCAATTCGCGGTTGCAAACGCGCGAACGGCAACGGCGCAACCGCGCCCGGTTCCCAGGCGAGAATTTCGCCGTCGATCACAAAGCCGTCAGGCAAGGCCTCACCCAACGCGGCCACTTCGGGAAAGCGATCGGTAATCAGATCCTCGCCGCGCGACCATAACCACACACGTCCGCCACGTTTGACGAGCTGCGCGCGAATGCCGTCCCACTTCCATTCGATCAGCCAATGCGACGGATCGCCGAGCGTCTCCGGTTCGGCCTGCAATGGATGCGCGAGAAAGAACGGATATGGCAAACCGAGATCGCTGTCGTGCCGCTCCGTCGATGGTTGCGCGTCTTGTTCCCTCGCCTGTGGCGCGATCAGACGCAAATAGCGCGCCGCGTCCGGCTTCTGCCGCGAGTCGGTCCATCCGACCATGCGTTGCGCAATCCGCTTATGGTCGACGCCCGCCACTTCCGCGAGCGCTCGCACCACCAGTTGCCGCGCGACGCCGACCCGAAAGCCGCCGCCAATCAGCTTCGTCAGCAGAAAACGGCCGCTCCAGTCGAGTTCGTCCCAATAGCTGAACAGACGCTCGCGCAATTCTTCCGGCGCGAGCCCGCGCAAGATCAGCACGCGTTGCTCGATCCATTGCGTGAGGCCGAGTTCGGAACTGCGTTGCGCTGGCGGCAGAATATGCGCGATGGTCTCGGCAAGATCGCCGACCGCGTGATACGACTCTTCGAAGAGCCATGCGGGCAGTCCGGCACGTTCGCGCGCGAACTCGGTGAGCAAACGCGTGGGTACCGATTGGCGCGGCTTGCCGCCGGCAAGAAAGTACGACGCCCATGCGGCGTCTTCAGGCGCGGCCACAGCGAAATAGCTCGTGAGCGCTTCGAGCTTGTCATGTGTGGACGTGGTCGCGTCGAGCGCGGTGTAAAGAGCGGCGAAGCGCTTCATGAGCGGCTCGCGGTATCGTCGAGTTCGTGTGTCTGCGCTTCGTTGTTCTGCACGCCCGCAGCACTGCTTTGCACGGCTATGTCGTCGCCGCCCAATGCGTCGGCTTCGACGGTATCGTCCCCGTATTGGGTCGCGAATGCTCCTGCTTCGAGCCCTTGCTCGCGCAGCCAGCGCACCATTGGTTCGACGTAGCCATGCGTGACGATCACGCGCTGCGCGCCCGTCGCGTGAATCGCAGTTTGCAGTGCGGGCCAATCGGCATGATCGGAAAGCACGAAGCCACGATCGACGCCGCGTCTGCGGCGCGCGCCGCGCAGACGCATCCAGCCGGAGGCGAACGCGTCGCTATAGTCGCCGAAACGTCGTAGCCATGCGCTGCCTTGCGCGGACGGCGGCGCGACAATGAGCGCCTGTTTGAACACCGCTTTGTCTTTCGGCGCAATTTCACTGACGAGCCGCACCGGCGGCAAATGCACGCCCGCATCGCGATAAGCGCGATTGAGCGGCTCGACCGCGCCATGACAGAAGATTGGGCCGATGCCCGCGTCGACGCTCGCCAGCACACGCTGCGCCTTGCCGAACGAATAGCAGAACAATACCGACGCGCGTCCTTGGGCGGCGTTATGACGCCACCATGAATCCACGCCGTCGAACACGGTTTGCGGCGGGTCCCATCTATAGATCGGCAGCCCGAAGGTCGATTCGGTGATGAACGTATCGCAACGCACGGGCTCGAACGCATCGCAGGTCGGGTCGGGGTCGAGCTTGTAATCGCCCGATGCGACCCACACGCGCCCGCAGTGCTCGATGCGCAATTGCGCGGAGCCCAGCACATGTCCCGCGGGATGCAGCGACACTGCGACGCCGTTGAGGTCGAGCCGTTCGCCGTATGCGAGCGTTTGCAGTGAGATGTCCGGCAGGCGCGAAAGCAGCACGCTCGCGCCCGCACGCGAGGCGAGGTAATGCCGATGCCCGAAGCGCGCGTGATCGGAATGCGCATGCGTGATGACCGCCCGTTCGACGGGCTGCCACGGATCGACAAAGAAGTTGCCGGCCGGGCAATACAAACCCTCAGGCCGCGCAACGACCAGGTCCGAAGGGGCGGCGCTTTGCGCTGCGATATTGAATGTCGATTCCGAAGCCATGTGGCACACCGTAAGCAAAGGCCATTCCTGGGCCGCCGCCGCGGCACTACCCGCGTCGCACAACGTGGCGACTTTCTTGCTTAACTACGCGTAAGCACATCGGCATGCGAGTGGCGAGGACCATGAATTCCATCATCGATAAGCACGCGCTGTACGTCGCGAAACATCCCGGCAGGTTTACGCTCGACACGCTCAAGGCGTTTCGCGCCAACCAGGGATTGCTGCTCGCCGGCGCGGTCGCGTATTACGCGTTGCTCTCCATCGTGCCGCTGATGATCCTCATCGTCATCGCACTGTCGCGCATCGTGCCGCAACACACTTTGCTCGCCGCGTTGGGGCATTTGCTGCGATGGCTCGTGCCGGGTCAATCGCGCGCGCTCGTGCATGAACTCGCCAATTTTCTTGAGCATCGCGCGGTGGTCGGCTGGGTGCTGTTCATCACGATGCTGTTCTTCAGTTCGCTCGCGTTTACCGTACTGGAAAACGCGATGTCGCTGATTTTTGTTCATCGTGTGGTCATACGGCGGCGGCATTTTTTGCTCTCGGCGCTGCTGCCGTATTGCTACATTCTGTTTCTCGGTGTCGGCGCGCTGCTTGTCACGCTGGTCTCGAGCGGACTCGAAGCCGTGGGCGCCGAAGGCGTCGATCTGTTGGGCACGCATATTTCGCTGCAAGGTCCATCGCGCGTGATGTTGTATCTGCTAGGTCTCGCGGGCGAGGTTTTCGTCCTGACGTCGATCTATATGGTGATGCCGGTCGGACGGCCATCGCTTAAGCATGCGCTGTTCGGCGGCGTCGTCGCTGCCGTGTTGTGGGAAATCACACGGCATGTGCTGGTCTGGTACTTCGCGACGCTTTCGCAGGTCAGCGTGGTCTACGGATCGCTCACCATGGCGATCGTCATTCTGTTCAGCCTCGAATGGCTTGCCACGTTGCTGCTGTTCGGCGCGCAGGTAATTGCCCAGTACGAGCGCTTCGGCCTCGAGCCGGGCGGCGCGCCAAAGCAGCCGATAAAGACCGGCTGATCCTTCGTCAGCGGTCCGGCAACGGCCGCGCCGCGAGACTGCGGTACCATTCTGTCTGATGCCGGACCGAGCGCATCCGCGGCTTCCATCCCGGCAGGCTCCAGGACTCGAGAATGAGCATCATCCAGCGCAATCACGTAAAGATTTCCGGCAACGGCTCCCGCACCATGGTGCTCGCGCATGGCTTCGGGTGCGACCAGAGCATGTGGCGCCGCCTCGCACCGTCGTTTCATGACGACTACCGCATCGTGCTGTTCGATCATGTTGGCAGCGGATCGTCTGATCTATCCGCGTACGACGCCGACAAATACGACTCGCTGCACGGCTATGCCGCCGACGTCATCGAGATCGTCCGCGAAGTGGCGGACGAACCCGTTGTATTCGTCGGGCATTCCGTGAGTTCGATGATCGGTCTGATTGCCGCTATCGAGGCGCCGCGGCTTTTTTCCGCGCAGGTGATGGTGAGCCCGTCGCCGTGCTATGTGAACGACGGCGACTACCACGGCGGCTTTACGCGCGAGGACATCGACGACCTGCTCATCACACTGGACAGCAACTATCTCGGCTGGTCGAGCGCAATGGCTCCCACCATCATGGGCGCGCCGGATCAGCCGGAACTCAGCGTTGAATTGACCAATAGCTTTTGCCGCACCGATCCGCGTATCGCCGCACAGTTCGCGCGCGTCACGTTTCTATCCGATCATCGCAAGATGCTGCCTTTTAACCCGACGCCCACGCTCATCCTGCAAGCAAGCGAGGACATCATTGCGCCGCGCGCGGTCGGCGAGTACATGCAGCGCACGATGCCCGACAGCACGCTGCGCGTCGTCGAGAATAACGGCCACTGTCCGCATCTGAGCGCGCCTCGCGCAAGCGCCGAGGCCATTGGCGATTTCCTCGCCACGGCAGGCCTTTAAAGCAATGCAAGGGACCGACCGCACCTTGCCCTTAGCCGATGCGCTGTTCGAGCACGCCGCCTGCGGGCTCGTCGTCACGGATCCCGACGGCCGCATCGTGCGCGCCAACGCGACCTTCTGCAAATGGCTCGGCTATGGCGCCGCAGAACTCTCGCAAGGCGTCGGTCTTCAGGACCTGCTCACCGCCGGCGGCAAGGTGTTCTTTCAGACGCATTGGGCGCCGCTTCTGCAGATGCAAGGCTCGGTCGCCGAAGTCAAGCTGAACATGATGCATCGCGACGGCCGTACGGTGCCGACGCTGCTCAATGCCGTGCGCCGCGTTCATGGCGAACAGAGCTACTTCGAAGTGGCGGTGCTGATCGTCGCGGATCGTCATAAGTACGAGCAGGAGCTATTGCTCGCGCGGCGTAATGCCGAGGCGTCCGTGGCCGCCCATCAGCGGGCGCAAAGAGAGTTGCAGGAAAGCCGCGACGTGTTGAGTCTCGCGATGCGCGGCGCGCGCATGGGCGCGTGGTCGCACGAACCGAAGACCGGCAAATTCTGGTGGAGCCGCGAATTGGAAGCGCTCGCGGGTTACGCTGAAGGACGTTTAGCCAACACGCCGCGCGGCTTTTTCGAACTGATCCACCCGGGCGATCTGCTTGCGCTGAACGAAGCCGTCGATCACGCGGTGCGAAGCCGGGAGGACTACGTCGCCGAGTTCCGCTTCCTGCATGCGAGCGGCGACTGGTGCTGGATGGAAGGCCGCGGCCGCGCCACCTACGACGACGAGGGCGAGCCGCTGATGATTTACGGCCTCGGCATCGACATTACCGAGGGCAAGCAGGCGCAGACCGTATTGCTGCGCCAGGCCGCGATTTTCGAGCATCTGAACGACGCAATCGTGATCACCGATTTGCGCGGCAATATCACCGACTTCAACGTCGGCGGCGAACGCATGCTGGGTTATCGCATGCGCGAGGTTCTCGGCAAGCCGGTCTCGATCTTCCTGCCGCCCGAAGACGCAGTGCGTATTCGCCGCGAAGTGCTCGCGGGTCTCGGCGCGTACGGCACCTGGCGCGGCGAGCTGCCGTTCGTGCGGCACGACGGTTCGCGCGGCGTCTGCGAAACCGTGGTCAAGCCGCTCGCCAACGCGCGTGGCGACATCTACGGCGCGGTCAGCATCAATCGTGACATTACCGAGCGGCGGCGCGCCGAACAGCAACTCACGCGGCTTAACCTCGAACTCTCGAAGGCCGATCGTCGCAAGGACGAATTTCTCGCCACGCTCGCGCATGAACTGCGCAATCCGCTTGCGCCGATGCGCAACGTCCTCGAAATTCTGCGTGCAAAAGAATTCGACGACCCGCAATTGAACTGGTCGCGCGACGTGTTCTCCCGCCAATTGCAACATATGACGCATCTCGTGGACGACCTGCTGGAAGTCTCGCGAATTACGCAGGGCAAGCTCGAATTGCGCAAGCAGCGCCTCGAACTCGCACGCGCGATGCAATCCGCGATGGAAGCCGCGCGTGCCACCGTGCAGGCCTCCGAGCATCATTTGAGCGTGACATTGCCCGGCGAGCCGCTGTTTCTCGACGCCGATCCCACGCGTCTTTCGCAAATGATCCTCAATCTGCTGAACAACGCGGCCAAGTACACGCCGCCTGGCGGCAGCATCTCGCTTGCCGCGCGACGCGAGGGCAACGAGGCCGTGATCGTGGTGCGCGATTCGGGCATCGGCATTCCTCGCGAACATCTGAACAGCGTGTTCGAAATGTTCTCGCAACTCGCGCCCGCGCTCGATCGCTCGCAAGGCGGACTCGGCATCGGCCTCGCGCTGGTGCGCGGCCTCGCGGAATTGCACGGCGGCACGGTCGCGGCATTCAGCGGCGGTCCGGGCGCGGGCAGCGAGTTTGTGATTCGCCTGCCGTTGTCGAGTGCCGCCGATGCGCCGGCTGACACGACGCAGCCAGAGAAGCCGCCGGCCACCGGCCTGCGGATTGTGATCGTCGACGACAACGCGGACGCCGCCGAGAGCCTCGCGATGGTGCTCGAACTCGAGGGCCACGACGTGCGCACGGCCAGCGACGGCATCGCGGGTCTCGAACTGATCGCCGAATTCGCCCCACAGGCGGTGATTCTCGACATCGGCCTGCCGCTGCTCAACGGCTACGAAGTGGCGCGCCGCGTTCGCCGCGATTATCCCGAGGCGGGCATCCGGCTGATCGCGGTGACAGGTTGGGGCCAGCAGCAGGACAAGCAGACTGCCGTGGAAGCCGGCTTCGATCATCACTTCACGAAGCCGGTCGATCCCAACGAACTGCAGCGGGTGCTGAGCGGACAGCAGAGCGGATGAACTCGCGCATGCTTGACGAAGCTCAGGTCACACGCAGCCTCGCCGCACGCAACATCATGCCTGATGCGAAGCAGCGCGATGCCATCGCGGCGCTGGTCGCCATGTTCAGCTCGGCGTTCGGCACGACGGTGGGCCGCGTTGGCTCGCAGCAATATCAGGGCGTCTACTGCCACGGAATGCCTGGGCGCGGCAAGAGTCTCGTAGTCGATACCGTGTTCGAACTGGCGAACTGCCGCAAGCGGCGCCTGCACTTCCACGAATTTCTACGTGAGATGAACCGGCGCCTCGTGAGCGAGCCGCGTGGCGACGACCGGCTCGGTTCGGTGTCGAAGCAATGGCTCCACGGAATCGAGCTGTTGTGCTTCGACGAATTTCATGTGCACGACATTGCCGATGCTTTTCTGATGGGCCGCTTTCTCGACACTGCGATCAAACTCGGCACACACATCATGCTGACGTCGAACTATGCGCCCGACGGTCTGCTGTCCGATCCCGAGTTTCACGAACGTTTCGCGCCGACCATCCAGCAGATCAAGCGGCATTTCCACGTGATTCATTTCGATGGTGCACGCGACTATCGTTTCGGCGGCGAAACGCATGAAACGCCGCGTTTCTTCTCGCCGCTCGACGCATCGACTAGCAACGCGCTGCGGCAAGTCTTCCTACGCCATGAAAGCAGCGGCGCATTGGAACCCGCGAAGGTCAGCGCCGCGGGCCGCCCGCTCGCCGCACGTGGGGTGGGCGCGGCAGTGTTGTGGGCCGACTTTGACAATCTGTGCGTGGCGAGCCGTTCGCATCTCGACTATCTCGATCTCGCCGAACGATGGCATGGGCTCATTGTCGATAACGTGCAGACAGAGTGGCTCACGAAATCGCACACGTTGCAGCGGTTCGTGTGGCTCGTCGATATTTTCTACGACCGTAAGCGCGCGCTGTTCATTGCGTCGGATCAGCCGATTCAGACTGCGTTGCGCGGACTCGAAGGCGCACATGATCTTTCGAGAACGCGGAGCCGGCTCGCCGAAATGCAATCGCGCGCTTATCGCAGCACGCTCGACAACGCGATGGACGCAAGTCACCCGGGACGATAAAAAAACCGGCGGCTTTGAAACACCGCCGGTTTGTTCAAAGCGCACGAATGCACTACTCCTGGCTGCGCTTGCCCTGAACCCGCGCGATCTGCTGTTTGGCCGCTTCGTATACACGCTCCGGTGTAAAGCCGAACTTCTTCTTCAGATCGGCAAGCGGCGCCGACGCGCCGAACGTATGCATGACCACTTGCGCACCGAGCCGGCCCACATAGCGGTCCCAGCCAAGCGTGGCTGCCTGCTCGACCGCCACGCGCGCGTCGACTTCGGGCGGCAGCACGGCGTCCCGATACGCGTCGTCCTGCCGCTCGAAAATATCCCATGACGGCATCGAGACTACGCGTGCAGCGATGCCCTCGCCCTTCAACTTCTCATAGACGTCGACGCATATTGACAACTCACTGCCCGTTGCGAGCAGGATCACTTGCGGCTTCTGTCCGTCGGGCGCATCGGCGAGCACATAAGCGCCCTTTTGCACGCCGGCCGCCGGCGCATAGCGGCTACGGTCCAGCGTGGGCAGCGGCTGCCGCGACACGACAATGCACGCCGGCCGCCGCCGCTGCGTGAGCGCGACGCGCCATGCTTCGGCCACTTCGTTCGCGTCGCCGGGACGCAGCACGGTAAGACCGGGCACGCCTCGCAGCGACGCCAGTTGCTCGATCGGCTGATGCGTCGGACCATCTTCGCCGACGCCGATCGAGTCGTGCGTGAACACATAGATCGCCTCGACTTCCATAATCGCCGACAGGCGGATCGGCGGCTTCATGTAGTCGCTAAAAATGAGGAACGTCGCACCGTACGGACGCAGATTCGACAACGCGAGGCCGTTGACCACGGCGCCCATTCCATGCTCGCGAATACCGAAATGCAGATTACGGCCGCCGTAGTTGTCGTATTCGAAACTGCCCGCACCTTCGAATTTCAGATTCGTTTTCGTGGATGGCGAGAGGTCGGCTGCGCCGCCGATTATCCACGGAACACGCGCGGCAATCGCGTTGAGCACTTTGCCCGACGACTCACGCGACGCCATGCCTTTCGGGTCCGCATCGAAAGTGGGAATGTCGGTGTCCCAGCCCACTGGCAATTCATGCGCCTCCATCTGCGCGAACTCGCGCGACAGTTCCGGATATTGCTTGCTGTACGTGTCGTATTTCGCCTGCCATTGCTCCCGCGCCGCTTTGCCGCGCGCGCCGATGCCCGCGGCGAAACGCTCATGTACGCCGTCGGGCACGTAGAAAAATTTGTCTTCGGGCCAACCATAGAACTTCTTCGCGAGCGCGACTTCCTCGACACCGAGCGCCTCGCCGTGCGCGGACGCCGTGTCCTGCTTGTGCGGCGCGCCCCAGCCGATGATGCTGTTGACCACGATTAGCGTCGGCCTGTCGGTAATGCTGTTCGCTTCGACGAGCGCGGCTTCGAACGCGGCGGCGTCGTTCGCATCGTTCACATGCAGCGTATGCCAGTTGTAGCCGCGAAAGCGGCTCTCCACGTCGTCGCTATAGGCGAGATCCGTGTGGCCTTCAATCGTCACGCGATTGCTGTCGTAGATCCAGATCAGATTGGACAGCTTCAGATGGCCCGCGAGTGAGGCCGCTTCGTGCGAGATGCCTTCCATCATGTCGCCGTCGCCGCACAGCGCGTAGACGCGGTAATCGAACAGCGGCGCGTCCGGCTTGTTGAAGCGGTTCTCGTACCAGCGCGCCGCCATCGCCATGCCGACGCTGTTGCCGAGGCCCTGGCCGAGCGGACCCGTGGTCGTTTCCACGCCGGTCGTCATCCGGTACTCGGGATGCCCCGGCGTTTTGCTGTCGATCTGGCGGAACCGCTCGATGTCCTCGAGCGAGACGGCGGGCTTGCCGGTCGGTTTGCCGTCTTCGTCAACGGCCTTCACGTTCGCCAGATGCAGCAGCGAATACAGCAGCATCGACGCATGTCCGACCGACAGCACGAAGCGGTCACGGTTCGGCCACAACGGCTCGTCCGGGTCGTAACGCAGATGGTTTTGCCACAGATGGTAGGCGACCGGCGCGAGCGCCATGGGCGTGCCGGGGTGGCCTGAATTCGCCTTTTGCACGGCGTCCATCGACAGCGTGCGGATCGTATTGATGCACAACTGATCGAGGGCGGGATCGTTTTGCATGGGACACTCCTTGTTCGGCCGTTGAGGATATGGCCGGCGCGCGCTGCCGCGACGTCGCCGGCGAACGGTGGTCATGGGAAACAACGCATGAAGAAGTCGGCAAGGTTTGTCGATGATGCGCCGATGCGCGCAAATGTGCACGCGGCGTGGCATCGCGGCTCTCATGCGCTGGCGCTGATGCGGGCGTGTCTTTCAGCGAGCTTGCGAATCGTCGTGGTTTCCGCGGCGCACTGCGAACGGCAATGGGCGCGAGCACGGCGTGCAAAACCGGCGCGACGCAGCCACTAAGCCGCGTTCAGCCAGTGCTCGCAAAGCGGCCCGTGCTTGCCGTCGACGGGGTCCATCGGCGGAAACGGCAGCGCGTGCATTGCCGCGAGTTCCTGCGGCGTGAGTGCGTCACGTCGAATATCCCACTGCTGCCCTGCCGGATAGGCTCCCACAACGCGAAAATGGCCCTCGAACGATTTCAGGCAATGACCAGTGCCGGCCGGCAGCAGCAACACGTCGCCAGCAGAAACGCTCACCACCTTCGCACCTGGACCGCCGACGATCACGTCAGCGGAACCCTCGGTGACGCCGAGCACTTCGTGCGCGGTCGAGTGGAAATGATGGTAGTCGAAGATGCCGTCGCGCCATTGCGGCGGCCATTGGTTGCGAGCGAATAGCAGTTCGAACGCGGCGGCAAGATCGCCGATGGCGGGATCGACAGCCTGCCGGTAAATCACGACCGGCAGCTTGCGGTTATTCGGTACCCAATCGTGCGGTTCCAGCATGAATGCTTCGTACTCGGTTTGAACCGCATCGAATGCGTGCTTCAACTCTTCCTGCATGGTTGGCTCCTGTGCGTAGCAATGGCGTCGAGTTTGCGGTGCGCGTCGGCGGGGCCCGCGTTGCACGAGCCGGTCGCGAGAGGCGCGTTTTGCACTGCCGCACAAACCGCGCCCGCCTCGCGCATTTCCACATGGTCGACACTCGATGCCGGACGCGCCTTTTGCCCCGCGTTCAACGCGCGCTGGGCAGCATGGGTTCAACCACCGCCGATGCCTTGCAGCACTTTGCCCGTGCCGCCACACACCGTGCATTGCGTGCCTTCGACCTTGCCGGTGCCGTGGCAAGCGCGGCAAATATCTTCACCGACGCCCGGTGCGTCGGGCGGCGCTTCATCGCCGGGGTTCAGGGGTTCGTTGTCCTGTTGCATGTGTCTCTCCGTTCAGTTTGACGGCATCAGTTCTGGTGCGACGCGCGGCCGCCGCCGCCCGCGGGTTCGCCGTGGGTGCCGGTGCCGAGCGGCACTTCGGCGGTCTGCTCGGGATGCTGGTCGGAGCGCCGCGGATTGGTTTCGTCCGCGACGCCGGTCTGTACGACAGGCTCGATGCCGAGCGGACTCGGTTCCACGTAGTGCGTGCCGCTCGGCTTGTTGCGCTCTTTCACTTCCGGCGAAACCTCGGGAGCGTCGGAATTCTCGCGGGGTGTGTCGGGCTGCATATCGCTCTCCTTTTATCGGCTACCTTTTTATTTCCAGCAACATACGGACCCTGCGTGTCCCGCGTGGGTCCGGTGCGTATGCACGCGTATTGGGCACATCCATTGCGGGAAAAAAGCTGAAGCTCCGGATTCATCTTTGTAAAAAGGAGAACCCCATGACGATCACGACAATTCGCGTATCCGACACCGAAGTGCAGGTCGAACGAACGCTGTACACGTTCGCGCAGAAGAGCGACGCGGATGCCTTCGCGCAGTGCGTAGTGAACGATTCGATCGACGCGTGTTATCGCAGCCATCCGCCCGTGTCGGCGCGGCCCACGGTGCCGGACGAACATCCTGACGATCCGAATCGCGGCAGCACGATCTCGCCGTCGCTCGGCGGAATGCCTTAAAACGTGGCTCGGGCACCGCTCGACGCAGCGTTCAACGTTCACTTCTCCGGCGACGCGCGGTCCGCCGCCACGATCTGCCTGCCATATTCGATGGCGGCGCGGCGCGCCTCGTCGGCGGTCTCGTACGGCCCGATTTCAGGCGCGCCATCGAATGGGAAAAGAATCCTCCTGTCCGCTTTTCTGACGACCTTGAGACCACCTACGTAACGGCCGTCGCCTGTTCCGTGATAGCTGGCGTAAATCTCGAACTCGTCGTCAGCGACGTCGGCCCTGTGTCGCGCCATTTGTATATTCCTTGTCCCTGTACTTTCAGTGTTCGATCGCACCCACGCTTTGCCGCGCAATGCCATTCGCATCGTGCGTCACGGAAGCGAGCAATAGGCGTTCCACACGGGAGAGGCGCTACGCAAAAGGCGATGGACGGATGGCGAGTGGCATGCGCATTGCACGCATGAAGACATAGGAGGTAACGATGACTCTGTCAGACACGCATGACGTGCCGCCGTTCGTCATGCATACGCCGATGCCGCCCGAGATTGATCCGGAGGCACCACCGCCTCCGAACATCGATCCGGATCCGCCCCCCACGCCCGACGACGAGCCTGGCGGCCCGCCGCCCGGCGCACCCGACGGCGACCCGCCAGCGAAACCGCCGCCGATGCGTGCGCGACAGCGCCTTGCATGACGGGCGTGCGATGACGCCGCTAACGACGACGCACTCGGGCGAATGCTCTTTAGCGATGCGCTATCGATGCCGCCGCCACACACTCACGCTGCGCATCAGAACTGATGCAGCATGCCGACATACGCGCCGGTTTGCGATTCGCCGACGAGTGGACTCGTGTTGCTAGTCGAATCGCGCGGCGATGCTTCGAGCGAGAAGTTCGCGTTGCTGCTGTTGCGCACGTAGCCGACGGTGCCGTAGACGAACGTGCGCTTCGAGAGGTTGTAGGTCGTGCCGAGCACATACATCATTGCGTGACCGGAGGGATCGTGCGCGGCGTTGCCGGTGCCGTCGCCGACTTTCACGTAGTAGCCGCCGGCGGTTACAGCCCAGCGTGGCTGGAAGTTGTAGGTCGCGCCTAGCCAGTAATGGTCGGCGCTATCCGGCACTCCCGCCGGCGAATCCGGCGCCGAGTAATGCGTATAGGCGCCCTGAATCTTCACCGCATCGAAATGGACGTTCGCACCGACGAAGTACTCGCGCGAGCTCTGAAAGATATTCGAGAACCGGCCATTGCTGTCGCGCAGTTCGTCGTAGATGCCGCGCACGTCGAAGCGTGGCGAATGATAGGTCAGCATGATGCCGTCGGAGCGGCCGAACTCGCCGCTCGCGCCGCTGTTGAACGCGCCGGGCTGATTGCCGAAGGCATATTGCGCCTGTACGTCGAAGCCCCAGAACACCGGGCTGTGATATTCGACGTTATTGCTGGTTTGCTGCCAGTTGCGCCCACGCACGAGCGATGCCGATGAAAAGGCCTGCTGCACGAACGGATCGAATTCCCACACGCCGTCGCTGTCGATAAACAGATTGCGGCCGGCTTGCAGCGTGCCCCAGTGCTGGCTGCTGAGACCCACGAATGCGCGCCGCGACCAGAGACGTCCACCGCTCGTCGTACCGTCCATCACTTGCAGGCCGGTTTCCAGGTTGAAGATTGCCTTCAGTCCGCCGCCCAGTTCTTCATTGCCTTTGAGGCCGAGCATACTGGTGCCCCAATCGCCGCCTTCCGCGCGCCAACGGCTCGCACTTCCGCCCGCGCCATTGTTAATGTGATTCATATACTCGACGCCGGCATCCAGACGGCCATAGAGCGTCACGCTCGTTTGACCGTATGCAAGAGGACTTGCCACCGCAAGAGCGGTCACCAGTTTTATGTGTAGTCTCATTGTCTTGCCGTGAGTTTCTTGTGACGCTGTACGGGGCAAAGCATGGGGCAAAGCACGGAGCAAAGCGAACTGCGGGGATGAGCCAAACGGGCGGCGAGCGCGATGCTGAAAGACTACACGCGTTGCCGCCGAACTATAGGCGATAGGCGCTTCACCGACTATTCGTTTCGCGCAATAGACTTTTGCGACGCGTGCACTCGATTTCACGCGCAGGCATTGCATCGGCGAATCGAAAGCCGGCCAAGTTAAGATAGCGGCTCAATCGGCATGAAGCCAGATGGAATGCGTTGCGGCTTTATAAGGTTTCACTTTCACCCATCAAATCCCCATGAATGCGCCCGATCTGATCGAAGACGAATACCTTGGCCATTATCGACGCGCGACAGAGACCGGTGCGCAGTGGTGGCGCGTGACTGTGGCGGACCGGCCCGAGACGTACCGGCTCGAACATGGCGTCGATGAAGGCGACCGACCGGGTGCCGTCGATATGGACCTGGTGGTCGATGCGGAAAATCTGCGAGCGAAGCTGAAGAAATGGCGCCGCGAGGGCTTCGCGATGCAATCCGCCGATGCCGCTGGCGAAACGTCCGCGTCTGCGGCTGATCGCCTCGCCTTCATGCCGGAGTTGCAGCGCGCCGCGGCGCTGGCCTCGGCGGCCAAACACCGGCAGCGTGAAGAGCATGAAACGAGCGTGCGCATCGGTCATGTCGACGTGCGTTGCGGTGTCGACAATCCGCTCGTGCCGCGCATCAATCCCGCGTATCTGTTTTCGATGCGCTTTAACGACATTCTCGAAGACATCGTGGAAAACCGGCGCGTGATGCTGATCGGTCACACGGGCGCGGGCAAGACCAGTCTGATCGAACAGGTCGCCGCGCGTTCGCATCACGGCGTGCTGCGCTCGAACATGAACGGCCAGACGACCGTCGGCGATTTTGTCGGCTTCTGGACGGTCAAGGGCGGCGAAACGCTATGGGTCGACGGCGTGCTGCCGACCGCGATGCGCGAGGGCCTGTGGCTGATCGTCGACGAAATCGATTTTGCGGAGCCGTCGATTCTCGCGGCACTGACCGCGGTGCTCGAACCGCACGGCCGTCTCGTGCTGAAAGAGAAAGGCAATGAGATCGTCGCACCGCATCCATCGTTTCGGCTGTTCGCCACCGCGAACGCGGTGGGCGCGATGAGTCAGTTCCGCCATTTGTACCAGGGCGCGAATCTGATGAACGAGGCGTTTCTCGATCGCTGGCGCGTGTATCTGCTCGACTATCTGTCGCCTGCTGAAGAAACCGATGTGTTGATCCGCACGCTGGCGCCGCACATGACGCGCGCGCTGGCCGCGACGCTCGCCGCGATTGCCGCCGACTGCCGCGCGGCCTTCGCACGCGAAGACCTGTCGAGCGCGTTCTCGACCCGGCGCCTGCTCGACTGGGCCGAGCTGATGCTGCGCACAGGCGACCCCGAACGCGCCGCGGGCCCGGCGATCTATGCGAAGGTGAGCCCCGAAGACGCCGCGTTGATTCGAGGCATCATTCGCCATCACATTGCGCCGGCGGGCTGACGCGCGCCATGAACGCAAGGCATGCTCCGAGGCAAACGCGGGACACGCGCGGCTTCGCGTTCGAATCCACGCTCGGCAAGATAGCCCGCGTGCTGACGGGACAATACGGCGTGACGGTCGCGTTCAGTCCGGATGGTCCGCGCGTCGAGCCTGGCCGCATCGTGATACCCGACTACGAGCTGAACGGCGGCATCGAGCGCGATGTGCTGATTGGCTATCTGGATCTGCTCGTGGCACGCGCGAAGCATGCGTCGCTCGCGCAACTTGACACGTTGCCGTCGGGCGTCGCGGCGAATCTCGCCCAAGTGATCGACGACCGTCGCGTGTGCGCTCAACTGCTCGACGAATATCCGGGCGCGCGCTGGTTCATCGGCAAATTGCGCGCGCATGCCGCCGAGCGCGCGCAGCAGCGTTGGCCAACGCTACATTGGCGCGACGGGCTCGTATGGCTGGTCGAGCGCACGCTGTGGGACGAAAAGCCCAGCGCGACCGAGGCAAGCCACTCACTGCTGGCTGCGTTGCATGCCGCGCAGGATATTCTCGTGCAGGCCCGCGCGAGCGTTTCGACCGCGCATAGCATAGCGACGGCGCAAGCCCTGGTGGACCGCGTGCGCGCGTTGTCCGCAGGCGATGTCAACACCATGACATTCACCGCCGGCCCCGTCGAGGATATCGAAACGGACACGGCAGCCGCATCGTTCGCGTCGTTCGATGACGACGCGATGCTCCCCAATCACGAGAGCGCTGCCTCGCCGCCGTCCGACCGAAGCGGCGGCTCGCAAGCGGAAAACGCGGTGGGCATGGGGCAATCTCTCGCCGACGCACGGCAGCCGTCCGCTAGTTCGGACAGCGCAGCGGGCACGCCGCGCGACTTCGCGCGGCCCCAACTTTCGATCCCGCTCGCCACCGAATTCGACGTGATCGCCGATCTCACCGGCCAGGGCGACAACGCCGCATGGCGCGAGCTGCGGGCGCAGGCCCGCGCGGACACGGCGCCGCTCAAGGAGAAGCTCGAACGCGCGCTGAGCGCCGACGAGCGCACCCGCTGGCGTCGCGAGCAGGAGCGCGGCGAGATCGACCACACGGCGCTGGCGCGGCTCGCGACTTCGCCGGGCTATCGCACGCCGTTCCGCACGCAGCGGCCGTCCAAGGGACGCGACGTTGCGATTACGCTGCTGATCGACCGCAGCGGTTCGATGGCGGGCCGCAAGATCGAACTCGCGCGGCTGTGTGCAAGCGCGCTCTGCGATGCGCTCACGCAGTTATCGTTCGATTGCGAAGTGCTCGGCTACTGCTCGCTCGAATCCGCGCCGATGAAGCAGTTATACGAGCGGCAGCGCGCGGCCGGCGCCGATTTGCGGCGCTATAACCGCTTCGTCGAGCGGCTCGATCTGAAGGTGTACAAGCGCTTTGGCGCGACCGATCTGAGCGGCATAGCCGCGATCGATTGCGGCCACGAGAATCCGGACGGCGAGGCGCTGGCATGGGCGGCCGCGCGGCTCGCCGATCATCCGGCCGAGCGGCGCATGCTGATCGTGTTCTCGGACGGCTATCCGTCGACCGGCGACGGCGACCCGCAGGTGCTGCGCAGCGATCTGCGCGAACGCGTCGCGGCGATCGGCAAGCGCGGCATCGAACTGGTGGGCATTGGCGTGCTGACCGACGCCGTCGAGGACTTCTATCCGCACAATGTGGAGGTCAGCCGTCTCGCAGAGTTGCCGTCCACGGTGTTCTCCGTGTTGAGTTCGATGCTGCTCGTGCGTTGATTTTCGCGCTGTACCTCGCTGGTACTTCACTGTCACCTATTTGGCTACCGGCTGCATCGTCGCGATAGGAATCAGGAATTCGGAGAAACCGGTAAGCATGATCTGCACGCCGATGCACAGCAGTAAAAACGACGACACGCGCATCGCCACCTTGGTGCCTTCCACGCCGAGATATCTCGCGAAGATGACCGCGCGGCTATAGATCACATAGACGGTGAGCGCAACCGTGAGTGAGATCACGACCGACGCGATGCTCGACAGCACGAACTCCGAGAGCTTATGCGTGCGGTTCGCCGTCAGCGCAATGGCCGTGGCAATCGAGCCGGGCCCAGTGGTCAGCGGAATCGTCAGCGGGAAAAACGCCTTCGCTTTCGCGTTCTCCGCATCCACACGCTTTACGGTCGGCTGTTCGGCCGGCTGCGTGTCGGGCGCATTCAGCATTTGCCAGCCGCCGACCGCGACAGCGAGTCCGCCGCCGATGCGCAGTGCCTCCATCGAAATGCCGAAGAAGTGCAGGATCGGCGTGCCGATAAAAAACGCCACCAGCAGCACGCACACGACGTTAATCGCGATCTTTCTCGCGAGCGCGTTGCGCTCTTCGATGGTCAACGAAGCAGTCCGGTCCAGGAAAACAAAAGCAATGCCAATAGGGTTGATGATGCTGATCAGCCCGGTAAAGCCAAACAGAATGTCCGAGATCAGACTTTCGACCATATGCGATCCGTGTCGAGCGGCGGCGGCCCAGGCATCCCGACTGCTGCACAGTAGGCACGCCGCATCATGTTGATAGA
Organism: Paraburkholderia rhynchosiae; assembly: GCF_002879865.1. Classification (GTDB taxonomy): domain Bacteria; phylum Pseudomonadota; class Gammaproteobacteria; order Burkholderiales; family Burkholderiaceae; genus Paraburkholderia; species Paraburkholderia rhynchosiae. The sequence goes on from NZ_PNXY01000010.1 coordinate 103,915, forward strand.
AACTGGAAGCGCCGAACCATCCGGACGATGCTCGCGTTGCGTGGCCAAAATCATATCGCGGCGCGATAGAGAACCGTGAAAAACGCCGGCAGCATGCATGTGCGCGGCGGCGGCGTCTTGCCATCGTGCGCTGCGGCGCAACAAGGAGTGAACCGCTGATGCAACGCTACACAAAAATGAAACGCTGATCGATGCGCCCACAACTTTCAGAAAGCCTACACTTTTTTGACTTACTTTACGCGACCGAAGCATCAGGCATACAGTCGCCAGCGAAGCTGAACTTTCAACGAGAGGTACTTACCGTTCGAGGAGTTGCCCAATGTTGCTTCGTGTACTCGCCGCGTTGCCGTTCATCGGCATTCTGCTCGGTGTCCCGTTTGTGAACCGTGTCGAGCCGCTCGTGTTCGGCATGCCGTTCGTGCTGGGCTGGATCGTCGCATGGGTGGTGCTGAGTTCGATCATCATGGCGATCATCTACCGTCTGGACCCGTCCAACCGACATATCGCCGCTGATGGCGAGGAGGTCCGCCCATGAGCGCACTCGTCATCATTGCGGCCATCACGCTGTTCGCGCTCTTTCTCGGCGTGCGCGCGAAGCATGGCCACGACATGAGCCTCGAGCAATGGACCGTGGGCGGCCGCAGCTTCGGCACGGCCTTCGTGTTCCTGCTGATGGCCGGCGAAATCTATACGACCTTCACGTTCCTCGGCGGTAGCGGCTTTGCATACGGCAAGGGCGCGCCCGTCTATTACATCCTCGCGTACGGCACGCTCGCGTACATTCTGTCGTACTGGATGCTCCCGCCAATCTGGCGTTACGCAAAACAGCAGCGTCTCGTTTCGCAGCCGCACTTTTTTACCCGCAAATACGAGAGCCCCGCGCTGGGAACGCTCGTCGCGCTCGTTGGCGTGGCCGCACTGATTCCCTACCTCGTGCTGCAACTGAAGGGCTTGGGCATCATCGTGGCGACCGCTTCATATGGCGCGATTCCGTCGACGGCCGCGATATGGATCGGCGCCGCGGTGGTCACCGTGTATGTGATTGTCTCCGGTGTGCGCGGCTCGGCCTGGAACTCGGTCGTGAAGGATTTGCTGATTCTTGCCATCGTGCTATTCCTCGGCATCTATCTGCCGCTGCACTACTACGGCGGCCTCGGCGAAATGTTCCATGCAATCGACGCCGCCCGCCCCGGCTTCCTGACCTTCCCCGCCAAGGGTTCGAGCGTGACGTGGTTCCAGTCCACCGTGCTGCTGACGGCGCTCGGCTTCTTTATGTGGCCGCACACGTTCGGGTCGATTTTCACCGCGAAGGACGAGCGCATTTTCCGCCGCAACGCGATGGTGCTGCCGCTGTACCAGCTGATCCTGCTGTTCGTGTTCTTCGTGGGCTTCGCGGCCACGTTGAAAGTGCCGGGCCTGAAGGGCGGCGACATCGATCTGTCTTTGTTCCGTCTGTCGTTGCAGACCTTCGACCCGTGGTTCGTCGGCGTGATCGGCGCAGCCGGCATTCTGACTGCGCTAGTGCCCGGCTCGATGATTCTCACGTCGGCCTCCACGCTACTCGCGAACGACGTCTATCGCGGCATGTTGAACCGCAACGCGTCTGACGCCGCCGTGGGGAACCTGGCGCGCATCCTCGTGCCGGTCGTCGCGCTGGTCGCGGTCGCCTTCACGCTGCACGGCGGCGAGACCATCGTGGCTTTGCTGCTGATGGGTTACAGCTTCGTGACGCAGCTCTTCCCTGCGGTGATCTGCAGCCTGTTCCCGCGTAACCGGGCGACGAAGCAAGGCGCGTTTTGCGGCATTGTCGCGGGCGTCGCGGTGGTCACGATCACCACGACGATGCACCTGACCATCGGGCAATTGATGCCGTTTCTGCCTGACGCGTTGAAGGACGTCAACATCGGTTTTATCGCGCTGGCAGTCAACGTGATCGTCTTCGTCATTGTTAGCGCGATGACGCAAAGCGGGCGCGTCGAGCGTACGCACGCATCGGCGCATTGAAGTCGACGCGCTTGGGCGCCCATTGGGGAAGCCGTCGCATCGCGCGCCGGCTTTTTCTGTTCTGCGCCTAGGTGCTTAGCGAGGGCGCGATGCGAACGCGTAGCCGTTCTTGCCGCGTCGCTTGACCTGATACATTGCTTCGTCGGCGGCGGCCACGAGGCGGCGATAATCGTCGACGAGATCGGGATAGCTCGCAATGCCGATGCTCGCGCGAACCATGCCCATGCCCATCTGCTCGTCCGTGCGAACCACGCAGGCAATCAGGCGCTGCGCGATCTCGCCCAGTTCTTCATCCGCGGAAAACTCGCGCACCAGCACTGCGAATTCGTCGCCGCCGATCCGCGCGACAATATCGTGCCGGCGCACCGATTGACGAAAGCGTTGCGAGACCGCGATCAGAAACTCGTCGCCCACGCGATGACCGAGCGAATCGTTGACCTGCTTGAAGCCGTCGAGATCCATGTACAGCACCGCCATTTTCACGGGCGTCGCATAAATTCGCGCTTGCGTCGCGGCATCTTCGAGCGCGGCAAAAAGTTTGCGCCGGTTCGCGAGACCGGTCATCGGATCGTGCAGCGCCGCGTGCTGGAATTCGTCCGACTGACCGGCCAACTGGCGGTTACGTTTGGCGTACATGCCGAGCGCGGTGATCAGCATGCAGAAGAGCAGCGCCGCCACCGCGATCAACACGCGCGCGACGTGGGTGATCCGCTTGCGCACGTCGGCGCTATCGGCGTCGCGTTGCGCGTGCCAATAGGATGACGCGTCGCTCAACAACGCATCCATGTCGGCGAGCGTGGCATCGGGCAATAACACTGACGACGGAATATGCGGCGCGTCAGCGGGGCTCGCATTCACCAGCGCCGCGAGCGACGCGAGACGCCGCGTGAGTTCGGCGCGCGCCTGCCGATAGCCGTCGGCCGCGCTCTCATGCGCGCCCGGCACCTGCTCCCACGCGCCGACACGCGCACGAGCGGTTTCCGCGCGCTCGACCGCTTCCAGCACGAGGGCTGCGTATTCCTGTTTGACCTGATCTGAAAACGCGGCTCTGATCTGCATCGCAAGATACAGGAGGCCGATCAGCAGGCACAGCAGCGACGCCACGGCGACCGTGGCGGGACCGTGCCTGAGGCGCCATCCGTTAGCGCGCGGTGGGCCCGGGCGCAAGGCTAAAAGCGGCTCAGGGATGCGAGTAGAGGTCTTGCTGGCTTCCACTGCCATGTTGTCGATAGCTCACGCGTCGAAAGAACGAACCCATCCTTGCAAACAGATTGCTTTTGCGCCGCGGGCTGGTCGCTGAAGCGCGCCGTTCCGGCTGCGCGTATCTCGCTTCCTTGACGGACCGCGTCGATGCGAGTTGCGGCGCGGCAGGTTCGGGGGTACTCGTCGCGCGCGGCATTGGGCGAAGTAAAGCGGCCGGCTCGGCTGCAGCGGCGGTGGCATCGGCGAGATTGTCCGCGAGCGCTTCGGCCTGCGGAGCGCGTGTGACTTGCCCTGACCACACTGACGGTTTCCGGTCCGCTTCAGCGGTCGAGGCTACGGATTCCGCGGGAAGCGCTGGAAGGTTCAGCAGCACAGGCGTGTCCGCTCGCGCGCTCGCGTCGATGCCCGGTCTTTCCGCCAAGGCGTTGATGGCTGACGTCGCAAGCGGCGCCGCGGATATTGCAGGCGTCGCGATTGGCGCCGTCGCTACCGTTGCTGAAGGCGGCGTTGTGAAGGGTGCCGTCGTGGCGATTGAACTACCGGCTTCAGGCGACGATTTCGCCAGCACGGCGGCCGTATTGCCCGATGCGGGCATTCTCAACGCCTGGCGCGCGCGGGCGATGGCCTCGGCGTATGTCTGCTGGTCGCTGTTGAACCAGACGCCGTACGCCACCGTGCCGACCACGCCGAACGCGAGTGCGCTCGCCGCCGCTACGCACAGCGCGAGACGTCCGAACCGGGCCGGCGCCGCGCTCGTTCCTTCGAGGTCGCCGCTTTCGAAGCCTGCATGGTCGCTATGTCCGCGGACATGAGGCAAGTCGGGATCGTTGTACATCGCAATACGCTCCGCAATTCTTCCGTCTGACGCTCCATCAGGCTTGGGTCACACAATTTCGCACGGTCGATGCAAACGCTGCTGGAAGAATGTAACGCTCTCGTCCGGTAGCGACAACACGACTACGTTCTGCTTACGACGTCTGTTCGGCACAACGCATTCAGGTCTGGAAAACGGGTAAAACGTTCAACGCTCCATGCATTTGCGACAACGCGCCGTCCGTCGAGTTCGGCCAGCGCGAGCGCAAAGCCCCGTCAGCCATGGCGGTGAAGCCGCCGGCAGGCTCGGGGCGGCCAACTACTATGCAATAAGCACGCCTGGGTAAGCAGGCCGCGATGGACGCTTCCGACCCTGCTAAAACCACCGCGGCCTTCTGCGCGGACATGGTTGCGCTATCCACTAAATCGAGGAATTTTTGCCGCCAGCTTGTGCGCGCCGAAGAGTGAGACTTGCTAGTGCGAGGCCGGCGAATTGCCGGCGCGCCGCTGCTCGGCGGCCCCGTCGCAGTGCTGGCGCGTGCCGACGATATTTCGGCGAAAAAGCGCTATGGCAACAATGGAACGCTCGCCAATTCATTAAGCGCGCATTCCCAATTATTGAACGGTGATGGTCTCTTTCATGTTCGGATGAATGCCACAAAACACGTTGTAGACTCCGGGTTTGTCGAATTTGAACTGATACGTGTCGTTCTGATCGAGCGCCGCGGAGCGGAACATGCCGGCGTCGTTGACCACGGTATGCGGCTCGCCATCGAGGTTTTTCCACGTCACCGTCGCTCCCGCTTTGACGGTGAGAGCCATTGGCGAAAACATGAAGTTCCTGATGACTACCGCGTTGGGGGCTTCCGCCCATGCCAACGAAAGCGCGCTTGCGCCTGCAAAAAAGGCGGCACTGGTAAGAAAGCCCGGCAGCACTCGGCGAATGAAATTATCTGGCATGACTGATCTCCTGTCGACCCGGCCGGCGCCTGGCGCTGACGCGGGTTCCATGAAAGTACTTGCTCCAGTTGAAAGCGCTTGCTACGAGACCAACGTCGCGTCGGCGAGCGTCGACTTCAGCGGATGACGCGCGATCGTCACGCTCGTCACGCCGAGCATCCTGGGAAGCTGATCGCTCGCGACGGTCAACGGGCCGGGGCCCGGACCATTGCCCGCCGCAGGCTGCGGATACGCGGTCGAACGTGCGGTGTGAAAAGTAATGTTGCCCTCCACCTTCGAAATAATCTGGTGGATATGGCCGTTCAACACAGTGACCGAGCCGAAGCGCTTCAGATAGCTCATGGCCTGGCCCGCGTCGCCGGTGCCCCATCCCCATGGCTCGTAGATCGTCCACATCGGCATATGCGCGAAAACGACGACCGGCGTGCTCGATGAGCGTCCCTTCAGATCGCTTTCGAGCCACTCGAGTTGTTCGTCGCCAAGACTGCCGAGGCCGTTCGGCTTGAAGTGCATCACGTTGACGAGGCCCACAAAGTGCACGCCGTTATGATCGAAGCTGTAATAACCCTTGTTATTAGACGGTTTACCGAAGCGGCTGAAGTATTCGATTCCCGGCCCGTCGGTTACGTCGTGCTCGCCGGGCACCGTATGTAGCTCCGTAATTTGCATACCCGACAGCAACTGCGCGGCGAGATCGAATTCAGACGCTTTCGAAAGATGCGTGATGTCGCCGGTATGAATGGCCAGCGCGGGTTTGACGGGCATTGCGTTGACGAACTCGATGGTCTGCTTCAACGTGCCTGCAACGTCAGGATTGGCTTCCTTGTTGAAGCCGATGTGCGTATCGCTGATTTGCAGGAAAAGCGGCACACCGTTTGCCGCGGACGATTTCGCGTCGGCGGCCAGCGCGAGGTGCACCGGCGTCAGAACGCCGCCCGCGAGAACGAACAGCGTGCCCGCGCCGCCGAACGCGAGACATTTCAGCGCGCCGCGCCGCGACAGATCGAATGAATGTGATGACATGTAGGCCTCCACGATAAAGAGCCGCCGACGGGCGCTGGCTTATCCAGCGTCCTTCGGGCTCGTTTCGTCAGGCATGACCGCCGTCGCGCGGGTTTTATTCCCGCTGCGGCGCGAGTTCACGGCAGACAAACGTGATGGCGTAATAGCGCAGTGGCCCGCATCCTGCGAAGAATGCGGGCCACGGTATTGTCGTTTAGAACTGGCGAACTTTGCTTGGTTCGCGCTTACTGCCCCTTCGGCTTCTGCCGGAGTTGGCCCTGATAACGGATCGCCGGACGCAGCGATTGCGTCGTCGGCGCGGTCGTCATCAACTGACGCGCAACGGTTGCATTGGCGGCGCTGAGCGAGCCGATGCTCGTCTCACGCGAGGGGTCCGCAAGGCCATTCGCGACCAGCAGCTTTGCTTCGAGTTGCAGGCTCGTCAGCAGAACCGGATCCTTCAGCGCATTGCTCTGCGCGAGCAACTGACTCCACGCGTTGTTGCTGTAGTTCGTCACGTAGTAGTCGAGACCGCTCGGATCCGCGAGCACCGCGGAACAGCCGTTCAGCCGCACCTGCGTTTGCAGGTCCTTCATCGCGACGGTCTTGCGCGAGGTCAGCCCGTCGCCATAAGCGAGCGTCAATGGAACGGTCCACTGCGTTCCCGGATACTGATTCTGATTCGGGAACGGCGCCTGTTTCAGTGTCACCACGGTCTGGTTCGACGTCAGATCGCATTGCGTATCGAGAGAAATCAACGGCACACCGGTTTGCCGCACGAAACTGTCGCCGATCGCGACCATCGGCTCGCCGCTCGCCTTCGCCAGCTCATCCCACAGACGCCTCGGCGTCACATTGCCAAGCGAATAGTCGGCGAGATACTGCTGCAAGCCGCGGCGCATTGTTTCTTCGCCGAGGTAGTTCTCAAGCATCTTCAGTACATGGCCGCCCTTGTCGTACGTGAAGGCGCTCGCGCTCAACACGAAGTCGTTCGACGCCCAGCCGTTGAAATTGGGCTGCACCGGAAACGCGGTCGACTTCAGATCGGCCTTGATCACAGCGTACTTGTTCTTCACGTCGTCAACCCAGCTAAAACGGTCGGGAAAGAAACGCACCTTGGTCTTGTTCTCGAAGAACGTGGCGAACGATTCGTTTAGCCACACATCGTCCCACCAGTCGAGTGTGACGAGATCGCCGAACCATTGGTGCGCCGCTTCGTGCGTGAGCACGGTCACGCCGTAATCGGACATGCTCGTGCCCGGCGCGGGCAGAATGTCGTCGGCGAATTCGAGAATCGCGCCCCAGTTCTCCATGCCGCCGAAGTTCAGGTCTTTCTGTTCCTTGAACGCGTCGTTCGCGGCGACCGTGTCGAACTTGGTGAGCGGCAGCGCGATGCCGGTATAGCGATAGTAGTAATCGAGCGCCTGCTTGGTCTGCTGCATCGCCGGCTTGGCCCAGTCACGCATGCCGGGCGGCGTGAAAATGCGCAGATGCAAGCCCTTGCCGTCAGGCAGCGGACTCGTGAAGTCGTCCTCGAGAATATCGAACTGACCGCCGCCGAAGAAGAGCAGATACGAAGGCATCGGCGGCGTCTTTTCGAACGACACGAGCTTGTAGCCGCTATCCACATTCACTGCGGGCTTCTCCGCCGCGTTGGAGACCACGTTCCAGTTCTGCGGCACTTCCGCGCTCACCTCATAGGTGGGCCGGAACGCCGGTTCGTCCCAGCCTGGGAACCACTGCCGCGCGAGATTCGACTCGCCTTGCGTGAGAATCGCGCCGCTCGTGGTGCCATCGGTCGCCTTCAGATCGACGCGGAATACACCTTCCGCAGCGGAGCATCCCGGATATTGATCTTCGCCGCAACTGCCGCCTGTCTTCGCGACCGGATCGTCATAGCTCTTGAAGTTGATGAAGCCGCTCCACTCCATGTGCAGCGAGTAGTTGCCGGCCGCGATCTGGCCGCTCACGGGCCGAAGCTGATAGAAGTCGCCGTCGTCTTGCGGCGTGGCGATCAACGGAATATTGCCAGGTTGAAGCGTGATTGTGCCGTTGGTGAACTTGATGCGGTGCCCGGCAATCGTGATCGCATTGACCGCCTTCAGCACCTTGATCTGCACATCCGCGCGGCCGTCGAACGACGACAGCGCCGGGTTCGGCCGGAACCACAGCTTGTAGTTGACCGGCATGACCGTGTCAGGCAATTCCACCGGCGACGCGGTCTTGTTGATCGACGTGTCCGCGAGCACCGGACTCGCCGGCGGCACCAGTGCGACTTCGGACGCCGCCGCCGGACCTTGCGCGGATCTGCTGGTCAATGAAGCGGAGCCGTCTCCTCCACCGCAGCCGGCCATTACCATTATTCCGGCTAACGCCAGGCACTGCACCTGCAATCGGAAATTTATACGCATTTTAATCCTCGACTGACAATATCGGTATAAAGAAAGCGCGTTGAGTCACTTCAGCCGTGTTTCTCTCTTTTCAGCGAAAAAGGTCTCCCGCACCAGCACCGAATTGCTAGCGAGAATATATGGACGGGTTAAACCATCAGCACTAGTGGCTGTTTTTTAAGCGCAATGACTGTTATTACAAAACTTTCAGAATGACGATTAAAGTCGTGTTTCCGATCGACTGGCAAAGCGCTGCCAGGCCGCATTTGCGGACAGAACGACAGAGCCATGATCAGTTTCGACGACAGTGCGTAGCCTAGTTTGGCAAACGTTATCGTGTCAACTTCCTTTCACAATCTTTCTCGAATAGAGGCGCAATGTATGCAACGCGAATGCCTTAAGTAATCCCATTGAGCTCATACTCTAAATACCGGCTTTCCCGCACTGGATTACGAAAAATCTTTTATTTCTTCGAAGCGGGATGTGTTAAAGGCGGGAGGCGAGGTTGTGGACTTCAAATGCAGGGATTTGATGTGCGTCAGCTTATTTATTTATCGAGTTCAACGAGCCGATGAGAATGCCGCCGCCACTGCGGACTCAGCCGCGGCACCGATAGCAAATATCACGATTGAGAGGCCGCGCAGTCGTCCCGCGCAGTCGTCCCGCGCGGCCGGCAAGCGTGCCCGAAAGCGTGTCCGATACGCTGCGCCAGCTCGCCAGCAAGGTCATCGTCAAAGCAACGATCGCGCAGCACATGAACATTCTCAGGCGGTCGCCGCAGCGTGCGCCGGCCTTGACGGAAACGGATTGCGCCACGCTTCGAGTGCGTTCAGCCTATCGTGCCAGCGCGTCACTTCAGGAAACTCTTCGAGCGGCATCGCTGCGCTTGCCGCATAAGGCAGCGGGACGGCGACCGAAAAGTCGGCGATGCTCAACTCATCGCCAAGCAGCCATTTGCGGTCCTTCAGGTGTCGATCCAGTACGCCCGCATGCTTGCGAAACCAGCCTTGCGCTTCGGCGACTTTCGCACTGTCCGGCGCTCCCAGACCGATTGCCGGTTTAATCAGATGTTCGAAATAAAGCGAACCGCTGTGGCGATACAGATGCTGGCTATTCCAGCTCAACCAGCGCACCACATCGGTCTGCTGTTGCATGCCGCGCGGCCACAGCGGCGATTCTGCGCGCTGTGCGAGATGGCAAATAATCGCGTCGGCCTCCCAGATGCTTCTTTCGCCGTCGACTAGACACGGCACCTTGCCGTTCGGATTGAGCGCGAGATAAGCCGGCGTAGTGTGTTCGCCTTTGCCCAGGTCGACATAGACGTATTCGATTGGCAAACCTAAATATTTTGCCACCGCACAAGCTTTGCGCGGCGCCAGCGTTTCGGAATAATAAAGCTTCATATGATGTCTCCATATCAGTTCACTTCAGTCCACGTCAGTTCACGTCATTCGAGGCGGCCTCTTCAAACGCCCTTGTTGCCCAGTTCGGCGATCAATGCATCCAGCTTCTCGAATGCGCCCTTCCAGCCGGCGTCATGACCGTCACGCGCGGCCTCGTCGAAGAACTGCGAATGCGTGAAGTTCATCTCAGTGCCGTTGTCGATTGGACGCAGCGTGATCGTCACGAGAGAGCGGCGCTCGGGCAACGTGACCCATTCCCACGTAAACACGAGTTTGCGGTCCGTCTCGACTTCCCGATATTCGCCGCGGCAGTCATGCGTTTCGCCATCGAGCGTCTGAAACACGACGCGAAAACGGCCACCCACTTGCGGATCGGCTTCGGCGCTCAAAACAGGTCCGGCGTCCGGTCCCCACCAACGCGCCATCAACTCAGGTTGGGTCCACGCTGCATACACTTTGTGCGGCGGCGCCTTGAGGCGGCGCACGATGGTCAAACTGTGCTTTTGCTGGATCATTCACTCTTCTCCTTCGACAAAACCGGCAAGCCGGTCGAGGCTCGCGGACCAGAACCGCTCATAGCGTTTCAACCACGCCATCGCCTCTTCCATCGGAGCGGCAACGAGCTCGACCGACACGGTTCGGCCGTGCTTTGCACGCGTTATCAGACCCGCGTCGCTCAGCACATCGAGGTGCTTCATGACGGCGGGCAACTTGAGCGGCAACGGGCGCGCGATCTCCGTGATGGAAAGCCCAGGCTCCCGCTCCAAACGAGCGAGGATGGCCCGCCTGGTCGGATCCACCAGCGCGGAAAATGTACGATCGAGTTGACTGACAGGACACTTCACCATGTGGTGAACTATAGAGGCTCGGCGAGCGGTGTCAAGACTTTTGTGCCATTCTTTTTTCCGCGGCCTGCTGTCAGAAGTTCGTCGTTCGCGCGACCAAGCCGAACGTCGAATTTAAAAAAGGAAATCCGGGTGGACGACATCGATTTCGAATGCACCGCGTGCGGCAAGTGCTGCCACGATTTACGCCTGCCCTTGACATTGGCTGAAGCGAGCGACTGGCTCGCGCGAGGCGGCCAGATGGAACTGATCTGCGAGGCCATTCCCTGGCCGGCCGAACCCGAACCGGGCAACGCGCAAGCGAGCTACAAGAGAGCGCGCTCAACACCGGCGATGAGCGGATCGCTGCCCGTTCGCGTCTCCGTCATTCTTGTGGCCGCGTTCGCAGGCGCGTGTCCCAATCTTCGCGCCGACATGCTGTGCGGCATCTATGACGAGAGACCGCTCGTGTGCCGCATCTATCCCGCGGAGATCAATCCGTTTGTTTCGCTGACGCCTGAAAACAAGGCGTGTCCTGTCGAAGCGTGGCAGCGCAAGCCGCTGCAACGGCAAGGCGTGCTCGTGGACGAAACGACACGGCGATGGATCGAAGAGTCGCGTCGCGCGACTGAACTCGAGGCGCCGTTGCGCATGCGTCTATGTCAGGAATTGGCGGTGACTCATGCCGCTCTTGCAAACGAGGGCTTCGTCATCCATGCGCCGGAAAGCAGTGCGCTGCGCACGGCGCTCGAGCGGATTGGCGCGACGCCGGATGCGCGTGACGCATCGCCGCAATGGACGTTCATGTCGAACCGCGGCGTGACGGTGGAGACGCTGCTATCAGTGGGCGCCGGCGTGTGCCTCGATGAACCGGCGAGCCCACGCAACTTCCGGTATCACGGTTTTTTCGAGGCGTCGCCGGCATAGCGCCGCGTACGCCTCGTACCTTGCCCGAGTCTGAGCGTTAAACGCCGCTGCCGCCTACGGTTTTCAGGCTCTTCCATTGACCTTGCTGAACCTGGAACAGCGTGTAGGGCGGCTTGATGAGATCGCCATAAGGATCGAACGTGATATGGCCCGTCACGCCCGTGACGGCGACCTTCGACAGACTTTCGACGATCTTCGCACGATCCAGAGAATCGGCGCTGTGGATCGCTTTTATCATGGCGAGCGCGGCGTCATAGGCAAACGGCGCATAGAGTTCGACATCCTGTTTGAAGCGGGCCTTGTAGCGCTTGCCGAACTCCTGCGCGGCGGGAAGCTTGTCGAGCGCGGGTCCCGGTTCCAGATCCTCGGTGCCGTCCCCAGCGCTTCCCGCGATTTGCAGGAACGCATTGCTCTTCAGCGCGCCGGCGCCGAACAGTTGCGCGTTCATGCCGAGCGAGCGCATCTGTTTGATCAGCATCGCACCTTGCTCATCCAGCCCGCCGAAGAAAATCAGGTCTACGTTCTTGCTCTTGAGCGTCGTGAGAATGGCGCGAAAATCGACGGCTTTGTCGTTGGTAAATTCACGGTCGACAATCGTGCCCTTCGCTTCCTTCACGCCTTTTTCAAACGCATCCGCGAGACCCTGGCCGAATGCAGTGCGGTCGTCGATAATCGCGATGCGCTTGGGCTTCATCTGCTCAACCACGAAATGCCCCGCCACCACGCCGCCAATGCCGTCGTGCCCCATGGTGCGAAACACGTTCTTGAAGCCCTGCTTGGTGAGTTGCGGATTGGTCGAGCCCGGCGTGATCATCGCGAGGTTCGCCTGGTGATACACCGTCGACGCCGGAATGCTGCAGCCCGAGTTGTAATGACCGATCACGCCGACCACGCCATCGTCGACGAGCTTCTGCGCGACCTGAATCGCGACGCGCGGATCGGCCTGGTCGTCCTGTACGTCGAGCACGAATTTAACGGGCTTTCCGCCGACCGTCGGATGCTTCGCGTTCTCTTCGTCGAGCGCCAGCTGAGCGCCGTACTGCAAATCTTTGCCGACGCGCGCAACGGGCCCCGTCAACGGTCCGACAAAACCTATCTTCACGACCTGAGCGTCGTCTGCCCATGAAGACGGCAGATATGCGGCGAGCGCACACACGGTGGCACTCAACAACCAATAGCGGCGATTCATGATGCACTCCTGGCGAGATATGACGTCGCGCGTCCGTATGGTTAGGCGATCCGATGCGCGACGCGTCGGGACCGTCCTGCTTTAGCGGCGGTGAAGCCAGCCTGTAAATTTGCGTATGCGATGCCTGTCCGTATCAAAAGCGCGTGGCCGCGTAGGGCGAAAGATCCAATGGCGGCGCACGCTGCGCAATCAGATCCGCGACGATGCGCCCGCTCACGCCGGCCAGCGTCACGCCGAGATGCTGATGCCCGAACGCGTAGATCACATGCGCACTCGCGCGCGACCTTGCCAGCACGGGCAAGCCGTCCGGCAGCGTCGGACGAAAGCCGAGCCAGCTGCTGTCCGGCGCATCGAGCGCGGGCAACGCGCGCCGCGAAGAAAACGTCAGCAAGTCGAGCAGCGAACGGTTCTTGGTATCGCCGAAACCGGCCAGTTCGACGGTGCCCGCCACGCGCAATCCGTCCGCCATCGGCGTCATATAGAAACCTCGCTCGGCCCAGCCGACCGGGCGCGAAATCAGTTGCTGCGCGCCGGGAAAGCGGACGTGATAGCCGCGCTCGGTATCGAGCGGCACAACATCGCCGCATTGGCGCGCAAACTGCGCAGACCGCGCTCCGGTCGCGACAACCACATGGCTAAACTGGCGCGTCACGCCGCCGGCGCTCAGCTTCGCGCCCTGCGCATCAGGCTCGATACCGTCGACGGCAACGCGCTCCAGCTTCAACCCTTGCGCGCCAAGCTGCTCATAAAGCGTCTGCAAGAAGCGCTGCGGATCGGAGAAGTGCCAACTATTGCTGAACAGCACGCCGCGCTCGAAAATCGGCGCGAGCGAAGGTTCGAGCGCTCTGATGGCCGCGCCGTCGAGCACGTCGAATGCGACGCCGAGCTTGCGCCGCAACGCAAGCGTGGCCTGCGCGGCATCAAAGGATGCCGCGCTCGAATAGAGGTAAAGACACTCGCGCGGCCGCACGAAGCGCGCGAGTTGCGGATCTTCGAGCAACAGTGCATAGCCGTCGTGCGCGCGATCGAGCAGCGCGGCGAGTGCGCCCGCGCTCGCTTCGTAACGGCGCGGCAACGAGCTCATCATGAAGCGCACGAGCCACGGCGCGAGATGCGGCAGATACGTCCAGCGCAAACGGAACGGGCTCTCGTTCGACAGCAGAAAGCGCGGCAAATCGCGAAACACCGATGGGTTGTTCACCGGAATGCACGCGTAGTGCGCAAAGGTTCCCGCGTTGCCGAACGACGCGCCCTGCCCCACGCCCGCGGGATCGAACAGCGTGACGCGGTGGCCGTCGCGCATCAACGCGGCGGCGCTCGCGAGTCCGATGAATCCCGCTCCGATGATCGCGATCTCCGGCATCACTCGCGACCCTTCGCAAGATGCCGCGTGCGCAATGCCGCCACGGACGGCGGCACGCATAGCCTCGCTGCGGACTGTGTAACGGACATCGAAAGCCTCTCCTGGTGACGCGCAATTGACGGGTGCAAACGGCTGGATGCAGGCGGAGAATCGAACGCTCCGCATCCCGGCCATAACACCAGAATCACACAATATTTTTTTGTGTGCAATTAAAACTCTTATTGTATGGCCCTAGCATTTTCCCTGGATGTCCCGGCAGGCGCACGGTTCCCGCACGCCGCACGCGATGAGCCGGCCGCCAAAACGCATCAATCAGCGCTCGCGGTCGCCATCTCTGGTATAGAATCGCCAAAACCCCGCACAATCGCGGACAAAGTAGTTTTGTATGGAGATGTCTGCTCTTATGGCTTCAGGCAAAGGCGCAACGCGTGGCGCCAACGGGTGGTCTGCGCAAGTGAAGCGCTCCACGTACATCGAGGTATCCAGTTCGATCGAGAGCGAGATTCGCAGCGGCGTCTATCCGCCGGGAAGCCGCCTGCCACCGCAACGGCAACTGGCGACCGAGTTGGGCATCAACGTGTCCACGGTGTCGCGCGCCTACAAGGAATTGCAGTTGCGCGGCCTTGTGATCGGCAGCAAGCGGCGCGGTTCGCTCGTAACGGGCGGCGCGATGCCGAGCGTCGAGCCCACGCAGGCCGCGAGCAACACTGCTATCGACCTGACCGTCAATCGCCCCGCCACCGGTGAATTTCTGCACTGCCTCGCGCGCACGCTGGCGGAATTGCCGCGCGATCCGCGCTATGCGCAACTACAGGAATATCAGCCGCCGCAAGGGCCCTCCTGGGCGCGCGCGGCCGGCGCGCAGTGGATGGCCGCGCCTGGCTTCACGCCGCAAGCCGAGAATGTGGTCGTGACGAGCGGCGCGCAGCATGGCCTGTACGCGGTGTTGAACAGCCTGATCGGTACGGACGGCGTGATCCTCGCCGATCAGCTCACCTATTACGGGCTGAAAGCGCTCGCGCCGGTGTTTCAGTTTGAGATCGTCGGCATTGCGAGCGACCGCGACGGGCTGCTCACCGACGAAGTGGAACGCGTGTGCAAGCGCATGCCGGTGAAGGCGATTTTCACCGTGCCGAATCTTCAGAATCCGACCGTGACGACGATGAGTCTCGAACGCCGCATGGCGCTCGTGGATATTGCGCGGCGGCATGACGTGGCCATCATCGAAGACGATGTGTATGGGCCGCTCGTGTCACAGCGTCTGCCGACCATCGCGAGTCTTTGTCCGGAGCGGACCTTTCATCTGGCGGCGACCTCGAAGATTCTGGCCCCCGGTTTGCGCCTCGGTTATCTGCTGAGTCCGCCCGATAGCGCCGCGCTGTGTGCGGAGGCCGTGCGCACCACGGCATGGATGCCCGCGCCGATGTCGATGCTGATTGCTTCCATCTGGATTGAAGACGGCACCGCGAGTCACATCATGGACGCGCAACTCGCCGAGATTCGCGCGCGCCACGACCTCGCGCGAGAACTGCTGCCGCAGGAGTTGTTGCAGACCGATCCCGCCTGCATGTTCGTATGGTTGAAATTGCCGCCGCCGTGGCGCGCCGACGATTTCGCCGCGAATGCGAAGGCGCGCGGCGTGGTGGTTATGCCGTCGTCGGCGTTTGCCGTGGACAGGTCTGAGATCGAGCACGGCGTGCGCATCAACCTCGCATGCGCGACGAGCCGCGATCAGCTCGTCAGCGCATTGCGGCTCCTGGCGGGCACGTTGAAGGATCGTCCGCGAGCGCTGTTCGGCACGATCTGACGTGCTATCGCCGCAGCGGTTTGAAGAACTTGCGGATCTCGGCGGCAAGCAAATCGGGCTTCTCCATTGCCGCGAAATGTCCGCCGCCCGGCATGTCCGTCCATTGCACGACGTTGAAGGTCCTTTCGAGCCAACTGCGCGGCGGACGATTGATCTCTTTCGGAAAGCGAGCGAAGCCGACGGGCGGCACGACGCGTTGGCCGCACGTAAAACGCATGGGCTGTAGACGGCTTTCCCAATACATCTGCATCGCCGGACCGATGCTTTGCGTGTACCAATAGAGGGATATGTTGGTCAGCAACTCGTCTTTCGAAAACACGCGCTCGACGTCGCCCTGGCAATCGCTCCATGCGCGAAACTTTTCGCCGATCCATGCGGCGAGTCCGACCGGCGAATCATTCAGCGAAGCCGCCAACGTCAGCGGCTTCGTACTATGCATATGCGCGTAGCCGCCTTCGAGTGCGGCCCACTCGTTTCTCTCGCGCAGGAAGTTCTCTTCTTCCGGTGTCAATGCCTGTTGCGCCGCGCCGATGGCGGGCTCATACAAACCCGGCAGGAAGTTAAGGTGAATGCCGTCGACAACTTGCGGATGGCGCGCCGCAAGCGCGATCGAAACGCCCGCGCCCAGATCGCCGCCTTGCGCGCCAAATCGCTGATAACCGAGGCCATGCATCAGCGACGCCCATAGATCCGCGACCTGAAACGCGGACATGCCGGCTTGCGCGGGCGCCGGCGAAAACGCGAAGCCCGGCAGCGAAGGCACGATCACGTCGAATGCATCGGCGGCATCGCCCTCGAACGCGGCCGGATCGCATAGCCGGTCGAGCAGCGCTTCGAACTCGAAGAAAGACCCCGGCCAGCCGTGCGTGATGACGAGCGGATAAGGCGCAGGCCCAGAGCCGCGCCGATGCACGAAATGCACGCGCTGTCCGTGCACGTCGGCAACGAATTGCGGCTGCCGGTTCAGACGGCGCTCCGCCGCGCGCCAGTCGAAGTGTTCCGCCCAATACCCCGCAAGCTCACGCAGCCATTGCGAATCGACGCCCTGCTGCCAGGCCGGTGACGGCGTGGCCGGCGTCCAACGCGTCGCGCGAATACGTTGGCGAAGATCGTCAATGTCATGCTCAGGCACGGCGATTTGAAACGGTTCTATTTGCATGGCATGTCACCCCACGGCCACAACGCAATCGGTAAAAGAATTATTTCTGGCGAGTTTCGCTGCGCTTCATTTGGCGCGGACCACGAAACTATCCGCATGGTACACAATGGCCGCATTTCCGTTTTGAGCCCTGGAGATCGTCATGCTTGGAGCGCTCGCTGCTCTGCTTACTTTTCAATGCCTCGGAGAAGGCGTCTCGTACGTGTTTCATTTGCCGGTGCCGGGTCCGGTGATCGGCATGCTGTTGCTATTCGGCTTCCTGATGATGCGTCCGCAAACGGCCGATGCAATCGAGCCCACGGCGCTCGAGTTGCTGCGGCATCTCTCGCTGCTGTTTGTTCCGGCTGGCGTCGGCATCATGGTGTCGGCAAGCCGCATTCGCGGCGACGCCATTGCGGTGATCGCCTCGATTGCCGTCAGCACCACAATGGCTATCGCGGTAGCCGCGCTCGTCACGCGCGCGTTGATGCGCCGGCAGCGCCGCGGTCCCGCTGACACGGAGACCGCATAATGACCGCGCTTCCCAAGCTCGGCGCGATCTGGGTCTACCTCGCCGCGAGTCCTCTGCTCGGTCTCACCATCACGCTAATCGCGTATCTGATCGCGCAGGCGCTGTACGCGAAGGCGCGTTTCAATCCGCTCGCCAACCCTGTGTTGATCGCTGTCGCGTTGCTCGTCGCGCTGCTCGAAATCACGGGAACGCCGTACGCAACATACTTCGAGGGCGCGCAATTCGTGCACTTTCTGCTCGGACCCGCGACGGTCGCGCTCGCGTTGCCGCTCTATCGCCAATGGCCGAAGCTGCGCCGCTCCGCGTTGCCGCTGATCGGCGGACTCGTCGCCGGTTCGTTGACAGCGATCGTGTCCGCAATTGGCGTGGCCGCACTGTTCGGCGCATCGCATCAGACACTCGCGTCGCTCGCACCCAAATCCGCGACGACACCTATCGCGATGGCCGTCGCTTCGGCGATCGGCGGCATTCCGTCGTTGACGGCGGTGCTCGTCATCTCGACCGGCGTATTCGGCGCCGTGTTCGCGCGCGCCATTCTGAACGCGCTGAAAATTGCCGAACCCGAAGTGCGCGGCTTCGCACTCGGCGTTGCGTCGCATGGCATCGGCACTGCGCGGGCCTTCCAGGTCAGCGAGCAGATGGGCGCATTCGCCGGGCTCGGCATGGGCCTCAATGGCGTGTTCACCGCCTTCGTCGTGCCTGTGCTCATGCCGCTCGTTGTGCGCTGGCTCGGGACGTGATCGCAAGCGCGGGTTCACGTTGATCATGCAGAAAAGCCCGCAAAATACGGGCTTTCCTACGCT
Organism: Paraburkholderia rhynchosiae; assembly: GCF_002879865.1. Lineage (GTDB taxonomy): Bacteria > Pseudomonadota > Gammaproteobacteria > Burkholderiales > Burkholderiaceae > Paraburkholderia > Paraburkholderia rhynchosiae. The sequence goes on from NZ_PNXY01000010.1 coordinate 122,273, forward strand.
TCTACAACGCGTAGTCGGTTTGAAGCGTGACCTGATGGTATTTCAGGCTCACGCCGTCCAGACGCGCGTCGGTGAACGTGTTGGCGTCTGGCTCCAAGTCGAGCCAGCGGTATGAGCGACCGTGCCTGCAGGCCACACGTTCTAATGGTTCGCCATACGAACCATTTTTTCGCGTTGGCGCGGCCCGGGAAAGTGTCTGTCGATGCTCGACCCTTATTCCCCGCGCATAGTTTGAAGCGCGTTCCGTTTTGTGCGATGCTAGCCACGCCCCAACGCAGTCACCAAAACAAGAGGGTGTGAGAGGCAGACCAATCCTGTTGTCCATTCCTCAGGAGGAGACATGATTGTGTCATCGCAAGTGCGCAGTAATCGCTGTGCCGGCAGCGCGCCCGGCATCCCATCACAGCCTTCCCGGGCCGCCACCCGTTTGAAATATCTGCATCGCGCGGCCGTTGTTTCGAGCTTCGCCTTTCTTATCGGCCTGTCATCCGTCTGTCACGCGGACACTCAGGTCGGCGGTACGCTGCCCCCCGCGCCAGACAAACTGTACGGCGAGCTCTTCGTTGCAGTGCAAACGGCGCAGATCTATCCGGACCAGAAGACCTTCGTCGATGCAACGCCGAATGCGGACCCCGCCGCCATCGTGCAGCTCTACCAGCAGCAGAAAAGCAATCCCGGTTTTTCGCTGGCGAACTTCGTCAACCAGTACTTCACGCCGCCGAGCGAGCCGGTCATCACGCCGCCCGCCAATCAGACGCTGCGTGAGCACATCAACTGGTTATGGCCCGCCCTCACCCGCACGACCACGAGCGCGCCGCCGAACAGTTCGCTGATTCCGTTGCCAAAGCCGTATGTCGTGCCCGGCGGCCGTTTCCGCGAGGGCTACTACTGGGACACCTACTTCACGATGCTGGGCTTGCAGGAAGCGGGCCGCGAAGATCTCGTCGACAACATGCTCGACAACTTCGCGTACATGATCGATACGTTCGGCCATATTCCAAACGGCAATCGCACTTACTACCTCGACCGTTCGCAGCCACCGTTCTTCTCGCACATGGTGGAACTCGCGGCAAAGGTCGAAGGACGCGGCGTCTATCAGAAGTATTTGCCGGCGCTGCGCAAGGAATACGGTTACTGGATGCAGGGTGAAAGCTCGACGCCAGCCGGCTCGGCGACGCGCAATGTCGTGGTGATGCCCGATCGCACGGTTCTCAACCGCTATTGGGACGAGCTCGACACGCCCCGCGACGAATCGTATCTGGAGGACATAAAGACCGCACAACAGGCCACCGGACGAAGCCCCAACGACGTCTACCGTGAACTGCGCGCGACCGCCGAAAGTGGCTGGGATTTCAGCTCGCGCTGGTTCGGCGACAACATGACTCTCGCGACGGTGCGCACCACGTCGATCGTTCCCGTCGATCTGAACAGCCTGATGTTCCACCTCGAAATCACCATTGCGAAAGGCTGCGGCGAGACGCGCGACTTCCGCTGTGTCGGCGAATTCGCCGGACGCGCCGCGAAGCGCGCGCTCGGCATCAACCGCTACCTGTGGAACCCGAACGGCTACTACGGCGACTACGACTGGCAGCTGGCGAAACCGCGCGACAACAAGACAGCTGCGATGGTGTTCCCGTTGTTTGTCGGTGCTGCGTGGCCGGATCGCGCGAAAAAAACCGCGCAGCAGGTGCAGTCGACGTTGCTACAACCCGGCGGTCTCGTCACGACGACCTATAACACCACGCAACAGTGGGACGCGCCGAACGGCTGGGCGCCGCTGCACTGGGTCGCAATTCAGGGCCTGAAACGCTATGGCCAGGACGCCCTCGCGCAGCAGATCGGCACGCGCTTCCTGACGGATGTGAAAGGTGTCTATGCGTCGGACAAGAAACTGGTCGAGAAATACGTGGTGGAGGGAGCGGGCACGGGCGGTGGTGGCGGCGGCGAGTATCCGCTCCAGGACGGCTTCGGCTGGACCAACGGTGTGACACTGAAACTGCTCGACCTGTATAACCCGGGCCAGTGAAGACGCCGGCCATTCACGGATAGACGCTCAACCCCGGAGCGGCTCGGAGGCAAGAACACTGTATAAAAACACAGTATAATACCTTGCATGAACCAGTCATTTGCAGGCCGGGCCGTTCGCTTCCGGCATTGAACCATGGCGTCCCAGCAAGGCTTGTTTGCCCCCGAGCCCGTCACTCTCTTCGACGACAAGGAGGGCGGGATACGTTACCTGCCCGACTCGGTCCCGCTCGACCTGTCGCAACAGTGGTTCGACGAGGCGCTGCACAACATCGGCTGGAGCAGCCATCAGCGCATGATGTACGAGCGCGAGGTGGCCGTGCCCCGCCTGATTGCCACTTTCATGCGCGAATCGGCGGATTTGCCGGCGCCGCTTGGCCAGGCATTCGAAGCGGTTCGCTCGCTCGTCGGTGCGCCGTTCAATCGCGTCGGACTCAACTTCTATCGCGACGAAAACGACAGCGTCGCGCCGCACAGCGACAAGACCGCGAAGCTGCTGCGCGGCCAGCCGATTGCGATCGTGTCGCTCGGCGCCAGCCGCCGCATGACGATCCGCCCCAAAAAAGGCCCGGGCCGCGCGGTGCATGTCGAACTCGAGCCAGGCAGCTGTCTCGTGATGAGCTACGCGTCGCAGTTCACGCACGAACACGGTATTCCAAAACTCGCGCAGAGCGTCGGGCCACGCATCAGCCTTGCGTTTCGCTGCTACAACGGCGCGCCGGGCTGAGCGCGCCGCCCCGCTGCAGACCATGAGACGGCACGAGATTGCCCGCGTTGCGGGATCGAGAAGACCGCGCCGGGCTCCGCTTGCGTCAGCCGTCGAGAAATAAATACTAGGGGCCCGTCTTGTCGAAGTCGCGCGTTTCGAGTTCCACCGACTGCCCGCCGTTCTTTTCGAGCACCCGCTTGGTGGCATTTTCGATCTGTGCGCGATTGGCCTCGAACGTGCCCACGAGGTCGTGAGCCGACGACCCGCCATTGCCGAAATGGTCGTTCAGCGCGTCGAGCGATACGCTACACCAGACGTCTTTTCCATCGACATTAGCTTCGAAGGCGACGCGCGCCGCCGCCACCACTTCACGGCGTCCGGTGAATTCGATCCTCATAATGACCCTCCATGTGTCGAAAGAACTTCGTAACCCGCAATCGCTGTGCCATGCGCCGAGCGCTCAAGGCACGCTCGCGTGCGGAGATTCAGCGCAAGGTGCATACTCGGGGTCGGCCGCCCTCCAACGGCCGTGCTCATGCGTCGCGGCGCGCAGGTTAGGCGCCACGCGGCCGGACGCAACCACTATTCTGATACCAACTTCGTTCCATGTCCCGCAATCCGCAATCGTCGCGTGCATTAGTCATTGCTGCCGTGATGGCTTCCATGGCAATGGTCGCCATCGAGGCCACCATTGTTTCCACCGCCATGCCGCAGATCGTCGCGCAACTCGGCGATCTGCATCTGTATAGCTGGGTCTTCTCGTCGTTCCTGCTCACGCAAACGGCGATGACCGTGGTCTTCGGCAAACTGGCCGATCTTTACGGCCGCAAGCCGATCATGCTGGCCGGCATCGCGATCTTTCTGATCGGCTCGGTGCTGGCGGGTTTTGCATGGTCGATGCCGGCCATGATCGCATTCCGGCTGATTCAAGGCATCGGCGCGGGCGCGATCCAGCCCGTCACGCTCACCATTGTCGCGGACCTCTACCCTGCGCGCGAACGCGGCAAGGTGCAAGGTTATCTCGCGAGCGTGTGGGCGATTTCAGCGGTCGTGGGGCCGATGGTCGGCGGCTTCATCATCCACAACGCGTCGTGGGCGTGGATTTTCTGGATGAACGTGCCCATCGGTCTCGCATCCGCAGCAGGGTTCATTGCGTTCCTGCGCGAATCGGAACGGCATGCACGCCCTTCGATCGACTTCGCGGGCGCCGCGCTCTTTATGGCCGCGATCGCCGCGCTCATGACCGCACTCACCTACGCCGGCGACGACGACATCGCGCATGCGTCGATGGCGGGCGGCGCATTCGTCGTGTGCCTGCTGCTGTTCGTGCTGCAGGAGCGCCGCGCGGCCGAACCGATGATCTCCTTCGCGCTGTGGAGCCGCCGCCCGATTGCCGCGTGCAACGGCGCAACCTTGCTGTCGGGCATGATCCTGATGGGCTCGACCACGTTCCTGCCGATGTACGTGCAAGGCGTGCTGAACCGCTCGCCGGTGATAGCCGGCCTCGCGCTCACGATGATGATGGTCGGCTGGCCGGTCGGCGCCACGCTCGCGGCAAAATCGTTTCACCGTATCGGCTTGCGGCGCATGCTGATCGGCGGCAGCGCATTCATTCCGGTCGGTGCCGTGCTGCTGCTGTTTCTTGCGCCGGGCGGCTCGCCGCTCATGGCCGCGTTCGGCTCGCTGATCATGGGCTTCGGCATGGGCACGTCGAGCGTCAGTTCGCTCATGCTGATCCAGGAAATCGTGAAGATGGACGAACGCGGCAGTGCAACGGCGTCGAATCTTTTCTCACGCAATCTCGGCAGTACGCTCGGCGCGACGCTGTTCGGCGCGGTGCTCAACTTCGGGCTGAGTCATTCGAAAGGCGTGGCCGTGGTGACGTCCGATCAACTGAAAGGCCTGTTGCAAAACCAGGCGGCGAGCCTCGGCGGCAGTGACGCGATCCGCATGGTGCTGCATCAATCGCTGCATCTCACGTTCATTTCGATCTTCGTGATTGCGATTTTTGTGGTCGCGCTGCTGACGCTCGTGCCGGCCATCAACATCGGTGCGGAAAAAAAGATGCCGCTCGAAGCGCTGTCGCCGGTGGAAGACTAGGCGGCTAGAGACCAGGCCGCTGCAAGACTAAACCGCTGTCAGCAACTCGATGCCGTCGAGTTGCGCCGCGCACGTGTCGCGCACAATCGTGACGAAGTCGCCGAAGTAAGGGCGGCTTGCGAAACTCTTGGCCGCCACCGCATAGAGTTCGCTCCACAAGCCTTGCGTGCCGACGCGTTTCGCCAGCACGTAATCGTGATCAACGTAGTTCTTCACGCCCCAGTTCGGCAGCGCCGCGATCCCGCGGCGGCTAGCCACCAGTTGCATGATCGCGATGGTCAACTCCGCCGTGCGCCGCTCCAGTTTAATGCGCGCCGGCTCGAGCACCTCGCGAATCAGATCGATGCGCGCCTCCGGCACGGGATACGTGATCAACGTCTCGTCGCGCAGATCTTCCGCCACCACACGGCGCTTGTTGCGCAGTCTGTGCTCGTTAGCCATCACCACCAGAATCTCGAAGCGGAACAGCGGCGCGATATGCAGGCTGCGCCGCTTTGCCGGCTGCGAGCCGATCACCACGTCGGCTTTGCCGTCGCTCAGGAGTCGCAGCGGGTCCGCATGAAAGCCCGCGACGAGATCGACCTCGACCTCGGGCCAACGGCGGCGAAATTCGTCCATGACCGGCATCAGCCAGTCGAAGCACGTATGACATTCGAGCACGATGCGCAATTCGCCGCGCGTGTCGCCCTTCAGGCGCTCAAGGTCGCGCTCCGCCGCGCTCACCGCTGCAGTGGTCTCGCGGCCTAACGCGAGCAGACGCTCGCCGGCCGCGGTGAAGCGCAAGCCCTGCTTCGTGCGTTCGAATAGCGACACCTCGTAATGCGCCTCGATATCGCGGATCTGATGCGAAAGTGCGGACTGGCTCAAGTGCACACGTTCGGCGGCCGCGATGAGCTTGCCCGAATCGGCAATGGCAATCAGCGAGCGCAAGTGGCGAAGCTCAAGCATGTAGCCCCTCCGTTGTGAACGATGTGGGGTGTGGGAATGGCATATGAATATGGCTCATACATTGTTGAAAACATGTCGCTTGATGAATCATAGCTCGACTTTCACACTAGGCGCCAATTCATACAACGCACAAAGGACTCACATGGCCCGCACGCATCTTTCCGGCTTTCCGCGCATCGGCGCGCGGCGCGAATTCAAATTCGCACAGGAATCGTTCTGGCGCGGCGAATCGAATGAAAGCGAATTGCGCCGCGTCGCCGCGCAATTGCGGGCGCGTCACTGGAAGTTGCAACACGACGCAGGACTCGACTTCGTCGCCGTCGGCGATTTCGCTTACTACGATCAGATGCTCAATCTGAGCGCGCTGCTCGGCGCATTGCCACCGCGTTTCGGTTTCGATCCGGCGACGCTGTCGCTCGCGCAATACTACGAACTCGCGCGCGGCAGTGCGGCGCAACCGGCCATGGAGATGACCAAGTGGTTCGATACCAACTACCACTACCTGGTGCCTGAAATGAGCCCTGATACGACGTTCGACGGCGGCGTGCAATGGCTGCTCGATGAAATCGACGAAGCGCTCGCGCTGAACCTGCCGGTCAAGCCGGTCTTGATTGGGCCGATCACGTACCTGTGGCTATCGAAAAGCCACGTCGCCGGGTTCGACCGTTTGTCGTTGCTGCCGAAGCTCGTGATTCGCTATCGCCTTCTGCTGGAACACCTCGCGCAACGCGGTATCGAGTGGGTGCAACTGGATGAACCCGCGCTCTGCGTGGATCTGCCGCACGAATGGCTCGAAGCATTTTCCGCGGCGTATGACGGGCTCGGCACAACGCGCGTGAACGTGCTGCTCGCCACTTACTTCGACACCGCAGCGGCCCACGCGCCGCGCCTCGCGAAGCTGCCCATCGCCGGCGTGCATGTCGATCTGGTGCGCGCGCCGCAACAACTCGACGCGTGGCGTGCGGCGTTGCCGGCGCATGCGGTGTTGTCGGCGGGGGTGATCGATGGACGCAATATCTGGCGCGGGGATCTGCGCGGCATCGTCGAAGCGTTGCGCGATGTGCATGCGGAGTTCGGCGAGCGTTTGTGGATTGCACCATCATGTTCGCTGCTGCATGTGCCCGTTTCGCTCCACGCCGAGAAGAAGCTCGATGCGGACCTGAAATCGTGGCTCGCCTTCGCGACAGAAAAGTTAGACGAAGTCGCCACTGTCGCGCTCGCATTGGGCGATCCCGCAGCGGCGCAAGCCACGCTCACCGCCGCCGATGTCGCACTCGAAGCACGCCGCAATTCGAGCGCGGTCGTGAACGCACTGGTGCAAAAACGCGTGGCCGCCGTCAGCGCTGAGATGGCCGAACGCAAAAGCCCATTTGCCAAACGCAATATCGTGCAACGCGAAGCGCTGGACCTGCCGCTGCTGCCGACCACGACCATCGGTTCGTTCCCGCAAACGGCGTCGATCCGCCAGGCACGCGCCGCCTACAAGCGCGGTGAACTGCGCGCACTCGACTATTTGCAGCGCATGCGCGCGGAAATCGAATTCGCGGTACGCAAACAGGAAGCATTGGACCTCGACGTGCTCGTGCATGGCGAAGCCGAGCGCAACGACATGGTCGAATATTTCGGCGAGCAGTTATGGGGCTATGCGTTCACCGAGAACGGCTGGGTGCAAAGCTATGGCTCACGCTGCGTGAAGCCGCCCATCATTTACGGCGACGTGTACCGTCCCGAGCCGATCACGGTCGAGACCGCGCGTTACGCACAATCGCTCACGCCGCGCGTGATGAAAGGCATGTTGACCGGCCCCGTGACCCTGCTGCAATGGTCGTTCGTTCGCGACGACCAGCCGCGTTCGGCCACCGCATTGCAACTCGCGCTCGCGATCCGCGACGAAGTCGTCGACCTCGAAAGAGCCGGCATCCGCATCATCCAGATCGACGAACCGGCGTTTCGCGAAGGCCTGCCGTTGCGCACGGCCGATTGGGCCGCGTATCTGGAATGGGCGACGCGCGCATTCCGAATTTCGGCGGCGGGCGTCGATGACCGAACGCAGATTCACACGCATATGTGCTATTCGGAGTTCAACGATATCCTGCCGTCGATTGCGGCAATGGATGCCGACGTGATCACGATCGAGACCTCGCGCTCGGCGATGGAACTGCTCGACGGCTTCGGCGCTTTCTCGTACCCGAATGAAATAGGCCCAGGCGTCTACGATATTCATTCGCCACGCGTGCCGTCCACCGAAGCGATGCAGCGCTTGCTCGAACGCGCGTGCGAAGTGATTCCGGCTGAGCGTCTGTGGGTCAATCCCGATTGCGGATTGAAGACGCGCGGCTGGCCCGAGACGGAAGCCGCATTGACCAACATGGTGCGAGCCGCGAAAGCATTACGTGCAAAGCTCGCCGCGCGCGAGTGCGATGAACTGAGCGTCTGAGCGATCAGGCTTTCGCGTACAACGTCGAGTCCGCGAAGCCTTCCGCGGCGAGCACCTGTCCGACAAGGATCAACGCAGTGCGCTCGATCTGCGTCGATTGCACTTTGCCGAGAATATCGTCGAGCGTGCCGGTGATTTTTTCCTCGTCGGGCCAGCTCGCACGATAGATCACCGCAATCGGACACGCGCCGCCGTAATGCGGCCGCAATTCATCGACGATGCGCGCGAGGTGCCGCACGCCGAGATGAATGGCCATCGTCGCGCGATGCTGTGCGAGATCGGCAAGCTGTTCTCCTTCGGGCATCGTCGTTTTGGTCGCGTAGCGCGTGAGGATCAGCGTCTGCGAAATATTGGGCAGCGTGAGTTCGCAGCCGAGCGCCGCCGCGCACGCCGCCGTTGCGGTCACGCCCGGCACGATCTCGTAGGGAATATCGAGTTCGCGTAACCGGCGAATCTGTTCGCCGATTGCCCCGTATAACGACGGGTCGCCCGAATGCACGCGCGCCACGTGCTGGCCTTTATCGTGTGCGCTCTTCAGTAGCGCGACGATCTGATCGAGGTCGAGTTCGGCCGTGTTGATAACGTCAACCGCCGAATGACCTTCGAGCACCGCGGGCGGCACGAGCGAACCCGCATACAGGATCACCGGGCAACTGCGCACGAGACGCTGCCCTTTCACCGTGATCAGTTCCGGGTCGCCAGGACCCGCGCCGATAAAAAACACCGTCATTCAAAACTCCATGATTCAAGCCGAGGACTCAATCTGACAGATGCAGTGCCTGGAGCAAATCCGCTACGCGTTCGAATTCGCGGTCCACTGCGGGCAATTGCGGACGACGCAGCAACACAACAGGCAAATGGCGGTCACGCGCGACTTCGAGTTTCGCTTCGGTCGCGCTGCCGCCGCTATTTTTGCTGACCACGACGTCGAAGCCTTGCAACGCGAACAGCGCGCGTTCGCCTTCGAGCGTGAATGGCCCGCGCGCCGCGAGTATGCGCGCGCGTGTCGTATCCGGGTGCGAGTCGAGACAGCGCACGAACCAGAACTGATGCGCGGGAATCTCGTCGAGATGCGCGAGCGGTTCGCGTCCGAGTGTGAAGAGTGGACGCCTGAATGGCGCGAGGGCGTCCGTCAATTCGCTCCAGTCATTGACCACGCGCCAATCGTCGCCGGCTTGCGGTTGCCACGCCGGCCTACGGAGCGCCCAGCAAGGCACCCGCGTCGAGCAGCTCGCCTGCGCTGCGTTCGCGCTGATCTGCGCGGCGTACGGATGCGTCGCGTCGATCACGAGGCCGATACCTTCGTGCTCGATATAACGGGCCATGCCTTCACTGCCGCCGAAGCCGCCCACGCGCACCGCGCAGGGCAAATCGTCGGGCACCTTGCCGAGTCCCGCGAGACTGTACACGTCGCCGGGGCGAAGTTCGCGCGCAATCCGCAATGCGTCGCCGGTGCCGCCGAGCAGCAGAACACGCGTCATCGCGCCATTCCAATCAGATTGCCTTGACGGTCGATCGCGAACGTCTCCACGTTCACTTGCGGTGGCACGATTTCGCGGGCCACCGCGAGCGCGTGGGCGCAGACGATATCGCCGAGCGGCACATGCTGCGCGTGCGCCAATGCGACCGCCTGCTGACTCGTATTGGCTGCACGAATGGCGCATTGCAGCGCGTGGTCCGCGCCGTGTTCGGCGGCCCAACCGGCGAGCCGTTCGAGATCGATGCTCGAATTGCGGCTATGCAGATCGAGATGGCCGGCCGCGAGCTTACTCAATTTGCCGAAGCCGCCGCAAATACTCAGGCGCTCGACCGGCGCGCGCTTCATGTGCTTGAGCACGGCGCCGACGAAGTCGCCCATTTCGATCAGCGCGATGTCCGGCAAGCCATAGTGAGCGCGCATCGCATCTTCGCTCGCATTGCCGGTGCACGCGGCAACATGCATGTAACCGTTCGCGCGCGCAACGTCGATACCCTGATGAATCGACGCGATATAAGCCGAGCACGAAAACGGCCGCACGATGCCGGTCGTGCCCAAGATCGACAGACCACCGACAATACCGAGCCGCGGGTTCATCGTTTTGAGCGCGAGCGCTTCACCGTCTTCCACGCCAATCGTCACTTCGAAGCCGCCGCGATAGGCATGCTCGGCCGCGAGTTCGGCGAGATGCTCCGTCATCATTTTGCGCGGCACCGGGTTGATCGCCGGTTCGCCGACCGCGAGCGTCAGTCCCGCGCGCGTCACCGTGCCCACGCCCGGCCCCGCACGGAACACCACGCCCGGTTCCGCGAGCAGCCGCACGCGCGCAAACACCACGGCGCCATGCGTGACGTCGGGATCGTCGCCTGCGTCCTTGATCGTGCCGGCTTCGGCGCCCTCGTCGGTCAGGCGGCAGAACACGAGCGGCATCGGCACATGCTGGCCTTTCGGCAACACGATCTCCGCGACCTCGCTGACGACACCCGCGAGCAGCAGACGCGCCGCCGCCAGCGACGTCGCCGTCGCGCAACTGCCGGTCGTGTAGCCGCTGCGCAGCGGCGCGGGTTGTTCGGGAGTTTCGTCGCGCATTACGGTTTCGCGGATAAGTCGGGGCCGGTGTGACCAGCGACGCCATTGCCAAGGGCAGGCTTGACCACATCCAGTAACGTTATCGGCAACGCCTGACGCCAGGTATCGAATCCGCCGAGCGGTTGTGCGTCGGCCAGCGCGATGCGCGTCAGCGTGCCGCCGTGGCGCTCGCGCCATGCGACGAGCGCGGCCTCGCCTTGCAACGTCACCGCGTTGGCGACCAGCCGGCCGCCCTCGCGCAGATTCGCCCAGCACGCTTCGAGCACACCGGGCACCGTCACCCCGCCGCCGATGAACACCGCGTCTGGCGCGGGCAATCCTTCGAGCGCTTGCGGCGCTCGGCCCGCGACGAGTTGCAGGCCCGGCACGCCCAACGCATCGCGATTGTGTTCAATGAAGCGTTGACGCTCCGCCTGTCCTTCGATAGCAATCGCCCGGCACGCCGGATCTGCGCGCATCCATTCGATGCCGATCGAGCCGCTGCCCGCGCCCACGTCCCACAGCAATTCCCCGGGCGTCGGCGCAAGGCGCGCGAGCGTGATCGCGCGCACATCGCGTTTGGTCAGCTGGCCGTCGTGACGAAACGCGTCGTCGGGCAAGCCGCAGGTGAGCGGCAGACGCGGCGCGCCTTCCGTTGCGCGGCATTCGAGCGCGACCAGATTGAGCGCGGCGACATCGCCCGCAGACCACTGATCCGCGCGGCCATCGATGCGCCGCTCCTCGTCGCCGCCGAGATGTTCGAGCACGGTCATGCGTGTTGCGCCGAAACCGCGCGCGTTCAGCAGATCGGCAAGCGCCGCGGGCGTACGACCGTCCGCGCTCAGCACGAAGAGGCGCGCGCCGTCGTGCAAATAGGCATTCAACGTTGGCAGCGGGCGGCCCACCAGCGACACGGCGGCGACGTCCTGCAACGGCCAGCCGAGCCGCGCGGCGGCGAGCGACAACGACGACGGGGCGGGCAGCACGCGCAACTCGCTGGCCGGCAACTGCCGCGCCAGCGTCGCGCCGACGCCGAACAGCATCGGATCGCCGCTCGCCAGCACGCATACGGAGCCGCCGCGCTCGGCGAGCAAGGGCGCGAGATCGAACGGACGCGGCCACGCGGCACGGCGCGCGGCAAGCCGCGCGGGCAGCATCGACAGATGGCGTTCGCCGCCGTAGATCACCGACGCTTCGAGCAACGCACGCCGCGCGGGCCGTCCCAAACCGGCGAAGCCGTCATCGCCTATGCCCACCACCGTCAGCCACGCCGGCATGCATCCTTCCTCATTGTGTGTCTTCAATCATTGCGCTGCGCCGCGCTGAACCAGCGCCGCGCTTCGTTGTGCCATTCGAAAAAAGGCATAATACAGCCGCCGGTGCCCTTCGGGGCCTAAGAGGGAACACAGCGGGCAACACAGTGCCGCTGCGGCTGCCCCCGCAACTGTATGCAGCGAGTCCGCCTGCGCTCCGCGCCACTGGTTAGACCGGGAAGGCCGCGACGGACGATGACCTGTGAGCCAGGAGACCTGCCGGCGAGACTGTTCGTGCCAGCCAACATCGGGCGGGGTGTACCGATGCCGCAGCATGCCGCTTCATCGCTTGCTCGGGCCGTCGCGCGACGCTAACCCGGTGTCCGTCTTGAATCCAGTTTCGCCCTCCACTGTCTTGCCTGATGCGGCGTCTGCGCCGTGGCCCTCGGCCTGTCCGGGGCTGTTGCGGATCGTCGCCGCGCGCGATGGCGGCATCTGCCGGATCAAGCTTCCAGGCGGCGAGTTGAGCGCGGCTCAGGCCGAGGCCATCGCACACGCGAGCGCGCGGCACGCGGCGGGCGTGATCGAGTTGACCAATCGCGCGAATTTGCAGGTGCGCGGCGTGCGGGATGGACATGAAGCGGCGCTTGTCAGCGCGCTGATCGATGCGGGGCTCGGGCCGACCGCTGCAATGGGCTCTACTGAAATCAACCGTTCAGCGCCGGCCAACGCCGCCGCGGGGCGCGATCACGATCACAACGCGTACGCACTTGAAGCCTCCGCTGCTGATGACGTGCGCAACGTCATGGTCAGCCCGACTGCCGGACGCGATCCCTCTGCGCCGTTCGACACACGGCCGATGTGCGCCGAACTGCTTACGCTGCTGCAAAGCGAAGCGCGTTTCGCGGCTCTGTCGCCGAAATTCGCGCTGTTGCTCGATGGCGGCGAGCGGCTCGCGCGGCCCGATCATCCACATGATATTTGGCTTGCGGCATCGCAAGGGGCTGATGGCGTGCGCTTTGTATTCGGTCTGGCGGGATGCCCGCCGGGGTCCGCGTCTGCCCAAAACGCCCGCAACGACTCGTCCGGTTCCGTGCGATGCAAGCCCGCCGATGGCACAGGCGCGTTAGCCTCGATCCTGCCCTCGCAAGTTCCAGCACTCGTGCGCGCGCTTCTGCACACGTTCATCGACCTCGCGGCCGCCGATGCCAGGCGTATGCGTCATCTGCTTGCCTCGTATTCTATTGACGCCGTATTGCAGCATGCCCAAACGTATGTTGATTTCCCATTGACACGCGACGCATCTCTCGCCGACTGGCGCCGCAGCACACCCGCCGACGCCTCGCTGCGGCTCGGCGCGCATGCGCAACGCGTCCCGGATACGTGGCACGTCGGCGGCCAGCCGCCGCTCGGCCGCATCGACGCAACCACGCTGCACGGCCTTGCCGCGCTCTCGCAACAACACGGCAACGGCACGCTTCGCATCACGCCGTGGCAAAGCGTGCTGCTGCCCGACGTCGCATCGCACGCGGTGGCCGCCGTGCTCGCCGCGCTCAACGCGCTGGGCCTCGCCAGCAATCCCGCGGATGCAATCACACGCCTGATCGCGTGCGCCGGTTCAAGCGGCTGCGCGAAGAGCCTCGCGGATACCAAAACCGACGCGCTAACGCTCGCCACGCGCTTGCCCGCCGGCGTCGACATGCATTTAAGCGGTTGCGAGCGCTCATGCGCCGCCGCGCATTGCGCGCCGTTCACGCTGCTCGCCGCGGCGCCCGGCATGTACGACCTTTATCGACGCGACGGACAGCCAGGCTTCGGCCAATGCGTCGCGCGCCAACTGACGATCGAACAGGCCGCCGACACGCTCGCGCGCCTCGCCGGAGTGACACAAACGAGTGACACAAACGAGCGACACAAATGAGTGACACAGATGCTTGATTACATTCGCGACGGTCAGGAGATCTATCGTCAATCCTTCGCGACGATCCGCGCGGAAGCCGACTTGTCGCGCATTCCTGCCGACCTCGAAAAGCTCGCAGTGCGCGTGATCCACGCATGCGGGATGGTCGACTTGATCGACGATCTCGCGTTCTCCGCGAACGCCGGCACCGCAGGCCGCACGGCGCTCGCGCAAGGCGCACCGATTCTCTGCGATGCCGGCATGGTCGCGCAAGGCATCACGCGCGCGCGGCTGCCCGCGAACAACGACGTGATCTGCACGCTCACACATGCGGACGTGCCCGCGCTCGCTCTTGAACTCGGCAATACCCGCTCGGCGGCCGCGCTCGAATTGTGGCGTCCGCATCTGGCCGGCAGCGTCGTCGTGATCGGCAATGCGCCCACAGCGCTGTTTCATCTGCTCGACATGCTCGATGCCGGCGCGCCGAAGCCCGCGTTGATTCTCGGCTTTCCCGTGGGGTTTGTCGGCGCCGCGGAATCGAAAGCGATGCTCGCGCAAGACAGCCGCGGCGTGCCGTTCGTCGTCGTGCACGGCCGGCGCGGCGGCAGCGCGATGGCCGCAGCGGCAGTCAACGCGCTGGCAACGGAGGTCGAATGATGGCCGCGCAACAAGGTGCAGGGCGACTCTTCGGGCTGGGCGTCGGTCCCGGCGACCCGGAACTCATCACGCTGAAAGCGTTGCGTCTGCTGAAGGCGGCGCCCGTGGTCGCCTACTTCGTCGCGAAGGGCAAGAAGGGTAACGCGTTCAGCATCATCGAGGCGCACTTGCACGACGCGCAGCAACACCTGCCCCTCGTCTACCCCGTCACCACGGAGGCACTCGAGCCGCCGCTTTCGTATGAAGCGATCATCGCGGACTTCTACGACACCGCGGCGGAAATAGTCGGCGCGCATCTCGATGCGGGGCGCGACGTTGCCGTGATCTGCGAAGGCGATCCGTTCTTCTACGGCTCGTATATGTACCTGCACGACCGGCTCGCGGCGCGCTACGAAAGCGAGGTGGTGCCGGGCGTCTGCTCGATGCTGGGCGGCGCAGCCGTGCTCGGTGCGCCGCTGGTGTATCGCAACCAGAGCCTGTCGGTGCTCTCGGGCGTGCTGCCGGAACACGAATTGCGCCGACGTCTCGCGGATGCCGACGCCGCCGTCGTGATGAAACTGGGCCGCAACTTCGACAAGGTGCGGCGCGTGCTCGGCGAACTCGGCCTTGCGCACCGCGCGCTATACGTTGAACGCGCGACGATGGGCAATCAGCGCATCGTGCCGCTCGCCGAAGTCGACCCCATGGCGTCGCCGTATTTTTCGCTGCTCGTCGTGCCGGGGGAAAAATGGCAAGGATGATGTCGCCGGCGATTGTGATTCTCGGCGCGGGCGCGCTGGACACCGCCCGGGGCATTCAGGCGCGGTATGCCGGTTCGCAGGTGCATGCGTTGCAAGGGCGCGTCGAAGCGGATGTCGCGTACAGCGAACTGGGCGCGCATCTGCGTGACCTGTATGCACGCGGCACACCGATTGTCGCCTTGTGCGCGGCCGGCATCGTGATCCGTTGCGTCGCGCCGCTGCTCTCGGACAAGGGCGTCGAACCGCCGGTGCTCGCCGTCGCCGAAGACGGCAGCGCGGTCGTGCCCTTGCTCGGCGGCCTCGCCGGCGTCAACGTGATGGCGCGCGAGATTGCCGCGGCGCTCTGCGTTTCGCCCGCGATTACCACGAGCGGCGAACTGAGATTCGGCACGTGTGTGCTGAATCCGCCCGACGGTTATACGCTCGCCGATATCGGCCAGGGCAAGCGCTTCGTGTCGGATTTGCTGGCGGGCGAAAGCACGCGCGTGGAAGGCGAGGCGCCGTGGCTCGACGACGCGCAACTGCCCCGCTCCGCATCCGCGCGGCTTGCGATTCGCGTGACGCCGCGCGCGTGGGATGAGCGTGAGGATGAGCTGGTGATTCATCCACGCAGTGTGGTCGTGGCGGTGACGTTTGGCGCTGTGAGTGCCGGTGCATGTGCGAAGGTAGATCCGAATGCGAAGACAGAGGTAGACGCAGAGGCAAATGCAGAGCCAGACGCGAAGCCAGAGACGAAGGCAGAGACGAAGGCAGCGGCGAACGCGAACGCAGAGGCAGGCGCAGACGCAAACACCGAGGCAAAGCCAAACGCAAACACAAACGCCGCCGCCGAAATCGCGGCCCGCGTCCGCGCTTTACTCGACGCCCACGGCCTCGCCGCGCTTTCGCTCGCGGCCTTGCTTGCATCGTCCGAGCGCATGACGGACGCGGCGCTTGCCGAAGCCGCAGCAATCCTTAACGTTCCGCTGCGTTTCGCCCAGCATCCCGCAGACGGCAACTCGCCCGCCAGCCTGTTGCATGCCGCACTGCGCATTCCCTATGAAACGCTGCACGGCGACCCGCAACAAGGCGTCGCGCTAGCACTCTCGCCTTTGGCAAACGACCCCGGCACGATAGGCCGCGCACGCGGCCGCCTGACGGTGATCGGTCTCGGTCCCGGCAGCGCGGAACTGATGGTGCCCGCCGCCCGCACGGCGCTCGACGAAGCCACCGATATCCTCGGCTACGACACGTACGTGAAGATGGCCGGCCCACTGCGCGCCGATCAGCGCGTGCACGGCACCGACAATCGCGAGGAAATGCAGCGCGCGCGCCACGCGTTCGAGCTCGCAAGCGAGGGACGTTCGGTGGTGATGGTGTCGTCCGGCGACCCCGGCGTGTTCGCGATGGCCGCAGCCGTGCTCGAAGCGCTCGACGCATCGGAGAACACGGCATGGGCCGCTGTCGAACTCAGCATGGTGCCGGGCGTGTCGGCGGCCATGGCGACCGCCGCGCAAGCCGGTGCGCCGCTCGGTCACGACTTCTGCATGCTGTCGCTGTCGGACAATCTGAAACCGTGGGACATCATCGAAAAACGCTTGCGGCATGCAGCGCAAGCCGATCTCGTGATGGCGTTCTACAACCCGATTTCGCGCGCGCGTCCGTGGCAACTGGACAAAGCGCTGGACATCGTGCGTACGTATCGCGCGGCGCATACGCAGGTCGTGCTCGGACGCGACATCGGCAGACCGGGCGGCACGCTGCGCACGGTGACGCTCGGCGAACTGCGCTCGACAGATGTCGACATGCGCACGATGGTGATCGTGGGCTCGTCGACCACGCGCCGATTTACCAAAGGCGCGCAATGGGTTTATACGCCGCGCTGGTACGAGTAAGTGTGGCGCGTTGATAGCTCAAGCCGCGGCTTTGATATCGTCGATCGCGCGCTGCCTCACGCCCAGGTCGTCCCACAGTTCCGGATGGCACGTGAACACCAGAATCTGATGCCGCGTGGCGGCGTCGATCAGCGCGCGCTTGATCGCGTCGCGCCGTCCCGCGTCGGTGTGCACGGCTGCGTCGTCGAGCATCAGCAAGGTGGGCCGGCCCGACGCCTTCAGCAAGTCCGCATACGCGAGCCGCGTGAGAATGCCGAGCTGTTCGCGCGTGCCGAAACTCAACGCATCGAGCGTATCGGCGCGGCCATAACGATCGAGCGTGGCGGGACTCAGATCGTCGCCGAGCGCGATGATCGACTGCGGAAAGATCCGCTTCAGGTAATGGCCAAGACGCTCGGTCAAAGGCGCACGCAGTTGCGCGACCGCCGCGTCGCGTTCGGCAACGAGCACTTCATCGAGCAGACTCAACGCCCCCGCACGCAAGCTGAGTTCGTCCTTGCGACGCGTGGCCTGTTCCACCTTGGCGTCGAGCGCCGCAAGACGCTCGCCTAGCCCCGACGCGCCGACCGTTTCCAGTTGACTGCGCAGATGCGCGATGCGTACTTGCCGCTCGTGCTGCTCCTGACGCGCGAGTTCCGCCGACGCGCGATAACGCTTCGCCTCCGCCGCCGGATCATCGAGACGCGCGGCATCGAGTTCGCGCTCGCGCCCTTCGCGCTGCTTCGTCAGCGCCTCGACCTGCACGCGCTGTTCGACGATTTTCGCCTGCCATCGCGCGCGGTTTTGGCAAAACGCTGCGTCGTTCAGTTGCGCTTCCTTGCGCTGCAATTGCGTGGCGAGCGATTCCGCCATCGCGATTCCGGTCGAGCGTTTTTCCGCTGCCTCGTTCAGCATCTTGCGGGCGCTTTCCAACGCGTCCCGCGCGATGTCGGCGCTGCGGCGAGCTTCGTCGAGCGGCACCGCCGCGGATACATCGGGCAGACTCGTCAGCCGCTCGTTCGCGGTCTGCAAACGCGCGGTGGCCGAAGCCAGCGCGGCGCGCAGCGCATCGATGCCCTGCGGCGCATGCGCCTCCAGCACCTTTGCGTGGCTCTTCTGCTGCGCGACGAGCGCCCTCCACTGCTCATGCCTCAGCTCAGCTTCGCCAAGCGAAGCCACGCCGAGCGCCTGCAACAACTGCCCATGCTGGGCTTCCAGCGATGCCAGCTCAGACAATCGCGCCGAGAGATCGGAAACGCCCGGAATCACGTGCAACTCGCCGAGCGCACCGAGACCGATCAGCTTTTCTTCGTCGAGCCGCAGCACGCCTTCGCCGCTGATCTGCGCATCGCCCACCATGATCGCGCCGTTCAGCCGATATTCGATTCGCGTCATCGCCGCTTCGGTGCGGGCGCGGAGCACGCTCAACGCGGCATCGAGCGAAGAGAGCCGCTTCAGCTTCGTCTCATCGATTTCGAGCGCCGCAGCAGCGCGCGCGGCTTCGAGAAGCGCGTCGTTGGCTTCGCTCGCCGCGCCGATCGCCGCTTCCAGCCGCTCACGTTCCACACGATGCAGGCCGAGCTGGCTGCGCAAATCAGCCGCCGTCACCGCCGCATTCGCCAGTTCGAGCGCGCGGTTGGCATCGGCGAAAGCCTGCTCGCATTGCGCGACGCGGCTCGCCGCTTGCGCATGTTCGGTCTCGACCGCCGACACGTTCGCGCGCGCCGCAACGAGTTGCTGACGCTCGCGAGCCACGGCGGTTTCGATTTCCACCGCGGCCTGTTCCTGTTGCAGCGACAGCGCCAGTTCCGCCTCGCTGACCTTTAGGGTTTGCGCAAGACTCTGAACGCTGCGCTCGAGTTCGGCCGCCGCATCGGCACGCTGTTGGGCGAGCACGGCTTTCTGCTCGTGGAGCTCCCAGGGGCGCTTGCGTTCGGTCTCTTCGAACGCTTCCTGCTGCGCGGCGAGTCGCGCGATGTTTTCCTCGAACTGCTCGCGTTGCCGGTTGAGATCATCGCGCTCGACGATCAGCGCGGCGAGCGCGACCTCGGCTTCCGCAAGCGGCCCGGTGGATTTCTGCGTGCGCGCGGTGAGCAGTTGCCGAAGCTCGCGTTGCACGGCGGCGATCAACGCATCCTCGCCGGCCGATTCGCGGCTGCCTGACAATTGCGACAACGCATCGCGCAGATACTGCGCCGCGTGGCCGGTCGAGTCGCGCATCTCCTGCGTGCCGCCCTGCTGCACCCACAACAAACCGGGAACGCCCGCGTTTTCCGCCTTCAGTGGCCCGCGCGCGGCGCGCGAAAACCCGAGCAATGCTGCGAGCTTGTCTTCCGCTTCGTCTTCGCCGAACACGGCCTGGCCAATCTTCAACTCACAGCGCTGACGCGTGACGAACTGCTTCGACAAACGGCAAGCGGCGCCGTCGAGATCGAAACTCACTTCCACCGAGGGCTGCCCGCTCGCCTTACCCCAAGGCAGCAGATCCTTCAGATGCGAGGCCTTATAGCGTTCGAGGAACACGGAGCGCACAGCTTCGGCAATCGTGCTTTTACCGGCTTCGTTCGGCCCGACGAACAGATTGAGCCCGGGCTGCAAGTCCTCGATAACGAGCCGCCCGGTGAACTGCTTGAATTCCTGAATCGCGATACTTTGAAGCTTCATGCGGACCTCGCGTCACGCGGTAATTCACGTTGAAAACGCGCCAATAGCAATAACGCCTCGGCTGCGCGCTTGATCTCTTGCGGGTCGGATTGCGGGTCCTCCTGCATATCACGCAGACGCGCGACGACCTTCGCGAGATAACCGCTCTGCGCGCCGAGCTCGGCCAGATCCTCGGCGGTAGGCAGCACTTGCAGACCGCTCAGATCGACGCGCAACGCGCGCACGCGCGCGCGGGCTTCTTCGACCGCAACCTGAATCGCTTCAGCATCGGCCAACGCGGCCGTGCCGCTCACGGATACACGCAGCACGTCGCTGCCGCTCAACATGGCGAGCCGCGCTTTCAGCGAGTCGACATCGGTCGGCACAGAAATCGTTTCATCCCAGCGATGCCATTGATACTGGCCAACGCGTACCGCTTCGACCGCCGGTTGTGCCCCTGGCTCGCTGAGTGTGACGTCGAGCATGAAGCCTGGATCGTTCGCGCGAAAACGGTCCTGCTCGTGCGTACCGGCATACCACGTTCGATCGTCGACGCGAAGATGGCCGTGCCAGTCGCCGAGCGCGAGATAGTCGAGACGGGCACTCGCGGCGCGCGTCGGTGAAATGGGATTGGACGAGTCGATGGCTTCCTGCAGAATGCCGCTCACGCTGCCGTGCGCAAGCCCGACGCGGTGATAACCCGGCGGCGTTTCAGCGGTATCGAAGAAGCCGGTGGTGTCGTCGTAAGTAATGCGTTGCGTGAGCGGCGCGCACAGCAACGCGCAGCGGCACGCGTCGAGCAACATCACGCCGGGTTTGAGCACCAGGCGCACATTCGGCGGCACGCAGTTCAAACGCTGCGCGCGGGTCCACACGCTTTCGACGAGCGCCGCGTCGTGATTGCCAGGCAGCATGATCCACGGGCCCGAAAAGGCTTGCAGCGCGGCGAACAGACGGCGGATCACCGTATCGGACACGGTCTGCAAGTCGAACACGTCGCCGGCCACGAGCACCGCGTCGACCTTGCGCGCGGCGGCTTCGTCGGCGATGCGGCGCACAGTGTCGAAACGAGCCTGCGCGAGATGCGCCGCTTCGTCCGGCTCGAACTGGCCGAATTGCGTGCCTATCTGCCAGTCCGCGGTGTGCAGAAACCTGATCACTGTGCCTCCCTTCCGTTCAATTACATTGCGCGCCCGGCGTGCCCTGTTCACGTGGGCCGTCGCGGTTCAACCGTGGATGTTACCGCGCCGGCGCGGCAAAGATAGCCCCACGGGGTTTGCGCCTGACTGGCCACGCTTGCCGCATTGCGCACCGCACGGCGCTAAACTCGCGTTTCCGGACTCTGGCTCTCCGCCGATGAACAAAGCACTCGAACTGAAACAGGCCAAACGCACGCCGTTGGCGCTCCTGCTGGCTGCGGCCTGCATCTTCGTCGCAACCGCGTTGATGCCGCGCGGCTTCTGGATCGACGGCATCAAGGCAGTGGCCGAAGCCGCGATGGTCGGCGCGCTCGCCGACTGGTTCGCGGTCGCCGCGCTGTTCAGGCGCGTGCCGATTCCGGTCGTGTCGGCGCACACGGCGATCATTCCGCGCAACAAGCACAAGATTGCCGACAACCTGGCCGTGTTCGTGCAGGACAAGTTTCTCGACGTGCCGTCGCTCGTCGGCCTGATCAAGAAGCACGATCCGGCGCAGAGCATCACGCGCTGGCTGACTGAGCCCGTCAACACCGCGCGCCTCGGCGACTACGTGGTGAAGCTGACCAGCGGCATTCTTGATCTGACCGACGACGTGCGCATCCAGGTCTTCATCAAGGACGCGTTGCGCGACCTGCTCGCGAAGGTCGATCTGTCGCAATCGATGGGCGCGATTCTCGACACACTCACCAGGGACGGCCGCCATCAGGAACTACTCGACGCCGGCATCGAACAGGTCGTGGCGCTGCTGCGCGAACAGCAGGCGCGCGAGTTTATCGCGGAACGCATCGTCGATTGGGTGAAAAGCGAGTATCCGAAGATGGAGAAAATCCTGCCGTCCGCGTGGCTGGGTGAAAAAGGCGCTGAGGCCATTGCGAACGCCGTGAACCGGATGCTCGAACAGATCAGCGAAAACCCGACGCATCAGCTTCGCCAGAAGTTCGACGACGCCGCGCATAAAATGATCGTCAAGCTGAAAAACGATCCCGCGTTCCTGCAAAAAGGCGAGGAACTGAAGCGTTACCTCGTGGAAGGGGAAGCGTTCGCCTCGTATGTGAAGGACATGTGGGGTGAATTGCGCGCGTGGCTCAAACGCGATCTGCAAAGCAGCGACTCGGCACTGCATGCGCGAGTCGTCGCGGCCGGTCAATGGGTGGGCCGCGAACTCGCGAACGACCCCGCGCTGCGCCAGTCGCTCAACGACCACCTCGAAGAGGCGGCGCGCGCGATGGCGCCCGAGTTCGCGCAATTCCTCACGCGGCATATCAGCGATACGGTGAAGAACTGGGACCCGCACGAGATGTCGCGGCAGATCGAATTGAACATCGGTAAGGACCTGCAATACATCCGCATCAACGGGACGGTTGTCGGCGGCTTTATCGGCTTGCTACTGTATGCGAGCTCGCAGCTCTTCGACTTGCTGCGCGTGCACATCGGATGAGCGACGCGATATCGCGTCACGCGACGCAAAGCGCCTACAATTCAGGCATATGCTTTGCTTCAGCGCCTTCGCCGCACGCCGCCGCTTCATCGCGCGCGGGTCGAGAAGCGACCGCGCCACTCAATCGAACAGTGTGCTCATGAAAATATCCTTACCGCCGCCTGGGCGGCCCAATCGCGTTTATCCGCCGGGCGCGCCGAGTTTGCATGGTCTTGCGTCGGTGATTACGGGCGTCGTCGTGGTCTGCGCGCTTTACTTCGGCCGGGCGGTGCTGATTCCAATCACGCTCTCCGTGTTGCTGAGTTTTTTGCTCGCGCCGCTCGTGCAGACGTTGCGCCGGCTGCACATGGGACAGTTGCCGTCGATTTTCATTGCCGTACTGTTCGCGTTGGCCGCGCTGCTGGCCATCGGTGGGCTCATCGGGGCGCAGCTCGTGCAACTGGCGGGCGACTTGCCGCAGTATCAATACGCGATTGAGCAGAAGATCGAGACAGTGCAGGAGAAAACAGTCGGTCGCGCCGATTCGCTGATGAGCCGCGCCGCCGCCGCGCTGCAACGCGTCGCGCCGTCGAAGCCGCCGCCGCCACGTCCCACCGGGCGCGCGGCTCGCAATGCGCCCGCTGTGCCACAGCCCGTCGAGGTGCACGAGCCGGCGCCGACGCCCTTGCAACTCGCGCAGCGTGCGTTGTCGCCGGCCATCGCGCCGATTGAAACCACGTTCATCGTACTGGTGGTGACGATTTTCATCCTGCTGCAGCGCGAGGATTTGCGCGACCGTCTGATCAGTCTGTTCGGCTCACGCGACCTGCATCGCACGACAACCGCGATCAATGACGCGGCCGTGCGCCTGAGCCGCTATTTCGTCGCGCAACTCGGCGTGAACCTGAGCGCGGGCGGCGTAATCGCGATCGGCCTCGCGATTATCGGCGTGCCTGGCGCGTTGCTGTTCGGCGTGATCGCGGCCCTGCTGCGCTTTGTGCCGTATATCGGCATCTGGATCGCGGCGATTCTCGCCGTGTTCCTTGCCGCCGCCATTCAGCCGCAATGGACCATGGCGGTGTACACGCTGATCCTTTTTATCGTCGTGGATGTGGTGGCCGGGCAGATCGCGGAGCCGCTGCTGTATGGACATCGCTCGGGGCTGTCGCCACTGGCGGTCGTCGTCGCGGCGATTTTCTGGAGCTGGCTGTGGGGGCCGGTCGGCCTCGTGCTGTCTACGCCGCTCACGCTATGCGTCGTGACGCTCGGGCGTTACGCCGACCGGCTGAACTTTCTCACGGTGCTGCTCGGCGACCAGCCGGCGCTCACGCCCGCACAGAACTTCTATCAACGGCTTCTCGCGGACGATCCGCATGAAGCGATCGTGCAGGCCGAGCGTCTCTTGCGCGAAATGTCGTTGATCGACTACTACGACAAGGTCGCGCTCGAAGGACTCAAGCTCGCGCGCAACGATGCGACGCGCGGCGTGCTGATGCCCGACCAGTTGGCCCGTGTGAACGAGGCACTGGTGGACATAGTCGAAAATCTTGAAATCGCCGATGGCCTGCCGGATCGGCTGAGTCGCACGGAATCCGCCGACACCGCCGCCGCGCTGCTCGCTTCGGCGTCGGCCGATCTCTCGGAGCGGCACGACAGTCACAAGCAGGCGCATTCGTCAGTGCATAACGACGCTGAAAGAACCGCGGTGCTGTGTGTGCCGGGACGCGGCCCGTTCGACGAAGTCACGACCGCGATTGCCGTGCAGTTGCTCAGCCGCCAGGGCTTCGCGCCGATCATGGCAACGCACTCCGGCTACCGCAGCGCCCGCGCCGACGAACCGAGCTATCAAAATGCGCCGATCATCTGCATCGTCACGCTCGACGCTCCTGACTCGCCGCCGTATCTGCGCAATATGCTTCGGCGCACGCGCGAATGGCGGCCCAGGGCGACGCTGGTGGTCGGCGTCGGCGGCACCGCGGAGAACGGGCAGGAAGCAGGAATGGGCGCAACCGGTGCATCGCATTCGGCGCCGACCTTCCGCACGATGATCGAGGAATGCCAGGTGGCCGTGAGCGCGCTCCACGCGCGTCAGCCTACGCACGTCGGCGGCGTTGCGGATTGAATCGTAGACCGCGGTGTAACTCGAAAAAGCCCTGCAAATAGCGGTAAAAAGCCGCCGCGAAAAAACACGCGGCGGCTTTCTCATTCATGCATCTTCACGCTGCATTCGCTGCGTTCAGTACAGGCCCAACGTTCTCGCATGCAAACGCGCGAGTCCGAGCAACGCATCCGTGTATGGCGTCTGAACGTCAGTGAGTTGTCCAAGCTCACGCACCGCGCCCACGAGCGCATCGAGTTCGACTGCCTTGCCCGCGTGCACGTCCTGCAACATCGACGTTTTCATCGCACCGAGTTTAAGTGTGACCGCGTGCCGGTCCTCGGGGTCCTGGTCGATTGGAATGCCGAAGCGCGCGCCGATTTCCTTCGCTTCGAGCATGATGCTCGTGATGAAGTTACGCGCCAGTTCATCGCCGAGAATGCGGTCGGTGGTCGCGCCGGTGATTGCGCTGACCGGATTCATCGTCATATTGCCCCACAGCTTGTACCAGACGTCGCGCTGAATCTGCTCCGACATCGTCGCATTGAAGCCGGCCGCAACCAGCGTGTCAGTCAGCGCCTTGACGCGCTCGCTCGGCCGCCCCGCAGCCTCGCCGATTATCAGCCCGTTGCCCTGATGATGCCGGATCACGCCTGGCGCCTCGACGAGACAGCTTGCGTGCACCACGCAGCCCGCCGTTTGCTCGCTCGGAATGGCGGCAGCGATTGCACCGTCCGGGTCGATCGACGTCAACCGCTTGCCTGCGAATTCGCCGCGCAGCCCGTCGCAGAACCACCACGGCACGCCGTTCATCGCCGTCAGCACGATGGTTTGCGGGCCGAGCAGCGGCGCGATATGCGCGGCCACCGACGCCATTGCCGGAGCCTTGACCGCCACTACCACGAGATCCTGAACGCCGAGATCCGCCGGATCTTCCGCCGCTTTCACCTGGACTGCACGCGTCTCGCCGCTTTCAATCAGACGCAAGCCTTGCTCGCGCAACGCAGCGAGCGTCGCGCCGCGCGCCACCACGCTCACGTCATGACCGGCTTGCGCAAGCCTCACGCCCATCCATCCGCCAATCGCGCCCGCGCCGTAAATTGCTGCTTTCATCGTTTCAGTCCTTGTTTCAGCCCTTGTTTCAGTCCTTGTAACTCGCGTCGATGCGCTCGACGCGCCGCACCAGCGCATCGAACACATCCTGTCCCGCGCCGTGACGCGGATCGAATTGCAGCGCGTCGCGCGAGCAGCAGATCGCCACTTCTTCGGGAACCGGTCGCGCCTTGCCCATCGAGAACGTGGCCATCTGGATTTCGCACGCGCGGTTCAGCGTCCACAGGATCGCGAAAGTTTGCGGCAACGTGCGGCCCCACGCAAGCAGTCCATGATTGCGCAGAATCACCGCCTGCCTGTCGCCGATATGCTCGACGAGGCGCGGCCCTTCTTCCGCATGCACGGTGATGCCCTCGAAATCGTGATACGCGATGCGCTCGTGCAACTGCGCGCTGTAGAAATTGGTCTGCTGCAAGCCGTCTTCCAGACAGGCCACCGCTACTCCCGCCGTGGTATGCGTGTGCATCACACAATGCGCGTCGGGCAAGCCTTCATGAATCGCCGCGTGCACGACAAAACCGGCCGGATTGACCGGATAACGCGAGTGATCGAGCACGCGCCCTTGCCCGTCGATCTTTACCAGATTGCTCGCCGTCACTTCGCTGTAGTGCAAGCCGAACGGATTAATCAGGAACTGTCGCTCGCCGCCGCTCACGCTCGCCGGCACGCGCAACGTGATGTGGTTGTAGATCATCTCCGTCCAGCCGAGCATGTCGAAGATGCGGTAGCACGCAGCCAGCTGAACGCGCGCCTGCCATTCGTCGGGATGCATGGCGGTGGTTGCCGGCGAACTCGCCGGTTGCATATCAAGTGTCGTCATCGACGTCTCCCCCTTGGTTATCTTGTGGCTGCGCGCGTTATCCACGCAAGCGCTGCTATGCGCCCGACACCACGGCCGCAATCGACGACGCCACATAATCGGCGTTGCGCGCATTCAGGCCTGCCACGCACATGCGCCCCGAACGCAACACATACACCGCATGTTCGTTGCGCAGGCGTTCGACCTGGCTCTCGTTCAAACCCGTATAGGTAAACATGCCGCGTTGTGCGACGTAACGCGCGCGCATCACTTCGTCGACGCGGCCGGCGAGCCCCGCGTGGATCATGCCGCGCATGGCGAGAATGCGCTCGCGCATGGTGGCCAGTTCCGCTTCCCACGAGGCGCGCAACGACGTATCGGAGAGCACGTTCGCGACGAGGCGTGCGCCGTGCGTCGGCGGATTGCTGTAGTTCGCGCGTACCGTGGACATCAACTGGCCGAGCACGCGGCTCGCTTCGCCGGCGTCCTTGCAGACGACACTCAGCGCGCCGCAACGCTCGCCGTACAGCGAAAAATTCTTCGAGAACGAATTGGCTGTAATCAACGGTATATCGGCGTCGGCCAGCATGCGCACGCAGGCAGCGTCTTCTTCCAGACCCGCGCCAAAGCCCTGATAAGCCATATCGACGAACGCGATCAGCCTGCGACGCTGCAATACCGGCACGAGTTCGGCCCATTGCGCGGTGCTCAGATCGACACCGGTCGGGTTGTGGCAGCAAGCATGCAACAGCACGATGCTGCGCTCGGGCAAGCGGCCGATCATGTCGATCATATCGGCGAAACGCAGGCCGCCCGTCTCTTCGTCGTAATACGGGTAAGTGTTGACCGTTAGGCCCGCGCCTTCGAACACCACGCGGTGATTTTCCCAACTCGGATCGCTGATCCAGATTTGCGAAGCGGGAAAATAGCGCCGCAGGAAATCGGCGCCGACCTTCAGCGCGCCCGAGCCGCCGATAGTCTGCAACGTCGCAATGCGGCCCGCGGCGCGCGCCTCGCTGTTCGCGCCGAACACTAGCGCTTGAGCGGTTTCACGATAGAGCGGCAGGCCCGACATCGGCAGATAGGAACGCGGGCCGATCGCGTCGAGCAACGCGGATTCGGCGCGGCGCACGGCGTCCATGACGGGGAGCTTGCCCGCGTCGTCGAAGTAGATGCCGATGCTCAGGTTGACCTTGTTCGGGCGCGGATCGAGCTGGAAATCTTCGTTCAGGCTGAGAATCGGATCGCCGGGATAGGCGGGAATATGTTCGAACATGGCATTTCCTTGAATGGAGCCCTGACGTCGTGCCGACGTTGCGTCGATGGCCGGGCTAGACTCAAAGTCTAAGCGCGTTTGTGTGCCTGCGTCGATTGGGACAAGTGTCGATGAACGCGCCCCAATCCACAATCAACGGATTTTTCACGATTCGTAAGTTTTTCTTTAGAATCGTGCCATGCCACTTAATCGCGTCACCATCCGCCAGTTCGAAGCGTTCCTCGCTATTGTCGATCTTCACAGCATCGGCGCGGCGGCGGAGCGGCTCGGGCTGACGTCCTCCGCGGTCAGTCAATTGCTGGCCGAACTCGAAACGGAGCTCGGCTTCCGCCTGTTTGACCGAACGACGCGGCGCGTGAATCTGTCGAGCGCGGGTCAGGACTTCCTCGCGTCGGCAGAATCCGTGTTACGCCACGTGCGTGCCGCCGCCCAATCCGCTGACGATATCCGCAACCGCGCCGCCGGCATCGTTCGTATTGGCGCGCCATTGGTGCTGGCGTCGACCGCGTTGCCCGCCGCGATTGCCGACTACGCGCGCGACAAACCGAAGGTGGTCGTGCGCATTTGCGATACCGTGGTCGAGCAACTGGTTGAGCGCGTCGAAAGCGGTGACGTGGACCTCGCGATCGGACCTGACCGGCAAACCGGCGCACGTGTGCGACGCGACTCGGCCTTTGCGAGCCCTTGGGTCATGTGGTGCTCGCCTTCGCATCCACTCAGCGCACGGCGGCGCGTGCTGTGGCAGCATTTGCGCGATGTACCGATCGTCGCGACCGGCCGCGACCACGAACGCGCGGTCGAGCGGATGCTCGCGAATCTGCCGGTCGAGGCGCGCATCATTCCGGTGGACGTGGTGGACAACGTCACCACTGCGTTCGGCATCGCATCGCAAGGACTGGCGGTGACGCTCGCGCCGGCTTACGTTGCGCCGCTTGCGCGCACCTTCGGCCTGGTGATGAAGCGAATCGTCGATCCGGAAACCATCCGCGAGGTTTGCGTATATCGCTCCACCGAACGCGCGCTGTCTCCGCCCGCCGACGGCTTCGCGGATTTCATCGTGCCGTGGCTGAAGCGCTGGGATCGCGAGACGCAAGCGGAGGCACGCGCAAAAACGTAGCTGAAGCGGGAGATGCGGTCATTTTTTCGACATTCAGCGAACCAGACCATTGCGCGCCGGAATATTTTTCAGGGTTTCGTGCGGTCTTCTCTGCGCTGCATCACCGGGTAATCGTGGAGGACGGGTCTTCTCTCCTGCTTCGACTACACAGCTCTAAAGACGCACGCAACTTTGGCGGACTTTGCCGTGTCAATGATGCGAAGAAAGCAGTTTCACTCTCTTATTCATGCCTCCAGGTCCATCCTTCAGCCGATGACTTATCACGCCCTCGCCGCTTTCTCTCGTCTCCGATTGCGTAGCGTGCTCGTTGCCGCGCTCATGTTGCATGCGTCGCTCGCGGGGGCGGCATATGCTGCCGACGCCACCACAACGCAAAGCGGCATCACACGTGTGGCCGTGCACGTCGAACCGCCCGCGCTAGCTTCGCCGGTTGTGCCCGTGCCGCCTTCGGAGCAATACCCCGAGCTGTATCGCGACGTGCAACTCGCGCACCTCTTTCCGGACAGCAAGACCTTCGCGGACATGGTTCCGCTTTCGCCGCCGGCCCGGATCGTCGCGAGCTATGAAACCGCGAAGCAGCAGCCGGGCCTCAATCTCGGCGACTTCGTGAAGCGCAATTTCACGCTGCCCGCGCGAGCAGCCAAAACGTATGTTTCCGATCCAAACGAGGATGTGGTCGGCCATATCGATACGCTCTGGAATGTGCTGCGCCGCGAACCCGACGCAACCGCAAGCGCCTGGTCCTCGCTGCTGCCGCTGCCCGATGCGTACATCGTGCCAGGCGACCGCTTCGACGAGATCTACTACTGGGACTCGTACTTCATCATGCTCGGTCTCGAAGCGAGCGGACATCATGCATGGGTCGTCGACGAACTGAAGAACTTCGCCACGCTGATCAATCGCTACGGTCATATTCCAAACGGCAATCGCACTTACTACCTGAGCCGCTCGCAACCGCCGTTCTTCGCGCAGATGGTGCGGCTCGTGGCCGAGCAAGATGGCGACGCCGTGTATGCGCAGTACCTGCCGGAGTTGCAGCGCGAATACGCATACTGGATGAACGGCAGCGACGGCCTGCCCGCAGGCCATGCGAGCCGCCACGTGGTGCGTCTCCCGGACGGCACGCTGCTCAACCGTTACTGGGACGAACAGGCAGCGCCGCGCGACGAGTCGTATCGCGAAGACCTGGCGACCGCGCAGCAAACGCCTCAACGCGATGCCGCGGATCTGTGGCGCAATCTTCGCGCGGGCGGCGAGACGGGTTGGGATTTCAGTTCCCGCTGGTTTGCCGACGGCAAGACGCTCGCCACCGTCGACGTCACGTCGCTTGCGCCCGTCGATCTGAATTGCCTGATCGTCGATCTCGAACGCACGCTCGCGAAGGCCTACCGCGTGCGTGGCGACGTCACGCATGCCGAGAACATGGAGCAGCGCGCCACCACGCGCGCCGATACGATTCGACGCGTCCTGTGGGACCCGCAACTTCAGGCATTCGGCGACTACGACTTCGTGCATCGCACGCTCACGCACCGGCTCACCGCCGCCACCGTGTATCCGCTCTATACCGGCGTTGCGAACCGGCAGGAGGCGAAGACCGTCGCCGCTACATTGCAGCGTGAATTGCTGCGCCCAGGCGGGCTCGCCACCACGAAGGTGACCAGCGGGCAGCAATGGGACGCGCCGAACGGCTGGGCGCCGTTGCAATACCTCGCGGTGATCGGCTTGCGCCGCTATAGCGAACCGGCGCTCGCGCAAACCATCGCAACGCGCTGGATTAAAACCAACGTCTCGTACTATCAGCGCACCGGCAAACTCGTGGAGAAATACGACGTGAATGCGGCCGCGTCCGGCGTGTCCGCGGGCGGTGGCGAATATCCGTTGCAGGACGGCTTCGGCTGGACCAACGGCGTATTGCGCAGGTTGCTCGCGCTTTATCCGCAGACGGTGAACGCGTCGCGTCCGAGCGATATACCCGCTGGTCCCGCGGGCGTGTCGGCGGCGGCCGCTTCCGCCGCTGCCGCGCCGAAAAACACGCACCGGTTGCAAAGCACACGCGTGAATCCGTAACCGCCCCGGTTACGTTTTACGTCAGAAGCGGTAGTTGATCGACACGTCGGCCACGCCATTGGCCTTGCGGTGCGTCACCGGACTATTGCCGGCGCTGCCGACGAGTTGCTGGAATGCGCCATCGGCGGTGGCAAACCAGTGCTTGTCGAACAGCCACACCACGCTGATGCCAAAGCCCACCGACTTGAAGCCTGCGCTCGCATGGTACTGCCGGTATTGCGAATGCGCGGCCTGATTCTGATTCACGCCGAACCAGCTATTCATATAGTTCGAATCCGCGAAGGTCACGTTCGGGCCGGCGAACCAGAAGAAGTTATTCGAGCTGCCCGGCATCGGCATGTAGGCGCCAAGATCGCCAGTCCATCCATCTGAGCCGCCGAAATAGCGCCGCACGTCCGCACGCAATACGAGCGGAAAGTCTTTCGATACGACGTATTCGCCGGAGAGCTTCAGACCCGGCGCCGGATTGATGTTGCCGAGTCCGTTCAATTCCTGCGGATCGTCGTGGCCGCGACGCCCGAGGTCGTACACCGCCGCGAGGGTCGCGCGCCAGTTCTGGCCTTGCGCAAAATTGACCCCGAGACCCTCGCCGCTCGAAAAGAAGAACAGGTCCTTGTAGCGCACGTCAATGCTGGGGCCCGCCATCAGGTGATACCGGTCCGAGCCTTCATAGCGCGGCTGGAACGACGTCGCCGCGCCGACGCGCAGCTGCCAGTCCGGAAGGGTTGGCTGCCAGATCTTTTGCAGCGGAATACCAGCGGAGTACTGCCATTCGCCCAACGGCGAAGGCGTTTGCGCCAACGCCGCCCCCGGCAGAACGACAAAGCCGCCGATGGTGACGGCGGCCAACGAAGTCGCCGCGATGCCTGTTTGTTTATTGCGGGTCTTGCCGATCCGCTTTCTACGGCTGTTCAACACCAAAGCCTCCAATCTCGCACATCGCGAGGAGGGTTATGTTCTCGCCTGGACTCACTGTGCATCATAACGAGTTCCGGGCGACCGCCGCGTTGCTACGCGCCGCATGTAAGTTTTTCATGAACCGGCATGCGTTGTCCGACAAAACGCGCTTCTTCGACCGTCTGCCAGCGGCAACGAATGACGCTTGCCGCTGCGGGTTTCTTCTGCGTAGACCGCGCGAAAGTTTTGCCGACGGACGTGCTAGTGCAAGATGCGGGCCCAGGTGTTGGAGGGGAAGTTCGATTAAGTTGAACTCAGGCAAGGTCCGTGGCTCTACTGGGCCGCCTGGACCAGCACCGGTTTGTCACGATAGAGATTGGGAAACAGACGCTTCAGGTTGGCGACCTTCGGCATGTCGTTGAGTGCGATATACGCCGAGTTCGGATGCTGCGTGAGGTAGTTCTGGTGATAGGACTCCGCCGGATAAAAGCCCTTGAACGGCTCGGCTTTGGTCACAATTGGCGCGGGGAACGCATGCGCCTTCTCGAGTTGCGCGATATAGCTTTCGGCGACGCGCCGCTGCGTATCGTTCAGTGGAAACACCGCCGAACGATATTGTGTGCCGCTGTCCGGCCCCTGGCGATTGAACTGCGTCGGGTCGTGAATCACCGAGAAGTACACCTGCAACAACTGGCCGTAGGTGACCTGGGCAGGGTCGAACGTGACCTGCACGGATTCGGCGTGACCGGTCTCCCCGCCGCTGACCGTTTCATAGTGTGCGGTGTCGCGCTGGCCGCCCGCATAGCCGGACACCGCCTGCTTCACGCCGCGCACATGCTGGAAGACGCCCTGCACGCCCCAGAAGCAGCCGCCCGCGAACACGGCCGTTTCTTCGTGGGCCGTGGCCGCGGATACAGGTTCGTCGAGCGCGGGCGGCGCGATCATCACCGCGGCCTCCGCTGAAAACGCTATGCGCTGTGCCAGAAGCAACGCGAGCGCGCCGAAGCCGACGGAGAGCGAAAGCGTGGCCACGCGCGAACGGGCCCGCTTGCTGTCGATACGTTTGTCGATGTTCATGATGTCTGTCCTGATTCCGCCTTCGAAAAGGCTATACGGTTCACTCACGGTGGCGCGGAGTGCGCGTGACTCTAGTGGTGATCGTGAAAGTTTGTCGCGCGAGCGGCGCATTAATGACAGCATGCGCGTGTTTACCGCTTCGCGCTGGCCATCGCCGCAATCACAGCGGAAATCTGGTGGTCGACAGGATTTCCTTCAGCACCATGAACGAGCGGATCTGCCGCACGCCCGGCAAATAGAGCAACTGTTCCGCGTGCAGACGATTGAAGCTGTCGCTATCGCGCGTGCGAATCGTCATGAAGTAATCGAATTCGCCGGTCACGACGTGGCACTCCATGCAGCCGGCCACTTTCTGCGCGGCTTTCTCGAACTCGGCGAACGACTCAGGCGTGGAGCGATCGAGCACCACGCCGATGATCACAAGCATGCCCGCTCCCGCCGCCTTCGGGTCGATCAGCGCGACGACGCCGCGGATCAGCCCCGATTCCTTGAGCCGCTCGACGCGCCGCAAGCACGCCGGCGCGCTTAGCTTCACCTTGGCCGCCAGCGCGACGTTCGAGATCGACGCGTCCGTTTGCAGTTGACGGAGGATCGCCCGGTCGATGCGGTCGAGCGATTGCAACGGATCGGCGTGGGCCGTTGTCGTGGCAGGCGCCACGGCTACACTGCGAACTTTTGTTTTGTCCATTGGCCTGTCGACGAATTTTCGTTAGATAGCTCTGCGTTATTCCTTTTCAAAAGTACGCAAAAACCATTTTGTTCGCAAGCTCATTTCCAGCGATTTTTCCTACCATGTGTTGAACGCGGCGGCCTGCGGCCGCGCCGAACCTACCGATCACGGAGATGCCATCAACCTGCAACGATTCCCCCGCTACCCCCTGACCTTCGGGCCGACGCCGATCCAGCCGCTCGAGCGCCTGAGCGATCACCTCGGCGGCAAGGTGCAGTTGTATGCAAAGCGTGAGGATTGCAACAGCGGCTTTGCGTTCGGCGGCAACAAGACGCGCAAGCTCGAATACCTGATCCCCGAAGCGCTCGCGCAAGGTTGCGATACGCTTGTGTCGATCGGCGGCATCCAGTCGAATCAGACGCGCCAGGTCGCGGCAGTAGCCGCGCATCTCGGCATGAAGTGCGTGCTCGTGCAGGAGAACTGGGTCAACTATTCGGACGCCGTGTACGACCGCGTCGGCAACATCCAGATGTCGCGCATTCTTGGCGCGGACGTGCGCCTCGTGCCGGACGGCTTCGACATCGGCTTTCGCAAGAGCTGGGAAGACGCGCTGGAAAGCGTGCGCGCCGCCGGCGGCAAGCCGTACGCGATTCCGGCCGGCTGCTCGGATCATCCGCTGGGCGGGCTCGGCTTTGTCGGCTTCGCGGAGGAAGTCCGCCAGCAGGAAGCGGAATTAGGCTTCAGGTTCGACTACATCGTGGTGTGCTCGGTGACGGGCAGCACGCAAGCCGGCATGGTGGTGGGTTTCGCCGCCGACGGTCGCGCCGATCGGGTGATCGGCATCGACGCATCGGCCAAGCCCGCGCAGACGCGTGAGCAGATCACGCGGATCGCGCGCCACACAGCGGAACAAGTCGGCTTGGGGCGCGACATCACCGCTCAGGACGTGGTGCTCGACGAACGCTTCGGCGGCCCGGAATACGGCCTGCCGAACGAGGGCACCCTGCAGGCGATCCGTTTGTGCGCGCGGCTCGAAGGCGTGCTCACGGATCCGGTGTATGAAGGCAAGTCGATGCACGGCATGATCGATATGGTGCGCAACGGCGAATTTCCCGAAGGCTCGCGCGTGCTGTATGCACATCTCGGTGGCGTGCCGGCGCTGAACGGCTATAGCTTTATTTTCCGCGACGGTTAAACGTAGAAGTGATGCAGCGGCCTGTTTTTTCGTTTTGAACCCATGGGCCGCTGCTTGAACGACCCCGCCCGAGCACACCCGATTACACCATCACGCGCTTCTTCAAATGCTTGCGCAGAAAATCGACGAAGGCGCGAATCGTCAGTGAACTCTGCCGGTGTTGCGGATAGACCGCATAGACTCCCGTCGGGCTCGGCAAGAATTCGTCGAGCACCGTAACGAGCTGGCCGCTTCTCAGCGCGTCGGCGACAATAAAATCAGGAAGCCGAACTATTCCTAGTCCAGCCACAGCAGCGTCGCGAATCAGATCGCCATTGTTGGCCCGCAGCGGCCCATGCACTTCGAAACCCTTCACCACGCCGTCGACGGCAAACTCCCACGTCACCACACCGCCGTGTCCATATAGCAGGCATGAATGGCGCGCGAGATCCTGGGGCGTGGCCGGTGCGCCGCGACGGCGCAAATAAGCCGGGCTGCAACACGCCACGAGATTCACGTCGATCAGCTTTTGCGCGATCAGCGTGGAATCCGGCAATACGCCGATCCGCACCGCCATATCGAAACCCTCGCCGACCACGTCGACGGTACGGTCGCTCAACTCCATGTCGAAGCGCACGTCCCCATGCTCGCGCAGAAATCGTGCGACGAGCGGCGACAGGTGCATCATGCCGAACGACATTGGCGCGCTTACTCGCAACAGGCCGCGCGGCCCCGCGCGCCGCAGCGACATCGCCTGTTCCGCGTCCTCTACTTCGCTCAGGATGCGTTTGGCGCGCTCATAGAATTCCTGGCCTAGCTCGGTGACTGCGAGCTTTCGGGTATTGCGGATCAGCAGCGGCACGCCGAGCGCTTCCTCGAGCGCCATCACCCGGCGGCTCACGAGTTGCTTCGAGAACGAAAGCCGCCTGGCCGCTGCGGTGAAGTTGTGGGCGTCGACCGTCGCGACGAATATCCGCATGTCATCAAGTTGCATTGATTGTCCACTCCAGCGTGACAGTGTTTCCATTTACAGCGCGATTATAAGCGTCCTGATTGACTACACTGTCATTCATGGATCGCGGACACACATTTGCCCGGATCGCACAACATGGAGAAAGAGATGCTTGAAATCAGACACGCCAATCAACGCGGCCGCGCGGAGCACGGCTGGCTCAGCTCGCGTCACACGTTTTCCTTCGCGAGCTATCACGATCCGAAGCAAAACGGCTTCTCCGACCTGCTGGTGATCAACGACGACCGCGTCGCGCCCGCTCAAGGTTTCGGCAAGCACCCGCACCGCGATATGGAAATTTTCTCGTACGTGCTGGAAGGCGCGCTGGAACATAAGGACACGATGGGCACCGGGTCGGTAATCGTGCCTGGCGACGTTCAGTTGATGAGCGCGGGAACCGGCGTTGCGCACAGCGAATACAACCATTCGAAGAGCGAGCCGGTCCACTTCCTGCAAATCTGGATCGCACCGGCACAAAAGGCCACGGCGCCGCGCTATCAACAACAGCATTTTGGCGCGGATGAAAAGCGCGGCGTGCTGCGCCTGGTTCTGTCGCCGGACGGCGCGGACGGTTCGCTGGTGCTGCAGCAAAACGCGCGCGTCTACGCTGGTCTTTTCAACGGCGATGAAACCGCGCGGCTCGAATTGGCGAGCAACCGTTACGCGTATGTACACGTAGCACGCGGCAGCATGACGGTAAATGGCCAGCAACTCGGCGAAGGCGACGGCGCGCGCGTGCGCGGTGAACAAGCGCTGACGTTCACACAAGGCAATGACGCAGAAGTGCTCGTGTTCGATCTGCGCGACATCGAAATGTCGGAATTGTGGACCTAAGCAGTCTGCAGCGTTGTATGAGTCAGGAAGGGCCGCCCGGTCTTGCACCGGGCGGCTTTTTTGCGCCTTTCGCTGCCCGTCGATTGGCATTCTAGCAACGCGTCCCGCGAATGCACGCCCAAATGAAAACGGCGGCCCGCAGGCCGCCGTGGTTCATTACTTACAATGACATGTCCATCAAACCGCTGCTTCGGCTTCTACCTCGCTGACAGCTTCCGCTTCAGTTTCTTCGCTGTTGCGGATCAGATAATCAAAAGCGGAGAGCGATGCCTTCGCGCCCTCGCCCACGGCAATCACGATCTGCTTGAAAGGCACCGTGGTCACGTCGCCGGCTGCAAACACGCCCGGCACCGACGTCGCGCCGCGTGCGTCGACTACGATCTCGCCATGCTTCGACAACTCCACCGTGCCCTTCAGCCATTCGGTGTTCGGCACGAGACCGATCTGCACGAACACGCCTTCCAGTTCGACCGTTTTCACTTCGCCCGAACGCAGATCCTTATAGACGAGACCGTTGACCTTCTTACCATCGCCGGTGATTTCAGTGGTCTGGGCCTGCGTGACGATGGTGACGTTGGCAAGGCTGCGCAGCTTGCGTTGCAACACTTCGTCGGCACGCAACGTAGCGCCGAATTCGAATAGCGTAACTTCGCGCACGATACCCGCGAGGTCGATCGCCGCTTCCACGCCCGAATTGCCGCCGCCGATCACCGCGACGCGCTTGCCTTTGAAGAGCGGACCGTCGCAGTGCGGGCAGTACGCCACGCCGTGATTGCGGTACTCACGTTCGCCCGGCACGTTGATTTCGCGCCAGCGGGCGCCCGTTGCGAGAATGATCGTTTTGGCCTTCAGCACCGCGCCATTGGCGAGACGCACTTCGTTGATGCGGCCGGGGATCAGTGCCTCGGCGCGCTGCACGTCCATGATGTCCACTTCATAGGTCTTCACGTGCTGTTCAAGCGCGGTGGCGAACTTCGGTCCTTCGGTTTCGGTGACGGAGACGAAGTTTTCGATGGCGAGCGTATCGAGCACCTGGCCGCCGAAGCGTTCCGCGACCACACCCGTCGCAATGCCCTTGCGCGCCGAATAGATCGCTGCAGCCGCGCCGGCAGGCCCGCCGCCGACGATCAGCGTATCGAACACCGACTTGTTTTCCAGTTCCTTCGCTGCACGCGCACCGGCGTTGGTGTCGAGCTTCGCGAGAATTTCCTTCACGCCGCTGCGGCCCTGGCCGAAGACTTCGCCGTTCAGGAACATCGTGGGCACGGCCATGATCTGGCGCGACTCGACTTCGTTCTGGAACAACGCGCCGTCGATCGCCACGTGGCGAATGCGCGGGTTGATCAGCGCCATCGCGTTCAGCGCCTGCACGACTTCCGGGCAGTTCTGGCATGACAGCGAGAAATACGTTTCGAATTGATAGTCGCCGTCGAGACCGCGGATCTGTTCGATCACCGCGTCGTCGAGTTTGACTGGATGGCCGCCGACCTGCAGCAGTGCGAGGACGAGCGACGTGAATTCATGCCCCATCGGAATGCCCGCGAAGCGGATGCCGATGTCCTTACCCGGCTCGCCAATCGAAAACGACGGCTTGCGCTCGCTGTCATCGCGACGTTCGATCACGGTGACGCGTTCCGACAACGTCGCGATATCGTTCAGCAATGCCAGCAGCTCTTGCGATTTTGCGCTGTCGTCGATCGACGCGACGATCTCGATAGGCCTGCTAACCTTTTCGAGGTACGATTTCAACTGGGTCTTGAGATTGGCATCAAGCATGGCTATTCGATTCCGTGACGATGGGGTGTTGGGTCCCGGCTCCGCACGCGTCTGGATAGAACGTGAGCGGCCCGGGGGCGTGCGAACCGCTGCATGAGCGGCCCGCACGGCGATGCGCCGCGAAGGCGCTACTGCTCTTGCTATTGCCTGAAGCTGCGAGACTTAGATCTTGCCGATCAGGTCGAGCGACGGGGTCAACGTCTCTGCGCCCGGCGTCCACTTGGCGGGGCAAACTTCACCCGGATGAGCCGCGATGTATTGCGCGGCTTGCACCTTGCGCAGCAGTTCGCCGGCGTCACGGCCGATGCCGTTGTCGTGGACTTCGCACAGCTTGATCTCGCCTTCCGGGTTGATCACGAACGTGCCACGCAGCGCCAGACCTTCTTCTTCGATCAGCACGTCGAAGTTGCGCGAGATCGCGAGAGTCGGGTCAGCGATCATCGGGTACTTGATCTTCTGGATCGTGTCCGACGTATCGTGCCATGCCTTGTGCGTGAAGTGCGTGTCGGTCGACACGCTGTAGATTTCAACGCCGAGCTTCTGGAAATCGGCGTAGCGATCGGCCAGGTCACCCAGTTCGGTCGGGCAAACAAACGTGAAGTCAGCCGGATAGAAAACGAAAACCGACCACTTGCCCTTCAGGCTTTCTTCGGTGACGGTCACGAATTCGCCGTTGTGATAAGCCTGTGCCTTGAACGGTTTGACTTGACTGTTGATGATCGGCATTTGCTGAGTCCTCTTTTCTGAGTGGTTGGAAAGTGGAGTCAGTATGTCAGACCGCGCTTAATAGGTAAAGCGGATTGTTTTAATGATGTCGATAGTGCGACGCTATTTGTCTGGCTAGCGCCGGCTATCGTCGCCGTCCGCTTTGAGAAGCCGCCATAGTGTCGTGCGGCCAATGCCCAGCGCCCGGCTCGCTGCGGCGCGGTTGCCGCCGGATTGCGCGAGCGCCTTGATGACGTCGTCGCGGGTCGGCGCGGCGCGGGCGGCGGGCGGTTCCGCGTGGGCTTCGGACGCTGTGGCAAGCGTCCTGCCGTTGCCGCCCTGCTTCATCCGGCCGAATTCGGGAAAAACCGCCTGGAGATCGCGTCCGATGTCGCGGGCCCGATCGCCGGCGGCGTCGCCAAGATAGATTGCCGCGCGCGCCAGCAGATTTTCCAGCTCCCGCACATTGCCGGGCCATGCGTAGTGGTCGAACAGAGGCGCGAGAAACGTCAG
Source organism: Paraburkholderia rhynchosiae (assembly GCF_002879865.1). Lineage (GTDB taxonomy): Bacteria > Pseudomonadota > Gammaproteobacteria > Burkholderiales > Burkholderiaceae > Paraburkholderia > Paraburkholderia rhynchosiae. The sequence goes on from NZ_PNXY01000010.1 coordinate 161,827, forward strand.
TACCCGCCCGATCGCCGGCTCCGACAACCCATATTGGAGCGCGCTGCGGCTTAACAAGTGCCGCGCGAGCGGCGCGATATCGGCACGCCGCTCGCGCAGCGGCGGCAATTCTATCTGAAGCAGATTCAGACGAAAATACAGATCCGCGCGAAACGCGCCCCGCTCGACGAGCGCGTGCAGGTCACGGTGCGTGGCCGCGATCACCCGCACATCGATTGGCGTGGCGCGGCCCGAGCCGAGTTTCATCACCTCGCGCTCCTGCAAGACGCGCAGCAGCCGGCTTTGCAGCGCGGCGGGCATTTCGCCGATTTCATCCAGAAAAATCGTCCCTGTATGGGCAATTTCGAACAGGCCGGGCTTGCCGCCGCGCCGGGCGCCGGTGAACGCGCCTTCCTCGTGACCGAACAGCTCGCTTTCGATCAGCCCTTCCGGCAGCGCTGCACAATTGAACGCGACAAACGGATTGCCGCGCCGCCGGCTCGCGTTGTGGATGCCCTGCGCGACCAGCTCCTTGCCGGTGCCGCTTTCGCCGCTCAATAACACCGTGGCGTCGTGCGCGGCGCCCGCGCGCGCCAGCCGCCGCACGCGTTCGAGCGCGGCCGAGCCGCCGATCAGATCGTCCAGCCGATGCCGCGCCACGAGATGCTTCGGCCGCTGGCTGGTGCGCAGCGACCGGTCGATGCGCTGCGCGACGAGCGCGTCCTGCACCGTCACGACGAAGCCCGAGCGCGCGCCCTGCTCGACAATCGGCACGCGGTTGACGATCAGCGAACGTTCGCCGATCTGCTCGATGCGTTCGTCGACGGCCGCGCCTCGTTCCTGCGTGTCGCGCAGCCATGGGCCGAGCGTCACGGCGAGCTGCGCGGGCACATCGCGGTCGCGCGCGAGGCCGAGCAGATCGAGCATCGCGGGATTGACGGCTTCGAGCTGACCGGCGTCGTCGAAAGCGGCCACGCCGTCCCGCAGATGCGCGACGATCGTATTCAGGCGCACGCGCTTCGACTCCTTCTGGCGGCTCACGCGCGCTAGCTCGACGGAACGCTCGAACGCTTCCTCGACCGCGCCCAGCGAGTAGAGGAACACGCTTTCGAGACCCGCCTGCTGGGCCAGATCGCAAGCCATGCCCGGCCCGATGATGACGCGGCAGCCCTCAGCGGCGAGGTTATCGACGGCGACTCTGACCTCGTCCATCGAGCGGTACGCGCGCTGTTTCAGGCTCACGTTCAGCCAACCGCCCAGGTCGGCGAGTTCGTGCGAGATGGTTTCATGGAGCACGAGCCCGATCGGCGCGCCCGGCCATGTGGTGGTGGCGCGGGTGATCGCGCTCAGCACATCGAAGCCGTTCACCTTGACCATCACGACCGGCACGCTCAGGTTGTCGCGCAAATAGGCGCCGTTCGAGCCGGCCGCGAGCACCACGTCGACGGAACCCGCATCCACGTAAGCCTGCAAAGCCGTGACCGCCGCTCCATAACCTTCGCGGACCGAGAAAAATCGGGCGCGGCCGGCGTAGCGCGGCGCGATTGTCTCGCAAAGCGACTCCAACCGGCTGATACTCACCAGGGCGACGCCCGGACGGCCCGGATCGGCATTGACGAAGGACGGCGCGAAAGGGGACACGTTAAAGACTCCGGTGGGACGCAGATGAAACGTTCCGCGAAACGTTTCATGGAACATCCGAGCATTCTGCCACGACCGCGTTCCCACCGCCTTCCGAGCCTCAGGCCATTGATCGAGCAGGACAATGTTGCCGAATCGACGCAATGGCATGCTTCCTGCACTTTGAAGCCCGCCCAGCAACACTCATTTTTCTCCGGAGATATACCGTCATGACCACATCCGCCACGCGCCGCGCCGCTTTCCGCGCCAAAGTCAACGAACGCCAGGGTCTGCTCGTGCCCGGCGCCTTCAACGCGATGAGCGCGCGCGTGATCGAGGACGCCGGCTTCGAGGCGCTCTACATCACCGGCGCGGGCGTCACCAATATGTCGCTCGGTTTGCCCGACCTGGGTTTTATCGGACTCGCCGAAGTCGCCGAGCACACGGCGCGGATTCGGGACGCGGTCGCGCTGCCGTTGATAGTCGACGCCGACACCGGGTTCGGCAACGCGTTGAATGTGCGCCAGACCGTGCGTGTGCTCGAACGCAGCGGCGCCGACGTGATCCAGTTCGAAGACCAGGTGATGCCCAAGAAATGCGGCCACTTTTCCGGCAAGGAAGTCGTCAGCGCGAGCGAGATGGCCGGCAAGATCCGCGCGGCCGTCGACGCCCGGGAAGACGGCAATCTGCAGATCATGGCGCGCACTGACGCAGCGGCCGTCCACGGTATCGAAGACGCGATCGAGCGCGGTCATCGTTTTATCGAAGCCGGCGCGGACATTCTCTTCATCGAGGCAACGGAATCGCTTGCGGATATCGAACGTCTGCCGTCGCTGTTCGACAAGCCGCAACTGATCAACCTCGTGATCGGCGGCAAGACGCCGGTGCAATCGCGTGAAGCGCTCGGCAAGCTCGGCTACGGCATCGTGCTGTATGCGAACGCGGCGCTGCAAGGCGCGGTGCTCGGCATGCAACGCGCGCTCGGCACCCTGAAAAGCAATGGCCGCCTCGACGAAGACGCGACTTTGGTCGCGCCGTTCAGCGAACGCCAGCGTCTCGTGAACAAGCCGTTGTACGACCGGCTGGATCGGGAATACGCGGCGAAAGACTGAAGCCGCGCGTCGCATCGAAACGTGTTCCCGGACGGCGGCGCACGGCACGCCCCGTGCTGAGCGGCAGTGGGCGCCGCCGCGGTCTTGCCCGGCACGCATTGGTGGCTGTCGTGCCCGCTGATGCCGCGGGTCTGATTGCGATAGGATTCAGGGCCGGCGATAGGTCACTGCCGAAACGTCACAGCGCGCGTCGTTCTGCCCGCGGCATGACTGACGCGTTCCACCGGCCTGCTCCTGTCGCTCGTCCGCTTGATATGGGACGACGGAAACACGTCTTCGAAAGGTAGTCGAAAACATGAAGTGCACACCATCGCGTAGCTCGCGTGGAATTCGCCCGCGCGTTCGCGGCATGGACGACGGGTTCGCGCGCGTCCTGCCGGGAGCCGTGCAATGAGCGCAAGCAGCACGCCTCTGAAGCACGCCGGCTGGCTGCCGTACATCGTTGCGGCCACGTTTTTCATGGAGTATCTCGACACCACGGTGATCGCGACCGCGCTGCCGCAGATGGCGCATTCGTTCGGCGTCGGGCCCAATAGCGTCAGTCTCGGCATGACCGCCTACATGCTGGCGCTGGCGATCTTCATCCCCGCGAGCGGCTGGGTCGCCGACCGCTACGGCTCGCGCACCGTGTTCTTCAGCGCGATCGGCGTATTCACCGTGGCTTCGGTGTTGTGCGGGCTGTCCCAGAACGTCGCGGAATTCACCGCCGCGCGTTTGCTGCAAGGCGTCGGCGGCGCGATGATGGTGCCGGTGGGCCGGCTGATCGTGGTTCGCAGCACCGAGAAAAGCCGCATGATGCAGGCGATCTCGACCATCACGTGGCCCGCGATTGCCGCGCCCGTGGTCGGCCCGCCGATCGGCGGCTTCATCACGACCTACGCGTCGTGGCGCTGGATTTTCCTGCTCAACGTGCCGTTCGGTCTTGCCGCGATGGCCGTCGCGCTCGCGCTGGTGCCGAACCTGCGCGGCAGCGAACGCAAGCCGCTCGACGTCGTCGGCCTGCTGCTGAGCGGCACGGCGCTCACCGCGATTCTGTACGGCGCGGAACTCGCGAGCCAGCCCGCCGAAAATCCGTGGATCGCCGGGGCGATCATCGTCGGTGGCTTGCTGGTCGGCGTGGTCGCGTTCCAGCATGCGAAGCGTCACCCGCATCCGCTAATCGACGTTTCCACGCTGAAAATCCCCACTTTTTCCGTGACAGTCGTGACCGGCTCGTTCACGCGGATCGGTATTGGCGCCGTGCCTTATCTGATGCCGCTGCTGTTCCAGGTCGGCTTCGGTTTGTCGGCGTTCAAGTCGGGGCTGCTGCTGCTCGCGAGCGCGCTCGGCAACCTCGGCATGAAAGCGCTGACCACGCGCATTCTGCAGCGCTACGGCTTCCGTATGGTGTCGATCGTCGACGTAACGGTGGCCGGCATCTTCATCATCGCGTGCGGGCTGTTGACGCCGAACGTGCCGCTCGCGCTCGTGCTGATCGTGGTGTTCGTGTACGGCGTCGCGCGCTCCATGCAGTTTTCGACGCTCGCGACACTCGCCTACGCCGACGTCGCGCAGCCGCAAATGAGCGCGGCGAGCACGCTGTGGAGCGCGGCCGCGCAAATGACGATTGGTCTCGGCATCGCGTTCGGCGCGGTGTCGCTGCGGGCTGCGGCGTTCTTCAACGGCGAGACGACTGGCCATGTATTTACGCTCGACGATTTCCGCCTCGCCTTTCTGCTCGCGGGCGCGTTGACGCTCGTATCCGTGATCGGCTATATGGGTTTGTCACGCGACGCCGGCCAGAGCATCGGGGGCGGTTCGCGCGGCGCGGAAGATCCAGCGAAGGGTTAAAAAACAGCAGGAGACGATGTGGCCCAAGCACACGACCTGAGAATTTCGAGTAACGAGGCCGAACTCGACATCGATCTGATCCATGCGTTTCTGTCGCGGGAAACGCCATGGGCCAAAGGCATGCCGCGCGAAACGCTGGAACGGGCCATCGCGGGGTCGCTATGTTTCGGGGGCTATATTGAAGGCAAACAAGTGGCGTTTGCGCGCGTCGTCACGGATGCGGCGTCGTTCGCCTACCTGTGCGACGTTTTCGTGCTGCCGCAGTATCGCGGCAAGGGCTACGCGTCCGCGTTGCTGACGCACCTGCTCGCGAGCCCATCGCTCCAGGGCTTGAGAAGAATCCTGCTAGCGACCACGGACGCGCATCACGTCTATCGACCGCACGGATTCAAGGCGCTGTCCAACCCCGGGATTTTCATGGAAGTGCATGATCCGGACGTCTACAAGACCGCCTGAGCACTCAGCCGATGCAGCGCGTGAATCAACCGTACGCGCGTTCGCGCATCCACTTCGTCATGATCCATTTGTCGCCGGCTAGCACCGGCGCGCCGCCGTGCAACGTCAGCGGATCGAGTTGACGCTGGCCGTTCATATAGCGGAAATAGACCGCGCCGCCCTGCTGCGCCGCCACTGACAAGCCTGCTTCCGGAAAGATCGTTTCGCCGCCATCGGGCACGTCGTTCAAATAGATGACGAGCGTGGCCACGCGCTGTCCGCCGCGTGCCGCATGTACCGCGCTGCCGGGCTGGTCGGGCGGGAAATAGTCGAAATGCGGCTGGTATTCGCCGGTCGGCCCATAGTGCAGAATCTGCAAGCCTTCGCCATTCTCGACCGGCCAGTTCATCAAGCTTGCAATGCGCCGGTCTATCCGCTCGATAAACGCGTCTTCTCCGCGTTGATACCAGATGCCCTCGCTGGTCCGGTTGCGGATCACGTCCTCCTGACCGGTCGCGGGATTGACGGTGGTCGACCGTTTCAGCCGATGCCGCGAACGCTCGATCATCTCGCCGCATTCCTCGGGCGAGAGCACGTTCGCGAACACAATCACCTGCGGCCGCTCGCAGCGCATCAACACTTGCACCTCGCGGTCATACGCATGAATCGTATTACCGCGCGCGACGGGCGCGTCGTCGTACCGGTACGCTTGCGGCGCTGTTTGCGGCAACGCTGCTTCCGCCGCGCTCGCAGCGGATGTCGGCGCAGCCGCAGTATCTGCCACGTTCGCCACCTTCGCCACCTTCGCCACGCTCGAGCCGAACGCGTTGTGCACCGCTTGCTGCGCGGCGTCCACGGCGAAACCCGCTTGCACCATGGCGTCGATCATCGAGCCCATCGCGCAGCCGCGCGCCGCGTTCGTGCTCAGCCACTCTTGCCATGCGGCATCCAAAACCGGCATACCTGTCCCCGCTGTTCGATAAAACAAGAATACTGCAACCTGCAGCGCATGCCTTCAGGTGTTGCGATCCTGACGCCGATAAAGCGCGAGTCCTCTTCTCGCCCGTGCGCGGATCGAACGCTGCACGAGAGGCGACCAGCCGAGCAGCGCGCCCCTCGCACCCAACGCCTGGCGCATCCACGCCCACAAATCGAACGTATCGCGATGCTCGACGATCAATCCGTCACGGAACGCAAAGCGCGCCTCGACATGATTGACCACGGGACGGCCGGTCTGACCGAACACATAACCCGCGGTCCAATGCGCGCGGCCGCTATGCTCGTCGGCTTCGATGCTGTCGAACGTCAGCGAAAAATCCTGCGCGCGCGTGACGAGCATGCGCCACATGTCGCGCACTTCGTCGCCGCGCAATTCGCCAAACGCGGGATCGCTGAAGACGGCGTCGTCGGCATAGCAGGCAATCATCGTGGCAGCGTCGCGTCGCTGGAACGCGGTGTAGAAGCGTTCGATCAGTTCGGTGTTGGAATGGCTCATTGTTCTGATAGTTGGGTTGCCCGTGTGCTGGTTTGCATGTGCTGGTTCGCCCGCGTTGAAGCGCCCGGCGGAAAACAGATCAAACCGCTCGCGACGGTCGAAACCGGCCGGATTGTACCGAATGATCGCGTGCCGGCTTGCATGTCGGGCCGCTATGTTTCATCGGCATGCGCGCGAGCCCGGATCTCGGACAACGACACGTCAACCAGCAGTTTGCCCGAATCGAACACCGTCACCATCGCATCTTCCCACTCGCCTTCGACAGCGCCCGCATCGTCCGATACGAGCGGCAACGTCGTCGTGCGGTACTCGCCCGATTGACGATTGCGCAACAGCGTAAGCCGTCCTTTCATCGAACGTTTGGTGGCGTCCGTGACCGGATCTTTCGACACGTCGCGCCATTCGTCGCCGAGGCGAATCGCCGAACACTTCATCGCGAAGCACTGCGTGTCGCGATTGATCTGCTGCAGCAACGCGCCGCCCATGCCGAACACGATGTTGTCCGCGGCGAAACCCGCATGGTCCATCGCCGCGAGAATCGCCTCGAGCGAGTCGGGATTCACGCCGTCGCCCTGAATCACGCGCACGTTATTGAGCACGCGCCGCCCTTTGCTGTTCACCGTCGATCCGAACGATGCCTCCAGCGCCCGCAGGGTTTGCAACACAATAGTCTGCGGATCGCCCGAATCCGGCCGGATCACGAGCATTCCGCCGGAATCGAGCACGGCCTGCTTCAGTTCCGTGCCCCAGACCTTCAACGCGGCGAACAGATCATACGAGTCCGATACCACCGAAACGATTGCGCCCGGCTTGCCGAACTTCGCGATCATGTTGCGATAGGCGTCGGTCTCACGCTCGCGGCCCCACGACGTGATCGTGCTGTGCTCGGCGGCCGGCACCGAAAACGCGGACATGCTCTCGTTGTAGTAATAATTCGCGGCCACCACGCCGAGTACGGTGTCGGAGCCCATGAAGCTCACCAGGTGCGCCGCGCCCCCGATCGCCGCCGATTCCGCACTCGATACGCCGCGCGCACCGAAATCGTGCAGCTTGAACGGCAACTGCGTGAGATCGTCGCTGCTCCTTGCCAGATACGCGCGAATCGTCTTGCGCAGATGCCAGCTTTGCGTGGCCACTGTGATCGGATACCACACGCGAAGCAGCATGGTCTCCATATATGAAGCGAGCCAGAACACCCGCGGATCGTCGCATTCGACGGTGACGAGCACGTTGTGCGTCGGCACCACCGAGCCTTCGGGCACCGCGCGAATCCGCACCGGCAGATAGCCGTTGTGACGCTCGACGATATAACGCCACCCGGCCTCGTTGAACGGCTCGCCATGCGCGGTGAAAAACGCCCTGGCCTGTTCGATCATCGCCGTTGTAATGGGCCGGCACAGGTACTCCTTGATCAGCATCTGCAAGCCGAAAAAGAGCGTGCGGTCGTAGCGCCCGCCGCGCGACTCGATGTACGAAAACATCCCTGACGCTTCGGGCGGGTACTGGAGATAGTGCGAGGCCTTGTACGAATCCGTGTTCAGAATCGGATTCGACAGAATCGAAGAAACACCGCTAAAACCGCTGGATTCATTGGGCATGGAAAACGCCGCGCTCGGCTCGCTGACTGTGGGCTGGCTTTACATGATGCCACGAGCATGATGCCGCCGGCAGGCGGCGCCGATCAGCGTCGGTCAAGCTTGCGCGGGCCGGCGCCGATCAGCGTCGGCGCTCATCGGCGTTTGCCGGCGCGTGCCGGACGTCAATCCATCTCGTCGAACTCCCGCCGACGGATATCCGCATCGCGCTCGCCGTTCCTGTCGCGCGAAACCGGCATTTCATACGCGTCGTGCAGCGCGGGGCGCTGAATCTCCGCCTGCGCCTTGCGCTTTATTGCGTCGGCGATCACGAGCGTCAACAGATCGACCGGCGCGGCAAACAACGCATGCGGCGCGCGGACATGTCTTTGATAACGGGGACGGGCAACGTTTGCGGCAGTTGCCGTGGTTGGCTGATTGTGGCGCGGCGCGCAGGCCGGACCGGTAATGTGCGCTTTCATGACATACCCCGTACGATGACCCGCTGACAGCTGCATCGCAGCCTCTCCAGGTCCGCCGTGCCCACGCGAAAGCGCGAACACGGCGCCCGGTCCACCTCGCTTATGCGCCTCTCTATGGAGGCTCTGGCCTTCTCCCCGTTCGTCGCGCCGGTTGGTCCGGACCGTGCGCTGCCCTTTCCCTGTTTTGCATGTCGCTCGCAAACGTTGCAGCGCGAGGTACCTGTCGTTATCTATTCACCGCTTGCGCCTCTACAGCCGAAAAAAACCGACGGGGTCAGAGCTCTGCGTCGTCCGGTGGCGAGCAACCGCTTCGCATCGGTTATTCGCCCCGTTTTCTTTGACGTCCGTTTTTCAATGGCCCCGCCGGAGCCTCGTATCACGCAATGGCTTTCCCCGGCCGCGTCTACGAAGTCCTTGTTGCCGCCAATCGATTCCGCCTTTCCTTCTCCCTCGACAGACTGGCAGCAACGCATTCGCTGTGAGTCGCTTATTGCAATGGCTATGCCATGCGCGCCGAAGTCCTGCTGCGCCGGGAATCCGCCAATGCACCCGCGTTAGCGCCGGGTTGGTCCGACATCCGGTGATTCGTATTCGAGACGCGTTCGAGCCTTCGTGTCACCCGCACCGTGCGGATTTAGCCCATCGCATACGTGCTTTATATGCGCGTGGCGTCTGGCGGCGCCGCGCGCCTTCGCTGTTTGCGTTGGACTTCGGTCAAATATGCCGTGATGCCAATGCATTGAAATTCGTCAAAATCGACGCCGCCGATTTTGTTGCATACCTGAAACATCGGAAATGGCGGAGCGCGTATGCGCGTGACATATTCGCCGCATTTTTTTCGACACAATTTGTGGGCCGCCGCGCACAAAGAGGCTTGACGTGTCCTATTTGAAGAGCTTCCAATTGCCACCGGATTCGACGGAATATGGGGCGAGTACTGAATAAATGCCGTGGAATCAACAAACATTTCGGCTACTGAATTGTTTGTATAGCATTCCAAAGCGCTTTCGCTTATGGTTAGGTCACACGCCAGTCAGAGCGCGACGAAAAAGCCAACGAGTTAAGAAACGGTACAAGTGATTCGGGGATGAAATACTCCGGCGGTTCAATGTTGCAGTTGTCCCGTCTGCCGCCAACGTGCGGCACCTCGCGGCTCACGCCGCCCGCTCCTTGCCCGGCTACAACGTTTACTGTGGATCGGCCATTGCCCGCGCGGCCCACGCAGCGCCCGACGATGGCATCGAGCTTCACGCCCGACCGTGCGAAACGGACCGGCTGGCTCGTTTATCCGGAGGCCGGGGCGGCTTTCCGGTCTTTGAGAACGTCGAACAGCAGTCCTGAGAGCAGCATTGAATCGGGGGTAAATGAAAAATGGCTTTCGCACCTGCGGACACCGAACGCACCGTTCTTTACGTCTCGAACTCGCCTGATCAGAAACTCGCGGACTTCCTCGCCGCATCTGGCTGGCACGCCGTGCACACGAAAAGCACCGCGACCGCGGAACGCATGATCGAGCGCGACAACATCAAGGTCGGTCTCGTCGAACTGCCTAACGACTGCACGTCGCAGCATCTGTCCGCGCTCGCCTCCTGCATGCGGCGCGCCGAAACGAACTGGGTCGCGCAGATCGCGCCAGGCCAGGCGGATAACGAACTCGTCAGCCGCTTCATCCTGGATTACTGCTTCGACTTCGTCACGCGGCCGTGGCTCAACGAGCGGCTCGTGTTCGCGCTCGGCCACGCGCACGGGCTGTCGGCGCTGCGGCAAGTGCACGTGACGCCGGAACCGTCGCTCGGGCGTCATGGCATGGTCGGTCAATGCGAGGCGATGCAGCAGCTCTACCGGCGCATCGACAAATGCGGCGCGACGGAAGCGCCGGTGTTCGTCGCCGGCGAATCGGGCACGGGCAAAGAGCTGACTGCGCGCGCGATCCATGAACGCTCGCCGCGTACCGGCCGGGCGTTCGTCGCCATCAATTGCGCGGCGATTCCGCCGAGCCTGTTGCAGGCCGAACTGTTCGGCCACGAGCGCGGCGCCTTTACCGGCGCGCTTCAGCGCAAGATCGGCCGGATCGAAAGCGCTCATGAAGGCACGCTGTTTCTGGATGAAATCGGCGACATGCCGCACGAATGCCAGGCCGTCTTGCTGCGCTTCCTGCAGGAAGGCACGATTGAGCGGCTCGGCGGCAACGGTCCGATCCACGTGGATGTGCGGGTCATTTCGGCAACCCACGTCGACCTCGACAAAGCGGTTGAAGATGGCCGCTTTCGCGCCGACCTCTATCACCGGCTGTGCGTGCTGCGCCTCATTGAGCCGCCGTTGCGCGAGCGCGGCGGCGACATCAAGCTACTCGCCAACTATGCACTGAGCATGTACAAGCAGGACGGCGCGCGCAAACTGCGCGGACTGTCGAGCGACGCGATCGTCGCGATGTCGAACTACGCGTGGCCGGGCAACGTGCGCGAGCTGATCAACTGCGTGCGCCGCGCCGTCGTGATGAGCGAGGGACGCTTCATCACTGCGAGCGACCTCGGCCTGCCCGAGACGGACAACTGGCCGGCCGTCACACTGGCGGAAATCCGCAGCAAGGCCGAGAAAGATGCGATCGAGCATGCGTTGCAGCGGCATGGCTACAAATTGTCCGAGGCGGCGGCCGAACTCGGCATCTCGCGCGCCACGCTGTACCGGCTGATGCATGCGGACCGTCTGCATCAGGAGCCGTCAGGCGGCCGCACGTCGAGCGGCGCCGATGGCGACGACGAGGCCGAGCGGCGGGCGCCTTCACTGATGTCGGCGGCTCCGGCGTAGCTCGATAGCAGAGACCGCGCCAACCCACGCCGCCTGCGTCTTGCTGGAGCGATTGCTATGCTGAAGGCAATCGATCCACCCAGGAGCGCGCTTGGCCGATCAGCACATCCGGGCGTTGGGCCGCAGCGCGTCGCCGGCTCATCCTGCGCAGGCGAGCCCGTGCGACGCGCTCGTCATTCGCGCGCAAGTTCACAACCCGCACCGTCCCTGCGCACGTAAGAAGCTTGCGCTGGCCGCGACGGTCCTCGGTTCGAGCATGGCGTTCATTGACAGCTCCGTGGTCAACGTCGCCTTGCCAGCGCTGCAGGCGGAGCTGCACGCGAGCGTCGCGGCGATGCAGTGGGTCGTCGACGCCTATCTGCTCTTTCTCGGCGCGCTCGTGCTGGTGGGCGGCTCGCTCGGCGACACGCTGGGCCGGCGTACCGTGTTCATCGCCGGGATCGCGCTGTTCACGCTCGCCTCGATCGGCTGCGGTCTGGCGCCGGCTGCGGGCGCACTGATCGCGGCACGCGCCGTGCAAGGTGTCGGCGCCGCACTGCTCGTGCCGAGCAGCCTCGCGATCATCGGCGCGGTTTTCGACGATGCGGAGCGCGGCCGGGCGATCGGCACATGGGCAGGCGTCGGTGCGATCACTTCGGCGCTCGGGCCGGTGGCAGGCGGATGGCTCGTCGACGCGTTCTCGTGGCGGGCCATCTTCTTTCTCAACGTGCCGATTGCGCTCGCGACGACCGTACTTGCGGCTATTGCCGTCCCAAACAGCCGCAAATTTCGCGCGACAGAATTTCACGCCGCAGAGCCTAGCGATGCTCCGTCTCAGGCTCCGCGGGACGAAAGCGCGGCGCCCCGGCTCGACTGGCAAGGCGCGCTCGCCGCGACCGCCGGACTCGCCGCGCTGACCTACGGCCTTACGATCGCGTCCACGCGCGGTTTTGCGGACCGCTGGGTGCTGGCGTCACTGGTTGGCGGCATTGTCGTACTGGGCGCATTTGTCGCAATGGAAGCCCGAACCCGCAACCCGATGACGCCACTCGACGTGTTCCGCTCGCGCGACTTCGCCGGCGCAAATCTGGTGACCCTGCTGCTCTATTTCGGTCTTGGCGGCGCGTTGTTCTTCCTGCCGTTCACACTGATTCGCGCCTATGGTTACAGCGCGACCGAGGCCGGGGCGGCGCTACTGCCGGTGCCGGTCACCATCGGCCTGTTGTCGCGCTTCACCGGCGGTTTGACGAGCCGCTATGGCGCGCGAGTGCTGCTGAGCGTCGGGCCGCTCGTCGCGGCCAGCGGATTTGCGATGCTCGCACTGCCGTGGGTAGATGGCGAATACTGGCGCGGCTTTTTCCCGGCGCTGACCGTGCTTGGTCTCGGCATGACGATCACCGTCGCGCCGTTGACTACCACGGTCATGTCGTCCGTGCCGGGCGAGCGCGCTGGCATTGCGTCGGGCATCAATAACGCAGTCGCGCGCATCGCCGGTCTGCTGGCGATCGCGATGCTCGGCATCGTGTTCGCGTGGTCACACGACGCGGCGCTCGACGCGCGTCTCGCCGCATTACATGTTCCGCAAGCGGCACACGGCGCACATCCACTGGGTGAGTTCGGCGTGGATAGCGGCGGCGCGGCTGGGGCTGGGGCCGCTGGTCTAGATGGTCCGTCCCGGACGGAAGGGGTACAAGCTGCGGCGAAAGCTCCGGCCAATGCAAGCGCCGATGCACGGGCCGATGCACGGGCGTACGCTTTAGGCGCCGCGCTACGCGCCGTGGCGCTGGTGTCCGCCTTGTGTGCAGTCGCGGGGGCGATGCTGGCGGCGGCGATGATCCGAGGGCGGGCACATCAGTAGCGTTGCTAATCGCTGCCACGGCAGCGTAGCTCGCTACAGGCAAGCTATTTGCTACCGCTTGTGTCTTTACGCCGGCTGTTGCCTGTCAGCCCGGCCGTCGCCCAACAACGCCGCAGTTACAGGAACTTGTGCGACGAAAGCCGTGTCGGTTAAGGGATAAACCCAAAGGGCTAAACTCCAAGCCTCCAAACCGGCCGATGCGTCCCGCAAGCCGTCCGCACCGTAGCCCGTCCGCCCGTCCTACAGCCTATGCGCAAATTACTACACGCCTGCTTCCTCGCCGTTATCCTTCTCGGCGCGCCGTCCGTTTTCGCCGCGGTGACGCCGGCCACAGCCGCTTCCGCAGCCTCCGGCACCGCGGTCACGTTGACGCCCGATCAGGCGCGGCAGGCTCTCTCGGTTCTCAACGATCCGAAGCGCCGCGCGCAAGTTGCCGATACCTTGCAGGCCATCGCCGCAGCCGGCGCGCTGAGTGCGCCGGCGTCCGCCGCGACGCCCGCGTCGGCGCCCGCCGCGGCCAGCGGCGCTGCCGCTCTCGTGCCCGCCGCGTTCAAGTCGAACGGACTCGCGTCGCAACTCGCGCGTCAAGGCGCGCACTGGGCGGTCCATCTGGGCGCGTCGCTGCGCAGTTCGGTCACGGCTCTACTCGACGTCGCTTCGGTACGCGCATGGTGGAACTGGCAATCGACCAGCCCGCAAGCACGCTCGGTTTTCACGCACGTCGCGTGGTCGCTGCTGGCTGCGCTGCTGCCCGCGCTCGTGCTCGAATGGCTGGCGCGGCGTCTGTTGCGCCGCGCGTACCGCGCATTAGCCGCGCGCCGTGAACACGGCGCTGAAGCCGACGCGCCGCGCACGGACTTGCCGGTCGACGTCGAACCACAACCTGCCGACGCGCCCAACGCCGCGCCTCCCCTGCCCGCCCCGCCGCTCGCAGAGGCTCAGGCAGAGGCGCAGGCCAAAGCCCAAGCGTCGACGGCGGGCACAGCGGCCAATGAGCCAGGCGCGGCAACGACGCTCGCAACCGGCCAACCCGCCATGACGCCCCCACCCTCATCTGCGCACGGCAAAGCCGCCGAAGCCAGGGGCAAGCAGAACGCCACGCATCACTGGACGCTTTTGCAGCGCCTGCCGCGCGCGCTTTTCATTACCGTGCTGCGCCTCGTGCCGCTTGCGGTGTTCGTCGGCGCGGCGAGCGCGCTCATGTCCATCTTCACCGACGACGGCACGCCGCAAGACCGCGCGCTCGATTCGCTCGTCGACATCTACGTGCTGTGCCGCCTCGTCGTGATCGTCGGCGATTTCTTCCTGCAACCTGGCGCGCCGCGTTTGCGTCTGTTGCGCATGAGCGATGCATGGGCCGCGTTCGTGCATCGCTGGTTGATACGGATTGTCAGCGTGGTGGGCGCGGGTTCGGCGGTGGCCGAGATCGCGCAGTCGCTGGGTCTGAGCGACGCCGCGCATCTCGCGTTGATGAAAGTCGTCGCGCTCGCCGGCCACGTCATGATCTCGATACTGATCCTGCAGTGTGCGAAGCCTGTGGGCGAACTGATCCGCCAGCGCATGGCGTCGCGCAAGTCGCTCGAGATGGCCGGCAATGCCCTCGCCGATGCCTGGGCATGGCTCGCGGCATTCGTCGTGATGGCGCTGTGGTTCATCTGGGCGCTCGACGTGCAAAACGGCTATCACGCATTGCTGCATCTCGGCGGCATGTCCCTCGCGGTGCTGGTGGGCGCGCGCGTGATGTCCATCGTGATCTTCGGCGGACTCGCGCGGCTCTTCAACGGACAGGAAGACGCCGCGAAGTCGCTCGTGCATCAGCACGCGTACCGCTATTACCCGCTATTGCGGCGCGTGGTGTCGTGGATCATCGGCATCGTGACCGCGCTGGCATTGCTCCAGGTCTGGGGCGTCGATATCGCCGACGTGTTCCGCTCCGGTACGGTCGGCCATCGTCTCGCCTCGGCGATCGTCACAATTGGCGTCGCCGCCGTGATCGCGCTGCTCGTGTGGGAAAGCGTCAACGTGTCGGTCGAGCGGCGGCTCGATCGCTGGACGACGAGCGGCGACCTGGTGCGCGCCGCGCGTTTGCGCACACTGCTTCCGATGCTGCGCACGGGGCTCTTCTGCGTGATTGCGCTCGTCGTCGTGCTCACCGGATTGAGCGAACTCGGCGTGAACATCGGGCCGCTTCTGGCGGGCGCGAGCATCTTCGGCGTGGCGCTCGGCTTCGGCTCGCAAAAGCTGGTGCAGGATTTCATCACCGGCATTTTCCTGTTGATGGAAAACGCGATGCAGGTCGGCGACTGGGTGACGCTCGCGGGCGTGTCCGGCACCGTCGAATATCTGTCCATACGCACGGTGCGGCTGCGCGGCAGCGACGGCTCGCTGTTCACTGTGCCGTTCAGTTCTGTCTCGACGGTGAACAATACGAATCGCGGCATCGGCAATGCGGCGGTGCGTGTCAACATCGTGTTTGGGCAGGACGTGGATCTGGCGATCGACACGCTGAAGGAAATCGGCGCCGCGCTGCGCGAGGAGGAGAAGTTTAAGGACGGCATCCTGTCCGACTTCAGTTTCTGGGGCGTCGACGCGGTGGACGGCTCGGCCGTGACGCTGGCCGGCCAGATGCAGTGCCGGGATTCGGCGCGCTGGGGCGTGCAGCGCGAATTCAACCGGCGCATTCTCGACCAGTTTCGCGAGCGCGGCATCGAAATTGCGAACCCGCAGCGTAATCTGTTGACCTGGGACCCCGACAGCGTCGCCCCCCGTATCGAAGCGGACGAGCCCCAGAAGGACGAGCCTCAGAAGGACGAGCCGAAAGAAGCGCCACAAGGCCGCTCTTCCGCCGATGGCGCATCGTCGTCCGACGGCGCGTCAAAAGGCGACGCGCCGGTGGAAGACCAGATTCCTGTCGACTCGAAGCCCGCAGGCGGCCCCGGCACGCCAGCCAATCCTGGCTCGACGTCGCCGCACGAGTGAAGCGATATGACCGTGGGCGCTTATTGAACCTGCCACCAGCGCGGCAACAGGCGGCGCACCTCGGGCCGCCTGTAGCGGTCGTCGATCAGATGCACGACGCCCTCGTCGTGCTCAGTGCGAATCACTCGCCCGGCCGCCTGCACGACTTTTTGTAAACCAGGGTACAGGTACATGTATTCGTAGCCGTTGCCGAATCGCGCGTCCATCGTGCGGCGCATCTCTTCGTTGACTTCATTCATTTGCGGCAAGCCAAGCGTCGCGATGAAAGCGCCGATCAACTGCTGTCCGACCAGATCGACGCCCTCGGAAAACGCGCCGCCGAGCACGGCGAAGCCGACGCCCTGCTGCGTGCTGCGAAATCGGGCGAGAAACGCGTCGCGCGCCGCTTCGTCCATGCCCGGTTCTTGCGCCCACACGGGCAAACCGGGATGACGCTCGCGCATCAACGCAACCACCTGTTTTAAATATTCGAAACTGCTCAGGAACCCCAGGTAATTGCCAGGCTGCGTCGTGTACTGCCTGGCTATCAGTTCGACGATAGGCACGAGCGAGCGCTCGCGGTCGCGCCAACGCGTCGACACATTGCCAGCCACATGCACTTGCAATTGCTCCGCGCGAAACGGCCCTTCGACGTCCAGCCATTGCGTCTCTGGTGGAAGCCCCAGCGTATCGCGGTAAAAGTGATGCGGACTGAGGGTGCCCGAGAACATTACCGTGGTGCGCGCCGCGGCATAACGCGGCGCGAGAAACGGCGCGGGAATCACATTGCGCACGCATAGCGTGCAATTGCTTTGGTTGCGCGAAGCGTGGCGGTCCGCTGTGAGTGCGATGTCGAAAATCGAATGCTCGCCAAATTGCTCGGCGAGCGCGACGAAATGCATCGCATCGAAGAAAAAGCGCAGCGACGCCTCGTCGATGGAAAGCGGTGCCTCGGCAAGCTGATCCGTAACCGCGCCGATCAGATTTTGCGCTGCCGACAGCAGTTTGCCCGGCACGTCCGCATAGACCTGGTACGAGGCGGTTTGCGCTCGCTTCACCGCGTTCCATTCGCGCTGCAAACGTTCGAGCGGCTTGCGCAAAGTGGCCGGCGCCGTCTTGCACGCGAGCCGCAAAGCGGCCTGATCCAGCGAGGCCGTGTACATGCGGCGCGCACGGTCGAGCAGATTGTGCGCTTCGTCCACCAGTACGCCGACGCGCCACTGGTTGATCTGCGTGAGCGCGTAGAGCATCGCACTGCTGTCGTAATAGTAGTTGTAATCGCCCACTACCACGTCGGCCCAGCGTGCGAGTTCCTGCGCAAGATAGTACGGGCAGACGTCGTGAGCGAGCGCCGCTTCGCGGACGGCCGCGCGATCGAGCCGAGGGCCGGCGAGCGCCGCGCTGCGCGCCGCGTGGAGCCGGTCATAAAAGCCCCGCGCGAGCGGACACGATTCACCGTTGCAGGCTTTGTCCGGATGCTCACAGGCTTTGTCGCGCGCGACCAGTTCAAGCGTTCTCAACGGCACAGGCGCGGCGCTTTGGCGAAGCGTTTCGATAGCGTCGAGTGCAAGCGCGCGGCCCGGCGTCTTTGCAGTGAGAAAGAGCACGCGATCGATCTGCTCCGACGCGCACGCCTTCAGCAACGGAAAAATAGTGGCCAACGTTTTACCGATGCCGGTTGGCGCCTGCGCCATCAACGGCTTGCCATCGCGCGCGGCACGATAGACCGACACCGCCAACTCGCGCTGTCCGCTGCGAAACTGCGCATGCGGAAACTGCAGTGCACTCAAGGCGGCGTTGCGCGCCGCACGATGCGCTTCTTCCTGCACGGCCCAGTCGAGAAACCGCTCGCATTGCTCGACGAAGAAAATCTCCAGTTCGCGCGCGGTGTGCGTTTGCGTCAGCAGCGTTTCCTTCTGACTGCCGATGTCGAAGTACACGAGCGCCACCGTCAACCCGGCAAGCTCGCGCGCGCGGCACAGCAGATGCCCGTACGCCAGCGCCTGCGCCCAATGCAACGTGCGGTGATTTGCGGGCATGCGTTCCAGGTCGCCACGATGCGTCTTGACCTCTTCAAGCCGGTTAGCCACCGGATCGTAGCCGTCCGCGCGACCGCGCACGGTGAGGTTGCGATGCGTGCCTGTCAGCGTGATTTCGGTTTCGTAGCCGCCTGCGCGACGGCCCGCGACCGTCATATGACCCGCCATGCCTTCGAGCGAAGTCGGCGCCGGCGTGAACCGAAGATCGAGATCGCCGCGTCTTGCGGTGAACTCGCACATTGCCCGCACGGCGACGACGTAAGTCATGCGGTGCGCTCCGCGGCGAACGTCGGGTTTGACGTTGCCTCGGCGATTGACTCTGTGCTCGCATTCGCGACCCCATTTGCGACTGCTTCTCCGACTGCTTCGTCAGTCCAACGCACATCGAGCACGCGCACCGACATGCCATGCTGCACGCAGTACGCGAGCCAGCGAATCTGGTTGTCCTGCAAACGGTCGCCGGGGCCCTTCACTTCGATCAACTCATAACGGCGCTCGGTGGGCCAGAAACGGATCAGATCGGGCAGACCCGAGCGATTGCCGCGGATGTCGAGCAGCAAGCGCTCAAACCACAATTTCAAATGCTCGGCGGGCAGGCAGTCGAGCGCCGTCGCGACAAGCTCCGGCGTAAGCAGTCCCCAGAACAGGAACGGCGATTGCACACCGGCCTTGCCATGCAGATGCCGCTCAATCGTCTCGCGATAGATGCCGCTATCGAGTTGAGCCAGACACGCCGCGAACTGTTCCGCGCGCCGCGCATGGAAATCCGGCGCGTGAAGGTCGGCGGGACCACGTTGGAACGGATGAAAGAACGCACCCGGCAGCGCCGCGAACACCGGCTCCCAGCACAGCAGTCCGAACAGGGAGTTGATCAGCGCATTCTCGACGTAATGCACGGGCGCGGACTCGCAAGTCAAATGATCGCGGACGACATATTCGACCGCTTGCGGCGCCTGCGGCCTCGGCAATATCAGTGTGCTGCGTTCCGCCGCGCGCGCAGCAACCGCGCGAACCGTCGGCTGACCGAGCTTACGCCGCAAACGCGGCAACATGCGCGCAATGCGCTGCGCCTCTTCCTCGCTCTCGGGCAAGACGGCGGCCTGCGAAGCGAGCGCGAGCGCTTCTTCAAAACGCTCGCTGCGCTCGAGCACGCGCATCCGCCGATGGCGCGCGCCCGGCCATGCGCAAACCTCGTACACGGCGAGCGCAGTGAGCCAATTCTGGCGCCGTTCGCAATGCTGGCCGATGCGAAAGAGCAGCTTCGCGCGGCGCGTTTCGAGCCACGAGTTAGAGATTTGAACCGCCTGAATGCGAGCGACCAGATCATGGATCGCCGCGCTCTCCATGTCGCCGCTAACGAGCGATCCCAATGATTCTATTGATTCAAGCTCGTCACGGCACACATGCAACGCGAGATAAACGTCCACGTCCACGCGCTGCTGAAAGGCTCGCGACGACGGCGCAAACGCCACCTTTTCATACTGGAAGACGCCGAGATCGGCGAGCACGAATTCGGACCAGTCCTGTTGGAGATTGCCGAAGAACATCAGACGCAGACGTTCGCAGAGCGGCGCGATATCGACGCGGAACACGCAATCGGTCGTTTGACTGTGCCAGGCAGAGAGCGGGCGCGCCAGGCAACCAGCTGTATCTGGCTCATCGAGTTCTGCGTAGAACGGACGCAGCGCTTCCAGCAAATCCGGCTTACGCAAACTCCTTGCCCCGGGAACCAATGCGAGTGCATCCGCGAACAGGTCGAGCAATTCGGGGCGCGTGGTGAGCGCGAAAAGATCGTCGAGTGTGAGAGGCGGCTCGGGGTCCAGCCAGCCGAGCGCCGTGATGGGCGCTGCGGCTCGCAACGGGCAGCCGATCTCATCGTAAGACAGGCGGCTCGCGCGAAACAGCGTGCCTTTGCGCATCAGCATGCGGACCAGCAGCGCGCGCGACACTTGCGGCAAGACCGCGAAAGAGCCGAGAAAAGCGCGCTCGTGCGTATCGAGCAGATCGTCGTAACGTTGTGCGAGCCACGCCAGCGCACGCTCAAAGTTCAGCAGATAGTAAGGGACGCCGGCGAGGGAATCCGGCGGAGCATCGGTTGCCACGGAGTTTGCAGGACCTGTACGTTTATACAGTGATGATAGCAAACTCCCTTGCCGTCACCGCGAGCGCTTTCCCTTAGGGCGCGATCCACACCACCGTCAACGAGCGCACGCCTTGCGCGCCGCGAATCAGCACGCCTTCGATGTCCGCCGTCGCCGAGGGCCCCGTCACGAGCGCGGCATAACGCGCGTCACGAAAATCATCGCGGCGGTAAACGTCCTGCAAACCTTCGATCAGTTGCGCTGGATCGAGCAGCACAATCAGATGCTGCACGATGTAACCCAACGCATTGACCACGTACTCGCGTTCGCTGAACCACACCGAGCCCGTCTCGGCGACGCCGAAGCGCGCACGCACCACCCCGACATCGACGTCCTGCAACGAGGCCGGTTCGGTATCGGCTCTGAGCGCACGCGTGCCGGGCACTTCGGCGGTGGCTGATGCGACCGATACCGCCGCGCCGAATCGCTCGCGGATCAGGCCGGCGACGTCCGAGCCCGCCGCGACTTCGACACACGCGCCGCCCATCATTTGCAATGCGGCGGCAAAGCGCGCGCGCAGATCGCCGCCGACAGCGCTGAACAACGGCACGTCGGGCCGCGGTCGCGCCGCCGGTTGCGCCTGGCGCACTTTCGCGAGAAAGGCCTCACGCGTTGCCATCGCCACCTCCTCGGTTTTGCTTGTACCAGGCGTGGAAGGTCTGCTTCGGTGCCTCCGGCAATTCGCGTTGCCTGCCCCAGATATTCAATGGGTTATAGAGCACGAAGTTCGGCAGCCGCCGCAATGCGCCGCTCATGGACGCCACCGTCGCGCGATATAGCGTCGAGCTCCCGAGCAGTCGCCCGGCCATCTTCAACACTTCCTGCTTCACGAAAGGCACTTCGTGACGCTCGGCAATCACCGTGCGCCATTTGTAGATCTGCTCGTGAATATTGATCTTCACCGGACATACATTCGTGCAACTGCCGTTGAGCGTGGACGCGAACGGCAGCGCGCTATAGCGCTTCAGATCGAACGTCGGGTTGATGATCGCCCCAATCGGCCCCGAGTAAGTGCCGCCATACGACAGACCGCCGCTGCGCCGGTAAACGGGACACGTGTTCATGCACGCGCCGCAGCGAATGCATTTCAGCGAATACCAGAAGTCTTCCATCGCGAGCCGTTCGGAACGGCCATGATCGACCAGGATGAAATGCATCTCGGCGCCCGGACGCGGCGCGCGGAAATGCGACGTGTATTGCGTGATCGGCGAACCAAGCGCGCTACGCGAGAGCATGCGAATGAACACGCCGAGATCGGAGACCTTCGGGATCAGCTTCTCGATACCAATCGACGCGATATGCAATGGCGGCACATTCGCCGAAAGATCCGCGTTGCCTTCGTTCGTGCACACCACGACCGTGCCCGTCTCCGCTACCGCGAAATTGCAGCCGGTCATGCCCGCCGTTTTCTCGCGTACGAAATACGGGCGCGTATTCATACGCTGACTTTCGGCGAGATAATGAATGTCGCTGTTTTTCGGGTCTGTGCCGATGGTTCGGCCGAACAGTTCGGCGACGTCCGCGCGCAGTTTGTGCACCGCGGGCACCACCATATGGCTCGGGTCCTGATGATCGAGTTGCTGGATGCGCTCACCCAGATCGGTTTCCATCACCGTGATGCCGCGCGGTTCGAGATATTCGCGCATCTTGCATTCGTCGGTGAGCATGGACTTGCTTTTGACAAGCGTGGTCATGCCGCGCTCCGACATGATCTTGTGCACGAGCGCGTTGTGCTCTTCGGCCGTCGATGCGCAATGTACGACCACACCATTCGCCTCGGCCGCCGCCGCGAACTGTTCGAGGTACTCGGACAAATGCGATAGCGTGTGTTCCTTGATGCCTGATGCAAGCTCTCGCAACGTCTCCCATTCGGCAATGCCGTGCGCCTGTGCGTCGCGTTTCTCACGCAAATCCCATAGACGCCTGTCGTGAAACGCAACGTGCTCCGTCTTTTTGATGAACTGGCCGGCTGCTCTTGCGTGGTCGATCCGGCTCATGCGCGCGCTCCGTTCAGCACTTGCGCGATGTGGATGAAGCGCGCGTCGGCTTTCATGCGTTCCGCGCAGCCTTGTTGATGCATCAGGCACGACATGTCGCCCGATACGATGTATTGCGCGCCGGCGTTCAGATGATCGCGCACCTTGTCCTGCCCCATGCGTACTGACACCGGCTCTTCTGTGACGGAGAACGTGCCGCCGAAACCGCAGCATTCGTCCGGCCGCGACGGCTTCACGAACTCGATGCCCTTTACACCTTCGAGCAACGCACGCGGCTTCGAAAATGGCGTGCCCGCTACTTCCGACACCGATGCTTCCTTCAGATGCCGCAATGCGCTGCAACTGTTATGCAAGCCGACGCGATACGGAAACTCGGCCCAAGGAAATTCGCGCGCGCCGACCACGTCGTGCAGAAACTCGACGAGCTCATAAGCGCTCGCGCGCACCTTCTTTACATCATCGGTTTGATCGATGGCGGTTAGATGCTCACGCACATGATGAATACAGCTCGCCGACGGTCCGACAATGTAGTCGTAGCCCGCGAAGTTGCGCGCGAACACGCGCTCGGCGCCGGCCGCTTCGGCGTGCGCGCCACTGTTGGCCATTGGCTGGCCGCAACAGGTCTGCTCCTGCGGATAGTCGACCTCGATGCCGAAGCGTTCGAGCAATTCGAGCGTGGCGATGCCGACCTCGGGATAGAACGCGTCGATGAAGCACGGAATAAAGAGGGCGACTTTCATAGGCTCATCGAAGGTAAAGCGGCATACGGAGACACCGCCAGTAAGGCTGGTATGCTTGGTCTGACCAAAATATAAGGAAGTCGCTTCGGCGTGTCAATCGGAAGATCGTCAGCGCAATTGGCGAGCGGCGGCGAACCGCCCCGAGCGTCAGTCCCGATCCAACGGTGTGAAGGTGAATCGAATGTTCCGAACGAGGCCTACAGTTTCGCCGCGTCTTCCTGATAGATCTCGCGCACGAAGGCCAGATGACGCTCGGCGGCCTTGCGCGCCTTTTGCGCGTCGCGCGCGATAACGGCGTCGTAGATGGCCTGATGCTGGCTCATCAGCTGCTTTTCCATCACCTCGTCGTAATCGATCAGCCGATGATATTGGCGCATGCCTTCGCGAATCAGCGTATGAATGCCGTGCATCACATGCGCGAGTGCGATGTTGTGCGTGGAGTCGGCAATCGCGAGATGAAATGCAGCATCGAGTTCCGCGAGATTCACGCGGTCTTGCGACAGCGAAGCCGCCTTCAATGCCTCGAACGCGGCCTTGATCTTGCGAAGATCGGCGGCGGTGGCCCGCTCAGCCGCATACACCGTCGAAATGGATTCGAGCCCCTGGCGCAACTCGAGAATGTCGGCACTGGTACGCGGATTCTGAAGAAGCAGCTCCGCGAGCGGCTTCGAGATGATCGGCGCAGTCAGGTCCACCACCATAAAGCCGCCCCGCCCAGAGGTGGCGATATATCCATCCGACTCCAGCCGGATCAGCGCTTCGCGCAACGAAGGCCGCGAGACGGCGAGCTGCGTGGCCAGATCGCGTTCAGCCGGCAGCCGGTCGCCCGGCATCAACGTGCCGTCCGAGATCAGTTGCTTGATCTGGTCGGCTACGACATCGGACAGCCGTTTGCGCGTGAAGGACTGGATCGGGCGAAAGTGCATAGGCGGCGGCTGACAAAGCCGGATTGTTCAGGGTGGTTCGTTAGCGACGGTTAGCGACGGTGCGGAACGGTTAGCGGCGCACGCGAGGCGGGTGAATTATACCGTTGCGCGGCTCGCACAAATTAGCCTGCGCGAGCGCGCATCCACGAGTCTCAACGCAACGGCAATGCCGCCACAAACGCCGCAATCCGTTCGCATGCGTCGGCAAGACGCGTTTCATCGACGACAAAGCCCAGCCGCACGAAACCGCTCGCGGTCTCGCCAAAAGCGCTGGCGTCGAGCACCGACACCCCTTGCGCGCGAAACAGTTGCCACGTGAAATCCATCGTATCGAGGCCCGTGCCGCTTACGTCGACCATCATGAACATGCCGGCTTCGGGCAGCAGACAGCGCAGTCGCGGAATGCGGCTCAAACGCTCGAACACCACGTCGCGGCGGCGCCGGTAGATGTCGCGCATCTCCGCGACGATGCGCGCCTTCTCCCGCAGCGCCGTCAACGCGGCTTGCTGGATGAAACCCGGCAGGCCGTACAGCATGGCGAGCGCGAGCCGCCCCATATGTTCGATGAGTGGCGTGGGCCCGATCGCCCAGCCCACGCGCCACCCCGCCATTGCATGCGATTTGGACAGACTGCCGAGCGTGACCGTACGCTCGGCCATGCCGGGCAACGACATGATGCTCAGGTGTTCGCGCTCGAACGTGAGATCGGCGTAGACCTCGTCGGACAGCACCCACAGATCGTGCTCGCACGCGAGCCGCGCAATGCGTTCGAGGTCAGCGCGCGGCATCACGACACCGGTCGGATTGCACGGCGTGGCGAAGAAAATCGCCTTCGTGGCCGGCGTAACCGCACGCTCGAGCGCATCGCAGTCCAGGTGAAACGCCCGCGCGGGATCGACCGGCACCGGCACTAGCGTGGCCCCTGCGGCGCGCACGCAAGCTTCGTAGGTGAGGTACATCGGCTCCGGAACGACCACTTCGTCGCCCGCTTCGAGTAGGCAGAGCGACGTGGCGAACACGCCGTTTTGCGCGCCCGCCGTGAGAATCACATTCGCCGCGCTCACGGCGCAGCCGCTCATGCGCGCGTGCTCTTCGGCAATCGCCGCGCGCAGCGGATCGCGGCCGGACACCGCGCTGTAATGCGTATCGCCGCCGCGCAAGGCTTCGATAGCGCGCTCGACAATCGGCGTGGGCGTCGCGAAGTCGGGGTCCCCCACGCTCAGCACGATGACGTCCTCGCCATTCGCGGCCGCCTGCTGCGCCACGCGATGAATCTCCCATGCCGACGTGCGCCGCCCTTGCAAACCCTCGACCCGACTCGAATACTTCATCGCGCTCACCCGTTTCTGATTTGACCCGCCAATGTAAATGGGTGCGCGCGAAACGTCCAGATACGAAAAAGCGCCATGCGGGCGGACAGCCTCGCGTGGCGCTTCAGTGGAGCCCCTGCTTGCACGGACGCCGCAAGTTCAGACTTGGCGGCGCAACTCCGCCGGTGGCACCTTCATCAAATGACGATACTTCGCGACAGTGCGGCGCGCGACGAGCACGCCCTGGTCGGCGAGCATCTTCGCAAGCGTCACGTCCGAAAGCGGATCGCGTGTATTTTCCGCGGCGATCATTTCCTTGAGCAGCGCCCGCACCGCGGCGGCGGAACAGGTGCCGCCGCTTTCGGTGCCGAGCTCGCGCGGGAAAAAATGCTTGAATTCGAAAATGCCGCGTGGCGTGGCCATATATTTGTTGCCGGTCGCGCGCGAGATGGTCGATTCGTGCAGACCCAGTTCGTCGGCGACATCGCGCAACACCATCGGCTTGAGCGCGATTTCACCGTACTGGAAAAACGCCTTCTGATGCGCGACGATGCACTCGGCCACGCGTTGAATCGTGTCGAAGCGTTGTTGCGCATTCCTGATCAACCAGCGCGCCTCCTGAAGCTGCTGGGCGAGCGGCGAACGGCTTGCACCCGCCGACTGCGCAAACAGTTCGGCATACATGCGATGAATCCGTGCGCGCGGCTGAACCGCCGGGTTGATCGTCACGACCCATTTGTTGCGCACCTGACGCACGATCACGTCCGGCACGACGTAGTTATCCTCAGTGCGGCCATAGCAGTTGCCTGGCTTCGGATCGAGCTTGCGCACCAGAGCACAGGCCACGCGCAACTCGTCAGCACTGCAGCCGATCTGCTTTTGCAGTTCGGCCTGCTCGCGACGCGCGAGCCGTTCCAGATGATGCTCGACGATTTGCCGCGCGACATCGCGCCCCGGCGTGTCGGCGGGCAACGCATTCACCTGCAGCAACAGACACTCGGACAGAGAACGTGCACCGAGCCCCGGCCGGTCGAGCGACTGCACGAGGCGCAGTGCCACGAGCAATTCCTCTTCCGTCAACTCGGGGTCGAGATCGACGCTGCCGGCGAGATCGGCGAGGTCCTGGCGCAGATAACCGTCGTCGTCGAGCGCCTCGATGATGAAGCGCGCGACGGCGCGATCGCGGTCGTCGAGCCGGTAGAGACGTAGCGCGTCATGTAGCTGCTCGCGCAATGTCGGTTGCGAGCGCGCCCATTCGGCGGGATCGCTGCCGTCTGAGTCGCCGTTCTGGCGCGCCGAACTGCGGCTGCTGTAGTCGCCCGAAAAATCGCCGGGCATGTCGTCAGGGCCACTGCTATCGAGCGTCTCTGCTGTGACCGCTTCAGCCGGCAACGCATCCGGCTCCGCTGTCGCAACCGCATCGGTGGCAGGCAGCGCGCCGGACTCTTCGCCGGGCGCTGCAGTGGCAAGCGCGACGTCCTCGGTATCTGACGAGTCGTATTCGAGGAACGGATTCGTGTCGAGCGCAGTTCGCAATTCCTGCTGGAACTCCAGAGACGATAGCTGCAACAGACGCACCGATTGCTGCAGACGCGGCGTGAGTGCAAGAGACTGCCTTGTGCGAAGTTCGATTGAAGGCATCGTGTTGAGGTCCCGTGGAAGCTGAAGATGAAGGGTGACGTGAATACAGCAACACCTGTACCAGGCTTCGCAACGCGCTGTTTTTCCTACGCTTTGTATTTTTCAGGCCCACCAATTGCGCCCCCTTCCGAAGCCATTTTTACAAGCGACCCGGCAAATTCCGGTTGGACTTCGCACTAGCGATAGAGCCCTTTTCTATCGGTGCTTTCCTCTATTCATCAGCAGAAAAGCGACGACACGAGCGGCACTTGCGCGATTGCTGCCACCAACGCACGCGCGCAGGCACAGACTTTGCACCTCAGCAGCATGTGGACGGACGAGTGTCTTTGCATCCCGCCGCGGATTCGCGCAGCGACTGTGAGGACCCGGCCGGTGTCGATAACGGGCCCTGACGGGGCCGTAGCGGCAACGACCCCACGCGCGTCATCGGCGGCCTTGGCCGCGATCGACCGCAGGCAACAAGACCGCACTTTCATCAACACCGAAGGAGAAACCATGAAGACCATCCAACTGTTGAAGACCGCAGGCAGCATCGCTTGTGTTGCATTCGCCCTTAACGCCACTGCGCAAACCAGCGCCTCGGCTCCGCGGGCCTCGTCAGAAACCATCGGCGAGCACATCGACGACGGCACCATCACCACCAAGGTCAAGGCAGAACTGCTGGGCGCGAAGAACGTGAAATCGACGCATATCCACGTGAAGACTCGTAAGGGCGTCGTGTGGCTCACGGGCACGGTGCCTTCCGCCAACGACAAATCTGCTGCCCAGGAAGTCGTGGAAGGTGTGAAGGGCGTGAGCAGCGTGAAGAACCGCCTCAAAATCGCTGCCGAATAACTTCAACTGCAACTCCAACTCCAGTTCTGGCTTTCGCGTCGAGCGAATGGAAAAGCCGTCCGCGTGTGAGCATGCGGACGGCTTTTTTCGTCGAAGCCGGGTCTCGAAGCCCGGCCTTTAGCCGTTAGCTTTTCGCGGCATACTGGTCGCGCAGATCGCGCACGCGGTCATGGTTTTGCAGCACGCCCTGGTACTGACGCTCGACAATCGCGCGCACGTCCGCGGGCAATTCCTTTTCCAGCGCGTCGTGATAGTTCTTCTTCGCGACGTCCTCGCCCTTCTCGACCTCGACAAGAATCTGGTGATCGCTGCGGTTCGTCACGGCCGACTTCATGTCGACCCAACCGCGATGCAGCGCGCCGCTCACGCTTCCGCCCGTTTCCGGCTTGCCTCCCAAACGCTGAACCACATCCTGCAACTCACGTGCGCCGCGTGTGCAATCTTCGGCACGCGCCAGGAATATCGTCTTCAATTGCGGGTCGCGCGCATCTTCGGCTGCCTTGCGAAAGCCCTTTTCGCCATCCTTCGACGTTTCGATGAGATCGTTGAGCACGGAAACAACGTTCGTAGCCATTCAATACCTCCAGGGATTTCGTTAATCGTGGAATCCGTCGCCGGCATTCGCGCATGTTTTGCTGCGCGCCTGTCGCCAGCTTGTCATTGCTGCATATGGCAACGGGGTTCGTCGATTACTTCGCATGGGGCGTGCCCGGAGCGTCGCGTCGAGCGCTGCATACTTCGGCATCCAATCGCATCAAGCGCGATTTTCGTTGTACTCGTTGAGCGGCACGGGGTCCCGCAGCGGATCGAAGTCGGCCCAGCGGCCTTGCTGCCAGCGGCCCGTCGCGCGTTCAATGGAGACGCCGCCTGCTTCGCGCAACACCCGCGCGGCGTCGAGCTGATTATCCGGCGACACGTGCACCGCAACCAGCACGCCGGAATCGCGCGCCTCGTGATGAAACGCGGGGCCGAGTCCCCCATTACCGTTATCACGTGTGCGCCACATCGCACCGGCCAGCGAGCCGATATAGGCGCCGACGCCCGCCGCTATGACGGAAACGAGCAACGGCGCCGAGAACGCCGCGAATATACCCACGCCGATAATCGCGCCCGCCACGGCGCCGATCGTCACGCCGAGGCCCGCACCCTTCGGTGCGCCCTTCGCGCCCGCATCGGTGCCGATGTCGCCGCCAATCGGAAAACGCGCATGCTGGCCGCGCGGATTGACGAAAAACAGCGTGACGTCTTCTTCTACAAAGCCGGCATTAAAGAGTTTTTGCGCCGCTTCTTCCGCGGCAGGGAAAGTCGTAAAGCGTGCTGCGACGATGAGCGACATAAGGCCTCCTTGCATCGTGATAGCGTTTTGACGGACGGCGCTCGCGAGTTGCGGTGCGCCTTCAGAAACGGGCGGCGGCGCTAGGCCGCCGTGCCGCGGTCGGGTTCCATGCCTTCCACTCTGAACAATCCGCTATGCAAGATTACGCCCTCGCCGTTGTTCTGGTCGAGCGCCTCGGCGCAGACCGAACGGATCCGGTTGCGGCCTTTGTCGAAGGCCTCCATCAATGCGCTTTCGAGCGGCGACTCGGCGCCGAAATGATCTTCCAGCGCTTCGACGGTAATCGCGCAGACAACCGGTTCGCCTTCCACGCTGGCCATGAATCGAAGCGTCAGATTCGCTCCGTCGAAGATCGGCTTATCGTCGGAAAAAGTGATCTGCATAAGGGAATCCTCATAGGCAGGACGCGGCAGGATTGCGTTCATGATGACGAACCCTTCATTGCGCCGGCGAGTTGCTGCGCCATCTCGAGATGATGCTTGATGATCGGCAGCGCGCGTGCGGCCGCGGCCTTCAGTTGCGAGTCGGTGCCGCTCTGACTCTCCTGCTGGAACAGATCGACCGCTCGCTGATGCGCTTCGAGCCCAATCTGCTCGACGTACGCCTCGTCGAACTGCTGGCCCTTGAGCGTCTGCAGTTTGCCGACCAGAGCCGAGTCCGCGGCCGGCACCGCGTCGAGCCTCTGCTTCGCAGCGAGCGCCGCCATGCTGCGAGCGAGCTTCGTATGATCGGTAATCATCTGCTGCGCGAACTTCTTCACACGCGGATCGCGTGAATTCTTCAGCGCGACCTTGCTGGCCGCAATCTCCGTGGCGTCGGCTTTCGAAGCGTCCTGAATGAACTGCTGATCCGCGGGCGAAAGCCTCGTGCCGGTGACGGGCGCGTCGCTCGCGGGGGCGTCGCTCGCCTGCGCATACACCGCGCCGACCGACGCCGCGCCTAGACTTAGCGCAACAGTCATCACTTGTAGGGAATACCGTGGTTTCATGCATTTTCTCCCTGGTTCACGGAGTCACCGAGGCCTTCTCGCTTGCCTTTGCAACTCGCCCGCTCATGCAGCCTTGCGTTTCGACAATTGCCCGATCAATGCCTTGTTGAATGCGGGAAGGTCGTCGGGCTTGCGGCTCGAAATCAGATTGTTGTCTTCGACCACTTCCTGATCGATCCACGTGCCGCCCGCGTTACGGATATCGTCTTGCAGGCTCGGCCAGCTCGTTACCGTGCGGCCCTTGATGATTCCCGCCGACACGGGGAGCCACGTGCCGTGGCAAATCACCGCGATCGGCTTCTTCGCACTGTCGGCCGCTTTGACGAATGCCTGAGCCTGCGGCAGCAGACGAATCGCGTCGCCGTTCACTACGCCGCCTGGCAATACGACGGCGTCGTAGTCGTCCGCGCTCGCTTTGTCGAAAGTCGAATCGACCTCGACCGTGTCGCCTTTGTCGACATGCTTGAAGCCCTGGATCTTGCCGGCCTTCGCTGAAATCACATGCACGGTCGCGCCGGCTTCAGAAAGCGCGCGTTTGGGCTCGATCAGTTCCGCCTGTTCGAAACCATCCATCGCGAGTACGGCTACCTTCAGACCGTCGAGGCTGTTAGCCATGCGTTCTCTCCTTCAATCAAGTGCGGGGCCGCGCGCATGGAGCGCTGCTTGGTGCGCTGCTTGGTGCGCTGCTTGATGCCCTTTGGCCCCTTGGTCCATCATTAATCACGTCGCAGCAAAGCGCGTGCCCGGCGCCCGAGGCGCGGCGCAGCGCCCCGTTGCGACGGGCTTTGCAGGCGGACTCTACTGAACCGCTAAAACGGCTCACAGACCGCTCGGGTCCTCGTCGAGGCCGTCGTCATCGTCAGCAGCTGACGGCGTCACGATGCGGTCCGGTTCGATGTCCCGATCCGGATCGAGCGTCGAATCGCCGTCCGCTGCGGCGCGCTCGCCGGTGCCGGCGCGATCGGTGTCGCTGCTGAGTTCCGCGTCGCCCGCTTCGAGCGCGTGATTGTCGAGTTCCGTGTCGACGTCGAACTCGTGACGCTTCGCACCGGCGACATCGCTGCCGCTATCGGACGAATCGCTCGGGCCCAACGCGCCCGTCGTGCCGGAGGTTTGTTTGACGACCTGTTGCGGCTCTTCGTCGGGATTCAGCGTGCTGCTCATAGCGCTCTCCTTTTGCAGTGTCGATACGTATGACCTGGTTCGCAAGGACTGTTCCGCCCGTGTGTGGGCGGCTGCAGCGCTGGGCACTGCCTTTGCTTCGGGCCATCACGGGCGCAACGCGCGCTTCACGCTTGAAACTTCTACCTGCAAAGATGGCCACGACGAACAGCACGACTCACAACGCTCACGCATCGGCCAACGACAGCGAGAAGCCAGTCGCGCCAGCCGCGATGCCACCTGGCTTGCGCCATGCCGACGACAGCAAGCCCGGCTACACGCGCAAGCGCGAGAAAGGCGGATTCGCGTATTTCGACGTTGAAGGCAAACGCATCGACGACGAGGCGGAAATCCAGCGCATCAACTCGCTCGCGATTCCACCCGCGTACGAAGACGTATGGATCTGCCCGGACCCGCGCGGCCACATTCAGGCGACCGGCCGCGACACACGCGGGCGCAAGCAGTACCGTTATCACCCGCGCTGGCGCGAAACGCGCGACGCCGACAAGTACGAACGCATGGCGCAATTTGGGCGAGCCTTGCCGAGGATTCGCGCCCGCGTAGCGCACGATCTCGAATTGCCGGGCATGCCTTGCGACAAGGTCGTGGCGGCTGTCGTGCGCCTGCTCGATACGACGCTGGTTCGCATCGGCAGTGTCGAGTACGCGCGCGAGAACCAGTCGTATGGCCTGACGACGCTGCGCAAAAAGCATGTGAAGGTGGAAGCGGGACAACTGCGTTTCAAGTTTCGCGGCAAGAGCGGCATCGAACATGACGTGACCGTCGACGACGCGCGCATCAAACGCATCGTGCGGCGCTGCGCGGAACTGCCAGGTCATGACCTGTTCCAGTATCTCGACGAAGACGGCACGCGCCGTACTGTCGGCTCGGCCGACATCAACGATTATCTGCGTCGTGCAAGCGGCGCGGACTTCACCGCTAAGGACTACCGAACGTGGGCCGGCAGCGTCTATGCGCTCGCCTCGCTAAGGCGCCTCGTGTGCGGCAGCGCCGCGGAAGCACGCAGCCATATCGTTGCGACCGTCAAGGAAGTGGCGGGCTTGCTGCGCAACACACCGGCGGTGTGCCGGCGTTGCTACATCCATCCGGCGATCATCAATGCCTTCGAAGCCGACGAATTGCGAAGCTTGCCGCCCGGCCAGGCGCGCCGTGGCCTCAAAGTGGACGAGGTGGCGTTTGCCTCGCTGCTCGCGCATGCGGAGAAGCGCGCCGCCAAACTCGCGCGCGAAGCAGGCGCGAAAGGCCGGAAGCTACGCGAGACCGAAGCTGCCGACAGCATCAACGGCTCAATTACGACGCTGCTGAAGAAGTCGCGCGCGATTCGCAAGCAAGCGGCGGCGAAAACCAGTGGGAAAGCCGCTGCCAAGACCGGCGCGCGAACAACGCGGCGGACCGCGAGCGCTCCTGCCGGGTCCGCACCGCAAGATGAAAAACCAGTGGCGCGATAGGGTCGTTCTTTATTACTTCGGGCAACGAATTATTTTTCCTCTTCTTTGAAAGCGGCCATCACGAGCCATACGTCACGCTCGCCATCGCGGATTTCCGCAGCGAGCGCATAGGGATCGCCCGGATCGCAAACGCGCTCCAGCGCTTCATGCGCCACTTCTCCGTTGGGGAACACGCGCTCCGTCAACGGCCTGACTTCCTGCTTCCCCTCGAACATCCGCTGATTCCTGCGATACACGAGCGTCTGCGATTTCCAGTCATCAAAACATTCCCGCACGTGGGTGAAGTCGCCGCCACAGATATTCGCCTGGTAATGAATTTTTTGGGTCATGATCGTATCTCCCGCGATGCGTCGATGCCTGCTTCGCCGCATCGATACAGCCGGCGCAGGGAGATGTGATGCGTTTTCGCTGCACCGGATTCATGATGCTCAACTTTTTTCGAGCAATTGACATGCCGCCCGACTATCGGTTCCCACACCGTGGCGGCCGCCCGGCGGCCGCAGGAATTTCAACGGCACACGCATCATTTACGCGTGACGGCGGCGTGTGTCGCGCGTCAGCCCGCGACCATGCCACCACCATGCGCCGGCTTCACGTGCGGGCCTGCACGTTTGCGGGCAACGCGCGCGAAGGTGTTTCCCTCAGCGCATCGCAAGCGCTTTCGAAACCGCGAGGAACGCTCGTTGCTGCATCGTTCTTCACCCCTAACCTGCAAAGGAGGCACATCATGGTCATGCAAAGTCAGACGCAAGGCACGGAAGGCGCACGTATCGTCGGAAAAGGAAGTGCGACGGCGGAAGGTCCCGGGCCGGACGTGATGGCGGCAGACACGCTCGACGACAACAGGGTGCTCAGCAGTGACGGTGAGGACATCGGCAAGATCAAGGACATCATGCTCGACGTCCGTTCCGGCCGCATCGCGTACGCCGTGCTTTCGAGCGGCGGCTTCCTCGGCATCGGCGACAAGCTGCTCGCCATTCCCTGGCGCGCGCTCACCCTCGACACCGAGCAGAAGTGCTTCGTGCTGAACATGACGGCGGAACGCGTGAAAAGCGCACCGGGGTTCGACAAGGACCACTGGCCGTCGATGGCGGATCAGACATGGGCCACGTCCGTGCACCAGTACTACGGCAGCGAGCCGTACTGGAGCCGCGACCGGTTCGATATGCGCGATGACGTCGGCGTAGGCGACCTTCCGGCCGGTTCGTCGGATGCGCCCGAATCTGGCGGAGTCAAGCTGTAAGCGGCGATCCGTTGCAAGGGCGTGAGGCGCTAAAGCGCTTCATGACGCGTGCTCACGACGCGCCGGCATGCCGCCATCGCGGCGGCCGGCGCGTTTAACTTTCAGTGTACGAAGGCCTCGCGGAGGGCGCGGACCAGCAAGCACGACCGACGCAAACACGACCTGAAAGGGAGGCAACTCCGATGGCGACCAGAAAGACCACCAGCAAATCCCGACGCCCAAAGGCGCGCGGCAAATCAGGACGTCCGCCGCGTCAACGCCACGCGCAGGCCCATGCCGCGCAACATGCGAAGGCGTCGCGCGCAGGCGGTGGCAAGAGTTCGCGCAAATGGTCGCATCATGTGATGGAAACCAGCGACGCCATGGATCTCGAGCACGACATCTTCAAAAGCGGCAACGCCGAAGACATTGCCCAATCGCTGAAACACTCGTCGACGAAAAGCCGCCGGCGCAAAGGCACGCCGTTTCAATCGGCGATGTCTATGCTTAACTTCTACATCAACCGCGCGGGCCGGAACCTGCCGAAAACCCGCCGCGCAACGCTGGAGCAAGCCAAGCGCAAGCTGCGCGAAGCGTTCGGACGTGCGCCTTGAAGTGGTCTGTAGCGACTCGACGCGCCTTCATGCGCGTCGATATGCGTTGAGGTGACGCGTCTGGGCTTCGCGCCCCATCCACCCGTCGCGGCATGTGGGATCAATCCGCATGCCGGCCCTCACCGGATGCTCATGCACGAAACTTTGTGGTTTCTCATTGTTGGTGCCGTGCTCGTCTTCATGGGCGTGGCGGCAACGACACTACGGCGGCTGCCCGTCAGCGCCGCCATGTTCTACGTCGTGATCGGCTACGCGCTGGGGCCGCCCGGCCTCGATCTGCTGCGTCTCGACATGATTGCCGACGCGCATCTGCTGCGCACCGTCACCGAGGTTGCGCTGCTGGTGTCGCTGTTCGCCATCGGACTGCGTTTGCGCGTGGGCATGCTCGACAAACTGTGGATGGTGCCGCTGCGTCTCGGCTTTCTCGCGATGCTGGCGACGGTGCCGTTGCTCACGATCTTCAGTGTGTACGTGCTGCATCTCGGCTGGGGACCGGCCGTATTGCTGGCCGCGATCCTCGCGCCGACAGATCCGGTGCTGGCCCACGACGTCCAGGTGCACGACCCCGACGATCACGACCTCCTGCGCTTCGCGCTATCGGGCGAAGGCGGCCTGAACGACGGCATCGCGCTACCCTTCGCGATGGTGGGTCTCGCGTTGTGCGCAGCGCACGCAGCCAACATGGGTACACAGGCGGGCGACGTACTGAACCTGAAGCTAGCCGGCACCGCTATATGGGGCGTGCTGGGCGCGATTGCGATTGGCGCCCTGCTCGGCTGGGTGACGACGCACGCGGTGGCCTGGCTGCGCACGCGCCATGCTCATGCGCTGGGCCTCGAAGGTTTTTTCGCGCTGGGGCTCATCGGCCTGTCGTTCGGTGCGGCACAACTCGCGCAGACCTACGGCTTTCTTGCGGTGTTCGCGGCGGGCGTGTCGATGCGCCGCGTCGAACATCGTGCCAGTGGCGAAAACTCGCCGCGCGAAACCATCGGCACCGTCGATTCAGAGGATGTCGAAGCAACTGCGTCCGATCCCGAGAAAGCGCATGCATTTATGACGGAGTCCGTATTAGGCTTCACGATCGAGCTCGAACGCATTGCCGAAGTGATCATCATGGCAATGGTCGGCAACGTGCTCGCCACGCTGGATGCGCCGCTTTTCACCTGGCAGGCGCTTGCGCTGACCGTGGCGCTCTTCGTGCTCGTGCGGCCCGCGTCGGTGGAGTTGTCGCTGCTCGGCTCGGCGGCCGCGCCCACGCAGAGGCGCTTGATGAGCTGGTTCGGCATTCGCGGCGTGGGCTCGTTTTACTACCTCGCTTATTCGCTGGAACACGGCCCCACCGCCGACGTGAAACCGCTCGTGCCCCTTGCGCTCGCGGTCGTCACGGCCTCGGTGGTGATTCATGGCGTGTCAGCGACGCCGCTGATGAACCGTTATCGCCGGTTGCGCCGCAGCGAAAGTTAGCTCACGCCGGACGGCGCGCGTCGTCCAACTGCTTGCGGCGCGCCTCGCCTTGCCGCGCCAGCATCCAGCCCGGATACTCGGCGGGCAGCGCGCTCACCTGATCGAGCTTTGCCAGTTCATCGGCGGTGAGCGCGACGCCGGTGGCCGCGATGTTGTCGTCGAGCTGCTCGACTTTCTTTGCGCCGACAATCACCGACGTCACCACGCGCTGATGCAGCAGCCAAGCGAGCGCGATCTGCGCCACGGACACGCGTTTGGTTTCGGCGATCTCGCGCATCGCATCGATACAGCCGTACGCGCGCTCGCGATCAACCGGCGGAAAGTCGAACGTCGTACGGCGGCTGCCCGCCTCGCCCTGCTGCTCGCGCCCGTATTTGCCGCTCAGCAGGCCGCCCGCGAGCGGACTCCACACCATCAGCCCCAGGCCTTCGCTTTGCAGCATCGGCACGAGTTCGCGTTCGAGGTCGCGGCCCGCGACGGTGTAGTACGCCTGCAGCGTCTCGAAGCGTGCGAGCCCCAAACGCTCAGCAATGCCGAGCGCCTTCATGATCTGCCACGCGGCCCAGTTCGACACGCCGACATAGCGCACATGGCCGTGCTGCACGAGCGTATCGAGCGCGCGCACGGTTTCCTCGATCGGCGTGGCCGGATCGAAACCGTGGATCTGATACAGGTCGACGTGATCGAGTTGCAGGCGCTTCAAACTCGCCTTCATCCCGTCGATGATGTGATACCGCGACGCGCCGCGCGCGTTCGGAAACTCGCCGGTCGGGCCGAACACCTTGGTCGCCACCACGACCTTGTCGCGCGGCACTTTGAGGTTTTTCAGCGCCTGCCCGGTGATCTGCTCGGACAGGCCTTCGGCGTAGACGTCGGCCGTGTCGATGAAGTTGATGCCCGCGTCGAGCGCCCGGCCGACGAGCCGCTCCGCGTCCGCCTGCTGCAAATCGCCAATCTGCTTCCACATGCCTTCGCCGCCGCCAAAGGTCATCGTGCCCAGACATAATTCGGAAACAAAGACACCGGTACGGCCAAGCTGGTTGTATCGCATTGTCGAACCTCCATCGCAGATGAGTGGACAGGTGAGCCGTAAAGAGTACTGCAATTGGCGAGTTCCAGCAGGCTGGCTACCCTCGCCCAAGGGAACCGTAGTTGCAAGCGCACCGCTTGGCAAAATCCGCGGAAACCTGCCAGACTGGCTTTCTGATTCGGCGGGAGTTCGCCATTCCGCCGCCCGCCGTTCTGCGGTTTGTTGGCGCAACGCGCGGGTTTACCGTTCTCTGGATATGACGCGTTACGTCCCCAACTAAACACGCATGATTTCAGCCACCACGCTCGCCACTACAGCCACCCCAACCACGCCAGCCGCCACGCCGCGCGCGGCCACCGCTTCGCCAGCGCCAGATCGCGCCGCGGCGGAAGGCGCGCTGGCGGGCTTTCATCCCGCGGTTGCCGGCTGGTTTGCGAAGACCTTCCCCGCGCCGACCGACGCCCAAGCCGCCGCCTGGCCGCAGATTCGCCGCGGCCGTCCGACGCTGGTAGCCGCGCCGACCGGTTCGGGCAAAACGCTCACGGCGTTCCTTTCCGCACTCGACGATCTGGTCCAGCAAGGTCTCGCGAACAACGGCGCATTGCCCGACGAAACGTTGGTGGTCTACGTGTCGCCGTTGAAGGCGCTGTCAAACGACATCCGCCTGAATCTGCAGATGCCGTTGCAAGGCATTGCCGCGGAACTCGATGCGCGCGGCCTGCCGCCGCTCGATATCCGCACGGCCGTGCGCACCGGCGACACCACGCAGCAGGAACGCAACGCGCTGAAAAAGCGCGCGCCGCATATTCTCGTGACGACGCCGGAGTCGCTCTATGTGCTGCTCGGCTCCGATTCGGGCCGACGCATGCTGGCCACGGTGCGTACCGTGATCGTCGACGAAATTCATGCGCTTGCCGGCAGCAAGCGCGGCAGCCATCTCGCGCTCAGTCTCGAACGTCTCGACGCGCTCTGTCAGCGGCGCTTGCCGCGCATCGGCCTGTCCGCGACGCAAAAACCGGTGAGCGCGGTGGCACGATTTCTCGTAGGCGGCGGCAGTATCGAAAGCGGTGCGCCCGCGGACTGCGCGATCGTCAACGTGGGGCACATCCGTGAGCGCGATCTCGCGCTGGAAATTCCGCCGGTGCCGCTCGAAGCGGTCATGCCGAACGAAGTGTGGGAGCGCGTCTACGACCGTCTCGCGGAACTCGTCGCGCTGCATCGCACGACGCTGATCTTTGTGAACACGCGGCGCATGGCCGAGCGCGCGGCACGTCACCTGACCGAGCGGCTCGGCAAGGAGGCCGTCGCCGCGCACCACGGCAGTCTCGCGAAAGAACATCGTTTCGATGCCGAACAGCGGCTCAAGCGCGGCGAACTGCGCGTGCTGATCGCCACGGCTTCGCTGGAACTGGGCATCGATATCGGCGACGTCGATCTGGTCTGCCAGATGGGTTCGCCGCGCGCAATCGCGCCGTTCCTGCAACGCGTCGGGCGGTCGGGCCACCATGTCGGCGGCCTGCCTAAAGGGCGGCTCTTTCCGACTTCGCGCGACGATCTGATCGAATGCGCGGCGCTGCTCGATTGCGTGCGGCGCGGCGAACTCGACGCGCTGCGCATTCCGCGCGCGCCGCTCGATGTGCTCGCGCAACAGATCGTCGCCGAGGTATCGAGCGCCGAATGGAGCGAGGATGCGCTGTTCGACCTGATGCGACGCGCCGCGCCGTACGCGGACCTGGAACGTGAACAGTTCGACGCGGTGCTGCGCATGCTCGCCGAAGGCTACACGAGCCGTCATGGACCGCGTGCCGCGTACATTCATCGTGATGTGGTGAGCGGCACGTTGCGCGGCCGGCGCGGTGGCAAGCTCGTCGCGGTCACGTCGGGCGGCACGATTCCAGAGAACGCCGACTATGCGGTGGTGCTCGAACCACAGGCGATCAATATCGGCACCGTCAACGAAGACTTCGCTGTCGAAAGTCTCGCTGGCGACGTGTTCCAGCTCGGCAACGCGTCGTACCGGATACTGCGGATCGAAAGCGGCCGCGTGCGGGTCGAGGACGCGCAAGGCCAGCCGCCCAATATTCCTTTCTGGCTCGGCGAAGCGCCGGGGCGCAGCGACGAACTGTCGTTCGGCGTCGCGCGCCTGCGGGAGCAGATTGCGCGTCTGCTCGCCCCGGACGATCCGGCGGCGACGGCGGCGACGGCGCCGCTAATGCAAACGCAAGCGCGAGCTCAGGCGAACAACAACGCTTCGAAGGCGACCGCCGTTGAAAACCTGACTAGCGAAACCGCCGATGCATCTAACCTAATGCCCGCGCGTCTCGAACGCGCGATCGACTGGCTCATCTCCGAACTCGGTCTTGACGAAGGCGCCGCGCGTCAGATCGTCGACTATCTCGCGCGGGCACGCGCCGCGCTCGGTGTCCTGCCGACGCAGGACACGCTCGTCATGGAGCGCTTCTTCGATGAATCGGGCGGCACACAGCTCGTGATCCATGCGCCGTTCGGCAGTCGCGTGAATCGCGCGTGGGGCCTCGCGCTGCGCAAGCGCTTTTGCCGCGCCTTCAATTTCGAACTGCAAGCCGCCGCGACCGAGGACGCCATCGTGCTGTCCCTGACCGGCAGCCATTCATTCGTACTGGATGAAGTGTGGCGCTATCTGCATTCGAACAGCGCCGAGCATCTGCTGATTCAGGCGCTGCTCGACGCGCCGCTTTTCGGTGTGCGCTGGCGCTGGAATGCGACCACCGCGCTCGGCCTGCCGCGCTACACCGGCGGACGCAAAACGGCGCCGCAATTGCAACGCATGCGCAGCGAGGATCTGCTCACCAGCGTCTTTCCGGAACAGGCCGCGTGTCTGGAGAACGTGGTCGGCGAGCGCGAACTGCCGCGCCATCCGTTAGTCGACCAGACCGTCGACGACTGCCTGCACGACGCAATGGACAGCGAGCGCTGGATCGCGCTGCTGCGCCGTATTGAAAGCGGCGACGTGCGTCTCGTGGCGCGCGATCTGCCGGCACCGTCGCCGCTCGCCGCCGAAATTCTGACCGCCAAGCCCTACGCCTATCTCGACGACGCGCCGATCGAGGAACGCCGCACGCAAGCCGTGCTGAATCGCCGCTGGACCGATCCGGCCAGCGCCGACGATCTCGGCGCGCTGGATGCCGACGCGATCGCCAGCGTGCGGGAAGAAGCGTGGCCGCAGGCACGCAGCCTCGATGAAATGCATGAAGCGCTGATGGGTCTCGCGTGCATCACCGAGGCCGAGGCGCAGCACAATGAAGGCTGGCCGGCATGGCTCGCGTCGCTCGCGCAATCCGGCCGCGCGACTCGCTTGCAGATTGCCGCCGATGCCGCACTGTGGCTCCCCGCCGAACGTCTGACGTGTTTCGACGCGCTCTATCCGGACACGAAAGGCGGCAGGGAGAAAGGCGGAGAAGCGAACGGCGCCCGCTTCACCCCGGCGCTCACCGCGCCGAAAGGCTACTCTGAAACGTGGGCCGCCGACGACGCCTTACTCGACGTGCTGCGCGCCCGGCTGACGGGTTTCGGTCCGCTGCCCGTCAGCGCGATTGCAGGCGCGCTGAGGCTGCCGGAGACATCGATCGAACAGGCGCTTGGCCGTCTCGAAGCGGAAGGCTATGTGATGCGCGGCCGCTTCACGCCGCAGACCGCTGACGAAGAATGGTGCGAGCGGCACCTTCTCGCGCGGATACACCGCTACACCGTCAAACGTTTGCGTCGGGAAATCGAGCCGGTGGAACGGCACGACTTCATGCGCTTCCTGTTCGAATGGCAGCACCTGACGCCGGACACGCGCAGCGAAGGACGCGACGCGCTCGCCGCCGTGCTCGAACAGATGGAAGGCTTCCAGGCCGCGGCAAGCGCGTGGGAGGAAGACATCCTGCCCGCGCGCGTCAAGGCGTATTCGAATACTTCGCTCGACGAACTATGCCGGGCCGGCAAGATCGTCTGGACCCGGCTGACTGAACGCTCTCGCAGCACCGCGGGCCCGGTGCGCAGTACGCCTATCGTGCTGTTGCCGCGCGCACAGGTGCGCACGTGGAGCGCACTGATCGATCCGGCGCGGCAACCGGAGTTGTCGGCGCGCGCCCAGTCTGTGCATGACGTGCTGTCGCAACACGGCGCAATGTTCTTCGACGAATTGCTGCACGAACTTCGCGTCTTGCGTATCGAACTGGAAAATGCGCTCGGCGAACTGGTGGCGGCCGGCCTCGTCAATTCGGACAGCTTCGCAGGCTTGCGCGCATTGCTGAAGCCGGCCGCCAAACGCAATGCGTATTCGGGCAGCCGACGCATGAGAGCCACCGCATTGATTGGCGGCATGGACGACGCGGGACGCTGGGCACTCGTCAACCGGCGCAACGCCGTTGCAGAAAACGCGGAACCTGCCGTGAAAACGGATGCACCGCCGCAGCGCCGCCAGTTGCCGCCCGACATCCTCGAACATGTCGCGATGACGTTGCTACGGCGCTACGGCGTCGTCTTCTGGCGTTTGCTCGAACGCGAAGCCGACTGGCTGCCGCCCTGGCGCGATCTGCTGCGCGTCTACCAGCGGCTCGAAGCGCGCGGCGTGATTCGCGGCGGACGCTTCGTGAACGGACTCGCCGGCGAGCAGTTCGCGTTACCGGAAGCGATTCCTTTGCTGCGCGAAGTTCGCCGGCATGCGAACGATGGTGCTTTTGTGTGCGTCGGCGCAACCGATCCGCTCAATCTCGCAGGCACGCTGTTGGTGGGAGAACGCGTGCCGGCTGTCGCGGGCAACCGCGTTCTCTATCGCGATGGCGTCGTTGTGGCGACGCTCGCGGCGGGCGCGTTCTGGTTCGAACCGTCGATCGAGGCGAATCCGGTGGAACGCGAGCGGGCGCGCAGTTGGCTGACGCGCCGGTTCTAGTTTTGCGAATGCGTAAAGTGTGCCCAGGTCGCGATTAAAGCGCTGCTTCTTTTACCGGTTCATGCGCGAAAAGGCGAAGCCCCCGCGCTATTCAGGTTTTACGGCCGGAATTTTGGCTGCTTCGCTACAATGGGCCCGTCTTTAAGTATGATGAAGACTGTCTGCCGTCATCCGCCATCACGGCCGAAACGGCACACCGCCCGGGGATCCCATGAATGACGACCAACACGAGCAGGTGCTTTACGCACAGTTCGGCACAAGCAGCCCTTGCTGGCGTCTGTCGAGCGACAGCAACGCGCTCGAACTGACGCCAGTCACGGGGGACGTGCCGGCCAACGTTGCCATTCCGCTGAATCCTCAACAGGCCGCGCAAGTCCGCTGCCTCACGGGCATTACATCGCATCTGATTCTCGACGTGCGGCTATTCGGCGAGCCATTGCGTTTGCACCTCGTCGGCAGAAAGATCAACAGCAGTAGTTGGGCCGGCACGGCGTCGGCTTATGACGACACCGAATCCGTCGCGCGCGATCTGATGCATGGCTTGTCATTCGCCGAGCAGGTCGTGTCCGAAGTCAATTCCGTTGTGGTGATCGTCGACCGGCATGGGCGAATTCAGCGCTTTAACCGGCTCGCCGAAGAACTCACGGGCGTCAAGGAAGAGAACATTATTGGGCGCAATGTGTGGGCGCTTTTCATGTCGTCGGAAGACGGCGCGGCGTCGAGTCAGAACATTGCGGGCTTTTTCAATCGCGGCGTGTCGTATGAAGTCGAGCGGCGCATCAAGACACTGCACGGCGAACGGCTCTTCCTGTTTCGCAACAAGTTCGTGCAGAGCGGCAGCGGCGTGGATGAACAGTATCTGATCTGCTCGGGCACGGACATCACTGAAGAACGCCTCGCGCAAGACCGTCTCACGCTACTTGCGAACACCGACTCGCTCACCGGACTCGCCAATCGCAACGCGATCCACGACAACATCCGCACTGCGATCGAAGACGCCGCGCCCGGCGAATCGGTGGGCGTGCTCTTTCTCGACCTTGACAACTTCAAGAAGGTCAACGATCACTACGGTCACGTATTCGGCGACCGTTTGATCCGCGATGTATCGGCGGCAATCGGTACGTGTCTGAACCAAGGCGACACGCTTGCGCGGCTCGGCGGCGACGAGTTCATCGTGCTCGCGGCCAAGGGCACGGCCCACGAACTTGAAGCGACCGCGCAGCGCATTCTCGAGCGCATGCGCACGCCGTTCAGCCTCGGGCTCGTCGAAGTCTATACGGGCTGCTCGATCGGCATTGCGCGCTATCCGGAGCACGGCGACAACCTGGAGTCGCTAATCCGTTCCGCCGATACCGCGATGTACGTCGCAAAAGACGAAGGCAAGCGCACGCACCGCGTGTTCTCGCCGGAGATGAACCGCAAGGTCGCCGAGTACATGTGGCTCGACACCAACCTGCGGCGCGGGCTCGACGAAGGCCAGTTGACGCTGCACTATCAGCCCAAGCTGCTGCTCTCGAACGGCGCGGTGCAAGGCGTGGAAGCGCTGGTGCGCTGGAATTCGCCAGAGCGCGGGCAGGTCATGCCGGCGGAGTTCATTCGTTATGCCGAAGAGTCGGGGCTGATCGGCGTGCTCGGCCGCTGGGTCATGGCAACAGCCGCGAAGCAGGCCGCCAAATGGAAAGCGGACGGCTACAACCTGCGCATCGCGATCAATGTGTCGGCGCGGCAACTGGTCGATACCGCCGTGGTCCGGCATTTCAACGAA
This sequence comes from Paraburkholderia rhynchosiae, assembly GCF_002879865.1. Taxonomy (GTDB): domain Bacteria; phylum Pseudomonadota; class Gammaproteobacteria; order Burkholderiales; family Burkholderiaceae; genus Paraburkholderia; species Paraburkholderia rhynchosiae. Next base: position 205,549 of record NZ_PNXY01000010.1, read on the forward strand.
GCGCTTCAACAGGCGAATCTCGACCCTTGTCTGATCGACGTCGAACTCACCGAGAGTTGCCTGATAGAAGACGAAGCCGCGGCAATGGATCTGATCAAGCAGTTCCGCCAGCTCGGTGCGCAAGTGCATCTCGACGACTTCGGCACCGGCTATTCGTCGCTGTCGCAATTGGGCCGCATTCCGCTCGACGTCATCAAGCTCGACCGCAGCTTCGTGCGTTCAATCAACGCCGACACCAAAGCGCAAGCGCTGGTCCGCTCGATGGTCGCGGTTGCGCAGGAACTCGACTTCAAGGTCGTCGCGGAAGGCATCGAAACGGAGTCGGAAGAGGCCTTCATGAAGGGGCTGGGCGTCGAATACGTCCAAGGCTATCTGTACGCTCACCCAATGCCCGCCGCGGACTTCGAGCGCTGGCTGAACGACAGGCAGAAGCTCAGGCTGATTGCCTGAGCTTGCGCAGTGCAATGGGCAGTGGGCGCCCTCGCGCCGCACCGGAAACGGATCAGCCGAAGTTGGCCGCGCTAGCAGCGGTCTGCCGCAGATTCGACGTGCGGCGGTTTTGCAGCATCACGAGCCGCTCCATGAAGGCAAGGTCCTTCTCTTCGATCATGAAAGCGGCGTCCACCCAATCCTCGGTGATTTCCATCAGTTCGGCGCGCGACAATTGCAGCACGCGCTGACGCGCCCGCAGCATCGCGCGGATGCCGTTCATTTTCGGCTTGAGGGTGTCGATAAAGGTGCGCGTCGCCATGTAGGCGTCGCCCGGTTCGAACAGCTGATCGACGAGACCTTTGTTGTGGTGCCATTCCGCCGTATGCGGCTCGCCCACGCCGATCAGCTCCTCAGCGAGCCGCATCCCGGCTTTGCGCGCGACGAGCGAATAGCCGCCCATGCCGGGGAACAGATTGAACGCGATTTCGGGAAAGCCCATGCGCGCGTCCGATTGCGCGAGCAGGAAGTGATGCGCGAGCGCAGCCTCGAAGCCGCCGCCGAGCGCCGTGCCCTCAACCATCGCAATCGAAATCGCACCAGTATCGAAACCGCGCGCCGCCGCATGAACGCAGTCGACGCAGGCACGCGCATACGCCATCAGCGCTTGACGCTTGCCCGAGCGGATCGCCTCGGCGAAGAAATCGAGGTCGCCGCCGACGTTGTAGATGTTCGGAATCAGCGAACCGGTCACCCAGAAGTCAATCGGCAGACCCGAGTCGCGCGCGGCTTGCGCGAGTTCCAGAATGTCGTGCACCAGTTCCAGATTGAAACAGGGACGCGGTTGCGCACGCAGCATCATCCACATGACATTCCGGCCTTCTTCATAGTAAGCGCAGATTTGCGACAGATTGCCGGCTTCGAGGAACGGGCGGCAGGCGTGGTGGTTGTGCAGATTCATTTTGATCGGTCCTTTAAGGTTAAACACTGATATTGCAATGCGAGCCTAAAGCAGACCGGAATCGGATGGGAGCGTGGTAACCAACAGATCAATGCAAGGAGGTCTCAAAGCCTTGCTGGACGGGCGTCACGGCAGCAGCCCAGGACGGCGTGGCGCACCCCGCGAGCGCAAACGCTTGCGCGGCGAAGATGCGCGACATAGCGCGAAATTGCGCGCAAACGGGGCAATTAATTAGTGAGTGGACAAAGGCGCGATTTGCCCTCGAATTGGAAAAAAAAGGAAATAAGGTCCGATTAGGCGGCGCAGTCGAAAATGCCGCTTGCGAATATTTTTTTATTCGTGGGCTAACAGACGGAATATGCAATGCGCAGCTATTCCACGCCGCGCATCGTTTTCGTTTCCAGCGGCGCTACTTGAGGAACCCCGACCAGTGCGCGATGTCGTCGGCGCTCATGCCGACGGCGAGCGCGGCCGAGCAGATTTGCGTCCACGTGGCGGCATCGATGGGAATGCCTTCAGCTTCGCGCTGGGCGCGCATCACACGTTCCGGTTCGCCGGGCTCATAGATACGCTCGGCGCCCGCCGCGAGCGGCGAGGCCTTGACCCACTCGATGAACGCATCGGCTTCGGCTTGCGCGGCGGGAGCGTCGAACGCAGCCGGGTCGATGATCACCGACAGCATGCAATTGATGATCGCGTTCGTCGTGCCGAGCGTGTCGGCGTGCGTGGTAAAGCCGCCCGCCAGCGCGCCGCTGAAAATCTCGCACATGGCCGCGAGCCCAAAACCCTTGTGGCCGCCGAAGGGCGTGAGCGATCCGAACGGCGCTTCGTGCATGACGGTGGGATCGACCGTCGGCACGCCTTGATCATCGATCAACGCGCCGGGCGGCACCTGCTTGCCCTGGTTGTACGCGACGCGCGTCTTGCCATACGCCACGGTGCTGGTCGCGAAGTCGAGCACGAGCGGCGGCTTGCCGGGCCGCGGATAAGCCGCACAGAACGGATTGGTGCCGATGCGGCGGTCGGCGCCGCCGAACGGCGCGACGAGCGGGTCGCCGGCCACGTTGACGAAGTGGAACGACACGAGGCCGGCGCGCGCGCATTGCTCGGCCCAATGGCCAATGCGGCCGATGTGGTGCGCATCGCGCAGGCCCACCGCGCAAATACCGATGCGCTGAGCGCGCGCGATGCCCTGCTCCATCGCTTCGAACGCGACCACCTGGCCGAAGCCTTTGCAGCCTTCGACGGTCAGCACGGCGCCCGCGTCTTTCACCACCTCGGCATGCAGGTTCAGTTGTAGTTGTCCGTCGGCGAGCGACGCCACATAGCGCGGAATCATGCCCACGCCGTGCGAATCGTGCCCGGTCAGGTTCGCCGCCACCAGATGATCCGCGACCAGTTCCGCTTCGCGCGGCGCGCTGCCCGCCTGCTGCCAGATCGCCCTGACGCAGGCGTGCAGTTGATCGGCCGGAATGCGGGGGCTGGTGGATTGTGCGCGGTCGTTATCGGTCATCCAGGTGTCGGCCTTTAGTGCACAGCATTGGGAGGAACGCTCGGCGAGCCGCGCGCGCATTGCATGCGGCTGCACGCAATGGCACGCAAGCCCGCGCTTACTTGACGAAGGGTTCAACCCGCCCTTCATGCGAGGCTCGGGCGAGGCTTAAGCAGCGTTCAAGGCGCGGCAGCGATCACCTGCGCAACCGCGGCCGTGAGCTTCTTGCCGTACGGGACGTGCAAAAATTCATTCGGCCCGTGCGCATTCGACTTCGGTCCCAACACGCCGCACACCATGAACTGCGATTTCGGAAAACCCGCCTTCAACACGTTCATCAGCGGGATCGTGCCACCCTGCCCCATGTAGGCGACGTCGGCACCGTAATGCTGGCGCGATGCGTCGTTCAACGCAGTGGCGAGCCACGGCGCCAGTTCTGGCGCGCTCCAGCCGCTCGCCGAGCCGGCGTCGGGTTTGAACGTCACCTTCGCGTTGTACGGTGGATCGAATTCGAGCAGCGCCTTCAGGTCCGCGACAGCCTTTTCCGCTTCGATCAGCGGCGGCAGGCGCAGCGACAGCTTGAACGCCGTGCGCGGACGCAGCACGTTGCCGGCATCGGCGAGCGCGGGCAAGCCGGCCGCACCCGTCACTGACAGCGACGGACGCCACGTCGAATTGAGTAAGGCCTCTTTCGGATCGGTCGTGGTGGGCAGCACCTGACGGCCGTCCTGACCGCAAGCCCACGGCAGCGTCTTCCAGACATCGTCGCCGAGAATCTGCGCGGTCGCTTCAGCTTCGCGCAGACGGTCGGCTGGAATCGGGCAATGAAAGCCCTTGGGCAGCAACGTGCCGTTGGCAGCATCCTCCAGCCGGTCGAACAGTTGCCGCATGATGCGGAAGCTCGACGGCGCGATGCCGCCGTATCCGCCCGAGTGAATGCCTTCGTCGAGCACCTGCACTTCGAGGTCGCCCGCGACGAGTCCGCGCAGCGACGTGGTGAGCCACAACTGATCGTAATTGCCCGCGCCCGAGTCGAGGCACACGACGAGACCGACGTTGCCAAGCCGCTCGCGCAATGCGTCGACGTACGGCAGCAGATCGTAGCTGCCCGACTCCTCGCAAGTTTCGATCAGACCGACGCAGCGCGGCCGCTCGATGCCTTGCGCGTCAAGCGCAGCGAGCGCGGTGATGCTCGCGTAGATCGCGTAGCCGTCGTCGGCGCCGCCGCGGCCATAGAGCTTGTCGTTCTCGAGCTTGGGCGTCCACGGGCCGAGGTCGCTGCGCCAGCCATCGAATTCCGGCTGCTTGTCGAGGTGGCCGTACAGCACGATGGTTTCGTCGCTGCCGGAACGCGTTGCCGGCGTCTCGAAGAAAATCACCGGCGTGCGGCCCGGCAAGCGGACCACTTCGAGTTTCAGGCCGCGCACGGGCTGTTGCTCGGCCCACTGCGCGGCATCGGTAATCACGCGTTCCAGATAACCGTGCTTGACCCACTCGGGATCGAACGCCGGACTCTTGGCCGGCACCGCTATGTAGTCCGTCAGCGCGGGCACGATCTCGTCGTTCCATTTACGGTCGACGAATTCGCGGAGCGTGTCGGGGTTGAGGCGTTGGGCCTGCTGGGTCGTATCGTCGGAGGTCATGATGGCGGTCCGTAACGGTCTCGTTCACTCGAAATGAACATGATAGTCCCGATGCGGGAGGTGCTGAAGTCCTCGCGGCTATCGGCCTGATGCGAAGGCGGTTGAACCGCGGCGAGCATGGCGCGCGTGGATAAGACCTATTCGTTCACGCTGCACGGGACAAACAATCGCGCGACAATCGACACGTGAGCTGCGCGTGGTTGCGTGCGCAGGTTAAACGTGCCGGTTGCGTGCGCTGGTTAACTACGTTGACTGCCGCGCAGGTAGTCGTGTATCGGGAGGCGGCAAATGAATGGCAGCGTTGTCGTTCAGATCATCGCCGTGGTGATTGCGCTGGCGCTGTATTTCCTGCCGGCGATTCTGGCCGATCGACGCAAGCGCGTCGACGTGCTGACGCTCGCGCTCTTTAACGCGTGCCTTGGCTGGACGGTGCTTGGCTGGCTGCTCGCACTCTACTGGTCGTTGCAGCCGAACCCGCCAAAAAACATCGCGGGCGACGTGGCGGAAAAACGGAAGCTGGTGCGGATGCGCGCGTTTTCGTCCGCGCTGCTGGTACGCGTGCAACAGCGCACCACAGCGCGGGACCGCTCGCAGAAATAGTGAGTGAGGACGGTCGCGGCTATGCCGCGCGGCCCACCCGATTCCACAGCACGGAGCCCGCAGGAATGGAGCGCGGCTCGGCGCGTACGCTGGAAGGCGCGAACATTTCGCGGCGCAGTTCGCCGTGTTCGTCGAACCACTCGCAGATCAGCCACTCGCCAGGATTGAGCGCAACCGGCCCCGCATACGTCACGGTCATGCGCGGGCCTCCTTCCTTTAACGTGACGACGTCCCCGGTAGTGAAACGGGCAGGAGGCAGTGTGAGTGCGTCAATGGTAGCGGTCAGCATATTCAATCCTCTTCGGAACCGTTAGCAGTATTCAAGTCATGCGCCGTCTATCGACTAAGACCGACTGAGTGAACCCTCTAAAACGCGTTCAGATTAACAATTGAAATTAAAGACGGCAAGCGCTTTTTATTGATACCGTTTTCACAACCGGAATAAAGACTTTTTGACGCAGCGCAATTGCGGGTAAAACCGGAGGCCGCCTGGCAAGCCGTGGAGACCGCCACCGTGCGCCAGCGCACAGACCGCAAGAGTTACTGCATCAGGAATGTCGAGCGAGTAGAAAATGCGCACCTTTTTCTTCATATCTAACCGATGTTTTTGAATCGGATAAGGGTTGTTACTATTCGCCGCACCGTCCCGATTACCTGTGAATGACTCAATCATCGGTAAATGCACCCTGGATTAAAAATGCGCTCCCTCTAAATTGCATAATCAGTTTCACGCGGCGCAGCCATGAAAACGATTACCCGCGGGGCATTCTCAAACGGTCTGCCCCGCGCCCCGCAATGCAAGCTGCTGATGCTGCACAAGCAGCACGCTTAAACCAATGCAAGCGAACATCAGCACCGCGTTGATCGCGAGGCTCAACTGGAACGCGTGCGCCTACGCGGCCGGCGTCGGGTGCCCGCCGATCGCTCCGAAAAAACGCGCCGCTAATCGCCGCGGTGCCGAAAGCCGAGCCGATCTGCAAGGTCGACGAAACCACGCCCGAAGCAAGTCCCGCCTTCTCGGGAGCGACCTCCAGCAGCACGATGCGCATGATCGACGGCAACAGCAAGCCGTGACCGACGCCCGCGCACACCAGCCCCGCGTAGAACAGCAGCTCAAGCGCGGCGGCCTGGCTCGCCGACCAGCCCGTCACCGTGAAGCCGAGGGTCATCATTGAAAAGCCGAGCGTGAGCACATGGCCGCCGATGCGCTTGACCACCGCGGGCGAAGTCAGCGGCCCGATCACGAAGCCGATGGCGAACGGCATGATCGCGACGCCCGACGCGAGCAGCCTCCAGTGCAAGCCCGTTTGCAGAAAGATGCCGTAGGTCAGGAAAAACCCGCTGTTGCAATAAAACAGGAAGGCGAGCACGAGACCGAGCGCGAACGCCCGATTGCGAAACAGTTGCAGGTCGACCAGCGGATGACCGCCGCCGCGCTCCACGCGCCGCTCGGTGACGACAAACAGCGCCAATGACGGCACGGCGAGCGCGAACATCACGAAGGTCCATGCGGGCCAGCCGGCTTCGCGGCCATGCGTTATCGGGTAGATCGCGAGCAGCAGCACGGCCGAGAGCAAGGCCATGCCTTTCATGTCGAGGCCGGTGCGCGTGGCCGGCTGGTTCTCGGGCACGAACTTCCATGTGCCGAGAAACGCGGCAATGCCGATCGGAATATTGATCAAAAAGATGATCCGCCAGTCGAGCCCGAACAGGTGATAGGTGATCAGCGCGCCGCCGCCAAGCTGACCGACAATCGACGACAGACCGAACACGAAACCATAAAAGCTCATCAGGCGGGTCTGCTGATGCATCGGAACGACTGCGCGGATCGTGGCGAGCACTTGCGGCGCCATAACCGCCGCTGCCATGCCCTGCACGATGCGCGAAATCACCAGCATGTGGCCGCTCGTGGCAAAGCCGCACAGCGCCGAAGCGACGACGAACGCGGCCATGCCCGTCATGAACATGCGGCGCCGGCCGAACAGATCGCCGAGCCGCCCGCCGGTGATCAGCAGCACTGCATACACAGGCGCGTAGGCGGACACCACGAGTGGCAACTGCGCATCGGTCGCATTCAGGCCCATGCGGATGGACGGCAACGCCAGGTTGACGATGAAGTAATCGAGCGGCGCGAGGAAAGCGCCGACGAACAGCACGGCAAGCGCTAGTCCTTGGCGTTCCAAAGGCGGCGCGGTTTTTTCGCGGCTCGATCTGCTCTCATTCATATTGGCGCCGGTGGCCGCAACCTTCGCCGCGGCGCTCGCCGCCACCGCGCCTGGGCAGACGACCGTGCCCTCGCAGATTGCCGCGCCGGAAGCGCCGACTGCGCCGGCGAATACCCCAGACGCGGACTTGATCGGTTCTGATTTCATGACTGATCGTTCAATAAATCGACAAAAAATTTAGACGAGTGCGCGCATGGCGACGTCCACGATTCCGGCGAGCGCATCCTGCTTGTGGGCGACCCGCCCCAACACGCGCAGACCTTGCATCACACACAGCAGGAAATCGCCGACGGCTTTTTCGTCGAGCGTGGAGTTGAATGCGCCGCTTGCCTGGCCGCGAATCACCGACGCCGCCAGCAACGTCGCCATGCGCCGCTGGATAGCGGCGATGCGGCTGCGCAATTCCTCGTCGCCGGGTTGCATCTCCAGTGTGGTGTTGGTGATGAAACAACTGCGCTCGCCGCTCAGCGCGCACGCGACGCGCGCGTAATGCAGCAGCGCGTTGCGCAGCGCCTCTTCCGGCGGCACGGGCGCGTTCAGCCGCTCGGCCAGACGCGCGACCGAACCCTCGGCGTAATGATCCAGCGCGGCGAGCATGATGCCGTGCTTGTCGCCGAATACGCCGTACAGGCTGCCGCGCAGGAGGCCCGTGGCCTTGCAGAGGTCGTCGATCGACGTGGCGTGGTAGCCGTGGTTCCAGAACACCTGGCTCGCGCTGGCGAGCACGCTGTCCGTGTCGAACTCGCGCGGACGCCCGCGCGGGCAGATTTCGCCTGCTTTCTTCGACGCTGGTTTGGGATGGCCGGTTGACTTCATCTCACGGATATTATGACTAACCGTTCAACAAATCAAACCGAAATTCCGTGGATGGCGGTTCAGAGCCTTCCTAGCGCGGCGTCTCCCATTTCTCAGCGGCCGTGCTGAAAAGCTGGTTGAGCTCGTTGCCGCTAGCCGCATCTATTGCGTAATTGAACGTGCCATGGTCGCGTATTTCGTGCGCGGCGCGCAGGAAAGCGCCGAGCGCCGCGCGTGCCAGCGAGCCCCCGACACTCACGCGGCGCACGCCCATCGCACGCAATTCGTCGAAACTGAGCAAGACGCCCTGCAAGCCCATCAACACGTTGACGGGCCGCTCAAGCGCGTCGACCACGGCGGCGATCTCCTCGCGCGTCTTGAGGCCCGGTGCGTACAGCACGTCGGCGCCGGCTTCCTGATAGGCCTGCAAGCGGCGGATCGTATCTTCGATATCCGGGCGGCCGACCAGGTAGTTCTCGGCGCGCGCCGTCAGCGTGAATGGGAACGGTTGCGCGCGAGCCGCTTCGACGGCGGCGCGCACGCGCTCGACGGCGGCCCCGAACGCGTAGATGGGCTCGTCGGCGCGGCCGGTCGCGTCTTCGATGGAGCCGCCGACCACGCCCGCTTGCGCCGCTTGCCGGATGGTTTCGGCGCAGTCTTCGGGCGCATCGCCGAAGCCGTTTTCCAGATCGGCGCTGACCGGCAAATCGGTCGCGCCGGCAATGTCCGCGAGATGGAGCATCATCTGTGCGCGGCCGACGGCGTTATCCGGCAAGCCGCGCGAAAAGGCATAGCCGGCGCTGCTGGTGGCGAGCGCCTTGAAGCCGGCCAGCGCGAGAAGCCGCGCCGAGCCGATGTCCCACGGGTTAGGAATGACGAAGGCTTCGTGCGCTGCGTGCAGGGCCTGGAATTGCCGTGCTTTTTCGGCTTGGGTTGTCATCGACGGTGCCATTGCGAAAGCGCCGCGCCGGTGAAAGATGCCGGCAGCGCGGCGCGGGTTGCCAGGAAGTTGTGAAGGGCGGAGAACGATGCCGGGCATCAATCGCCGCCAACTCGTCTACGCTCAGCTCAGGTTTCGAGCTTCGCATCCATCGTGATGGTCGCGTTCAGCACCTTCGACACCGGACAGCCCGCCTTGGCGTCCGCGGTGGCTTTGTCGAACGCGGCCCGATCGCCGCCAGGAATTTTCACGGCCACGTCCAGATGCACGGCAGTGATCGTGAAGCCGCCGCCGTCTTTGTCGAGCGTGACCGTGGCCGTGGTGCCGATCCGTTCCGGCGTGATGCCGGCCTTACCCAGTTCCGCCGACAGCGCCATCGAAAAGCACCCCGCGTGGGCAGCGGCGATCAGCTCTTCCGGATTCGTGCCGATGCCGTCCGCGAAGCGCGTCGCAAACGAATATTGAGTCTCCTTGAGGACGCCGCTATCGGTGGAAATCGAGCCCTTGCCGTCTTGCAGGCCGCCTTGCCAGACTGCTGATGCCTTGCGCTTCATCGCTCTCTCCTGTTTGTGCCCTGCTTCGCGCGCTGCACGACTTACCACGATGCCCGCCGCAACGGTCCAGCCCGGATGTTCCGCGGCCTCGGCATCGGTCGCGAGTGCCGCGCTGAGTGACAGGCGCGGACGTGGACCGATCTTCATCATAGGCGCTTCCGTGTGCCAATGTCGTGACGGTGCCACTCAGGGGCGCATTGCAGCGCTACTCGGCGAACGGCAAACTGTCCTGGCCGAGCGCGCGCATGTCGAACACGTTCAGCGTCATTGCGACGAGTGCGTAGTAGCCCAGAAGCCCGACGAGGTTGATCACGACCTGGTGCCCGAAGCGCTCAACCGCTTTCGCATAGGTCGCGTCCGACACGCGTTTGGTGTCGTAAAGCTCGCTTGCGAAGTCGTGGATCAGCGCGTCATCCGGGTCCGCGAAGTCCGGGCGCCGGCCCTGGCGGATCGACTCGGCGTCCGCTTCGCGAACGCCCGCATCCAGCGCGATCGGATAGTGGATGTACCACTCCGCCTGCGCCTGCCAGCGCGCTGCCGTCGCGAGAATGGCCAGTTCGGAGAGCCGCAGCGGCAAACCCGTGCGGTAGCGGCAGAACGCGCCCAGACGCTGCGCCTGCTGCGCGAGTTCCGGGCTATGAATCCAGCCGAGAAACGGCCCGTTCAGATTGCCGCGCGGACCGGACAAAATCTCGTCGAGAACGGCCTTTTGCTCGGGCGTTGCGTCGGATATCTGGAAAGGGGGCAAACGCTCGGTCATCGTCGGTCTCGCAAGGTGAATATGAATAGGCTGAGGTGTTCTATCGTGCAACCCCGGCGCAACCCGGGCGCGGCAGCAGCGTGGTCGGAGCGCGCTTAACATGCGCTCAGATTGCGGCAAGCGCGCCGTCGATCGCATCGGCCAGCCGGCTGACAATTTCGTCGATGTCGCGCGCCGTGCAGATAAACGGCGGCGCCAGCAGCACATGATCGCCGATCTTGCCGTCGACCGTGCCGCCCATCGGATACACCATCAAGCCGCGCGCGAATGCCTCGCGGCGAATCGCAGCGTGCAGCTTCAGGCCCGCGTCGAACGGCGTTTTGTTGCCGCGGTCCTTGACCACTTCGACGCCGACAAAGAGCCCGCGCCCGCGCACGTCGCCGATATGCGGATGGCGTGCATAGCGCTCGCGCAGCAGCCCGCGCAATTGTTCGCCGCGCGCCACCACGTTGGGCAGCAATTTGTCGTCCGCGATCACGCGCTGCACTTCGAGCGCCGCGGCGCATGCGGTTGCGTGGCCGATATACGTATGGCCATGCTGAAAGAAGCCCGAGCCGCCGACTATCGCCTGATAGATCCGGTCGCTCACCAGCGTCGCGCCAATCGGCTGATAGCCGGCGCCGAGCCCTTTCGCGACGGTCAGCATGTCCGGCGCGATGCCGTCTTCCTCGCACGCATACAGATAACCCGTGCGGCCCATGCCCGACATGATTTCGTCGAGAATCAGCAGCACGCCGTAGCGATCGCACACCGCGCGAATCTTGCGAAAATAGTCGCGCACCGGCGGCACGGCGCCCGCAGTCGCGCCGACCACCGTTTCCGCGACGAAGGCCGCGACCGTATCCGCGCCGAGTTCGAGGATCTTCTGCTCCAGTTCATCCGCCAGACGCTGCGCGAATTCCGTTTCGCTTTCGCCGGCGCGCTGCTCGCGGTACGCGTAACACGGGCTCACGTGATGCGCTTCGATCAGCATCGGCAGAAACGGCTCGCGCCGCCACGCGTTACCGCCGATTGCCAGTGCGCCTAGCGTGTTGCCGTGATAGCTCTGCCGCCGCGCGATGAAATGGCGCCGCTGCGGCTCGCCTTTTTCCACGAAGTACTGACGCGCGAGTTTCAACGCGGCCTCGATCGCCTCGGAGCCGCCCGATACGAAATACACATGTTCCAGACCTTGCGGCGCGCTCGCGACGAGCCGGTCCGCGAGTTCCTCGGCGGGCTGCGTCGTGAAGAATGACGTGTGCGCGTACGGCAAGTGTTGCGCCTGCCGTTTGATCGCGTCGATCACGCGCTGATTGCTGTGGCCGAGGCACGACACCGCCGCGCCGCCCGATGCGTCGATATAGCGCTTGCCGGTCGAATCGATGATCTCGATGCCGTCGCCCGCAACGGCGATGGGCAACGACTGTTTCGGCGAACGATGAAACACAGTGGACATGGTTTTCACTTCTAGAGAATGGCATTGGGCCGCTCAGGCAGCGGACATGGGCGTCGTGCTGGAAATGAATGTGTCGAATACGCGCTGCCCCTCGCGGACAACTTGCATCGAGACACCGGCGTGACCGATTTCGAAAAGCGCGGTGGCCAGCGTGTTTTCGTCGTCGGGATCGGACGGGTCGTCGCGATAGATCGGCAAGCCCGATGGCGCGCGATCCTGCAGCACGTCGAGCAACGCGTTCGCATTCAATGGACTCGCCGCGGCCAGCAGGAGCGCCTCCACGCGAAGCTGCCTGTCGCGCGACGAATCCGTGATGATCTGCGCTTGCGCTTCGCAACCCGGGTGAATCATGTGGTTCGCGTGGCCCGCGCGAGTCCGGATGGTTTGCAGCGAGCAGCGCCGTGCAGTCGCCTCGACGCTGACGAGGCGCGCGTCACTCGCACAGCCGAGCGTGTGGTGAAAGCCGCTCGCAGCCGGGGCGCCGCGCAGCATGTGCAGCGCTTCATCGAGCGAGCCTGAGTCGAGAACGGCGCGGGCGAGAATCATGCGCGGCACCCCGACGGCGGGCGCGCGAATGCGCAGGTTGTTGATCGTCTGCACGAGACCGGCGCGGTTCGCCGCGAAGGTGTGTCCCGGCAGCGACCCCGGATAATAGAAACTCACGAAGCCGGGCTTGCCTGACGGTCGAACATCAACGAGTGCGCAGCGCTCGCGCAGGAACGGGTCCCCGTCTTCGTTGTGCGCGATGAAGCGCGTGTCGCCTTCGACAGCCGCGAGCGTGGTGCAACCGTCCGGCGCATGATGGATCAGCTCGCCGCGGCAGTTCCACAGGAAGACGTCTTCGACAGGCCAGCGCAAGCCGGCCGCCATGCCGTCGAGTTCAGCTAGCAATGCGGGGAAATGCGCGCGGGCCGCGTCACGCAGCGCCTGCACGAACGGATCGCCGCGCCAACGGCGAACCGCTCGCCATGCGCTGCTTTGATCCATGTAATCGGCGAACACGGGTCTCGCCAGTTCGCCCAGACGGTAGCCGATTTCATACGGCTCACCGCCTACTTCGTGAAGCTTCAGGTTCGGCGTCAATGCCACGGCTCCATCCATTCAACAATCGGTACGTGTTTATACTTCTAAACAACATTTGTTGTCAAACGGGCCGATGCGGCATCAGAGGAAAAATCTGCCGCGGCGGTGAAGACTCAAGGCACGTACGCGCCCTTCGCGTGCAGCGACTGCTCGGCGATGCCAAGCTGTTCGACCGCGTCCGCGCCTTCGAGCGCGAGCAGATGCGCGACGAGCGATTCGGCGATCGCCGTGGCCGCCACCAGCGAAGGAAAGAACGATGGGCTCTCGTGCGAGAAGATCAGCACCTTGTCGGCGTTCAGCGCGATAGGCGAAACGGCGCTGTCGGTAATGGCAATGAGTTTGCTGCCCTTTTCCAGCGCAGCTTCCGCCACGCGCGCCGCTTCAACGGAATACGGCGCGAAACTGATCACGATGGTTGCACTGTCGCGCGCCACGGTGCGCAGTTGCATTTCGAGCGTGCCGGCTTCGCCGTTGAGCAGCGACACCGACGAACGGAACAACCGGTAACCGTACACGAGCCCAAACGCGACCGAGTAGCAGGAGCGGAACCCGGCCACATGCACATGCGGCGCGCGCCGCAACAGCCGCGCCGCTTCGACGATCACGCGGCCGTTATGCGCGGCGGTGACTTCGAGGTTGTGCTGTTGTGCGACGAGCAGATCGCTCGCCAGCGCGTCTTTCGATTTGACAAGGGAGCGCGCGCGGCTCGTCAGCGGCTCGGGCCGCGTGCGCACACGCGCGACGAACAGGTTGCGCAGTTCGTTCCAGCCAGGAAACCCGAGTTGCTGCGAAAGGCGCACGAGCGACGCGGGTTGCACCTGCGCGCGTTCGGCGACTTTGCGCATCGACGAGACAGCAACTTCGTCCGGATGATCGAGCAGGAAACCCGCGCCCATCTGGAATTGCGGACTCAGTTCGGAGAAGCGCGCCCGGATCAGGGCGGCGAGCTGATCAAAACTGTCTGGCATGCGAGGGTCCGGGCGGCTGTTGAGGTAATGACAACAAATGTTACCACCGGGAGTGGACCCAGGATGGTTTGGGCAAGCCAATAGGGGGGTCTGGCGGCTCAGCAGATTTCTGGAGCGAACGACCGCCCAGCAAAACAGTGTGAGCCGAAATCCAGACCGGTTTTAGCGTGAAATTTTGCCGCGCGCTCGTTGATCTCTTCCCATGCAAAGTCCGGAGCGTCTTTCCATAAAACCATGACGCCCCGGTCGGGCGCAACGACAAGGAATTCCTTGTGCGCAAAAATATCCGACAGCATTGGCACATAAGTAGCAGCCCACCCAGCCGGGGGACGATAAATATTTATAGTCATCAAACCACCGGCGCGCAGCATGTGATGGCAGGCTCTGTAAAACTGAGCGGTATGTAAAGCGTCGACCATGCAGTTGTCCTTGCCAAAGGCATCGGAAAGAATGAGGTCGCATTGCCCCTGATATTCCTCAATGAAGTCCACAGCGTCAGCCACCACCACCTGCAACCGCTCATCGTCGGCGGGCAGGCCGAAATGCGTTCGCGCTATGTCGACAACCTCGGGATCAATTTCCAACGCTAACAGGCGTAATTCGGGCAGGTAGCGGTGAACGAATTTTGCCTGCTGACCACCTCCAAGCCCAATCAGAACGACATCTCTTGGCTTTGGAATAAAAACCAGCGGTTGCAGCATTTTTCGCATGTACTCGGATTCGAGTTGGTCTGGAGCTGAGAGATTCATCTCCGTCACATAGGACGTCTCGTCGTCGAGCCACTGAAGAAGCAAGCGGTCTCCGCCTTTCAGGATTTTGTATTTTTCCGTTTCGAGAATGCGCTCTTCGATAATCACTATTATCTCCAACAGAAGTCCACACTTGAAGAATTCACGGATCCATTAATCCAGAATTTGCGCCGGGGGAGTCGGTAGGATTGTCGGTGCGGACCGCGTTCGTATGCGCTTTAACTAACGAAGAACAGGGTCCGCCCGCGAATTGTCGCTCTCGTCTGTCGAACGGCATGTCCAGTGGACTGGCGTGGGTCCCACTCCTACCCCAGGAAAATCCCCATAAAGAACTGCCGCACTTAGCCGTTAAGACAGTAACCGTATCCCGGCCCCCGCACTAACCCGAGCGGTACCATGGCAGTAAATCTTTCCGTTTCCGAGTCGATTCTCGCGACTCCGCCCGAACTGGGCGCAGCCGTCTCACCGTCCATCCGTTCGAGCCTGTTGTCGACGCTGTTCGACAACGTGCGGCCATTGCTGATGTCGGTGGTTGCAAGCTCTTTTGTCGCCACAGTGGCCTACATTCGCTTGCATCAACCGTGGACGATTGTCTGGCTCTTCGCCGACGTATGGGTTTTTCTAGGACGCCTGAGCATCATCTACGCCTACATTGCGCACGGCCGGAAAGGCTCAGTCAATCCCGGCCCGTGGGCCGCGGCCTACGCTCCGTTGTGCCTGACCACGAGCCTGTTGCTCGGATTAGGGACAATGGGCTGCGTGAGAGCCGCCGATACCACCCTGGCATCGCTCGCCATCATGGTGGCATCCGGCATTCTCGGCGGAATTGCTTCGAGGAACGCCGCAGTCCCGCGTCTCGCGATCGGGCAAATATGCCTCGTGTCCATACCGATCGGGATCGGCGCATTGCTGACGGACACCAATGGTTCGTGGATCCTCATGCCGCCGCTGCTCATGTACGTCGGCGCAATGACATCTATCGTGCGGCGCCATTACAAGGGGCTGGTCGCGCTCATGACCGCGGAACAGAATCACGCCGAACTCGCGGCGCGCTTCGATGCCGCGCTGACCCACATGCCGCACGGACTTTGCACCATCGACCGTTCGGGAAGAGTGGTCATTGCCAATAGCCGCACCGCGGAGCTCTTCGGCGCAACGGTCGAAATGCTGAAACTCAACGTACCCCTTCCCGAGTTCATCGGTCATGTCGGCCTCGCGCAGTTCGGCGAGACGCTGCGCAAGCAGTTGATGGAGCGGTGCACCGCATGGTTGCATGGCGAGCGGCGGCCGCTGGACCTGGAACTTCGGGACGGCCGTCAACTGGAGATGACGCGCAATCCGGTCCCCGACGGCAGCGCCGTGGTCATCATTGAAGACGTCACGGAACGCCGGCTAAGCGAAGCCAAGGCTCTTCATCTGGCTCATCACGATTCGCTCACAGGGTTGGCGAACCGCCGCGAACTGCGCGACCGGCTCGAGCAGATTCTTTCGAGGACGCGCTCAGGCAGCGATACGCGCACCGCCGTCCTGTATCTGGATCTGGACGGCTTCAAGCAGGTCAATGACCGACACGGCCATACCGCCGGCGACGAAGTTCTGGAGACGGTGGCCGCACGCCTGAGGCAAACGCTGCGGCATGGCGAATTCGCCGCGCGCCTGGGCGGCGACGAGTTTGCCGTTATTGTCGAAGATGCCACGCTGTCTTCGATTGCCGCCATTGCCCAGCGCGTGATCCGCGCTATTGCGAAGCCGTATCGGCTGTCGCCCGGCGGCGCAATGAGCATCGGCACCAGCATCGGCATTGCGTTGGCGACGGTGAACGAGCCCGTCGACGACCTTATCCGTCGAGCCGACGTAGCCATGTACGACGCGAAAAAGGCCGGCAAAGGCACCTATCGGGTCTCTGACGAACAAACCGCACTCGAGCCGGGCACCGATTGGGATGGGAGCGTCGGCACTGCGTAGCGCATCAACGGCAGCGCGGCATCGACGCTCACGTGATGGGCAAGCGTGGCAACAACCGCATTCGCGTCAGTAAGTTTTCTTCATGCCGCCGCTATCGGAGGCAGGGGCCTCCATCGCCCCTTTCTTCTGCTTTTTCATCTGCTTCTGCGACGTACCGTTCGACGTTCCCATGCTGTTCGCGCCCGACGCGCCCGGCGACGACGCCAGGGGTCCACTCGCATTCGGCGTTGGCATTCCGGTACCGCCCTGGCCCGCGCCGGCGCCCCCGCCGCCCGTCGTTCCCGCTCCCTGCGCGTAGACCGCGCCCGACAAGCCCAGCATCAACGCCGACAACACCACTCCTTTCGTAGCAACTCGCATAATCGCATTCCTCCGTTGCAAAGCGACTGGCTGCACCGTAGCGTGCACGCCTTGCCGTCCTTCGCCGCAATCCGCGTGCCGCTCTTCGAGTTCGCCATGGCCGAAGCCCGTTCGCCCGCGCGTCACGGCGAGTCGTGCGTACGGGGTGTTTCTCCCTGATTGACCCGTCTCCGGGCGTGGGCTACAAATTCAGTATGCATATCCGGCTAGCGCTTTAGACCGACGAAAAGCGCCCGGAACTCCAGCCCGCCCGGGACCATGTGATGACAGACCATCGGAAGGAACAGAGCCGCGACGACCGCGGCGCAGAGGACAAACACCATCTCGCCGGCAAGCCCGCCAAGCCGGGCAACGGCCCGCCACCAACCGCTGACACGCCCACCCCGATCCTCCAGTCCGAGGACGACGAGTTGTTCGACGAAGACGCGCCCCAATAGCCGGCACAGGCGGCACACCCAGCGGCTTCGTTAAGCACGCTGCGAATCCAGGCCGTGCACAATCGCCGCAGCGAGGCGGAGGAAGCCGTCATGCTTACGAGATTTTTTGCACTGGCAGCATGCGTTGTGGCCTTCGCAGGAACGGCGTACTCGCAGGGGAATAACGCCGGTGCGGGAGCAGTCCGACCACGGGGGGATGCTGGCGCAAACAGCCGCGCTATGCCTCCAGCGCCAGCTTCCGCGCCGACAACCGGCTCTCCCATCCTGCTGCCCGGTGTGGGCATCATTGTTCCGCCCGACGATGGCGGCAGACCGCCGCGTCCCGAGGCATCGCCGGGCACGCCCGCTAATCCGAGCGGCTTGAAGAAGCCCGATTGAGATCGGGCCAACGGTCAGGCAAACGACCAAGCCAACGAGTGGGCCAAGCTCGGGGCCAACCTCGGGGCCAACCTCGGCACCCTCGGCGCCCTCGAAAACGTAGCCACCGCGCTCACAGAAGCGCAACCACCCGCACATCGCCCTGCTCGGCCGAGGCCACCACCTTT
Source organism: Paraburkholderia rhynchosiae (assembly GCF_002879865.1). Lineage (GTDB taxonomy): Bacteria > Pseudomonadota > Gammaproteobacteria > Burkholderiales > Burkholderiaceae > Paraburkholderia > Paraburkholderia rhynchosiae. Next base: position 223,490 of record NZ_PNXY01000010.1, read on the forward strand.
TCGCCGATACGGCGGAACGTGATCGACACCGAAGCGTCGCCCACTTGCAGATCCCCTAGCTCCAGCCAGTCGATGCCTTCCGGCAGCATCGGCTGCTCAATCAGCACTTCGCGGCGTTCAGCGTCGATCGTGATGCCGAGACACGCCTCCAGCATCATGAAGGGCGACCCCGCTGCCCAGGCCTGCGGCAGACACGCGACCGGATAAGCGGTGGGCGGCTCACCGCGTCGACGCAGGAAACCGCAGAACAGTTCCGGCAGACGCATGTCGAAATTCACCGCCGCCTGAAATAGCGCTTGCAAGAGCCGCACCGCCGCCGCCTTGCCGCCGTAACGCGACAGGCCGCGCGCGCACAGTGCGTTGTCGTGCGGCCAGACCGAGCCGTTGTGATACGCCATTGGATTAAAACGCGACTGGCTCGCGGCCAGCGTGCGCACGCCCCAGCCCGTGTGAAACAGCGTGGAGTCGAGCGCGCGCACCACCGATTCGCCGCGCTTGCGCGAAGGCAAACCGAAAGCAAGCAGGTGGCCCGCGTTCGACGCCATCACGCGGCACAGTTCGCCGTGGCCGTCGAGCGCGATGCCGTAGAAGCCCGACTCTTCCATCCAGAACTTTTCTTCGACGCACTCGCGTAGTTTCTTCGCGCGCGTCTTGTATTGCGCGGCCGCATCGTGCAGGCCGCGCAGCCTTGCATGGTGCGCCATGGTGTCGAAGGCGGCGCTCGCGTACGCCTGTACTTCGACAAGCGCGATCGGACCATCGGGGAAACGGCCGTCCGCATGGAACACCGAATCGTGGCTGTCCTTCCAGCCCTGGTTGGCGAGGCCGCCGTCCGACTCGCGCTGATAATCGAGCAGACCGTACGGGTTCTTGTCGCACACGCCCGCGACCCAGCCGGCCGCGCGCTCGAGCGCCGGCCACAATTCGTCTATCAACCCGACGTCGCCAGTGCGCGCCGCATACGCGCCGGCCAGCACGATGAAGAGCGGGGTGGTGTCGACGCCGCCGTAATACAGTGCGAACGGTACTTCGCCGGTGGCCGCCATTTCGCCCTTGCGCATCTCGTGCATGATTTTGCCGGGCGCGGCGTCGCGAAACGGCGAGTTCTCGTGCGCCTGATGTTCGGCGAGAAAGCGCAGCACACCCGCGGCAAGTTGCGGCTGCAACCAGAGCGTCTGCAACGAGGTAATGACGGCGTCGCGGCCGAACGGCGTGGAGAACCACGGAATGCCCGCATACGGATACGGGCCCGTCGCGAGGTCGGTGGTTAAAAGGCCGAGGTCGGCAAGCGAGCGGTCGATCCACGCATTGAAGAGCGGATTGCTCGAACGCACGCGCGCGGTCACGCGGCGCCGTTCGCGCATGACAAGATGGGCATCCACCAGCGCCGCACGCACCGCGGCACGGCCGACGCGCGGGCGCTCCGTGTCGATCTGCGACATATGCGCTTCGCTCACCGGATGAGTCGGCGACGACACGCCGGCACTCGGCGTATCCGGCGTCTGTGCGACGACCTGAACCGCGACCGACAGATAGATCGATACGCACGCCTGGGCCGGCAGCTTGACCGTGTAGTCCGCGCGATTGGCGAACAGCTTGTCGGGCTGCGGCGCGAAAGCGATCTGCACGTTGCGCGCCACGTCGTCGAGGCCGACATAGCCGAGCAGCACCTCGTGGTTCTCCACGCGCGCCGCTTCGATGCGCCCCTGCTTGGCGCGCTGCAGGCCGCGCACTTCGAACATGTCGCGGAAGTCGCTGGCAAAGGAAATCGACAGCGGCACGATGGCGTCGCTCGTGCCGTAGTTGGTGAGTTCGATGGCTTCGTTGAGCACCGTGCCCGACAGCACGCGCACGCGTTCGACGTGGATCACGCCTTCGGGTGTGCTGGGGCCGCCGAGCGGCGGCAATGGCCGGTTGGTCAGATGCGCGGTAAATGAAGTGTTGTCGCTGCTAACGCTGCCCGACAGCAGCGACGGCGCACGGCCTCCGAACGTCAGGCGCAGTTGCGAGAGGACGCGGGTATCGTTGACGAACAGGCCGTCGTCATGGCCGGTGATATCGCCGAGAGAATCGTTGACGATGAAGGTGTCGCCCGACTTCAGCACATGCTGCATGGCGCTTGCAACGTTGAGGTTTTCCGTCGGGATGAACGCACCGTCCGGCTCGGATTCACGATGATCGATTCCGCCCGAGTGGGACAGGCCGCCGAGGGCTTCAGGCTGCTGCATCAGGGTCGCTCCTATGGGTTCGCTGCTGCGTTTCGCTTCACTTCAGGTGGCTTCAGGTTGCTGCCGGGCACTGCCGGGTACTGCGCGTGACCACCGCTTACCGCCCGGCCGATTCCGATTGTAGAAGGTCTCGTCACGTCAGACGAACTTATCGCGAGGGAGTTTCGGATTTTTTCGGTGGCACGCGACCTGCAGAGAATCCCCGCCTTTCAGTTGCGTTTCCGACCGCTTGCCTGTGCGGCGTCGAACCCGCACTCGCTTCATGACTGCGCTTGCTGACCGCGCTTCTTGAGGACGCTAGCAGCAACAATGTTTTGCTTGAGCCGCACTGAGTCCGCAGCGGTGCTTCTGCGATACTGCTTCCGTGTTCTGCTTGCCCGGCGGACACATCGCTGTCTTTGGCCCGCCATGCTTAGGCGGGCCTTTTTAATCAGCCAGAAGGAACAGGAAGAACCCGAATGAACGCCTCTCTTGAAACGCTTTTTCCGGATCATGTCCATAGCGAAGACAGCGTCGTCAGCGCGCTGAACCATCAGGACATCGTCGTCGCGTTATCGGCGGCGCTGAAGACGCAGGACGTGGCCGTGTTGCACATGCTCTATCCGCGTACCGATGCACGCACGCATCGCAGCCTCGATACGCTAGTCGATGTATTGCATGGACACGGCCTGCATGAAGTCGCCGATCTGATCGCGCATGAAGCGCACTATCTGCTGTTCAAGGATCCGGCGAAGGCATTGAAAGCCTTCCACGAAATTCGCAACGACTCGCTCGCGATCGGCGTGCATCTGTACTATCACGGCCTCGTCGGCGAAGCGGCGGAACGCGCGCTCGATAAAGACGCGCATCGCAAGGCGTAAGCAGTCGGCCTGAATGATCCGCCGGTTATCCGGCGTTCATCGCGCGAATGAATTCGTCGATGTAACGATTGAACGCCGACGGACGCGCGAGGTTCATGCCGTGCGACGCGCCGCGCACCGTTTCGCGGCGCGCATCCGGCAGCCACGATTGCAGCGCGGCGGCTGTGCGGCGGAGAGTTCGATGAAAGCAGGCGTCAAAGCAGAAGCGGATTGACATCTGCGTCATAGCCGATGAAGCCCGCAGCCAGGTGCTTACAGAAAGTTGCCGCATTTCACAAAAGCACGCGCCAGGTCCCCGTTAGATCATTCGTACGCGATGTCGTCCAGCAAACCGGTGGCGGCCGCCACTCCGGCGCCGCGCACCGCACAGGTCAGCGGTTCGTCGGCGATGCGGACTTCAAGTCCGATTTCATTCGTCAGGCGGCGCTCCAGATTGCCGAGCAGCGCCCCGCCGCCCGTCAACACGATGCCGTTGTGCGCGATGTCGGTGACGAGTTCGGCCGGCGCCATTTCCAGCCCGCGCTTTATCGCGCCGATCACCTGGCGCAGCGGTCCTTCGATTGCATCGGCAATATCGTGATTGCTGAGCTGGACCGTGCGCGGCAAGCCGTCGTCCATGCTGCGCCCCGTCGCGTTCATGTATTCGGCGGGCACATCGCGCACCGCCGAACCGATGTTCTTCTTCACATGCTCCGCGGTCTGCTCGCCGATCAGCACGCCATACAGATTGCGCACATAACCGATGATCGCCATGTCGAAGCTGTCGCCGCCCACGCGGATCGAGCCGCTATACGCAGTGCCGCCCAGCGTGATCACGCCGACTTCGGTTGTGCCGCCGCCGATATCGACGACCATCGAACCGGTCGCTTCGGAGACCGGCAAGCCGGCGCCGACCGCCGACGCCAGCGATTCGCCGATGAGGCTCACCTTCCACGCGCCTGCCGCGACGGCCGCTTCCCTGATCGCGCGGCGTTCGACCTGGGTCGCTCCCGCCGGCACGCACAGCGTGAACGCGGCGCGGCGGCTGAACACTTGCCGCGGACGCGCCATGTCGACGAATTGCCGGATCATGTGCTCGGCGGCGGAGAAGTTGGCGATCACGCCGTGGCGCATTGGCCGCACCGCTTCGAGATTGCGCGGCGCGCGGCCGAGAAGCTGACGCGCCTCCATGCCGACCGCCGCCACGCGTTTGAATCCGGCGGAGTGCGCCTTCTCGAAACACACGACCGACGGCTGATTCAGCACGATGCCACCGTCGTCCGTGTAGATGAGGGTGTTGGCCGTGCCGAGGTCTACCGTCACAGCCTGGCGGAACAGTCGATCGAAAAGCGGGTGATGCGGCGTCGGTCTGGCCATAGGGAGGCTCTGTTGTGTCGCTCGGTTGCGTCGCTCAGTTGCGTCGTTTAGCGCCCATGCCGGGCATTATGAAAAATGCGCCCCCGGTCACCCAGGCCGCGGGCATTGCGCAATCCGCGCGGCGGGGGTGATTTTCTTGTTATGAGCAGTTAACGGCAAGCCGATCGATATCTTTAGGCCCGCTTTTCGATCGGACCGTGTCAATCGCGCGACAACGCGCCCAGCGTGCGTTCCAGCGCCTCCTGACCGAGCGCGACGCCGTCCGCGTCGATCGTATGGCCGATGCCCGGCAACGCGTACGCGTCGACGGTATAGCCGGCCGCGCTGAACGCGTCGGCGGCGTGTTCGAGTTCCTGCACGGGAATCACCTCGTCATCCTCGCCGTGGACCAGGGTGAGCGGCGTGCCATTGCGCGCGATCACGGGCGAAGCGAGCCGCCCCGAATACGCGACGACGCACGCGGCGCCCTCCACGCTCGTCGCCGCATGATGCAGCGCCATGATGGAACCTTGCGAAAAGCCAACCAATGCAAGGCGCCCGAAAGCCAGATGCCAATGCGCGAGTTCGGCTTCGAGCATGCGACGTAATGCCGAGTAAGCAGCGGCGGCACGCGCCTCGCGATTGCCTTCGCCGATGTCGCGCAGACTGAACCATTGACGCCCGCCAAAACCGCCGTCGAACGGATCCGTGCCGTCGAGCGACGTGAAGGCGACGTCCGGCAGACGCTCGCTCCAGATGTCCGCGAGCGGCATCAGATCGCGCGCGTTGCTGCCCACGCCGTGCATCAGCACGACCAGAGCTTTGGCAGGCGCAGCGAGCGGCGCGCGCCGCCAGCCGTGTTCGAATTGCTCCCAGACCATATTGCTTTCCCTCGCTCGGTTTGATTTGTGATTGATGGTGGCCGCCCGGTACGCACGTGAATGCAGCTTCATGCGGTTTGGGTTCGGTCCCAGCCGCGAGCATACGCTGCCAGGTTCGTTTGCGCCGCTCGCTGCCCGCACCGGCGACGTCCAGATGTGAATACAGGTATCCTTTTGCGAGCATCTGGCGGGCCAGCCGCGCCGTGCGCCGCATTGAACTGCCTTCAGCTGCGTTGAGTTGAACTCGTCGCAGACACGTAGCCGCTGCCGCGCAGGAACACCGGCGCGCGAGTTCCGCGGCACATCGATCCGGGAGAACGTTTTGAGCGAACCCACTTCCGCACCGCCTTCAGCGCCCGCGCCACCGCCGCCCCTGCAAGGCGGCCAACTGGTTCTCGCGACCATCGCCGTCGCGCTCGCCACGTTCATGAACGTGCTGGACACGTCGATTGCGAACGTCGCCATTCCGACCATTTCGGGCAACCTGGGCGTGTCCGTCGACGAAGGCACGTGGGTCATCACCGTGTTCGCCGCAGCCAATGCCGTGTCGATTCCGCTGACGGGCTGGCTCACGCAACGCATCGGCCAGGTGAAGCTTTTTGTCGGCGCGATCCTGATGTTCGTGCTGGCGTCGTGGCTGTGCGGTATTGCGCCGACGCTACCTATCCTGCTGGTCGCGCGGGTTTTTCAGGGCGCGGTGGCAGGCCCGCTGATCCCGCTGTCACAAGCCATTCTGCTCGGCTCGTATCCGAAGGAGAAAGCGTCGACCGCCCTGGCTTTATGGGCGATGACCGCCACCGTCGGCCCGATTGCGGGCCCGGCGCTCGGCGGCTGGATCACGGATAGCTACAGCTGGTCGTGGATCTTCTACATCAACATTCCGGTGGGCCTATTCGCGGCCGGTGTCACGTGGATGATCTATCGCACCCGCGAGTCGCCGACACGCAAACCGCCCATCGACGTGGTCGGGCTCGGGCTGCTGATTACGTGGGTCGCCTCGCTGCAGATCATGCTCGACAAAGGCAAGGACCTCGACTGGTTCGCGTCGCCGGTGGTCGTGATTCTCGGCATTACCGCGTTGATCAGTTTCGCGTTCTTCCTCGTATGGGAACTGACTGAAGAGAACCCGATTGTCGACTTGCGGCTTTTCCAGCAGCGCAACTTTCTCGGCGGCACCATTGCGATTTCAGTGGCCTATGGGGTGTTCTTCGGCAACCTGGTGCTGTTGCCGCAGTGGATGCAGGAGTATCTGAACTACCGTTCCGTCGATGCCGGTCTCGTCACTGCGCCGCTCGGCATTTTCGCCGTGCTGCTTGCGCCGGTCATGGGCCGCGTGCTGCCGCGCTCGGACGCGCGCGTCATTTCCACGCTGGCCTTTGTCGGCTTCGCGGTTGTGTTTTACATGCGCTCGAAGTACGTGATTGAAATCGACACGTGGCATCTCGTGATACCCACGCTGCTGCAAGGCATTCCGATGGCGCTATTCTTCGTGCCGCTGACGTCCATCATTCTGTCGGGCCAGCCGCCGCAAAAGATCCCGGCTGCGGCCGGTCTGTCGAACTTCGTGCGCGTGTTTTGCGGCGCGGTGGGTACGTCCGTGGCGGGCAACGCATGGAATAACCGCACGGTACTGCATCACGAAAGGCTCACCGAACACGCGTCCGTCGACAACCCGTTGTTCAGTCAACAGATCGATTCGACCCAGTCGTTGCTGCATATGAATACCCAGTCGGCGCATGCGCTATTCGATTTCACCGTGAATACACAAGCGGCGATGATGGGTCTGAACGACATCTTCTATGTGTCGGCAATCATCTTCATTCTGATCATTCCACTGATCTGGATAACGCGGCCGGCGAAGGGCGGCGGGCAGGACGCGGCCGGCGCGCATTGATCCAGAGATGCGGCGTTGCATGGATCCGATTCGGTCCGTGCAACGCCGGCGCGAACAATTCGCGGATGCTTCCCAGTAGAATCGCGGCTCCACCGGGTTGAGCCTTATGAACTACGCATCCATCCTCGAACAGATCCACCACGACCTCCGGCCTTATCTGGGCACGGGCAAAGTCGCCGATTACATTCCGCAACTCGCGCAAGTCCCTGCCGATAGTTTCGGCATGGCGATCGTCACGGCATCGGGCGAGGTATTCCGCACCGGCGAAGCGGACACGCGTTTTTCCATTCAAAGCATCTCGAAGCTATTCGCCTGCACAATGGCGTTCCGGCTGCTCGGGGACGCGCTGTGGCAACGGGTCGGCCGCGAGCCGTCGGGCAATGCATTCAATTCCCTGGTCCAGCTCGAGGCGGAGCACGGCAAGCCGCGCAATCCGTTCATCAATGCCGGCGCGCTGGTCGTCACCGACGTGCTGTGCCGGCGTTTCGTGCAAGCGGAAACGGCGCTTGTCGAATTCATGCGGCGCTTAACGGGCGAGACGAGCATCGATTACGATTCGCGCGTCGCTCAATCGGAGTTGCAGCACGCGCACCGCAACCGCGCAATGGCGCATTTCATGGCGAGCTTCGGCAACATGGAAATGCCGGCGCAGGTGGTGGTCGACGCGTACTGCCGCCAATGCGCGATTTCGATGAGTTGCGTCGAACTCGCGAAGGCGGCACTTTTTCTGACCAATCACGGCGTGGTACCGTCCACCGGCGAGCGGATTCTCGACACCAGTTCCGCCAAACGCCTTTCCGCGTTGATGCTGACATGCGGCACTTATGACGCGGCAGGCGATTTCGTTTACCGCGTCGGTTTGCCGGCTAAAAGCGGCGTGGGCGGCGGAATCGTCGCGGTGCTGCCGGGAGAAATGGCGGTGTGCGTATGGTCCCCGGCGCTCGATGCGAACGGCAATTCATTAGCCGGCGTGCTTGCGCTCGAATGGTTGACGACTTACACGGGCCAATCGATTTTTTAATTGTGAATGCGCAGCGGCGCACAGACATCCAGGAGCAAATAAGGCGGTGCGAATAACGCGGCCAATCTGCCTGAATAGATGAATTGCGCCGCGCTAATCACCGCTTGGCTTTGCTTAAACCCGTCAGCCGGCGCGCGAAACAAGCTGAGCCAGTACCGTCTGATAGGCGGTCGTGCCGATCACATGCTCCTTTACACCCTCGTCGAAATCGATCCAGCCCGAGTTGAAGCCGTCGATCATTTCAATGCGCGGCGCCGGCCACGGCGTGCCTTGCGCCTGGAACAACGCCTCCCATTGATCGCGCGGCACTGCTTGCGCCTTCACGTCGCGCTTCAGCGCGCCGCCAAGCAGCGCCGCAATCTCGTGCTGCGTATAGCGCTGCGGGCCTTCTATTTCGATGACGCGTCGCCCCTGCCATGACTGCGTAAGCGTATCCGCGATGACGCGTCCGATATCGTCCGTCGCAACCATCGGATAAGCGCGGTCGAGCGGTTGGAGAAAGCTCGGCATGATGCCCGTGTCGCGCGCTCTCGCGATGTCCCACAACGAGTTTTCCATGAACCACGCCGGCCGCAGAATCACAGTGGGAAGCGGCAGATCCGCAAGCGCCTCTTCGAGAATATGCACTTGCGTAATCAGGCCGAGGCCGGATTCACGCTGCCCGCCAACGGACGACAACGCGGCGACGCGCCCAGGCCGCGCGCTGGTTAACGCCTCTTTCAACGCGGCGGCTGCGGCATGTGCATTGGGATAACCCGGCTGCGGGGCGAAGTTTGGCGCGACCATCACGAACACCCCCGCAGTATCGCGAAACGCTGCGGCGAGTGCGTCGGCGTCTTCGAATGACGCAATCGCCACGTCGGCGCCGCGCTCCTTCCAGTGTGCTGCCTTCGTTTTATCGCGCAAGACCGCTCGCACTTCATGTCCTGCGTCCAGTAAAGCGCGCGCCGCCGACCTGCCCTGTCACACCGGTAATTGCAAACATGTTCGATCGCTCCTTGAAAACGGTTAATTGCCGTAGTGCGATGCATTCTCACCGTGTAGCAGGGATTTCACGAGAGCATCAATGTCATTTATCCAATGACTAAACGGCAATTGTCGAATGTGACGGTTGTTGCGAAAGAAACCAACACGCTCTTTTACCGGACAACGGTTCAACGTTTTGCGCCGCGCTCCACGCGCGTCGCTTCGCCAATGCCTATGCTTGCGGGCAATGCAACACATCTTTGTCTAGCGCTTCAATCCCTTGCGTCTGAATCGCTGTGAAGTAGAGGAGATCTTTCATGTGCGGAATCGTAGGAGCAGTGGATCGGCGCGATGTCACTTTCATGTTGACCGAGGGATTACGGCGGCTCGAATATCGCGGCTACGACTCGTGCGGCATCGCCGTTCTTCAGCAAGGTGCGTTGCGCCGCGTGCGCAGTGTTGCGCGAGTCACGAATCTCGTCGCAGAAGTTGCGGAAGCTAACTTATCCGGAATGATCGGTATCGCACATACACGATGGGCGACCCATGGTGCGCCCCTGACGAAGAATGCGCATCCGATCTTCTCCAGCGGCGAAATCGCTATCGTCCATAACGGCATTATTGAAAACCACGAGTCGTTGCGCGAAGAACTGAAAGCACTGGGCTACGTGTTCGAATCGGACACAGATACGGAAGTTGTCGCGCATCTGATTCACCACAACTGGCAGCAGGAGAACTGGGGCGACCTGTTTTCCGCCGTACGGCATTCTCTCGAACGACTCCACGGTGCCTACGCCATTGCGGTATTCGCGAGGAACGACCGAGGCCGCGTAATCGGCGCGCGGGCCGGCTCGCCGCTCGTCGTGGGTCTCGGCGAGCAAGGCAACTATCTGGCGTCGGACGCCATGGCACTCTCCGGCACGGTCGAGAACTTCATCTATCTGGAAGAAGGCGATATGGCCGAATTGACGCTGGACGGCGTGCGGGTCGTGGACCGCCGCGGCAATACCGTCCAGCGCGAAATAAAGGTGCAGCGCTCGAGCAGCGGCGTCGTAGAGCTTGGTCCCTACCGCCACTACATGCACAAAGAGATCTTCGAACAGCCGAGTGTGATTGCGGACGCGATAGAAACGGTCCACACGATTACGGCCGACTTGTTCGGGCCAGGTGCGAAGCATGCATTCCGCGAAATCGACTCCGTGTTGATTGTCGCCTGCGGCACGAGCTATTACGCGGGCATGACTGCAAAGTACTGGTTCGAATCGCTCGCCAAAGTACCGACGCAAGTTGAAGTCGCCAGCGAATACCGGTATCGCAGCAGTGTCGCGAGTCCCAATACGCTGGTAGTGGTCGTCTCGCAATCAGGCGAAACGGCCGACACGCTCGCCGCACTGAAGCACGCTCAATTCCAGGGCCACCGGCATACGCTGGCCATTTGCAATGTCGCGAGCAGCACGATGATGCGGCAGACCGAATTCCAGCATCTGACGAGTGCGGGACCGGAAATCGGCGTGGCGTCGACGAAAGCGTTCACGACACAACTTGTCGCGTTGTTCCTGCTGGTGTTGACACTCGGCAAGCAACGCGGGCGTCTTCCCCCAGCACAGGAGGCGGCGTTTCTCGATCAGCTACATCATTTACCGGCAAGGCTCAACAGCGTGCTGGCGCTGGAAGCACAAATCATTGCCTGGGCTGAAGCATTTATGCGCACCGAACATGCGCTCTTTCTCGGACGCGGCCTGCACTATCCGATTGCGTTGGAGGGCGCATTAAAGCTGAAGGAAATCTCATACGTGCACGCCGAGGCTTATCCCGCCGGCGAATTGAAACACGGACCGCTCGCGCTGGTAACGAGCCAGATGCCTGTCGTGACGATCGCACCGAACGACGCCCTGCTCGACAAGCTCAAATCGAATATGCAGGAAGTACGGGCACGCGGCGGCCAATTGTATGTATTTGCCGACGCCGGTTCGCGAATTGCGAGCGGCGACGGCCTCCATGTGATCCGTATGCCCGAACACTACGGCAGCCTGTCGCCGATCCTGCACGTAGTGCCGTTGCAGCTGCTCGCCTATCACACGGCTTGCGCCCGCGGCACCGACGTCGACAAGCCGCGCAACCTTGCGAAATCTGTCACGGTCGAATGAGGTGTAGCGCACAGACGCGCAGCAAGTACGCGTATACAAGCAAACGGTTGCATGAAATCGATCGTGCGCCGTAAAGCAATCGGAACTCATTGGCCGGCGGCTACCCGGCTGATTCGCGCAAGGAAAGAGAGCATGCAGATCTATCCGATTCATCCGAGCTTTACCGCCGGAGCGTGCTTTGAACTGGCTGTGCAGCCGAACAGGCGCTTTAGCATCGCCATTTACCAGCAACAGGACGATGAGTTGCTCACGAGCCTGTGCGGTGTTGTCGTCGAGGGCAAGGACGGTGTGACGGCCACGTTGACGGATGGCAAATACGTGTTCCAGTCGACGGGCAATAGCGCGTCGATGCGATTCGACGAGGATTGGAAGTGGCCGACCATCACGATCAGGCCGAACGTGTCCGGTTTGCAGAGCGGTGCGTATGTCGCGCTCGCCTATGAAGTCGACGCTGCCGGCAAGCCGACTCACGAACTTGGGCGCCTTTGCGCGGCCCATCGGCCGATATTCGCTGCGCCCCCCGCCAGCGACGACATGGCGCTCGTTATCGCGCGCCCGCGTACACCCACGGCGGCGCTTGCCTACATCATTCCCACCGCAACGTACCACGCGTATAACTCGACGGGCGGCGGCAGCTTCTATGACGACCGCGTCCACCGCTATCGAGCCGCGAACAACGTAAGTCTGCAACGTCCGGGCGGCGGACTCGGTGCCCGGCTCGGCGAACCGGTCGACCCTTATGACACGCGTTCCCAACGCCAGCAATTCACTCATTGGGACGCGAAGTTTATTCGATGGCTGCGCAAGGAAGGTCTTGCGTGCGACTTTTATACGGACCTCGACCTTCACAGTGCGACCGCTCTCGATCTGACACGCTACCGCTGCATGCTGAGCGTCGGTCATCACGAGTACTGGAGCGAGGAAATGCGCGCACACGTCGCATATTTCGTCACGCAAGGCGGAAACCTCGCCGTATTTAGCGGCAATACGTGCTATCGGCCCGTGCGGTTCATCGGCCCTGAGCCGGGTCAGATGACGGAAATGCGCAAGCTTGCAGAAAACTGGGATCTGTTGAAAGAACAGATCGACCTGGACCCGCGGGTAAGCGGCAATGAAAGCCATCTGATAGGACTGACTTATAAGCACGGCGGTGGGCACTGGGGCACGTGGTCGCGCTTTCGGCGCCGCTGGGCCAAGTGCGAGCGTCAAGCGATCGGCTTTACAGTCCGGCGTCCGGAACACTGGGCATTCGCCGGCACTCAACTGCGAAAGGACGATACGTTTGGCGCGGAGGATCATATCGTCGGCTATGAGGCCGACGGCATTCCACCCGACTCGTCTGACGATGCCTTTGAAACTCTTGCAGTCACGAATCGACTGACCGGCTGGGAGATGGGCGGAGCGGGCGCGATCGGCGTATTCCGTCCACTGCTGCGGGACGGCCGCCGCAGTGCTGGAGAAGTCTTCAACGTGGGCACGACGGACTGGGCCCGCACGCTAATGGACACCACCGCGAAGAGCAACGGCGTCGTGCAGCAGATCACTCGCAACGTGATTCGTAAATATATTGGCTCGGAAGCGGAAAACGGAGCACAGCGGAGCCATTTGCCGCTGGGCGAAACCACCCGTGTCGCGAGCGAGGTCGCATTGCAGACCGATGCGGGTTGACCGATGCACATACGGTGTTGTCGGAGCGCGACATGGTTTAGCCATTCTGGAATTTGAGAAAATAGGCACTCAACCAATAATTCGGATTGCTATGTATATATTTCCGAATGCCCGCACATAGCGATCCGCTGTTCCCGGAATTTCCGCAATTTACCCGTCTACGCAGAGCGCTCCCATCAATTTCTCGGCCTCGTCGTTCGCATTTCTACATGAAATGGCCTCGTCTAACACGCGTCTGCGTTGTCAGCCAAGGTTGGCTGTTGGAGGCTGAATTTTGGTGAGCACGCAACTAGCCTTACAGCGTATCCTTCAATTCAAATCCTGAAACCAGGAAAGGGTGTGAGCATCGTCTGCGTCCACTTCTGTTCGCCCCAGCCAGCATAAAGCACTGTCATACCTGACCGGCAATCAACTAATAATTCGTTAGAACCTCACACCAGGAGACAGCATGAACAAACTCGGTCGCGCCAGTTGCCTCCTATCAACTGACAAATGGCCACAAGTGCTTCGTCTGATTAATACGACTGCACTTATCAATATCGTCTCGAGCCGGGATACTCAACCAGGCGGAGACGAAACGAATCGGCAGGATTTTGCCGCCGATGGCGTTTCGTCGGGCGCTGAATGCGATCTTCCCGTCGACAAGATCTCTCGCCGCAGCGGCATGGGAAACGGACCGCTGCTTGCCAGGCAATTTCGCAAGCGGTTTGGGGCCTCTCCAACGGAGTTCCGTCAACGCGCCCGCACAGGCCCTACCTGAGCGAGCGCGCAACCATGGAGGAAGGCCGGCCGCATGCTCATTGGCGAGACCTGCCTTTGGCGTCGCGTGCCGAACGGTTCGCTTTCGCGTCGATACTGACGGGTTTTGCAACGGTTTATGTGATGGCTGTGATCGTGACTTTTGTCGTCGTTGCAATTGCACTGATCCCGGTCCGTATTTTTTTATCGATTGCCAGCGCTATCAGGGCTGCAAAGCGGCGCGGATAACGGCGCTGTGTGACAGGCAGCGCATGGCGAAGCGCGGCAAGCAATTGGCGGCTATGCCGTCGATTGACCGGCCGTTCGTCGAGTCCGTTGTCACTACAGTGCTGAATCGGCCGGCCGGCTATGTGCATTTGATAAGTATATTGGGAGCCTATCGTGATGGATCTCGTTGAATTCTCCGCGCCACGTATCAATGAGAAGCTCGACCTTTCCAACCCGTCGAAGCACATCGGCCTTCTGGTATCGCAGAATTTTTTCACGGCCACCGCAGGTGCTATTGGGCACGCTTTCCGCCTCGCAAACGCGTGCGAGCTGGCGCGGGGTGAAGAGGCGCCCTACCGGCTCACAGTATTGTCCGACGAAGGAGGCCTGGTCACGAGTTCCTGCGGCATCTCGATCATCACGGAACAACTGAGCCGTTACAGCGTCAGCGATTTCCATGCATTCTTCGTAGCCTGCCGCGACGTGCCGGTCGCCCCGCAGCCCAACGATCGCCTTCATTCGTGGATCATCAGTCAGGGCGCCACTGCATCGCTGCGTATCACGCAAGGATCGAAACTTGCGGTGGTGTACAAGGACACATCCCGGCTGGCGGTGCCCATCATTCTCTTCGACGATGGTTTGGCGACACCGCGCATTGGCGGCGCGACGCCGGCCGAGCTGGCCGTTGCGCAAATCGAGCGGGATCTGGGTCCGGACATCGCACGAAAGATTGCGCTTGAACTCCAGACGAACCTACTCAAGCGCATCAAGCCGCGTGAAGACGATGCACGACCACTCACCACCACTCGCAAGGTCCGCGAGTCGGCTCGCTGGATAAAGGAGAACTACAGCAAGCCGATTTCCGTTGCGCAGGCGGCCGAATCGGCGGCAATGAGCAAACGCAATTTCCGGCGCCGTTTCAAACAGGAGTTCGGTATGACGCCATTGGAATACCTGCTGGGCACGCGGTTTGAAGTCGTCCGAACAATGCTCAGTTCTACCAATGTCCCGGTGGGGAAAATTGCCAGACGGTGTGGGATGGGCGACGGCAACCGCCTAGGCCGCCTTTTCAAGGAAAGGTATGGCATGTCACCCACCGAATTCCGCGCGCAACGGCACGTGAGTCTGTAGGGAGCAGCTTTTGCATGAAGAAAACCAACATTGGACCGGTCTATTTTTATGACGACGCCCATTCGTAAGACGTTACTTTATCTGGTTCTGATCCAGGGCGGCAATTACATCGTACCGTTGCTGATGTTGCCGTATCTGGGCCATGTACTCGGCGCGAGAGAGTTCGGGGTGCTGGCATATTGTCAGGCTGTCGCGCAATACATGGTTTTGCTGACTGACTACGGTTTCAACTTTACGGCGACGAGACTGGTGTCTGTGAGCCGCGGCGATCCGCGCGGACTGGCTGAGGTTTATACGAGTACCTCTGCCGCGCGACTTGTGCTGGTTGCAGCAGCGCTTGCGTTGCTCGCGGTGGGGATCGTGTTCGTGCCGGACCTGGCAGAGCATGCCGACGTGCTGGCGGCGCTCTTCCTTGGAATTATCGCTAACGCCGTCACGCCGATATGGCTGTTTCAAGGCCTAGAACGCATGCGCGCGTTAGTGTTGCCGACGTTTCTTTCCCGGCTCGTCGGTCTGGGCTTCGTGTACGTGGCCGTAAAAGGTCCAGGAGACGCCGCGCTGGCCGCGCTTGGCGTGAGTATCGGCAACGTGCTGCTGGCGATTTGCGCGCTGTGGATTCTTCATCGTAATCGACTGGTAAAGCTCGTCGGTACATCCACGAAAAAAATTGCCGAGTCGCTGAAGGACGGCTTTCCGTTGTTCCTCTCTTTTGTGTTGATCAGCTTCTATGTGAACTTCAACTCGATCCTGCTGAACTACTTCCATGGTCCGGAAGTAGTGGGCCAGTTCGCGATGGCGGACAAGATACGCATCGCCGCGCAGGCCATGTTCATGGTGATCAGCCAGGCCTTCTATCCGCGTATCAGTCAATACCATGCGACAGATCCGCAGGCTGCGCAGCGCCTGATGCGAATGGCGATGATCGCCGTGTTCTCGACGTCGCTAAGCCTGTTTGTCGGGATCGAGTTACTCGCTGCGTGGGGGATCGAAACGTGGGTCGGCCCGCAGTTTCACGCGTCCATTCCTTTGCTGAGACTCGAGGCTGTACTGCCGCCGATCATCAGCGTAGCAGCTGTATTCGGTGATCTCGGACTACTGGCTCAAGGGCGTGCGCGCTCGCTGACCAATGTGTTTCTTGGCGCAACGGTTCTGCATCTGCTGTATGTCGTACCACTGACACGCTACGGCGGCGCCGAAGGAACGATCTTCGCCGTGATCCTGACGGAAGTGGTCGGTGCGGTGGCCTTTACGTGGTTGTATTTTCGCGGCGTTGATCCTGCCTCTCGAGGTTCGGCCCTCACGCCGGTTGCATCCCCCGCGGGCCAGGAGGTCCGCGGTGCGGATGCCGGCTGAATTGCGGTTCTGGCTTATCAAACGATCTAGGTGCCCCATGTCAGCTTTTTCCATCATTGTGCCGGCCTACAATGTGCAGGACTATCTCGACGATGCGCTGGCGAGCATCGCGGGCCAGTCCTTCACGGACTTCGAAGCGATCATCGTGGATGACGGCTCGACGGACGGCACCGCCGCAATCGCACAACGCTATTGCGCAAGCGATTCGCGGTTCCGATACATCCACCAGCTGAACCGCGGGCAATCCGCGGCGCGCAATGTCGGCACCTCGGTCGCGACCGGCTCGTATGTTTATTACATGGATAGCGACGACATCATCGACGCGGACACATTGAGTGTTTGCCATCGGGAATTCAGCAATCCCGAGGTCGACGCGGTCATGTTCGAGGCCTCGGTTTTTCCGGCCGACGCACCCATGTACAAGCAGGAAGCCAACGGCTATCGGCGGCCGCTGGGAAGCGCTACGTTATGGTCGGATGAGTTCGTTGCGGAATCCTTGCGGCAGGGCCGTTATTTCGTGTCGCCATGCTGCTTTATGGCGCGGCGTTCGGCGGTGGGGAATCTGCGCTTCATAGAAGGCATCGTGTACGAAGACAACCACTTTTTTGCGGCGTTGCTGCTGCAACAAAGACTGAAGGTTGCCGTGCTGAATCAGGCGCTATTCAAGAGACGATTGCGCATGGATTCCACGATGTTCACGACGAAGACGCAGCATCATTACAACAGCATGTACCGGCTGCTTCACGAGATGTCCGAATTGTCGTTCATCGCGCTCGAGCCGCCGGCACGCGCGAAAATCAAGCAGGAAATCATCGGCAAGACACTCGGCGATCTGCACTTCGCAAGTGCGCTCGTCGGTCCCGACATAAAGCTGCGAAGCATGAACGTGGCCGCCACGTGGTACGTTGCGACGCATATTTCGCCGCGCCTTTTTTCGGTGAAGCGTCTGCTGCTTGCGCTGGTTCCCGAACTGTATCGACTCAAGCCGGAAGCCTGATCGTTCCGCTGACATGCCCGCGCCGCCGGCATGTGCGTTTCCCTCCCTTTCCCCACCACATGCGTGACGACGGCAGCGCCGCCGTCACGCAAGCGCACGCCCTCCCCGAGCGACAAACTCCCTTCCGTCTCAAGGAAAGTTTGACAAACTATCTTTAGATATATATCGTACGACACATCTTAAGACACATTGGAGTGCGCAAGATGCGTCATCATCACCATTTCAGCCGTCCGCATGAGGCGGAACAGGCGTTCGGCACAGGTCGCGGCCGCTCGTCGCTTCACGCCCTTTGGCATGCGTTTGTCCATCATCATGAGACGCGCGGCGAGCGCGCGGGTGGACGCCATGAAGGCGGCCACCGCTTTTTGCCGCATGCACTGTGGCATGCAATGGCGGGTCATCACGGGCATCACGGGGGACGCGGCGGGCGCGGCCATTTCGGCGGCGGCGGTCCCGGCGGCTTCGGCGGCGAAGGCGATGGCTTTCCGCGCGGCCGCAAATTTAGTTCCGACGATCTGCAACTGCTGCTGCTCTCGCTGATCGACGCACAGCCGAGCCACGGCTACGAGCTCATCAAGGCGCTGGAAACGCGCTCGAACGGCTTCTATAGTCCGAGCCCCGGCATGGTTTATCCGGCACTCACGTATCTGGAAGAGCTCGGCTACGTCACGGTGCAACTCCAAGGCAATCGCAAGCGCTATGAACTGTCCGCAGCGGGACGCGAGTACCTGGCGGGCAATCGCGATCGCGTCGAATTGATGCTGGCGAAGCTGAGCCACATCGCGCGCAAGATGGATTCCGTGCGTCGCGCGTTTGCCGGTGAAGAGCCGGCGGACATCAGCGAAGGCGGCTGGGCGCCCGAACTGAACGAAGCCCGTCGCACGTTGAAAAATGCGCTGCTACGCCGTGACGGCGCGCCGGCTGCTGAGCAGCGCCGCATCGCCGCGATCCTGCTGCGCGCGGCCAGGGAAATCGAAGACGAAGGCAAGCCGGGCAGCAATAGCGACGATGCTGCCACCGCGTGAAATCCATCGCACGCGGCCGAACCTTTACCCCCTCCGGGTGCCAACCGAACCAACAGGAATTGCGCCTCAATGCCGACCCTAGAAAATCGACCCGACCTCGCCGTGCAGCGCGTACGGCACCCTCTGAAGTTCCGCCTGCTGCAAGTCAAAGCAGTACAGGCGCTCACGCCGCATCTGATCCGCGTGACCTTCACCGGCGAAGACCTGCACGACTTCGTGTCCGCTTCGTTCGACGATCACATCAAGGTGTTCTTCCCCGAGCCGGGCGCGGATAAGCCCGTGCTGCCGGAAGCCGGCCCCGACGGTCCCGTGTTTCCCGCAGGACGGCGCCCCACCGCGCGCGATTTCACGCCGCGCCGCTTCGATCGCGAGGCGCGCGAACTCGACATCGAATTCGCCATGCACGAAGCCGGGCCCGCCGCGAGATGGGCGGCGCAAGCAAAAGTCGGCCAGTACCTGGGCTTCGGCGGCCCGCGCGGCTCGCTCGTGATTCCCACGGCTTTCGACTGGCACTTGCTGATCGGCGACGATACCGCGTTGCCCGCCATTGCGCGCCGCCTCGAAGAACTGCCGGCCGGCAAGCGCGTCGCCGCCGTCATCGAAGTGGCCGATCCCTCCGCGCAACTCGAGTTCAACACGCAGGCCGAGTTGCATCTCGTCTGGCGTTATCGCAGCGAAACGGGCTGTGGCGGCGAGGCTTTGCTGCAAGCGGTCCGCGAAATCTACCTGCCTGAAGGCGGCGAAGGCTATGTGTGGGCCGCGGGCGAATCCGCGACGATTCGCGCAGTGCGCTATCACCTGTGCACGGAACGCGGCGTCGACAAGTCACGCATTCGCGCGGCGAGCTACTGGAAGCAGGGCGCGGTGGCCGTTCACGAAACGCTCGACGACTGAGCATCCGGCGTATGCGATGAACCGCGCGGCTCGTGCAAGCGGCGCTCTTCGAACAACAACAAGGAACCTGTCGATGTGTTCATTAGCGCACAGGATGAGCGCCGTTTGCTTTGGCTGCTCGCGATGACACAGTCCACGATCATCATTTCTCCTGGTCAGAGAGTGTCAACTTAGTCTAGAAAGGCCCAGCGGGTAAGGCTGCCACCGCGTTTTGGGCGAGTTGACACCGACGCAGGCGAGGCTTTCGCAACGCTGCCTCGACCTTCGTCTTGGGAAGACTCACGGAGGTGAGCAACGACATACTTGTTGATACCATCGGCCGGTTTCCCAAGGACGATAAGTCGCCCCTGCGTTCAATAGAAAATGGATGGCACGCTCACAGACACAAAAGCCGCCGCACCTAGCTTCTGGCTGCAGTGCTCATGGGCTCGCTGCAAATTTAGGTCCTGGCAGACGCTCGCCGATCGGCGGTCGTCAGAATATTTCGTGCCTTTTTGTGGTCATTGGCAATGCGGTTCAGATGAGTGTCAGGCTTGCAGCGCTACGAGCGAGTCTGCACGACTCAAAGCGGTAGTTCGACCAGTAACGACCGATGACTGCTTCCGAGCGACAGCCGTCCTTCTCATGACGCGAGGTCGAGGCCCAAGCCTGTCGATCAACGTCCACGATCAGTAAGCGGGGCGCTTGCCCCCTAAAAAACCGACGTTGGGCCATACGGTTGGATCATGGCGTTTGAGTTGTGCTCACGATAACGGACGTTGTGGCGCGCCATCACTGCACGCCAAGTCCTCAACGCTTGCGAGCGGCGCGTTCGGCAGAGCCTTCTTGGACAACTTGCGGCCGATATTGTCGGTCGGCTTAAGGCCATACTTTAAGGCGATGTTTCAAAAAGAGCTACAACTACTGTTAAGGAAGGTCTGCAGAAGTCGTTTTCGGAGCGATGATCTTCCACATCCATCGCAGCCTGAAGGTTGATAACATTTTTGGTGCGGAGATCGCCTAGTACTGCCACCTGTCAGGGGCTGTGCCGGCGAAACATATGGCGACACCGGCCATATTTCAAGATTTTCGCAAAGCTC
>NZ_PNXY01000110.1 GCF_002879865.1 Paraburkholderia rhynchosiae
GAGACAAGTTGGCATGGCGCAAAGGCGATTGAGCGAAGCAGCAAAGAAGCGATTGAAGGCGGGTCGGCTGCTGCTGGCGGGCAAGGGCTGCGCCGAGGTGGCGTTGGCTGTGGGCGTGGCTCGGCAGACGGTGTACACATGGAAGCGGCTGCTCGATGAAGGCGGCATCGATGCCCTGCGAGAGGTGCCCGAGCGAGGGCGTCCGGCCCAACTCGATGAGCAACAGCTGGCGGCTGTTCGCGCCGCCCTGCTGCAAAGCCCCGTCGAGCATGGATTTGGCACTGAACTGTGGACTCTCAAGCGTGTGGGCGCTGTCATCGAACGCATGCACGGCGTGCGCTTTGGCCAGACGCAGGTTTGGCGCATCCTGGGTTCGCTGGGCTTTAGCCCGCAAAAGCCCGAGAAGCGGGCCATCGAGCGCAACGAGGATGCTGTGCGCAACTGGAAGCGTCGCACCTGGCCAGCCCTTAAAAAAAAGCCCGACGAGAAGGCCGACTGATTGTCTTCGTGGACGAGTCTGGTATCAGCGAGCGCCCGACCAGAGTCCGCACCTGGGCACCCAGGGGACAGACGCCCATCATCCAGTTTCACTTCAACTGGAATCACGTCTCGGTCATCGCCGGGCTCACGCGCACCAACTGTTTGTTCCGGCTGCACGAGGGCAGCATCAAGAAGGAAGAGATCGTCGAATTCCTCAAAGCGCTCAAGGCCCACCTGAAGCAGCCGCTGCTGGTGATCTGGGATGGCCTGAAGGCGCATCGCAGTCGTTTGGTGCGCGAGTACCTGGACCGCCTGGGCGGACACATCCAGATCGCGTTCCTGCCGCCGTACGCGCCGGACATGAACCCGGTCGAATACCTGTGGGCCTGGCTGAAGCGCCACGCACTGGCCAACTACTGCCCCAACGATCT
>NZ_PNXY01000111.1 GCF_002879865.1 Paraburkholderia rhynchosiae
CTTACAAGCGTTAACAAAATGAGTTCTTCAGTTTTCGCCAGCAGATGATGCAGCAGGCGATTTTCATGAAGGCTTCATGGATGAATGCAAGACGTTCGAAGCGGATGCGCAGTCGTCGAAAGTTATGGAGCCATGAAATGGTGCGCTCGACAACCCAGCGTGTTTTGCCGAGTCCGCTGCCGTGTGGCTCGCCACGTCGAGCGATTTCAGTCACGATGCCGGCTGCGTGTAGCGGACGGCGGTATTTGTCGTGATCGTAGCCCCGGTCGCCCTGAACAATGCGGGGCTTCGAAAGCGGCCGGCCGCGCTTGCCAGCAATGGGCCGGATGGCGTCAACCAGTGGGTGAAGCTGGGTAACATCGTTACGGTTGGCGCCCGTGAGGATTACCGCGAGCGGGATGCCCTGTGCTTCGGTGATGAGATGGTGCTTTGAACCTGGTCGCGCGCGGTCCGTGGGATTCGGTCCCGTTTTTGACCTGCGCCCACTGCGCGGATCGAAGAGGAATCGACGACGACACGGGACCAGTCAATCTGGTCAGCCGCGCGCAGCTTTGCGAGCAGGACTTCATGCAGTCGGTCCCAGACGCCGGCAGCCTGCCAGTCCCGCAGACGGCGCCAGCAACTCATGCCGCTGCCGCAGCCCATCTCGCGCGGCAGCAGGTCCCAGCGCAGGCCCGTCTGCAGGATGAACAGAATGCCCGTGAGCAGCCCACGATCATCGAGCGGCTTGCGCCCTGGATAACGGCTTCGCCTTGGTTTGGGAGGGGGCAGCAATGGTTCGATGAGTGCCCAAAGTTCGTCGTCGAGTATGGGTTTAGCCATGTCCTTTTCGTCGTCGAAACAATGAAAAGGTTAACAGGATTCATCGAGAGTAAACAGCCCCTTTCTTTATTTTGTTAAGAGTTCTTA
>NZ_PNXY01000112.1 GCF_002879865.1 Paraburkholderia rhynchosiae
AGCGGCAGGATTGCGTACGCCGTGCTGTCGGAAGGCGGCTTTCTCGGCATGGGCACGAACCTGCATGCGATACCGTGGAACGCACTCACGCTGGATACCGACGCAAAGTGTTTCCGTGTCAGCATCGACGCGCAACGCATCAAGGACGACCCGGGCTTCGATAAGGACCACTGGCCGTTGATGGCAGATGCCACATGGGGCACCACGCTTCACCAGTATTACAGCCGCGAGCCCTACTGGTCGACGACGCGCAGTGTAGAAGACATACCGCCGAGCGACATCTGAAAATCGACTGTTGTCAACGCCGGCCCGCGTGCACGATGCGGCTCGGTGTTGGCGTTACCCAGGGAGGCATCATGAAAGCAATGAAGAGGGCAGTGTTGTGCTCGGCGTTAGCGCTCGCGTCGGTTGGCGCCGCGTTCGCGCAGGGTGCGGGTGGTGGCGCCGGTGGCGGTGGCACCAGTGCCGGCGCAGGGGGCGCTGGCGCTGGCGGTGCGAATGGTGCCGGCCAGGGCGGTGCAGGAATGAGTGCGCCCAACACGGGAGGTACTGGGGGAGCGACGTCCACGTCAAAAGGTTCGCCATCGACAATGGCGCCCACCCGCAAGCCACAGAAAAACTCGCAGGCCAAGGGAGCGTCCGATACGGCTGCCTCGAGTGCGCAATGAGCGTGCTGAAGACTACTTCCGGATAATGCGTCGCCCGGCAAGAGCTGTTCGCGGTCTGTGCCGGTTGCACGGGGACAGCAGCCCTTTTAAATGGTGACTCGCGCGGCAAGCGACGTGCGCCTGAGGCTAAGAGGTAGCTCTTGCACGGCGCGCGTCGATTATCGTGCAGTGGGAATGCGGCGCTGACGCCGTCTGACATTGCGAAAGC
>NZ_PNXY01000113.1 GCF_002879865.1 Paraburkholderia rhynchosiae
TAGAGGGTGTTAGGAACTTTCCTCCAGACCTGGTACCCTGGCGGAATGACAAAACGCAAGCCATACCCGACAGATGTCTCGGATGAAGAGTGGAGCTTTGCGGCTCCCTATCTGACGTTGATGAATGAAGATGCGCCACAGCGGCGGTATGAACTGCGCGAGATGTTCAACGCGCTGCGCTGGATGGCGCGGGCGGGTGCGTCCTGGCGTATGTTGCCGACCAATTTCCCGCCGTGGGAGATGGTCTACCAGCAAACGCAACGCTGGTTGAACGCGGGCTGCTTCGAGGCAATGGTCAGCGATCTGCGATCCGTAATCCGGGTCGCACAGGAACGTCAAGGCCAGCCCAGTGCGGTGATTCTGGATGGGCGCACGCTGCAGTCCACGTGCGAAAGCGGACCGCGCGCCGGTTACGACGGTCATAAGCGCAAACGGGGCAGCAAAGTTCATATGGCTGTCGACACGTTAGGTTTGCTACTGGCGGTGCACATCACGCCGGCCAACGAGCAGGAGCGTGCACAGGTAGCCGAGCTTGCGCGTCAGGTTCAGCAAGCAACCGGCCAGACGGTAAAGCTTGCATTCGCTGACCAGGGCTATACCGGTGACACGGCTCGACAGGCTGCGCATGACGAAGGTATCGAACTGCAGATCATCAAGCTGCCAGAGGCAAAGAAGGGCTTCGTGCTGTTGCCGCGACGATGGGTTGTCGAGCGTAGTTTCGGTTGGCTCAACCGATTCCGGCGACTGGCGCGAGATTACGAACGCCTGCCCGAAACATTGGCCGGCCTACACTTCGTTGTCTTCGCCATGCTCATGCTTGTACATGTCGCACAGACTATTCAAGTTCCTAACACCCTCT
>NZ_PNXY01000114.1 GCF_002879865.1 Paraburkholderia rhynchosiae
TGCCCCAGCCCCTGCCCCTGCGCCTGCTGCTCACGCTGCATCCAGTTTTCCGATGCCGACGAGCTTGCCGTGCTGCGCGCGTGGTACGCCGGCGTATCCGTGCGACAGGCCGTCGCGCGTTACGTGCCTCCGCACTCGGTGACGGGAAATCGGCGCGCGGCCTGCCCCAGGCTCAGCCGCAGCAAGCTGTTGGCCGTTGCAGGCGCGGTCCATCGCTGATGATCCTGTAGCGCTGCTTACTTATCAGGCAGCGGGACGCAAGCAGTACGCAAAAGGCGTGGCGCAGGCGATCGATGCGCTGCGCACAGCGCGCCCGCCGAACCGCAGATTGCCGACCACGTCGCGCAGTGGCTTTCCCCGCGCGCGGTGCGCGTGCTGCAGGCGTACGGCATGACGACGCTCGCCGATCTGACTGTGCGCATTCCGCGCCGGGGCCACTGGTGGAAGGCCGTGCCCGGGTTGGGCATGGCGAGCGCCCGTGCGATCGAGGCGCTCTTTGCCGCCCGGCCGGCCCTCACGAACACGGTGCGTGCGCTGGCGATCGCGAGCCACCGCGGCGACATCGAATCTGGCGCAACGAAGGCGGCCAAATCATCCGGAAAACCTGACCGTCCGTCTGCTTGTGCTGTCTGAACGGACGTAAGCGCCCTGCTTGTTCAGGCACTGTCCTTCAACACCGGGTGAGCGGTAACTCCTTCAGAGTCAAAACTTTAAATCCTAAAAACACGGCATTTCTTATATGGTCGCCTCCCATTTGCAAGGTAATTGTTCGTGGCGAGGAGGGTGGTTGCGGACTTATATCCGGACTCGATCGCGGGCATGCCCGCCGGCCCCGATGGATTTCGCCGCAAAGGTC
>NZ_PNXY01000115.1 GCF_002879865.1 Paraburkholderia rhynchosiae
CGCTTCGAGGTGCTCTTGAACGGCGACGAGATCTTTCCGTCGATGCTGGAGGGCATCCGGTCGGCGCGGCACACGATCACCTTCGAAACCTTCATTTACTGGTCCGGCGCGATCGGCGAGGAAATCGCGCGTGCGCTGTCCGACAAGACGCGTGCGGGTATCGCGGTGCACGTGCTGCTCGACTGGGTCGGCTCATCGAAGATGGACAAGCGCTATCTTCGGATGCTGCGCGAGTCGGGTGCGGAAGTCATCCAGTATCACAAGCCGCACTGGACGGGTCTCGGCCGCATGAACGACCGCACGCACCGCAAGCTGCTCGTGATCGACGGACGCATCGGCTTTACGGGCGGCGTGGGTATCGCCGACGAATGGGCCGGGCACGCGCAGGACGAGAAACACTGGCGCGATACGCACTTTCGCGTCGAAGGCCCGGCGGTCGGACAGATGCAGGCGGTCTTCATGGACAACTGGATCAAGGCGACGGGGAATGTGCTGCACGGCCCGCAGTACTTTCCGGAGATCGACGCTGCGGGCGACGGCCTCGCCCACATGTTTAGCAGCTCGCCCTCGGGCGGCAGCGACGACATGCAGTTGATGTACCTCATGGCGATCACCGCCGCGACGCACTCCATCCACTTGTCGAGCGCGTACTTAGTGCCGGACAAGCTGACGATCAACGCGATCGTCGAGGCGGCGAAGCGCGGCGTGAAGGTGCGCATTA
>NZ_PNXY01000116.1 GCF_002879865.1 Paraburkholderia rhynchosiae
TGGTGGTGCATCTGGAATCCCTGTTTCCGCACATTCGGCGCTCGTGACAAGGCAGTCATGCTTCCGGCGGCGCGTCGCGTGCCGCAGCGGTCGTTTTTTAAACCGCTCGCCACTTGTTTCGCCAGCAGTCCGTTTTGGCCTGAATATTTTTCGGCGGCCTAGCGACAGTCGCTGGAACGACTGCCCTCTTCTGGCTGGCGAGAGCCTCCAGGCCGCTTGCGCTTTGTGAATGATCCTCCGACCTGCCGCCCAGATTTCGTATCAACGCATCCAAACAAAGAACTGCCGCGGTACATCCCCGGGGCAAGCGGACGCCCCCCACCACATCAAAACGAAGCTTCGGTTGCGAAACAGACCGTTCCGGCGAGCGCGCCGCGCGAGGCGGGAGATATGACTGCCTCGTCACAAACGCGGAGTGCGCGAGGGCGCCGATTCCAGATGCACCACTG
>NZ_PNXY01000117.1 GCF_002879865.1 Paraburkholderia rhynchosiae
CTCACCGCCGAGGAGCATCGCACGAAGGCCATGGCGATGGTCGGTGGCAGCATCGGCATTTCGTTCGCGGTGGCGATTGTGGGCGCACCGATCGTGTTCCATTGGGTGGGCATGAGCGGCCTGTTCACGCTGGTGGGCATCTTCTCGATCGTGGCTGTCGGCGTCGTGCTGTGGGTCGTGCCCGATGCACCGAAGCCCGTGCATGTGCGTGCGCCGTTTGCCGAAGTGCTGCACAACGTCGAGCTGCTGCGCCTGAACTTCGGCGTGCTCGTGCTGCACGCTACTCAGACCGCGTTGTTCCTCGTCGTGCCGCGCATTCTGGAAGCCGGCGGGCTGCCGGTCGCGTCGCACTGGAAGGTGTATTTGCCGGTCATGGGGCTGTCGTTCGTGATGATGGTGCCCGCGATCATCGCCGCCGAAAAGCGCGGAAAAATGAAAATCGTGCTGCTGTCCGCCATTGCTCTTATCCTGATCGGACAGTTGTTATTGGGCGTCGCTCCGCATACGATTCTGAGTGTGGCGGCGATCCTGTTTGTCTACTTTCTCGGCTTCAATATTCTGGAGGCGTCGCAGCGTTCGCTGTTGTCGAAACTGGCGCCGGGCACCCGCAAGGGCGCGGCCGCCGGCGTCTACAACACCACGCAGTCCATCGGTCTTGCGCTGGGCGGCATGATCGGCGGCTGGCTGCTGAA
>NZ_PNXY01000118.1 GCF_002879865.1 Paraburkholderia rhynchosiae
GGCAAAGCAGCGCGGGAAAAAACTGGCCCCACGGCTGCTGCATCTGTTTGATCGCGGTGCCGAGCGACCTGGGGAGCAATTCCGGCAGCACGAAATACCAGAGGAACATTTGCACCAGCAGCGGCACATTGCGGAACAACTCGACGTACGTTGCAGCAATGGTTCGCGCGATCTTCGAATCGACCGTACGCATCACGCCAATGATCGAGCCGAGCAGCAGCGCGATGGCATAGGCGCTCACCGCCAGTGCGATGGTCCAGCATGCTCCAGTCTGCATCGTCTGCAGGTAGGTATGGACACCGTCGGGCGAGAGGTCGTTGAAACTGGCCCAGTTCCACTGATAGTTCATGACTGCGCGGACTCGAAGTAGGGTTGCTTAAGTGGCTTATTGATAGGCCGCGGGATCGCCGGAATCGGAGGGATGTTCGAAGGCACGTTTAAGTTCGGTGCTCATCGGATACTTCAGATTGATGCCATTCGGCGGCACGGGCGCGTTAAACCATTTGTCGTACATCGCGTAAATCTGTTTTGACTTCATGAGCTCGAGCACGGCGCCGTCCACGGCCTGCTTGAAACGGGGATCGTCCTTGGGCTCGACGATGCCGTACGGTGCGAGCAGCATTGCCTTCGTGCCAATCACATAGTCCTGTGGCTGGTCTGAAGTTGCGACCAGAC
>NZ_PNXY01000119.1 GCF_002879865.1 Paraburkholderia rhynchosiae
AAGCGCCCTGCCAGTTCAGGCATCGTCCTTCAACAAGGTGTGAGACAAAAGGCGTTAGAAACAAACCCCTTAAACCCGGACATTTCAACTTAGCCAGAAAGCGGACATTTCAGAATGGCCTCGACATGGGAATGCCACGGCATGCGGATGGCCAAGGAAACGGTCAGACGGCTGATGACGGACGCCGGGCTGTGGATACCACGCCGGCAGCGCCCGCCGAAGATCTACCAGCCGAGAAGCCGTCGCGCGTGTCTGGGCGAGCTGATCCAGATCGACGGCAGCGATCACCGGTGGTTCGAGGAACGGGCGCCGGCGTGCACGCTGCTGGTCTATGTGGACGACGCCACCAGCCGGATCATGGCGCTGCACTTCACGGCGACCGAATCGACCTTCAGCTACTTTGAGGCGACGCGCGCGTACATTGAACGCCACGGCAAGCCTGGCGCGTTCTACAGCGACAAAGCGAGCGTGTTTCGCAGTGGCAAGGCCCATGAAACGGGAAGCAGCGTGACGCATTTCGGCCGGGCGATGTTCGAGCTGAACATCGACACGTTCTGCGCGAACAGCAGCTCAGCGAAGGGTCGCGTCGAGCGCGCCCACCTGACGCTGCAGGACCGGCTGGTGAAGGAATTGCGACTGCGCGGAATCAGCACGATGGTCGAAGCCAATG
>NZ_PNXY01000011.1 GCF_002879865.1 Paraburkholderia rhynchosiae
TGTTGTACGCGCCGCGCACCTTGAACGAGAACACCGGCTGGTTGTCCTCGCGCTTCAGATAGACCGGATTGCGCAAACGCGCCGACAGTTGCGGCGCGCGTTCGAGTTCGGTCTCGCGGGCCACGTCGTAGACGCGCGCGGTGAGGGTTTTCTTCAGGTAGTCGTGACGAAGCGCGGCACTGTCAGCAGCTTCGGCGACCTGTTCGGATTCGTGTGAGGGCAAGGCAAGCTCCTGTGCGGCAAGGACTATCATCGAAAGTCGACCAGGAGGCGGGAGCCAAGCGGACATAAAAAACCCGCCTCGTGGGGCGGGTTATGTGTGACTGCTATCAGACGCGCGCTAACCCACCATTCGATGAATGATGCTAATAATCAGCGCAATACGGATGTCGAGGCAGTTCATGTGGCCAATCATCGTTGACTCATCTTGATTTGTCAATGCCGGCTCCGAGCCGGCGTATTTCATGGCCGCTGCGGTTTCGGCTGCGCACTGGGCAAGCCAGGACCCGGCGCGGCCGTTTCGGCCCGCGTGCTCAGTATGCGTTCGCGCCGGAACCGCTCGAACTGCGCCATCACCGAGTCGCGCGCCGAACCCCCGCGTTTTTAGGCGATTTTAGCTACGCACAGACCGCACGCGGCGCATCACGCACCGCATTCGATCACTCACGTACGCCGCTCTGGTTTTTGAACGCGCTCAGAATGCGTCTTTCGAGCGCGTTGTAATCGCCGCCGAAATGATGATCGCCCGTGGTCCGGATGACCGCGATGCCCGTCTTCGTCAGTGCCGGGCACAGCGTGTCTTTCTCGTCTGCGCCGTAAATACACTGCACGATCGCAGACGGCACGCGCGCGAGTTCAGGCCGCACCTTCAACGCCTTGTCGCTTGCGGGCATGCCCAGCCAACCGCCCACGCGGATCTGGAAATCGGCATCAGGCGCGAAGCCGAGCAGCGAAATCAGCGACACTTTCTCACGCAACGCCTCGGGCAAGCGGTTATACGCGAAGGGCATCACGTCTGCGCCGAACGAATAGCCGATGAGCGCTATATGTTGCGCATGCCAGCGCGTGCCGTAGGTTTGCATCACGCGCGCGAGGTCGCGGCTCGTTTGCGCAGGTGGCTTCTCGCTCCAGAAATAACGCAGGCTGTCCCAGCCGATCACGGAAACGCCGTCTTTCTGCAACGCCTGAGCGATGGTCTTGTCGAGATCGCGCCAGCCGCCGTCGCCGGAAATGACGATTGCCATCAAACCGTTCGGATGCGCGGCCGGCAACTCGATGAGCGGCAAATCGGAGAGGTCCTCGTCGTTGGACGACACAGTTTGCAGATGCGGCGTAATCAATGCGACGAGGCGCGCGCGGTCGGCGTTACCCGTCGACGCCTTTTCAACGAAGCCAGGAATCTTGTCGCGAATGATCGTCGCGTCAGGCGGGCACGGCTGAAAACGCGGATCGAGGGCGCGCTCCGCATCCACGGAAACAGCACCGGCAATCGTGTTCGACGGCGCCTGTTCGAGCACGTGCATCGCGAGCGTCGCGCCCTGTCCGATGCCGGCAACGATCGGCGCGAAATAATGGCTCGACTGCGATTGCCGTTCGAGCTGATGACTCAACGCTTCGGCATCGCCCACGAGTTGGTGGCAGGCTTCTTTCTTCGCGGCGAGACTCGCCGCATAGCGCGCGGTATCCACGCCGACGGTCAACCCGCCTGCCTTGGCGAGCGCGTCCGCGCTCTGCTGGTCGGCCGCACTCCAGCCGCTCGCCTGCGAGTAAAGCACGACGAATCCACGCATGGGACCGACGGGCTGCGTGACCGTGACGTTGCCGTAACGCCCGCCGGAAATCGTGGTCGTCGCCGCATTGGCGAGCGCGCCGCATGTCACTAGGCTCGCCACGACGGCGAGCCTGAAAAACGAATGCAAGGTCATGAACGCCGGCCTCCTGCCAGCAATGACAGGTCCGCGAGCGTGAAGACCACGCCCACCGAACCCGACGCCGCGAGATAGCGCGGCTCCCAATGCGGCTGGAACTTGCTCTTGAAAGCGCGCAGTCCGCGGAAGTTGTAAAAGCGGCCGCCGAAGCGCCACACGATGCCGGCAATCCGATGCCAGCGCGACGCGAGCGGCGTCGGCTGCATGCCCGAGAGCGGCGCGATGCCGAGACTCAGCGAGCGGAAACCGGCCTGTTTCAGATGCAGCGCCAGTTGCGTGAACAGATATTCCATCGCGTACGGCGACGCGCTTTCCACGTGACGCATCACGCCGACGGTCGCCTCGGTGTTCAGGTCGGTCGTCATGAACGTCACGAACGCGACCGGTTCGCCGTTCTGGCGCACCAGCATGACCGATTGCGCGGCGAGATATTCGTCGGTAAACGCGGCCACCGAGAAGCTCTTTTCGCGCGCGTCGCGGCTGTTGAGCCAGCCGTCGGAAATGCCACGCAGCGTTTCGAGCGACGCCAGTACATTCGCCTGGTCGATCACTTCGACCGTGAAGCCATCGCGCTCGCCGCGCTTCATCGCATACCGGAGGTGCGCGCGGTGCGAGCCCTTCAGATCGAAATCGTCAAGCACGACATGCGCTTCCTCGCCGAGCTTCATCAGCGAGAGGCCGGCGTCGAGATACAGCGGCAACGCGTTCGCGCGCACCTGATAGAACGCCGCGCGTCCGCCGTGCGCATGCGCGAGCGCGACGAACTTGCTGATGAGACCGGCCCACTCTTCGCGCGGGCCGACCGGATCGTGCAGCGCGGCCCACGTGCGGCCGTACTTCGCGTACATCAGAAAAGCCTCGCGCGACTCGGAGAAGAGAAAGCTCTTGTCGCCCATCAGCGCGAGACCGGCGTCGCTGCGCTCCTGCGCGCGCACGATGCGCGCCGCGTCGTGCAGATCTTCCGGCGCCGGCTTCACGAAGTGGCCGGGCGCGGGGCGCAGCAACTGCCAGAACGAGAACGTCGCGGCGAACAGACTCGCGGCCAGCGTTGCGCGCAGCGCACGCGGCGCGCGTTCGTCGAATGCGAATTGCCACCACAGGTCGCCGGTGTACGGCACGTCGCGGAAGGCAAAGAGCATCACCCACGTGGCGAGCATCAGCACCATCGCGACGGACACGAGCCAGCCGGCCGTGAAGCGCTCGGCAAACAGCGACGAATGACGGTTGAAACGCCGGCGCGTGGCAAGCAGCAGCACGATCAGCATGCACAGCACACCCGCCTCGACGAATGCCAGACCTTTGGTCAGCGACAGCGCGAGACTCAGCACGGCCAGCGCCAAGGTCATCCACCATGCGGCATCGAGACGCCGCAGCAGCCCGCGCGCGACGAACAATAACTGCACGCCGAGCACGCTGCACAGCATCTGCGAGCTTTCGAGCACCCACAGCGGCAGCACGTCACGCAAAACATGGAGACGGTGCCAGAACGCGGGCGTCGCGCTCGAAATCACCAGCATGCCGCCCACCACGAAGGTGACGAGGCTCAGAAAAAGCGGCGCGAGTTTGGACGCGGCCGCTGCGTGCCGCAACGGCAGGCGGCCTTTCAGTGCGCGCCCTTCGAAACCGGCGAGCAACGCAGCCGAGACGACCAGCGGCACGCCGAAGTAGATCGCGCGGTATGCGAGCAGCGCCGCGACCATCTGGTGCGTTTGCACGCTGCCGTTCAGCGTGAACACCATCGCCGCTTCGAACACGCCGACGCCGCCGGGCGTATGACCGATCATGCCGAGCAGCATGGCCGCGGCGTAGACGGTGATGAAAGTGACGAAGCTCACGTCTGCATGCGGCAGCAGCGCCCACAATGCGAGGCCGGCCGCGACCACGTCGAGAACCGCGAGGCCGACTTGTTCAGCCAGATCGCGGCGTGCGGGAATATCGAATGACAACCACTGCCAGCGCGTGCGAATGGGGCGCGTTTCGGCGCCGCATGCGGCGGTCAGGAGCCCCAGCGCCGCGAGCAGCAATGCGCCGACCCAACGGACGGTGGTGGGCGTGAGATGCAGCATCGGGGCCAGAGGACCGGCCACGCACACCATGCCGAGCGCCGTCATGAGGACCAGAGCGAGCGCCAGCGAGACACTGGTGAACACGGTCATGCGGCCGATCTGCGCGGGCGCGATGCTCGCCACACCGTACACACGAGCGCGCACCGCACCGCCCGTCAAGGCGCCGAAGCCGGTGGCGTTGCCGAGCGCGGAACCCGCGGTGGCGCCGATCCACAGCGCCGCGCGAGGCACGGCCGCGCCGAGGTAGCGCAGGCCGACTGCATCGCGGCCGACGAGCGCCACGTAGCTGAGCGCGGTGGCGGCGAGTGCGGCGGCCCACTCTCGCGCCGTCAGCCGACGCAATTCGTGCATCACCGAGCGGTAGTCGACGGCTTGCGACAGATGCTGGAGCACGACGAGCAGCAACCCGCAAATCACGAGCGCGAGCACGGGCGAGAGCAATCCCCTGGTGCCAGGCGTCCGCGATGCACGGACGAACATCGCGCCTAACCGGTCGAAATTATTCTTATATCGATGGAACATGGTCAATGCGGGCCTTGCGAGGAACTGTCGCGACGACGGGCCGTCTGCCGCGGGTCGCCAGTTCGGCGATTTACAAATGGATAACGGCAAACGGCTTAAAAGGTTGACAGTGGGGGCCCTTGCGCCGGGGTTTAACCTGGGCTGAGCGGCGGTGTGGGATGTGTTCGCGGCACGCCCGAACACTGCCGGGTGGTGTTGAACTGTAAGGGGGCTAAAGTTTAAACGTTAATCGTGCGCTGTGAAGGAGATTCGGCGTCTGCCTGATCGCAAAGTTCCGCGAAAGCCGCATTACGCCTGCATCAACGCGCGTCGGCGCGACTGCTGCGTGCGCCTGCGCCGTCGAACATGATTAAGCTTTCCCGGATATATGCCGTAATCGCAAGCAAGAGCCTGTGAGACGCGGCGTATTGGCCGCGGAAACCAGGCATTTGACCGGAGAAACGATGATGGCGGAACAGGATTGGATGATGGCGGGGTTATATCTGGTCGGACTGGTGTCGACCGCGCTCGTGATGAGCGCTCTGTCCGCGCGGGCGACGAAAATGCGACGAATGGTGTCGGGAGCGTCGGATCGCCAAGGCGAGTAAAGCTGAAAACGACGCGGCGGAGCCATCAAGCACAAGCGGCGCAAAATGCGCCGCTTGTTATTTTCACCTCGTTGCGCCGGGCGTTGCGTCTTGCTCGCGGCATCGGCATAAACCGGTGGCACTGCGTAATGCGCGTGCCGCGCCGAATGTCCGATGACTGCTGCGTCCGATTACTGCGGACGGCGATGCGCTTCAGCGATGACAGCGCAGTTTTGCAGATGCAGGTTCAGCGCGTGGAGCGCGAGGGCGCGCAGCTTGACGAGCCAGTTGCCGTGCGCTGCGACGGTGTTACGGGCGGAAGCGGTGTTAGAGGTGGTGTTCATGGTCGGACTCCTATATAGGGTTTATACCTAGGGAATAACCCGATTATAGTCTTCTCATTGCGCAGCGCAACAAGAAACAAACATGTTGCGCGAGAGTGACGTCCGACCGGTGGTGCTCGTGAGCGGTGGGCAGTCAAAAAAGGGCGGCATCTGCCGGCGAGCTATTAACAAACCGCACCGTACAGGTGCAATAATGGCCCCTTTACCTGCGACAGCCCGCCGCAGCCTCCATTCGATGACCGTCGTCCAGAAAGCCCTGATTGCGCCTCTGATCGTCGCGTGCGCGATGTTCATGGAGAGCGTCGACGCCAACGTGATCGTTACGGCTCTGCCGGCCATGGCGCGCGACTTCGGGCGCGATCCAGTGACGCTGAAAATCGCGGTGACGAGCTATGTACTCGGTCTCGGCGTATTCATTCCCGTGTGCGGGTGGTTCGCCGACCGCTTCGGCGCGCGCACCGTGTTTCGCACCGCAATCGGCATCTTCGTGGCCGGCTCGCTGCTGTGCGCGGCGTCGAATTCACTCGCCACGTTCACGCTTGCGCGCTTCGTGCAAGGCGTCGGCGGCGCGATGATGGTGCCGGTCGGGCGGATCATCATCTTTCGCGTGGTGCATAAAACCGACTTCATCCGCGCGATGAATTATCTGAGCGTGCCCGCGATGCTCGGCCCCGCGGCCGGCCCGCTGCTCGGCGGCTTCATCACGACCTATCTGCACTGGCGTCTGATTTTTTTCATCAATGTGCCGATCGGCATCCTCGGCATCTATCTGACGAACAAGCACATTGCGAACACACGGGAGCCGCATCCGGGGCCGCTCGACTGGATCGGCTTTTTCCTGTCGGCGGCGGGCGCGGTGCTGCTTCTGCTTGGGTTGTCGCTGATCGGCGGCGAACTGGTTTCCAATGGCTACGCCTTCGGCATGTGCGCGATCGGCGCCGTCCTGCTAGCTCTGTATGTCGCGTATGCGCAACGCGCGGGGCTGCCGCTGCTCGATCTGCGGTTTTTCAAAGTGCCGACGTTTCAGGCGAGCGTGCTCGGCGGATCGCTGTTTCGCATCGGCCTCGGCGCGCTGCCGTTCCTCTTGCCGCTGATGCTGCAGGAAGGACACGGCATGAGCGCATTTGAATCCGGCCTCATTACCTGCGCGTCCGCATTCGGCGGCATGTTCATGCGCACGGTGGCTTCGCGCGTGCTGCATCGCTATGGCTTCCGTTCGGTACTTGCGGTCAACGCCGCGCTGTCGGGCATTGCGATCACCGCGTGCGGACTGTTTTTTCCGGGCACGCCGACGTGGGTCATCTGGGTGGTCGTATTGCTTGGCGGCTTCTTCCCGGCGCTGCAATTCACGAGTCTTAACTCATTGACCTACGCGGAAATCGCGAGCCGTGACGTCGGGCGCGCAACGAGCCTCGGCAGTGTCGTACAGCAGATGTCGCTCGGCCTCGGCGTCACGGTGGGTGGGATAGTGCTGCAGATTTCGCGCTTGCTGCACGGTCATGCCAGCATCATGTGGTCGGATTTCTGGCCCGCCTTCCTGGTGGTGGGACTGTGCTCGTTCGCGTCGATTCCGGTCACGCTGCGCCTGCCGCATCGCGCCGGCGAGGAAATCTCGCGCGGCGGCCGCGGCTAGCGCCCTCGCCTTTTCACTGTTCCTTGCGGATCACGCTCACTTCGCCGTTGCGTTCGAGAATCGCCGCTGCCACGTTATCCAGCGAACGGGAGCCCATTGTTTGCCGCACGCTTTCGCGTACATCGGCCGGAGTCATCAGCGCGGCATTCATTTCGCGCTCGTTGAATGCGCCGTTGCTGTACACCTCGCGCTCGACGCCGCCCACCAACCTCTCGAGTGCATGCGAGCGCATGCAGGCCCACGCAAGGAGGCGGTGGCAAACGACAATCATCAGCGAGGCCAGCACCGTCGGGACAAACGGCGATGCACCGACAATCGCCCGACCCAAGGTCGCGCCCAAGAGAATCACCACGACTGAATCGAACGGCGAGCGTTTGCCGAACGAACGCCGGCCCGAAATTCGGATCAGCAGGAGCGTGATCACAAACACCACAACGGCGCGCGCACTCATCTGCAGCGGGTCGAGCTCTCTTCCTTGCCCGAACAGCAGATAGATCGCGTCCATCATTTTTTATCCTCCTTGCGGAAACCGGACGGCTTTTTTAGCGACGCCGCGATAGATGCCAGCGAGCAGCAAGCCCCGTGCCGCCGTCGGCATCGGCATTGCCGTGCTCCGTTGATGTCAGGCAAAGCGCAAGCGCTGACGGTGCCATTTATGCAACTTCTGCCTCAAGCTCGACATCTCGCGGGAGGTCACCGGCGCGGCCGCGCTGCTATGTCTGGCGGATAAACGTCAGCACGCGCGCCATTTCGCTATCGCTCAGCTTGTCCGCGAAAGGCTGCATCTTGCGCGGCTCGGGCCCGGCTTATGTATGCGGACTTTCGCCACCCTCCAACAGCAACCGCACGAGCGACGTACTGGATGGCGCAAGCACCGCGGGATTGCCCGCGACGCGCGGATACTTGTGCGGCTCGCCCGCGCCATCCATCTGATGACAACGCGCGCAATACGCCGCATAAATTCCCGCCACCGCGACGCGCGACTCCTCCGGTTGTGAGTGCGCGCACCGTCTGCTGCCCAGCGCGCGAGCTAGCGTTGAAATGGAGGCTCGGCGCGCGCGGCGCCAAGCTTTAAAGATACGCGGCGATCGCCACGAGGTCGGGGCACCGCTGATGTCTTGCCTGCCGTCTGCTTGCGCCGGTTTCCTTTTGAATCAGGGCTGGCGCAGCAAGACGCTCAGACCTCGCGTGGAACGATCGACACTCGCCGCGTCAAGGGGCGATCCGCAAAAAACGAAACTTTCGGACAGCTGAATATGAGCCACACATCTCGCGATTGCAGTTGGCCGAAAATCACACAGCTTCATATAAAAAAGACCCCCGGAGCGATCGCTTCCAGGTCTATCCGAACCATCGTCCACACCGTTACGCTGCCGCGCTGACCTTCTCCGCCAGTTTCGCGTCGTAACTGGAATGAATGTGCACGCGCTTCCTGTCGGGATAGGCGTATGAATACGCCTTGCGCAGCGCGAGCGATGCCTCGTGAAAACCGGACAGGATCAACTTCTGCTTGTTCGGATAGTTGGCGATATCCCCCACCGCGAAGATGCCGGGCCGCGAGCTCTCGTAGTTGGACGTATCCACATCGACGCGTCCGCCGTGAATGCTCAAGCCCCACTGTGCGATCGGGCCGAGATCGGCGACCAGTCCATACAACACGACGAGTTGTTCGGCTTGCAGTTGGGTTTCACCCTCGATATGTCGCAACGAGATGGATCTGAGCGCATCGCCCTCGGCATTGCCGTCCGCATTGCTTTCGACGACGAGCCCGGAAATCGCGCCGATAACGAAGTCCATCTCGCCAGCCTGGACCGCGCGCCGCATCAACTCGACGCTCGAATCCGCCGCGCTGAATCCGTTGCGCCGATGCACGAGCGTCACGCGCCGTGCGACCTTGCGCAACGCGAGCGCCCAGTCGAGCGCGGAATCGCCGCCGCCCGCGACCACCACGGTCTTGTCGGCGAAATCGGCAAGACGCGGCACGCTGTAGTGCACATGACGCGATTCGAGCGGCACGGCTTCGGCAAGCGGCAGCTTTTGCGGCACGAATGCGCCGTTGCCGGCGGCAAGCAGAATCGCGGCGACGTCGAATAGGAGGCCGCGATCGGTCCGCACGGTCCACCGCCCGTCGCCGCCCTGCTCCACCGATTCGACACGTTGCTCAAGATGAATGGGCACGTCGAACGGCTTGCATTGCGCGAGCAGACGATCGACCAGTTCACGCGCCGTACACGATGGAATCGCGGGAATGTCGTAGATCGGCTTGTCCGGATAGAGTTCGGTGCATTGGCCGCCGATCTTGCCGAGCGCATCGACGATCTGACACGACAGCCCGATCACGCCCGCCTCGAACGCAGCGAAGAGGCCAACGGGGCCCGCGCCGACGATCAGCACGTCGGAACGGATGGGTTGTGAAGCCGAATCGGCGGTGGCAGTCATCCGGTATCTCTGCGAATAGGTCGATAACCCACCATACCGAATCGTCAGCGGCGCGGCAACGATGCCATTACAGCGAACAAGGGCGCTCCGGCCTAGGCCCGCACGTCTACCGTTGCGTAAAATTGGTTACCCAAAAATCGCTATAAATGGACATTTTGCAACGCCAATGTGGCGACTAGTATTCACTCATCGCATCACCAGATGCGTTCAGCCAAAGCCAAGGAGTGAATCATGCAAGAACGTCTCGACTTCTACAAAGCCAGTCCCGCTGCGATCAAGGCCATGCTCGGCGTTGAAGAACGCATCGGCAAATCGGCTATCGAAAAATCGCTCGCCCATCTCGTCCGTCTGCGCGCGTCGCAGATCAACGGCTGTGCATTTTGCGTCGACATGCATACCACCGACGCCCGTAAAGGCGGCGAAACCGACCGGCGTCTCGCCACCGTGGTCACGTGGCGCGAAACGCCGTTCTTCACGGATCGCGAACGCGCCGCGCTCGAATGGACCGAAGCCGTGACCCTCGTGTCGCACGGCCACGTGCCGGACGCGGTATGGGAAATCGTGCGCCCTCATTTCAGCGACGAAGAACTGGTCGATCTCACACTGCTCATTTCAGCGATCAACGCCTGGAACCGCTTTGCGATTTCGTTCCGCAAGATGCCTGCGTAAGCACGGCGGTACAGCACAGCGCCGCACGGCACGGCGCAATCATGGAGCCGCAGCATCAAGCGGCTCACATGAAGTGGACTCGGCGATCAGGTAGCCGCATTGTTTCGCAGCCGCAGCCGCAGCCGCTGAGCACAGAGCGCTGAGCGAGGGCTGCGCACCTCCCCGCCACCACCGCGAAGCCGCACCCTTCCTTGCCCGCGAGCGCCGCTTCCCTACGCGTCAAAAACAAAATTCGCAGCAACGGCATCGGCGCGACACCGCCGTTTCTCGCGTGAATCCGCATGGCCTGAGCAACGGGCAGGCTTCCCCAGCGCGCGGGATGCCCATATCATGAAGCGTTTGCTGACAACACTTCATCCACCCAGGCGGCCGCGCGCCGACCGCTTGCCCTCCCATGACCCAGGATTCGTCGCAGACCGCGCTGCTCTGGATCGTCGCCGCCGGTTTCTTCATGCAGTCGCTCGACACCACGATCGTCAATACGGCGTTGCCGTCGATTGCGAACAGCCTGCAGGTCGCGCCGCTTGCCATGCAGCCCATCGTGGTCGCCTACACGTTGACGATGGCGATGCTCACACCCGCGTCCGGCTGGCTCGCGGACCGCTTCGGGACGCGGCGCGTCTATTTCGCGGCGATCCTCGTCTTCGTGCTCGGCTCCATCTGCTGCGCTAGCGCGCATACGCTCGGCCAACTCGTGACAGCGCGCGTGCTGCAAGGCGTGGGCGGCTCCATGCTGTTGCCGATCGGACGGCTTGCCGTGCTGCGCAGCGTCTCGGGCGAACAGTACGTGTCGGCGCTCGCATTCATTTCGGTCGCCGGTCAACTGGGCCCTATCGCCGGGCCGACGCTCGGCGGCTGGTTCGTTCAGGCGATCACGTGGCACTGGATCTTTCTGATCAATGTGCCGATTGGCGCGGCGGGTCTTTACGCGGTGCACCGTTTTCTGCCGCCGCATGGGGAGACGCAAGCGCCGCCGTTCGATTTCACCGGCTGCGGCTTGCTGTCGTTGTGC
Organism: Paraburkholderia rhynchosiae; assembly: GCF_002879865.1. Classification (GTDB taxonomy): domain Bacteria; phylum Pseudomonadota; class Gammaproteobacteria; order Burkholderiales; family Burkholderiaceae; genus Paraburkholderia; species Paraburkholderia rhynchosiae. The sequence continues at coordinate 11,180 of NZ_PNXY01000011.1, forward strand.
ATGATCGCGTTTTCGCTAGCCGTCGACGCACCGGTGCCGACGCATCAGGCGGCATGGTCGGCGGCGTTGTTCGCGCTCGCGGCGGTCAGCGCGCTCGCTTATGTTCCGCACGCGAAGCGACGGCGTAACCCGCTCTTCAAGCTGTCGCTCTTCAGCGAGCCGAATTTCAGCGTGGGACTGATCGGCAATCTGGTGTGCCGCATTGGGTCGAGCGCCGTGCCGTTTCTGGTGCCGCTGCTACTGCAACTGGAACTTGGCTATACGCCGCTGCATTCGGGCTTGATGATGCTGCCCGCGGCGCTCGCGGGCACGGTTGCGAAACGCTGGATCGCGCCGCTCGTGCGACGCCACGGCTACGACCTGTTTTTGCTGGTCAATACGTTGATCGTCGGTTCGTCGATCGTCGCGTTTGCGTCCGTCTCGCGCGGCACGCCGCTTATCGTCGAAATCGCGATCCTCGCGGTATTCGGCGCAGCCAATTCGATGCAGTTCGCGGCGATGAACAGCGTCACGCTCAAGGGCCTGTCGCATGAAGACGCCGGCAGCGGCAACAGTCTCTTTTCGATGGTGCAAATGCTGGCGATCGGTCTTGGCGTCTCTATCGGCGGCGGGCTCGTGAAGCTGTTTGCCGCGCAATGGGGTTCGGCTATGCTCGGTTTCCGGCTGAGCTTCGTGTGCGTCGGCGCGATCACGCTGATGTCGGCGTGGGTGTTCCGTCATCTCGACACGACGCCCGGCGTGCGGGCGCCGGCGAGCCAGGGCGCGGGTCGTTGAAAGGAGCCACGCTATTCGCTAGCCCTGTCGCTCTGTCACCCTGTCACCTGGTGGCTCAGTCATGCGGCGCGCATGACCGGATCGCGCTCTGTTCTCGGTCGGGGTTCCGTCCGGCGTTTCGCGCTAGCATGTACGGCGTTCACGAATAACAAAGGACTCTCAGATGCCATTTGACGAGCGCATGCTGAACGGCATGGGCGTGTTGACAGCGATCGTCGATTGCGGAAGTTTCGCGGCGGCGGGCGAAGCGCTCGACATGTCGCAATCGGGCGTTAGCCGTTCGGTCGCGCGGCTCGAAGCGCGCCTCGGCATCCGGCTATTCGACCGTACCACGCGCTCGGTCGCGCTAACCGACGAAGGCCGGCGCTTCTACGAACAGATCGTACCGCTGTTGAGCGGCCTGGAAGAAGCGGCGTCTTCCGCCGCGCAGGGCGCGACGGCCGTTCGCGGGCGGCTGCGCGTGAACATGGACCCGTTCTTTTCGCGCCTCGTGCTTGGGCCGAGGCTCGGCGGTTTCATCGACAGACATCCTGAGCTGCAACTTGAGCTGATTACGCGCGACCAGTTGGGCGATATGGTCGGCGACGGTTTCGACGTCGCGATTCGCTTCGGCGAGCCGCCCGTGTCGTCGCTGATCGCGCGCAAGCTGCTCGACACGCGCATTCTGACCGTCGCCGCGCCGTCGTATCTGAAGAAGCATGGGCAGCCCGCGACTCCGGCCGAACTCGAGGACGGCAAGCATGCGTGCATCAAGTTTCGCGATCCGCTCACGGGTTATCCGTTCAGCTGGGAGTTTCATCGCGGCCGCAAGAAAATGGTCATCGCGCCGCAAGGCCGCTTGACCGTGAACGACGTCGGCACCTTGCACAGCGTGTGCGCGGCGGGCCAGGGCGTCGCGCAGATTCTCTCGCTCGGCGCCGAATCGTTGCTCGCGAGCGGCAAGCTCGTCGAGCTCTTTCCTGGCTGGGCCGACGAGGTATATCCGCTGTATGCGCTGTATCCGTCGCGGCATCATCCGCCGGCCAAAGTGCGCGCGTTTTTCGATTTCATCGTTTCGCTGACGGGCGCCCGTGAGCTCGAATGAAAGCGTGCAGGCCCAAGCTTTGCTCTACAAGCTAGGTGTTCACACCAGGAGAAAGCCATGGCCGACCCCAAGCAGCAGACCGACAAAAAGCCGGACGACATTGAACATCCGCAGCCGGCAGTGCATAGCGATAATGAAAAAAGCAAGCTGCCCAAGCGCGACGATGAAGGGCGCGACCAGTCTCCGGCCGACCGACCTGGCCAGAAACCAGGTGAAGGTGAGCCGTCAGTCGGTTGAAAATTAAACGCGAGTCTGGAAGCGGCTTTGCTGCATCTGAGCGGCAAAGCCGCATAAATTTTTCCCTTCCGCCGCCTTTCATACAGCAGACATTTTTTCCGTTTTTTTACCGAATATTTTTTCGGTGTGATGGACTATTTTTCTGCTTGCAGCGATGTATGCGACAAGCAAACCGGCTGCCGCCCCTCAACAGATAACAAAGGCGACGCCCATGTCCATCCCCGTACCCTTCCCTCAGTCCGCCAAAGTGTCGATCTGTCTGCCGACCTGCGACCGGCCTGAGTTGATCGTGGAGTGCATCGACTCGTGTCTGGCGCAGACATACGGCAATCTGGAAATCGTGGTCGGCGACGATTCGAGCGATACGCGCACCGAGCAATTGATCGCGTCGCGCTATCGAAACGAGCGACGCATCCGTTATGCGAGGAATCAGCCGCCGCTCGGCCAGGCGCGCAATGTCGCGAGCCTGTTCCAGCGCGCGCGCGGCGACAAGATTCTGCTGATTCACGACGACGACCTGCTCGCCACCGACGGCGTCGAAAAACTCGTTTCACTATGGAAGCTACATCCGCGTCTCGATGCGGCATTCGGCGCGCAGTACGAAGCAGACCATAGCGGCGCGATCGACGTCGACGCCAGCGCGCGGCTGAACACGGCGTTCCGCCGCACGAAGGATGCGGAAGGCTTGCAGGCGCTGCCAGGCAGGACCGGCCTCATCCAGATGTTTCCGAACAATGGCTGGATGGCCGACGCGCGGCTCGTCAAGCGCATCGGCTATAAGGAGCACTACGGCGTGTGCTGCGATTTCATATTCGGCGCTGAACTGTGCCTCGCCTCGCGCGAGGTGTTCTATCTGCACGAGTACGTCTCGGTGTATCGCAAGACTGCGACGTCGATATCGCACAGCACGCGCGGCACGGCGGCAGCGGCCACGCTCAGCGCGTATGCGTTCGTGAAGATGCTGAAGCTGCCGCCGCAGCTCGAGCCGTCACGCAAGCTCGCGTTGCGGCGGCTGGCGCCGATCGTCGTCTCGGTGCATGCGAAGAATCGTCAGGCGCGGCTGGGTCTCAAGATCGCGCTGGCTCATCTGTTCGCCTACCACTACGGGCTCAGCGCGCGGCTTTACTACCATCTGCTGATGCTTTCGCGTGCGGCCGTGAGCGCGCGGAAACAGACCGTGGCGCTTGCCGCCGCGGCTGCGGCGCCGGCTACATCGGCTGCATCGGCCGCGTCCGCTGCTTTGAGCGGCGAGCCGGGCGTGGTCGAGAAGGAGCTCGTCGCGGAAATGGCCGCCGACACGACCGAGCCAGGCTGATCGCCAACGCAGGGACAGCGTGCGCCCTCAGTGGGTTTTCTGCTAAGCATCCTCTGCTTAGCAAACGCGTATTTGTTGCTTTGCCGCGCGCACGCCGCTGATTACGATGCACCGGACACGTCATCAGCCCCGAGGTGATTCGCCATGTCCGACAGTGCCTGTTTCAAGCCGCGCGTGATCGAGCCGGTCGCCGTCAACCAGCCCGAAGGATTGGGGCTTGCGGTCGAGTTGTGGCTCGCCCACCCCGTCGACGGGATTACGGGGCGAGCCGTGCAGATTCACTTGCGCAGCGACGCGAAGATGGCGCAGGCCGAGGCGCTGCGAGATCTGCTGCATGTACTCGGCACGGAGATCGTCGTGGCCTGAGCCAGCGTGCGGCGCGCGCTAGAAACCGCGCGCAGGCTCGGCATGCTCAGGGTTCGTGGCGCAAATAGCCTTCTTTCGACGGATCGCGCATGCGCAGCGCGACAAGCCCGGCAATAGCGCAAAGCAAGGTCACGTACCAGTAGAACATCGACTCGTTGCCGACCGACTTGAGCCACAGCGCCACGTATTCCGCCGAGCCGCCGAAGATCGCATTGGCCACCGCGTACGAGAGACCCACGCCGAGCGCGCGCACTTCGGGCGGGAACATTTCCGCCTTGATCAGGCCGCTGATCGACGTGTAGAAGCTCACGATCGCGAGCGCCAGCACGACGAGGCCGAAGGCCGCATACGGGCTCGTTACGTCTTTCAGCGCATGCAGCAGCGGCACGGTGCCGATGGTCGCGAACAGGCCGAAGCACAGCATCGAGCGACGGCGGCCGATGCGGTCCGACAACGCGCCGAACACCGGCTGGATCACCATATAGACGAACAGCGCCGCGGTCATCACATTGCTCGCGGTCTTGGCGCTCATGCCGGCGGTGTTTACCAGGTACTTCTGCATATACGTGGTGAACGTATAGAAAATCAGCGAGCCGCCTGCGGTGAAGCCCAGCACCGTCAGGAACGCGACGCGGTGCTGCCACAAGCCGCGCAGTGTGCCCGCTTCCTGGCGCTGACGCGTCGCGGCGGTGGTGGTTTCGTCGAGCGATTTACGCAGATAGAGCGCGACCAACGCGGCCAGCGCGCCGATCACGAACGGCACGCGCCAGCCCCAGGCTTTGAGTTCCGCGGTGGAGAGCGTCTGTTGCAGCACGACCAGCACGAGCAGCGCGCACAACTGGCCGCCGATCAGCGTGACGTACTGGAACGACGCGAAGAAACCGCGCCGGCCCTTTAGTGCCACTTCACTCATATAGGTCGCACTGGTGCCGTACTCGCCGCCCACCGACAGGCCCTGGAACAGGCGTGCGACGAGCAGCAGCGCTGGCGCTAACGCGCCGATCTGTGCGTAGGTGGGCAACAGGGCGATCACCAGCGAGCCGCCGCACATCATGAACACCGACACCATCATCGCGGTGCGGCGGCCGTGCTTGTCGGCGAGACGGCCGAAGAACCAGCCGCCGATTGGCCGCATCAGAAAGCCCGCCGCGAACACGCCGGCCGTGTTGAGCAATTGCGTCGTGGTATTGCCGCTCGGAAAGAAGGCGGGCGCGAAGTACAGCGCGCAGAACGAATAGACATAGAAGTCGAACCACTCGACGAGATTGCCCGATGAGGCGCCGACGATTGCGAAGATGCGGCGCCGCGTGTCGTGGGCCGATGCCACGCTTTGATCAGTGAGGTCGGTCATGCTGTATCTTCCTTGTCTCTTGAACGGAGGCAGCGGTCGTGGCGCCGCCTTCAGAACGCGATTTTGCGCGTGCGCGGATTTTACAGAATCGCAAGGCAAAGATGGGGGTTTGTGGGCAATTGTTGGGATCGCCTTTGGATGAGCCGTGCTGCGTGCTTCGAGGCCCGTTATCCCTTAAATCCAAATATTAAGGTATAAGTTTGACGCCGAGATTCCTATACCTTAATATCGGATCACAGGGTATAAGGACCGTCTAGCCATGGCCAACTTCCACAACGACGCGCTGCAAACGCTGTATTCCTCCATCACCGAGCGCGCGAGCGCGCAGTCTCACATCCCGCTGCATTCTCCGGGCTCCGCTGCCCAGAAAACCGTTGACGGGAAAACGTACACCTACTGGCGGGTGTATCTGGCTTCGGGAAAGCACAAGGAGACCTCACTAGGTCGAGCGGGAGAACCCGCTACCGACGCTGCGCTCGAGGCGAGACTAGTCGAGAGCGCGGAGATGCGGGTGCTTGCCGCCGACGTCCAGGTTCTGCGTAAGGCGGGCTTTGCTGCTGCCGACAATTCTTCGGCGCTAACTCTCGCAACGCTCTTTAACGCTGGCATCTTCAGCCACGGCGGAGTGCTCGTCGGCTCCCACGCATTCGGTGCGCTCCTGAACAGCCTCGGCGTTCGCCTGCCTGCGAACTACAGGACCGAGGATATCGACATCGGCAGCACGGGGACGATTTCGGTGGCTATCCCGGAAGACCGCAGCTTTCTCGACATCCTGCGCGACAGCGGTATTCCCTTTCTCGAGGTGCCGGAACTGGATGCGCGAAAGCCGTCAACCTCGTTCAAGGCTCGAGGACAACCTCTCAAGGTGGACTTACTCGTGCCAGGTACCGAGGCGTATGAGACGAAGGCGTTGCCCCAGTTGCGCGCCCACGCAACCGGGCTTCCATACTTCAGGTATTTGGTATCCAACCCCACGCCGGGCTTTATTCTTGGCAAGGAGCACGTGGTGCCGGTGATGCTGCCCGACCCCGCGAGATTTGCTCTTCATAAGCTTATCGTCAGCACGCTTCGCGACCCGTCGCGCGCACTCAAGGCAGACAAGGACCGACGCCAGGCCGCGGTGTTGATTGACGCGCTCACAGAGAAGTTTCCCGACTGGTTGGCGACAGCCGCCAACGACCTGGAGAAGAACGCGCGTACCCGGCTTGCCACAGCGGCGGCCCACGCCTTGAACCTTGCCCCCGGCTTGTCGGAACGCGCCCGGGATTTTCTGGCTGATTTAGGCGCCCACGCGTAGCTTGGGTTTGTGCGGCCCTCTGCCGCGTCACCGTTATCTGAAAATCTTGCGGCAAAAAAAATCCCGCCGACGTAGATACGTGGCGGGATTCAGTCAGTCCGTCCCTTACCTCGCCGCAACCTCACGCCCTCACAGCGGGCGGCACATAGCGGCACTCATAGCGCTTCCTGACCGTGCCGTTTTCATCGACGCTTTCCAGATACACGTCGAACTGCCACAAGCGCGCCATATGCTTGAGGACTTCGTCGCTATCCGACGACAGATGCCGGTTGTCGCTCATGAAGTGCCGCAGCGTCAAGCTCCGGTCGCCGCGCGTATTCACCGACCACACCTGAATGTTCGGCTCGCGATGATGCATGTCGTACTGCCGCGACAATGCCTGACGCACATACTGATAGCCGCTATCGTCGTGAATCGCCGAGACTTCGAGTGCATCGCGCATGTCGTCGTCGAGCACCGAGAACAGACGCATTTCGCGGATCAGATGCGGCGACAGATACTGCGCGACGAAACTCTCGTCCTTGAAATTGCGCATCGCGTAGTGCATGGCGGGAAGCCACGGACTGCCGGCCAGTTCCGGGAACCACTTGCGGTCTTCGTCGGTAGGGTTTTCGCAGATGCGGCGAATGTCGCTCATCATCGAAAAGCCGAGCGCATACGGATTGATGCCGCTGTAGTACGGCTTCGTGACAGGCGGCTGGTAGACCACATTGCTGTGCGAATGGAGAAACTCCATCATGAAGCCGTCTTCCAGCTTGCCCTGGTTGTACATTGTGTTGAGCAACGTGTAGTGCCAGAACGTCGCCCAGCCCTCGTTCATGACCTGGGTCTGCCGCTGCGGGTAGAAATACTGCCCCACCTTTCGCACGATGCGGATCACCTCGCGCTCCCACGGTTCGAGCAGAGGCGCATTTTTCTCCGCGAAATACAGCAGATTTTCCTGCGGCTCGGGCGGATAGCGTTCCTCGATTTCCTCCGGCAACGGCGTATGGCGCGTGGGCAGCGTGCGCCACAATTCGTTGACCTGCGATTGCAGATACGCCTCGCGTTCACGGCGCGCCGCAAATTCCCTTTCGAGCGACAGTTTCTGCGGACGCTTATAGCGGTCCACGCCGTAGTTCATCAGCGCATGGCACGAATCGAGCAATTCTTCGACGCGGTCGAGCCCGAAGCGCTCTTCGCACTCCGCGATGTAATTCTTCGCGTAAACGAGGTAATCGATGATGGCATGCGCGTCCGTCCACAGCCTGAACAGATAGTTGCCCTTAAAGAACGAGTTGTGCCCGTACGCCGCATGAGCGATGACGAGCGCCTGCATCGTCATCGTGTTCTCTTCCATCAGATACGCGATGCAGGGGTTGGAATTGATGACGATCTCGTACGCGAGCCCCATCTGCCCGCGACGGTAGCTTTTTTCGGTAGAGAGAAAGTGCTTGCCGAACGACCAGTGGCGGTAATTCACCGGCATGCCGACGGACGCGTACGCGTCCATCATCTGTTCAGCGCTGATGAGTTCGAGCTGGATCGGATACACGTCGAGTTCATACTGCTCTGCAACACGGGCAATATGCGAGTCGTACTCCTCGATCAACTCGAAGGTCCAGTCGGACGGGCACGGCAGAGGCCGTCTATCGGCTACGTTCATACGGACTTCCCTTTGCCCCTCAGTGGGCGTTCCGGTGTGTCCCCGTGCTTCAGCGTTGTCGACTGCTCCGGCTGCGGCGGGTCGAACTTCGTCCGCCGCTGCCTCGGCATGCCCCGACTGACGCTGCGGCACGCCTTTCCCACGCTCCGGCTGATAGCCGCGCGCTTCGTTGTGCAAGTGCCTGGTCGTCATGACGACGCCACCTGCTTTTCAAACAACTCGCGAAACACCGGATAGATGTCAGCCGCGGTTTCGACCTTTTTCATCGCCATATGCGGCTGGCTCAAGGCCAGCTGCGCGTATTCGAGCCACAGGTTCTGCTCTTCGGGCGTCACCTGAATATACGCAAAATAGCGCACCTTCTCCAGGATGTCATCCGAGAGTATCTTGCGGCACTTCGGCGAGTCGTCGGTCCAGTTGTCGCCATCGGACGCCTGCGCGCCGTAAATGTTCCATTCAGTCGGCGAATAACGCTCGTCCATGACCTTCTGCATCAGCTCGAGCGCGCTCGATACTACTGTGCCGCCGCTTTCGGTCGAATGGAAAAACGTGTCTTCGTCGACCTCTTCGGCGCGCGTGTGATGGCGGATGAAGACCACCTCGATCTTTTCGTAATTGCGCTTGAGGAACAGATACAGCAGGATGAAAAAGCGCTTCGCAAGATCCTTGCGCTGCTCGTCCATCGAACCCGACACATCCATCAGACAGAACATGACGGCCTGGCTGGAAGGCGTGGGCTGCTTCACGCGGTTCACGTAGCGCAGATCGAACGGATCGATAAACGGAATGCGCCAGATGCGCCCGCGCAAATGGTGGATTTCCTCTTCGAGCAGCTTGATCTCTTCGCGACGGTCGTCGGGGTCGGCTTTCATGACCTCGAGTTGCCGCTCCATCTCATGCAACTGATTGACGAGCGGTGCGCCGAGCGCGATGCGGCGGCCAAGCGCGCTGCGCAACGAACGGACCACGTCGATATTATTCGGCGTGCCTTCGGCAGCCCAACCTGCGCGGATGCTTTTCCACGTGGGCACAGCCATCAGGTGAGTTTTGACGAGCCGCGGCAGTTCCAGGTCGTCGAAGAAATACTGCATGAACTCTTCGCGGCTCAGCTCGAACACAAAGTCGTCCTGACCCTCGCCTTCGTTGCTGGCCTGGCTGCCGCCGCCTCCGCCGCCACCGCCTTGGGGGCGCTGGATCTTGTCGCCGCGAATGTAATCCGAGTTGCCCGGATGCACCATTTCGCGCCGGCCGCCCGGCCCGTGCCGGAACGACGGCTCCGCGATGTCCTTACGCGGAATGGTGATGCTCTGCGTGTTCTGAATGTCTTTGATGCTGCGGTCGCGCACCGCTTCCGAAACGGCGCGACGAATATAGTTCTTAACGCGACGCAAAAAACGTTCGCGATTTGCAATGCTTTTGTTCTTGCCTGCTAACCTGCGGTCGATGATTTGATGAAGCACGCCTCGTCTCCCTTGTCGACTCGTCGCGAGACGTACGCTGCCTGGTCCGATGCTATGTCCATGCAGCTTGCGCCTCGCAAGGTGCCCGCGCGGTCGGACCGCGCGGGCGGTACGCAATGCGGATCATGACGACTTGCGCACGCGCAGATACCAGTCACACAGCAAGCGCACCTGCTTCGGCGTATAGCCCTTCGCCACCATCCGGTTGACGAAGTCTTCGTGCTTGCGTTGCTCTTCCGCCGAGCCTTTGGCGTTGAACGAAATGACCGGCAGCAATTCCTCCGTATTCGAGAACATTTTCTTTTCGATCACGACGCGCAGCTTTTCGTAGCTGATCCACGCAGGATTCTTCCCTGCATTGGCAGCACGCGCACGCAACACGAAGTTCACGATCTCGTTGCGGAAGTCCTTGGGGTTGCTGATGCCCGCCGGCTTCTCGATCTTCTCCAGTTCCGCGTTCAATGCCGCGCGGTCGAAGCTCTCGCCGGTGTCGTGATCGCGGAACTCCTGATCCTGAATCCAGAAGTCCGCATACGTCACATAGCGATCGAAAATGTTCTGCCCATATTCGGAGTACGACTCCAGATAAGCCGTCTGAATCTCCTTGCCGATGAATTCCGCGTAGCGCGAGGCGAGCACGTCTTTAATGAACGACAGATACTTCTGCTCGGTTTCCGGCGGGAACTGCTCGCGCTCAATCTGCTGTTCGAGCACATACATCAGGTGCACCGGGTTGGCCGCGACCTCGGTCGAATCGAAGTTGAACACGCGCGACAGGATCTTGAACGCGAAGCGGGTCGACACGCCGGTCATCCCTTCATCCACGCCCGCGAAGTCGCGGTACTCCTGATACGACTTCGCCTTCGGATCGGTGTCCTTCAGATTCTCGCCGTCGTAGACCTGCATCTTCGAAAACAGGCTCGAATTTTCGGGTTCCTGCAAGCGCGTGAGCACCGACATCTGAGCCATCATTTTCAGCGTGCCGGGCGCGCATACCGCACTTGCCAGCGATGAATTGCGCAACAGCTTCTCGTAGATCTTGATCTCTTCCGAATAGCGCAGGCAATACGGCACCTTCACCACGAAGATCCGGTCGAGCAATGCTTCGTTGTTGCGGTTGTTGCGGAATGCCTTCCACTCCGACTCGTTCGAGTGCGCGAGAATCACGCCGTCGAAAGGAATCGCGCCGAAGCCTTCCGTGCCCTTGAAGTTGCCTTCCTGGGTCGCGGTCAGCAGCGGGTGCAGCACCTTGATTGGCGCCTTGAACATTTCGACGAATTCGAGCAGGCCCTGATTCGCAAGACACAAACCACCAGAATAGCTGTAGGCGTCCGCATCGTCTTGCGCGTACTGTTCGAGCTTGCGAATGTCGACCTTACCGACGAGCGAGGAGATGTCCTGATTGTTCTCGTCGCCAGGCTCGGTCTTGGCGATGCCGATCTGCCGCAAGATGGACGGATAGCGCCGCACCACGCGGAATTTACGGATGTCGCCGTTGTACTCGTGCAGGCGTTTGACCGCCCACGGGCTCAGAATACTTTTGAGGTAGCGGCGTGGTATCCCGTATTGCTCTTCGAGGATCGGACCGTCCTCGTCATAGTCGAACAAACCGAGCGGCGATTCGTTCACAGGCGAACCCTTGATCGCATAGAACGGCACACGCTCCATGAGCTGCTTCAGACGTTCCGCGATCGACGATTTACCGCCGCCGACCGGGCCCAACAGATACAGAATCTGCTTCTTCTCTTCGAGCCCCTGGGCCGAGTGCCGGAAGTAGGCAACCACTTGTTCGATCACCTCTTCCATTCCGTAGAACTCACGGAATGCGGGGTATACCTTGATGACCTTGTTCGCGAAGATGCGCGACAGACGCGGATCGTTGCGGGTGTCGATCTGTTCCGGTTCTCCGATTGCCGTCAACATGCGTTCGCCAGCCGTGGCGTACGCGGCGGGATTGTCTTTGCAGAGCGCGAGGTACTCCTCGAGCGAGAGTTCATCCTCTCGAGTTTTCTCGAAGCGGGTCGCGAAACTGCTGTAGATATCCATGCTACCTCCTCGCCGAAGTCTAGACCGATGTCGTGCGCGGCGCGCTATTCGGAAACGACATCGCTCGAATTCATCCTAAACCCTTTTAAATTTTTTTTCACGAACTACGTTGCGAAAATCGCGCCGTGTAGGCCTCCCGACATTCATCACTTGGAAAGCCCCTTTCGACGACCTACAATCTTGCGCGTCGAGCGATCTCGCGGCTTACACTCACTGCTTACATCCACGCGTTGCCTGCACATGCACACTGCGTACCTTCAAGCCAGGACGTCACACAGATTCGCACTGCGTCCGCGCTTTTTCTTCGCTTTCCCTTCTTTGTTTTCCCTTCTTCGCTTTCCCTTCTTCACTTTCCCTCTTAACGCTTCGACCTGCGTTTGGTCTACATGCCGCGATGTCTGTTACATGTCGATCGATCACACACGCACGCATGGTCCTCCGACATACCCTCATGCGGTTCGTCCGTGCACATGGGGTTTTGTTCCGCATCGCTTTGCACCGATTCATCTATCGCCCGACGCATGGTTGCCTCAGCTCTCGCAGCTATCGTAGGTATCGCACCCCTAACTGGATAACGGCGCGGCGCTCCGTCTGTTCAATAGGGTATACGGCTAAGCAGCCATCACAGAGACGTCAAATGTAAAACGGCCGCCCTCAGGCAGCCGTCGACTATTTCGTTTGTAATGCGCCGTTACAAGCACAGCAGAAGTGAAATCAAACCCGGTGTCACATGACATAGTGTCACGTGTTCAGGTCAGTTCGATCTCCACTTCTCCCAGTCCGTCGATGTGGCCACGCACGATGCCCGCTTTACCCACATTGTGCGCACCGACGTAAGAGCCGGTGGTCAGTGTCCATTCGGGTTCGATGGTGATGCCCATGGCGGCGCAATGGTTGACGAACCACACCAGCAACTCGCGCGGGTCGCCCGCCGGATTGCCGGTGGCGGCAGGCACGAGCGACTCGCCGTCGAAACTCAATTCCAGCTCCGGGGACACGAAGTCGAAGCCGCGCGCGAGCCCGGCATACGCCACCGGATGACCCGTCACCAACGCGCCGTTGTTCTGCGCATCGGCGAGTTGCGCAAGCGGCGCGACATTGGGCCATTCGGCGAATCGGCTATCCACGATTTCAATGGCGGGCAGCACAACGCCGACCAGGGCGAGCACCTCGTCGCGTGCATAGGCGTGGCCGCGCGGCTCGATGGCCTCGGTGAAACGGAACGCGATTTCCAGTTCGACGAGCACGCGAAAGAAGCCTGCATGCTCGACGCGCGCCGGCGAAGGCCGCACCAGCGCGGCGGGAATGGGCGCGCCCGAGGCTGCGCCGCCAGGCGCCTTGGCGCCGATCTTCCAGGCGCCTGTCGAGTCGCCGAGCCCCGCGATGACCGCCTGCTGGATCGCGTATGCAGTGGCGGCATCGGGCGGCATATGTTCGGGCGCGAGCCCGTCGATCGGCCGATGCTGCAGGCGTGCTTCGACGAGGCGATGCGCGAGGTCGTGTGGCGTCATGTCGGTCCTTTGTGGCTGGCGCATTGAACGGTGAATTGCAGCGCGATGGTTAGCGGCGGCCCGGCGTAGCAGCGGTCAAACGCGGCGCAGTGCCCTTGGGAGCCGGCGGTATGTCCGCGATGCGGTCACGAATTACCGTGGCCGCCCGTCAATGTACCGGATCGCGAGGCTCGCCAGGGCGCCGGCGACTTGGCAAACGCGACTTAATGCGCACGCCATAAAAAAGACCGCGGCTGCGTATGCAAGCGCGGTCTTCCCAGGCGAGCGGGTCAGCCGCCAAAGCATTCGTTCACAAGCCGGGCCATCGGGAACGGTTGTTGCAGCGACGATTCTGCCGCTTACACGGCCAATGTCCGGTCAGAACGTTTCCCAGTCCTGATCGCTGCCGGCGCTGGCGACCACCGTAGCTTTGGCCGACGCTTTCGGCGCCATCGCTGCTTTGGGCGTGACGGGCGCTGCCGGCACCGCCGCGGCAGCCGGCGCCCTGGCAGCCGTCACGCGCGATGCTGGGGCCGCAACACCACGCGGTGCGGCGCGAGACGCGGCCCGCGCGGGAACCTGGCGGGCCGGCGTCGGCACATGCTTGCGCAGCGTGCCGTCAGCGGCCTTGAAGCCTTCGTCGAGCTGGAACACGGCGACCGCGCTACGCAGCTTGCCGGCCTGGTCTTCGAGCGAAGACGCCGCCGCCGCCGCTTCCTCGACCAGCGCGGCGTTCTGCTGCGTGACTTCGTCCATCTGATTGACGGCGCGCGCCACCTGGTCGATACCGCTACTCTGCTCTTCCGAAGCCGCCGCGATCTCGCCCATGATGTCGGTCACGCGCTGCACGGCGCCGATGATTTCGTTCATCGTGCGGCCCGCTTCGTCCACGAGCGCGGAGCCCGACTGCACGCGGTCCACGGACGTGTCGATCAGCTCCTTGATCTCCTTGGCCGCCGCCGACGAGCGTTGCGCGAGGCTGCGCACTTCGCCCGCGACGACCGCGAAACCGCGCCCGTCTTCGCCGGCCCGCGCCGCTTCCACGGCCGCGTTCAGGGCCAGGATGTTGGTCTGGAACGCAATTCCTTCGATGATCGAAATGATGTCGGCGATCTTGGCCGAGCTCTGGTTAATCTCGCCCATCGTGCCGACGACCTGGCCCACCACCGCGCTGCCCTTGTTGGCGATTTCCGACGCATTCGCCGCGAGCGCGCTCGCCTGACGGGCGTTGTCCGCGTTCTGTTTCACCGTGCCGGTCAACTCATCCATGCTCGACGCCGTTTCCTGCAACGCAGACGCCTGCTCCTCGGTTCTCGACGACAGGTCGATGTTGCCGGCCGCGATCTGGCGCGTGGCCGTCGCAATGGACTCGCTGCCGTTGCGCACTGTATGCACCGTTTCGGTGAGGCTGCGCTGCATCTTCGCGATGCCTTCCAGCACCTGCCCCATTTCATCGCGCGAGGTGACGACGACCTGACGGCGCAGATCGCCCGCGGCAATCGCATCGAAATGACCGAGCGCCTCCGCGATCGGCCGTGCGATCGCCCGGCTCAGCGTGAGGTAAGACAACGCCGCCGCGAGAACACCAACGAACAATGCGCCCGCGGTCACCATGCGGACCGTCTGGAAGGAGGATTGGGCGGACTCGTAGCCCTGTCTGGCCGACTCGAACTGCAGATGGCGCAGCGTGTCGTCCGCGCTGGCGAGTTCGTTGTAGGCGGCCTGCAGCCGCTTCGCGACGTCGATCACCTTGCTCTGGTCGTTCGCGGCGATCACGGCCGCAAATGCGTCCGCCTGCTGACGCAGCGCATCGCGCTTGCTGACGACGTCGCCTGCGAGTCGGTCTTCCTCGGCGTCGCGCGGCAGGTCCATGTACTTCTTCCACCACATGTCGGAGGTCGCGCGCATAGTGCGCGCGCGTTCCAGTGTCGGTGCGGACTCCGGAGTGCCCATCATGAAGGCCGCGCGGTCGAGCGCGAGACGCTCACGCGCCGCGTACAACTCGGCGTTGCCAATGTTGACGGCGCTTGGCATCGAGTCGGTGTACGTCTGCTGGTAGGCGTCGTTCGAACGGCCCATGCCGAACAAACCGAATGCGCCGATGGCGACGAGCAGCGCGGCGAGAAACGCCATCGTGAGGCCAATCCGCGCCTTGATGGAAATGCCTTTGTTCAACATGCCTGTTCCTGTGCTTGACGGATGAGAGCTTCGCTTTTGAAGCGGTGCCCCGTTAGCTTCGTTTACGGCATGCAAAGGGCATACTTGAAATATTTATAAGTATGGAGAAAGCTGTTGGCGGGCAGATAGCAATAATTACAAAAATTACGGCGCATGACTGAGCGATCTGTCGCGATCGGGGACGCCGTAAGCGCAAAGGGCTGGAATGGAATGGAATGGAATGCGCGCATTGGGATGCGCCGACGCGCTGGGAAGCGGCGTCGCGTGCGACGCCGTCTGTGCGCCGAACTCAGGCTTCCAGTTCGGCGCGCGTTGGAATCGAGGGCTGCGCGCCGGCGCGCGTGACCGACAACGCGGCGGCGCTCTGCGCAAAGCGGATCGCCGCATCGACGCTCGCGCCCTGCGCGAGTTGCGCTGCGAAACCGCCGATGAACGTATCGCCGGCCGCGGTCGTATCGACGGCCTTGACCTGCGGCGCGTCATACAGCGCGGGCGCCGCACCTTCGAGCGTGGCCTGCACGCCGCGCGGACCGAGCGTCACCAGCACGTTGCGCGCACCAGCTGCTTGCAGCACAGCGGCGGCCGTGGCCGCTTCCTCGGGCGAGCCGACCGGCAAGCCGGTCAACGTCGCGGCTTCGAGTTCGTTCGGAATCAGATAGTCGATGAGCGGCAGCCACTCGGCGGGCAGCGGGCCGGTGGCGGGCGCCGGATTCAGAATCACCGTTTTGCCGAGGCGCCGCGCGGCGCCAAGCGCCGCATGCACCGTGTCCGGCGGCGTTTCGAGCTGGCAGATCACGATGTCGGCGGCGGCGAGAACTGCTTCATGACGCGCAATGGTCTCGGGCGTGACTTCACCGTTGCTGCCTGCCACGATCACAATCGCGTTCTGGCTCGCATCATCCACGATGATCAACGCGACGCCCGTGGCCTGCACGCCGGTTTCCACGGACGCGCAGTCGATGCCTTCGGCCTCGAGCCCGGCGCGCAACTGCGCGCCGTTCGCGTCCGCGCCGACGCAGCCGAGCATCGACACCTGCGCGCCGAGCCGGGCCGCGGCCACCGCCTGATTGCCGCCTTTGCCTCCGGCGACCTGCGCGAACGTGCGGCCGGCCAGCGTTTCGCCGGGATGCGGCAGACGCGGCGCGCGCGCCACCAGATCCATGTTCAGACTGCCGACCACCGCCACGCGTGAGCGCGTTTCCTTGCTTGCCACTCGTTTCTCCCGTAGTGCTACATGTCACACTTGTTGGTACACCGTTCAGTCGAGTTCGAGCGCAGCGCCCCCGCTCACGCCGCCAGATTGCGTTTTCCCGCGCCGGCCCAGGTCGCGGTGGATTCGCGCACGATCAGCCGGGGCGAGATCACCCGCCGGCGGCCGGGGGGCCGCGCGCTCGCCGACGACTTGCCGGCGATGCGCTCGATCAGCGTCTGCGCGGCCATGTCGCCGAGCGCGCGAACCGACTGCCCGACCGTCGACAGCGCCGGATAGGTGAAGCGTCCCAGTTCGATGTCGTCGAAACCGATGATCGAGCAGTCGCGCGGCACGCTGATATTGCGCTCCGCGGCGGCGCGCAACGCGCCGATGCCCATCATGTCGTTGCAGGCAAAAATCGCCGACGGCTTGACCGTGTCGAACAGTTGCCCGGCGGCGCGATGCCCGCCCGTCCCGGAAAAATCGCTTTCGACGATCGCATCCGGCGGAATCTCGATGCCGCGCTCGGACATTGCGCGAATAAAGCCGTGCACCCGCATTGCGCTGACCGCCGTCTCGACGGGCCCGCTGATGCAGCCGATCCGCACATGCCCCAGTTCGAGCAGATGACGCGTGGCGAGATACGCGCCCTTCTCGTGATCGATCTGCACCAGATCCGCGTTCACGCCTTCGATATTGCGATCGACAATCACAAGCGGCTCGCGCGCATCGGCGAGCGTCTGCGCGAGCACGGCGTCGTCGCCGGCGGACGCGACGATCAGTCCGTCGATCCGCTTTTCCTGCAGCACGCGCAGATAGTTGCGCTGCTTTGCGGGGTCGTCGTCGGAATTGCAAAAGAACACGCAGTAGCCGTTGCGCGCGCAACCGTCCTCGATGCCGCGTGCGAGTTCCGCGAAGTACGGGTTGGTGCTGTTCGGCACCACGAGTCCGATGGTCGCGGTGGCACGTGCCTTCAGCGAACGGGCCACCGCCGAGGGCACATAGTGAAGCTGGCGAATGGCGTGCTCGACCTTCGCGCGCACATCAGCCGACACCGGCCGCGAGTTGTTCACCACGTGCGAAACCGTGGTGAAGGACACGCCTGCCACGGCCGCTACATCCTTGATCGTCGCCATAACCTGTTGCTCTCCCGCCTGTTTTTCCGCCGGTCATGCTGTGTGCCGACCGTGGACATCCTCATCGAAGACAGACCGCACCCATGAATCCTTACGCTTTACCGCAAACCACGCTTTAACCGCCTTACACGCGCTAATCTGACGGCGTCTCAGGCACGCTTGCGGCGGCTGCGATACGTATCCAGCACCACGGCCACCACGATCACCGCGCCGGTGATCATGCGCTTGGTCGGCTCGTTCGCGCCGATCTGCGCGAGCCCGGCCGCCAGCACCGAAATGATCAACACCCCGAAAAAAGTACTGATGACCGAACCGCGCCCGCCCATCAGACTCGTGCCGCCGATCACCACCGCCGCAATCACCTGCAGCTCGACGCCGACGCCTGCGTTCGGGTCGGCCGCCTCCAGACGCGAAATCTGGAATAGCGACGCGAGGCCCGCGAGCGCGCCCATCAGCGCGAAGACGATCACCTTGTATGGCCGCGGATTGACGCCCGCGAGCCGCACGGCTTCCTCGTTGGTGCCGATGCCGACCAGATAGCGGCCGAACACCGTGCGCGTCAACACGAGTTGCGCGATCACCATCACCGCCACGGCGATCAGGAAAGCCGGCGAAATGCCGACCGCGATGGGGTTCGACAGAAAATCGAATGCGTCGCCGATATAAGCGGTGCGCGAATTCGTCATCTGATACGCAAGGCCGCGCGCCGCTTCCAACACGCCTAGCGACACGATGAACGACGGAATCCGCCAGCCGACCGTGACCGAGCCGGTGATCGTGCCGGTTAGCGCCGCCGCCGCGACGCCGAGCAGGGCCGACGGCAACGGGCCCCAACCCCACTTGAGCGCCGCCACGCTGACCACCGACGCCCCGAGCGCGAGCACCGAGCCGACCGACAGATCGATCCCGGCGATGATCAGCACAAACGTCATACCGACCGACATCACCACCAGGTCGGGAATCTGATTGGCGATTGTGCTGAACGTGTCGTACGTCAGAAAATGTGAACTCAGCAGCGAGAACAGCACGATCATGCCCAGCAGCGCGCCGGCGAGTCCCAAGTAGTTCGAAAATCCAAGCCGTGTGCCGGCCGGTTTGCCGCTCGCGAGCGGCGCCGACGGATCGGGCGGCGGCGTCATCGCCGCTCCGCCCTGCTTCGCGCCCGAGCCTTCGCGCAACGATTGATCGGTCATGACAGACTCCCTGATTCATTCGTGTCGAGGGTGTGCAACAGCGCGTCGCGGCTGCGGTAGCCGGCGAAAGCGGCGGCCAGCAACGCGTCCTGCGACCACGTGTTCCGTTCGAACAAACCCGTCAGGCTTCCCGCGGACATCACGCCGATCCGGTCGCAGATCAGCATCAGTTCACGCAGGTCGCTCGACACCACGACGAGCGCGCGCCCTTCACGAGCCAGCGCACCCATCAAGCCATAAATATCGAACTTCGCGCCAACGTCGATGCCGCGCGTAGGTTCGTCGAATAACAACACGCGGCAATCGCGCGCAAGCCAGCGGCCGATCACGACCTTCTGCTGGTTGCCGCCCGACAGCTCGCCGACAATCTGCGCGGGCCCGGAGCTGCGAATCCGCATCGCGTCGATCTGCTTCTTCGCCAGTGCGTTCTCGCGCCTCGCATCGACGATGCCGTGCCGCGCCACACTGCCGATATCGCCGAGCGACACGTTGGCCGCGATCGGCTGCGGCAGCAGCAGGCCTTCGCCTTTACGGTCTTCGGTGATCAGCGCGATGCCCGCGCGCACCGCATCCGATGGCGAATCGATCCGCACCGGCGTAGGCGGCGCGCCGGGCGTGGCAGCCAGCGCCACCGTGCCGCCGTCTTTCGTGTCGGCGCCGTAAATCAGCCGCATCAACTCAGTGCGGCCCGCACCTATCAGGCCGCTGATGCCGAAAATCTCGCCCGCGCGCACTTCGAACGACACGTCGCGCACGACCTTGCCGCGCGCAAGCCGCTCCACTTTCAGCAGCGGCGCGCCGATATTGCGCACGCCGAGATCGATCTGCTCGCCGAGTTCACGGCCCACCATCCACGTGACGATCTGGTCGCTCGTGAGGTTGGCCATTGCGTCGGCGTGCACGAGGCGGCCGTCGCGCAGCACCGCAATCTGCTCGGCCACTCGCGCCAGTTCTTCCAGCCGATGCGAGATGTAGACGAGCGCGACGCCGCGCGCCTTCAGGCGGTCGATCTGCTCGAACAGTAGATCGACTTCGCGCGCGGTCAGCATCGCGGTCGGCTCGTCGAGGATCAGCACGCGGCAATCGTCGATCAGATTGCGCGCGATCTCCACCATCTGCTGATGGCCGATGCCGAGTTCGCCCACGAGCGTATCGGGATCGATCGCGTCGAGCCCGACTTGCGCCATCGCGTGTCGCGCGTCCTCGCGCAGCTTGCGCCGGTCGATCCAGCCGAAGCTGAGCGCGCCCACGCGCGGCAAGCGGTTAAGAAACAGGTTTTCGGCCACCGACAACGTGGGCAGCAGGTTCAGTTCCTGCATCACCATGCGCACGCCGAACGCCTCGGCTTCGGTGCGGCTCGCCGGCGCATAAGGCTGGCCGGCGAGCCGCATGGTGCCGGCGGTCGGCTCGACGAGCCCGCCGATAATCTTGGACAGCGTGCTCTTGCCGGCGCCGTTTTCGCCGGTGAGCGCCAATACTTCGCCCGCGCGCAGCGACAATGACACGTCGGCGAGCACGGGTTCGGCGTAGGTCTTGCCGATGCCGCTAACGGACAGAACGGCAGGCAAGGCGTCGTGGTCGGTTGAATCCATCGCGATCCTGTTTCGCGGCACCAGCGCGGCCTCGCTTGAGCGAATCGTACGAGCCCTTGCCGGTCGCCGCGTGGTCAATGCCGGCCCAATGCGCGGAGTGCGCAGGCCACGGCCGCGCAGCCCCCGCCGCGCAGCCACCGTCATGACGCTTACCTGGAATTAACGGCGGCCCGGCAGGTTTCTTGAGCGATTATTGAGCGTTCATTGAATAGTAGGCGCCGGTTCGCGCTTTTTGCGCCGGCGCTGCATTTGCGTTGGCATTTGCGCTTGCGGCGACGCCGGCGCGAACCCGCGCGCCGGACCAGCCGGCGACGGTCCGAGCGACGCTTACTTCGTCACCAGGTCGCACGGCGTTTCCACCACGCCCGACAACTGCGACTGCTTCTTGTGCTCGCTCAGGGCTTTCAACGCAGTGTCGATGCCGAACACGGCCTGCTTGGCGGCGTACTGGTCGGCAGTGGCGAGCACGCGGCCGTCCTTCAACATCGGCTTGATCGCGTTGATGTTGTCGTAACCGACCACCATCACCTTGCCCTGCTTGCCGGCCGCGCGCACCGCCGAAACCGCACCGATCGCCATGTTGTCATTGCCCGCGAGCAACGCCTTCAGGTTCGGGTACTCGTTGAGCATGGCCGAGGCCACCGCGTTGCCCTTGTCGATTTCCCATTCGCCCGACTGCACCGAGACGACCTTCGCGCCGACGGCCTGCATGGCGTCCTTGAAGCCCGCGGTGCGTTGCTGCGCGTTCGTCGTGGTCGATACGCCCTCGAGAATCCCGACCTCGTCGCCCGCCTTCAGCTTCTTCGCGAGGTAATCGCCGACCTTCTGCGCGCCCTTGCGGTTATCCGGCCCGACGAACGGCACGTTCAGGTCCTTCGACTTGAGCACGTCCGGGTCGAGCCGGTTGTCGATATTCACGACGATGATGCCCGCGTCCACCGCCTTCTTGACGACCGGCACGAGCGCCTTCGAATCAGCCGGAGCCAGCACGATGGCGTCGACCTTCGAGACGATCATCTGTTCGACGATGCGAATCTGGTTCGCCGTATCGGTCTCGTCCTTGATGCCGTTCGTGATCAGATCGAACTGCGACGGGTTGTGCTTCTGATAGTCCTTCGCGCCGGTTTCCATCGTGAGGAAAAACTCGTTGGCGAGCGACTTCATCACCAGCGCGACCTTTGGCTTATGGGCGGGCGCGGTTTGAGCGTAGGCGGCGGAAAACGGCAAGGCGGCGCTAGCGGTGGCGAGGATTGCGGCCGTCACGATGTGGCGGCGAATGCGATTGCTCATGCATATCTCCAAAGTTTGTCGGGCTCAGGTCGAGCCGTATTTTTAGTTACGCGCAAACGTTTGCGGGACTCATTCTCGGCGTAGTTCAACCAATTTGTCAACGATCCGCGGTGTTGCAGTGCACCGGCGCGCACAAAGTGCGGCCGTGCCGCGCGCTGAATGCGGCCGGTCGGCAGATCGCCCCGAAAACAACACCGGGCGGTCGCGTCGGTTGCAACGTATGGCAACGGGTCCTCGCTGGGTCTATGCGTAGCGGATTCGCCGCTGGCCGCAATCTCAGTGGCCAGCGGGCCGCCTATGCTGAGCTTTTATCGCACCGCGCGCAACCGTGACCAGGCGGGGAATGTGGACCGGCGATCAGAGCCAGCCGGCCTTGCGGAAGCGCCAGTAGAGTACGAGATCGACGCTCAGCATGATGGCGAGGCACAGCGGATAGCCGTAGCGGAAATGCAGTTCCGGAATGTTCTGAAAATTCATCCCATAGATGCCGGCGATCATCGTCGGCACCGCGAACAGTGCCGCGAACGAGCCCAGGCGTTTTGTCACTTCGTTTTCAGCCAGCGAGATCATGCCGAGGTTCACCTGCACTGCGGTGACGACCATTTCGCGTCGGCCGTCGATGATGCGTACGATCCGCTCCAGGTGATCGTAAACATCCCGAAAGTAAGCTTGCATGCCTTCGCAGACACTCGGAATACGGCCGCCCGTAAGCTTGCTGATCGCCTCCTGCAACGGTGCTATGTGGTGCTGAAGAATCACAAGGCGCCGCTTTAACGAGTACAAATCCTGGATGATCGCGCGCGACGCGGCGGAATTGTTGCGCTCGAAAATGCGGTCTTCGATGGCTTCGATTTCCGTGTTCATCGCTTCGATGATCGGGAAATAGCGATCGACGATGTCGTCCGCGAGCGCGTACAGCACGAACGCCGCGCCAGCCTTCAGCAACTGCGGCTCGCGCTCGCAGCGCGCCCGCACGTTCTGAAAACCGGCGCGCGTGCCGCGCCGCACCGACAGTACATAGTTCGCTCCGACGAATACGTCCACTTCGCCGATCATCAACTCGCAGTCCTCGTCCATTTCGACCGTGTGCATCACGGCGAAGAGCGACTCGCCGTATTCCTCGATCTTCGGACGCTGATGGCCGTTCTGTGCGTCTTCGATCGCAAGGTCGTGGAGGCCGAACTCGTGCTTCATCACCGCGAGTTCGCCGGGCCCCGGGTCTTTCAGCGCGACCCACACGAAGCACTCGGGGCGCGCCACGTAGTCGCTGATGCTATCGATGTCGATATCTGCCAGCTTCCGGCCGTCCTGATAGGCGGCGCAATTGATCAGCATGTTGATTACCCTGAAAGCGGAATAGAACGGGCCGCATCGCGATGCGTATGCGACGCCTGGTCTGCATGAATGGATATGCGATAGCCGCCATGTTAAGGGCTGGCGGCGGGTCTCATGTATCCATTTGTTAAACGCCCGCGTATGCCGGCGTATCGGCGTGCGGGTTCTCCCTTTGGCCGGATGCTTTTCATGATGCCCGGCGATGGTTTGTCATCCTCATTGCGAGGCTTTCATGCCGCCCTTGCGTGCCACCGCGTTCTTCTTCATCATCGTCGCAAGGAGCGACACCAAGGAGACTGTCATGCGGTATTTCAGCTGGATTCCCCGCATTGGCGCGGCGTTGGGCTTTGGCATCGTCAACGCGATGTGGCTCGACCCCAACGGCAAGTTCGCGCGCGACCCGCAACGCGCGGCGGCCCAAGTTGAGGATGCGTCTTCGTGAACCGTCTGGTTTTTATTTGCGGTCACGCGGGCACCGGCAAGACGACGCTCGCAAAGAAACTGATCGGCCCGCTGATGAAAGCGGCGGCCGCGCCCTTCTGCCTGCTCGACAAGGACACGCTCTACGGCGGCTACAGCGCCGCTGCAATGGGCATGCTGACAGGCGATCCAAACGACCGCGACAGCCCGCTCTTTTTGCAACATCTGCGCGAGCCGGAGTATCGCGGCCTGCTCGACACCGCGCGCGACAACCTCCAACTCGGCGTCAGCGCGCTGGTGGTCGGGCCGCTCTCGCGTGAAGTCCGCGAGCGACGATTGTTCGATCGCACGTGGCTCGGTATCGGCGAGGACGTTACCCTGCGGGTGGTGTGGGTTCATGTGTCGGAAGAGACCGCGCATCAGCGGATCGTGGCGCGCGCCAATCCGAACGACGCCTACAAACTTGCCCATTGGGACGAGTACCGGCAACGACGCTTCCTGCCGAGTGGCGACCTGTGCGACGATTTGCTGATGTTCGACAACACGGCGCCGACTGCGGCGGATCATGACGCACTGCTAGCGCGCATTGTCGGCGAGCCGCGGGCGGCCTCCGCGATGTTGGCACCGCTGCCTGTCTAGCGGCGACGCCTCAAGGACCAACCAGGCAAACTGAACCAACGAAGAAACGCCCCGCATGCGGGGCGTTTTCGCTTCCATCAACCAGGCTTGTCAGACCGTCGCCACGTTCTGCAGCGACTCCAGCGTCTGCCCTTCATACAACTGGCCGAAGCGGTTGCCGAGGAAATCGCGCAGCGACACCTGCTCCTGACGCACGAAGCCGCGTTGCGGCAGCTTCTGCTCGCGGAACAGATCCAGCACCGCGCACATCGCGCCCGCCGTCGTGATCTGGATCGCGCTCATCGGCACGCCGCAGACTGTCTTCGCGAAGATCTTGCGGGTGAACACTTCCTGCACCAGTTGACCGTCGCGCATGCCGCTCACGGTGATGAACACGAGCACCACATCCTGCGCGGTCGAAGGGACCGAACGGCGCATGATGCTCTTCAGCGTGTCGCGGTCGCTCGAAAGACGCAGGTCTTCGAGCAGGAACTGCATCAGATTGCGGTGCCCCGGATAGCGCACCGACTTGTAATCGAGCGATTCGACGCGGCCCGACAACGTTTCGCATAGCGTGCCCAAGCCGCCGGATGTGTTGAAGGCTTCGTATTCGATACCGTCGAGCGAAAAATGTTCGAGGCCTTCGAGCGGCTGCACCCACTGCGTGCGGCTGTCGCGGATCGCTTCGCAAGGCTGGCAGTATTCGTTGATGAGGCCCTCGACGCTCCACGTCAGGTTGTACTTCAGCGCATTGGTCGGGAACTCGGGCAGCGCGCCCACGCGCATTTTGACGTCGCGGATTTCGGTGAAGCGGTTCGCCAGCTCGTGCGCGGCAATGCCGATGAAACCGGGTGCAAGACCGCACTGCGGCATGAACGCGTGATCGGCGTCGTCGGCGATTGCGCGGATCGCATGAGTGGCGCGCACGTCCTCGGTCAGGTCGAAGTAATGCACGCCCGCACCCTTGGCGGCGGCCGCCACGTTCACCGCCAGGTAATACGGCAGCGCGTTGACGAGCGCGTCAAAGCCTTGCACCGCGGCGCGCAGCGCGGCGGCATCGGCGGAATCCACACGGCGGGTCGAGATGCCCTGCGCCGCGAGCTTGTCGAGCGCGTGCTGATCGCGGTCAAACGCAACGACGTCGTAGTCGCCGGTTTCGCGCAGCATATGAGCGATGGTGTGACCGATCAAACCTGCACCAACGATGGCTACTTTCATGTTCTTCTCCTCGACCAGAGTCGGCGCTTGAGCTGTCGACTGGAGTTCGCGCTTTAGCGAGCTACTCCAGTCCCATGCAAAGCACTTGCTCCGGTCTTATTCTGTCTGCTGTCTCAAGTTGAATTGCGCCGCGATGAAGCGCGGCGCCCGGCGGGCTGAACCCTTGAGTCACAGTGTAGAGAGAAGCCAAAACAGTTCATACGCGCAAAATGCTGCGCAATGACGACGGGTTTCGACATATCGACGAACGCTATGAACAAAACGTCGAAAACGCGTTCATAACGGCGTCAACGCCGGCCGCCTTTCACACCATGCCGCGGTCGATCTTGCGCGCGAGAATGATCGAGGTCGTGGTCCGCTCCACGCCTTCCATTCCGCCGATCTGATCGAGCAGATCGTTCAGACGATCCGGCGAATCCGCGCGCAGCCACGCCACGTAATCGAACTCGCCGCTCACCGCGCACAGCAGTTGAACCTCGGGCATCTTGCCGAGGCGCTTCTGCACGGCCGGCCCATGCTTCGGCGCGATGATGATGCCGACATACGCATAGATGCTGGAATCGAGCACGTCCTGGCCGAGCCGCACGCTGTAGCCCGCTATCACGTTGCTGCGCTCCAGCCGCGCGATTCTCGCGATCACGGTGGTGCGCGCCACGTCGAGCTGGCGCGCGAGATTAGCGACACTTTCGCGGGCGTTCGCCTGAAGCAGCGCCACGAGGTTGCGGTCGAGGTCGTCGAGTTGGTCGAGGCGCGGAGGTCTCATCGAAGGAGAAAAAGTGGTCGCAATGGAGCGGATTATCGCGCGTCTTCAGTGTCCGGCGGCGGCGCTCATGTGCCCAAGCGCTCTATCACGAAGTCAATGAAGCTGGTGAGCTTGGGCGTGGCGCGCCGGTCGCGCGGATAGACGAGATGAACCGGCGCGCCTTCAGGCAGATGCTCTTCCAGCACCGACACCAGTTCTCCATTCGCAATCTCGCGGGCGAGCAGCGCTTCCGGTTGCAGCACCAAACCGAAACCATGCAATGCGGCCACCTTTAACGCCTGACCGTTGTTCGCGCGAAAACGCCCCGCGCGCAACGGGTTGTCAGCGGCGCTTTCGCCGCCCAGACGCCAAGTGCCCTCGCGGCCCCAATGTAGAAAGCCGAGGCATTCGTGATGCGCGAGATCCGCGGGCGTGCGCGGAATGCCCGCCCGCGCGAGGTATGCCGGCGACGCGCAAGCACGCATGCGGTAGGGCTTCAACGGCCGCGCGACGAAACTCGAATCCGGCAGATGGCCGATGCGAACCGCGGCATCAAAGCCCTCTTCCACGAGATCGGTCACGCGGTTCGAGAGATCGAGTTCGAGCGTGACGTCGGGCCATGCGGTGAGATAGTCGGTCATCGCCGGCGAGAACACTTCCACGCCGTAGGTCAGCGGCACCGTCACCTTCAGCACGCCGCGCGGCGCGGCGGCCATTGCCTCGGCGAGCGACTCGGCGTCCTTCACGTCGGCGAGAATGCGCCTGCACTGCTCGTAATATTGTCGGCCGATCTCGGTCAGGCTTTGACGGCGCGTGGTGCGAGTGAGGAGCCGTGTGCCGAGCCGCGTTTCCAGCGAACGGATGTGCTTGCCGACCATTGCCGACGAAATCTCGAAGCGTTCGGCCGCCGCCGTCAGGCTGCCCGCCTCCACTACGGCCACGAAAATCTCCATGCTGACGAATTTATCCACCCGCTATTTCCTGTTCGTTTCGGTTGTAAGCGTTTGTCGCACAAGAGCCGCATTGTAGAGATATCGTGATACTAATAGCGCCAATGCCGAGGCTGGGCGGCATGCAGCGGGGCGCTACCGCACGTTCCTGCGCTGCGCAAGCGGGCCGCTCGCCGCACGCCTTGTCCAACTCTCCCAATTCGAACAGACATCAGGAGTTTCGATGAAAAAAGCACTGGTTATGCTGGCCTCCGCAGTGGCGATGAGCGGCGCATTTGCACAAGCTTCCGCACCGGCTGCGGCGCCTTCGAGCGCAGCGGCTTCCGCACCCGTTGCCAAGGAAGGCCATGAGCGCAATGTCGAAGACCGCATCGCCTATCTGCATTCGCAACTCAAGATCACCTCGGCGCAGGAGCCGCAGTGGAAAGCCTTCGCCGACGTGATGCGCGGCAACGGTCAGACGATGGGCGAGTTGTTCCAGCAACGCCGCGCCGCCGCGAACGTATCCGCACTCGAGGACATGAAGCAGTACGCCACCATCGCACAGGCGCATGCGGACGGCATGAAGAAGCTGGTCGACGCGTTCGATCCGCTCTATAACAGCTTCTCACCCGAGCAGAAAAAGCTCGCCGATACGACGTTCCATCAGCCGGGCGGCGTCGATGGCCGGCATCGTCATCATGGCAAGGGCAAGAGCGGCAAGCCGGCGCCCGCAAGCGACGCGACGGTCAAGCCGTAAGGTGTCGACTGCGAGGTCGACTGCGGGCTCAACCGTGAGCTCGACTTCAAGGTTGACTGCAAGATCGACCGCGCGCGGTGCGGTTTTCCGCGCCGCGCATCACAAAAGAAGCGCGCCGTAAGATGCGTCTGGCATGATGCAGGTCCGCGATCGAAGACGCCAAGTCCCGACGACGCCGTGAACCACCCACCTGCCCGCTTCATGAACGACCTCAAAAACCTCGACCTGAGCCAGGACGCCGCCGCCCGCCGCGTCATCAAAGACGAAACGGTCCACGTCGAATTCGCCGCCATGCAAGGCGAACTGATGAGCCTGGAAGGCCCGAACCGCTATCTGCCAGGCGACGCGCTGATCACTGGATCGACAGGCGACCGCTGGGTCGTTTCGCGCGAACGCTTCGACGCCAAATACATTCCCGCCGACGCCGCCCTCACGCATGGCGAGGCCGGCGCTTATCGCAATCGCCCCGCTGTCGTCCTCGCGAAACAGATGAACGAAGCGTTCTCACTGGCTCGTTCGGCGAACGGCGGCGACCTGCTGCGCGGCGCCGCCGGCGACTGGATCATGCAGTACGCGCCCGGCGATTATGGAGTCGTGCAGGCCGCGCGCTTTGCGAAGGTCTACCGTCTCGCGGACTGAACGCCGTCACGCAAACTCGTCGCCGAGGTCCACCGTGACCTCACGCGGCACCGCTTCGCCGTTCGCGTACTGTTCCTCGAGCGAGCCGATGCTCGCTTCCACATACGCGCGCAGCACCGCGAAGCTGCGGCCACGCGACCGCGCGGGCAACGCCCGATAGCGAGCGAGCGCCGTGGGCGCAATCTCCACCGTCATCAAGATGCGCCGTGCGGCCGCGCCGAAGCGCATCGCTACCCAGTGAATCGTCAGCGTCGGCGTGCCGTCTTCGGCCGCTCGCTGGATGAACTGCGTCTGCTCGGGAAAGAGATCGCTGATAACGCGCGCGAATTCCTCGAACTCGGGATTCGCGCAGTCGTATTGGTAAGCTTCCATGGATACGCCGAAAGATAGGCCAAAGGGTTTGCAACAGCGGTGGCAGACCGCCGAGTCATCAACAACAGCGAATGCGCTAGCGACGCAACCGCGTCATGCGGTCGGCGCCGGAACGGACGGACGCCTGAACGCTTTGAACAGCAGCCCGATGACGACAACCGCTCCCAGCGCATAGACAGCGTCGACGGCCGCGAGCGGCACGAGCTGCGCCTGGAACAACGCGGCGGGCACGTCCACCAGCGCATGCAACCCGATGGCGAGCGGCAGGATGCCGCGCCAGCCGGCCCGCAAACCGCGCCACATCAGCACCGACAAACCGATCTGGAACACGAGCGCCGCCACGCGTTCGAGCGCGAAAATGCCGGCCGTCTGCGGCGTCAGATTGGCGAGTATCAGATGGATGCGCATCACCGATTCGCTCGGCAGATTGCTCAGATAGCCGTCGAGCTGACCGCGGTTTTCGAACACCGCGAACAGAATCCACTGGACCTGCACGAGCACGCCGACGAGCCACGCTTCAGCGCCGCCATGGCCGAGGCCGTAAGTGAGCGCAGTGCCGTCATCGGTACGCGGCGCGTGTGACGTTGAAGCCGCCGTCGTCGCCGTCGCGGCCTTTGCTGCGTTTGCCGCCGCGCGTTTGATCAGCAGACGCATGCCGATGAAGCGCCCCACTTCCTCGCAGATGCCCGCCGCCATCGCACCATACACGACGAAGGCGAGCGGATTGGAGAGGAAGGTGGCCGTCGCCTCGTTCCGATGCAGCACGTAGTCGTTCAGCGCGCGCTCGATCACCATTGCGAACAGCGCGAACACGGCGATGCCGACGATCGCGTCGCGCGGCTTCAGCGCAAGCGGCCGGCGCAGGCGGCGGTAGATGAGAAACGGCAAAGCGGCGACCAGCAGCGTCGCGAGGGCGAGGCTAGACAGGGTAAGCGGTGCAACAACCATGAGTTTCCTTGCGATGACCGGCGCGCACCCGCTGCGCGCCGCAGCCCGAATGATCGCAGATCGGCGCTAGGTCGGCTCGAAAGCAGCGTGCAGTCGCTCTGCAAATCAGCGGGAGGTCGACGCGCGGACGATCAATTCGCCCGGCAGCAGACAGTCGCGCGCGGTGGTCTGAACGCCTTCGATGCGCTCATACAGGAACTCGACCGCGCGGTAGCCGATCTCGTAGGTGGGCTGGCGGATCGTCGTGATGCCGGTCAGTTCGGCCCACTCGGGATCGTCGAAGGAAAGCAGCGCGACGCGTGCCTGCCAGTCGGCGCCGTAACGTGCTTTGAGATGTAACGCGAGACGCAGCGCGACAGGCGCGTTCGCCGCGAACACGGCGACGCGCGCGGCGTTGCCAACGGTACCTGCATGGCTGTTGGCGGCATCGATCGCGCGGTCAAGCTCAGCGAGGCTGCGCTCTGTCTGCAACGGATCGGCGAGATTCAGCACGAGGGTATGGCCTTGTGCATCCTTTACACCCGCAGCAGGCTGCGTACTCATCACCTCGCGGAACGCCGCCTCGCGCAACCGCCGCGAACTGACCTGCTCGAACGGCTGCACGACGAACCAGATCTCGCGAAAGCCGCCATCGAGCAGATGCCGCGTGCCGAGCTCGGCCGCCGCCCGGTTGTCGAGCCCGACGATATCGGCGACGAGCCCCTCGACCGAACGGTCGACCAGCACCGCGGGAATCCCGCCGCTGCCCACCGGCCGCAGCGTTTCCTCGCGCACACCGAGCGCGTTCACAATCACGCCTTCCACGCGATACGTGGTGAGCAGTTGCAGATAGCGCCGCTCCATTTCGACTTCGTTGGCCGCGTGGCAGATCAGCGGCATCAGACCCAGCGCGTGGCACGCGGCTTCGACACCTTGCAGCACTTCCACGCTATAGGGATTGGTGAGGTCGGCGAGCAGCATGCCGATCAGCCGGTTGCGGCCACGCTTCAGACCGCGCGCCATCTGGTTGGGCTGATAGTCGAGCCGTTGGATAGCGGCCTCGATCCGCGCGCGCAACTCCGGCGACAACGCGCTCGTCTCGCCATTCAGATAGCGCGAAATACTAGTCTTGCCGGTGCCGGCTTCGCGCGCGACGTCGGTGATCGTCGCGCGGCGCGGCGTGGTTTGGGATGTCGAAGTCGTACTCATCGGTTTTGCATTGCACGCTTCATCACAACGCTCCTCACCGTACCAGCACTTCACGATTGACGACGTTGGTCGCAAGCGTGCCCTCGAGCGCGGCGATCAGGTTTTCCGCGGCGTTGCGCGCCATCGCATGACGCGTCTCGTGCGTCGCCGAACCGATGTGCGGCAACGCGACGACGTTCGCCATCTTCAGAAATGGCGAGTCCGCGGGCAGTGGTTCCGTTTCGAACACGTCGAGAGCCGCGCCGTGGATCGTGCCGTTTTGCAGCGCTTCGATGAGCGCCTGTTCGTCGACGGTCGCGCCGCGCGATGCATTGATCAGGATCGCGCTTTTCTTCATCGACCTGAGTTCCGCCGCGCCGATCATGTGTTTCGTCTCCGACGTGAGCGGCACTTGCAGACAAACGAAGTCGGCATTGGCGAGCAGTTCCGGCAACTCGACGCGGCGCGCGCCGTAAGCCTCTTCGGCCTCGCGGTTCGCGCTGCGGTTCGTATAGAGCACCTTCATGTTGAAGCCGAGCGCCGCACGCCGCGCGACCGCGCCGCCAATGCGCCCCAAGCCGACGATGCCGAGCGTCTTGCCCTGCACGTCCACGCCGAATTGCGCAGTCCCGATGCTGTGTTGCCACTGCCCCGCCTTCACCCAATCGGCGAGTTCGACGACCCGGCGCGCGGACGCGAGGATCAGCGCGAACACGGTGTCGGCGGTGGATTCCGTCAACACGTCGGGCGTGTGCGCGAGCACGATGCCGCGCCGCGTGAGATCGGCGACGTCGAACTGGTCGAAGCCGACGGAGATGGTCGAGAGCGCCTTGAGCCGCGTCGCGCCTTCGAGCATGGACGGCGTGATCCTGACGCTAGAACCGATGCCGCCATCCGCGTCGCGCAATGCGGCGACGAACGTATCGTGCTGCGTGGGATCCACTTGCACAACTTGCACGTGCTGTTGCAGATACGACAGCACATCTGCAGGCAGCGGCTTCCAGGCGACGATTTTCTTCATCGGCTTATTTTCCTTGCAACGGTGTAGCGAGTTTGTGCCGTGGCTGTGCCGCCTGCTGTTGCGGTTTGACGATCAGCGTCAAGATCACGGCGGCGATCAGCGCCACGCTCATGAACGCATACGATGCCGCGGGCGTTCCAGTCGCGCCGTTCAGATAGCCAACCACATACGAGCCGACGAACGAACCGAGCGCGCCCATGCTGTTGATCAACGCCATCGCTCCGCCGGCGACGTTCTTCGGCAGCAGTTCCGGCACGATCGCGAAGAACGGGCCATACGGCGCGTACATCGCGGCGCCTGCAATCACGAGCAGCGCATACGAGAGCCAGAAATGCGTGGAGCCGAGCGCATACGACGCCGCGAACGCAAGCGCTCCGATCAGCAGGAACGGCCAGACGAACACTTTGCGGCGGTTGAGTTTATCCGATGCCCATGACGCCGCAAGCATCGCGATGGTCGCGGCGAGGTACGGCAGCGCCGACAGCCAGCCGGTTTCGACCATGCCGAACGTCGAACCGTTCTTCAGGATCGACGGCAGCCACAGCACGAAACCATAGACGCCGATGCTCCAGCAGAAATACTGCGCGCACAGCCTGATCACAGCCGACGAGCGGAACGCCTCGCTGTAATTGCGCACCGGCTTGATCGCGGCCTGTTCGACGCGCAGCGTTTCGGCAAGATCGTCCTTCTGCTGCTGGGTGAGCCATGAAACCTGCTGCGGCTTGTCCCGCACGATGAACCACCAGCACACGGCCCACAGAATCGCGGGAACGCCTTCGGCGATGAACATGTTGCGCCAGCCGAACGAATGCACGAGATAGCCGGACACGACCGACATCCACAGCACCGTGACCGGATTGCCGAGAATGAGAAACGTGTTGGCACGCGAACGCTCGCTCTTCGTGAACCAGTTGCTGATGAAGATCAGCATGGCGGGCATCACCGCCGCTTCGACCACGCCGAGCACGAAGCGGATCACCATGAGCGACGGAATATTGCTGACCAGGCCGGTCAGCGCTGCGCAACCGCCCCACAGAACCAGGCTCCAGAAGACGAGCTTCTTGACGCTGCGGCGTTCGGCGTAGATGGCGCCCGGAATCTGGAAGAAGAAATAGCCGAGGAAGAACAGCGCGCCGATCAGCGACGAGAGTCCTTTGCTGATGCCGAGATCCTGGTTGATGCCGGCCGCCGCCGCGAAACCGTAGTTGGCGCGGTCGAGATAAGCGAGGCTGTAGGTGATGAATACGATCGGCATGATCGTCCACCAACGGCGAATCGCAAGCGATGAAGTCATGGGGTGTCTCCTTTACGGCTTCCCGAAACAATGATGAACGGAGGTTTGCGGCGCGTTTCAGGCGCTCTTGCTGTTATCGATGCGACCTGGCTTCCCGGCTCTGATGCGAGCAGTCGTGGTTGGCCAGGCCGCGTGAGCGGATATGTGCGCACCCACACGGGCACGCACAGGCACGCACAGGCACGCACAGGCACACACGGATACGCGCGGATTCACGCAGGTCCGCGTCCGGTACGCGCGACTCAGGCCGCGTGTGCGATGCGGGGTAAGTCGCCGCGTTCGAGCGCGTCGAGTTCGGCGCGGCTCGGCAGCCCTTCCGAATCGCCGATCACCTGAATCGCCAGCGCGCCGATGCGGTTGCCGCGCGCCACCGCTTGCGGCAGCGTCTTTCCTTCGAGCAACGCGCTGACCACGCCGACGGCGAATCCATCGCCCGCGCCCACTGTGTCGACGACCTTCGCGACCGGCTGGCCGGCGATCACGGCGGCCTCGCCGGCGGTGCGGAAGTACGCGCCTTGTGCGCCGAGCTTGACGATCACGCCACGCGCGCCCCGCTCCAGATAGAACTTCGCGATGTCGTCGGGCTGCGTGTAGCCGGTCAGAATCTCACCCTCGCCGATGCCGGGCAGCACCCAGTCGGCGAGCGCGGCCAATGCGTTCAGACCTTCGACCATCGCGGCGCGCGACGGCCACAGCGTCGGGCGCAGGTTCGGATCGAACGAGATGGTTCTTCCGGCTGCGCGCATCTCACGTGCCAGATGGAAGGCGAGCTCACGCGAGCTTGCCGAGATAGCAGGGGCCACGCCCGTCAGATGCAGATGACGCGCCGGCAGCACATAATCCGCCAAGTAATCGGCAACCGACAGATGACTCGCCGCTGAGCCTCGGCGGAAATACTCGACTGCCGGATCGCTGCCGTCGTCGTTCTTCGACTTCAACTGGAAACCGGTCGGATAGCGCTCGTCGGTGCTCACGCAGCGCTGGTCGATGCCCTCTTTCGTCAGCGTGTCGCGCACGTACTGGCCGAACGAATCGTTACCGACGCGGCTCATCCAGCCAACTTTGAAGCCGAGCCGGGCAAGGCCGATCGCCACATTCAGGTCGGCGCCCGCAATGCGTTTCGTGAACTGGCCGACGCTGGCGAGCGCGCCGGTTTCAGCGGCCACGAACATGGCCATCGCTTCGCCGTAGGTGATGACGTCGAGTGCTGCGTCTAAGTTAGTCATGCTTTGCTCCTGCGTGTGCGTCGTGGCTTGCCGGTGTTTTGTCTTGCGGTTTGGTGGTTTGGGCATGGGCGGTTTTGGCTTGCCAGCTAGCATGTGCGGGTTTGCGCTTGCGTGGTTTGCGCTCCGCAGTCGCCAGCGCCGGTTCGTATTTGCCGCATTTGCAGCTTTCTGGCTTCCGCCCGATTCGCTCGCGCCCGCGCACTATGTTTGCAACTTCTCTCTCGGGTCCCGCGCGTCGCTACGCGGCGGCCAGCCATGCGACGCGGTGCGCCGCGTCCTCGTCGATACGCGCCGTATCGAGCGGAAATTCGATGCCGCGCGGCACATGGCGCGGCAGTTTGTCCAGCACGGCGGCGAAGCGCGGATCGTCGGTGGCCGGCGCGGCCGCGAAGCGCCGCGCGCCCTCGCCGACCGCGACCTTGCAATGCACATACTCGACATGCGCCGCCAACGCCGCGGCGGCGTCGAGCGGCGCCACGCCGCACCATGCCCAGTTGCCGATATCGAAGGTCATGCCGAGCACGTTCGCGCAGCCTTCGCGCTTTAACGCATCGAACAGGCCGACGAATTGCGCCAGTGAACCCCCGCGCGCCAGTTGCCCGTTTTCGACGACGAGCCGTACGCTCGCGCCCCGCATGTGCGTGGCAATCGCCTCGCCGTACGCATGATGAGCAAACGCGCCGAGCTGCAGCTTTACGAAGCGCGCGCCGAGCGCCGTCGCCTGGTCGAGCGCGAGGCTCAGCGCTGCGGCGTCGAGTTGGCCGTCTGCCGCGTACAGTGACGCCGGCGTCGAATACACGGACCACAAACCCAGTTCCGCGATCTGCTTGCCCAGTGCCCGAAGGCGCTGCAAGGCGGCGTCAGCTTCATAGCCGAATAACTCGCGACGCACCTCGAAACCGGCCGCCCCGGCCCGCCGGCTGGCTTCCGCCCACTTCCGATGGCCCGCCGTGCGCACCGGGTCGGCGCCAAAAGCGCTCGCGACAATCGCTACTTCCACTGTGTTCGTCATATCGTCACCAGCCGATTTTTCGAGCGCCTAGGCGCTTGGAACCGGTTCCAAACGTACATTTCAAAAAAGCGCCGAAGCGCTTGCGATGCCCGAATAGTGCGCCGAGGCCCGCGCCGCGCACCATAGTGGAAATCCCCAGGCGAGCGCGGCGACGGGACTAGGGCCGCTCGGTTCGCTGTTTCCCGCTGCGGTTTACGAGGCCAAGGCTCACGCGCCGTCCGCGAGACAAAGCGCAAGAAATTGCTGAACCACGCGGGACGGCGCGCTGGCGTGCGGCACGACAATCGACAGCCGCCGCGTGAGCGGCTCAGGACTCAGCGAAAACACGCATAGCGCGCCGGTCTCGTGGCGCATGGACATAGCGGAGACGAAGCCGATGCCCATGCCCGCCCGCACCGCTTCCTTCACGCCTTCGACGCCCGCGATTTCCAGTGCGACGCGCATCGGCACGCCCGCCCGTGCGAACGCACGCTCGACGACCTGCCGCACGCCCGAACCGGCTTCGCGCACGATCAGCGGCTGCGCGCCGAGCGCTGCAAGGTCCATCGCCGTGCCCTCAGCCGACTGCGCCAACGGATGCAAACGCGGCATGATCGCCACGATCTCGTCCTCGCGCCACGCGTGCACAGCCGTATCCGGCGGCAGATCCGCACCCACCGGACCTTCGATCAACGCGATGTCGACCGAGCCCAGCGCGCCGATGATATCGGTCGTGTTGCCGTCGGCGGTATGGAGCGTCACCTCCGGATACCGCCGGTGAAAGTCCGCGATCAGGTATGGCAGCAGGTAGCTGGCGGGCGTCGTGGTCGCACCGATCCGCAAGGTGCCGTGTTCCAGGCCGCGCAACGCGTCGCGATACGCATGCGCCTGCCGCCAGGTGTCGCGCAGCCGCGTGGCATAGCTCGCGAGCTGTTCGCCGGCTGGCGTTAGACGCACGCCGCGGCCGTCTCGTTGATAGAGCGGCTCGCCGAATTCGTCCTGCAATTGACGCAACTGGCCGGACACCGCCGGTTGCGACAGATGCAAGGCCAGTGCCGCGCGGCTAATGTTCCGATGCTCCGCAACGGCGGCAAAAGTTATAAGCTGATCGGGGGTCATCGCAGTTAAATATCAGAATCGCTGATACTTTTCATTCTAAATCACGATTTTTCATATCGATATATCTAATTTAGGATTAGCCCATCGAATCCCGTCAGTCACAAAGGCTGAACCATGACCACCGCTCGCCTCACCGCTGTCACGTCCGAAGCATCATTCACTCGCGGCCAACTCAACGGCATTCTTTTCGTCGGCCTCTTTGCCGCTGCCGTGACGCGTATCGCCGAAATCCCGGCCATTGCGGGGCTAGGTCTGAGTCCGCTGATCGTGGGCATCGTGGCCGGCGCGATCTACGGCAACGCGTTGCGCGACGGCATGCCGGCTAGCTGGGCCGCCGGCGTGAATTTTTCGGCGCGCAAACTGCTGCGCATCGCGGTCGCGTTCTTCGGGCTGCGCGTAAGCCTTCAGGAAATCGCCCAGGTCGGCTTGCCCGGGCTCGCGGAATCGGTGTTGATCGTCGTGAGCACGCTGCTGATCGGCACGTGGGCCGGCATCAAAATCATGAAGCTCGACCGCGACACCGCGCTCCTGACGGCCGCGGGCAGCGCGATCTGCGGCGCGGCCGCCGTGCTCGCCTTCGAGTCCACGCTGCAATCGAAGCCGCATAAGAGCGCAATGGCCGTGGGCAGCGTGGTGCTGTTCGGCACGCTCTCCATGTTCCTTTATCCGGTTCTGTTCAAGGCCGGCTGGCTGCATCTCGACACGGTCGGCGCGGGGCTGTTCTTCGGCGGCACGATTCACGAAGTGGCGCAGGTGGTCGGCGCGGCCAGCAACGTGAGCCCGGAAGCAACGCACATCGCCACCATCGTCAAAATGACTCGCGTGATGCTGCTGGTGCCGGTGCTGCTCGCGGTGGGCGTGTGGGTGAATCGCGCCAACCGGGCGAAGAGCCGCGACGCAAGGACGGCAGATTCGCAGCAAGGCGCTTCCATTCATCAGGACCATCAGGGCAAGCTCGCAATTCCCTGGTTCGCGCTCGGCTTCCTCGCCTTCGTCGTGATCAACTCGCTGCATGTGCTGCCGCATGCCGCGACCACCACGCTGAACACGCTCGACACTTTCGCGCTGACCATGGCCATGACCGCTCTCGGCATCGAAACGCGCATTTCGCAGATTCGTCAGGCGGGCCCTCGGGCGCTGACTACCGGCCTGATTCTGTATGTGTGGCTCATTGCCGGCGGACTGGGTATCACATGGACCGTCCAGCGCCTGTTCAGCTGAACCGCCCTCGCCTTGAATCCACCCCGCCGCGCGCGGGGTTTTGCGCATTCGGGGAAACTATCCGGCGCGCTCGCGCGGCATACTGGCTGCTCGCACGACGCGTGCGACGCAGCGTTCATGCAACCGGAATGAGGACCAATCGATGAGCCTGGAACTTTACTACTGGGACGGCCTGCAAGGCCGTGGCGAATTTGTGCGGCTGGCGCTGGAAGAAGCCGGCGCGGACTATGTGGAAGTGGCGCGCGGCGAGCCGTCGGAGGGCCTCGGCACCGGCGCGATGATGGCGGTGATGAAGAGCAAGGACGAACCGTATCCGCCGTTCGCGCCGCCGTTTCTGAAAGACGGCGATCTGGTGATCGCGCAGACCGCCAACATCCTGTTCTATCTCGGGCCGCGCCTGAACCTCGCGCCGTCCGTGGAAAGCCTGCGCTACGTCGCCAACGGCCTGCAACTGACCATCGCCGACGTGGTGACCGAGGCGCACGACACGCATCATCCGCTCGCCAGCAATCTGTATTACGAAGACCAGAAAGACGCCGCGAAGGCGCGCGCGCATGATTTCATCGACAACCGGATTCCAAAGTTCATGAAGTACTTCGAGCGTGTGCTGAAGCAGAATCCCGCCGGCGACACATTTATGGTGGGCGACGCGCTCACCTACGTCGACCTCTCCATGTTCCAGTTGATCGACGGACTGCTGTACGCTTTCCCGCGCGCGCTCAAACGCTTCGGCGAGCACTATCCGCGACTCGCCGCTTTGCACGAGGCGGTGATGGAGCGGCCGAAGATCGCCGCCTATCTGCAGTCGGAACGCCGCATCGAACATAACGAGGCGTGTATCTTCCGGCACTATCCGGAACTCGACAAGGCGGCGGCTTGATCCGCGCTGCCATTCCCCGTTCACGACCCGCCACGCGCCCGCTTGATCCAGCGGGCGCGCTGCTGTTATCGTGCGCGCTTTTCAACCCATCTTCACGCCCCGTACCGCCGACGTGCTTTCCTTCCTGCTGAAGCTGCGCACCCGCGCCCAAGACCTTTTCCGTCTCTCCGACGCTCATACGATGCTGGTCTGGTCGGTGGTGGTGGGCGTCGCGGGCGCCTTCGCGACCATCGCCTTTCGCCACGGTATCGAGGCGTTGCAACTGGCGGTGGTCGGCAAGTCCGGCAGCTTCGTTGAAATGGCGCGCAGCTTGCCGTGGACGGTGCGCATCTGGCTGCCCGCGGCCGGCGGCCTGATAGCGGGCTTCTTTCTGCTGATCGCCCAGCGTCACGCCGACAAATGCAATCACATCGACTACATGGAAGCGGTCGCCATCGGCGATGGCGTCGTGCCCGTGAAGCTGAGCCTGTGGCGCAGCGTGTCGTCGCTGTTCACAATTTCCAGCGGCGGTTCCATCGGCCGTGAAGGTCCGATGGTGCAGCTTGCTGCGCTGGCCGCCTCGCTGATCGGACGCTGGGTGCACTTCGATCCGCCGCGGCTGCGCCTGCTCGTCGCATGCGGCGCGGCGGCGGGTATCACGTCGGCGTACAACGCGCCGATCGCGGGCGCGTTTTTCGTCACCGAGATCGTGCTCGGCTCCATCGCGATGGAAAGCTTTGGGCCAGTGGTAGTTGCGGCCGTCGTAGCTAACATCACGATGCGCGAATTCGCAGGCTACAAGCCGCCGTACGAAATGCCGGTGTTCCCGCCGGTAGCAGGCGTCGAGGTGCTGTTGTTCGTCGCACTCGGCCTGCTGTGCGGCGCGGCGGCGCCCCAGTTTCTGCGGCTGCTCGACGGCTCGAAGGCGCTGTTTCGCAAGCTGCCTGTGCCGCTGCCCGCGCGGCTCGCGCTCGGGGGGCTCGTGGTCGGCATTCTGTCGGTGTGGACGCCCGAGGTGTGGGGCAACGGCTACAGCGTCGTCAATTCCGTGCTGCATTCGCCGTGGACGTGGGGC
This sequence comes from Paraburkholderia rhynchosiae, assembly GCF_002879865.1. GTDB lineage: Bacteria > Pseudomonadota > Gammaproteobacteria > Burkholderiales > Burkholderiaceae > Paraburkholderia > Paraburkholderia rhynchosiae. The sequence goes on from NZ_PNXY01000011.1 coordinate 50,780, forward strand.
GCGCTCGTCGTCGTGCTGGTGTTCAAGCTGATCGCCACGGCGGCCACCGCCGGCTCCGGTGCGGTGGGCGGCGTATTCACGCCGACGCTTTTTGTCGGCGCGGTGGTCGGCTCGCTGTTCGGCCAGGGCATGCATGCGCTGTGGCCGCACGGCACCTCGGCGCCGTTCGCGTATGCGATGGTCGGCATGGGCGCGTTTCTCGCGGGCGCCACCCAGGCGCCGTTGATGGCGATTCTGATGATCTTCGAAATGACGCTCAGCTACCAGGTCGTGCTGCCGCTGATGCTCTCGTGCGTCGTCGCGTACTTCGTGTCGCGCGCGATCGCCAAGACATCCATGTATGAAATCACACTGCGCCGCAATCAGGAAGAACTGGAGCGCACGCGCCTGCGCGCAACGCAGATGCGCGAGCTGATCCGTCCAGCTCAAACGGTGGTGCCGCCCAACGCGACCGTGCATGACATGACGCGCGTGTTCCTCGAATATCCGGTGAAGTATCTGTACGTGGCCAACGAATCCGGCGCGTTTCTCGGCGTTGTGGCACTCAAGGACATCACATCGGACCTGCTCGACAAACGGGATACCTCGACGCGAACCGCGGCAGACTATCTGCAGCCTCATTTCGACGTGCTGACGCCAGACATGCCGCTTGGCGTCGCTCTGCAGCACTTCATGGCGTTCCAGGGCGAACGCCTGCCGGTTGTCGACAGCGCCGCGCATCCGCGGCTCGCGGGCGTGGTCTATAAAACGTCGTTGCTCGACGCTTATTTCCGCATGAATCCGACGCGCTGAGCGCAGCGCGGCGGGAGTCTCGACGCGGGTGTCGCGCCCGTGCAAAGGTCGGCAAACTCTCTACAATGGAAAAACGCTGGGGCTGCATTGCCGACAGCGCGGGTTACGCCAGGACGGGCGCGCCGAGATGCCCGCCATTCGATCGGAGCGAAGATGAGCGAACCGTCCCTCGACGCCGTGCGACGCGACCAGGCGGGCTGGATTTTTCTGCATATCGAAGGCGAGCCGTACGACCGCGGCGAACAGCACGGCCAGTTGCTCGCCACAGAAATCCAGAATGCAATCCACACCGCCCGCTATCTCGCGAAGTGGGACACCGGCGAAGATTTCGACACGTTCGTCGACGCCGCGGTCGCCCAGTTCGCCAACAAACTCGACACCGAATTCGCCGACGAAATCCAGGGCATCGCCGACGGCGCGAAGCTGCCGTTCGCCGAAGTGCTGGCATGGAACGGCTACATGGATCTGCTGCAAAGCTGGTGGCCCACGCACGCGGCACAACAGAAGCCGAGCCTCGGACTCAAGCCGTGGCGAGGCCGGCGCGGCCACCATTGCAGTGCGTTCATCGCGACCGGCAATGCGACCCGCGACGGCCGCATCGTGATGGCGCACAACTCGTGGGACCGCTACGCCGCCGGCGACGCGTTCAACGTCGTGTTCGACATCGTGCCGGACCAGGGTAACCGCATTTTGATGCAAGGCCTGCCGGGCTGCATTTCCAGCCTCACCGATTTCTGGGTCACGGCCGCCGGGCTGATGGTGACCGAAACCACCATTTCGAACTTCGTCGGCTACAACGCCGCGGGCGCGCCCGAGTTCTACCGCTCACGACGCGCGTCGCAGTACGCGAACAGCATCGGCGAATGGTGCGAGATGTTCGCCATCGCGAACAACGGGGGCTACGCGAACAGTTGGCTACTGGGCGACACGAAAACCGGCGAGATCGCGCGCTACGAACTGGGGCTGCACTATTCCGGCTTCGAAAGCACGAAGAACGGTTTTTATAGCGGCTACAACACGGCGACCGATCTGAAGATCCGTAATCAGGAATGCATCGGCGAAGGCGAAGACTATACGGACGTGCGCAAGAACGGCGCGCGGCGCCTGCGCTTCATGCAACTCGAGGAGATGCATCGCGGCAAGATCGACGTGGAGCTTGCGAAGGCGATGATCGCCGATCATCACGACGTCTATCTCGATCGCAACGACAACCCGTGTTCGCGCACGATCTGCGGGCATCTGGAACTGGACGACGCGCGCTTCGGCGGCTCCGATCACGGGCCGTTCAATCCGTGGGGCGCGAACGACGGCAAGGTGGTCGACAGCGCAATGGCGCGCGAGATGGCGTTCACCGCGCGCTGGGGTCATCCGTGCGGACGGCCGTTCGACGCTCAGGCGTTCATGAAACGGCATCCGCAATGGAACTGGCTGAACGGCTATATGCGCGACCGGCCGTCATGGCCGTGGACGCGCTTTGAGGCGCTCCGCTAGCGATCGCTGGGCAAAAGTCCGTCCTTGAAACCCGCGGCCGCGTGCAGGGGAACGCGTGGCGCGGATGCGATCAGACTGCCATTCCCGCGCCATCATCGGCGATCTACAATGAGGGATCGCCGATGCACGTGCGTTGCCGCAATCGCTGCGTCCCCGCATCGCGAAAGCACGCGGCTTTGCACCCACGCCGCGCGCAGCTTGCGCTTTCCTTTCGACGCGGGGACGGCACAGCACTTGCTCATTTGTCAGCGCCGCATGAGCTTAGGAGGTCGGGCATGAAAACCTCGACACTGTTGACCATGGTGACGCTGTCCGCTTCGTGCTTTGCCGCGCCGGTCCACACCGCGCAGGACGGCACGCCCGCCAGCGACCTTGCCGAACGCGCCAACGCGGCGCCAGTCGCCCCCGCGGCGCCTGACGTGGCGGTCACGGACGATAATCGTCCGCAGCAATGGCAGCACATCGTCTTGCCCAAGTCGCGACATTTGGGACGGGGTTTCGCGCCGCGCAACGAGCGCCTGCAGACTTGAATGCGGGGCTTGTTGCGGGGTTTTTTCGAATGACCATGAGTGGCCGTGGACGACCGCGTGTCGCCTTCGGGGCGGCGGTCCCGGCGGTATGTTAACGGCCTTTGCACTGGCCTTGAGCAGCGGCAACGATCCATCCAACGTACAACAGGAGCGCTTGCATGACCGCATCGTCAATTCCCGGGGAATCCATCGATCTACAGATTTCCGACGTGCTCAGCGAAGTCCATTTCCCCGCCAACAAGGACGCCCTCGTCGACGCCGCGCGCGAAGCCGGCGCGAGCAACGAGGTGCTGTCGATGCTCGACGGCCTGCCTGAACAGGACTATGTCGACGTCGCGTCGGTCACGTGTCTGATCGGCGGCAATTATGGGCCGGGCCTGAGCGCGTGAGCGGGCAGACGGATGCGCCGCGGTCTTTGATTGCTTCGGTGGAAAGGCGCGGCGCGGACTGGATCTATCGCTCGCCGCAATCGGACGCTGCGGGTGGCGCTTGTGAAACGAGTGGCGCGGGCGGCATCGAGCGGATCGAAGCGTTTTTCCACGGCGCCGGCTACGCGATGCACCGCCACGATACCTATGCAATTGGCCGGACGCTGGCGGGCGTGCAGAGCTTTCGCTATCGCGGCAGCGTGCGCAGCAGTTTGCCGGGCGGCACGATCGTGCTGCATCCCGATGAGCCGCACGACGGCCAGGCCGGCACCGGCGAAGGCTTCCGTTACCGCATGATTTATATCGACCCGGCGCTGTTCCAGCAGGCGCTCGGCGGCAAGCCTTTGCCCTACGTGAAGAACGGCTTGTCGGACGATCCGCGTCTGTTCGCGGCCAGCGAAAGCCTGCTGCGCACTATGGATCGCGCGATGGATCCGCTCGAACGGGACGACGGGCTCTACGATCTCGCCATCGCGCTCGACGCGGTAGCGGGCACTGCGCCCACGCGCCGTCCGGTGGACTACGCCGCCGCGCGGCGGGCCCGCGAATACCTGCTGGCCTCGCTCGATCGCGCGGTCACGCTCGACGAACTCGCGGTCGCCGCCGGCCGCGACCGCTGGAGTCTGTCACGCGATTTTCGCGCGCTGTTTGGTACCAGCCCGCACCGCTATCTGACGATGCGACGCCTCGATCTCGTGCGGCAACTGGCGGTGGCCGGCATGCCGCTCGCCGACGCCTCCGCCGCGAGCGGCTTTTCCGACCAGAGCCATATGACGCGGCACTTCAAACGCGCGTGGGGTGTGGCGCCGGCGCAGTGGCTCAAGATGCTCGGGACTTCGTCGCAAAGCGGCCGCTGAGCGCCAGAGGTAAGCCCGAAAGGTAAGCGCCAACGCGCAGCACCCCGCGCGCTCACAAACGTTCAAGACCTGCCGGCGCGTCGCGCGGTACGCTCTTTCCTGAGACGGCAACCACTTTCAGGAGGAGCACGCATGTCGAATAACCAGCCCACCCCACAGACCTACCGCGCCATCAATTTCGCCGAAAAACTGGCGCTCTTCGACGACCAGTGGCAACCGCGCGTCATCGCGGAGATGAACGACTACCAGTTCAAGATCGTGCGCATCGAAGGTGATTTCGTGTGGCACGAGCACGCGGATACCGACGAAACCTTCATCGTGCTCGACGGCCAGTTGCGCATCGACATGCGCGACGGCTTCGTGATGCTGTCGGCGGGCGAAATGTTCGTCGTGCCAAAGGGCACGGAGCACAAGCCGTTCGCCGAACGCGAGGTCAAGCTGCTGCTGATCGAACCGCGCGGCGTCAAAAATACCGGTGAAGAAACCAGTGAGCGCACGGCCGCCAACGACGTCTGGATCTAGCCGCAAACCGCAAACCGCCAGCCGCCAGCCCGCCGCCGGGAGCCGTTATGCGGGCAACGGCGTCGGCGCAGCCGCTCGCGGCGGCGCGCGCCGGGCCACGGAACCGGCAGCGGGACACGCCGGTTTCGCGAATCGTGAATCGCGCGCCGGCGCAGTGGCGTCCGGCTGAAAATGCTCGACCAGGTGATCGACAAAAGTTCGCACCTTCGCGGGCAAGTGAAGGCGGCTCGGATAGGCAATCGTGATCTCGATCTCCGGCAGCCGGTAATCGTCGAGCAATGGCACGAGCCGCCCCGCCGCCAGATCGCGGCCGATCAGATAGCTCGGCAGGATCGCGACGCCCATGCCGAGCAGCGCGAACTGCCGCAGCATTTCGCTATTGTTTGCGGCGATGGCATTGGCCGGCCGCACGCGGACCAGCCCATCTGGCCCGCTGAACACGCGCTCTTCGCCGCCCTGCTCCGGCGGCCGGCTCAGGCACGGATGATCCAGCAGATGTTCCGGCCGCGTCGGCGTGCCATGCTGCACCAGATAAGCCGGCGTCGCGCAGACGGTCAACTGGCAGGTGGTGAGCCGCCGCGTGACAATGCTCGCGCTGCGTGCCGGACGCCCGACCAGAATGCCGACGTCGAAACCATCGTCGACGAGATCGGCCTGCCGGTCGGCGAGCGTCAGGTCGGGCACCACATCGGGATAGCGCGCCGCGTACGCCTGCACCGCCGGCGCGAGGCTTTGCAACCCGAACACCACCGGCGCGACGATCCGCAGCGTACCGACTGGCTCGTGATGGCGCGCCACCACCATCTGCTCGACGCCTTCTAGGTCGTCGAGAATGTGGCGCACGCGTTCCAGATAGGTCGCGCCCGATTCGGTCAGCGAAAGACGGCGCGTGGTGCGGTTCAGCAAACGGGTGCCGAGACGCGCCTCAAGATCCGCCACGTGGCGCGTGACCACAGCGGTAGAAAGATCCAGCGCGCCCGCCGCGCCGACGAAACTGCCGAAGTCCGCCACTTTGACGAAAACGCGCATCGACTGCAATTGATTCATGGGACGACTCCTGCCTCGCGACTGTCTCGATGTGCCGGGCCGGCGCAGCGCTGCCGCCTGAAGCACCCGTGCGGCAAGGCGCGCGGGGATTTGCCCAACGAATCGATTGTATCGATCGGACCTGTCCCAACCCTGACCTGCTCATGACAATCGCGTCAGTTTTGCCGACGCCACGCAACACTGTTTCAAGCGTTATTGCGATTTGTGGTAGGTATAAACCCTTAGCTGCTGGTAAGATAGCGCCCGAACCGAATTCATCGCTGACTGCCATGCCACATCGTTTCCAACTTTTCGAAAGAATCGCGTTTTCGCTGGTCTGCTGGTCCGCGGCGGCCTGCTCGGCTTTCATCGCTTATGAGCGATGCCCTGACATCAAGGTGGTGCTGCATGCGAGCGCGCAAGTCTTGCGCTACAGCGGCGAGTATTCGCTTGTCTGCGCTAGCCCGGTCGCCGATAGTTGCACGCAACTGGCGACGAACTGATCCAGCGCTTTCGCCGAAAGCGCGGGCGCACCTGAATCGCCCCACCTCACGTGACGCGAAGTGATCCGCCTCGCAGCATGCTCATCTCGTGGCCGTCACGCCTCTCGCACCCCACGCATCAGGTACTGCGCCCGAACACCACGCGCGAGAAAAATCCGGCAAGCACTGCTTCTGCCATTTCGCTCGGCACATTCTGCGGATCGACGGTGTAGAAGAACTGCACGCCGTCGCACAAACCCATCAAGCCCATTGCCAGCACCTCGGGCGGCAATGGCAACGGCATGCCCACCAGCGCCGAAAACTCGCGGACGCAGGCAGCGAGCTGTTCAAGCTTCTCGTGCAGGAATGCGTTAAAGCGCAGCCGGAAGCGGCCGTCGCGCGCGGCCAATAGCTTCGCCTCCACCCACAGCAAAAAGCATTTATTCTCGCGGTGCAGATTGCTGTAATAGTGCATCACGCGCTGTTCCATCTCCTCACGCGTGGCCGCGCTTTCGAAGATAGCCCGCAAGCCTGCCTGCATGGTTTCGTGGTCGCGCCGCAGCAGCTCGAGAAACAACTCGTTCTTGCTGCGGAAGTTCGAATAGAACGCCCCGCGCGTATAGCCCGCCGCCCCGGCGATGTCTTCGACACTCGCCGCGACAAAGCCCTTTTTCATAAAAATTGCTTGCGCAGCATCGAGCAGACGCTGGCGCGTCTGGTCCTTGCTCTGCTCGCGTGTCAGTCGTTGCCGTTTCATGGGCGCCAGTCTAGCACCGAAAAGAATTCAAATTCACACTAACATTCAAATACAGGTGTGTATTAGAATGCGCTTCGTCATTGGAAATCAGACGCGTATGCCAATTGCATGATTCGGCCTGCGCTCTTGGCCGGTAGGCCGCTGTGGCTTGCTGTATTCGTTCGCTGTCTTCCGCTGGGGTAATTGTGAAGCGTCCCGATTTTGCCGCATCGTCAACGATGCACCAGCCGTTCCATCGCCTTGCACGGCCCGGGCATCTGCGCGGCGCCGCCTTCGCGCTCGCTCTCGCGGGCGTCTTCGCGTTGAATGCGTGTTCGAAGAAGGAGGTCACGGCGCCCGAGCCGCGTCCGGTCGTGGCCGTCGCGGTCCATGCGGACGGCAACACGGCGCCGGTCACGTCACTGCCCGCTGAAGTGCAGGCGCGCTATTCGACGCCGCTGTCATTCCGCGTCGGTGGCAAGATCGTCGAACGGCGCGTGCGTCTTGGCGACGTGGTGAAGAATGGGCAAATCGTGGCCCGGCTCGACCCCGCTGACGCGCAGAAGAACGCGGCCAGCGCGCAGGCCCAGCTAGCCGCCGCACAGCACAGCTACACGTACGCGAAACAGCAGCTCGACCGCGATCAGGCGCAGGCCAAAGAGAATCTGATCGCGCCCGCGCAGTTGGAGCAGACCACCAATGCGTATGCCTCCGCCGCTGCGCAACGCGATCAGGCCGCCCAGCAGGCGGCGTTGTCGAAAGATCAGTTGCAATACACCACGCTCGTAGCCGACCACGCCGGGGTGATTACCGCCGAGCAGGCCGACACGGGCCAGAACGTGTCGGCAGGCCAGGCCGTCTACAGCCTCGCGTGGAGCGGCGAGGTCGATGTAGTGTGCGACGTGCCGGAAAGCGCGCTCGCCGGGCTTTCGGTAGGACAGACGGCGAACGTCACGCTCGGCGCGCTGCCGGGCCGCAAGTTCACCGCGCGCGTGCGCGAACTGTCGCCCGCCGCCGACCCGCAAAGCCGCACCTATCGCGCGAAACTCACGCTCGACAATCCCGGCCCCGACGTGCGCCTCGGCATGACCGCGGACGTCGCGCTGTCGTCGCCCTCATCGTCGCCCTCATCGTCGCCGTCGTCGGCGGGCGGCGCCGAAGGTCAGCACGGCTTCTTCGTGCTGGCTGCCACCGCGCTGTTCCACGACGGCACGCAGCCCGCCGTGTGGGTCGTGGGTGCGGCGGAGAAGGCCTCGGGCGTCGGCACGCTGGAACTGCGCCGCGTTACCGTGACGCGCTACAACGAACGCACGATCGTCATCAGCCAAGGCCTGAAGGACGGCGAACGCGTCATGCTGCAAGGCGTGCACACCGTGAGCGCCGGCGAAAAGGTCCGCGCGATTGCGCCACTGCATCCCGAGGACTTCGCTTCATGAGCACCACGCCCGAAGAGGGACGCTTCAACCTGTCCGCGTGGGCGTTGCGCCATCAGGCGCTGGTCGTCTTCCTGATCGCGCTCTCCACCGCGTTCGGCATCCTGGCGTACACACGGCTCGCGCAATCCGAAGATCCACCGTTCACGTTCCGCGTGATGGTGATCCGCACGTTCTGGCCGGGCGCCACCGCGCGGCAGGTGCAGGAACAGGTTACGGACCGCATCGGCCGCAAATTGCAGGAGACGCCCGCTATCGATTTCGTGCGCAGCTACTCGCGCCCCGGCGAGTCGCTAATGTTCTTCTCGATGAAGGACTCCGCGCCGGTCAAGGACGTGCCCGAAACCTGGTATCAGGTGCGCAAGAAAGTCGGCGATATCGCGGCGACCTTGCCGCAAGGCGTTCAAGGCCCGTTCTTCAACGACGAATTCGGCGACGTCTACACCAACATCTACACGCTCGAAGGCGACGGCTTTTCGCCCGCGCAACTGCACGACTATGCGGACCAGTTGCGCACCGTGCTGCTGCGCGTGCCCGGCGTTGCCAAGGTAGATTATTTCGGCGATCCGGATCAGCACATCTATATCGAGATCACCAACACGCAACTCACGCGACTCGGCATCTCGCCGCAGCAGCTCGGCCAGGCGATCAACTCGCAGAACGCGGTATCGCAAGCCGGCACACTGACCACCACGGACGACCGCGTGTTCGTGCGTCCGACGGGCCAGTTCAAGGACGTCGCCGCGCTGGCCGACACGCTGATCCGCATCAACGGCCGGTCGTTCCGTCTCGGCGACATCGCCACCATCAAGCGCGGCTATGACGATCCTGTCGTCACGCAAATGCGCAGGGGCGGCAAGGCGGTGCTCGGCATCGGCGTGACGATGCAGCCAGGCGGCGACGTCATCCGTCTCGGCAAGGCGCTCGACGCGGAAACCGTCCGCTTGCGCAAGGCTCTGCCGGCGGGCTTGCAACTCACCGCAGTGTCGAGCATGCCGCATGCGGTCGAGCAGTCCGTCGACGACTTCCTCGAAGCCGTGGCCGAAGCCGTCGCTATTGTCCTGGTGGTGAGCCTCGTCTCGCTCGGCGTGCGCACCGGCATGGTGGTCGTGATCTCGATCCCCGTAGTTCTCGCCGTCACCGCGCTGTGCATGTACCTGTTCGACATCGGACTGCACAAGGTATCGCTCGGCACGCTGGTGCTCGCACTCGGCTTGCTGGTCGACGACGCGATCATCGCCGTCGAAATGATGGCGGTGAAGCTCGAACAAGGCTGGAGCCGCACGCGTGCCGCGGCGTTTGCATACACCAGTACGGCGTTTCCGATGCTGACGGGCACGCTCGTCACGGTCTCCGGTTTCCTGCCGATTGCGTTGGCCAAGTCGAGCACGGGCGAATACACGCGCTCGATCTTCGAAGTCTCGGCGATCGCGTTGATTGCGTCGTGGCTTGCGGCCGTCGTGCTGATTCCGCTGCTCGGCTATCATCTGCTGCCCGAGCGCAAGCGCCAGGCGCACGAGGCCGACGACCACGAGCACGACATTTACGACACGCGCTTCTACACGCGTCTGCGTGGCTGGATCGGTTGGTGTATCGAGCGGCGCTTTGTCGTGCTGGCGATCACGGTCGTGCTGTTTGTGGTCGCAATGGCGGGTTTCACGCTCGTGCCGCAACAGTTCTTCCCGAGTTCCGACCGGCCGGAGCTACTGGTGGACGTGCGGCTGCCCGAGGGCGCGTCGTTCGACGCCACGTTGCGCGAAGCACAGCGGCTCGAAAAAGCGCTCGTGGGCCGGCCCGAAATCGATCAGACGGTGGATTTCGTCGGCACGGGTGCGCCGCGTTTCTATCTGCCGCTCGATCAACAATTGACGCAGCCGAATTTTGCGCAATTCGTGATCACCGCGAAGTCCGTGAAAGACCGCGAGAAACTCGCGCAGTGGCTCGAACCCGAGTTGCGCAACAACTTCCCCGCGATCCGCACGCGCCTGTCGCGCCTCGAAAACGGGCCGCCGGTCGGTTATCCGGTGCAGTTCCGCGTGAGCGGCGACGACATCGCGACCGTGCGCTCGATTGCCGAACGCGTCGCCGCGACGCTGCGCGCGGACCGCGGCACGCGCAACGTGCAATTCGATTGGGACGAACCCGCCGAGCGTTCGGTGCGCTTCGAAGTCGACCAGAAGAAAGCTCGCGAACTGGGCGTGAGCTCCGACGACATTTCCGGCTTCCTCGCGATGACGCTCTCCGGCTATACGGTCACCCAGTATCGCGAGCGCGACAAGCTGATCAGCGTCGATTTGCGCGCGCCGAAAGCGGAGCGCGTGGACCCGGCGAAACTCATCACGCTGGCCATACCCACGCCGAACGGCGCGGTGCCGCTCGGCACGCTCGGCCATCTGCGCAACGATCTCGAATACGGCGTGATCTGGGAACGCGATCGCCAGCCGACCATCACCGTGCAGTCGGACGTTGCGCCGGGCGCGCAAGGCATCGACGTCACGCATGCTGTCGACAAGGCGCTGAGCCAGATCCGCGCCACCCTGCCCGTCGGTTACCGGATCCAGATCGGCGGTTCGGTCGAGGAAAGCGGCAAGGGCCAGACGTCGATCAATGCGCAGATGCCGATCATGGTCATCGCCGTGTTGACACTCCTGATGATTCAGTTGCAGAGTTTCGCGCGCGTGCTGATGGTAGTGCTCACCGCACCGCTCGGGCTGATCGGCGTCGTCTTTACGCTGCTGCTGTTTGGCCAGCCGTTCGGCTTCGTCGCAATGCTCGGCGTGATTGCGATGTTTGGCATCATCATGCGCAACTCGGTGATTCTGGTCGATCAGATCGAGCAGGACATTGCCGCCGGGCAAAAGCGTTTCGACGCGATTGTCGGCGCCACCGTGCGGCGTTTCCGGCCGATCACGCTGACCGCCGCGGCCGCCGTCCTCGCGCTGATTCCGCTGTTGCGCTCAAATTTTTTCGGGCCGATGGCGACCGCGCTAATGGGCGGCATCACGAGCGCGACCGTTCTCACCTTGTTCTATCTGCCGGCGCTCTATGCCATGTCGTTCAGGGTGCGCAACGATGAACGCGAGCCGCAAACGCCGTCCGCGTCCGGCGCGACGCACACGGGAAATTGAGCATGACCCACTTCGCACATTCCCGCCTGTTCCAATGCTTCGGCGTTCTGTCGACGTCACGGCTGTCGTTGAGCGCGGCGCTCGCCGGTTCGGCGTTCGCGCTTGCCGCCTGTTCGTTCGGACCGAACGGCGAGCCGCCGGCGATGCCGCAGCCTGTCCATTACGGCGCCGGTGCGCAACCCGCAGAAACGGTGCCTGCGCAAGGCGTTAGGCAGCAGTTCGTGGTCGGCGCAAAACCGGTGCCCGAATGGTGGAAGCTGTATCGATCGGAGGCGCTCAATGCGCTCGTCGACGAAGGTCTACGCAATAGTCCGACGCTCGCCGCCACCGAGAAGAGTCTCGCCGCGGCGCGCGAGCAACTGCGCGCCCAGATCGGCAGTTCGCTGCTGCCGACCATCGACGCGGGCGGCCAGGCGACGCGCAATCGCGCGCTCGCGATTCCGGAGTTCGGCTCCAACACCTTTCTCTACAACATCTTTGTCGGCCAGTTGCAGGCGCACTACACGATCGACCTGTTCGGTGCCGCGCGTCTCGCCGACACCGCGCTGGCCGCGCGCGTGAACGTGCAGGCATATCAGCTGGACGCCGCGCGCCGCGCGCTCGCCGCCAACATCGTAAGCGCGGCGATCACGAGCGCGGCGTTGCGCGCGCAGATCGACACGACCGAAAGGCTCGTGACGCTCGCCAACGATCAGGCGCGCGACACGCAACGGCGCTACGTGCTCGGCGCCGTCTCGCACGCCGATCAGTTGAGCGCGCAACAAAGCGCGGCGAGCTTGTCGGCGAGTCTGCCGGGGCTCCGGCAGCAATGGCTGACGACGCGTCATGCGCTGGCCGTGCTGCTCGGCCGCACGCCAGATGCCGCGCCGGACGATCTCGAACTCGCGCGTTTGCATCTGCCCGAGCAGGTGCCCGTCGTCGTGCCGAGCGAACTGCTGCGCGCGCGGCCCGACATCCAGGCCGCCGACGCCGCGTTGAAAGCCGCGGCAGCCGAGGTTGGCGTCGCGACCGCGCAGATGTACCCGAGCCTTTCGCTGAGTGCGTCGATGGGACAAGGCGGCTTTAGCTGGCCGGCCGCGCTCTCCGGCGCGGGCGCCATCTGGAGCATCGGCGCATCACTGTCGCAGCCGCTGTTTCACGGCGGCGCGCTGGTGGCGCAGCGCCGGGCGGCCATGGACACCTACGACGCAGCGGTTTCGCAATACAAGCAAACCGTGCTGGCCGCGTTCCAGAACGTCGCGGACACGCTTGCCGCGATCGGGCACGATGCGCAGGCGCTGGACGCGGCGAATACGGCCGCGCGCGCGGCGCAGGGTATTTTCGATGAAAGCTCGGGGCGCTACCGGCTCGGGGCCGTGCCTGTCTCGTCGACGCGCACGAGCGAACAGCAATGGCGCAATGCGCAGCTCGATGAGATTCGCTACATGAGCGCGCGTCTGACCGATACGGCGGCGCTGTTTCAGGCGATGGGGAATCCGCCGGTTGAGGCGGGGGAATCTCGGGCAAGTTCGCGGGCATCTGAAGTCAAACCAGGTAATCCGAATTGACGCCCGCACTTATCCCCAGTTGATGTTGAAGAGGCTGTTGAAAACTTTCTGACAAGCGGGCTAACCCGTTGAGCGGGCTGGAGTTATCACGAGCGGTGCTGAATGAAGCAGGATGCGGAGATAGTTGGCGTTTTACAGCCGATACGTCGCACGGCCGGCATCGACGTTATCCCCAGTTTTTGTTGACAGCCTTGTTGATAACCTCGGGACCACGCGTTCAAGTGCTTGAAGCGGCTCGGTTTATCAGACGCGGCGCCAGTGGATGCAAGTGCACGCTGTAGCGCGCGAGACAGCATCAGATGCATGTTCGGCGGCGGCTTATCCACAGTTTGTGTTGACAGCCTTGTTGATAACATCAGGACACAACCGCCAAGTCCTTGAGCGCAAGAACAATTCTTCACGCGATGCATTTGCCGCCGCTGCACCTGCTACCGCAGCACGGCGGCGGACGCGATATGCGTCAATAAACCCCCGCCTCCCCTTCGGGCCGGTTCTTGAAGCGCTTGTGCACCCAATAATATTGATCAGGAATCCGTCGCACCTGCGTCTCGAGAAATTCGGTGATCCGTCGCGCGTCCACCGTGACATCGTCCGACGGAAAATTGGCCAGCGGCTCGAAAATGCTCAGTTTATAGCCGCGATAGCCCGGCAGAACCTCGGTCACAAACGGCACGACCCGCGCATTGGCCGCGCGCGCCATTCGCGAGACGGAAGTGAGCGTGCAAGCCGGCACACCGAAAAACGGTACGAACACCGAATCTCGCAGGCCGAAGTCCATGTCGGCCGCCAGCATCACCGGTGTGCCGTCGCGCAACGCGCGCAACGCGCGCCGCACGCTGTCGCTGCGTGGAATCATCTCAGTGCCGAAGCGGCCACGCTGACGCTTGGCCATCGCGTCGAGCAGCAGGTTCGACATCGGCGTGTAAAGCGACGCGACCGGATGCCGCGTCGAATACATCATGCAGCCCGCCTCGATACCGACAAAGTGAAAGCCGACGAAGATGGTCGGTTGCGCCTGAACGTCGGCGAGATCGATTGCGCTCTCCACTTCGACGAGCCGTGCCAGCGCCTGCGCATTGCCGAACCATTGCGGCCCGCGCTCCACGTAACTGCGGATCACATGGCAGAAATGCGCGCGCGCCAGTCGTTCGCGCGCTTCCTCGCTCATGTCCGGAAAACATAATTTGAGGTTGGTGTGCACCACACGCCGGCGTGCGCTCGGAATCCGGTACAGCAACGCGCCGATGCCTGTGCCGATCCGCGCAACGAGGCCATACGGCAAAAAAGCGAAGGCGCGCAGTAGACCCGTCATCAGGAAGATGAGAATTCGACTTTTCAATGCGGGGACCCGGTGAATACTGAATGGCGAACACGCGGAGCGTTGCGGCTTCACAGCCGCCAACACCCGACGTGGCATGTGCGCACTTCCGAGCGGGTCTCGGACTGCGCCTTTATGAATAGTGACGCCTTGCTCGCCGCAAGACGCAGTGATGCCTGAGATGGAAACAGTAAAGAATCCGACGTCCCGAAGGGCCCCGATCAAGCATCGCAGGCGTGATTAAAACACACTGCGGATGCCCGACCCGGAATCTGTAGGACGGCCGGCCGCGGACCGCGGCCAAAGCGGCGCCGCGCCGCGCTTTGGCGTCCCCTGGGCGCCCGGCCTGCCGGCCTCGAACCAGATTGCTCAATCAAGGCTTGTTCGACTCGAACAAATCCATGATTTGCTTCTTCTCATTCGACGACACGCTCGGCGGCGGCACCGCTGGCGGCGTCATGCCCGCGGGCCCCACGCCGCCGAGCGCATCGCTCACGCCCGCCGTCGGGTTGGCGGAATCGAGACCGACGCTCGCTACAAAGCCATTGCCCGGCGTCATGTCCGTATAGAAAAGTTCGCCGTCGACCGAGGTCACGCCGTCGGGCTGCGCCGGTTCGCTTTGCGGCACGCCGCGCAGCGCGCGCTGCATGTACTCGACCCAGATCGGTAACGCGAGCTGCGCGCCGAATTCGCGGCTGCCGAGGCTCTTCGGCTGGTCGTAACCCATCCATGCGACCGCCACGAGCGATTGCTGATAGCCGGCGAACCAGCCGTCCTTCGCGTCGTTGGTGGTACCCGTCTTGCCCTGCAAGTCCGAGCGATGCAGCGCGTTGGTGCCCGCGCCCGTACCGGCCGTCGCCACCGAATGCAGCAGGCTGTTCATGATGTATGCGTTGCGCGGCTCAAGCGTGCGCGGCGCATCGCGGCCAGCGGTGAGCGGCTGCGCTTTCGACAGCGGCTCGCCGCGCGCATTCGTCACTTCGCTGATCAGATACGGGTTGATGCGATAGCCGCCGTTGGCAAATACCGAATACGCGCCCGCCGATTGCAACGGTGTGACGAGCCCCGCGCCGAGCGCCATGGGCAGATACGGCGGGGTCTTATCGGCGTCGAAACCAAAGCGCTGCGTGACGAAATCCTGCGCGTACTTCGTGCCGATGAACGACAGAATGCGGATGGACACCAGGTTCTTCGACTTCTGCAACGCGAGACGCATCGGCATCGGACCATCGGGCTGGTCGTCGTCCTTCGGCTCCCACGCGTCGCCGCCGGGCGTACTCGACGGGAAGTACAGCGGCGCGTCGTTGATTATGGTGGCCGGCCCGAGCCCCTTGTCGAGCGCCGCCGAATAGATGAACGGCTTGAAGCTCGAACCCGGCTGACGCCATGCCTGCGTGATGTGATTGAACTTGTTCTTGTTGAAGTCGAAGCCGCCGACCAGTGAGCGAATTGCGCCGTCCTGCGGCGTGAGCGACACGAGCGCACCTTCCACTTGCGGAAGCTGCGTGATCTGCCAGTTGCCTTTGTCGTCGCTCATCAGGCGCACGATCGAACCCGGCTTGATCTTCGTCGCGGCTGCGCCGCGCGCGCTCAATGCACTGGCTGCAAAGCGCAAGCCCTCGCCGCCGATCGTCACCTGCGTGCCGTCGACCAGTTGCGCCTTCACCTGCTTCGGACTCGCGTCTGTGACGACCGCGGCGATGATCTCGCCGTTGTCCGGATGATCGGTGAGCGCGTCGTCGATAGTCTGATCGCGGTCGTCGCCCGGCGCGGGCAGTTGCACGAAACCTTCCGGCCCGCGATAACCGTGGCGCCGCTCATAGTCCATCACGCCCTTGCGCACCGCGCGGTAAGCGGCGTCCTGGTCCGCCGAATCAATCGTCGTGGTGACGTTCAGGCCGCGCGTATAGGTCTCGTCCTTGTACTGCGCGTACATCATCTGGCGAACCATTTCGGCAATGTACTCCGCGTGCACGCTATATTCGTTGCCCGGATTACGCGTGCGAATCTCTTCCTTCACGGCCTGGTCGTACTGCTCCTGGCTGATGTACCGCAGCTCCAGCATGCGCCTCAGAATGTATTCCTGACGGATCTTCGCGCGCTTCGGATTCACCACCGGGTTGTAAGCGGACGGCGCTTTCGGCAAGCCCGCGAGCATCGCGGCCTGGGCCAGCGTAATGTCTTTCAGATCCTTGCCGAAGTACACGCGCGCCGCGGCAGCGAAGCCATAAGCGCGCTCTCCCAGATAGATCTGGTTCATATACAGCTCGAGAATCTGATCCTTCGTCAATGCGCGCTCGATCTTGTAAGCGAGCATCATTTCGTAGATCTTGCGCGTGTAAGTTTTTTCGCTGGACAGGAAGAAGTTGCGCGCGACCTGCATCGTGATCGTGCTCGCGCCCTGCGATGCGCCGCCATGCGCGATGTCCGCAAAGCCAGCACGCAGAATGCCGAGGAAATCGACGCCGCCGTGCTCGTAGAAGCGATAGTCTTCGATCGCGAGCACCGCTTTCTTCATCTGGTCGGGAATATCCTGGAAGCGCACGAGACTGCGCCGTTCCTCGCCGAATTCGCCGATCAGCACGTGGTCGGCCGTATAGACGCGCAACGGCACTTTCGGACGATAGTCGGTCAGCGCATCGAGCGAAGGCAGTTGCGGCCCCATCACGACAAGCGCATAGCCGACAATCAGCGCGCCCACCACGGCGACGATCGCAGCGAGGCTGGCGAACCAGATGGCGATGGTCGCGCCGATCGAGCGGCGGCCGGTCTCGGCGTCGCGCGAGGCGGCGTTGCGTCCTTGAGTGCGGTGGTAGGAGTCCCGGTCTTGACCGGCCGGAGAATGCGAAGAATGCGGTCGTTTGATGATTGGCATGACTGGAATAGTGGACGCGTAACTCAACGCCTTGTTCTCGCGCGTCAGGCGCGCATGAATCGTGATCGAGCGTAGTCTGAGGCGCAAACCGCCGCGCGACCCGCTGCCCCCGGCCAGATCGCACGGCGCACCCAGGACAATGTCCGGCGCAACGTAACAGCGCATTTTAAAGAAATCAAGCGGCGGCCAACGCAGTTTTTTTGTAAGAATTCCCTTCGCGACAAGGCCCGGCGGTGAGTCGTGGGTAGATTCGGCAGTTGCACGAGGCGCTTGCGCACGCTTCTAAAGTTATCAACAGAAAATGTTGAAAGGCCTGTGGACAAGCCGACAGAAAGCGCGACAACTCGTTGATGTCACGGCATTTTCACGACACGCCCGTTCCGCATCGGCGCAACTCGTCATATGATGGATTCGGCGCACGCCGATGCGCGCCGCGAAGCTCTACACCAACAAGTATGCGAGCCGATCATGACAAAGCCCAGCGAACGCATCGTCGTATTCGTCACGCCCGCGCAGAAACGCGCGATTGCCGCCACCGCCGACGAGTTGCGCATCAGCGTCAGCGAACTGATGAGGCGCGCCGTGTTGAGCTTCGACGCGACCAGCGAGCGGGTGAAAGCGGCGAGCATCGTCGACCGGCTCAACGCGCCACGCGCGCCCGATGCACTCGACGCGGCGCTGCAGCGCGTCGCGCGCGACACGAGGCATGCGCGAGAGGCGCTGCCCAGGGCCTTGCAAACGCGCGCGGACAGTCAGGCGGGTTCGCTCGCGCATTCCGTCGCGGGTGCGAGCGCGGCCCGCAGTGCGCAACACGAGTCGACGCAAACTACACAATCGACACAATCGGCGCCCCCACCGCAGGCAGATAGCGTGCCGCCCGCGCGCTCCCGCACCGAACCTGCGCCGTTGCTGCCGGCCGATGTGCTGGCGGCACTCACCTCCGAAGTCGACGAAGACGCCGTGGCAACCGCCCAAGCGGTTGCGCGCATGGCAGCGGCTAGAGCTGCCGCGAGAGACAGCGAGATGCCCACTCCGGTGAGCACTCAGATGCATGTGAAGAGCGTGCTGAAGCGTCCGCGTCTTGACAGCAGGCATGATGACGACGATCCGCAAGGCGACCTCGGCGCCGAAGGCGGCCGCTTTGCGTAGCGGTAGCAAAGCACAATGAATATGCAACGCCGCTCCCACGGGTTGCGCGCGGCTGTACCCATCTCGGCTCGCGCCGGCGCTCAGGCAAAGCTCCCGGCCATTCATCCACGCGACACGCGCCGCGCGCACACTGAGCGGCTCGCGCATCGGGCCCTTTAAGCCCGTTTTAAGAGAGCCCGTGGTGTAATATCCGCGAGCCGCTGAAGAGTCCGTCGCGCATGTTTGTCATTGAAGCTTACCGGACCCGTTCAATGCATTACGCGATGCATACGCAAACGAACCGGACTATTTGCGCTCGCGCTATTGCAATCGGCGCGCGCGCCCCGACCTCCGGTGCGAACGCTGCGCAGCTTCTCGCGCGGCGGCGTAAAGTGACAGTGGCAAGCAGTTGACTGCGCGGGAAATATTCAGCGCCGACACCATTCTTTGGAGGTTTTCATGTCGCTTTTTGACAGCATTTCGCGCACGCTTAAAGGTCTCCTGAACGACGCAGCGGATTCCGTGCAAGACCCGTCGCGCGATTCGCGGCAGATCGTGCGTGAGCTCGACGAGAGCATCGGCCGCGCCGAGAACTCGCTGATCGAGATTCAGGCGCAAGTGGCCACGCAGCAAAGCAAGCGCGATGTTGCCGCCGACAAGGCGAAGAAGTACGAAGACGGCGCGAAGCGCGCGCTGCAGTCGGGCGACGAGGCACTCGCGCGTGAAGCGCTCGGCGCGCAGGCCACCGCCGAAGCCGAACGCGATGCGCTGACGAAGGAGCTCGCCACGCTCGAGCCGTCTGTCGCGCAACTGAAGAGCCAGATCGAAGACATGCGCACCCGTCGCAACGATCTGAACGCGCGCTCGAACATTTTGCAGGCCAAGCAGCAAATCGCCGAGGCGAAAGACGTCGCGGCAACGGCACTGGGCGGCATCGGCGGCAAGAATCTGTCCGAGGATTTTCAGAAGCTCGAAGACAAGGTGGCGCTGTCGAATGCGCGTTCGGATGCCCGTCTGAATTCGGCGGATGTCAAAAGCGGCAAGGCGCTCGACGACAAGCTCGCCGATCTGAATCGCGGCCCGTCGGTGGAAGACCGTCTGGAAGCGTTGAAGAAGCAGCTCAACACGCCGGCCCAGTAATTGCGTGAGCTGTGCATGGCGGCCGGCTGCTGTGTGAAAGTACCGCCGGCCGCTGGATTGCCGGCCACCCGAGCGCCGGCCGCCGGATTGCTGGCCGCCGGTCGCCGCAATCGACTGAAGGAGACGGGCGCATTGCGCCCGGTCCGCAAATGAAAAAACTTATTGCAAGCGCATTCGTCTCGCTGATGTTCGTATCGGCGGCGGCGTTTGCCCTGCCCACGGTTCAGCAGATCGAATCCGCGATGTCGCAAGGCAACTGGCAGCAGGCCGACGCCGGCTTGTCCGAAGTGCTGCAGGCGCATCCGAACAACGCACGCGCGCATTATCTGTACAGCCAGGTGCTAGACCGCGAAGGCCGTTATGGCGATGCGCTCGCCCAACTCCAGCAGGCGAAGACGCTCGACCCGCAAATCCGCTTCACCGACCCGACACGTTTCGCGCAAACCGAGGCGCGCATCCGTCGCGATGCCGAACGCACCGGCAACCAGGGCGGCAAGACGGCGAGCCGCGCGGCGAATCCTTTCGTACAGCAAAACGCGCCGGCCGTGCAGCAACAGCCGGCGACGGCGCCCCAAGTGCCTGAGCGCCATGGTCCGGGCATCGGCATGTGGGTCGGCATCCTGATCCTCGTCGGCGTAATCGCGCTCGTGCTGCGCTGGACCTTGCGCCGTGCCCGCACGCAAGACGATACGCGCGCCGACGACGACCGTCGCGTGCAGCTCAAGCGCGCAACGGAACTGCTCAACACGGTGCGCTCGCTCAAGCTGGACGTGAAGCTCTCGACCGCGTCGGGCCATGAAGCGCTGGAAAAGGAAGTCGAAGCGACGGAAGAGCAGTTGCGCAATCTCGTCGAAACGCTGTCGAACAGCAAGAACCCCGTGCCGCCCTATCAGCTCGATGAGCTCGACCAGCGCATCGCCAGCCTGCGGGCGCGCGCCGACGGCCGGCCCGACCCGAGTGCGGCAGCGGCGACGAGCGAGCAGTCGCCGTATGCGCGCGAAGCCGAGCGTTTCGGCAATCCGCCGCAAGGCCCTTATCCGTCGCAGCCGCCCTATCAACAGCAGGGTCCGTATCAGCAGCAACCGCCCGTCATCGTGCAACAAGGCGGGGGTTTCGGCGGCGGCATGGGCGGTCTGCTGACCGGCGTATTGCTTGGTGAAGCGCTGAACTCGGGACGTGAACGCGTAGTGGAACGCGATGTGATCGTCGATGATGAAACGCGCCGGCGCGGCAACGACGGCGACAATGGTGGCGGTCTGGATTTCGGCCAAGGCTCGAACGACTGGAACGATAACAGCGGCGGCGGCATCGACATGGGCAGCAACGATGATTCCGGCGGCTGGACCGATACCTGATCGGCTGCTGAGTGATCGAGCGCCCCGCTCCAGCTCGCGGCATGCATAGGAAAACAGGCTCCTTCACATGGAGCCTGTTTTTTGCCTACACGCTCAACGAATCACGCGCGCTTCGACTTCGATTTGCGCGCCCTCTCCTCTTCGTGCTGCGCGAGCAGCACCGATCCTGCAAAAAGCCTCACGATGAAGCGCTCCGCATACGCCACCAGCGCATCGCGGCGCGCTGAGTCCGCATCGATGTAGTCGGCCGAAAGGTGAAACAGTTGCAGCACGATTTGCGTGCACACCTCGTCGACGACATCGCGGGTGAGTGTCGGCATCAGGTCGAGTTGCACGACGTCGTCCGCCATTTCCGCCGACACCGCGTGAAGCGTCGCACGCACGGCTTCGCGCAACGCCGGCGACATGCCGTGATATTCGGCTAACGCGCTCAGAAAGGCCTCGCGGTTTTCCAGTACAAACGTAAAGAACGCCATGCACGCGCGCCGCGGCACACTGTGCGGCTCGTCCTGCGCGGCGAGCCAGCGCTCGCGCCGCAGCATCGGCCGCAAGCGCCGGCTTATCGATTCGACGGCCTCGCGCGCGAGATCGTCGAGCGTGTCGAAATGACGGTAGAAGGTGTTCGGATTGAGTCCCGCCTCGCGCGCCAGTTCACGCAAACCGAGGCTCGCGAAACCCCGTCCATCCGCAGTCAGACGCAAAGCGGCTTCGATCAGTTTGCGCTTGCCCGCCGGCAATTCGTGTACGGCTGCAGTGTCGCAGTGGACGTCCAACGCCGCTTCGGAAACGGATTTCATGCCCTTGATGATTGGCTTTGAATCACCGCGCGGGACGCGCGTTTAATAGGTGTACTCTAAACGATCTTGACGCAAAGTGTACAGTTGTCTACCCTGCGCGTTACGTTCGAGCAGCTACCCGTTAGCGCATTCGCTGCATGCCGCGAGCGCGTGCACGGCCCGAACTTCCCCTTGCTGGAGACCGCCGTGACGCCCGCTTCATCCGACGCCCCTACACGACCTGCCGCGCCGCGCATTGCCATTGTGGGCAGCGGCTTTTCCGGCATCGGCATGGCTGTTCGCCTGCAAAAAATGGGCATCACGTCGTTCACGATCTATGAAGCCGCCGCCGATATCGGCGGTACGTGGCGCGACAATACTTATCCGGGCGTCGAATGCGATGTGCCCTCCCATCTGTATTCGTTTTCGTTCGAGCCGAACCCGAGGTGGTCGCGCGCGTTCAGCGGCCAGACCGAAATCTTCGCCTACCTGAAGCATTGCGCGCGCAAGTACGGCGTGGACCGTCACGTGCGTTGCAATGCACGTGTGGCGGCCGTGCGTTTCGATGAAGCTCGTCACGTGTGGGACGTCGAACTCGATGTCGACGGCATGCGTGAAAACATTGAAGCGGACGTGGTGATCGCCGCGAGCGGTCTTCTGTCGCGCCCCGCGATGCCGCGAATCGACGGACTCGAACGTTTCGAAGGCAAGCTGTTTCATTCAGCGCGCTGGGACCACACTTATCCGCTCGATGGCAAACGCGTCGCCGTTATCGGCACCGGGGCAAGCGCGATCCAGTTCTTGCCGCAAATCCAGTCGCGCGTCGCGCAACTCGACCTATTCCAGCGCACGGCGCCATGGGTCATGCCAAAGCCCGACAAACCGGTCGGCCCACGCGCGCGCTGGCTGTTCGAGCATCTGCCGTTCACGCAGCGCTTCGTGCGCAGCGCGATCTACTGGCAACTCGAATCGCGCGCCATCGGATTCGTGGTCAATCCCAAACTGATGAAGCGGCCGATGAAGTTCGCCCTCGGCTATCTCGAACGGCGCGTCAAGGACCCGGCGCTGCGCGCCAGACTCACACCGAATTACCGCTTCGGTTGCAAACGCGTACTGCTGTCGAGCAATTACTATCGCGCGCTGGTTGAACCGAACGTGAACGTAATCACGACGGGCATCCGCGAAATCGTCGCGGACGGCATCGTCACGCAAGACGGCGCGCATCATCGCGTGGATGCGATCATTTGCGGCACGGGCTTCCAGGTCAACGACGTCGCCGCGCCGCTCGACGTGACCGGTCTCGGCGGCGCCGATCTCGGCGCGCTATGGCTGCGTGACGGTCCCGAAGCGTATCTCGGCACGAGCATCGCCGAGTTTCCCAACTTCTTCATGATCGCCGGTCCGAACACCGCGCTCGGCCACAACTCGATGATCTACATGATCGAGTCGCAAGTGCAATACATCGCCGATTGCCTGCGTGTACTACGCCAGCGCAACGCACGCACGATGAACCTGCGGCCCGAGGTGCAGCGCGACTACAACGCGCGCTTGCAACAGGACATGCAGCGCTCGGTGTGGGCAAGCGGCTGCCATAGCTGGTATCAGACGCGAAGCGGCAAGATCACTGTGCTGTGGCCCGGCTTCACGTTCAGCTTCCGCAAGCGGACTCGCCGCGTGCGGCCGCGGGATTATCGCTTCGTGCCTTGATACGCGCGGCGGATGAGGTCCGGTTGCAAGTCCGATTCAAATAATAAAGGAGACGGAAAACATGGCAAGCATCGAACCTGGGACGTCGAGATCGTTAGCATCCACATCGGCAACCGCGCTGCCGCCCCGCTCGCTCGCCGCGCGACTCGGCATCACCAGTGTGCCGCGCGACGAATTGCGGCGACGCTACACGCAAAGCGGCTCGAAGTTCGTCACGATCATGGGCGCGGACGTGCATTACGTCGACGAAGGCAGCGGCGACATCATCGTGATGATTCATGGTTTTGCGTCTTCGCTGCACACATGGAATCGTGTCGCGGATGAACTGAAGCACGGGCGTCGAGTAATTCGCCTCGATCTGCCGCCGTTCGGCGTGACGGGACCGCTGCGCTCGAGCACCGGCGCCATTGAAACGATGAACCTGCCGACTTACCGGCGTTTCATCGACACATTCCTGCAGGCGCTCGGCATCACGCGCGCGACATTCATCGGCAATTCGCTCGGCGGGCTGATTTCGTGGGACTACGCGGTGCGCCATCGCGAGGCCGTCGAGCGGTTGGTGCTTATCGACTCCGCAGGTTTCCCGATGAAACTGCCGATTTACATCGCGCTTTTCAATAGCGCGCTGGTGCGCTTGAGTTCGCCCTGGTGGCTGCCCGAGGCGATCATCAAAAGCGCGGTGCGCAACGTGTACGGCGATCCTCGCAAGATCGACGCCGCAACGTTGCGGCGCTACGTCGAGTTCTTCCACGGCGAGGGCACCCGCGCGGCGATCGGCAAAATGGTGCCGACGCTCGACTTTACTGAACTCGATACCCACGTGCTGACGACGCTAGCCGTGCCGACGCTCGTGTTATGGGGCGCGAAGGATCGCTGGATTCCGACCGCGCACGCGGCCGAGTTCGCCCAGCGCATTCCGGGCGCCAAGTCGGTAATGTACGCGGGGATTGGGCATGTTCCCATGGAAGAAGCGCCCGAGCGCGTGATGGCCGATCTGCGCGCGTTTCTGCGCACGGGTGCAGCGGGTGTTACGAGTTCTGCTGGCTTTTAATCGACGGAAAGGCGCGCGCCACGCGCCGGTTTGGAACGGTGTCGCACTGGGCCGGCCTAGCCGCCGCCTCCCAGAAAACGCAGCAGGCCCCAGAGAAACTTGCAGAGCATGACGGTCAGCTCCCACAGATGATAGAGCTGTTGCCAGCCCGAAACGCGCGCGAAGGAATCGATCATCGTTACCGTTGAAATGGAATCGCCGCCGTCGCGATTGCGGGTGCGACGGCGCTAAACCGCACATCATAACGACTGCGGGATACCCCGTATCAAGTCGGCCGAAAGCCTGCCGTAAACGCATCGAGAAGACGCTGTGTTCACGCCGGATGACCGCGCCGACCGCCAGCGCCGTTCGCGTCATCAAGGAGACGTCTATGTCGCGCTTCAGCTTTCGCCGGCCGGGCCGCTCGCAAACGGTCGTCGGCGACATTGCCGCGCAGGCCGGCAAACTGGGTATTGAAATCTGCGACGTATCGGGACACGTCGATGAAGTCGCCGCGCGCGTGCAGCATCAGGCGCAGGTGTGCCGCGCATTGCGCGAATCCGCGGCGCAGACGCTCGCGGGCAATCATCGAATCGCCACGGCCGCCCGCGGAATGCGCGACGTGTCGGCGCAAGCGGCGACCGGCGTGCAGGAATCGCAGGAGACGCTCGAGGCGTCGCTCGCCGACATCCACGGGTTAGTCGAGGGCGTGACGGTAATCGAAAGCCAGATCGGCGCGTTACGCAGCGCGCTCGCGCACGTCAGCCGCGTTTCGGAGGAAATCTCGCTGATCGCGCGGCAGACGCATCTGCTCGCGCTGAACGCGGCGATCGAAGCGGCGCGCGCAGGCGAATCGGGCAAGAGTTTCGCGGTGGTGGCGGCCGAGGTGAAGAATCTGTCGGCGAAGACCGCGCAGGCGACAGGGCAGATCGAGACGACGCTCGCTCAACTCACGCGGCAGACCGAGCAGTTGATCAGCGAGGGTTCGATGAACACCGCGCGGGCGCACCGGGTGCGCGAGGGCACGCGCAAGATCGGCGACGTCGTTCATGCCACAGGCGACGCGATCGCGCATCTGAACAACGAGGCGCAGCAGATCGCGGCGTTGACCGGCGAGATCGAAACGCAGTGCGACGGACTGGAGTCGCAGGTGCTGGAAATGGCGAGCGGCGTCGAGGATTCGAGCGAAAATTTCGTGCATGCGAAGGATCGTCTAGGCAATCTGCTCGGCGTGTCCGAGACCTTGATCGAATTGACGGCGGCGGCGGGCGTGGAAACCGCGGACACGCGCTTTATCGACGCCGTACAGAACGCCGCGGCGGCGGTGAGCAAGATATTCGAAGCGGCTGTCGCGCGCGGTGAGATTTCGCTCGACGATCTTTTCGACCAGCACTATGTGCCGGTGCCGGGGACCCATCCGCAGCAGTTCACGACGCGTTTTACTGCGTTCACAGATCGGGTTTTGCCGGCGATTCAGGAGCCGTTACTCGACCTCGATCCGCGAGTGGCGTTTTGTGCCGCGATCGATGTGCGCGGTTATCTGCCGACTCACAATCTGCAGTTTTCTTTGCCGCAACGCGACGACGTGGTGTGGAACATGGCGAATTGTCGGAACCGGCGCATTTTCAATGACCGGACCGGGCTCGCGGCGGGGTCGCATATAAAGAAGTTTTTGCTGCAGACATATCGGCGGGATATGGGCGCTGGGGAGTTTGTTTTGATGAAGGATGCGTCGGCGCCGGTTTTTGTTCGCGGTCGGCATTGGGGTGGGGTTAGGGTTGGATATCGGGTTTAGGGGTGGTCTGGGCTTTTTTTGGTTTTTTTGGGCTCTCTTTTTCTTGAATTCGTGATTCCGAAAAAGGAAAACAGAAAAACCCTAAACCACCACTCCCGCCCTCCTCCTTTCCGCCCGCTGCATAAAATAATTAACCGCCACAACCCCGACGGTCACCACAGCAATAAACAAAGTCGCCAACGCATTCATCTCCGGATTCAACCCCAACCGCACCCGCGAGAAAACCACCAGCGGCAATGTCGTCGACCCGGGTCCGGACAAAAACGCCGACAAAACCAGGTCGTCGATAGACAAGGTGAACGACAACAACCATCCCGACACAAGCGCCTGCGAAATCAACGGCAACGTGATAGAGAAAAACACTCGAAGCGGCGTCGCCCCGAGGTCCAGTGCTGCTTCCTCCAGCGAAGGATTCAACTCCTTCACACGCGACTGCACAATAATCGCCACATACGAAATGCACAGCATCACGTGTCCGATCCAGATCGTGAAAATGCCGCGCCCCGCCGGCCATCCCAGCCACTTCGCCATTTCGATGAATAGCAACAGCAGCGAAATTCCCTGAATCACCTCTGGAATCACCAGCGGCGCGTTAATCATGCCGGTATAAAGCGTAAAGCCGCGAAAACGCCCCATGCGCGCGAGCACGAAACCCGCCCATGTACCGATAATCACCGACGCAAACGCCGTCAGCACCGCCACCCTCAGCGATAACCACGCTGCCGCTATCAGCTCCTCGTCGTGCAGCAGCGCCTCATACCAACGCGTCGAAAAACGCGTCCATACCGTCACGAGTTGCGATTCGTTGAACGAATATACGATCAGACTCACGATCGGCACATACAGAAACAGAAAGCCGATTCCCAACGCAACAAACTGCAAAATCCGGTTCGGCTTCATCAGCGTCTTTCCTCCATCGCCTTCGCCTGCGCGTGCTGGAAAAAAGCCATCGGCACCAATAACAGCAACACCATTGCACACGTCACGGCGGAAGCCATCGGCCAATCGGCATTATCGAAGAACTCATTCCACATCACGCGGCCAATCATTAGCGTATTCGCGCCACCCAGCAGTTCCGGAATCACGTACTCGCCCACTGCCGGAATGAATACGAGCAGACAACCGGCGATAATGCCGTTCTTCGAAAGCGGCAACGTGATCTGCCAGAACGCTTTCCACGGCTTCGCGCCGAGGTCGTACGCGGCTTCGAGCAGAGTCATGTCCATCTTCACGAGATGCGCGTACAACGGCATCACGAGAAACGGCAAATACGAATACACCATGCCGATATAAACGGCGGTATTCGTGTGATACAACTCGATCGGCGAATGAATCAGACCGATCGACATCAGGAAGTTATTCAGCAAGCCGTTGTTCTTTAAAATGCCGATCCAGGCATACACGCGAATCAGAAACGAAGTCCAGAACGGCAGCATCACCGCCATCATCAGCAGATTGCGTCGTGCCGGATTTGAACGCGCGATGTAATACGCCATCGGATAACCGATCAGCAAGCACAGCAGCGTCGAAATCGCGGCGACCACCACCGAATTCACGTACGTCGCGAAATAGAGGCTGTCCGTGACGAGAAACGCGTAATGCGACAGATCCAGCTTGAGATTGACCGCGCCGTCCGCGAAACTCATCAACTCGGTGTACGGCGGAATGCCGAGCTGCAAATCGGCAAAGCTGATCTTGACGACCAGCAGAAACGGCACGAGAAAAAATAGCAGCAGCCAGATGAACGGACCGGCCACCACCGCGCTGCGGCCAGTCAGATTAAAGCGCCGCACGGGCCAGTTGGCGAACGAGTTGAACTGGCGCTTCATGACGTCAGCACCACACCGGCCGACGCGCTCCAGCGCACATACACTTCGTCGCCCCAAGTCGGCGGATCAATCTCGGTCAGCGCGAGGCTCGTCACATTGGCGATCACCGTTTTGCCGCCGTCGAGCTTCACGTGATACAGCGAATAGCCGCCCATGTATGCGATATTCGTGACGACGCCCTTGCCCCAGTTGTACGCGCCTTCCGGCGGCTTACGGGTGAGCGCGATGCGCTCGGGCCGCACCGAAATCGTCACCGGCATGCCGAGCGGCCCCGTAATGCCATGGCTCACATAAAGGCGGCAGGTGAGATCGGGCGTTTCGATGAAGACATGATCGGGCTCGTCCTCGACGGTATGGCCCTCGAACAGATTGGTCGAGCCGATGAACTCAGCCGAGAAGCGGCTATTCGGATACTCGTAGACTTCATGCGGCGTGCCGAGCTGCACGATCTCGCCTTCGCTCATCACCGCAAGGCGGCTCGCCATCGTCATCGCTTCTTCCTGATCGTGCGTGACCATGATGCAGGTCACGCCGACCTTGTCGAGAATGTTGACGAGCTCGATCTGCGTGCGCTGGCGAATCTGCTTGTCGAGCGCGGACATCGGTTCGTCGAGCAACAACAGCTTCGGTCGCTTCACGAGCGAGCGCGCGAGCGCCACACGTTGCTGCTGACCGCCTGAAAGCTGATGCGGCTTGCGCTTCGCGAAGCGGCCCATCTGCACGAGTTCGAGCGCGGTTTGCACGCGCTCTTTCAATTCGGCCTTGGGCACGCCTTCCTGCTTCAGACCGAACGCGACGTTCGACTCGACCGTCATGTGCGGAAAGAGCGCATAAGACTGGAACATCATGTTGACCGGCCGGCGATACGGCGGCAACTGCGCGAGGTCTTCGCCGTCGATCAGAATCTTGCCCGAGCTCACGCTCTCCAGCCCGGCCAGCATGCGCAGCAACGTCGACTTGCCGCAGCCCGAACTGCCGAGCAGTGCGAACAGTTCGCCCTTCTTCACCGACAGATTGACCTCTTTGACCGCTACCGTCTCGCCGAACTTTTTCACGACGTCGACGATCTGCACGAAATTGTCGGTTGCGTCGTTCATCGCGGCATTCATCGCGGCGTTGCCGCCGGCGGACGGCACGGCCGCCCGGTCCAGCGCCCCCGACTGCTCACTACTCATCACAATGCTTTACTCCGGCGTTTGACGAACAAAGCCCCCGGTGAACACCGAGGGCTTCTTGATGATGCTTACCCGTTCACGCTAGCGACGGGTCAGCGGCCGGACTTGAATTCAGTCCAGAGCCGCGTTTGCAGCCGCTGGATTTCCGGCGGCAGCGGCTTGAGCAGGAACAGCGTCTTGATGACGTGAGGCGGCGGATACACGGCCGGATCGTTCGCGACGTCCTTGTCGACGTACTTGCGCGCTTCGAGGTTCGCGCTCGGATAGTAGACGGCGTTGGTGATCGCGGCGTGCACTTGCGGCGTTTCGATGTAGTTGATCCACTCGAGCGCGGCTTCCTTGTTCTTCGCGTCCTTCGGAATCGCCATCACGTCGAACCACACGGGCGCGCCGCCCTTCGGGATGTAGTACTCGATCTTGTACGGCTTCTTCGCCTCGACCGCGCGATGCTTCGCGATCACGACGTCGCCCGACCAGCCATACGCGAAGCACACGTCGCCGCCGACCAGGTCGTTGATATAGCCCGACGAGTTGAACTGCGTGATGTACGGACGGATCTTCTTGAGCATGGCGAGCGCGGCGCGGTAGTCGGCCGGGTTCGTGCTCATCGGATCCTTGCCGATGTAATGCAGCGCGGCGGCGAACATCTGATCCGGCGCGTCGAGCACAGACACGCCGCAGGCTTTCAGCTTCGAGATGTTTTCCGGTTTGAAGAGGACGTCCCAGTTATCGAGCGGCACGTTCTTGCCGAGGATCTGCTGCGCCTTCGTGACGTTGTAGCCGAGGCCGGTCGTACCGTATGCCCAGGGCACCGTGAACTTGTTGCCCGGATCGGCGCCGGCAACGAGCGCCATCAGCGACGGATCGAGGTATTTGAGGTTCGGCAGTTTCGATTTATCGAGCGGCGAGAAGATGCCCGCGGCGATCTGCTTGCCGGCGTAGTTGCTGGTCGGCACAACGATGTCGTAACCGGAATTGCCGGTCAGAAGCTTGGCTTGCAGCGTGTCGTCGCTGTCGTAGTTGTCGTACTTGACCTGAACGCCGCTCTGCTTGGTGAAGTTCGGAATGGTGTCCTTGGCGATGTAATCGGACCAGTTATACACGTTGAGCTGCGTATCCTTCGCTGCAACCGTCAACCACGGCGCCGCGCACAAGACCAGCGCAGCCACTTGCCCAACTACCCGTCTTTTCATCCCGTTCTCCGATCTGACCGGTCCGAGCCGGCCGTCCTCACGCATGCCGCGATGCAGTGCTCGCGGCTCCCCTGAAAAACCCGAAAACTACCATCAATTATTGCGCGGGCCAAAAAAAATGCCGCGTTGTCGCGCAAACGGTACAGCGTAAGCCGCGCCGCCGGAAAATTGGGCGCAATTTTAGCCGGTTATCGGCGCGTGTCTAGCCGAAAAAAAACCGGCTGCTGCGGCGCTGTCGCATTGCCGCTGTGACGACCCTCCCGGTTGGCACCGAGAGTGTCTGCCCTCGACGGTTTAAACGGCTCACGCAACGCCGTCGGGGCCGACGCCGCGCACAAACGGGATGCCGTTCGACGGTGCACAATAGCTGACAATGGGCTAGGGACGCGGCGGGGTCCGGTGGCCGCTTACGGGCTTCGGCGGAATTCTGCGCGGTCCGTCAGCGCGGCCCACAAGCGTTGTCCGCCAGCGCACTTCGTCACCGCCCCGCCGCGACGCATAGTCAGGCGCGGCACAAGCCCGGCGGGCACGGGCCTTGCGAAATCAGGCAGTCTTCGACCTCAGGCATCCATGAACACGAATCCGTTCGCGCTGCGCCCCAACCGCCGTCGACGTCTGCCGGAAAAAGGACCCGCGCACTGGTTTTCGTTCGTCGGCGCCGGCGCGCTCATCGCGGTGGGTTATATCGATCCCGGCAACTGGGCGACCGCGCTCGGTGCGGGCGCCGGCTATGGCTACCGGCTGCTCGGCATGGTGGTGCTGTCGAGCCTGATGGCGATGCTGCTGCAATGGCTGTCGTCGCGGCTCGGCGTCGTGACCGGGCGTGACCTCGCGCAAGTCTGTCGCGACCGTTCCGGCCCGCGCCGCACTGTCTTTCTGTGGCTTACCAGCGAGGTCGCGATCATCGCCTGCGACGTCGCGGAGGTGGTCGGCAGCGCCGTCGCGTTACAATTGCTACTTGGCGTGTCGCTGACCGTCGGCGTGCTGATGTCCGCGGTGTGTACGTTCGCGCTGCTCGCGCTCCAGCAGAAAGGCGGCCGCAAGCTCGAAGCGGTGATCGCGTCGCTGATTGGTTTCGTCGGACTGTGCTTCGTCATCGAACTGGCGCTCGCGCGGCCCGACTGGCGTGCGGCGCTGGCGGGCACCGCGCCGAGCGTCGAACTGTTGCGCAACGCGGGCATGGTGTGGCTGGCCGCGGGGATCGTCGGCGCGACGGTGATGCCGCACAACCTCTATCTGCACTCGTCGCTCGTCAAGCACCACGCGCCCGAGAGCAGCGACGCTCAGATCAGGGCCGCGTTGCATGTCGTCAATCTCGACACGTTCGGCTCGCTCCTGTTCGCCTTCGTGATCAATGCGGCGCTGCTGATCGTCGCGGCCGCCGTGTTCCACGCAAGCGGCCATCGCGATGTCACCGATCTCGCCGACGCCCATCGTCTGATTGCGCCGCTGCTCGGCACGCACTGGGCCGGCATTCTGTTCGCGGCGGCGCTGCTCGCCTGCGGTCTCAGCGCGACCGTCACGGGCACGCTGGCCGGCCAGGCGGTGATGGAGGGCTTCCTGCAACTGCACCTGCCGCGCTGGAAGCGTGCGCTGCTCACGCGCGCACTGGCGATCGGGCCGGCGCTGGTGGCCGTCACGATGTTCGGTCAGGAAGGCTCGAATCAACTGCTGGTCGCGAGCCAGGTGGTGCTGAGCCTGCAATTGCCGCTCGCGGTGGTGCCGTTGATCCGTTATGCATCGGATGCACGATTGATGCGCGACTGGCGCGTGCGCGGGGCGCCGCTGGTGCTGGCGTGGCTGTCGGCGGCGTTCATCATCATGCTCAACGGCGCGCTGCTGTGGCAGGTGGCGTTTGGCAATTGAGGGCGTTGGCTTGCGGCCTTCACGCGAAATCCGCGCCGCCGCTGAAGTCAAGTTGTAAAGAATCTTTTAGTATTTCATGCTGACGGCGCCGCTGATTGCCGTGCCGCCGCGCGATGCTGCTATGAATTCCGATGGCCGCCTGCCGTCTGATGGCGGCCATTCTTTTGCCGCCTTCGAGCCTCGCTCTCCGGCGACGGCGAAAACCATGCGCCGTACGTGCCGTCATTCGACTCGCGCCGCGCCGTTTGGCTCGCAGCCCTCGCTCCTGGACGACAGCCCATGCGCTTCAAGGCTTCATTCGACCGCCCCGCCTGCCTCCTGTTCACGACGATCCGCCGCGCTCACGGCTATCCGAGCCGCAAGCGACTGACGTGGACTCTTGCCGTCTTCGCCACCATGAGCATTTTTTCCGGCGAGGCGGCTGCCACGGTCGCCATGCTGCAGCCCGCGCGCATTGCGGCAGTCAACGAGCCGCTGCAAATCACGCTGCTCTATTCCGCGGACGACACCCGGCCCCTCACCGTCACCGTGCCCCCGACCCTGCGCGTGAATCTGACCGGCGACGAACAATCTCCGCAGCCGCTCGAACTGGCACGCGAAGCAGGCGTGCCCGACACGCTGCGTCTGCGGCCGGGCCAGTTCCGCAAGGTGCGCTTTTCGGCACCCTGGCCGGAGTCGGCACGCGGCGAGATGCGTATCGACCCAGTCGGCTTCGATGCTTCGCCGGCGCTCGTCGTGATCAATCGCGGGCCCGGGCAGGATGCGATCGCGCAGGCCGAACGCAGCGAAAGCCAGGCCAGCACGCCCGCGCAAGCCGCGGCAACCGCGGCTGCGCTCGACGGCCCCACGGGCGACGCGATCTCGCCGCCAGGCGACTCGCTGTCGACGACCGGGCGTGGCGTATTCGCGCACGTCTCCTACTACGACCCGATGTATATCGGCGTCGGGCACAACGGAGACACGAACGCGCGGCTACAACTGAGCTTCAAGTATCGCCTTCGCATTCCGGACGACCTGCGCTCGAGAGCCTTCGTCGACAACCTGTATTTCGCGTACACGCAGACGTCGATCTGGGATCTGTCCGCCGACTCGCGGCCGTTCCGCGACACGACCTACTCGCCGCAGTTCTTCTACTATGTGCCGGACACGGGCTGGCGCAGTCCATTCTTCACGCGGATGGGTTTTGCCGCCGGCTTCGCGCATGAATCGAATGGCAAGGGAGGAACGGATTCGCGCAGCATCAACATGCCGTTCATCCGGCCGACGTGGGAATTCGGCGATCTGACGGCTAACCATCTGACGGTGTCGCCAAAAATCTATTACTACTTCGGCACAAAGAGTAACCGTGACATTGCCGACTACCGCGGTTACGTGGATCTGCTCGTCAAATACGGGAGCCCGGATGGCTGGCAACTGGCCACCACGCTGCGCAAAGGCACCAAGCACTGGTACGGCAGCGTCGATACGCAATTCACGTATCCGCTGCGCAAGGTGCTCGGCAGCGCGTGGGGCGGCTATCTGTGGATCGGCTATTTCAACGGCTACGGCGAGGATCTGCTCGACTACAACAACCGCCAACACTGGATGGCGCGAATCGGCTATAGCATCGCGCGGTGAACCTTCCTGCAACGGGCGGTGCGCACGGCCCGCTGCACTACCCGCTGCACTACTTGCTGCCCGACTCGCTGCGCCGCTCGCCTCGACGCGACTCACACCCTGTATCGGTTAACATAGCGGAACTCCGCTTCCCTGCCGCAAGGTTTCCAATGGCTTCAAATCTCCATGCTCTTCCCGACAGCCCGTGCATTGGCGTCTGTTCGACACTCTTCGACGAGATCTGCAAAGGCTGCGGCCGCACGGCCGGCGAAGTGTCCAACTGGGTTTTTCTGAGCGACGAGGAAAAGCGGGCCGTGTGGGTGCGCATCGAGCAGGAAGGCACGGCCATGCGCTTCAAGAACGACAGGCTTTGAGGCTTCCGCCGGATATTCGATCGCAATGCCGCAGCGAACCCGCTCACGCGCCTAGAAGCGCATACCGACACCCAGCCCCACCACCACTGGATCGATGCTCACGCGCCCGAGCGCCTCGCCACGGAGCGACGCGTCCGTGTGCATCCAGATCTTCTTGATGTCCGCGTTGACGAACAGGGATTTTGTCACCTGCACGTCGACGCCCGCCTGCAATGCCGGACCGAAGCTGTGATTGGTGATCGACACCGGCTGCCCGCCCGCGTGCAAACCATTGTCGTAGAACAGCGTGTAGTTCAGACCCGCGCCGACATACGGACGCACGCGCCCCGCGTGATTGAAGTGATATTGCAGCAGCAAAGTAGGCGGCAACACGTTCACGCCACCCAGAGCGCCGATACTCGACGTGAGCTGATGACGCGACGTGCCGAGAATCAGTTCGACGCCAAGATAATCGCGGATCATGTAGGTCAGATCCAGCTCCGGCACGATCGCGTTATTGACGCTGACGTTCAGAGCCGACATCGTTCCCGACGTATCGACGTTCGGCACGATGCTGATTGCGCGCAGACGCACCAGCACATCGCCGGCGTGAATGCCGGTCATTGCGTCGTCGCTGGCGGCATGCGCTTGCGGAGCGAGCGCGACCGCGCATAGCAGCCCCGATGCAATGGCGGCGGTCCTGATTCTGTTCCTGAGCGAGAGTTTCATTTGCTTCCCCGATTGTTAGTGACGTGCGGGATTGTCGAAGCTCTCGCCGCGCGACAAGTTGACTCGCATCAACCGAGGGAGAAAGCCCAGCGCCCTGCGACAGCGGGTCGCGTCGCACCGGTCAGCAGCAGTTCGATCAGGTCGTGCACGCTGCGAATGGCCGTGCCGAACGGCAATGCTTCCTTGCCGCGAAAAAAGAGGCCATTGGCCACGTCGCCGCGCAATGCGGCGGCAAGCCGTGTGTCGATGCAGAAATGACCGAACTTCTCGACGCCGTCGCGCCAGCCGCAGACGCTCAGGCATTCCAGAGCGGTCGGGCACGCATGTTTGAGCGCGCCGACTTTTTCGCGGATTTTGCTTTCATGTCGCAGATAGCGTGTCAGCCATGGCGTTTTCACGGCTCGCGCGGGCAACCCCGTCACGCTGACGAATTCGACAATGTCTTCCGGCGTGGCCTCGGCCAACACGCGTTTGAAGTTCGGATGCGCGTCGCCCTCTTCGGTGACCGCAAACGGCGTACCGAGCTGAACGCCGCTTGCGCCCGCGTTCAGCAGCGCCCGCACGGCCTCGTGACTGTTGATGCCGCCCGCGAGAATCAACGGCACCTCTTTGCGGTCGAGCCCGAGCGAGGCGAATACCGCATCGAGTTCCTCGAGAACGCGGATGAAGCCGAAGCGCTGGTCGTTCATATCGGCGATATTCGTAACGCCCAGATGTCCGCCCGCATGCGCCGGATGCTCGATCACGACAGCGTCGGGCAAGCGGCCTTTCTTCATCCACTTCTTCAGCACCAGCGCAACGCCGCGGCTGTCCGACAGGATCGGAATCAGCGCAATGTCGTGGCCCTGCGTCATGTCCGGCAAGTCGAGCGGCAGGCCCGCGCCCATCACGATTGCGTCGGCGCCGCTTTCGCAGGCCACGCGCACGTAGTCCGCCTGTGCGCTGACGGCCTTCATCACATTGACGGCGATCATGCCGCGGCCTTCGCTGAGCGCCTTCGCCGAGTGAATTTCGCGCGCAAGCGCAGTGAGATTGGCCTGTTCGAGCGTGGCGCGGTCCGGCGACTGGCGACAGCGTTCAACGAGGTCCTGATGATGATGACGCAAGTCGATGCTGGCGATGGTGCCAAGCGCCCCCTCGCGCGCGACGCTCCCGGCGAGCCGGTGCGCCGAGATACCGACGCCCATGCCGCCTTGCACGATCGGCAGTAGCGAGCGGCCGCGGATGACTAGCGGGGAAAAGGAGTGAGACTTAAGCATGGCTGATCCGACGGACGATTATCGAACCGCTGATAATCGTCCGTCGGGCGCAGCCGGGGTTGTTTCAGGTCAACGAGCGTGCGAATGGCACGGCGGCACTGGCGCTTCATTGATGCCGGTCACCCGAATCAAACTTTGAATTGCATGGACTTGAGTTCGAGATACTCGTCCAGCCCGTAAACGCCGTTTTCGCGCCCAAAGCCTGATTGCTTGAAGCCGCCGAACGGCGCGGCCATGTTCCATGTGCCGCCGTTGATGTCCACCTGGCCCGTGCGGATGCGCCGCGCGACGGCGGCCGCATGCTCATCGCTGCCGGCCCACACCGCACCACCGAGGCCATACGGTGAATCGTTGGCAATCCGAATGGCTTCTTCTTCATCCTCGTAGGTGAGAATCGACAGAACCGGGCCGAAGATTTCCTCTTGCGCGATGGTCGCTTTCGGATGCACGCGGCCGAACACGGTCGGTTTGACAAAGAAGCCCTTCGAGACGCCGTCAGGCAGCCCCGCGCCGCCGGTTACGAGTTCCGCGCCCTCCTCGATCCCCTTAGCGATGTACTGCTGCACGCGCGCCTGCTGCGCCGCCGACGCCAATGGCCCGAGACGCGTCTTCTCATTACGCGGATCGCCCGGTGTGTAGCTCTCCGCCGCCTGTTTTGCGAGCGCTCGCGCTTCGTCGTAGCGTGCTTCGGGCACCAGCATGCGCGTGTGCGCCGAGCAGGTTTGTCCCGAGTTGAGGAAGCACGCGCCGACGGTGCCTTTTACAGCGGCGGTGAAATCGGCGTCGTCGAGAATGACAGAGGCCGACTTGCCGCCGAGTTCGAGCGCCACGCGCTTGACGGTCGCCGACGCCAGTTCGGACACGCGCTTGCCGGCGCGCGTGGAGCCGGTGAACGACACCATATCCACCGATGGATGACTCGCGAGAATTTCTCCGACCACCGGTCCATAACCGCTGACGAGATTGAATACACCCGCAGGCAGCCCGGCTTCGTGAATCGCCTCGGCGAGCACGAACGCATTCAGCGGCGCGATCTCGGACGGCTTTAACACCACCGTGCAACCGGCAGCGAGCGCCGCCGCGACCTTTAGCGTGATTTGATTGAGTGGATAGTTCCAGGGCGTGATGGCCGCAACCACGCCGACCGGCTCACGCACGACGAGCGAATTGCCGACGCGCTCCTCGTATTTGAAGCTGCTTGCGAGCTTCGCATACGCGTCCCAGTTGTACACGGGACTGCCGACCTGGATCGCCCGCGCGAGCTTCAGCGGCATGCCGACTTCGCCTGCGATCAGCGTGGCCAGTTCCTCTGTGCGCGCTTTCAGGTTTGCCGCGATTCTTTCCAGATACTCGCCGCGCTGTATGGCCGGCGTCGCGGCCCAGGCGTCGAAGGCGACGCGTGCGGAGGCGATCGCGGTTTCGGCATCGGCTTCGACACCTTCGGGGATGCGCCCCATGACTTCCTCGGTGCCCGAGTCGATCACGTCGATCGTGCCGGTGCCGCAGGGCGCAATCCATTTGCCGTCGATGTAGAGTTTGTCGTAGATCTTCATGATGGTCGGCCCCTGTCGCCAGACGTTGATTGTCCTATTCTAACCAGCGCCGAGGCAACGGTTGGTTCGGGAGCTTCGCGCCATGAAAAAAGCCCGCTTCGAAGAAGCGGGCTTTGCGTTTGCAGCGGATGGATACTCGCTGACTCAATGCGGCCGGCGAACTTTATTGCACGCCCTGGCTCGTCAAAAAGTCCTCGTAATTCCCACCGAAGTCGTTCAGCGTGCCGTCCGTCTTCACTTCGATAATCCGGTTGGCCAGGCCGCTGACAAACTCACGGTCGTGCGAAACGAAGATCAGCGTGCCTTCGAACTTGTCGAGCGCGATTTGCAGCGACTCGATCGATTCCATGTCCATGTGGTTGGTCGGCTCGTCCATCAGTAGCACGTTGTGGCGGCCGAGCATCAGCTTGCCCCAGATCATGCGGCCCTTCTCGCCGCCCGACAGCACCTTGACCGACTTGCGGATGTCGTCCGCATTGAAAAGCAGCCGGCCGAGCGTGCCCCGCACCATCTGCTCGTCGTCGCCTTCCTTGCGGTAGGCGTCGATCCAGTCCATTAGCGTGACGTCGTTCGGAAACTCTTCGTACGTGTCCTGCGGCATGTAGCCGACGTTCGCGTTCTCGGCCCACTTCACCGTACCGTGATCGAGTTGCAGATTGCCGAGCAGCGAGCGCAGCAGCGTGGTCTTGCCCGCGCCGTTCTCGCCGATGATCGCAATGCGCTCGCCCGGCTGCACACTGATGCTGAAATTATTGAAAATGGTGCGCTCGTATTTCTTCGAGATGCTGTCCGCGACCACCGCAATGTTATGCAGCTTCTTCTCGTACTCGAAGCGGATAAATGGATTCTGCCGCGACGACGGTTTGAATTCCTCGATCTTGATCTTGTCGATCATCTTCAGACGGCTGGTGGCCTGACGCGCCTTCGACTTGTTCGCAGAGAAGCGGCGCACGAAGTCCTGCAGGTCGGCGACGCGTTCCTTCGCCTTCGCGTTGGCGTTCTGCTGACGCTCGCGCGCCTGCGTGCTGGCCAGCATGTAGTCGTCGTAATTGCCCGGATAGACCTTCAGCGTGCCGAAGTCCATGTCGGCCATGTGCGTACAGACCTGGTTCAGGAAGTGGCGGTCGTGCGAGATGATGATCATCGTCGAGTTGTACTGGTTGAGCACGTCTTCCAGCCAACGGATAGAGTTGATGTCCAGGTTGTTGGTCGGCTCGTCCAGCAGCAGCACGTCCGGCTTCGAGAACAGCGCCTGCGCGAGCAGCACCCGCAGCTTCCAGCCAGGTGCCACATTGCTCATCGGGCCGTTGTGATCCTCGATCGCAATGCCGATGCCGAGCAGCAGTTCGCCCGCGCGCGCTTCGGCCGTGTAGCCGTCATATTCGGCGAACTTGGCTTCGAGTTCGGCGGCGTGCATGTAGTCGTCGTCGGTCGCGTCGGGGTT
The DNA here is from genome assembly GCF_002879865.1 of Paraburkholderia rhynchosiae. Taxonomy (GTDB): domain Bacteria; phylum Pseudomonadota; class Gammaproteobacteria; order Burkholderiales; family Burkholderiaceae; genus Paraburkholderia; species Paraburkholderia rhynchosiae. Next base: position 89,873 of record NZ_PNXY01000011.1, read on the forward strand.
CGCGTAAATCGCGTCGCGCTCGGTCATGGCGGCCCACATTTCGGCGTGGCCCATCATCACGACGTCGAGCACGCGCACGTCTTCGTACGCGAACTGGTCCTGGCGCAGCTTACCGAGGCGCACGTTCGGCTCGAGCATGACGTTGCCTGAGCTCGGTTCCAGGTCGCCACCCAGAATTTTCATGAAGGTGGATTTGCCGCAGCCGTTTGCACCGATCAGACCATAGCGGTTCCCTCCCCCGAATTTGACCGAGATATTCTCGAAGAGGGGCTTTGGCCCGAATTGCATGGTGATGTTGGCAGTAGACAGCACGGCGCGTCCCTTTGAATGTGATATCGGCGAAAAACCCAATATTTTAGCAGGTTATCGCGAATCCAGCCCGCGCGCGCGGGGTACTACTGGCGGGCGGCGCCGTGCGGCGTCGGCCAATGTCGATGAATGCCCACAGGCCGGCCTCGCCGAGCCCCCATTGCCGCCGGGCCGCAACGATGGCTGGACCGTCAATTCTCTTCCGGAAGCCCGGCATATCGGGCATGCGCCGTGCGACATCACCCGTTCATGCGACGAACGATTTATCTGTCCGCGTTACCTATACTTTCTGAACGCCAACGAAGATCAAAGGAGAGACTTCATGTCAGACCACGTCTACAAGCAGATCGAACTGACCGGCTCATCGACGAAATCGATCGATGACGCCATCAGCACCGCGATCGCGAAAGCATCGAAGACGCTGCGCAACTTGCACTGGTTCGAAGTGACGGAAACCCGGGGCCAGATCGAAAACGACAAGGTCGCCTTCTGGCAGGTGACGATCAAGGTCGGGCTGCGCATCGACGATTGATGCGGCCGACGACGCCCGAGCGCCGCGGTACAGTGCGCGACTGGAACGAAAAGAGCTGCGTCCATAGCGGACGCAGCTCTTCGGCTTTCTATGCGGCGACGCTGAACACCACCACCTGCCGCAACGCAACGCAACGCAACGCAACGCAACGCAACAACGTTACTTCGGCAACGACCCGTCCACGCCCTCGACGTACCAGTTCAGACGTTGCAATTCGGGATCGGTCAGCGTCTTGCCGGCCGGCACCTTCACCGCGCCGGATTGATCCTTGATCGGACCGGCAAACACGTCCCACTTGCCGCCCGCCAGTTCGTCGCGCTTTGCGGCCACCTTCTTCTGCGCGTCAGCCGGAATCACCGACGTGTTCAGGTCTTCCAGGTTGACGGCCTTCTGCGGAATGCCCCACCACACCGGATCGTTCTTCCACTTGCCGTCGAGCACCTGCTGGATCGCCGCGTTGTAGTAGACGCCCCAATGCGCGACCACCGACCCGAGATGCGCGCTGGGACCGAACTTCTTCATGTCGGAATCCCAGCCGAACGCATGCACATGTTTCTCCGATGCGGTCGCGAGCGTCGCGCTGGAATCGGTGTTCTGCAACAGCACGTCGGCGCCCTGGCCGATCAGCGTTTCGGCGGCCTGCTTTTCCTTGCCCGGATCGAACCAGCTATTGATCCAGATGACCTTCGTATGCACCTTCGGATTCACCGAGCGCGCGCCGAGCGTGTACGCGTTGATGTTGCGAACCACTTCGGGAATCGGCACCGAAGCCACGAAGCCAAGCGTGTTCGTCTTCGTCACGTAGCCTGCGGCGACACCGGCCAGATATGCGCCCTGGTACATGCGCACGTCATAGGTGCCGAAGTTCGGCGCTTTCTTGTAGCCGGTTGCGTGCAGGAACACCGTGTCCGGGAAATCCTTCGCGACCTTCAGCTCGAAGTCCTGATAGCCGAAGCTCGAACCGATGATGACCTTGTTGCCCTTGTTCGCCAGATCGCGGAATACACGCTCCGAGTCGGCTGATTCCGGCACGTTCTCGATGCGCGTGATCTTGATCTTGTTGCCGAACTTTGCTTCGGCTTCCTTCGAGCCCTGGTCGTGCGCGAAGGTCCAGCCGGCATCCCCCGGATTGCCGAGATAGACGAACGCGACGCCCGGCGCATCCGCCGCCTGTGCGGACTGCGCGGCGAGCGCGAGCGACGCCGCGCCCCATGCGAAAGCGGTCAGCAGATTTCTTCTCTTCATGTTTTCTCCTGTCGTGTTTATCGGATCATTGAAACGTGTGGCCGCTCATGTGCCCCTCAGCCCGCCGAGAAAAACGGCTTGCCAAGCGATGCCGGCGCGTTCAGGCGAATCGTGTTCGGGTTGCGCGAGATCAGCACCAGCACGACGACCGTGGCGAAGTACGGCAGCATCGCGAGGAATTGCGTCGGCATGGGCACGCCGATCGCCTGCGCGTAGAACTGCAGACCCGTCACAGCGCCGAACAGCAGCGCGCCGATCAACAGGCGCCCCGGGCGCCACGTCGCGAATACGACGAGCGCGAGTGCGATCCAGCCGCGGCCCGACGTGAGCTGTTCCTGCCACAAGTGCAGATTGACGATCGAGTAGTAGCCGCCGGCAAGCCCCGCCATGCCGCCGCCGAACGCGACCGCACCATAGCGCACGCCGACCACCGGAAAACCGACCGAATGCGCGACCTGCGGCGATTCACCGACCGAACGCAGCACAAGCCCAGCGCGCGTGCGATACAGAAACCAGCCGATCGCGGCGAACATCAGGAACGCGAGGTAATCGAGCGGCGTGAGGCTGAAGAGCGCGGGCCCGAGCACGGGAATCTTCGAGAGACCGGGAATGGTCCACGTGTCGATGGTCGCGCGTACCGCTGCCGACGTGTACGGCTTGCCGACATACGCGGAGAGGCCGATGCCGAAGATCGTCAGCGAGAGCCCCGTAGCGACCTGGTTGGCGAGCATGGTGAGCGTGAGAAACGCGAACAGCAGCGACATCGCGAGACCCGCGCCGATCGCAGCGACCACGCCGAGCCACGGGTTGCCGGTGATCGCAGTGACCGCATAGCCGGTCACGGCGCCCATCAGCATCATGCCCTCCACGCCGAGATTGAGAACGCCCGACTTTTCGGCGACGAGTTCGCCCGCGCCCGCGAACATAAGCGGAATCGCTGCGGTGACGGCGCTCGACGTGAGCGCGCTGGCTTGTTGAATATCCATAAAATGCGGCAGCTAAGCGGTAGACGGGTCAGTGGGCTTGCGCGGCAACGGAGCGCCGGCGCACACGGTAATTCACGAACAGATCGGCACCCAGCAGGCAGAACAGCAGCAGTCCCTGAAACACGCCGGAGAGCGCCTGCGGCAACTGCATCGAGGTCTGCACCGCTTCGCCGCCGAGATAGAGCAGCGCCATCAGCAGACTCGCGAGCACGATGCCGACCGGATGCAACCGCCCGACGAACACGACGATGATCGCGGTAAAGCCGTAACCCGGCGACCACGTCGCCTGCAACTGGCCGATCGGACCGGCGATCTCGCCCATGCCCGCGAGACCCGCGAGGCCGCCGCTGATAAGCAGCGACATCCAGATGGTTTTCTTGTCGGAGAAACCCGCGTAGCGCGCGGCGAGCGGAGCGAGACCGCCGACGTTCATCCGATAACCGGCAAAGCTCTTGCGCATGAAAAGCCACACGAGCGGAATTGCGATCAGCGTAACGAAAACCGATGCATTCAGACGCGTGCCGCGCAGCCACTTCCAGTGCCAGTCGCCGTAAAACGTCGGATAGAGCGCGTCGCCGCTGAACATTTCTGAGAGCGGAAAATTCATGCCCTGCGGATCGCGCCACGGGCCGCTCACAAGGTAGATCAGCAGTTGCGTCGCCACATACGTGAGCATCAGGCTTACGAGAATCTCGTTGGTGTTGAAACGGCTTTTCAGCAGCGCTGGAATCGCCGCCCACAACATGCCGCCGATCACACCGGCGATCATCATCAGCGGCAGGATCCACCAGCCGGTGGCCTGGTCGAGATAGATCGCGACACCGCTCGCGGCAATGCCGCCGAGCAGCATCTGCCCTTCCGCGCCGATGTTCCACACATTCGCGCGATAGCCGATCGCGAGACCAAGGCCGATCAGGCACAACGGCGAAGCCTTGAGCAACAGCTCGGACCAGCCGTTCACGCTCGAAAGCGGTTCGATGAAAAACGCGTGCATGGCCTGCAGCGGATCGCGACCAACGAGGCCGAAAATCACGAAGCCGATTGCGAGTGTAAGCAACGCGGCGATCAGCGGCACGGCGATCTGCATGGTGCGCGAGGGCGTCGTGCGCGCTTCGAGTCGATACGGAAAAATCATGGGTAGCGTGTGATTTATCGGATTCTAATTTAAGACGCGGATATTGACGCAGCCAGCGGCTCAGACATGCGCCGGCTGTTCCGCAGACGGCGCCGTGCCTTCTCGCCCGCCGAACAGGCCCGCCATCCAGCGGCCGATTTCCTCGGCGTTGGTCGCGCCCGTCGCGCGCACCGGCGAGAGCCTGCCGCCCGCCAGCACCGCGATGCGGTCGCAGATGTCGAACAGCTCTTCCAGTTCCTCCGAGATGACGAGGATGGCGACACCGCTTGCCGACAGATCGAGCAGTTGCTGGCGAATGAACGCGGCCGCGCCGACGTCGACGCCCCATGTGGGTTGCGCGACCACCAGCACCTTGGGCGCCTGAAGAATCTCGCGGCCCATGATGTACTTCTGCAGATTGCCGCCCGACAGACTTTGCGCTAGCGCTTCGGAGCCGCCGCAACGCACGTCGAAGGCTTCGATACAGCGCCGGGCAAACGCACGCATCGTGCCTGAATTGATCCAGCCCGAACTGACCATCTTCTGCCGATGCGCGGTAAGCAGCGCGTTTTCGGACAGCGTCATGGCCGGCACCGCTCCGCGGCCGAGCCGCTCTTCCGGCACGAAGCCGAAGCCGAGCGCACGCCGGCCACCCGCGCCGAGACGCCCCGCGGGCTTGCCGCAGATGGTGACGGCGTCCGCGCGCAGACCCCGCTTCTCTCCTGACAGCGCCGACAGCAATTCCGCCTGACCGTTGCCCGAGACGCCCGCAATGCCGAAGATCTCGCCCGCATGCACGGCGAACGACACGTTATCGAGCGACGTGCCGAACGGGTCGTCGCTCGCCACGGACAACGCCTTCACGTCGAGCAGCACCGCACCCGGATTATGTTCGCGACGCGTGTAGTCGGGCAGCGAATGGCCGACCATCAACTGGGCGAGCGACGCATGCGTTTCTTCTTTCGGCTTTACGTGGCCGGTTACGCGGCCGCCGCGCATCACCGTCGCGGTGTCGCACAGTTCCTGGATTTCATCGAGTTTGTGGCTGATGTAGAGAATGCTGCAGCCTTCGGCGGCAAGACGGCGCAATGTCGCGAACAGCTTGCGCACCGCTTGCGGCGTGAGCACGGATGTGGGTTCGTCCATGATCAGCAAGCGCGGGTTCTGCAGCAGGCAGCGCACGATCTCGACGCGCTGCCGCTCGCCCACGGTCAGGCTATGCACGTGACGTTGCGGGTCGATATCGAGGCCGTAGTCGGCGGAGACTTCGCGGATACGTTTCGCGAGCGCTTTCAGATCGAAGGGTTCGTCGAGTGCAAGCGCGATGTTTTCGCCGACCGTGAGCGTCTCGAACAGCGAAAAGTGCTGAAACACCATGCCGATGCCGAGCTTGCGCGCCGCCGCGGGGCTCGCGATGTCGACCGCCTCGCCTTCCCAGTGGATCTCGCCGGCATCGGGCCGCACCGCGCCGTAGATGACTTTCATCAGCGTGCTTTTGCCGGCGCCGTTTTCGCCGAGCACAGCATGGATCTCACCCGGCGCGACGATCAGCGTGACGTCGTCGTTGGCACGCACGGCCGGATATTGTTTGGTGATGCCTTTGAGCATCAGCCGGGGCGCCGCCTGTTCCGGCCTCGTTGCCGGCTGCGCGGCGGCGCCGTCGCTATAAGAAGAGTCGCTCATGTGATTCCGTAGTGCGTCAGTGACTGCCGGTTGCCGTGCGTTCGTCCGCCTCGCCGGCGGCCGATCCGTCACCACAACCGGATGACAATACCTAATTCGACCCGCTCAGTCGAGCCGACAAAATTCGCCGAAACCCGCGCCACAGCAAGCTCTGCGGGTATGTCTCCCTTGACGCCGTTTTTCGTTCATATTAAAACGCATATACCCACACACCCATTCGATCAGCCAGCACATATATTTCGGAGAAGTCATGAGTCAGCAACGCGAGGCGATCGATACCTATCTTTTACGCGTCTTGCATACCCTGTTGATGGAACGCAGCGTCACGCGCGCGGCCGTCAAACTGAATCAATCGCAACCCGCGATCAGCGCCGCGCTGCGCCGTTTGCGCGACATCACCGGCGACCCGCTGCTGGTGCGCGGCAAATCGGGCATGGTGCCCACCGAATACGGCCTGCGCCTGCTCGAACCAGTGCAGAACGCGCTGCGCGAAATCGAGCGCATCAAGTTCCAGCAACACAACTTCGATCCTGCCACTTCCATCCGCTGCTACCGGATCGGCTGTCCGGACTACCTGAACGTGCTGTTCGTGCCGACGGTGGTCGAACGTTTTCGCCAGGCTGCGCCGAACGCGACGCTCGAATTCCATTCGCTCGGTCCCGCGTTCGACTATGAACTCGCGCTCGAGGACGGCAAGCTCGACATCGTCGTGGGCAACTGGCCGGAGCCGCCTGAGCAGTTGCATCTGTCGAATCTGTTCGTCGACCAGATTGTCTGCCTGATGAACAACGCACATCCGTTCGCCAAACGCGGCGGGCTCACGCTCGATCAGTACCTGAATGCCCCGCATCTCGCGCCGACTCCGTACTCGGTCGGCCAGCGCGGCGCGATCGACGTGCATCTCGCGCGCGAGCGGTTGAAGCGCCACGTGGTCGTTACGTTGCCGTACTTCAATCTCGCGCCGTATGTGCTGATCAAATCCGACCTGATCTTCACGACGACGCGCCTCTTCGCCGATTACTACGCCAAGTTCCTGCCGCTCACCGTGGTGCCCGCGCCGCTCGACTTTCCGCCGATGCAGTACTACCAGCTATGGCACGAGCGCGTGCATTACTCCGACGAAGTGCGCTGGCTGCGCAGCCTCGTCGCCGAAGCGACCAGGACGCTGATCGACAAGCCTTGAGGTGATGCTGCTGCGAGCGCCTGATGCGCTCGGTTGCTGCAAGCCCTTGGAGCCCTATTGCCGCAAGGCCTCAGGCGCCGTTGCTGCGAGCCTTCAGGCGCCCTTGCTGCAAGCCTTCACGCGCTATCGCCGCAAGGGTTTTGCCGCGCGGGCTTGCTCCAACTGTCGCCGCGAGCTGTGGCTAAGATTGCCGGCGGCTTTTACGCTGCTTTTGCGCCGCTTTTCTCAATCTCGCACGCCCGCCGCCAACCTCGCCCTCAACCTTCAGCCTGCTCGCCCGTTTTCTTACTGCGCGGCTTCATAAAGCGTGTTCGCCAGCCGGTTATGCCGCTCGATGACCGGCCCGATCTCCAGCGTCGCCAACTGTCCGTCCTTCACCACCATTTTGCCGCCGATCACACTATGACTCACCTGCGGCGGCGCGCAGAACACCAGCGCCGCGACCGGGTCATGCAACGCGCCCGCAAAGAGCGGCTGACGCAGATCGAACGCAACGAAATCCGCCGCCATACCTGGCGCGAGCGCGCCGATGTCATCGCGATTAAGCACCTTCGCGCCGCCGAGCGTGGCGATCTCCAGGGCCTCGCGCGCGGTCATTGCGTCCGGGCCGAACCCGACGCGCTGCAACAGCAACGCCTGGCGTACTTCTGCAACCATCTGCGCGCCATCGTTGGACGCGGAACCGTCCACGCCCAAACCGACCGGCACACCCGCGAGCCGCATCTTCCTGACCGGCGCGATGCCCGACGCGAGCCGCATGTTCGAGCACGGACAATGCGCAACCCCGGTTCCCGTACGCGCGAACAGTTCGATGCCGGCGTCGTCCAGCTGCACGCAGTGCGCATGCCAGACATCGCGCCCGACCCAGCCGAGGTCTTCCGCGTACTGCGCGGGCGTCATGCCGAACTTCTCGCGGGTATACACGATGTCGTTCGTGTTCTCGGCAAGATGCGTATGCAGCGACACGCCGTACTGCCGCGCCATCACCGCCGACTCGCGCATCAGATCGCGGCTCACCGAAAACGGCGAGCATGGCGCGACGACCATGCGCAGCATCGCGTAACGCCCTTCGTCGTGATACGTCTCGATCAGGCGCTGGGTGTCCTTCAGAATGTCCGCTTCACGTTCGACCACCGAATCGGGCGGCAAGCCGCCGTCTTTCTGTCCCACGCTCATGCTGCCGCGCGCCGCATGAAAACGCATACCGATGCGCCGCGCCGCAGCGATGCTGTCATCGAGCCGGCTGCCGTTCGGATAGATATACAAGTGATCGCTCGACGTCGTGCAACCGGAGAGCAACAGCTCGGCCATTGCGGTCAACGTGGAGACTTCCATCATCTCCGGCGTGAGGTTCGCCCACACCTTATAGAGGCTCGTGAGCCAGCCGAACAGCTCGGCGTTCTGCGCCGCAGGAATTGCGCGCGTCAGGCTCTGATACATGTGGTGATGCGTGTTCACGAGGCCGGGAATCACCAGATGCCCGCGCATGTCCAGCACTTCGTCTGCTGTTTGCGGCAAGTCCGCTGTCGGTCCTACCGCGACGATGCGGTTGTCCTCGATATAGAGACCGCCGTCGCGCAGTTCGCGCCGTGCGCCGTCCATTGTGACCAGCACGTCCGCGTGTTTCACCAGCATTGTTCTGGTCGGCTTGCCGGGCTTGTGTGGCATGTGCGCCGCCTGTTCCATCGTCATCCGTTTCTCCGCCTGATTGCTTCCGTGCAAAGTCGTCCGAACGCGATGTGACGGCGCATGAGCCGCGCCGCCGCGTCCCGTCGAACGCCGTTGGCCCGGTTACCCAGCGTGTTGCGCCGTCTTCGGGACGTGTGCCGCGCTGAAGCCCGCTGCATTCACTCGGGGCTTGTCGTTGCTGCGGCGCACAGGCGTAACCTTCGGCGGCCAAAATAACGCTGACAACTCACGCCGTTGCGATAACCATCCTCAGGCTGCCGATATAGTGGGCCATTTTTGACGCCGGTACGATCCAACGGGAATGCGATGCGCTGCGACGATTGCGCGACTCCATTCGCCGCGCGTTGCAGCAGACTGTCCGTCATGCGCCAGCTATTATCTTTCCTATCTCGCGCGCGCAGGACGGAACAACCTTTTTACAATGGCTGCCACGGCGCTCGCTTCAATTCGCCGACGGGTATGTAGCCACTGACGTGGAGCCTCGATCCGCCGCAAACGTATCTGGATCGGGCTGCCGCCGAAACCTCGCAAACACACAAGGAAATTGCGAATGGGAAAGCTCACTACCCATGTGCTCGACACCGCGAACGGCCGTCCCGGCGCGGGCATCAAGGTCGAACTCTTCGCGCTCTCGGGCGATACGCGCCGCGCGCTGAAAACCACCATCACCAATGAAGACGGCCGCTGCGACGAACCGCTGCTGCAAGGCGACGCGCTAGTCGCGGGCGAGTACGAGCTCGTGTTTGCCGCAGGGGATTACTTCGCGTCGATCGGCACGAAGGTGCCGGAGCCGCGTTTCGTCGATCGTGTTGTGTTGCGCTTCGGCGTGGCCGATGCCGGCGCGCATTATCACGTGCCGCTGCTCGTGTCGCCGTGGTCGTACAGCACGTATCGCGGCAGCTGACAGGTACTTGCCGAATCCGCGCGGCTTTCTGAAGACATCAACAACAAACGACGTCGTGCGAACTGAACGCACCGCGTCTTTCACCCGCAGTTCGCGTGGTGACGTCCCGCCTGTGCACGATCCGTCAGCCGGATATGTGACGCGCCGAACGTCGCCGCGCGAACAACGAATCAGAAGTGGAGGAGTTTCATGGAAGGCTTTATCACCGACTGGTTGAATCTCGCGATTCGCTGGTTCCACGTCGTCGCCGCGATTGCATGGATCGGCGAGTCGTTCTATTTCGTCGCGCTCGACAACAGCCTGAAACCGCCGCATGACCCGAACCAGCGTAAGCGCGGCGTGTTCGGCGAACTGTGGCACGTGCACGGAGGCGGCTTCTACAACATGCAGAAGTACACCGTGGCGCCGCCGGAAATGCCGGACGATCTGCACTGGTCGAAGTGGCCGTCTTACACCACGTGGCTGTCTGGCTTCGGCCTTTTCACGGTGTTGTATCTGTTTTCGCCGTCCACGTATCTGATCGACAAGAACGTGCTCGATATGGGCCCAGTGGTTGCCGTCGCGTCGGCGCTCGGTTTCCTTGCTGCAGGGTGGATTGTGTACGACTCGCTGTGCCGTCTTCTCGGCAACAAGGACAGGGTGCTCGGCATCTGCGTGGGCGTGTACGTGCTGATCGCGGCATGGCTTGCGTGCCATATCTTCGCGGGGCGCGCGGCGTATCTGATCATGGGCGCGATGCTCGCCACGATCATGTCGGCCAACGTGTTCTTCGTGATCATCCCGGGCCAGCGCAAGATGGTCGACGCGATGCTCAAGGGCGACACGCCGAACCCTATCTACGGCAAGCGCGGCAAGCAACGCTCGGTGCACAACACGTATTTCACATTGCCGGTCGTGTTCGCGATGCTGTCGAACCACTACGCGATGACCTACACGCATCCGTACAACTGGGCCGTGCTGCTCGTCATCATGCTGGCCGGTGCGCTGATCCGCCAGTTCTTCGTGATGCGTCACCGTGGCCAGGTGCTGTGGTATCTGCCGCTAGCCGGTATCGCGCTGATGTTCGGCGCCCTCTTCTGGACCATGCCGAAGCCGATGGTGCCGCAAGCGCAAGCGGCCAACGCGCCGACGGTGAAGGTGGCCGACATCGCGCCGGTGCTGCAACAACGGTGCGTGGCATGCCACTCCGCACATCCGACGATGATGGGCAGCGCCCCGGCCGGCGTGCTGCTCGACACGCCGGATGAAATCTCGCAGAACGCACAACGGATCTATCAGCAAGCGGTGACGCTGAAGGCGATGCCGCTCGGCAACGTCACGCATATGACCGACGACGAGCGGATGAAAATCGCCGCCTGGTTCCAGGGTGGCGCGGCGAAGTAGTCTGGCATTGGCCTTTGTCGGGTCCAGTCTGATTGAGCGTCACAAAGCGGGCTTTTCGCGGAAGCGGAAAGCCCGCTTTTTATTCGCTGCTCTTTATCTCTTGCTGGTTGCCGCTTGCCGGGATCACGGCCGCGTGGATAACAAGCTCGCCGGCAATGCTGAGCGTGGGTCCGTGGGTCCGCGGTTCTCGTAGTCCAGCCGGAAAGCGTCATGAATCGCAGGTTTGCGCTCATCCCCGCGCACAGCGGGGACCAGATGTGGACAAGCGCTACACCGTGATGAGCAAGCCCGCACGCGCGTTAACAGGCTCCGGCTTCACATGCTCGCTGAAGGGCCGCGATGCAGAGCTTCTGCGACCCAGGGGTCGAACGATATCGGCATGTTAGCTATCATCGGCTGGCCGATTGGAACGGCGCGGGGGCAACTTGCGTTGAGCGCAGCCACGCAAGCGCGCATAGTCAGAAGCAAAGAGCCCACGGCATCCCTGCCGTGGGCTCCTGAGCATCAGCGAATAGCAACGCCGAAGCAAAAACCTTAGACTGTGACCGCGCTCAATGCATCTTCAGTCAGCCAGAGCGGCTCCGCCAGATCCTGCTCGTTGAGGTTAAGGCCCTCGCCGCCGCGATCCACGACGATAAAGTCGCTCACCTCGCCCAATGCGATCAGCGGATGGTGCCACACGCCCTTCGCATAGTTCACGCCCTGCCAGCCGCTCGTGACGAACGCACGGATCTTCGATTCATCCAACTCGCCCGCCGGCGCGACCACCACCAGATACGGCTTGTCGTTCAACGGCACGAAGGCCTGGCTGCCGAGCGGATGACGTTCGAGCATCTTCACCTCGAACGGCAGCGTGCGCGGCTGTCCGCGAAACAGGTTCACCAGCGTGCGGCCGTTCTGATCGGTCACGTCCACTTTCGCGAGATCGTGATACCGGATCGTGGTGCCGAGGTTGATCGGAACCTGCTTCGCGCCTTCGAGTTCGATCACGTCGCCGAACGCGGCGAACGCTTCCTTCGTCAACGGTTCGATTGGAAGCGTCTTCATCATGCGAGCGTGCCCCACAGACGCAGACGCGACACGCCGCCGTCCGGAATGATGTTAAAGCGCACGTGCGTGACCGGACCGAGCGCGGCGATTTCGCTTTCGAAGTAATGCTGCTTGTCCATTTGCAGCTTCTGCTCGCCCAACAGCACTGGCCAGAACATGGCCTGCGTGACCAGCGAACTGTCGGTGCCGCCCGTCACGTACGCGGCCTGAATCGAGCAGCGGTCGGGATAGTTACCCTTGAAGTGCGCCGTATCCACTTCGATTTTCGTGATCACGCCCGGTTGTGCGAGCGCGACGATCGCCCAGTCGTTGCCCGGTTCGCGACGGCGCCGTGTTTCCCAGCCGTCGCCCATGTTGACGCCACGGCCCGGCATCAGAATGGTCGATGCCGCGCCGAAGTGCTGATTGTTCGCGGCGACAAGATATGCACCGTTTTCCATCGCGGCCAGATCGAACTGCTCAGTGCGGCTCGCGCCCGCCCAGTCGACTTGGGGCTGACCATACACGCGCAGACGGGCAATGCCACCGTCTGGGTAGATGTTCACGCGCAGGTGCGTATAGGCGTTTTCGTCGCCGACTTCATGATAGTGATGGCTATTGCCCTGCAACGTAGTCGACGGAACGATTTCGGTCCATTGCGTCGACTGGCTCGGCACGCCGTCAATCACGCGCGCCGCTTCCACTGACGCCGCCGGCGGGAAGTTACCCGTAAAGTGGCTCGTATCCAGGTCCAGCCCCTTGATCACGCCCGGGCGCGCCAGCTTGACGATGCACCAGTCGTAGCCCGTCGCACGTTTGCGGCGGGTCTCCCAGCCGTCCATCCACTTGCCATGTTCGTCGTACTTGCCCGGAATGAAGACGGCCGGCTCCGGGTTCAGCATGCGCTCCTTCGGGGCGAAGAAGTCGTCGCTGGCCTCGAGCGCCTGCGCGCCCAGGCGCGGGTCCGCCAGGTTCACGTAGCGGCGCGTGAATTCGGGTGCGTTGGGGTCGAGAGTCGGGAGTGCCATCTTTGTCTTCCTAAATGTTTGTTAGTGCGAGAAAACGTTTCCGGTGCGAAGCCGCGGCGCGAAGCCGGGTGTGGGTCACACTTCGATCACGCGTCGATCAGATCGTCGAGCCGGAAACATGCGATACGGTAGATCTGGTCGAGGCTCGCGCGCAGTTCGTCGGCGCGGCTGTTGTTCACGCGCGCCTCGAAGTTCGCGATGATGCCGTGACGGTCGTAGCCGCGCACCGCGAGAATGAACGGAAAACCGAACTTCTCGCGATACGCGCTGTTCAGCGCAACGAGCTTGTCGAACTCTTCCTGCGTGCATTGCGCGAGACCGGCGCCGCTCTGCTCGCGTGTCGATTCAGCCGTGAGTTCGCCGCGCACCGCTGCCTTGCCGGCCAACTCGGGGTGCGCATTGATTAATGCGAGTTGCTTCTCTTCGCCCGCCGTCTCCACGACGTTCGACATCTTTCGATGCAACGCTTCGATGCTGGCAAACGGTCGCTCACACGCAGCGATTTCGGCGACCCACGGCGAGTGCTCGAAGATGCCCGACAGCGCCGCGACGAACGCATCGGTCGAAATGGTGTTGAGTTGGTCCAGTGTGTATTGCATCGCCTTCATGCCGCCGCCTCGCGGTTCTTTTGCTGGTAAGGATGATGTTCGCGCCAGTGCCGCGCGATGTCGATGCGCCGCGTCACCCACACGCGATCATGCTGTTCGATATGGTCGAGGAAACGCTGTAGCGCGCGAAAGCGCCCGGGGCGTCCGAGCAGGCGGCAATGCATGCCGATCGACAGCATCTTCGGCGCTTCGTCGCCTTCTTCGTAAAGCACGTCGAAGGCGTCGCGCAGATAGGTGAAAAAGTGATCCGCCGTGTTGAAGCCTTGCGGGCTTGCGAAGCGCATGTCGTTGGTGTCGAGCGTGTACGGCACGATCAGTTGCGGCACGCTTGAGCCGCCCGTCACTTCGACGTCCATCCAGAACGGCAGGTCGTCGCCGTAGTAATCGGAGTCGTACAGAAAGCCGCCATATTCGGCGACCAGCCGATGCGTGTTCGGACTGTCGCGACCGGTGTACCAGCCAAGCGGCCGCTCGCCCGTGACGCGTTCGATCGCCTCCATGCCGAGCCGCATATGCTCGGCTTCCTTTTCCGGCGACATGTCCTGATAGTGAATCCAGCGATAGCCATGACACGCGATCTCATGACCGAGTTCGACGAACGCGCGCGCCAGTTCGGGATACCGTTCGATCGCCATGCCGACGCCAAACACCGTGAGCGGCAGCCCGCGTTTTTCGAATTCGCGCAGAATGCGCCACACGCCCGCACGGGAGCCGTATTCGTAGATCGACTCCATGCTCATATGACGCGCCGGATATGCCGCCGCACCGACAATCTCCGACAAGAACTGCTCCGAGCCAGGGTCGCCGTGCAGCACGCAATTCTCACCACCCTCTTCGTAGTTGAGGACGAATTGCACCGCGACGCGCGCTTGCCCCGGCCAGTTCGCCTGCACTGGGTGGCGGCCGTAGCCGATCAGATCGCGTGGATAGTTGGGGTCGAGTGGCATGATTTGACGAATGCGTGTTGACGATACGTTGTGGCTCGCAAGGCGCGCTGCGAAAGCCGCTGAAGACCGTGCCTGACGTGACAGCGGCGGGAGCCGCGCCAGCATCCGAAAACACATCGGGCAGCCCGCGCCGAGTTGGACCAGTGTAGCGAAAACGCCCGGGTGCGCCCATACACCCGGGCAGATAGTGCGTGTCAGACTGAATGTATGTGCGGCTCGGATTCGCTGGTGTTTACCCGCAGCGAATCGGCGAGGCGCGCGGCGGCGCCGGGTTCGGATCAGTGGCAGGCGGACTGAACGATTCAAGGGCGCCGTCGTAGTGCTTGGGAAGCGGCCGCGCATAGTCACCGCGCTTGGCTGTCGAGAGACGCAGCGAGATCAGCGCCTCGGTCCACTTAACGGCCGCCGTTACGCCTTCGATCACCGGCGCGCCGAGCGCGTCCTCGATCTCCGCGCACAGCTCGGCCATGCCGGCGCAGCCGAGCACGATCGCGTCGGAACCGTCTTCGGCAAGCGCGCGGCGGCATTCATCGAGGATGATGCGACGCGCCGCCGAGCCGGGCTTGTCGAGATCGAGCACAGCGACGTCGGTCGCGCGAACGTTACGGCAAAAACGCCGCATGCCGTAGCGCTCGGCGAGGTGCCACGCCATCCCACAAGTGCGCGCGAGCGTCGTGACCACCGAGAAACCGGGCGCCAGCACGCTCGCCGCGTGCATCGCCGCCTCCGCGATGCCGACCACCGGCCCGCGCGCGAGTTCACGTGCCGCGTACAGACCGGGGTCGCCGAAACAGGCGATCACGTAGCCGTCGCAGCCCTCGCGCTCGCCGGCCATCACTTCGGCGAGCAAGCCCGGCGTCGCGAGCGCTTCGTCGTAATAGCCTTCTATGGATGGCGGCCCCATCGTCGGACTGACCGCGATCACCTCCGTGCCCGGCGCGGCCACTTCGCGCGCGCAGCGGCCCATTGCATCGGTCATGCGTTGGGTCGTGTTCGGATTGATAAGTTTGATGCGCATATCGACTCCAATGTTGGCCAGAGTTCGCGCTTTAGCCGTCGACCCGAGTTCGCGCTTTAGCGCGTTACTCAGGTCCCATGCAAAAGCACTTACTCCGGCCTCTTGCAAAGCACTTACTTTAGCGCGCGAGCATGCGATAAAACAGCGCCCCAAGGCCCGCGCCAATAAACCACGAGAAATTCGCCATGCCGTCGAGCGAAGGCACCATCACGCACAGCACGGCGATGACAGCGGCCGGCAACAGCGCGGCAACCGCCCGATAGTTGACGCCGTTGCGATACCAGTACGAACCCGTGGGCGCGACGCTATACAAATCGTCGAGCACGATCTTCTGGCGCTTCACGAGGTAGTAATCGACGATCAGAACTCCGTACAAAGGCCCGATGAAGCTGCCGAGCACGTCCAGCGTGTAATGGATCACGGCCGGGTTGTTGAAGAGATTCCACGGCGTGATGAAAATCGACGCGACCGCCGCGAGCATGCCGCCCGCGCGCCAGCTAATGAGCCGCGGCGCGACGTTGGAGAAGTCGAAGGCCGGCGACACGAAGTTCGCCACAATGTTGATGCCGATGGTCGCAATCGTGAAGGTCAGCGCACCGAGAATCACCGCGGTCGGATAGTCGATGCGGCCCACGGTTTCGACAGGGTCCGTGATCAGTTCGCCGAATACCGGCAGCGTGGCTGCGGTCGTGATCACCGTCACCAGCGAGAAAGCGAGGAAGTTGACCGGCAGTCCCCAGAAGTTGCCGCTCTGCACGCTCCGAAAGCTCTTGCCGTAGCGGGAGAAGTCGCCGAAATTCAGCATCGGTCCCGAGAAGTACGACACCACCAGCGAGGTCGCGGTGATCATCACCGGCAAGACCTGCATGCCGTGATACTTGACGCCACCCAGGTTAATGCCGATGTTGCGCCACCCCGCGCGATACACCATGTAGCCCGCGAGAATGAACATCACCACATAAACCGCAGGACCCGCGAAGTCGATGAACTTCTTGATCGTCTCCATGCCGTGCCAGAACACCAGTGCCTGCAACACCCACAGCAGCATGAAACCGGACCAGCCGAGCGTCGACAGCCCCATGAAGCCGTGGTGATGAACGTCCGCATACGGCAGCAACTGCGGGACGAACTTCAGCACGACGATCACCAGCGCGCTCGAAGCAAGGTACGTCTGAATGCCGTACCACGCGACCGCAATCAGCCCGCGAATCACCGCCGGAATGTTGGCGCCGAGCACGCCGAAGGTCGCACGGCACGCCACCGGGTACGGCACGCCGTTCGCCTGACTCGGCTTCGCAATCATGTTGCACAGCACGTTGACGATCGCGATGCCGACCAGCAGCGCGATCAGCACTTGCCAGCTCGTCAGCCCGAGCGCGAACAGACTGCCCGCGAACACATAACCGCCGACGCTGTGCACGTCCGACATCCAGAACGCGAAGATGTTGTAGGCGCCCCAGGTCTGGTGACGCAACGGCGCGAGGTCCTCGTTGTATAACCGCTCGCTATAGCCGGCCGGCAGCGATGGATCGCCGGACGCGCCGCCGTCTGCGTAAGGGGGGATTGCGGAACTGCCGGGCGCTGCACTGAACTGAGCCATGATTCCTCCTTGGGATGGGACCGTCGATTGCGAATCGAAGGGCATTGCATTGGCCATGCCAGTTGCGGCTCAGTGGCGCCCTCTCGCGCCTCTTACCCTCTCGCCCCTCTGCACGTTCGGGCGAAAGAGGCTCGTGCCGCCGCTATGGCCATGCCGCGGTTGTCTCCGTACTGAAGTACTTGTGGTTGTCGCATTGCAGGCCTTCCGCGGATGCCGGCAATGCGTTACTGCTTTAGAGGTCCATCGCAAAGCGACGGACGTGCGTGCCCAAGCTGGCAGCGCCCGCGCAGGGCCGCCTTGCAACGCTCGATTAATCCGGTTCAGTTCAGTGCGGCGCGCACCAGCAACGGGCGCACGCCGGCCGCTTGCCTCAGCTTGGCGCGGACTTGTCTTTGGATGACTCTTTGGATAACTCTTTCTCGGCGCCGTTAAGCGCGCCGAATACTTCATGCAGATCGGCTGCGCCACGCGCGGGCCGCTCCAGCATCTTCAACTCGACGCTTTGCAGATGGCGCGACATCAACGCCGCCGCCTCTTTTGCATCGCCGGCGTCGAGCGCGGCGAGAATCGCTTCGTGGTCCTCGAACGAACAGGGGCTGCGTCCGAGTGACTCGTACAGCGCCGAAATCAGCGTGGAGCGCGCCACCAGTCCGTTCAGACAGTCGCACAGCACCGTGTTGCCCGTAAGCTGCGCCAGTTCCGTGTGGAACTCGCCGGACAGACGAATCCACGACGAAAAGTCGCGCGTCTCAAACGCTTTGCGCTCACGGCCGATCATGCTGCCGATGCTTTTCAGGCGCCGCATGCCGTGTCCGCCGCAAATCTTTTCGACCACGGCCAGTTCGATGATGCGGCGCATTTCGAACACCTCATGCACTTCCTGGAGCGAAGGACTCGCGACAAACGCGCCGCGGTTCGGCTCGAGATCGACGAGATGGTCGGTCGCCAGTTGCGCCAACGCTTGCCGGATCGGACCACGCTTCACGCCGAACACTTCGCATAACTGCGCTTCGGTCAGCTTGGCGCCCGGCGCCAGCCGATGCTCGAGGATCGCGGCGCGGATGCGCTCGGCGATCGCTTCGGGCTTCGAACTATTTGCGGTTGTGGATTCGGCGTCGGACATGGTGTGTCTCTGGGTATGTTGGCCATAATAGGATGGACATAAAGATTGTCAACAATTTTTATAATTGTTATCGACAATCCTGGCGGGAGTATTTAGCGGCGGATGCCGCATGTGGGCCAGAAGCCTTGTGCAGCCGAGGGCAGAGCCTGACCAGATACGGCGGTCACCATTTGTGACGGACCGTTTTTGTCGACAAAACGGGCAAGCTCGCGCCGCGCCTACGACTTGCCTGCGCGTCGCAAATGCTGACCGTTAGTTGCCTAAACGCACCGATAAAAAGCGGGCAAACGCCCGCTTGCCTGCCCGATCATTCAGCGCAAGCACGGATAGTTCGATAACGTCAGCTTGAACCCGTTGGCGTCGGAGACGAGGTGCGCGTCCGCGCCGACCGGCAGCGTCACCATGTCCGGCACGTGGCCAAACTGCAAGCCGGTGACGATCGGAATGCCGATCACGGACCTGACATGCTCGACCATCGCGTGCAGGTCGTAGCCATTGTCGTAGTCGTAGGGCTTGGCCCCGGAAAAGTCGCCGAGCACGAGCGCCTGTTGCTGCGCGAGAATGCCCGACAAATGCAGTTGATACAGCATTCGCTCGATGCGAAACGGCTGCTCATTGACGTCCTCGACGAATAGGATGCCCCCCTCCACGGGCGGCATATAGGGCGTGCCGATCAGCGACGTGAGCACCGCCAGATTGCCGCCCCACAACATGCCGGAGACGTCCACCGCATGCGCTTGCGGCACTTTTCGCGCGATCGTCATGGTCGGCTTCGTCAGCGCCGACCAGAAATGCTGCATCGTGAATTCGCTGACATGTTCGGCGCCGAAGTCGCTCATCAACATTGGGCCGCCGAACGTTTTAAGGTCCGCGCGCGCGAGCAGCGCAAGCTGGATCGCCGTGAAATCGCTGTGGCCGACCAGCGCCACCGGTTGGCCCGTCAGCCGACGTTGCAGCCCGTCGTAATCCAGCCCGTGAAGAATGCGTACAGCGCCGTACCCGCCGCGCACGGTCAGCACAATGTCCGGCAAGGGACGCGACGCATCCGCGAGCCGGTTCAGGTCCGCCGCGCGCTCGCCGTCGGTGCCGCCGAAGCGCTGATAACGGCGCTGCGTCGCCTCCACCCCTTCCACGCGATGTCCTTGCGCGCGCAGGCGCTGCAACGCGCGATGCAGCACCTCGGTGTCATTCGGATAACCGGACGGCGCAATCAGATCGAAAGTACGGTGGGTCGTCATGGGGCAAAACCTGCTTGGTATTGTTTGGAGGTTTGGAGCGGTTTCGGGGAGCGGTTTCGGGGAGCGGTTTCGGGGAGCGGTTTCGGGGAGCGGTTTCTGCGAAGGCTGTAGTTTTCAGACCGGCTCGGCCGGGTCTGTTTCGCCGCCGACGGCCACGCGAGCCGCTGCTCGCGCCTCGCGGCTCGCGCGCCGCCGCTCGGCAAAAAAAGACTTCAGTGCGGCGCCGCATTCGCTTTCAAGCACGCCGCCGGTTACGACCGTGTGATGATTCAACTGCGGGTTCGCGAAAGCGTCGACGACGCTGCCGCAAGCGCCCGTTTTCGGATCGCGTGCGCCGAACACGACCCGGGCGATGCGCGCGTGCATGATCGCGCCAGCGCACATCAGACACGGTTCGAGCGTCACATACAGTTCGCAGCCGGGCAGGCGGTAATTCCGGGCGATATTCGCAGCGGCGCGCAACGCGACCATTTCCGCGTGGGCCGAAGGATCGTGTGCGCCGATCGGGTGGTTGAAACCTTTCGCGATCACTTCGTCGCCGCGCACGAGCACCGCGCCCACGGGCACTTCGCCGGCTGCGCGCGCTTCTTCGGCGGCGACCTGCGCAAGCGCCATGAACCGGCGGTCGCGCTCAGAGACGGCCGATTCAGAGATGGCTGGCTCAGAGATGGCTGGCTCAGAGATGGCTGGCTCAGACGCGGCTGACTCCAGGACGGCTGGCTCAGACATGGTTGGCTCTGACATTGCTGGGCCCAACTGGGCCGGAACGGACAAGGCGGGCTCTGCTGACACAGCCGGCTCTGACACAGCGGAATGCCGGAGCCGCTCTCCGGGCGCCGAGGCGCAATCCCGCGCGGCGGAGGCAGCGCCCGGATCGCCTACCGCTGAACCGCCGACGATAGCGCCAGCACAACTCGTTGTGGTAACAGGCTGGTCCAAGGCTTTTCCGGCCTCGATCGGGTCCGCGTCACGCGCGCCGCTGCGGATGACAGGCTCGCTCACCACGTTCCTGCGCCGGAAGTATCCACGCTGAAGCTTTCCCCGCCGGACGCATTCTCGTTACCGGCACGCTCCGACAGCCGCTCGGCAATCCGACGGCAATACTCGCGCGGCAGCATCAAAGGGCCCCCGCGCAGCGATTCAAGCGCCATATCGAGCGCCAGCATACGAGCCTGGAGACGGCAACGGGCGGCGCTATCGCTCACGGCATTCAACTCGGCTTGCAGGTCGCGCAACGCGCGTAGCTGCTCGACAGCGGGCGGCACGAAGCCCGCATTTTTCAGGATCCGGTTGGCGACGCGCACTTCTTCCGGGACTAGTGCATCGTCGTCCAGGCTGAGCGGCGCACCCGCGCCCGGCAAATCGTCGAACTCACCGCGCGCGGCTGCGGCGGCAATACGCTGTTCGACTAACGCATCAAGCAATCTCATCTGCAATCCACTACGTTGCGGCCCAAGCATTCTATCAGGGTGCGCACGCGGGCTCGCCGTCCGTCTATCGCCCGATCTGCCCCGTCCGTTCTCTCACCGGCTTTGCGGATTTCGCGTGTCGGGGGACGCAAAGGCGTCCCCATGTCCGCATTACTTTCCGCCTGCGGCGTTTTATGCGATGGTGCCGGAGCAAGCGGCGGCTTCGCCGGCTGTTGCGCGGCCGGCATGCGGCTCCGGGCGCCTACGCGCGCTGGGCCTTGCGGCTTCACGGCATGTGAACCGGCGCACTCATGCCGCTAGAGCCCGACACCTTCTAGCGGCCAGCGCGCCAGCACAATGTGCCGGGTACGCCCCAGCAAACTGTGTATTAACGCAAAGCCGCGCACGTTCCAGCAGATCGGCTCGACCGGGCGCGCGGCAGCCCAAGGCAAGCCATAAGCCAACGTGACATGCGGCTCGTAAGCCATTGCTGCCGAAGCCGCACGCGTTTCAAGACCACAGTCCTTCAACGCGTGTCCCAGCGCGTCGTGAAGCGCATGCAGACCGACGACGCCTTCGCTCCCCGTCAACACCGATGGCCCCGGCCGTGGTTTCGAAGCAAAGCTGACCACCGTATCGAATTCCACGGTAAATGGTGCCATGCAGATCGCCCCGGCCGCTCGCATCGCCGCGTCGACGCAAGCCGGCGGCAGCCCGCCCGCAAAAATACCGAGGTGGTGCAGCGTGACGTGCAAACGACTCGCCGAGAGCGGCTTGCTGCGGGCACGTGTCTCCCCACAAAGCCGTTGCGCGAGGTTCGAAATGTTCGTCGCCGTATTGGCGTCCGGAAAGACGGCGAAAAACAGACCGTCTGTTGGCGTGGGCGGCGCCTCGAGCCCGGGTAGCCACAGTTGTTCAGGCATCTTGCTCCTGCGTGCTTAAAGCCGGCATCTACACGAACGCTCCTTCAGGTTGAACTGGCGGGCGGCCAAGGGCCCTCCCCGAACCACTCCGCCGCCCCCACCAGAAACGCTTTCGCTCGCGTCCCACCTATGTACAGTACTGTACATTCATACAGTATCAGCAGCAACGTGGAATTGCATGAAAAGGTGCAAATATTGGCGGACGCAACAATTTCAGCTGAAACCGCGGCTTTTAGACTGCCAGACTGCCTGGCGGCGCCGCCGTGCGTCACAATCCAGCAACGCGCTGCTGAACAAGCAACCAGCTGAAGCGCAACAGCGCCGATCCTCAGAGGCAAGCCGTTCCCCGCCGCGCGCGCCGTGCCGTGCCGTGCCGTGCCGCGCCGCGCAACGCGCAACACGCAACGCCTGAAAACGAACAGGAATATTTCAATGAAAGACGACGTTGCGCGCATCTCGCTGTCGACCGCGTTCTGGTACTGGCTGCGGCTGGGGTTTATCAGCTTCGGCGGTCCTGCAGGGCAGATCGCGCTCATGCATCAGGACCTCGTCGAGAGAAAGCGCTGGATTTCGGAAAAGCGCTTTCTGCATGCGTTGAACTATTGCATGGTTCTGCCGGGACCCGAGGCGCAGCAACTGGCTACGTACATCGGCTGGCTCATGCATCGCACGTGGGGTGGCGTGATCGCGGGTGGGTTGTTTGTGCTGCCTTCGCTGTTTATTCTGATTGGCCTCTCGTGGATCTACCTCGTGTTCGGCAGCGTCCCCGCCGTGGCCGGTGCGCTGTATGGAATCAAGCCGGCGGTCACCGCGATCGTCGTGTTCGCGGCGTATCGCATCGGCTCGCGGGCGCTCAAGAACGGGTGGCTGTGGTCTATCGCCGCGGCGGCGCTCATTGCAATCTTCGCCATCAATGTGCCGTTCCCGTTGATCGTTCTCGTCGCGGGACTCATCGGTCATGTTGGCGGGAAATATGCGCCGGGTGTCTTCGTGATCGGCGGGAAGCACAATGCGGCGGCAGCGCTTCACGGCCCCGCGCTCATCGACGACGACACACCCACCCCTCGTCATGCGCTCTTTACCTGGAAGCGTTTCCTGATCGTCCTCGCGACCTTCGTGGCCGTATGGTTGGCGCTCATCGGCACCCTGACCGCCGTTTATGGATGGAACGGCGCGCTCACGCAAATGGCCTGGTTTTTCACGAAGGCGGCGCTGCTGACGTTCGGCGGTGCTTACGCCGTATTGCCTTACGTCTACCAGGGCGCGGTGGAACATCAGCACTGGCTGACAGGGCTTCAGATGATCGACGGCCTCGCTCTCGGTGAAACCACACCGGGCCCGCTCATCATGGTGGTGGCCTTCGTCGGCTTTGTCGGCGGATGGACCAAGGCGATTTTCGGTCCGGATGCGCTACTGCTGTCCGCGGTTGCCGCATCGACGGTCGTGACGTTCTTCACTTTCCTGCCGTCGTTCATGTTCATTTTGCTGGGCGGGCCGTTCATCGAGACCACGCATGGCAATCTGAAATTCACCGCACCGCTGACCGCGATTACCGCCGCAGTGGTGGGCGTCATCGTGAATCTCGCGGTCTTTTTCGCGTTGCACGTTCTCTGGCCGCACGGCCGGCATGCGAGCTTCGACTGGCCGTCACTCGTTATCGGGATCGCGGCCGCAATTGCATTGTTTCGCTTCAAGGTCGGCGTGATACCGGTCGTGCTCGTCTGCGGCGCGGCCGGCCTTGCGATTCGCCTGCTTATCTGATTAGCGCCTTGCGACGCGCGCCGCCGTCCAGGACAGCTTAGGTATTGGCGACCAGTAATTCTTCGGCGTTATTCGGTGGACACAAGCCATCGGTCCTGTCCGGGAAGTAGCGACGCGTGAGATCGGCCGCCGAAACATGCCGGGCTTCCGTGAAGCCGGCGTCGCGGGCAAGCGCCAGTATCTCCGGCGGCGTGAAGAAGCTGAGGAAAGGCGTACCGCTCGCACGCGCGCCCTTCTCCGCCATCTCTAGTCCGGGACGCACCTCCGGGTCCGCCATGTCAAGCGGCAGCAGGAAGGTCATGGCAAGCGTCGATCCTCGCGCGAATGCCGCGACCTGGCGCAGAGTGGCCGCGTTGGCATCGCGGGTGAGATACATGCTGACCCCCGTCGAGACCACGATTGCCGGCTTGCTGTCGTCGAAACCCTCCGCCACGAGGCGGTCCTGCCATGCTTCGCCCGCCTCGAAATCGGCCGGCACGAAGTGCAGCCATTGCGGAATGCCGAAGCCCAGTTCTATCAGCCGCTGACGCTTCCATGCCTGCGGACCTGGCTGGTCGATCTCGAAAACGGTGAGACGGGATGCAATCTCCGGCCTGCGCTGCGCGAAGCTGTCGAGGCCCGCGCCAAGAATCACATATTGAGTGATCCCCCAGCCGGTCTGTTCGACGACCAGGTCCTCGATGAAGCGCGCGCGAGCCACGATCGACGCGCGAAACGGACGCGTGAACTGCGGGTCCATGTCGCCGCGCTCGCGCCAATCGTCGCCGGGGGCCAACAGCTTGAGACCGATTGCGTCTTCAAGAACATGCGGCGGGGCGTCTGTCTCCAGATGCAGCGCGCGCCATAAAGCGACGCGCGCTGCAGTGCTGTCGGGTGCCAGGTGTCGCTTATCGTTCATGACTGTCGATCCTCCTTGTTCGTCCTGGCGCGAGGCCGGCCTCTGAACACGGCGTCACGAGACACAGGAAACAGTTGTTCGTTCGCTGCGTTCGCACATTGAAACGTAGCAACGAAAAGAATATTACCGGCTCAAACCCGGCAACGGGCCGGCTCGTGCGAGATCGGCTATAAGCCGCTGAACCCGGCGGCGTGCTCCATGCGATCATCCTATGAGCCAAACCAGTAACGGAGATCGCGATGGGGGAGGATGGTGGTGATAAGGCGCGCAAAGGTGGGCGAAAGGACTAGCGCGGGCTTCCCCATCCTGCAGACCCAGTCCTGCCGACATCGAACAAGTCGATCAAAGTTGCTTGCAGTAGAACGTCGTCGCGCAAAATTCGCCGTCGGGCATCAGTGCGTAGTTCGGCACCGTGCCCACGCGCTCCCAGCCGGCACGCGCATAAAGCCGCTCGGCGTCGCCGCCTGTCACGGTATCGAGCACGAGAACAGACTTCTTTTCTTCCCGCGCGACGCGTTCGACTTCAGCCATCAACCGTTGCGCGACGCCACATCGCCGCGCCCTTCGGTGCACGAGCATCTTTGCGACGTCAGCGCGATGCGGCTGGTTTTCCGGCAGAGCCGTGATCAGTTGCACTGTACCGACGATCTGGCCATTTTCATGTTCCGCGATCAGCAGCACGCGCTCGCCGCGCGCGACATCGGCGGCGACCCTGATCCAGAACTGCACTGCCGTTTGCCGCGAGATCGGCAGCATGAAACTTACCGATGCCCCGCCCTCCACGCAGTCGATCAGTACGTCGGCCAGTCCGTCCACGCAATCTGCCGCTTCATTCGCGTCGACTCGGCGAACGGTGATGTTGTCGATCATCGGATGCTCCATTCAGTCAAAGAAAGCCGGCTAATGCGGCTGGCATGAGACGCGGGCTTGTCTGAAAACCGCACGACGCGATGATCGCATGAAGCGCCCTACCGATGTCTACCCTACGCAAGCGCGACGTCTTCCTTCAAACGAAACACCGCCACCGCGTCGTTCAATTCCCGGCTCTGCTCTTCGAGCGACACCGCCGCTGCCGACGCCTCTTCGACCAGCGCCGAATTGTGCTGCGTCATTTCCTCCATCTGCGTCACGCTCGTATTGACGAGTTCGATGCCGGCGGTCTGTTCGCTCGAAGCGAGGCTGATCTCGGTCATGATGGCGGTCACGCGCCGCACGGCCTGCACCACTTCATCCATGGTGGCCCCGGCGCGAGCGACGAGCGTGCTGCCGTCCTTGACCTTGATGGTCGAGTCGCCGATCACCTCGTTGATCTCTCGCGCGGCCGCCGCCGAGCGCTGCGCGAGGTTGCGCACCTCGGCGGCGACCACCGCGAAGCCGCGCCCCTGTTCGCCCGCACGGGCCGCTTCGACAGCCGCGTTCAACGCCAGAATGTTGGTCTGAAACGCGATGCCTTCGATCACCCCCACGATGCCGACGATCCGGTTCGAGCTTCCCGAGATGGCATCCATCGTGGCGACCACCTGATTCACCACCTGGCCACCGCGCGACGCGATGTCCGAGGCGCCCGTGGCAAGTTCGACCGCACTGCGTGCATTGTCGGCGTTCTGACGAACGGTGGCGGTCAACTGCTCCATGCTCGCCGCAGCCTGCTGAAGCGACGCGGCATGTTGCTCGGTGCGCGCCGACAGGTCCAGACTGCCGCCCGCGATGGCCCGCGCGTCGTGCACGATCGCCTCGGTGCTCGCCCGCACTTTCTGAACCGTCTGCACGAGGCTGTTCTGCATGCCTTTGAGCGCGTCGAGCAGATAGCCCATTTCGTTGTTGCGCTGTACGGCAATCGCGCCGGTCAGATCGCCGTCGGCAATGCGGCCGAAGTGATCGACTGCCATGTTGATCGGCTGCACGATTGCGCGCGCGAGGATGCGCTGCGCCAGCACGCCGATAAAGAGCGCGACCCCACCGGTTATCCCGAGCGCCCACAGCATGATGTGAAGGCGTGCCTCGGCGTGACCGAAGCGCGCTCTCTCACGTTCGACCTGATAGTTTTCGAGCGCCGTGAGGGCCGCCTGATAGTCGGCGAACAGCGCGGCCGGTGCCTCACGCTGCGTCGCGAGGAAGTCGACGAGGTTGTCGTCGTCGAGCTGTTTCAGCGCGCGCTCGAACACCTGATTGAGGAGTTGCTGACGCTTCGCGTTCATCGCGTCGACGAGCGGTTGTTCGATGCTATCCGGCACATGCAGTGCGCGGTAAGCGTCGAGTTCGCGATTGCTCGCGTCGAGCAGGACATGCAGTTGCGCGATGGCAGCCTTGGCCGGCTGACCCGCGCTGATGATCTGCTCCGTTTCCCCGAGCCCGCCACGCAGTTGCAGCAGACGCTCGGAACTCGTCTTCAGATGCAGCAGCGAAGCGGTGTCGTCCTGATACATGTCGCGCAATGCGGTGCTGCTGTCGTAAAGGCCGGCAATGCCGGCCACGATGACCAGCATCAGCAACAGCGTGTAACCTGCAATCGTCGCGGCCAATCCACCGCGAATGGTGATGTGTCTGCGCATAGGCATGAGACAGGATCGGACAGCGGTCACACGCTGCCTGACCCGATCCGTTCCTCCGGATAGCAAAGATCGAGCTGTGAAAGGGATGAGCGATCGGAAACCGACCCACAGCTTTACGGCAGGAACGCCGCCGGAGATTTGTGGCAATGCGACGTTGATATAGCGGATTGCGACACGCGGGAACAGATTGGCCGTGTGCATCCGGCACGCTCGATCTGCTCCCTGGTGATAAGCTCGAAGTCCCCGACACGCTGTCCCCCAGAAGCAAGGTGCTGGTGCGTATCGTGCGTGCTGACGCAAGCGTGCACGCCATCGGCGCGACGCCGGCCAGATTCATTTGCGACGCAGATCGTTGAACGATTCTTGAACCTTAACCCGATACCGCCGCGGAACGCGCGGCCTGCACGAGAACACCATGAACATCGATCAATCCGTTCTCTCCGCGTTCACGCCGACAGGCAAGCTGCGCGCGTCGATCAATCTTGGCAATCCGATTCTCGCCAACAACGATCCAAAAACCGGCGAGCCGTTCGGCGTCTCCGTCGATCTCGCGAGAGCGTTCGCGACGAAGCTGGGTGTCGAACTGGAACTCGTGGTGTTCGACGCAGCCGGCAAATCCGTGCAGGCGGTCAGCGAGGAACGCGCCGATTTCGGCTTCTTTGCCGTTGATCCCTTGCGTGGCGAGACCATCGCGTTCACCGCACCGTATGTGTCGATCGAAGGTTTTTATCTGGTGCGTGAGAACTCGCCCGTCAGAACGAACCAGGACGTCGATCAGCCGCATAACCGCGTCGCTGTCGGCAAAGGCAGCGCCTATGATCTTTTTCTCACGCGCGAACTGAAGGCCGCGCAGATCGTTCGCGCGCCAACGTCGCCGACGGTTGTGCAGACCTTCATCGAACAGGGTCTTGAAGTCGCGGCCGGCGTGAAGCAGCAACTCGAAGCCGACGCGCGAACGACTTCCGGCCTGCGGCTGCTCGACGAGCGCTTCATGGTGATTCAACAGGCAATGGGCACGCCGAAAAGCCGCGGCGAAGCGGCGGCGTCCGCGCTGCACCGCTTCGTCGAAGAGATGAAGGCGTCAGGTTTCGTGGCGGAGTCGCTGGCGCGGCATGGGATCGCGGGAGCGTCGGTCGCGCCCGCTGCCTGATACGCATAGTGTCGATGCGAAGGCCAGTGCGGTATGGAATACTGTGAGCCTTCGCTAACGCTCCATTGCCTCGCACGCTCTCCGGCCTGAATCGCGCATGCTCAGTTATACCGGCGGTCTCGTCCTCTTCGCTGCCGTGCTCCATGCAAGCTGGAACGCGATGCTGCACGGCAACCGCGACCGGTTCCTCTCCATGACGTGGATGAGCATCGCCATCGCGGCGGTCTGCACGCCGATCGCTCTATTCACGCCGTGGCCGGCCGCCGCCGCGTGGCCGTATATCGCCGCATCGGGGCTCGTGCATATCGGCTACAACGCGAGCCTCGTGCGCGCGTATCGCCGCGGCGACCTGGCGCAAGCCTATCCGATTGCGCGCGGCTCATCGCCGCTGCTCGTCACGCTCGGCGCGGCGCTCTTCGCGCATGAGGCGATCAGCCCGTTGCACGCGCTCGGAATCGCGATGATATCGGGAGGCATCATCGCGCTTGCGTTGCAAGCCAGTCACGTGTCGCGCGCGGGCGTGCTGGCCGCGCTGACGACCGGCGCGACCATTGCGCTGTATACCGTGATCGACGGCATCGGCGTGCGTTTGTCAGGCGGCGAGGCGCTCGCCTACACCGCGTGGATGTTCCTGTTCTATTGGCTAATGCCGTTACTGTTCGTCGCAATGCGCGGGCTGCCCGCGCTATGGACACCGATACGGGCGACGCCCATGGCAGTCGGCTCATCGCTCGCCGGCGGCCTCGTGTCGATTGCGGCGTATGGCATCGTGATCTGGGCGATGCAGTCGGGCGCGATGGGCACCGTCTCCGCATTGCGCGAAACCAGCGTGGTGTTCGCGGTGCTGATTGGGCGCGTGTTTCTCGGCGAAGCGGTCAGCGGCAAGCGCTGGCTCGCGTGCGTGGTCGTCGCGGCCGGAGCCGTTTGTCTGGGGCTTTAAGCCGGGAATCGCTGAGCGCGCGGTGTTGCGCTTTCCCGGGCGCTTCCCCGCGCGCTTCCTCGTGCCGCTCATTGGAGGGCCGTACACATTGGCTGGAATACACGCTTACCGGCCGACCCTCCTGCGCGTCAATGCACTTACATCGGTGGAGCGACGCCATCTTTTTCGACGACCACACGCTGAGCGACAAACGCACCCTGCGCTGCCGCCGTTGCCACCACGAACACTTTCTTGCCTGGCGTCAGGTCGGTGCGTGCAGCCGGCGCAAACGTCACGATGGGTACGTTGGGCGGCACCGTCACGTCATTGCTGCCACCTTTGTACGACAGTTTCAGGTTCCTGCCGCTGGTCGCCTGAACAACCGTATCGACGTTCGCATTCGTCATCGTGCTGTTCGGGCCGAGATCCCAACTGTAATGACCTTCGCCCGTGCCGCGCGCGGATTCCGGGAAGACGACCACTTCCGTCGCCGTCAGTTTGCCGTCGGTGCCGGTCGTTGCGGCCGTGCCGACGAACGAGCCCGGCTTGATATCCGAAAGCTGCATCGACTTGACCGCCGACACGGCAACAGTCGGCTTGAGTTCGACCGATACCGTATCGCCGCTACGGCGATGCACCTTCAGCACGTCGCCGTCGAGCGCGACGATCTCGCCGCGAATGCGCGACGGTTTGGCGGCGGGCGTCTGAGCGAGCGCGACACCGGCAAAGGCCAGCGCCGAAAGCGTGACGCCAAGTTTCAGGCGGATAGACATGAATGCTCCATATGGGCTGTTGAAGGGGACTGCTCAAAGCACGGCTGAGAGGACTACTGAGCCGGAAGTGGACTGCTTGAACATCAGGAACCGCCGAACCAGTTGTAGCCCTGGTTCTCCCAGTAACCACCGGGATATTCGTTCGTCACGCTGATCGCGACGATATGCTTTGGATTTTTGTAGCCGAGCTTGGTCGGCATGCGCAGCTTCATCGGGAAACCGTATTTCGGCGGCAGCGTCTGCCCGTCATAGCCGAGTGTGAGTTGCGTCTGCGGATGCAACGCCGTCGGCATGTCGATACTCGTCCAGTAGTTGTCCGCGCAATGCAGCGACACGTATTTCGCCGTGATGTCGGCGCCCGCGCGTTTGAGGAATTCCGCAAAGCGCACGCCGTCCCACCGGCCGATCGCACTCCATCCTTCGATGCAGATATGACGCGTGATCTGGCTGTGCTGCGGTAACGCGCGCAGTTCGCCGAGCGTCCACACGCGCTTGCCGTTCGCGAGGCCGCTTACCTGGAGCCGGTAGGTAGCCACGTCGACTTCGGGCACCTCGTCGATATCGTAGAACGCGTTGAACGGAAATGGCCGCGTGATTATCGACTCGGGATAGGTCGGCGCCAGCATGTTCGGATTGAACAGGAGCGCTTGCACGTCGTCGTTGAAGGACGACATTTTGCGCAGCATGCTGTTCACCGATTTGTCGTTGGACAGGTCGCAGCCTGACAGCATCGCGATGCCGCCGAGCGTGAGAATCCGCTTGCCCAACAAGCGGCGCGCGGGATTTTTCAGTTCGTTGCGCGCATCCGTGATAATGGATTCGGCGCGACACGATGCAAACGTATTGGGTTTTTCCGGCCTGTTTCGAAAGCTCATGATCAGCGTCCCCGAATCATCACAATGAGCGAGCGCGGCACCAGCGCGACCATCGCGACGTGCACAACAAAGAACGCGACCAGCACGCCCATGGCGACGAAATGCACGACTCGCGCATTGTCGTATCCGCCCATTAGCGTGCGCAGCAAGGGGAATTGCACCGGCTTCCATATCGTGAGCCCCGACACGATGACGAGCGCAATATCGGCAATAACGACAAGGTAGGCCAACTTCTGCACCGCGTTGTACCGCGTGAGGTCGTCATGCCCGAGCTTGCCGCGCAGCGCGGCGGCGAGATCCGTCGCAAGCGACCTGAAACTCACGGGCAACAATTTTGTGCGCAGACGTCCGGAAGCAATATTGAGCCCGACGTACAGGAGAAAGTTCGCGACCAGCATCCACATCACCGCGAAATGCCATTGCAACGCGCCACCGAGCCAGCCGCCCAATGTGATGGCGGAAGGAAACCGCAAGCCCGGAAAGACCGGCGATGCGTCGTAGATCTGCCAGCCGCTCGTCACCATCAGAACGACAGCGAGTGCGTTGACCCAGTGTGCGATGCGGACCCATGCGGGTTGAATCGTGGTGTAACTCAAAGCGACCTCGTGGTTGGTAGCCGCAAGCGATCAGGCGGTGTTACTGGCGTAAACATCGCTGGCGCGCAGCTATTCCATTGCACGAGAAATTATTTTGTCGGTGCCTAAAATCTCGCCGGGCCGAAGCCCGGCTCTCTTCGAGCGGAATCAGCTCTCCGGCAGCTCACCCGTGTATTCGAAGGCCACCGTCCCTTTCGGATGTCTGAACCAGCCGGGGTCGCGGTAGTCGTTCCTGCCGAGCCCCTCTCGCACCTTCACGACGCTAAACATGCCGCCCATTTCGAGCGCGCCGAACGGCCCTGTGCCGGTCATCATCGGCAACGTGTTGTCGGGCAGCGGCATTTTGAACTCATAGACGAAGGTCTTGCCGGGCGGAATATGCGGTTGCGTGAGGCCGCCCACTCCGTCCATTCCGCACGGGACCCGCATCCCCTGCCAATGCACGGTCGTGTGTTCCGGCAGTTTGTTCGTGACGAAGATGCGGACCTTGTCGCCTTCGACGGCCTCGATGGTCGGGCCAGGCGCCTGACCGTTATATCCCCACAGATTCGCCTTCATGCCGGGCGCCACTTCGCGCACGACCGGCTCTGCCGTCAGGTGGAACTCCTTCCAGCCGTTCTTCATGCGCCATGGAAGCGTCCAGCCGTTCAGCGTGGCCACGGGTGTATACGGGCGGCCGTTGGGCGGCATGAGCGGGGGTTGGGTAGCGGTTTTCTGCATCGTGGGCGCTTCCGGCAGCGACGCCGCACCGGCCTTGCTGACCAATGCCGCGCCAAGCAGCGCAGCGCCCGAACCGCCGAGAAATGTTCGACGTGAGAGCATATTCATTTACCTTCTGAAATCGCGGACGCGCCGTTCGCGGGTACTGTTTGTTACTGTTTGTGATTGCGCTGTATGCGTCGAGGGATCGTGCGCGTCGTGTATGTCAGGTACGTCCGGAGCTTGCGACATGGCAAGCGGCGGAAAGCGGCCGCCAAGCGACTGCTGCAACTCCGTCTCTGCCAGCCAATAGTCTTTCAGTGCGTCGATATAGCCGTTGACGGCGACCGCCTGATCGCGCGAATCGGCTAGTAGCTCGAACACGCTGGCGAGCATGCCGTTGTAGCGCAGCAGCATTTCATCGGAGACGATCTTGCGTAAGGGCACGACCTCGTCGCGATAGTGCTTCGCAACGTCGTAGCTCGTCAGGTAGGCGGAATACGATTCGCGTACTTCGGAGCGCGCGTCGATTGCCGTCTGGGCGAGCCGGTTCGCCGACTGCATATAGATGGCCTCGGCGCGCGCAACCTGTGCGCTGCCCCAGTCGAACAGCGGAATCCTCATTTAGGCGGGCCGCCTGCCCAATCCCGGCTTTACGGGTCGGCCTCGGAGATGCCCAGTTCGCCGTATGAAGCCTGCAGTCCCCGGTTGTTCAGCAACGCAAGCTGGATGGCATGGTCCATGGCCAGCGGCTTGGAAAGCAGTTGCTGCGTACGCTTGGAGACAGCGTCGCGGTCCGCGTCGGTCTTCATTTTCGGCACGGTGTTCGTGGTGTTGACGGCAGTCTTCTTTCGAACGGGTGGCGTCCGTATGATGCGCGAGATGGCGCACGGAGAACACGAACATCATGGGAGCGGCCACGGTTCTCATGATCGCGGCTCGCACTCACGTGACCAGCGTTCGCGTCAGGAACATTGAACGGGTGCCTGAATTGCGCAGCGCCCGCGCAAAGAATCCGGCCCTACAGTAGCGCTTTCGCGTGCACATCGCGAAGGAAATGCAGTACATGTTCACGTCCTCCCCGCTGCCATACATCGACGTGGTTCGCTTGGTCGATCAGCATTAGTCTCGCCGGCGCGCGGATCGCCGCATACAGTGCGGCAAACAAGGCGGGCGGTATCACGTGATCCGCCAGGCCGCCGTATCCGAGAACCGGCACGCGCACGCGGCCGATCTTCGATACATTGTCGTAACGGTCGCGCATGAGCCAGCGAAACGCGAACAGCGGAAAGCGCGTTTTCGCGACGTCCATGCGCGAATGCTCGATGCACTGCACGTCATACGCGGGGCCATGCTGCCGCAGCAACGCTTCAAAGCGGATTTCGACGATGCGCCAGTTCATGCGCGGCGAGTGTCGACAGGTCGTCGAGTAGCGCATCATCGAAGCCCCACGGCTTTGCCCTGAAGCTCGCCAGCGAACGTGCCAGAAAACTTCATACGCCGAACGGATACAGATCCGGCTCGCGCTCGGTTGCGCGCGTGGCGAGCGGCTCGACCGCAGTTGTCGTGTCGAACCATACGTATCCATCGAATTGCTCGGGCAGCACGGCTTCCGCATAGTGACTATGCAACTCCGTCTCGGGCCGATAGATGACGCCGATAAAACGTTCGAGCCGCGCCTCATTCAAGCGCTCGCGAAGTAGCGCATCGGCACCGCGCGACAAATCGACGAAACAGCGCGCCTCGCCGGACGCATGAAACTGATACTCATAGCTGTCGTCACGCGAAGGCCGCACAACCTTGACTTCCATCGGGCCGTCCCAATCAGACGCCGCGGCGACCGCGCCTGCGTGGGTGCCGAAGCCGATCAATGCGGCGGTGTCGCAGAAACGTTCGCGGCAAAGTTGTCCAACGTTCAGCTCGTTGCGCACGCGGCCCATTTCCGTCGCGGCCGCGTTGCCGATGTGCGAGTTGTGCGCCCACACCACCGCGCGGCTGTCGGGTCCGCGCGAATCGAGCAGGCTCTCGAGCGTCTCGAACATGTGCGTGTCGCGCAGATTCCAGCTATCCGCCGAGCTTCGATACATGATTCGATAGTAGCGTTCGGCCGACGCCACGAGGCGCGCATTCTGCGCGGCATCGAACCATCGGTCGCTGTCGCCGTTCGATTGCTCGAGCCGCTTGCGCAAGAGGTCTTGCAACTGCTGGACCACCGCGTTCTCGCAAGTCGCGAAGCCCGCCGAGAAGGCCGCACGTCCGTACACTTGCGGGTCCTTCTGCCACGGTGTCAGACAGCCGTAGCGTTCACGCGCGACCTGCGCTGCTTCGGGATCTGTGCGGTCCAGATAGTCGAGCACGGCGGCAATTGACGCGGACAGGCTGTACATGTCGAGGCCGTAAAAGCCGCAGCGTCGTTCATCGGCTGCGCGTTCGTTATGCGCGCGCAACCAGCGGACGAATGCGGCGAACTCCTCGTTTCTCCACATCCATACGGGAAAGCGCTGGAACGGCGGCTCGTCGGTGCGCGGCTCACGCGAGCGCACATAGCCGTCAATGACAGCCGCATCGGGCCAGTCGGCTTCGACGGCGACAATATTGAAGCCATGCCGCTCGACGAGGCGCCGCGTGATCGCAGCGCGCCCCCGGTAGAACTCGGAGGTGCCGTGACTGCATTCGCCAAGCAGCACGACGCGCTTCGTACGCAGATGATCGAATGCATCGCCGAAGCTCGCGTCTTCGGGCTCGGGCAGCGGGCGCGCGGCAGCGGCGATCAGACCGGCGAGCGGCTGGGGTTGTCGTTGTTTACGCGGCTGCGCTTGCCGCTGTGACTGCCGCTGTGATTGCGGCTGTCTTTGGGTCGGAGATTGTTGCTGTGGTTGCCGCCGCGATTGCTTCAGAGGCATGCCGCCCGGCGGCTCGCGAAACTCCTTCGCGGGCGTTGTTTCATTGCCGTCCTCGGGCCAGCCCTGTTCGCCGATCAGCGGCACGAAATGCACGTCCCAGAGGTTCTCTTCGTCGAACTCCGTGTCACTGCGGCGCGTCACCTTGATGAGCTGCTGCGTCTCCATCGACGCGCCCACGGGCATCACCAGTCTGCCACCGATGGCCAATTGCTCGCGCCACGCCGGCGGCACATCGGGACCGCCCGCAGCCGCGATGATCGCATCGAACGGTGCGGAAGCCGGCCAGCCGCGCGTGCCGTCGGCATGATGCACATCCACGTTATAAAAGCCGTGCTCTTGCAGAGTATGCCGCGCGGAATCCGCGAGCGATTCATAACGCTCGATGCTGTCGACATGCGCGGCGAGACGCGACGCGACGGCCGCCGCATAGCCCGATCCGGTGCCGACGTCGAGCACGCGATCGTCAGGCGATAACTCCGCCGCTTCGAGCATGCGCGCAACGATCACCGGCTGCGAAATCGTCTGGCCGTCGGACAACGGCAACGGGGTGTCGCTGTAGGCGAACTCGGCCAATTGCGGCAGCACGAACAGATGCCGCGGAACCTCGCGCATTGCATCGAGCACGCGCGGATCGCGCACGCCGCGCGACGCGATCTGGCTATCCACCATCTGTTGCCGTGCTTCTTCGAATGCTTCGTCCTTCGTTGTGGATTCATCCATCGTCGACCTTCAATCAGGTATCGGACTGTTTGCAATACACCTCACGATGAGGCCATTACGCGGCACTCCCTCGCGCAGGAGCGGCACGCGGCAGCGCAATCCTTGCAGTGCTGCGCGTCGTGTTTTTCGCATTCCTGCGCGCACGCATCGCAGAGATCCGCGCACATACCGCAGATCATCCTTGCCCGCTTGCTGCCGCGCGCCATCGCGCCCGACGCGAAACGGCAGGCCGCTGCGCAATCGATATCGGTTTTGATGCACTCGGCCATTTCGGCAACGCGCTGTTCGGAAAGGCAAGAGGCGGCACAGTGATCGCACGCTGTCGCACATGCGTCGCATGCTGAAATACAGGACTGAAACGGTTCATGCGTCATTCGATCCTCCATTTGGTGAGTCGGGTTTTCGACAGCTCACGCAACATGTTGGAAACTAAAGTGTGCTCAATAGCGAGGGAGCAAAGCGTATTCCGCGTTCGTTTCCGTGTACCCGAACGTCTACGTTTGAGGCCGCCATTCGCTAGCTTCGACCATCGCGCGCTCGGCGCTCTCCGATGACAGTTTCATGTCGAAGCCGAGCTTCGCCGCTTCCTGCACCTGCAGCGCGAGATATTTGTAGGCATCCACGGAATACGGCGCACCATCGCTCACGCCGGGCCAGCGAAGATCGAGCAAAACTTTCCCGCACTTTCCTCCTCGTTCCCTAGCGGCTCATGTTTCGAAACGACACAACCGGTCCTCAATTCGACGACGCAATCCCGAAGGGGCACCGCTTCGTATTGCGGAAGACCGGCGAGAAAAGCGATCAGCGGATGGCGGCCGGACATATCGATTCCCTTGGGCAGTTAAATAGTTGATGAGTGTCGGCACGGGTCCAATTCAATGCATTCGGTTCGGTGCACTTCGTCAAGCCAATGCACGCAAACCGCATTCCTTTCCTCCAACTGCACGCACTGGCACGGTGGATGCTGGGCGTTCGATAAGAACGAGGTGAGCAAGGGGCGCAACATGCAAAAGTCCCAGGCCCGCGAGCAGAAACACGCGGCACTGAGCGGAAAGCTTGTGATCATCGGTTTTGGTTCGATTGCGAAAGCAGTATTGCCGCTCCTGCTGCGCCATATCGATGTGAGCACGGACCGCATTGTCGTCATATGCACGCATGCGGACGACACGACGCTGGCGAGGGAATGCGGGGTCGAATTGTGTGTCGATCCGCTGACCCGCGACAACTACGTCAGCATCCTCCAGCGTTTCGTGAGCCAGGACGACTTTGTTCTGAACCTGTCGGTCTCAGTCTCTAGCGAAGCATTGGTGCGTTTTTGCTGGGAGCGCGGCGCGTTGTATCTGGACACGTCGATCGAACCTTGGGGCGACAGCGTGACCGACGAAAACGCGCCGCTATCGCAGCGCTCCAATTATGCGTTGCGTGAGGCCGTGTTGTCGTTCCGGCTCGACAAGCGCAACGGTCCGACCGCGATCATGACGCAGGGCGCGAACCCCGGCCTTGCGTCGATGCTCGTCAAGGAAGCGCTCGTCAATATGGCTGCCGATGAAGGCATCGACCCTGGCCGTCTTGCATGTTTCGAGGACTGGGCCGCGCTCGCCATGCGGCTCCAGATATGCGCCATTCACATCGCGGAGCAGGACACGCAGATCGCGGAGCGGCGCAAGGCGCGCGATGAGTTCGTCAATACGTGGTCGGTGGACGCGTTCATCGAAGAGGGGCTGCAACCCGCGGAGCTCGGCTGGGGTAGCCACGAGAAGCACTGGCCGGCCGACGCAATGCGTCACGGTTTCGGTAGCGACGCCGCGATCTATTTGCGGCGCCCAGGGTTCGCCACGCGCGTACGTAGCTGGACGCCCCTGGGCGGACCGTTTCACGGCTTTCTGATTACCCATGGCGAGTCGATTTCCATCGCCGATCATCTGACGCTGCGCGAGAACGGCGTCGTCAAATACCGGCCTACGGTTCATTACGCTTATCGCCCGTGCGACGACGCGCTGCTATCCATCGACGAACTCGCGGGCCTCGGATGGATCGCCCAAGCCAACAGCCACATCTTGCGCGAAGACGTCACGCAGGGCATGGACGAACTCGGCGTGCTGCTGATGGGCAATCCGCGCGGTGTCTACTGGTTCGGCTCGCGCCTCACGACTGACGGCGCGCGCCGGCTTGCGCCTCAGAACACGGCGACGAGCCTGCAGGTGGTAGCCGGTGTGCTGGGTGGCATCGTGTGGGCATTATCGAATCCGCGGGCTGGCATAGTCGAGCCCGACGATCTCGACCATGAGGCCGTGATGCGGGTGGCGCGTCCCTATCTGGGGGAAGTTGTCGGCGTGTATGGAGACTGGACGCCGCTCAGCCATCGTCTCGCGCTTTATGAGGAGCCGAAGGATGAAAGCGATCCCTGGCAATTTGTCAATTTCCGGGTGTCCTGACTGCCGGGCGGCCGACACGGAGAACACTCAGCAATGACCGGCTTGCACGGGCTGGTTTTCGCGGGCATGGCCGGGCGGCTCATTGCCGAAGCGATTGCAGGCGACAGCTCGCGCTTCGATGTGTTCAGCAGCATCAGGCATCATCGCTTTCCGGGCGGGGCGACGCTGCGCACGCCGGCGCTGGTGCTCGGCATGTGGTCTACCGGCTGCGCGACCCGTTGTAGCCGCCAGACGCCGGAGGTTTATGCAACGGGCACCGTGTACCCGTTGCAGTCTGCCTTGACAGCCGTGATGTCTTTACTTCGCTGTCGGCATCGCGAACTCGGCGCCCTTCTCGGTGCTTTCCGGCCAGCGCTGCATGATCGACTTCTGCCTCGTATAGAAGCGCACGCCCTCTTCGCCATAGGCATGCGTATCGCCAAACAGGCTGCGTTTCCAGCCGCCGAAGCCGTGCCACGCCATCGGTACCGGAATCGGCACGTTGATGCCGACCATGCCGACCTCGATATGCCGGCCGAATTCACGTGCGATATGACCATCGCGCGTGTAGCACGCTACGCCATTGCCGAATTCATGCGCGTTGACGAGTTCGACCGCTTCGCTGAAATCCTTCGCCCGCACGCACGCGAGAACCGGGCCGAAAATCTCTTCCTTATAGATGCGCATGTCCGGCGTGACATTGTCGAACAGCGTGCCGCCGGTGAAGAAACCATCTTCATGCCCTTCCACCTTCAGACCACGGCCGTCGACCACGAGCTTGGCGCCTTCCTCGACACCCGTCGCGATATAGCCTTCGATACGCTCGAGCGCTTGCCGCGTCACGACCGGGCCCATTTCCGCATCCGGCTCCATGCCGTTCTTCACGATCAGACTGCGCGCGCGTTCCGCGAGGCGCGGAATGATCTTGTCGGCCACATCGCCCACCAGCACGGCAACCGAGATTGCCATGCAGCGCTCGCCCGCCGAGCCGTAACCCGCGCCGACCAGCGCATCGACGGCCTGGTCCAGATCGGCGTCGGGCATCACGACCATATGGTTCTTCGCGCCGCCCAGCGCCTGCACGCGCTTGCCATGTTTCGCGCCCGTTTCGTAGATGTAGTTCGCGATCGGCGTCGAACCCACGAAGCTGATCGCCTTCACATCGGGATGCGTGAGCAATGCATCGACGACCACTTTGTCGCCCTGAACGACATTGAAGATGCCGTCGGGCAAACCGGCTTCCTTCAGCAGCTTTGCCATGAAGAGCGACGCGGACGGGTCGCGTTCGCTCGGCTTCAGAATGAATGCATTGCCTGCCGCGATCGCAACCGGGAACATCCAGCACGGCACCATGCACGGGAAGTTGAACGGCGTGATGCCGGCAACCACGCCTAGCGGCTGGCGCGTCGTCCAGTTATCCATTCCCGTCGACACCTGTTCCGTGTAGTCGCCCTTGAGGAGCTGCGGAATACCGCAGGCAAACTCGATCACGTCGATGCCGCGCGCAACTTCGCCCTGCGCGTCAGAAAACACCTTGCCGTGTTCCGCCGTGATGATCGCGGCAAGTTCGTCGCCATGCCGGTTCATCAATTCGAGGAAGCGCAACATCACTCGCGCGCGGCGAATCGGCGCTGTGTCGCGCCATTTGGGGAACGCGCGTTTC
Organism: Paraburkholderia rhynchosiae; assembly: GCF_002879865.1. Taxonomy (GTDB): domain Bacteria; phylum Pseudomonadota; class Gammaproteobacteria; order Burkholderiales; family Burkholderiaceae; genus Paraburkholderia; species Paraburkholderia rhynchosiae. Next base: position 129,747 of record NZ_PNXY01000011.1, read on the forward strand.
GCACTGGCGACCGCCGTATCGACGTCCGCCGATTCGCCCAGCAGCAGCTTGCGCGGCCGCTCGCCCGTGGCCGGATTGAAAACCGCCTGGGTCCGCTCGCCCGCGCCACGTACCGGCTCGCCATGAATGAAATGGGTTACGTCTGCTGTATCGCTGTACGCCTGCATGTCATCTCCTCTACGTTGGTGTGTCGATACAGAAGTGTAAAAAGCATTGCGCCCCCCGCAAAGACGCTATCATTGAAATGATTGTTTTCAATAGCGAACAATAGACCGATGGATATGCAAAAAGTGGAAGGCCTCTGGGTCCATCTGCACTGGCTCTCGGTGCTGGCGGAACAGGGCTCTTATACGGCCGCGGCGGCACGGCTGGGCGTCAGCAAGGCCGCGATGAGCCAGCGCATCGCCGAACTCGAGCGCGCGGCGGGCATCGCGCTCGTGCAGCGCACCACGCGCAGCATGCGTTTTACCGAAGCCGGACAGCGGCTGGTCGAAACCACCCGCGCTCAATACGATCAGATCGCAACGAGCTTCTCCGCCGTTCAGGAAATGGCCGGAGTCGTGCGTGGGCTCATCAGAGTGACAGCGCCCGTTGCGTTCGGACGCCAGCAACTCGTCCCGCGGATGCCGCTTTTTCTGCAGGCCAACCGCCAGGTGAAAGTGCAACTCGACCTATCGGACCAATTGAGCTCGATCGCCACGGAAGGATTCGATCTGGCGATACGCCATAGCGCGCAGATACCGGAGACGCACGTCGCATGGAAGCTATGCGAAACGCGCTCGGTCATTATCGCGACGCGTGCCTATCTCAAACGGCAGGGACGACCCGCAGAGCCCGCGGATCTCGCCTCGCACGATTGCCTGTTCTATCCCCGCGCCAGTGGTTCCGGCATCTGGACCTTCGAGCAAAAAAGCGGCCGCAAAGCACAGGCAGGCCCCGTCAGCGTGACCGTCAACGGTCCGTTTGCCGCAAACAATAGCGAGTCGTTGCGCGACGCAGCGCTCGACGACCTGGGCATTGCACTGGTGCCCGACTTCACGGCGCAGCAGGCCGTTCATTCCGGCAAGCTGGAGGTCGTGCTGCCCGACTGGCGTCCAATGGGCGCTTTTGCCGAGCAACTGTATGTCGTACGCCCTTATGCGCCACACGTGCCAAGAGCGGTTGCATTGTTCATTGCGCACCTGAGAGAGACCTTCGCGGAGGGCTTTCCGCTGCAACGGCCTTGAACGCGCTCTGATGCGCGCCCGGCCAGCCGGGCTAAACAGCGCCCTATGCGATGCGCACGAACACACGGACAAAAACTATTGGTTTTCTCTAGAGTTGATGGATCGTCGGTCAATGCCGGCTGACGATGCCGCGCTGACTTCGCAGCACGGGGTTAACCAAGGGAAAATAAAATGGGAACGTCTCTTTACAACGAAATATCGACCAGCGACGACGGGTACGGCACACTCACGCTGCACCCATCCAGCGCGCCGCTGGCGCTCAAACACACGATCCACCCGGAACAGATCCGCGACAACCTGCCCGCGGGCCAGGGCGGCGTCGGCTTTCTCTTCCACGCTACAGACTGGGATACGCTTTCCTTCTCCTTTCACAATGTAAAAACCAGAAATGCGTCTTTCGAAGAAGAACTGTGGCGCACCAAGCCCTTCATTGCCTCACCGATCTATTCCGGCTCGCAGATGATTGGGGCGAATATCGCCTGCCCCGTGCCACTGGAGTTGTGGCTCGGGAGTCCACGCGGCATCAAGCGGTTTCGCGAGACTCAATTCTTTCCCGCGCTCGAACTGGCGAGGCAGGCGGGATTGAATATGGTGGCAATGGGCGCTTCCACGCCTTATGCCTGCAACTACGGCGCACTGCCCCGGCAAACCAGGCCGCCGCATATCACGACCGGTCACGCGGCGACTGCGGCCATGCTGAAAGACTGGGCGATTCATTGCTGCAATGAACTCGACCTCGAGTTCGGCAAGACGAAGCTTGCCCTTTTCGGCGCTGCCGGCCGGCTTGGCACCACGGTGGCCAAGTACCTGCTCTATAAGGAGACGCCTAAGGAGCTCGTGCTGATCGACTTGCCGGACAAGGTCAATCTGCTCGCGGATCAGGCGAGAGAGCTGATGGCGGCGGATCTGCTCGGACGCACGAAGGTCTCAATCCACACTTTCAGTCCCGATACGCCGTTGCCGCAATTCGATGGGGCCATCCTTGCGAGCAGCACCAGCGTGCCTTACCTCACCGCCCACGACCTCAAGCGGGCGCGCTTCTGGATCGACGACTCGCATCCGCGGGCTGCGAGCGCAGAAGCGGAACTCGCGTCTCGCGGACATACGCTATATATTGAATGTTTCGCACGTGGCCCGGCCGGTCTCGATACGAGGTTCCCGTTCAGGCTGCCGAGCACCCGCGATTGCTACACCTGTTTCGCCGAGGGGTACGCAGCCTGGCAGGAAGGCATCGCGTCCGACTTCATTATCGGCAGCCCGCCCGTGTGGTCCGTTTCCTATACCCACGGCTTATTGAAAAAGTACGGATTTTCGGTCGGACCTTTTCACGGTAAAGACGGCTCGGCGATCAATCTCGATGTCGTCGTCGCTGCAAACGTGAATTGACAGGGTCGTAAATGTCATTGGAGGCCAGATGCTAATACCGCGCGAAAGCATGCAGGACGTGCTGGAACGAAGCCGGTTCGCAATTCGATGGGGAGGCGCGCTCGGCCTCGTGTGCCACCCCGTCTATTACCTCGTCTGGACTTACATCCTGCCGCAGCCGTACGACAACCTGCCACTGCGTCTGAGCGCGGCGCTCATCTGCATCCCATTGATCTTTCAGGCGCGCTGGCCAAAGCGCTTCAACCACTACCTGCTGATTTACTGGCATGTCTGTCTGATCTACGTATTGCCGTTCGTTTGCACGTTTCTCGCGGTCAGGAATTCATTCTCCACTATGTGGATGATGACCGAGGTCATGATGATCTTCATCATGGCGCTGTGCATCGACAACCCGTTCCTGCTCATGGGCTGTATCGGCATCGGTGTATTTTCCGGGGGGTTCGCTGCGGTGGCCAGCTCGCCGGTTCCCATCGTACTGAGCACGGCCAATCAGTCGGATCTCGCGTTGCTGCCGGTCGTCGTGTTGTGCAGCATGGCCTTTAGCCATGCAATCAGCAAAGGGCGCATCTTCGTCGAAAAGAACCGGGCGCTGCAGGCACTCGCCGGCTCGATCGCCCATGAAATGCGCAACCCGCTCAGCCAGTTGAAACACGTTCTGGATCGTGTGGAAGAGACGCTGCCCGCCCTCACCGACTCGGGCCGCGTACCGGCGTTTTCGGGGGCGGGCGCGGCGCTGCTCTACCGGCATCTCGCGCACGGGCAGTTATCGATTGAGCGCGGCCTGCGCGTGATCGCCATGACGCTCGATGAAGTCAGCGCGAAACAGATCCGCTCGGACGCGCTTACCTATCTGAGCGCGGCGGCCACCACGCGCAAGGCGCTGGACGAATACGGCTTCGCCGATAAAAAGGAGCGCAGCAAGGTCCGCCTCGTGGTGCTGGAAGATTTCACGTTCAAGATCGATGAAACCGTCTATCTGTTCACGCTCTTCAATCTGATCAAGAACGCGCTGCATCATATTGGCCCGCTTCCCTCGGCCACGCTCACGCTGACGGTGGACCGTCAGTCGATCACGGTTCGGGATACGGGCAGCGGCATCGCGCCGGAAATTCTGCCGCATCTGTTCGAGCCGTTTCGCACCGCCGGCAATTCGGCCGGCACGGGCCTCGGACTCGCCTACTGCCAGCGGGCGATGCGCGCCTTCGGCGGCAGCATCGGTTGCAAGTCGGAGGCCGGCAAGTTCACGCAATTCACGCTGCAATTTCCCGCCGTCACGGAAGGCGAGGTGGCGGAGCACGAGCGCATGATCGTCGAGCGCGCCACAGCCGTGCTCAACGGCAAGCGCATCCTGCTCGCCGACGACGACGCCGCCCATCGCGCACGCATGCGGCGCACGCTATCGAAGGTCGGCGCGGACGTGAGCGAAGCCGAAAACGGGGAGGTTGCATTGATGATGCTCCGCGAGGCGTCGCCTTACGACCTCGTGCTGATGGACGTCAACATGCCGGTGCTGGACGGCTACACAGCCACCGAAAAACTGCGTGCCGACCGCGAGCATCCGAACTGGAACGTGCTGGTCGCCGCCTACACGTCCGAGCCGGGCAATGTCGCACGCGTGCTGGCCCGCAGAGCGGGCATGGACGACATGATCAGCAAGTCCTGCGGCCCGATGGAACTGTTCACGTCGTTGCAGGCGCTCTTCGAAAACGGCAACCGGCGCCATCTGAACCAGGGATTCGACGACTTCTCCGGCAAAACGATCCTGGTCGCCGACGACGACAATTACAGCCGGCTCGTCGCCAAAGCCTATCTCGAGCGATTCGGCGCAAGCGTGCTCGAGGCCGAACATGGGCAGGCGGTGCTGGAGCGGCTCGACGACGATGTCGTCATCGACGCCATCGTGGTGGACATGAACATGCCGGGCATGGACGGCCTGGAAACGGCCGCTGCGATTCGCGCGCGCACCGACGCATATGCAAGCGTGCCGATCATTGCGTTGACGAGTCAATCCGACATCGGCTCCGTGCAGGCGTGCATCGCCGCGGGCATGAACGAGGTCATGGTGAAGCCGGTCCAGGTCAGCTCGCTCTATGCCTGCCTGACGAGACAGTTTGCGCAGCAACGCGGCGGCAGAACGCCGGTCGAGGTGGAACGGTCGCCCGCAGTGCCGGCGTCGGGCGAGCTGGACAACCGGCTCGTCGCGATCGACGAAAGCGATCTGCTCGACGAACATCACCTTGGAGAACTGGCGGCGCTCGGACTGCTCGACGAATCGTTCGCGAACGGCATCGAGCAGATTCGCCTGCAGATCGCGCAACTCGGTGCAAGCGTGGCGGACCGCGATCTCGACGCGACGCACAGCGCGCTGCACCTGCTGCTCGGCGCAAGCGGCAATATCGGAGCAAAGGCGCTGCACCAGTTCGCACGGCAGATCTATCCGCGGACGCTCGAAGGCAAATGGCCCGCTGAACCCGACTGGCTGAACCGCATCAACCGGCTGGGCGAGCGTTCAGCCGACGCACTGCATCGCTATCTGGCGTCGGCCAATGCGGGTCACGCTCACCCGGACCTACCCAACGACCCAACGTCGACGAACACCAGCGGGTTCGCCGTGCGTGAGAATTAACCGGCTTGGTGCTTAAACCGTGCGGGTGACGGATGCCTGCTCGCCGTCGGCGTCGCGTATCCGGCCCCTGGAGCCCGGAAAACGCATCGTCACCGTGGTGCCCTCGCCGAGGGTGGATTCGATCCGCAGGCCGCCGCCAAACGACTGCATGATACGGTTGCAAAAGATCATGCCCATGCCGTGACCGCCCTGACCCGCGTGCGTGGTGACAGGGTCGAGCAGCAGCCGCGCCTTCACCTCCGGCGCGATGCCCGGGCCGTTGTCGCGCAAGCGGATTTCCGGTTCGGGCTCGCTGATCACTTCGATGCATAGCGAAGGCGCCGGGCAACCGTCGAGTGCGCGCAATGCATTCGACATCAGCGAAGAAAGAACGAGCGCCACACAATTCGGCATTGCATGGACGACAAAATCGCCATGCACATCGACGTCGATCCATTCGCGTTGCAACCCGGCAAACGGATAGGAATCGAGCAGCGTAGCAAGCAGCCGCGCCGCCCTGACCTCACGCACCCCGCTGCCCGACGCCGGTTGCTGGCCGCCGCTTTTATGCACGGTCGCCCAGAACGACGAGATGAGCGTCAGGCAATATTGCGCGTTGTTCAGCATCGAAGTTGCCGCGGCGCCAATCTCTCTTTGACGCTGCGGATCGTATTCCTGCGCGACGTCGTTTTCCACCGAGCGGGCAAAGAGCGAAATGGCGGCAAGCGGCGTATTCAGTTCGTGAGCGAGGAACGCGAGCGTCTCGTCCATGGCGAGCAGCCGTTGCTGACGCGTTTCGCGCTCGGCGTAGCGCGCCACCGCCTGTTTCAGCACCTCGCGCACCGAATCCATGCGAAGCGGCTTTTCGATGATGCGGAACAGGTCGCCGGTATTGAACGTTTGCAGCAGCATGTCCTTATCGGCGTAGGCAGTGACGAGGATGCGCACGATTTGCGGATACGCTTGCGCGACCTCGCGTAGCAGATGGCCTCCGTCGCGCCCCGGCATGCGAAAGTCGGTCACGAGCACGGCAATCTCGGGCCCGAGTTCCTTCAGCAGGACCATGGCCTCGTCCGCGCCTTGCGCGAGATGCACACGGTAATCGTCACTTACGGCGCGCGCGAAGTGGTGGCGCGACATCTGGTCGTCATCGACGAACAGAATGGAAAACGGCGGTTGTATCGTGTCACTCATCGTATTTCCGGCAGATCCATGGGCGGAGCGTCGACAGTTGCGGCTCGAATTGCATTTTACCGTCGCGACACAGCGGATCGGAAACGCAAAGCGTCACCTCTACCGGCAAACGGAGAACTGAAGTCAATTCGACCGGATTTACACGCCCCCGGTAATACTGGCATTACAGATTGCCGACGATTTTTCACACATCACCAATACGATAATTACGTTCAACCGACATCGCCCTTCAGTCCCGCACTCAGCACGATATTTGCTGCATGGATTCGCACGGATATGCCTGCGCCGGTTCCTGCAGACGCCTGAAGGTGGGCGTACACTCGCGCTCAAAGCCCATGCCACGGGGCGCACCGGGCGGTTGAATGGGCCATTGTCGAACAGCGTTACCTGAGACTGAGGAGACTGGTCAATGAACTGGACACGGGAACAGAGAAACGTCACGATCGCCGCCTATCTCGGCTGGACACTCGATGCATTCGATTTCTTTCTAATGGTGTTCGTATTGAAGGATATTGCCGCGCAATTCAATACGACGATCCCTGAAGTCACATTCGGCATCATGCTGACGCTGATGATGCGCCCGGTCGGCGCGCTGATTTTCGGCTGGCTCGCGGACCGCTACGGGCGCCGGCCCACGCTGATGGTCAACATTGCGTGCTTCTCATTGCTCGAATTGCTGTCGGGCTTCTCGCCGAATCTCGCCACTCTGCTCGTGCTGCGCGCGCTGTTCGGCATCGCGATGGGTGGCGAATGGGGCGTGGGCGGCGCACTCACGATGGAAACGGTGCCGCCGAAATCGCGCGGCATCGTCTCCGGTCTGCTGCAAGCCGGCTATCCGAGCGGCTACCTGCTCGCCTCGGTCGTGTTCGGCATCTTCTATCAATACATCGGCTGGCGCGGCATGTTCTTCGTCGGCGTGCTGCCGGCGCTGCTCGTGCTGTACATTCGCGCGCACGTGCCGGAATCGCCGGCCTTCAAAACGCTCGAGAAGCAGGCGCGCCCTGGCCTCGTCGCGACGTTGAAGCAGAACGTGCAGTTGTCGCTCTACGCGATCGTTCTGATGACGGCCTTCAACTTCTTCTCGCACGGATCGCAGGACCTGTACCCGACTTTCTTGCGCGTGCAACATCAGTTCGACGCGCATACGGTGTCGTGGATCACGATCACGCTGAACATCGGCGCGATCTGCGGCGGGCTCTTTTTCGGCATGTTGTCGGAGAAGATCGGGCGCAAGCGCGCGGTCTTTATCGCCGCGCTGATCGCATTGCCGGTGCTGCCGCTGTGGGCTTTCTCGAGCACGCCGGTATTGCTCGCGGTGGGCGCGTTCCTGATGCAGATCTCCGTGCAAGGCGCATGGGGTGTCATCCCCGTTCATTTGAACGAGATCTCGCCCGATGAAATTCGCGCGACCTTTCCCGGTCTCGTGTATCAGCTGGGCAATCTGATCGCGTCGGTGAACGGTCCGCTGCAAGCAAGCGCCGCCGAAGCACACGGCAACAACTATGCGCTCGTGATGGCGGTTGTGATCGGCATTGTCGCCGTCGTGATATGCGCGCTGATTCCGTTTAGCCGCGAGCGCCGCGGCATCGACATGACGCAGTCGGCCCAACATGTCGGCGCCCATCCGCAAGCAAGTCCCGTTGGAGGACAGCTTTGAGCGTCGAACCCGATCGCTCGCCGAAACGCTATTTCGCCGGGCGCTTATCGGGCACAATAGGCGCAAAGGCAGCTCGAACCGCACGGCGCGACGCTCGCGCCGCAGTACGTGAAAGCAGACATAACAAACGCGCGCAAGCGTAAGGCCAGCGGAGTACCCATTCATACGAGGCCGTTCCGATTCGTCGGGACGGCCTTTTTATTTTCGGCGCCGCCACCGCGCATCGAATCTTCATCAGATTTCTAGAGGAGTTAATCGACACGCAAGCTTGCTCACATTCACCATCCTTCTTATCCTGAAAAAAACGGCTGTTTCAAATACACATTTGAATCGCCTGTTTGCGGGCGGGGCGCCCGGCAACTGGGAGACGCAACATGGCAGGTCGCACAACGAGTCGGCACGCCGGCGATACGAAGTCACGCATCCTCGACGCCGCCGAGGCGCTCTTCATCGATTGCGGATATGAGGCCATGTCGCTGCGCCAGATTACTTCGCGCGCCGAAGTCAATCTTGCGGCGGTCAACTATCACTTCGGCAGCAAGGAATCGCTGATTCACTCGATGCTGTCGCGCCGGCTCGACAGGCTCAATCAGGAGCGACTCAAGCTGCTCGACCGCTTCGACGTGATGCTTGGCGAACGTCTGACCTGCGAGCATGTGCTCGGCGCGATGTTCATTCCGGCACTGCGGCTCTCGCGCGATCCGCGCGTCGGCGGCAAAGCGTTCCTGCGTTTGCTGGGCCGCGCTTATACCGACCCGTCCACCTTTATTCGCGACTTTCTGAATGGGCACTATGCGTCGGTGGCCGTGCGTTTTTTCGATGCGTTCCAGCGCGCGTTGCCGCATCTGCCGCGCGAGGAACTCGGCTGGCGCCTGCACTTCGCGATCGGCGCACTATCCGGCGTGCTGGCGGGTGCCGATACGGACAGCCTGATCGCCGAGTTTTCGCAGGGCAAGTCGATGAACGACCTGCAACTGATCGCGCGCCTCGCCTCGCTGATGGTCGCCGCGCTGAAGGCGCCGCTGCCTGACGCGTCGCAGCTTGCCATGTTCGCCGCTGTGCTCGGGGACGCCGCGGACAACGGCGAGGAAGGCGCTATGGAAGGTTGCGCGGATGCTGGCGAGGTTGGCGAGGTTGTCAATGGAAGCCTTGCCGCTGGCGAAGCGCAGAGCGGCGACGGCTCGGGCGAGTCGTCGTCAACGGCGGCTTCGTCCGGCTCGTCCGTTCCATCTGGCCCGCCCATCTCCGGCGGCGAGCATCGCGGCGGCGCAATCGAAGCCAGTTCGTTCCAGCAGGCAATGGACGGCGCGACGTAAAAGCCGCGCGCCGTCGGCCGTGAAAGCGGCGCCATCACGGGCCGTTTTACAGATGCAGGCGGAACGCAGGATTTCGCGGAACCACCGAAGCACAACATCAACAAAAACGTGAACCGTCCGCACGCTGTGGATGCGTTCGCACGCACCGTCGAAACAGGGAGAAAGCGTCATGTCGTGGTTCGTCTTGCTGCTGGTGATCGCCGCTTTTGCACTCGTCTATGTTCAGGCGCGAGCGCTCTGGTGGCTGGCCTTCATGATCGTCTGGGTCGCGGCGGCGCGTATGACGGGAGCGGCGGGCGTGACGGCAACCACGCTCTTGACCATCGTACTGGTACTGCCCGCGCTCGTGCTCGCGTTCAAGCCGTTGCGCCGTGCGTGGCTCGCTAAGCCGGTGCTCGACGTGTTCCGCAAGATCCTGCCGGAAATGTCGCCGACGGAGCGCGACGCGATCGAAGCCGGCACGGTCTGGTGGGACGCCGAACTGTTTTCCGGACGCCCGCATTGGGACAAGCTGCTCGGCTACGGTCCGGCGACACTGACGGTCGAAGAACAGGCGTTCCTCGACAACGAATGCGAGCAGTTGTGCGATCTCGCGAACGACTGGGAAACCACGATGCTGTGGCAGGACCTGTCGCCGCAAGCCTGGCAGTTCATCAAGGAGCGCGGCTTTCTGGGCATGATCATTCCGAAGCAGTACGGCGGCAAGCAGTTCTCCGCGTACGCGCATTCGCAGGTCATCATGAAGCTGGCCACGCGCTGCTCGGCCGCCGCCGTTTCGGTGATGGTGCCTAACTCGCTCGGCCCTGCCGAACTGCTGATGCACTACGGCACCGACGAGCAGAAGAACCACTATCTGCCGCGGCTCGCGCGCGGCGAAGAAATCCCCTGCTTCGCGCTGACGAGCCCTTACGCCGGCTCGGACGCCGCTGCGATTCCCGACGTCGGCATCGTCTGCAAGGGCGTGTTCGAAGGCCGCGAGACGCTCGGCTTTCGCGTCACGTGGGACAAACGCTACATCACACTCGGGCCGATCGCGACCGTGCTCGGGCTCGCGTTTCGCGCGCTCGATCCCGATCGCCTGCTCGGCTCGAACGACGAACCCGGCATCACGTGCGCATTGATTCCGACCGGTCATCCGGGGGTGAACATCGGCCGCCGCCATTGGCCGCTGAACGCAGTATTTCAGAACGGCCCGAACTCCGGCAAAGACGTCTTCATTCCGCTCGACTGGGTGATCGGCGGACGCGCGCAAGTGGGCAACGGCTGGCGCATGCTGATGGAATGTCTCGCGGCGGGCCGCGCGATTTCGCTGCCGTCGTCGAATGTCGGGATGGCGAAGATCGCCGTGCGCGGCACCGGCGCGTATGCCGCGATTCGCCGCCAGTTCCGCACCGCCGTGGGCAAGTTCGAAGGCGTGCAGGAAGCGCTCGGCCGCATGGGCGGCAACCTCTATGTGATGGACGCCGCGCGGCGCCTGTCCGCGCATGCGGTGGACCTCGGCGAAAAGCCCTCGGTGATTTCGGCAATCGCCAAATACCACATCACCGAACGCGCTCGCATGGTGATCAACGACGCCATGGACGTCACCGCCGGCAAGGGCATTTGCATGGGGCCGTCCAACTTTCTGGCGCGCGCGTACCAGCAGGTGCCGATCTCGATCACTGTGGAAGGCGCGAACATCCTCACGCGCTGCCTGATTATCTTCGGCCAGGGCGCAATTCGCTGTCATCCGTATGTGCTGAAGGAAATGAGCGCGACGCGCGAAACGGACCGCGCCAAAGCGCTGCGCGATTTCGATGACGCGTTCTTCGGCCACGTCAGTTTCACGCTCTCGAACGTGGCGCGCAGCGTCGTCTACGGCATCACGGGCAGCGCCTTCATCGCGAGGCCGCGCGCCGCTCATGCGCCGCTGCACGCGTACTATCGCGCGGCGACCCGCCTCGCCACGGTGTTCGCGTTGCTCGCGGACGTGTCGATGTTCGTGCTCGGCAGCGATCTGAAACGTCGTGAACGGATCTCGGCACGTCTTGGCGACGTGCTCTCGCAGCTTTATCTGATCTCCGCGACGCTCAAGCGTTTCGAGGACGAAGGCCGTCAGGACGACGACCTGCCGCTCGTGCGCTGGGGCGTCGAAGACTCGCTGTACCGTGCGCAACAGGCGCTCGACGGCGCGCTCGCGAACTATCCGAACCGCTTCGCCGCCGGCCTCGTGCGTGTGCTCGCGTTCCCCTTCGGCTTGCCGCACCGCGAACCGTCCGACCGCCTCGGCAGCGAGATTGCCGAGCTGATGCAGACGCCCGGCGCGGCGCGTAACCGTCTGCTGTCGGACTCGTACGTGCCGCATCCCGACGTCGATGCGCTCGGTTACGGCGAACTCGCGTTCGAGCTGAACCCGCGCTCCACGCAGATCGAGCAGAAGCTGCGCGAAGCGGTAAAACAACGGCTTCTGGAACCGATGCCGCAGAGCCTCGCGCAACTCGCCGCATGGGCCGATGCCGCGCTGCAAAAAAGCCTGATCGATGCCGACGAGCGGCGCGTGCTCGATGATTACGCGCGCTATGCCGCGCAGGTCGTGAAGGTCGACGACTTTCCTGCCGACTTCGACATGCTTGCGGGTCTGCAGAAACGCAAGGAGGCGCTCGACAAAGCCCTCGAAGTGACAGCCTGATGTCGACCGGCGCGTGTACCAACCGCGTGAAAAAACCTCGCTGCGAGGCACGCCGATGCGCCAGACTCAGTGCACACTGACAGACGTCCGGGCGTGCCCAGCGGAGCAACGAACAATATGAACGACTCTTATCTGAACTTCGTCAATTCGCCGTTCGGTGCGCGGCTTGCGCGTTCGTTCGGCCTGCCGAAGCCCGAGGTGCTGCGCCGCTATCGCGCCGATGAGCCGGAGTTCGGCGGACTGGTCGCGATCGGCGCGGGGCGCGAGCCGCATTTGCTCGATCCGCTCGCGGACCTGGTGGCGAGCATCGGCGTGACGAGCGTCGCGCATGAAAGCGCCGGGCTCTGGATGCCGCTCGCGCATCGCCACGGTTTGATGACGGGGCGCTTCGAACCCGCGGATTCAGGCTCGCCGGCGCGTCTCGCCGCCTTGATCTTCGATGCAAGCGGGATCGAGGACAGCAGCCAGCTCGGACCGTTGCACGCGTTCTTTCACGACACGCTGCGCTCGCTTGGGCAATGCGGCCGCATCGTCGTGCTGGGACGACCGCCAGAAGGTTGCGCGAGTCCGCGTCAATGGACCGCGCAGCGCGCGCTGGAAGGCCTCACGCGTTCGCTCGGCAAGGAAGCGCGGCGCGGCATCACGGCGAATCTCGTCTATGTCGAACAAGGCGCCGAGCATCGCGTGGAAGCCACGCTGCGCTTCTTTCTGTCGCCGCGTTCTGCGTATGTATCGGGCCAGGTGGTGCGGATTGCCGCGAGCGGTTCGGATATCGCTACGGACGGTAACTCCCCGGTGCCGCCCTTCGACTGGAAGCAGCCTCTCGCGGGCCGGCGCGCGGTGGTGACGGGCGCGGCGCGCGGTATCGGTGCATCGATTGCGAATGTGCTCGCGGCGGAAGGCGCACACGTGATCGGCATCGATATTCCGTCGGCGCGCGACGCGCTCGAAGCCACCATGCGCCAGTTGAACGGCACCTCCCTGGCCTTCGACATCGCCGCGCCCGAAGCGCCCGCGCAGATCGCCGCCGCGCTCGACGATCAGGGCGTGGACATCGTCGTGCACAACGCCGGCATCACGAAGGACAAGACCATTGCGAAGATGACCGGCGCGATCTGGCAAAGCGTGATCGACATCAACCTGTCCGCGCAGGAACGCATCGACGACGCGTTGCTCGCGGCGGGCATTCTGCGCGACGGCGGGCGCATCATCGGCGTGTCGTCGATCAGCGGCATTGCGGGCAATCTCGGCCAGACGAATTACGCGACCTCGAAAGCCGGTGTGATCGGCCGTGTGCAAAGCATGGCGCCGCTGTTGCGTGCGCGCGGCATCACCATCAACGCGGTCGCGCCGGGCTTTATCGAAACGCAGATGACCGCCAGGATGCCCCTGACCATCCGCGAAGCCGGACGCCGCATGAATTCGCTCGCCCAGGGCGGCCTGCCGGTCGATGTCGCGCAGACCATCGCGTGGCTTGCGCATCCGGGGTCGGCCGGCATCAGCGGCCAGGTCGTACGCGTGTGCGGGCAAAGCCTGATCGGAGCATGAGCATGGATGAATCCGGTGATCCGTTCGGCGGCAATCATGCGTCGCGACTCGCGCGGCATGATGCGGTGCGGCCGAAGACGGTCGTCGTCGAGACCTTGCCCACGCCGGCGAAACTCTATGCACGCGCGTTGTCCGGCATCGTCAAGCGCGGACGCCCTACGCACCTGCCGGCGTTGCGCCTCGTGCGTCCCGCCGTTGCGCTCGATCCCGGCCCGGTATGGCGTTATGCGCGCGTGTGCGGCTTTATCCCCGAGCATGGCGTGCCGCTCACGTATCCGCATCTGCTCGCGTTTCCGTTGCATCTGCTGATGCTCACCGACCCCGCGTTCCCGTGGCCCGCCGTCGGCCTGCTGCATCTGGCGAATCATGTGCGTTTGCGCCGGCCGCTCGCGTACAAGGACATGCTGCGCGTCGAAGTGGAATTCGGCGCGCTGCTGCGCCACGACAAGGGCCAGGCGTTCCTGCTGCACACGCGCATCTACCGGCGGGGCGAAGCGGTGTGGGACAGCGACAGCGTCTATCTGAAACGCGGCGTGCCGGTGAGCGGCGGGGCTCTCGATCCGCTCCAAGTCGACACCGCGGCGCTGCAACGCATTGCGCGCTGGCAACTCGCGCCGCAGCTCGGCCGCGATTATGCGAGCGTGTCGGGCGATTACAACCCGATCCATCTCAGTGCGCTATCCGCGAAGGCATTCGGTTTTCCGCGCGCGATCGCACACGGCATGTGGACGCTCGCGCGCGCGGCATCCGCATTGCAGCCGCCGAAGCCGCTTGCCGAAGCCACGCTCAGCGCCGAATTCAAGGTGCCGATGCTGCTGCCCGGCGAAGTGTCGTTGTGGAGCGCATCGTCTTCGCTCATCGAACGCGATATCGAGGTACGCGACATCGACGGAGAAAAGCCGCATTTGCGCGGCCGCATGCAATGGAGGCTGCAATGAAACGCGCACGCGTTTTTGCCGATAGCGATACTCGCGGTTGCGCCCGCCAGTCCGCTCAACAGACAACAAGCTGAAGGAGCCGAGCATGTCCCACCCGCTGCCAGCCGTGCGCCGCGTCGCGATTATCGGCGGCAACCGTATTCCGTTTGCCCGCTCGAACACCGCGTATGCGACCGCGTCGAATCAGGACATGCTGATCTTCACGCTGCAAGGACTGATCGACCGCTATAGCCTGCATGGCGAACGTCTGGGCGAAGTCGCTGCGGGCGCCGTCATCAAGCATTCGCGCGACTTCAATCTCACGCGCGAATCCGTGCTCTCCACCACACTCGCGAAGGAAACGCCCGCGTACGATGTTCAACAGGCCTGCGGTACGGGTCTGGAAGCGACGATCCTCGTTGCCAACAAGATCGCGTTGGGGCAGATCGAGGCGGGCATCGCGGGCGGCGTCGATACGACATCCGATGCGCCAATCGGCGTGAACGAAAACATGCGCAAGATTCTGCTCGAAGCCAATCGAGGCAGGAGCACAGGCCAACGCGTCGGTGCGTTGGCCAGGCTGCGGCCCGGCATGTTCTTCAAGCCGCTGTTGCCGCGTAATGGAGAGCCGCGTACCGGACTTTCGATGGGCGAGCATTGCGAATTGATGGCGAAGCGTTGGAACATCTCGCGCGAAGCGCAGGACGTGCTTGCTTACGAGAGCCATCGCAAGTTGGAGCAAGCGTACGCGCGCGGCTTCGTCAACGATCTGATGACGCCGTATCGTGGCCTCTCACGCGACAACAATTTGCGCTCCGATCTCACGCTCGAAAAGCTCGCCGCATTGAAGCCCGCATTCGACCGCGACGCCGGCACGCTGACCGCAGGCAATTCGACGCCGCTCACCGACGGCGCGTCCGCTGTGCTGCTCGCTAGCGAGGAATGGGCCGCGCGTCGGGGGTTGCCGGTGCTCGCGTATCTGAGCTGGTCGGAAACCGCGGCGGTCGACTTCTTCGACAAGAAAGAAGGTCTGCTGATGGCGCCCGCCTACGCGGTGCCGCGCATGCTCGCGCGAGCCGGGCTCACGTTGCGGGACTTCGATTTCTATGAAATCCACGAAGCGTTTGCCGCGCAAGTGTTGTGCACGCTCGCCGCGTGGCAGGATGATGAATATTGCCGCACGCAGCTCGGCCTCGACGGCCCGCTCGGCTCGATAGACAGCGCGAAGCTCAACGTGAACGGCGGCTCGCTCGCCACGGGTCATCCGTTCGCGGCGACGGGCGGCCGCATCGTCGCGGGCCTCGCGAAGATGCTTGCGCAACTCGATAAACCGGCGGGCACCGCGCGCGGACTGATCTCGATCTGCGCGGCGGGCGGCCAGGGCGTGGTGGCGATAGTCGAACGCTGACCGTCATAGACGCAAGATGCAGGACCATGCAGCACACCACACAAACAGATGAAGCCACGGCTTCAGGAGACGACCGATGACCGAGCCCACTCAAGCCTCGCCTTGGCCCACCGCGGCGAACCAGGCAACCGGGCGGCCGAACCACGCGCCCAACACCGACGGCATCTGGTACGCGTCGTATCCCGCCGGCGTCCCGCATGAAATCGATGTCGGCAAATACGAATCGGTCGTGCAATTCTTCGACGAATGCATCGCGCAGTTCCGCGAGCGCGTTGCTTATGTGAGCGTCGGCGCGAGCATGACCTATGGCGAACTCGGCCGTAAGGCGACGGCGTTCGCCGCGTATCTGCAAAGCATTGGCGTGAAGCCGGGCGACCGGGTCGCGATCATGTTGCCGAACACGTTTCAGTATCCGGTGTCGCTGTTCGGCGTTCTGAAAGCCGGCGCCGTGGTGGTCAACGTGAATCCGCTCTATACCGTGCGCGAACTCGCGCATCAGTTGAAGGACAGCGGCGCGCAGAGCATCATCGTGTTCGAGAACTTTGCGAAGACGGTGCAGGATGCGCTGCCGGGCACCAAGGTGCAGAACGTGATCGTGACCGGACTCGGCGACCTGCTCGCCGACGGCCTCAATCTAAAGGGGCGTCTGCTCAATTTCATGCTGCGTCATGTGAAGAAGATGGTGCCCGCGTACGACCTGCCGCAAGCGGTGCCGCTGCTGGAGGCGCTCGCCATCGGCTATGCGCGGCCTTTGACGCCCGTTCGCCCGACTCATCACGACATTGCTTTTCTCCAGTACACCGGCGGAACGACCGGGGTCGCGAAGGGCGCAATACTTACGCACAGGAATATCATCGCCAATCTGCTGCAGGCGAAGGCGTGGGCCGAAGGTCAATTGAGCGGCGAAGTCGAAACGGTGCTCACGCCGCTGCCGCTCTATCACATCTATTCGCTGACGGTGAACGCACTGATCTTCATGGGGCTCGGCGGGCGCAACATTCTGATCGCGAATCCGCGCGACATGAAGCGCGTGATGATGATCATCCGTCACGAGAAATTCACCGGCATGACGGCGGTCAACACGCTGTACAACGCCTTTCTCGAGAACGAGGAGTTCTGCAAGCGCGACTTCTCCAATCTGAAGCTCGCGATGGCGGGCGGCATGGCCACGCAGAAGTCGGTGGCCGATCGCTTCAAGGCCGTCACGGGCAAGCCGATCATCGAAGGCTACGGCCTGACCGAGTGCTCGCCGATCGTGTCGATGAACCCCGTCGACATCTCCAACCTGCGCGACTTCGAAGGCTCGATCGGTCTGCCCGCGCCGTCCACGCAAGTCCGCTTCAGGAAAGACGATGGCAGTTGGGCGAACATCGGCGAAGCGGGCGAGTTATGCGTAAAGGGACCGCAGGTGATGAAGGGCTACTGGAACCGCCCCGAAGAAACGGCGAAGACGATCGACAACGAGGGTTGGCTCGCGACCGGCGACATCGGCGTGATGGATTCGCGCGGCTTCATTCGCCTCATCGACCGGAAGAAAGACATGATCCTGGTGTCGGGCTTTAACGTCTATCCGAACGAAATCGAAGACGTGATCGCCGCGCATCCCGATGTGCGCGAAGTGGCGGCAATCGGCGTGCCGGACGACGCGCAGGGCGAGCGGGTGAAGGTGTTCGTCGTGAAGCGCAATCCGTCGCTGACCGCCGAGCAGGTGATCGCCCATTGCCGCAAGAATCTGACGGGCTACAAGGTGCCGAAGGTCGTCGAGTTCCGCGACGAACTGCCGCAAACGAACGTCGGCAAGATTCTGCGCCGGGCGCTGCGAGACGAGGAACTCGCGAAGCAAAAGACTGCCTGACAGGTAAGGCGCTTGCGTGAAGTCTTGCGCCACCTTTCCGGAGAGATCGATGACGCACCGCCTGTTAGCACGCCTGGGCCTTGTTCTTTTTGTGCGTTGCGTACGGCCCGGCGCTGACGCCGGCGTGGCGGCGCCATCGAGCGCGGTGGATTCACGCGCATCGCGGCGCAGGTTCCGCCACGGCACGCTGCTGCTCGGCGCGCTAATAGTAATGGCTGGCGCACTGAGCATGGCGACATTGCCGGCCTTCGCGCAAAACGACGACAAGCCGCCTGCGCTCGAAGCCGCGAGCGGCGTCAAGCCGCCCGCCACGCCATCGACGCAGGTCGGCAAACTGACGCTCGATCAGCAGGTGAAATGGCTGCGCGCCGCGCAACGAAGCGGCGCGC
Organism: Paraburkholderia rhynchosiae; assembly: GCF_002879865.1. Classification (GTDB taxonomy): domain Bacteria; phylum Pseudomonadota; class Gammaproteobacteria; order Burkholderiales; family Burkholderiaceae; genus Paraburkholderia; species Paraburkholderia rhynchosiae. Next base: position 147,916 of record NZ_PNXY01000011.1, read on the forward strand.
TCGAACAACTCGACGACGCGAAACTCGTCGCGCTGTTCAAGTCGATCGATCCGCTCGCGCTGCCGCGCTATATCAAGGAAGGACCGAACGGCTACGCGTCGTATGAGTTCACCATGTCGCGTTCCGAGCGCATTCACGGCCAGTGGCCCGACAAGCCGGACCACATGCTCGTGCGGCTCGCGCACAACCCGCTGCGCATTTACGCGAAGTGGCTGCCCGACGGCGCGCGCGCGGGCCAGGAAATCCTCTACGACGAGTCCAAACGCGCCGATGAAATGTATGGTCACCTGGGCGGCATCATGAATGTGATGCCGTTATGGACGTCGCTAAACGGCGCCCTCGCCCGTTCGCAATCGAATCACGACGTGCGCGATCTCGGCACCGAATACATTGCTCAACAGTATTTGAGCGAGGGCAAGAAATACATCGAGGCCGGCTTGCCGCGTTCTACGCAGGTGGAAGTGAAGACGATCGACGGCGTACGCGTGGTCGCGTTCACGTTCGAGACGCCGACCGGTCAGCCGCAGTTCTACGCGAAGAAGGAAACGCTGGGGCTCGATTTGCGGCATCCGTATTTCCGCACCGTCGAGTCCTATGACAACGACGGTCGCATCTTCGAGAAGATCGTGTTCGAAACCATCACGCCGAAAGCTTTCGACGATTCCACTTTCGATCCGAAAAACAAGGCCTATAAGTTCTAGCGCGGCGCGAATACGAAGCTCACGTAAGTGGACTGCGCGGCGGACTGCGCGCCTCGTTCGTGACTGTGCTCCACACGATGAGTCGCGCGAGTGGCGAGCTCCTTCAGCACGAAGTAATCCGAGGCGCGCGTCACGCCGATCAGCCAGGATGCCGTGCCCGCCTCCGCCGATGTCTGTAAAAGCGGCGCAAGTGTGGTGTGCCACAGTAAGCCGATGTCGTCGCCGGTTTCAAACGTCGGCAAGTTCATGGCAGCGGCATAGCGGGCAAACGCGGCGCTGAATGCTAAAGTCGAATCGGCTATCGCGACGGTGTCCCTGTGCGACGCGGCATGCGCGAGCCAGGGCCACGCGGTGCCTGCCGTGGTCGAAAGCCATGCACTCGTCATCATGAAGGCGCGTCGGTCCATGCGTTTTATCCAGTCATCGTTCCTGCCGGTCAGGTATATCCGCGCCGGTCGCGCCATGCCGCCGGCCAGATGCCCTGCTTGCCCGGCGCGAGAATGCCGTTCGGGTCGAGCGCGTCCTTGATCGTTTCCGACAGCCGCAGCAACGCGCCGTCGTTGAAGCTGTACTGTGCAGCGGCGAAATCCATATACGCGAGATGGGCGCGATATTCACCGTAACCGGCCGCACGCGCATCGCTCATCAGCGAACGCAATAACGCGCCGGCCTGCTCGACCTGGCCGGCGTCGTCCCGATCGAAAATCGCCGCAAAAATGTGATGCAGATGACGCACGCCCGCCGTAAAACCGCCGTAGTAATCGAAGCCGTATTCCGCGGCGCGCGCCTTTACCATGAAGTATTGGCGCAGCGCATCGCGCCCGGTCGCGGGGCACACCGGCGCGAAGTCTACATGCGCGCCCGCGCCGCCGCGCCAGTCGAGCATGCGAAACGCGCTCATCGCCGGGATGCCCGCAAGATTGCGGTCGCCACCCGCCGTGGGCTGCGCATCGCCCGCATAACGCCTCGCGAAGAGCCGCGCTTGCGGCACGCGCGCGAACGCCCGCTGCACGATCGCGTAGCGCGCGTCGATCAGTTCAGGCGTGCCGTACAGCGCGAAATGCAGGTTCCAGCGCCCGACGTTCAGCTTGTCGAGCATCGCGGCCACCGCGCTCTCGGGCATCGGGCCGGGACCGTCGTACCACTGGGCACGCGCCGACAATCCTGCCGCGCGACGCAAACCACCTTCGATCACCGCGTGGTTGCGGATCGTTTCATCGAGCCGCAACGGCCGCAAGGTTTCGACGATGGCTTCGAGATCCGCCTCATGGCGAAACTGGATTTCACCGAGCAGATACGCAGGCGGCGCGGGCATCAGCCATACGCCGAGCTTCGTGACGATGCCGTAGTTCGACTGCATGAACATCGCGTCGAACGACGGTCCATAGCCCGGCTGATAAAGCTGCCACGCGGTGCTTGTGTCGATTGCGCCCATGCCCGTGCGTAAGACGTCGCCGTTGGCCAGCACCACTTCCATCCCGCATTGCGTGGCCGCATGATCGCCATACGCCGTGTAGCCGAAGCCGCGTTCGAGCGTATTGCCGACCACGCTGCCCCAACCAGCCGCCGGCGGATCGACCCAAAGCCGGTAGCCCTTGTCGCGCAGATGCGCGTACAGATCGAAGTAGCTCACGCCCGGCTCGACCAGCGCATAACCGAGGGTTTCATTGACCTCGATGATGCGGTTCATCCGTTGCAGATCGAGCACGACCGAGCCGGCGAGACGTGGCGCCGCGCCGCCGTACGCGAAATTGCGCCCGGTCGAGACCGTCCACAACGGAATGCGATATTGATTCGCTACGCGCAGTACCGCGCGAATTTCATCGACGGATGCGGGCACTAGCGCGGCGCTCGCCGAAAACGCCTCGCGCTCGCCGGGCGCGAACGGATCGAGATAGGCGGAGAGTCCAGTCGCCGAATTCACGACGTGCGGCTCACCGACAATCGAGCGCCAGGCGGCGAGCGCACGGTCGAACTGCGCGGCGGAAACTTTCGGCGGCAGGCTGCGGGTCAAGGGCTCTCCTTCGGCGGCGGAACGGCCGGCGCTCGTGCGCTCGAGCATTCGCCGCTTCTTTCGTCATCGCGGCACGGCACGCCTTGCATGCGTCGACTTGCGGCGACGTAGGCGTGGCCATGTATCGAAGTATAGGAAGCGACGAGCAACGCAATAACGCCGCGCTACTGCCACGTTTCGGGCTTGCCGCCGAGCGCGCTGCAGACGTCGACGGCGATCGAGCGCAGCTTGCCTTCCGCGATCGGCCCCGACAACGCGTAGCCCATGCCGTCGTTGATCCAGTAGAAGGTGCGCCGGTTGCCGTCGCGCAACAGGCGGAACGCGGTCTCGTCGCGCGCGGTGCCGGTCACATACAGCGTGAGCCGCGCGCCGGCGCGGTTCTCGTACATGAACTGCGCGGCCGGTCCCGCTTCGCCGGGCAACAGACGGCCGCCCACCAGCGAATAGCCGTATTCCTGCAACGACGGCACGGAAAGCGGCCGGTTCAGACGTTTCGAGAGCCAGTTGATCAGATGTTCTTCGTCGCTCGCCGCAACTTCCACAGGATGACGCCGCTCGGGCGTGTACACCGCGTAGGCGACGTCGGCGCGCTCCGCGAAGCTCGGCGGCCGCGCGCCCAACCCGTTCCACGCGCCGCCGGTCAGGCGCGGCGCGAGCGGACCCAGCGCCAGCGCGAGCCCCGCGCCCACGGCAAGCCAGCACGCCGCGATACCGACACGCTGCCACCACGGCGCGCGCGGACGCAGGACGATGACAGCGGGGTCGTCCGCATCATGGGCCTCATTACGCCCGGCCTGTTCCGCTCGTTCGGCTTGTTCATCGGAAGCGCGGCGCGCGTCGCTCGGCGGGGCGCCGCACAGCGCGCGCAGCGCGGCCTTTTGCGCGCGCCATGCCGCGACGCGCGCAGCGGCTTGCGGATGCTGCCCGAGCAGCGCCGCGATGCGCTCGCGCTCGGCCTGCGTCACCTCGCCGTCGACAAACGCCGACAGCGCTCGCAGGTCTACCCCGTCGGGCAAGCTGGAATCGTGGTCGTTATTCATCGCGGATTTCTCACTACTTTCAACGGCGGCGGCTTGCGCGCCGGCCCCTGAGCGGGTTCTTCCAGCAACGCGCGCAGATGCTCGCGTGCGCGCGACAGACGTGACATCACCGTGCCGACCGGCACGCCGAGCGCCTTCGACGCCTCCTGATAAGTCAGTTCCTCCACGCAGACGAGCAACAGCACTTCACGCTGCTCGAGCGGCAGGCAATACAGCGCACGCTGAAGGTCACGCAGCACCAGACCGTCGACCTCGCGTTGCGGCGCTTCAAGATTGCGCCAGGGCGCGCTTTCGTCGTCGATGGCAATCTCGCGGCGGCCGCGAAGTTGATCGATATAGAGATGCCGCAGGATAGTGAGCAGCCACGCGCGCAGATTGCTGTTCGGCCGGAACGCCGTCCAGCGCGCGAGCGCACGCTCCGCCGTATCCTGCACGAGGTCGTCGGCCCAGGCGCGGTCACCCGTCAGCGCGCGCGCATAGCGGCGCAACTGCGGGAGCCACGAAATCACTTCCGCTTCAAAACTCACGCGGCGCGCAACGCTCAGTAGCCGCCGCCACTGCTGCTACCGCCGCTGGTGCTCGAAGCGCTGTTGTCGGCCGTGGACGTGCAGGCGCTCGTGGCGAGCGAACCCAACGCAAGCGTGAGCAGCATGAAGATGACGCTGAGGACGCGGAATGCTTTCATAGTGAGTCTCCTGTGTCGACCAGAGTTAGCGCTACAGCGCTTACTCTGGTCCCATGCAACGCGGTCGACCAGAGTTGGCGCTGTAGCGCTTCCTCTGGTCCCATGCAACGCGGTCGACCAGAGTTGGCGCTGTAGCGCTTACTCTGGTCCCATGCAACGCGGTCGACCAGAGTTGGCGCTGTAGCGCTTACTCTGGTCCCATGCAACGCGGTCGACCAGAGTTGGCGCTGTAGCGCTTACTCGAGTGCCGTGCGTGTTGCCCTACTCGACTTAACGCAAGCGCCCGGTGATTTATTCCACCTATGCGCCACCATGCGCCCACTTTTTCCGCCATCCGCGTCCGGGACGGCGAACGGTGGCGGAATACGCCAGTCAATCGTCGGCTGATTTCGTAACTCAACGTTACAGCCAATAGTTATCAGGTGCTTATGTGAGCGCAAGCCGTTATAGTGGACGCAGTTCGCCCGCCGACGCGTTCTGCCCCCGCACAGGGTAGAATCGCGGCGAACAACCGTCTTTCTAACCTGAATTGTCCATGGCTTCCGCAGAATCGCATCCGCAAAACGACTTCATGAACGCCGCGCGCAAAGAACGAAAGCGCGTTGAGATCTATCTTGTCAACGGCATTCGCCTGACAGGTTGCATCGAGTCGTTCGATCAGTACCTGGTGATGCTGCGCACGCCCGTCGGCCTGCAAGGCATCTACAAGCGCGCCATCTCGACGATCCAGCTCGATACCGGAACCCGTCCGGCTCCGCGCGCGGGCCGCCCTTCGCATGGCGAACACACCACACGCGGGCCGCACGGCTCGCGGGAACCGCGCGAGCATCGGGAACCGCGCGAACCACGCGAATCGTACGGTGCGCCGTCGTCCGACCGACCCGCGTCGGATCGCGGCAGCGCGTCTGACGGCCCGGTGGTCGTGACGCGCCGCCGGCGTCTGTTCGGCACGGGCGGCGGCGACGGTGGCAACCACGGTAATCACGGTAATCACGGCAATAACGGCAATAACGGCAATAACGGCGGCGGCAACAACGGCGGCCAGGAGTAAGTAAGCGGTAACCGGCCGCCGCGGCGTCCGGTCACTCCGTCCGAGGACCGAGCCGCTGCAGAATTTTCTCTACCCGCGCTACCTGTTTCTCTGTCAGTTCGAATCCGCACCTAACCGCCCGCACGCGACGCCGCCAGTAGACGGCGTCCAGCATGCGTTGCGCCGGCTGCTTCGTTGCCCAATCCAGATGCTCCAACTCTGCCTCCACCACGTGTGAAGCGTTGAAACGCTTCGCGCGCACGGGTTTCTTGTCCATGGTGTTCGCTGCCTTGTTGTTCGCGGATTCTGTTTGCGCCCCTCCCGAGCTGGACATTGCAGGTTCGCGGCAGGCGGTGTAAGGCCGGTCCACGCGGCCGGCGATGGTTTTGATTTTCCGCGCTGTATTGCCTGCGACACACGGAAAACGAGCCGGCGAGCTTACGTTTTAAGTTTTTCTTTTATTCAACGTTTGCGCTCGCGCGCGTCGATGCGCGGCTACCGCGCGGACGCCGATCGCGCGGGCTACGCCATTCGGCCAATGTCGCGGATCCAATGTTTGCGCTATGCTCAATCGTCGACTTTGTCCACAGGGAGACTGTCATGACGAGCAAGAAGCACACTGCATCACCGCCTGCCGAAAAGCAGCCGGCGACGGACTCGACCGATAGCCGCCTCGACGAGGCGCTGGAAGAAAGCTTCCCCGCAAGCGACCCAATCGCCGTGCATGAGAGGGAGTCGCATCGCGCGTCGGAAAAAGAACAGCCGGCGGGGGAAAAGAAGCGGCGCTAGCGCGCGGCGAGAATCGACGCGCATGCTGCCGAAGGCAGGCGCGCGGACTTGACGCGAATGGCAATACCGCTCGGGCAACGCGCCGTATCGGTGAGCCGGGCGGCGCCTGTACACCGCTGCGTCCGGCTCATGTGCGACTCGTCAGACTGCTCGTGTCAGTGTGAAGGCAAGCCGCTTTCCAGTTGCCGCTGCAACTCGCGCACCTGACGCTGCGCGGTACGCAATTGCTCCTGCGCGGCCGTCTTTTGCTGAGCGAGCGCGACCGTTTCCGCGCGGGTCTGCTGCTGCTGGTTCGCCACGATAGTCTGCTGCTGACGCGCGACGTCGAGGTCGGCCTGCAGACGGTTCGCACGACCCTGCGACAACGCGATCATGCGTTCGGTGAACGCCTTCTGCGCTTCGAGTTGCGTGCGGCGAATTTCGACGTCGGACAGTTGGACGGTCTGGCGCACGAAATCGCGGTAGATCATTTCGGCGCGCGCGGCGTCCTGCGTCTTGATCACGCGCCAGAAGTTCTTCTGCTGGAACAGCGCGACGTAGTACGTCATGTCCTTGCCGAGGAACAGCAAGCTCGTTCCATAGCTGCCGTTGTACGTGGTGCGCAACTCGCTGAGATCCGAGCCCTTGATCATCTGCTGCAATTCCGCGACGTTCCCCGCGGCGGATTGCTTTGCTTCCTCGGGCGTCAGCGCGGAGGTCTGAACTTGCGCCTGCGCCGGCTGCGCCGCGGACAGCAATGCGGTTGTCGTAGCCGGTTGAGAAACGACCCCGGCCGTTCCGTTGTTCTCAGGCTGAGCCTGCGCGTTCACGCCTTGTACTACCCCCAACGCCATGATCGCGGCGGCAGCGATCTGTCGTAGTTTCGATTTTTGGTCCATGTAATTCCTGCTTCGACAGTTTTTGTTTTAGTTCCCAATCGTCTCATTATTACTCACTTTCGCGGATTTCGGGTTCCTCGTCGAAAATTTGATACTTGCGCATTTTTTCCCACAGCACCTTGCGGCTAATGCCCAGATAGAGCGCCGTGTCCTGACGCCGCCAGTTGTTGGCGTCGAGTGCGGCAAGCACCCGGTTGCGCTCGACCATGTCCCATTTGCTGCGGTCCACCAGCACTTGCGCCGCGTTCTCGGCCGGCACCGGCAGCGTGCTGCGGGCAAGCGCGATGAGACGCTGCAGGCGTGCGGCATCCCATGCGCCGATCTGGCGCACCGTTACACCGATCCGTTCGGCCAGGTTGCGCAACTCGCGCACGTTGCCCGGGAAATAAGTATCGGCGACGGCGTCCGCGAGCCAGTACGGCAGATCGGGCAAAGCCGCGAGGCGCTCGCCGCCCACCACCTGCGCGATCAACGCCTTGAAAATCGCGATCTTGTCCACCGCGCCCCGCTCTTCCAGCGACGGAATCTTCAGCTCGATCACCGCCAGCCGGTAATAGAGATCGGCGCGAAATGCACCGTCCTTCACGAGCCGCGGCAGATGTTTATTGGTCGCCGCTACGAGGCGGAAGTCGAGTTTCACAGGCGTCGCCGAGCCGATCCGCGTGACCGCACTGTCTTCGAGCACGCGCAGAAGCTTGACCTGCTGGTAGAGCGGCAGATCGCCGATTTCATCGAGGAACAGCGTGCCGCCGTCGGCCTGCTCGAAGTAGCCTTTATGGGCGACAACCGCGCCGGTAAACGAGCCCTTCGAGTGACCGAAGAAGAGCGACTCGAAAAGTCCGTCCGGAATCGCGCCGCAATTCACTGCGACGAACGGCCCTTGTCCGTAGCGGCTGTGTTTATCGTGCAGCAGTTGCGCGATGCGCTCCTTGCCGACGCCCGTTTCGCCATGCACGAGAACGCTCGTGTCGCAGTCGGCGAAGGTATCCACTTCGTGCAGCAGCGCCTGCATGCACTCTGAGTTCGCGATGATCGCGTCGGACTCGTGCGTCTTCGCGCTGTGCGCGCGCATTTGCAGCACGAGCTTCGTCACCATGCCGCGCAACTCGGCGCAGGTGAAATCGAGCGGCAGGATGTGCGAATACTCGGCTGGGTACATCGATGGATCGTGGCCGCGCGGCGCGGCGCCGACCCACACGACCGGGATGCCATGCGCGGCCTGCCAGTCGCGCAGAATCAGCGCGCCGCTGTCGATCACCGAAACGCTGATGATCGCGAGCGACGGGCGCAGCGCGGTACGCTCGGGCGAGATTGCAATGTCGTCCGCACGGATCACTTCCACATCGAAGCTCGCCATGCAGCGCGCGACCCGGTCGACGATGTCGGCCTTGCCCTCCCAGACGTAGATATCGAGTTCCTCGATTTTGATGGTGGTTCTCATGGTCGCCGAATCAATAAACCAGTTGTGCCTGACCGCAGGCAAGTCCGAGATCATGGACCGTGCTGACGCCGACCTGCACACCCAGGAGTTGCAGGAGCGGAACGAGAAGCAGGTCGAGCGAATTCAGAACGGGTGTGAGCAGGACCGCGAGCCCGCTCAAGAGTGGCCCAGCGCTCCCCGTGATGTCGACGCCGAGCGCCCTTGCGCGCATCGAGCCCGCGAGCCCGGCCGCAAGCTGACTGACGAGACCGCCTGTCGCCGAACCGAGGCCGTTGGTGTTGGTGCTCTGATAGTCGTCGCTGTCGCCGGTTACGTTGTTGAACCTGAAGACGGTCGCTTGCGGCGGCTGCAAAGTCAGATTAAAGCCATTCGCCGGCGAGGTGCTCCCGACCGACACATCGATCACGCCGAGACTGATCAGCGGCAAGCTGACCGAGGTCAGCGGCGCGGGTTGCGAGCACGCCGTTGGTACAGTGGTGTTCGTCAGGTTGCTCAATGCGTCGCCGCCCACACAGAGCGCGGTCACGCCTGGCGTCGCCGAGATCCAGCTATAACTGGTGGATTTTTGCGTCGAACATTGCGTGCTTTGCAGATCGGCAGTGCTCTGCGCGACTTCGAGGTAAATCGGCAGGTTCAGCACGCTGATATTGACGAGCGACGGAATACTGACGTTGACCAGCTTGACGTTGAGATACAACTGGATGGCCGCCGAATGCGCGCTCGTGCGGTAGGTGCCGTCAGCGTAGACGCCGGCCTCACCGACCGCGATCACCGGCGGCTGCAGAATCCGCACCTGCGCCGTCACATTCGCGACCGGACTCAGATTGAGCGCGGTGCCCAGGTTGACAGCCGATGTGCCATGCGCGATCTCGGCGGCCACTATCAGCGCGTCGAGTGCATTGATGGTGGCCGACGCCGCCGCTTCCGGATTGGCGAGACCTATCGCCAGCAAGCCGCTCGTGCTCGTCGTGTTGCCGATGTTCATCGTCGTGGCGCCCGTCGTCGTGCCCGTCGACGCGCTCGCAATCGTGTTCAGTCCGCTGATCGCGCTCGCGCTAGCCACATTGCCCTGGCTGAGCACGGTGGCCATCGCCGAAGCGAGCTGCGCGAAGGTGACTTCCGTCTGCAGCAACTGCGACATCGAGGCGACGCCGAGCGCGGCGGCGAGGTCGAGCAGTTTCACCTGCGCGGTGGCGAGTCCCTGATACGACGCCACGTCGAGATTCACATTGGTGCCGAGCAGGCCATTCAACAGCCCGTTGACGAGCCCGCCCGACAGGCTCGCCACTGAGGTGCTGAGCGAGAAGGAGCGAATATTGGTGGCCTGCGCGACGGCGCTCGCCGTCAGCTCGCGCGTCTGGCCGCCCAGAAACAGAAACGACACCGGCCTGCTAACGACCACCTGCAACGCGTTCAGCGGCGCGCCCGACGCGGCGAAATGCGATTGCCCGGCGTTAGCCGACGGGTCCCATCGTCCGCAAGTGGACTGGACGGTGCCGGCGCCTTGCAAGCCATTGGCGGTCGCGTTCAGCTGCGCGGAGCTGGCAGCCGCCGTGCAGCCGCCCGCGCTGCCGATCAGCTGCACACCGGCTGCCGCCGCGAGATCGGCGGTGCGCTGCAAATCGCGGCGCGCGTAATAGAAGTGGCCGATATCCACGGCCCCCAGCGCCACAATCGCGAGGCTCACCCACACCGCCGCCAGCAATGCAATCGCGCCGCGCTGTTTGCGCGCGGCCGCAGCGACAGGCACAGCGACAGGGACAGCGACAAGGAGAGCGACGGCGGCGCCACGACGCATGCGCATCGAACGGACGCATCGCGAATGGCGGCGAGTGGGAACGCGTAATGGCATATCAGTTCTGCGGCAATTGACCGGTCATACCGCCGCCCTGTCCGCCGCCGCTGCCCTGACTAAGCGCCGAGCCGTACAGATCGGGGATCTTCGATCTGAACGACTGCATGTAGCGCCGATACGCGAGCCCTGCTTCTTCGCCCGGCATCGGCTGGACGGGCGCGGCCTGTGCGTTGCTACGCTGAAGATCGAGCCATGCCGATGTGGAATGTCCGACCTCGCTGCGGGCAACTGGCTGCTGGTCCGCTGCCGCGGAACCGGCGACTCCGGCGGACTCCGCGCATGCGTTCGCCGCTGCGCTGCTCGCCAGCATGAGCATCAACACGCGCGCCATAAGCCGCCGCCGTACGGCATTCCATTCATTGTTTTTCACGCTACCCCCTGCGGCCGCGCCTGTCATTGTGCAAACCGCTGCAGCAGACGCGGCGCCTGTTCCATCCTGTTCGGTGTGCTCGCGACCGCGCCCACCGGCGCCGCTTGCAAGCCCTGCGGACCGGACATGCCGGCCGGCGCTCCATGCCCCACTGAGCGCCCGGCGGCGGCGACTTTCGCCGCGTCGCCGCGGATTGCCGCGCGTACGTCGGGTGCGAGTTTCTGCTGGTTCATCACCGCTTGCGCCTGCTCTGCTTGCCCGTTCGCCAGCAGAAACAGCGCGATGTTGCTGACGATCTTCGGATTGGCCGAATCGAGTTCCGCGGCCTTCATCAACGGCACGCGCGCACCGGCGACATCGCCCGCACGCAGACGCGCATAGCCGAGATCGGACAGCACGAGTGGATCGGTCGGCGCGAGTTGCGCGGCTTGTTGGAGCTCGCTTGCCGCGCGGCCGAAATCGCCCTGCGCGCCCGCGATCAACCCAAGCCCGCGATAACCGCGCGAAGCAAGCGGCGTCTGCAACAACTGCGTATAGGCCAACGCGCTCGCCTCGGGCTGATCGGTCATGCGCAGAGCCTCCGCGCGCAACAGGATCGAATCGGGCGTGAGGCCGTACTGTTTCTCGTACGCGTCGATATGCGCGAGCGACGCGAAGTACAAGCCTTGCGACTGCATCCGGTCGATCAGGCCGAGATACATGCCAGGCGTGTCGGGCGCGGGGTCGCGCCTCGCCTGCTGCAAGAACGCCTCGCGCTCGGCCTGCGGGCCGACGCCATAGCCGGATTCCTTCGACGCACACGCGCCCAGCAGGCCTAGCACCAATGCGGCGCAAGCACAGCGCGCCGCATGCGTTGAATATTTCGGTATCTTGATCGATTTCATCGCCATATCCTTATCGATGCATCGCCTTGAGCGAGTGCGACACCGACAACACGCCCGGCCCCGCCGTGACGATCATCAGTGCTGGAAGCAGTGTCAGAACCATCACGCCGGTCATCTTTACCGCCATCCGGCCAATCCGTTCGCGCAGCATCGCGCGGCGCGTTTCACGCAGCCGGTCGCCGAACTGCTTCAGCGGCTCCTGCACCGCGCCGCCGTGACGGTCCACCTGAATCAGCAGGCGCACGACCGCGCGCAAGTCCTCGTTCTGGAAGCTCGATGCAAGCCGCGACAGCGACTGCTCGCGCGTGCGGCCGGCAGCGAACTGGCGCTGTGCGATTTCCAGTTCGCTCGACAGCACCGGCAACACGCCGCCAAAATCGTTGACCACGACCTGAAGGCTCTGATCGAGCGAGAGGCCCACGCCTTGCAACAGGCGCAACAGGTCAACGAGCATAGGCAGTTCATCGACGACCGCGCTGCAGCGCGCCGCCGCACGCCGGCGCAACACCAGCTTCGGCGCCATCACACCGCACACGAACGCAACGATGACCGCCAACACATAGCGCGGACGGTCGACCTGTGCGTGTCCGAGCGCGGCGACGACGAGCGGCAATACAATCGCGCCGACGATCCGTGCGATCAGGAAAAGTCCGCGCGCGCGGACATCCACGAAACCGCATTGTTCGAGCAGGCGCCGGTCCTCCTGCGCCACGACTTGCCGGCCAATGGACGTATCGAGCCAGCGGCTGCCTGCGTCGGCGCAACGTTCGAGCAAGCCCTCGATACCGTCCCGGCGTGTGCCGTGCGGCGCGACGCCGCGCAATGCCGATGCATTCGGCGAATGGGATGCATTTGACCCGTTGGCCGCATTGGACGCCTTCACTGCGCTTTGATCGACGCGCGCCGTCGCGGCCACCGCGCTTTGCAACGCGCGCTCATCGAGTGCATGCGCGAGCGTGCGAACGCTGCGGCGCGCCGCGGCAAGACGCGCGATCAGCAAGCCGGCAAGGAGCAGCAAAGCGGCAGCCGCGACAACGAGAGCAAGTGCGAGAAGCTGGGTCGGCTGCATCGTCATCCCTTCAACCGGGCTAGCCGGTAAAGCAGATACGCGCCTGTCAGTTGCAGCGCGAAGGCAAGGTACAGAATCTGGCGGCCGCCCGGATCGAACCACATCGAGCCGAAATAACGCGGGTTCGTCAAAATCAGAAATCCGCCGATGCCGATGGGCAACATGCCGAGCACCCAGGACGACAGCCGCGTTTCCGACGACATCGCGATGAGTTCCCGCTCCGCTTGCTCCAGGTCGCGCATGAACGACGACATTCGATCGAGCATCACGTCGGCGCGTCCGCCGTATTTGACCGACAGCCTCAGCACCGCGCCCACCAGTTCCAGTTCGCGCGTGCCGTAGAGCACCGCGACGTGAGATAGCGCGCGGTCGATCTCCACGCCCGATCTCAGCATCCTCGAAACATGATCGAGGCATTCGCGCAGCGGCGCCTCGGTGGTTTGCAGGGAAGCCTGGAACGCGGCGGGCACGCTGTTGCCGAGCGTGATCAGGCGGACGATGCCGTCGAGAAACGACGGCAGTTGCCGCACAATCGCCTGGCGGCGCCTCGTTGCCCGCATCGACATCGCGAAGTAGAGAAACACCACGCAGCCAAACAGGGTGACGCCAGCGGCCAGAATCCCGCCACGGCTGCCGGCCAGGAAGCACAAAGTCGCGACAATGCCGGTAACGAGCATCGTCAACGCGCGCGCGTGACGCAGACCGGCGCGGTTGAGCATCGTGTCGATCGCGTAGCGCGCGCGTGCGCTCGCATACCGCAGGTAGGTGTTCCAGTCCGCGCCCGACGCCGGGGCCTGCGGCGCGAACGCCATCCCGGGCGCCGCGCGACGTCCGGCAGCCGATCCTGACGCCGCGCCGGAGCCCGACCCGGAAGCGGAAGCCGAAGCGCCGCGCGTTGCCGTTGCCGCTCCCGCGCCCATGGCCGCGGCCGGCGCCGTGTTCCGCACGACGCCCACGCGGCTATCGATAAAGCGCTCGGCGCTCACCTGCTCGTAGCGTTGCGCGCCGCGCTGGAGGATCAGCAGTGCGAGCGCCGCGCACAGCAGCGCGAGCGCGGCAAAGATCAAGGCCGCGCTAGACATTGAAGCCGCCGCCGAAACCGCCGCCGCCGCCAAAACCTCCGTTGCCCGCATTGCCAGCGCCGCCCGGGTCGCCAAGCGGCTGACGGAAGCGCGCGAGTTTCGGCGAATGCGGATGAATGCCGAGCGACATCCATTGATCGAGCTCTTCGCCGTCCGCCGACATCACCGGCTCGTAGCGGTAAAGCTCTTGCGTCGCGATGATGTTGTCGGACAGGCCTGTGACCTCCGTGATCGACAGAATGCGGCGGCGTCCGTTCGAGAGCCGTCCAATCTGCACGATGAAGTCGATCGCGTTGGCGATCTGCCGGCGCAGGCTCGACTCGGTGCCCTGAAAGCCCGCGAAACCCGCCAGCATTTCGAGCCGGTACAGGCACTCGCGCGGCGAACTCGCGTGAACGGTGCCCATCGAACCGTCGTGGCCCGTGTTCATCGCCTGCAGCATTTCGAGCACCTCGCCACCGCGCACTTCGCCGACAATAATGCGATCCGGGCGCATGCGCAGCGTATTGCGCAACAGGTCGCGGATCGTCACGACACCGGCGCCGTCGAAGCCACCCGGGCGGCTTTCGAGCCGCACCACATGCGGATGGTTCAGCGACAGCTCGGCCGTGTCCTCGATCGTCACGACGCGCTCCGGCTCGGGGATGTGAAACGCCAGCGCATTGAGCAGCGACGTCTTGCCGGAACTCGTTCCGCCCGACACCAGCACATTGCAGCGCGCCTGAACCGCGGCTTCGAGCAACGTGCCGATCTCCGCGCTATAGGTGCCGTTGCCCAGCAGATCGTCGGGGCGCAGCGGGTCCTTGCGGAATTTGCGGATCGAGACGATTGGACCGTCGATCGACAAAGGCTCGATCACGACGTTCACGCGTCCGCCGTTCGGCAGCCGGGCATCGACCATCGGATTCGATTCGTCCAGACGCCGCCCGATCGGCGCAAGAATGCGCCGCACGATGCGCAGCAGGTGCGCGTTGTCCGCGAAACGCACTGGTATCTTCGCCAGCATGCCATGGCGCGATACGTACACATCGTTGTAGCCGTTGATGAGAATGTCCTCGACGGCCGGATCGTTGAGCAGATCCTCGATCGGACCGAAGCCCGCGAGTTCTTTCGTCAACGCTTCGGCGATCGCGCGCACCTCGACCTCGTTGATCGGAATGCGCCGTAGCCGCACGAAGCTATCCATTTCCAGATCGACGAACTGGTTGATCGCGTTACGCGACCAGCGGCCGAACTCCGATCCCAGTTCCTCGATACGCGTGAGCAGATGTTCGTGGGCGGCGTTCTTGATATCCTGGAACTGCTGGCTTTGCGCGAACGACGGCGCGTTGTCGGCGAATTCGATTTCTTTTGCCATCGTCTATGACCGCCTGGAGGAAGTGGGAACGAAGCGCCTGAGCGCGCCTAACGCGGACTTGCCGCGCACCGGCGCGCTCGCGTGCGCGGGACCGGCGAGCCGCTCGATCAAAGGTTCGAGCGCGCGGATGTATGGATCGCGTGCGCTGGAGTCGGCGAGCAGCAGCCCCTGATTCGCCGTTTGTCCGAGCACGACGCGCCGGTCAGGCAATGCCGCGAGCAGCGCGATGCCCAAACGCTGCGCGATCTGCGCGGCGGCGAGGCCGAGATCGGCGTCGAACTTGTTGACGATCAATCTGACGTTGGCCGTGTCCACACCCGCGTCGCGCAATCCCTCGAGCACGCCGACCGCCGACACGATCGACGCCACGCCCTGATCGCAAACGAGCCACGCTTCGTCCGACGACTGCACGACGTGCGCGATGAACTCGATGTTGGAAAAGCCGCCCATGTCCACGATCTGTTGATCGAAAAACGCGCGCAGCCGGTTGAGCAGACTGATCGACGACGAATACGAGATCTCGCGCATGTCGGCGAGATTGGGCGGCAGCGTCGTGAACGCAAGGCCGCTCGGATGATGCGATAGCGCCGTGTGAACGAAGGTCTGGTCGAAGCGCCGCAGATTGCGCACCGCTTCGACGAAATGAAATTCGCTGCGCGCGTTGAGCATCAGGAGACCGTCGCCAGCGGGCAAGCCGAGATCGAACAACGCCGTCTGTCGGCCCTGCTGCGCGTCGCGCCGTTGCAGCATCACCGAAAGATTGGTTGCCAGCGTGCTCACGCCCATGCCGATGCGCGCGCCGAGCAACGCAGTGACGCGGCCCTGCCGGCTTACCGGTTCGACGAGATTGTCGAGCACCTGCTGCGTGATACGCAGCGCGTCGGCGGCGGGCGCCGACAGGTCGATGAAATCGCGCACGCCAGCGCGCAACGCGGCAAGCGCGCTTTCGGGCTCCGCGAGCGAACCTGTCGCGACGATGTGCAGACCGGGATACAACGCGCGCACCGCGCTCGTGGCTGCGCTCGCCGCTGCGCCGCGGCCGCCCGAAAAGTCCACGAAGACCAGCGCGGGGTTGAGCGTCGCAATACGCTGCGTCAGCATAGACGGGTCGAGCGTCACCGCTTCGACCGCGCCCGCGCTCAGCAACGTTTCCGAAAGCCAATGCACGTGCTCGTCGACCAGCGACGCGAACATGAAACAGTCGGTGACAGCGTGTTCAGTCAATGAATGCGTTCTCGCGTTCATGGTGCCCATCCTCTTGCGGCATCGGCCGGAGCGCCTTTGCCTTTTCTTTTACTCGTGCCTTCCCTCGCCCGCTACGGCGCGTCGCGACGCGAGCGGGCCGACCGCCTGCCAACGACTCCGCACGACTGGGGCCGCGAGCGCCCGCGCCTGCTCACTTCGAAAATCCCGGCACGGCGTCGCGTGACGCCACGCCCCCTAACAATGAACGCCACACCGGTGCGTTGCGCTGCTCGGCCTGCTCGCCCGGCGTGGCCGGCAAGGTCGCGCCCCTGGCGAGCGGGGACACCAGATGCGGGGTCACGATAATCACCAGTTCCTTGTCGTTCTGCTGATAGTTGAGCTGCTTGAAGAACGCGCCGATTATCGGCAGGTCGCCAAGTAGCGGCACCTTGGCCACGTTCGAAATCGTTTCGCGATCGATCAGTCCGCCGATCACGAAGCTCTCGCCGTCGCCGAGTTCGACGGTCGTATCGGTGCGGCGCGTGGTGATCGCGGGCACGGACACGCCGCTGATCGTGACGGCGTTCGCGAAGTCGAGCTGACTCGCTTCCGGCGCGACTTTCAAAGCGATGCGCTGCGGACTCAGCACGGTCGGTGTGAGGGTGAGGCCCACGCCGTACGGCTTATATTCGATCGACGTGGTGCCGAGACCCTGCGGAATCGGCACGGGAATTTCACCGCCAGCGAGAAAACTTGCGCTCTGTCCGGACAGCGCGACGAGCGTCGGTTCGGCGAGAATCCGCGCGAGGTTGTTGCTCTCCATCAGGCTCAGGTCGGCGAACAGACCGTGCGTGGCCGAGTTGAATACGAGGTTGAACGCCGACGAGATCGGCGCGACCGACGTGAACGACGGCGCAGGGCCGTTGGTGGCGGAAGTCAGCGCGGACCGCGCAAACGAGCCAAACGTAAAGCCGTTGTTCTGCTTCAGGATGTTCAGGCCGACCTGCTTGAGCACCGAGCGGCTGAATTCGACGACGCGCACGTCGACTTGCACGACCGAACGGGTGGCGACCGTGGACGTGTCGTAGATCTGCGCGCCATTCGTGCCGCCCGCCCCGCTTGCGCCATCGCCACCATTGCCGTTGGCCTTGCCCTTACCGTTGCCATTGCTTGCCGCGCCGCCGTTCGCTCCTCTGCCGAGCGCCGCTCGCTGATGCGCCTCAATCTCAGCGGCGGCCACAGCACGCTGATGCATTTCCATCGTCGGCGCGGCGCCGGAAATCAATGCGGTGTCGCCGAGCACCTTGACCGAAGGCGTGCCGGGCCCGATCAATGTCTTTGCAGCGGCCGAGCCCACATTCACGACGTACGACATCGGCGTGTCCTTGCCCTGCTCCCACAACATCACGTTCGTACTGCCCGGCGACTTGCCGATCAGCAGTACGCCGCCAGCCTTCTCGCCCCTGATGACGAGCACGTCGGCGACGCTCGGGTCGCCAATCGCGACACGCCGCAGCGTGTGTCCGCTCGCGAGCGACTGCTGCGACCCGACCACGATGTCGAGTTCTTGCGCGCCGCCCGCAGCCAGGCTCGCCGACGACACGACCATCGACGAGCCGCACAGCAGCGCCGTTGTCCCGTACCCAAAGATGCGTTTGTTCATTTTTTTATGGACGCGCGTGGCCGCGTGCTCCCTGAAACCGCTATCGGGCGACCGTTTCGGCGCGCCCACCCCGTATCACTTCGATTGCCCCGCCCGCGCTGCCAGCGTTCCCCGCGTTCGCCCCGTTCCTCGCTATCCGGCTGGGCGGCGGGGCCGGACGCGGTGCGGACGGCGTCCGTGGCGCGGCGTTGGCACCGCCGCCCGACAACGCGTCGAGCGAGACGCCGGCCGCGGCACGCGTCGAGTCCTGTAGCACCGCCGCGCCCGCTGGCGTCGATGTCTTCAGGACGGCCGGCAGCGGTGCGAAAGCGTCGACGTCGGTTACTTCGGCATCCTTCGGATTGCGCAGCGCGAACACCAGCCGCCCGGACGTCTCGGCAAGCGCCAGGCGGTCGACATCCGCAACCGGCACGGCGAGCACTGCCGTGCGCACAACACCGTTCGGCTCGCCCGACGTGTCGCCGCCAGCCGTTGCATTGCCAAACGCGAGAACGCGCACTTTCGACATCAGAAGACGCGCCTGGGTACGGTCGACTTCCGCGCCGCTGCCCAGATTGCCGTCGCGTTTGAGCGTGAAGAACACATCGACGAAATTGCCTGGCCGCAAGCGGTTGCCAACCGCATTCGATTCCTCGACGGGTACCGCCACCGCCCGCTCGCCCGCTTCGATCCGCTCGGCCAGTCCCGACGACAGTTGTTGTTCGAGCACGGGCGACTCCGCGCCGATGTCGGCTGCGGGCAAGCGGCCCACGAGCAGCGATGGATCGGCGAAAGCGCCATTGGGATTGATTGGCAACGGCTGGACGCGCAGCGCGTCGACGGCGATCGGCTTGCCCGCGGGCAGAACGCGGGTCGCCACGACCACCGGGAAAACCGCTTGCTTGAAGGAGGTCACGGGCGCGGGCGCCGGCCGGCGCAACAGCGTCACGGCGAATAGGCCGAGCAATAGCGCAAGAGCGATCAGCGCGCCGGCCGCGATGCGGGTCAGCTTCAGCATGATGGCCCGCGCCAGGAATCGCACGGGGCCATGCAGCCCGGATGCGCGGATGAACGGGCAGGACTCGACGAGACAGGAGTGCGTGCGTAAGTCAAAGTATGTTCACCGGGTTGAGTTGGACCGTGGCGGTACTGGTCAGGTTGTCGGGCAGCACGAGTCCGAGCAAAGGCAGATTCGGAATCAGAGGATGAGCGGCGTAGTCGTACGTCAGCGTCACCGCGATACACGTCATGCTGGGCTGATAGCTGCATGCGCCCGGCGTGGTCTGGCATGCGGCCGTGTTGATCATCTGCGCGACCATATTGGTTGCCGTGGTGCACGCGGCTGCGGCGCGCAGGTTGATCGCGGCCGGGACGTTGCTCGCGCTCTGGTAATTCAATGCGGCGCGCGCGCCTTCTTCGCTGGCAAGCGTGAGGCTCTGCTGCGCGACGAAAATCAGACTGAACGTCACGAGCGCATAGAACACGCAGAAGAAAAGCGGGAACACAAGGGCGAATTCGATCGCCGTGGCGCCGCGTTGGAGGCGCTTTGTGCGCGTCAGGCAATTCATGGGCTCGGCGCGCCTGGTAGCTTGCGGTTTGTGGGCGTGGCACGTACGTGGGCTCATCGGACGCCTCCCGGAGCGACTTGCGCGGCGAGCCATACGATCCGCGGCAAGGTGAGACATGCCGCAAACGGCGGCGAGCGCCGGCCCGCCAGGTCGAACGTCGGCTGGCGGCGCTCCAGCAACACAGCGACGCGTGTCCGGGTCGCGATGAGTATCCACAGCGCATGTATGCCGGCGGCGACACTCGCCACGGCCCACAGCCCGACCAGCGCATGTATGCCGCACCACGCGCCAGGTACGGCGAAAACCTTGACGTCCGCCGCGCCCATCACGCCCATCGCGAAGAATGGCAGCAGCGCGACGAGGCCAGCGGCAGCGCCGGCCCCGGCCTGGCCCAGCGAGATTCCAGACGGACTGACGTGCATTAAGGCGCACGCGAACGCCGCCATCGATCCCATAACGACAAGTGCATTGGAAATACGCCGGCTGCGGTAATCGCAAATCGCGATCCACGCACACCAGACCATGAGCAAAAGAAGCGCGACGGGTAATTTCATGTCGGACTCGATAGGCGAAACAATTTCACCCGGACTGCAATGGCAGTCCGAGTGCGGCCTATCAGGCAAGGTCTTTACAGCAAATAAAAGCGTGAGCTGCTAAAGAATTAGTGGCTCACGCGAAATTCGCCGGGGACCTGCACCGCTTTTTTAATTACCGCTGCTCGAAGCGGTCGGCAACAGGCTAGCGACCGTCTCAAATGCCGTTTTAAGCTGCGTACCGAGACCCTGCACGGTTGAGCCGATAACGACGACGATGAGCCCCGCGATGAGGCCATATTCCAGAGCTGTAACGCCCCGGTTATCTCTCAGGAAGCGTGTGGCCAATTTTTTCATTGTTACCCTCGGTCTTTGATTTATTGGTGTTTCTGTGTGCCGCGTTACGTAGCGAAGTCTTCAACGCCTGGCGCCGTGGGTCTCTCATTCCTGGCACCAACTGTTACGTTGCAATTGCTCCGCTTTGCGACCGCCCTCGACAAAACGGATGTTGTATGAGCTGTCTGTTCGATAACCCACCTCCCTCGTGAATCCGTCCAACTTCCGGTTTTTATAGCCGAACAATCCCGTTTAAGCAATTGTTCTTTGCCCGCATACATGTGTTCTTGTCATTGCTTGTCTTTCTTGTCCGTGCTTGCCCACACATAGGTTAACGGCAGTTCGTGCGCTTGCAGCACATAGGATTAACCATAATTTTTGAATCGGTGCACTAATTATCTGTTTAACAGAACCTTTCAAGTGCATGAGTTTGCGATGCGCGTCTCGCGTAACGGCGGCGTCGTAACGGCGCACGCTGCGCGCTACGTTACACAGCCTCTTTAAAGGCGACGAAAATCGGTTTTATCGAGCGCGTTCTGATTTAGCGTGCACTTCATCGAATCCTGCGGCGCCTTATTCAATAAGGCCTGGCCGTGCGTATTCGAAGAAATCTGGGCCATTGATCAGTTTAATGGCACGGGTCCTGCAGAGATAGCCCGCAGCAGCAACCAGATAACACATGCGATGCGAGGCGACATGAACATTCAAACAACCAACAGCACCAACAGCACCAACAGCAGGTTAAGGGCAACCCTGCTTGCCGCCAGCGTGGCCGCAATGCTTTCTCTCGGCGCTTGCGGAGGCTCCGGAAGTCTCAGCTCAGGCACTAGCTCAGGCACTGGCAGCGGCACCAGCAGAGGTTCGTCCGGCGAAACATTGTCGACGACAGGCGGCAGCGGCTCGACGGGCTCGACCGGTTCGGGCAGCGCGTCGGACACCAGTACGGATACCAACACGAACCCCGACACGGACCCCGGAACGAACCCCGGCACAACGCCGGTGGCAAATGCAATTGGTACTGTCGCGGGCAACGCGGGAGGCGTGATCGGCGACGCCGGGTCGACGGTTACGAGCGTCGGCACGGTGATCGGCTCGCAGACGCTACCGGGCGTCAGCTCGAAAACCAGCCAGGCCGCGGGCGGCATCATCCAGGAAGTGGGCTCGGCGGTCTCGACGCTCGGCAGCGGCGTCACGCAGGGACTCGGCCAACCGGGGACGGGCGGCGATGCGCTTGGCACAACTGTATCGAGCCTCGGCGGCGTCGTCGGACATATCGGCGGTGCGGCGACGGACTCGGGCAGCCTCGTGACGAGCCTCGGCAGCGGCCCGCTGGCTCCGTTGTCGGCCATTACCACACCGCTTGGCGGCGCGCTCGGCACCGTCGGCGGCGCAATCACTAACGGCGGCAGCACGCTCACTACGGCCCTCTCGACGGGACCGGTCCAGCAAGTCACGCAAACGCTCAGCACCGCGATCACGCCGATCACGTCGATGGTCGCGTCCACCACGCAAGCGGTCGGCACGACGAGCGGCCTCGGTGCGCCAGTCAATACGCTGCTATCGACGGCCGGCGGCGGACTCGGCAAGGCCGGCACGCTGTTGAGCGCCACGGGCGGCAATCAGGCCACGACAGCGCTCGGACGCACGGTGACGGACACCGGCACCACGATCGCTTCAGTCGGCGGGCTCGTTACGGGCGGCAGCGGCGGCAACCCGCTTGCGCCACTTACTAGTGCGTTAGGTGGGCTCGCGGGTGGCACGAGCGGTGCTCCGCTGGCGCCAGTTACTAGCGTGGTGGCTGGACTCACGGGCGGCACTGGCAGTAGTCCGCTCGCGCCGGCTACTAGCGCGTTGGGTGCTCTCGCGGGTGGCCCGAGCGGCGGGTCCCTTGCGCCGGTTACGGGCGTACTCGGTGGCGTGACCGGCGCGGTTGGCGGCACCTCGAGCGGCGGCAGCACGCTCGCCCCTGTCACCAGTGCTCTTTCCGGCGTGACAAGTGGATTGAACAGTGCGGCCGGTGGCAGCAGCCCGCTCGCGCCGGTCACCGGCTTGCTGTCGACCGTCACCGGCGCGATCGGCGGCGTCACCGCTCCGGCGGCGACGTCGAGCGCACCCGGCACCGGCACCGCCGGCGTATCGCTCACGGCCAGTTCGGGCAACGCAACGACGAACAATCCACTGGCGCCCGTGACCTCGCTGGTCGGCGGCCTGCTCGGCGGGTTGTCAAAGAAATAAGCACGCCCGCTGGCGTAGCCGGGACGAACGGCAGAACACGCGCCGCGTGGCAACACGTGCTGTGACCACGCTATCGGCAGCGCGCATCAGCGCAAGCCTGAGCGCAGCCACGGCAGCAGCGTTCAGCCCCGGTCCCGAAGTCGACTTTGAATGCGGCGCGCCGTCAGACTTCCATCGAGACGGCGCATTACAACAGCACACATAACAGCCACAACGCATTGAGGAGTACACATGTCCACATATCGCCTGTTTAGCCGCCGTATCGCCGCGATGACCTTCACGTCGTTGCGCACACCGTTGATTGCAGTGGCCGTCGCCGGCGTGCTCGCGGCGTGCGGCAGCACCCTCAACGCACCGCCGACGACCTCGGGCACCGGAAGCGGCAGCGGCTCACGTTCGTCCGGCGGCGGTGGCGGCACGACGACAACCACCGGCAGCTCGGGCGCCATCACCACCGCGGCAAAGACGACGAACGACCTCGGCACAGCGATCGCCGCGCAGACCATTCCCGGTCTCAGCCCGCAAGTCACGCAAGGCCTCGGCGACGCGGTGTCGCGCACCGGCACCACGCTGAACTCGCTCTCGAATGCCCTGGGCAGCGGCGTCGGCCAGATGGGCACGACGTCGAATCCCGTCGGCACGACGGTCGCCGGTCTCGGCTCGGTCGTCAGTTCCACCAGCGGTGTCGTGCAAGGACTGAGCACCGCGGTCGCAGGCCTGGGCGCCGGTAATCTGGCGCCGCTGTCGCCGGTTACCACGCCTTTGGCCGGCGCGCTCTCGACCACCGCTGGCGCACTGAACTCGGGCGGCGCGACGCTCGGCAATGCGCTGGCATCGGCGCCGGTCCAACAGATCATGCAGCCGGTCAGCACCGCGATCACGCCGCTCTTGACGACCGCGGGTCTCATCACGCAGGCGGTCGGCACGCAGACAGGGCTCGGCGCGCCGATCGGCGGAATACTCGCTCAGGTTGGCGGCGCACTGAGTTCGGCCGGCTCGCAAGCGGGCTCGGTGACCGGCAATCCGGTCGGTGCCGATGCCGGCGCGCTGGTCGGCTCGCTCGGCAACACGGTGACGAACGCAGGCGGCCTCGTCAATCCGAACGGCCCGAATGGCGCGCTGCCGATTCCTGGGTTGATCACGAGCCTCGTCGGCAGCACGAACTTCAGTATTGCCAATGGACCGCCGTCGGACAGCAATCCGTTCGGCCCCCTGCAAAGCACGCTGACGAGTCTCGGTCTCGGCGGCAATTCGCTCGACTCGCTATCGACGCTGCCCGGCGGTACGCCGCTCGCCGGAGTCAGTTCGGGATTGAGCGGCACGCCGCTCAGTTCGCTGACGTCGGCGCCGGGCGGCACGGGCAGCGCGGGGAGCCCGCTGTCGTCGCTGACCGGCGTGCTGTCTGGCATCGCGAGCGGTGCGACCAACGGTGCGACCAACGGTGCGACAAGCGGTGCGACAAGCGGCGGCTCGAGCGGCAGCGGCACGGCGCTCGCGCCGGTGACTACGCTTCTCGGGCAACTGACGGGCACGCTGAGTTCAGCGGCCGGTTCGACGGGCAGTTCGAGCAATCCGGCGAGCGGTCTCACGACGTTGCTCGGCGGCGTCGTGCCGGCAACTCATAAGTAGTCCGCATAGGCCGCATCGCCGCAACGCAACGCGACGCGACGCGCACGGCATCGTATGAGACCGCTCTCAAGCCCTCAGCGATGTCGTGCCGCCGCGACGCTCATCCTGCAATCCGGACAAGCAGTCCGCATCATCACGTGCCCCGTACTTTCGCCAACTGCATTCAAGCTCCACGGAGTATGTGACGTAATACATGCCGGGATGGCACGATGCGGCCGGCCACACACAAGCGAGCGCGGTCCAGCGGCCCGGCCAGGCCACGCAAGGGCACACGCTCGTAAAAACAAGAACGGCATACGAGGACAATCCGATGAAACTCGGGTACCGCAGCACATGGACGCTGGTGCTCGCCGTGCTTGCGGCGAGCGCAATGCAGCCGCCAGCGCACGCGCAGTCGCGCCCCGGGAGCGCGGCGGCAGGCGGCAATCCGCTGGAGTCGCTACCGCAAATCAAGCCGCCCGATAAAGGCCCCAACGTCACGGTGCAAGTCGCACCGCAGGCACCTCAACTCCAGCAACTTCTCGCCCGCCATCTCACGCCAACGCGCGTCCAGGTGGAAGGCGTAAAGTCCATTCCTTTCGACGACGTTGCGCAGCGCTTCACGCCGCTTGTCGGCAAAGACTCGACGATCGGCGAGCTGATCCAGGTGGCCAACGGCGTGACGAAGCTCTACCAGGACCGTGGCTTCGCGCTCTCTTTCGCGTTCATCCCGGCGCAAACATTCGAGGACGGCGTCGTGCGCGTGACGGTAGTGGAAGGCTATGTCTCCGGGGTCAAGGTGACGGGCAACGCCGGCGCAGTGGAAGACAGGATTCGCGCGATCGCCGATCACATCACCGCCGACCGGCCGCTGCGACGCGCCACTTTCGAGCGCTATATCAACGTGCTGGGGCTATTGCCTGGCGTGAAAGTCGCGGCAAACGTGCCGCCGCCGCAGAATACCGACGGCGCGACCACGCTCGAACTCAACGTGGACCGCAAGCCTTTCGACGTGAGCAGCGGCATCGACTTCAATCATCCCGGCGTGCAAGGTTTGCTGACCGCGACCGAGAATGGCCTCACGGCGCTCGGTGAACAACTGAGCGTGTCGGCGCTGCTGCCGAAGGGCCGCGACCACGTCACCTATCTTGCCGCGCATGCCTCCGTGCCGATCGGCAGCAACGGACTGATTTCCAGGATCGACGCGTCGCACTACCGCGGCAATCCAGTCGACAATCCGGGCTTGCCACCGTACGTCGAGCGCACAGTCATCAATGACAAGATTGGCGGCTCACTCGCCTACCCGATTCTGTTGAGCAATACCCAGAGCGTGATCGGCACGGCTTCTGTCTATGCATCGCACGACGAGGACCGCTATCACAATCAGCAGAACGGCGCGCAGATCGGTCTGCGCTCGCAAGTGCGCGTAATGCAATTGCAAGCGGACTACACCAGTGTGCAAACCGGCCAGGTGCGCCGCGCGAGCCTGAATGTGGCGAAGGCGTTCGATATTCTGGGCGCGTCGAAATCCGGCGATTCGAACCTGGCTGGCGCGCCCGTCAGCAATCCGGCTTCGGTCAACTTCGTGCGCACCGGTGCAAGCTTTTCGCAAACCAACGAGTGGCCACTGAGGATCGGCACCGCTATCTCTCTGACCGCACAGTACAGCCCGGTCTCACTGCCGACCTCCGAACAGATCTCCTTCGGTGCCCAGCGTTTCGCGCAAGGTTATCAGCCGGGCGAAGCGTCCGGCGATTCCGGCTGGGGCGCAATGTTCGAAATCAATCGCCCCTTCACGCCAGGTTTCACGTATCTGCACACGTTCACGCCGTATATTTCCTTCGACATGGCGCGCGTCTATCTGCATGCTGGCACGCCCTCCCCGTCGAGACTTTCGTCCGTTGCATTAGGCTTTCGCATCAGCGACGGCAGGTATTACAGCCTGGATCTCTCGGTCGCGAAGGCGGTCGGGGACGCGCCGGTCGAAAGCGCGTCGCGCAGTCCGCGCATCAACGCAACCTTCTCGTATCAGCTCAATTGATTCTCAAAGTGCCGCGGCCTGATTAGAGGTTCCACTATCAAACAGTGCGCGCGTTTTCACGCACACTAGGCATTCTGCCCTGACATACGACGCGGCCGGACGAGAGCCCGCACGAGAGCCGCGGCGGGCCCTCGCGTTGGGAGCCGTGCGAAGGAGAACCGGACAGCACCACGCGACATCACCGGCCTTATGCCTCAAGGGACGTCAATAACGCCGCGCGACCATGATCGCGCCGTCTTTTACCAAGGAGGAAGACAATGATGCAGTTCACCCAACATGCTCGCGCGATCGCGCTTCGCACAGCGAAACATGCGGCGCTCGCCGGCATCCTCGTGACCAGCGCCCTTACCGCAATGGCGCAAACCGATACGCCGGTCGGCACCTGGCAAACCATCGACGATCACACCGGCCAGCCGAAAGCACTCGTGCAGATCGCGCAGGACGGCAACGGCATGCTCAGCGGAAAAGTGATCAAAGGTCTGGGTCCGAACGACCAGCCGGATCGCCGCTGCACCGCGTGCACCGACGCACGCAAGGACCAGCCGATTCTCGGCATGACCATTATCAGCGACATGAAAAAGGACGGCGACGCGTGGGATCATGGGCAGATCCTCGACCCGGAAAACGGCAAGCTCTACAAGTGCAAGATGCACCTGGAAGACGGCGGCAACAAGCTGGTGGTGCGCGGCTATATCGGCGTAGCGCTGCTAGGCCGCTCGCAGACGTGGGTTCGTCAGCAATAAGTGCAGCCAGGCATTCCGGCCCGCCAGCCGCAGTAACTGCGACCAAAAATGAAACGGCCGACGAGGTTATCGTTCGGCCGTTTTTTCTACGGGATGTTGCGTGATTTGAGTCGTCATGCAGCGTGTTTGAAAGGCGGCGTAAAAGCAAACGGAGAAGACGGCAAGGATTGGGCCGGTGCCGGGGCATACACCACAGGCACTACGGGAGCCGACGGCTTCTCTGCTGCAACGACGCTTTTGGGGTCTGCACTCACATGCGTGCGCATGCGTGCTTCCATCATTGCGCAAAGTTCTTCGCTCGCCGCGCCGAACAGTTGCTCCATGACGCGCTTCAGTACGCCGGATTCGTACCACGCCTTGAAGCGGCGATGACAGGTTTGATAGGACGGGTATTTGCGCGGCATGGCGGACCATGTAGCGCCGCTGTACATCACCCACAGCACGCCGTTGAGGACGGAACGTGTATTGGCAAGCGGGCGGCCACGCAATTCCGCGCGCGGACGCAGTTCAGGCAGTAACGGCGCAATGCGTTGCCACTCTTCGTCGTTGATGTCACGGTATGGGTTCATCGGTTTCTCCTTTGTCAGATGCTTGACAAAGATAGCCAGTCGCCCAAAGCCGCAACATCAGAGCAATCCGAATCCTGAAAATACGCCCATCGACCTTGTCCGTTCGGCCGAGGCCGCGTGATCTATCGCAAAAGCCTCGCCGGCCGCCTGCATGCGCTCCCCGACCCGCTCGCTCAGGTCAGCGATGTATCGACGATCCGGCGCGGCGCATCCAGATACTCCTTCGATTGCATTTCGACGATACGCGACACCGTACGCGTGAATTCGTTGGCCATCGGACCATCCACATAGAGTTGCTCGGATGGCACCGCGGCCGACATCAGCAGCTTGACTTTATGGTCGTAGAACACGTCGATCAGCCACGTAAAGCGGCGCGCTTCCGACGCCATGCGCGCCGACATCTGCGGCACGGCGGACAGGATCACAGCATGGAAACGGCTCGCCAGCTCCAGATAGTCGTTCTGCGAACGCGGGCCGCCGCACAACGTCGCAAAATCGAACCACACGACGCCGTCCGCGCGACGCAGCGCTTTCAACTCGCGCTTTTCAATGTGCAGAATCGGGCTCTCATCGGGCACCGCGGCGAGCCTCGCGAACGCGTCGCGCAGCGCCTTGTCGGCGGCCGCGCCGAGCGGCGTGTGATACACCTCGACCTGCGCCAACGTGCGCTGCCGGTAGTCGATGCCCGCATCGACATTGACCACGTCGAGCTGGTCCTTGATCAGCTCGATTGCCGGCAGCATGCGATCGCGATGCAGGCCGTCCGGATACAACGTGTCCGGATCGTAGTTCGACGTCATCACAAACTGCACGCCGTTCTCGAAGAGTTTGTCGAGCAGGCGGTAGAGGATCATCGCGTCGGCAATGTCCGATACGTGGAATTCGTCGAAACAGATCAGCCGGTAGCGCTTCGCAATGCGGCGCGCGAGTTCGTCGAGCGGATCGGCCGTACCCTTCAGCTCTTCCAGCTCTCGATGCACCTCGCGCATGAATTCGTGGAAGTGCAGCCGCGTTTTGCGCTGCACCGGCACGATCATGTAGAAGCTGTCCATCAGGAAGCTCTTGCCCCGCCCTACGCCGCCCCACATGTATACGCCGCGCGGCGGGTCCGGGCGATTGATCAGCTTCTTGAACGCATTCGAGCGACGCGATTTGTACTCGACCCACTCTTCGTAACACCGCTGCAGACGGTCGACCGCCGCGCGCTGCGCCGGGTCGGATTGATAACCCCGCGTCTGCAGTTCTTTTTCGTAGTATTCGGTGACGTTCATGGTGTTGCTGCAAAAAGAAAGGCGGGTGGGAGTGAACCCGCCCGCCTTGTGATGCCAGAATTGCCGGAGTTACGTGCAGTCAGGCGTGCGCGCGATTACATGTTCAGCGCGCGCTTGTCCACGGCCAGTGCCGCTTCGCGCATGACTTCCGACAGCGACGGGTGCGGATGGCAAATGCGGCCCAGGTCTTCCGACGCCGCCTTGAATTCCATCGCCACCACGGCTTCCGCGATCAGGTCCGATGCGTTCGCCGAGATGATGTGCACGCCCAGCAGTTCGTCGGTCTTCGCGTCGGCGATCATCTTGACGAAACCATCCGCCTTGTTGATGCCGAGCGCGCGGCCGTTCGCCATGAATGGGAACTGGCCCGTCTTGACTTCGCGGCCTTCCGCCTTCAATTGCTGTTCCGTCTTGCCGACCCATGCGATTTCCGGTTCGGTGTAGATCACCCACGGAATGCAGTTGTAGTCGATATGCGGCTTCTGACCGTCGATGATCTCGGCAACCAGCACGCCTTCGTCTTCGGCCTTGTGCGCGAGCATCGGGCCGCGCACCACGTCGCCGATCGCGTACACGTTCGGCACGGCCGTCGCGCAATGATCGTCCACGTCGATGAAGCCGCGCTCGTTGGCCTTCAGGCCGATCGCTTCGAGACCGAGGTTGTCGGTGTTGGGCACGCGGCCGATCGACACGATCAGGCGATCGGATTCGAGCTTTTGCGCGTTGCCGTCCTTGTCCGTGTAATTGATCGTGACGCTGTTGTCCGTGGTCGTCACTTCGCCGACCTTGACGCCAACCTGGATGTCGAGACCCTGCTTCTTGAACTGCTTGGCGGCCTCTTTCGAGAGCGCCTGGTCAGCCGCGCCGAGGAATTCCGGCAGCGCTTCGAGCACGGTCACTTCCGCGCCCAGACGGCGCCACACCGAGCCCAATTCCAGACCGATCACGCCTGCGCCGATCACGGCCAGCTTCTTCGGTGCCGTGTCGAAAGCGAGTGCGCCTTCGTTGTCGGCGACGATCTTGTTGTCGACCGGAATGTTCGGCAGATGACGCGCCTTCGAACCGGTTGCAATGATCACGTTCTTTGCCGTGACCACATCCGTTTCGCCCTCGCCGCTCACTTCGATCTGCACGCCGGCGTCCGTCTTGCCGGTGAACTTGCCGTGACCCTTGAGCCACGTGATCTTGTTCTTGCGGAACAGGAATTCAATGCCCTTCGTCATCTTTTCGACGATGCCGTCTTTGCGGGCCATCATCTTCGAGATATCGACCTTCACGTTTTCCACGAAAATGCCGTGGTCGGCCAGGTGATGCGAGGCGTTTTCAAATTCTTCCGACGACGCGAGCAACGCCTTCGACGGAATGCAACCCACGTTCAAACAGGTGCCGCCGAGCTTCAGCGTGCCGGCCGGGTTCTTCCATTTTTCGATACATGCGACGGTCTTGCCGAGCTGCGCTGCACGGATGGCGGCGATATAACCGCCAGGGCCCGCGCCGATCACGACGACGTCAAATTCTTTGGACATGACAATCCTTTTTTTTTGACGGAACGGCGCGGCCACGCTTCGTGGCGCGTCGGTCCTGTACTGCGGAATGCGAAAGACGTGATGCCTGCCTGATCTCTATATGGCGCCGGCTCGCGCGATGGCAAGCCGGCACCGCCGAAGCGGCGTTTTACAGGTCGAGCAGCAGGCGCGCCGGGTCTTCCAGCGCGTCCTTCATGGCAACCAGCGACAGCACGGCTTCACGGCCGTCGATGATCCGGTGGTCGTACGAGAGCGCCAGATAGTTCATCGGACGGATCACGATCTGGCCGTTTTCGACCACAGCGCGTTCCTTCGTGGCGTGCACGCCCAGAATCGCGGACTGCGGCGGGTTGATGATCGGCGTGGACAGCATCGAACCGAACACACCGCCGTTCGAGATGGAGAACGTACCGCCGGTCATTTCCTCGATCGACAGCTTGCCGTCTTTCGCCTTCTGGCCGAATTCGGCGATCTTCTTCTCGATTTCGGCGAGGCTCAGCTGATCCGCGTTACGCAGGATCGGCACCACCAGACCGCGCGGCGAACCGACAGCGATACCGATGTCGAAATAGCCGTGATAGACGATGTCGTTACCGTCGATCGACGCGTTCACCAGCGGGAACTTCTTCAGCGCGTGAACGGCCGCCTTCACGAAGAAGGACATGAAGCCGAGCTTCACGCCATGTTCCTTCTCGAACTTGTCCTTGTACTTGTTGCGCAGGTCCATCACCGGCGCCATGTTCACTTCGTTGAACGTGGTCAGGATGGCGTTGGTTTGCTGCGACTCGAGCAGGCGCTCCGCAATACGTGCACGCAGACGCGACATCGGCACGCGTTGTTCCGGACGGTCCTTCAGCCATTGGTCGGCCGAAGCCGGACTCCTGACGTCCGGCAACGACGGCTTGGCAGCCTTCGGTGCTGCAGCCGGTGCGGGTGCAGCCTTCGCTGCCGGGGCGCCTGCGGTTAGCACGTCGCCCTTGGTGATGCGGCCGTCGCGGCCCGTGCCGGCGACGTCGCCCGAGGACAGGCCCTTCTCCGCCATCAGCTTGCCGGCAGCCGGCGAAGCAGCGGTATGCGCACCCGTTGCGGATGCAGCTTGAGCAGCCGGTGCCGCGGCCGGCGCCGGAGCGGCGGCGACAGGCGCCGGCTTCACTTCGGCTTCGACAGCGGCGGCGCCTGCCGTGCCTTCGGTGTCGATCTTGGCGATCACCTGTTCAGCGGTGACGGTGTCGCCGTCGTTCGCGATGACTTGCGCGAGCACGCCGGCCGAGGGTGCCGGCACTTCGAGCACGACCTTGTCGGTCTCGATTTCAATGAGAATTTCGTCTTGAGCAACAGCCTCGCCGGGCTTCTTCTTCCACTGCAGCATCGTGGCTTCCGAAACCGACTCGGAAAGCTGGGGGACCTTGACTTCAACAATAGCCATTATGAATATCCTGAATACGTATCGGGTGACGGCGCGGTGAACGACGACCGCCTGCGAACCATGATTGCCGCGCCTGAACCTTGACGGGTCACGGAACGCGGCACGGGAAAGCGCATCGCGCTTTCCCGGTTCGTCTGTTCTGTTTATTTAGCGATCGACGCGCTCTTGAGGCGGCCGAAAGCGCCTTCGATCAGCGCCTTCTGCTGCTCGTAGTGCTTCGCGTAGTAGCCGACTGCCGGCGAAGCCGAAGCCGGACGGCCGCTGTATGCCAGCTTCTGTCCTTCCTTCATGCCTTCCTTCAGATGGTGCTCGATGTAGAACCACGGGCCCTGATTCTGCGGCTCGTCCTGCACCCAGACCACTTCCGTCGCGTTGTCGTACTTCTTCATTTCCGCTTCGAACTGCTTATGCGCGAACGGATAGAGCTGTTCGATACGGATGATGGCGACGTCGTTCGACTTCGATTCGCGGCGATGCGCGAGCAGGTCGTAGTACACGCGACCCGAGCATGCCACCACGCGCTTGACCTTCTTCGCGTCGATGGCCTCGTCGATTTCGCCGAGGATCGGCTGGAACGCACCCTTCGCCAGCTCCGACAGATCGGACACGGCTTCCTTATGGCGCAGCAGCGACTTCGGCGTCGCGACGATCAGCGGCTTGCGGAACAGGCGGATCATCTGACGGCGCAGCAGGTGGAAAATCTGCGCCGGCGTGGTCGGCTGAACGACCTGCATGTTGTGGTCTGCGCACAGTTGCAGGAAACGTTCGATACGCGCCGACGAGTGCTCCGGACCCTGGCCTTCATAGCCATGCGGCAGCAGCATCGTCAGGCCAGAAACGCGGCCCCACTTCACTTCGCCCGACGAGATGAACTGGTCGATCACGACTTGCGCGCCGTTCACGAAGTCGCCGAACTGCGCTTCCCATGCGACGAACGTGTTCGGTTCAGCCGTCGAGTAACCGTATTCGAAGCCGAGCACCGCTTCTTCCGACAACACGGAGTCGATCACGGAGAACTTCGCCTGACCTTCGGCGATGTTCTGCAGCGGCACGTACGTGCCGTCGTTCCAGCGCTCGCGGTTCTGATCGTGCAGCACCGCGTGACGGTGCGTGAACGTGCCGCGCCCCGAGTCCTGACCGGTCAGGCGCACTGCATAGCCCGATGCGACCAGCGACGCGAATGCAAGGTGTTCGCCCATGCCCCAGTCGAGCTTCGCTTCGCCACGGCCCATCGCGCGACGGTCGTTGATGACGCGCTCGACCAGCGGGTGAACCTTGAAGTTTTCCGGGATCGTGGTGATGCGCTCAGCAAGGCGCTTCAGTTCGGCGAGCGGCACGGCCGTGTCAGCCGCGTCTGTCCACTTGCGGTTCAGGAACGGCACCCAGTCCACCGCGTACTTGCTCTTGTAGTTCGAGAGCACCGGGTCGACCGTGTGATGGCCTTCGTCCATCGCCTTGCGGTACGCCTTGACGAACTCCTCGCCTTGTTCGGCGGTGATAACGCCTTGTTGCACCAGCTTTTCCGCGTACAGCGCGCGGGTGCCGGGGTGCTTCGCGATCGTCTTGTACATCAGCGGCTGCGTGACAGCCGGCGTGTCCTGCTCGTTGTGGCCCAGCTTGCGGAAGCAGACGATGTCGACGACGACGTCCTTGTGGAACTGCATCCGGAAGTCGATAGCCAGTTGCGTGGCGAGAACGACCGCTTCGGGATCGTCGCCGTTCACGTGCAGCACCGGCGCTTCGATCATCTTGACGACGTCCGAGCAGTACAACGTGGAGCGCGAGTCGCGCGGGTCCGACGTGGTGAAACCGATCTGGTTGTTGATGACGATGTGCAGCGTGCCGTGGGTGCCGTAACCGCGCGTTTGCGCGAGGTTCAGTGTTTCCATCACGACACCCTGGCCGGCAAAAGCCGCGTCGCCGTGGATCTGCACCGGCAGCACTTGCAGGCCGCTGTCGTCGCCGCGACGGTCCATACGCGCCTTCGCGGAACCTTCGACCACCGGATTGACGATTTCGAGGTGGGACGGGTTGAACGCGAGCGACAGGTGAACCGGGCCGCCTTCGGTCGAGACGTCCGACGAGAAACCCTTGTGATACTTCACGTCGCCGGCCGGCAGGTCGTCGACGTGCTTGCCTTCAAATTCGGCAAACAGGTCAGCCGGCATCTTGCCGAGCGTATTGACCAGCACGTTCAGACGGCCGCGGTGAGCCATGCCGATGACGATCTCCTGCACGCCGCGGGCGCCGCCGTGACGCACGACCTCGTCCATCGACGCGATGAAGCTTTCGCCGCCTTCCAGCGAGAAGCGCTTCTGACCGACGTACTTGGTATGGAGGAAGCGCTCGAGGCCTTCTGCGGCCGTCAGGCGATTCAGGATGTGCTTTTTCTTCTCGTTCGAGAAATTCGGCGTGGAGCGGATCGACTCCAGCTTTTCCTTCCACCAGCGCTTCTGTTCCGGATCGCTGATGTACATGTACTCGGCGCCGATCGTGCCGCAGTACGTGTCACGCAATGCCTTGACGATCTCGCGCAGCGACGCGCGCTCGAATCCGAAATACAGATTCGTGGCGCTGAACTCCTGGTCCATGTCGGCTTCGGTGAAGTCGTAGAACGCGGGTTCGAGTTCGGGGATAGCGGGACGTTCGCGGCGCTTCAGGGGATCGAGATTGGCCCATTGCGAGCCGAGGAAGCGATATGCGCCGATGAGGGACTGCACATAGACTTGCTTTCGCGCGGTAGCGAGGTCTTCGCCGCCGGTTGCCGTGCGCGGGATGAAGGCGTTGGCCTTGGCCCGTTGTGCAAACGATTCGACGATCGGGCCATGGGCCACGTCGTTGGCATTGCTGCCATCCGATGCAGGAACGTTCTGCAACGCGTCAAAATAGCTGCGCCAGTTCTCGGGCACTGACGCCGGATTGTCGAGATACGCTTCGTACATTTCTTCCACGTACGGAGCATTGCCGCCGAACAGATAAGAGTTCGACTGGAATTGCTTCATCATTTTTACGCTCACCTTTCTTCGAGTTTCTCGAGAAATAGCGGGTTACAGAACCTTCCGCGACACGGCCTGACCGTTTAGCGGATTGCGCGAATCAAGTCTTGCTTGGAAGGACCTAAAACTGGCACCCGGGGAGCATATCACAGAACCGATAGTCCAGATAGCAGACCGATTGCCGCTCGGGCCCGCAGCGACGGGCTTTCGCGGCGATTGCCGCGCGCACCGACAGCCTTCTGCAATAAACGGGGACAAACGCGCATCAACGAATCACGAATCTGCGGCAACTGCATATAACGCGATCGCGGCGCGCAAAAATGGAAAAAGCCACCCCGGAAGGTGGCTTTTCCTAACAGCTAAAGCGAAACGGCGAAAAGCGATGCGCCCGCTTAATCCACTGCGCCCTTACGGCTCGCGCTGCGGCGCTCGTGTTCCTTCAGGTAGCGCTTGCGCAGACGGATGGATTGCGGCGTGACTTCGACGAGCTCGTCCTCGTCGATGAATTCGACCGCGTATTCCAGCGACATCTGGATCGGCGGCACAAGGCGCACCGCTTCGTCGGTACCCGACGAACGCACGTTGGTAAGCTGCTTACCCTTGATCGGGTTCACGACCAGGTCATTGTCACGGCTATGAATGCCGATGATCATGCCTTCGTACAGCGGCTCGCCCGGCGACACGAACATACGGCCGCGATCCTGCAGCTTCCACAGTGCATAAGCGACGGCCGCGCCATCGTCCTGCGAAATAAGTACGCCGTTGCGACGCTCGCCGACCGCGCCTTCCTTGACCGGCTGATACGAGTCGAACGTGTGGCTCATCAGGCCCGTGCCGCGCGTGAGCGTGAGGAATTCCGACTGGAAGCCGATCAGGCCACGCGCCGAAATGCGGTACTCGAGACGCGTGCGGCCACGGCCGTCCGACGCCATGTCGAGCATTTCGCCCTTGCGGCGGCCCAACTCTTCCATCACGCCGCCCTGATGCGCGTCTTCCATGTCGACGGTCAGGTTTTCGTACGGCTCGTGCTTCACACCGTCGATTTCCTGCATCACGACGCGCGGACGCGACACGGCCAGCTCGTAGCCTTCGCGGCGCATGTTTTCCACGAGAATGGTCAGGTGCAGTTCACCGCGGCCCGCTACTTCAAACGTGGTTTCGTCGCCGGTTTCTTTCACGCGCAGCGCGACGTTGTGATTCAGTTCCTTCATCAGGCGGTCACGAATCTGACGGCTCGTGACGAACTTGCCTTCGCGGCCGGCCAGCGGCGACGAATTGACGAGGAAGTTCATGGTCAGCGTCGGTTCGTCGACAGTGATCATGGGCAGCGCTTCCGGCTGTTCCGGCGAGCAAATGGTCACGCCGATACCGATTTCTTCGATGCCGTTGATCAGCACGATGTCGCCGGCTTCGGCGGATTCTACCTGCACCCGCTCAAGGCCCTTGAACGACAGCACCTGGTTGATCTTGCGGTTCAGAATCGCGCCGTCCGGCCCCGAACGCACCGCGACGGCCATGCCCGGCTTGATGCGGCCGCGCGTGATACGGCCGACGCCAATACGGCCGACATACGACGAGTAGTCGAGCGAGGTGATCTGCAATTGCAGCGGGCCTTCCGGATCCGCTGCACGCACCGGCACATGCTGGAGCACGGCTTCGAACAGCGGGCGCATGTCGCCTTCGCGCACGTCGGGGCTCAGGCCGGCATAGCCGTTCAGGCCCGATGCGTAGACGATCGGGAAGTCGAGTTGCTCGTCGGTCGCGCCCAGCTTGTCGAACAGGTCGAACGTCTGGTTGATCACCCAGTCGATGCGCGCGCCCGGACGGTCCACCTTGTTGATCACGACGATCGGCTTCAGACCGAGCGCCAGTGCCTTCTTGGTCACGAAGCGCGTTTGCGGCATAGGGCCTTCGACGGCGTCGACCAGCAGCAGCACGGAATCGACCATCGACAGCACGCGCTCGACTTCACCGCCGAAATCGGCGTGGCCCGGCGTGTCGACGATGTTGATGTGGGTGCCTTCGTATTCGACCGCGCAATTCTTCGAGAGAATCGTGATGCCACGTTCTTTTTCGATGTCGTTCGAGTCCATGACGCGCTCGGCGACTTGCTGGTTGTCACGGAACGTGGCTGTCTGGCGGAGGAGCTGGTCGACGAGCGTAGTCTTGCCGTGGTCGACGTGGGCAATGATGGCGATATTGCGTAGGGCGCGGGTCATAGGAAACCTGGAGACAGTTGAGTGCGCCGCTTGCTCATGCCGCTTACCTTCACGAGGACAAAACCACGACAAGCCCAAAGCGCACTTTTGGGAACCCAACATTATAGCACGCGCCGGTGACGCCTTCTGGGTATTCCCGTATATCCGACGCCACCACACTGCATCCCGGGATGCAAAAGCTCGTCACGGACTTCCATCGACCCTACGTGAAAACGGGCCGATTCTCGCTTGAGTAAGGAAAATTCCTTGCCTAAGCTGTAATAACGCTTGCCCAGTCAATCATCCGGCTCTTATAATCCTGCTTAGTCAACCATTGCATCGCACGAGAAACATGACGGAGCCGACCTCAACTCCCGCGCCGGAGCTCAGCGAGTACCAGCTAGGCGAAAGCGTCGGCTATCTCCTCGCCCGTGTGAAATCGACCATGTCCAACCTGGTCACCCAGCGCAGCATGGCCGAACTCGGCATCACGAGCCAGCAGGGCAGCATCCTGTTTATGGTGGCGAGCGGCAAATGCCTGCTGGCGGCCGAACTGGCCCGCGAATACGGCATAGACGCCAGTGCGGTCACACGCCTGATCGACCGCCTGGAGAAGCGTGGTCTGCTCACGCGAGTGCGCAGCAACGAAGACCGGCGGGCCGTGCGCCTCGCGCTCACGCCGGAAGGCCATGCCATCGCGGCGAAGATGCCGAAGATTTTCAACGGTGTGCTGGATAGTCTGCTGAGCGGCTTCACCCCGGAAGAAGTGGGGTTTCTGAAGAGCATGCTGCGTCGCGCGTTGATCAATTCCGGCGAACACACGGGATTGACTCGTGATGCGGCAAGCAACTCCGACAGCAAACCGTAAGAAATTGCTTGCAGCGTCCATCATTACCTTCCACTCAAAGAGCCGAGCAATGAAATCCCTTTCCCTGTCCGCGCCTGGGCTTTCGAGCCGGGCCGCTGTCGCCGCTGCGGTGGCAGCGCTCGCCCTCTCGGGATGCGCGAACTACTTCGGCGTCAAAAGCGACAAGCAGATCGCGTCGCCGGGCCAGTACGAGTCCACGCAGAGTCTGGCCGGCCAGGGCGGCCAGTGGCCGTCGCTCGATTGGGCCAACCAGTTTGGCG
The DNA here is from genome assembly GCF_002879865.1 of Paraburkholderia rhynchosiae. GTDB lineage: Bacteria > Pseudomonadota > Gammaproteobacteria > Burkholderiales > Burkholderiaceae > Paraburkholderia > Paraburkholderia rhynchosiae. The sequence continues at coordinate 186,116 of NZ_PNXY01000011.1, forward strand.
ATCCCCAATTGCCGAGGCTGATTTCAGAAGCGCTGGAAGGCAGCCCGTCCATCGCACAGGCGCAGGCGCGCCTCGCGAAGGCGTCGTCGTATATCGAGAGTTCGCGCTCGGCGCTTTATCCGAAAGTCACCGGCAGCTATTCGTGGACGCGCGAGCTGTTCTCCGGCAACGCGCTCTACCCGCCTCCGTTTGGCGGTACCTGGTATAGCGAAAACAACGTGCTCGCGAGCGCGTCGTGGGATCTCGACCTGTGGGGCAAGAACCGTCAGCGCCTCGGCCAGGCCGTGTCGCAGGAAAAGGCAGCCGAGGCCGACATGCAGCAGGCGCGTGTCACGCTCGCGGCTTCAGTGGCCAGCACCTATAACCAGCTTGCCCAGCTTTACGCGTTGCGCGACATCGCCGCGCGTGAGATCGCCAACCGCCAGGATATTGGCCGCATCACGAATGGCCGCGTCGCTGCCGGCCTCGACACCAACGTCGAGCGCCAGACCGCGAACGGCAATATTGCGACGAGTCAGGCGAGCTTGACAGACCTCGACGGCCAGATCACCGTGGTGCGCTATCAGTTGGGCGCGCTGCTCGGCAAGGGCCCGGATCGTGGCCTGCAGATCGCTCAACCGGCGCTGACCACCGGCGACACGGTCGCGCTGCCGGGCAATCTGCCGGCCGACCTGGTCGCGCGCCGCGCGGACATCGTCGCAGCGCGCTGGCAGGTCGAAGCGGCGATGCACGACGTGAAGGAGGCGAAGGCCGAGTTCTTCCCGGACGTGAACCTCGCGGCCGGCTTCGGCTTCGACGCGTTCGGCTGGGGGCGCTTCCTGAAAGCCGGCAGCCGTCAGATGCAATTCGGCCCGGCGGTTCACCTGCCGATCTTCGACGCGGGCGCGCTGCGCTCCCAGTTGAAGGGCCGTTATGCCGACTTCGATCTGGACGTGGCGAACTACAATCAGACGCTGATCAACGCTTTGTCGGATGTGGCCACGCAGGTGTCGTCGATCCGCTCGATCGACCAGCAATCGGGCGACGCACAACGCGCGCTCGACGCGTCGACGAAAGCCTATCAACTGGCCGTGATCCGCTACAAGGCAGGTCTGTCGCCGCAATTGCAGGTGTTGACCGCCGACCAGAACCGCCTCGCGGCCGAGCAGACGGTCACGACGCTGAAGATGCGCCGCCGCGACATGCAGATCGGACTCGTCAAGGCGCTCGGCGGCGGTTTCGACGCGACGCAGACCGGCCTCGTGGTGCCGACCGATGCGCCGGCACCAGCCGCCGCGGCAGGAGCCGCCCCGGCATCGGGCGCGACCGCGACTGCGGCTGCGGCTGCGGCTGCGGCTGCGGCTGCGGCTGCCAACTGATCGTGCCGAACGCAACTGAGCCGACTGCAGCAGACCACACACGAACATCCGAATAAACGACGACGTTAGAAAGAACCCGGAGCACATCAATGAGCACCCCCCAGCAGCCCGCGGCTAACAATCAACCGGCACAGCCAGCCAAGCCGGCACAACCGGCGAACAACGGCAAACGCAAGCGCATGATGACGCTGCTCGTCATCGTGATCCTGATCGCCGCGATCGCTTACGGCCTCTACTATTTCCTCGTGGCGCGCTTCCACGAAGACACCGACGACGCCTACGTGAACGGCAACGTCGTGCAGATCACGCCGCAAGTCACCGGCACGGTCGTCGCGGTGAACGCGGACGACACGCAAACCGTCAAGGCCGGCGACCCGCTCGTCGTGCTTGATCCGGCGGACGCCCGTGTGGCGCTCGAGCAGGCCGAAGCGAATCTCGCGCAAACGGTGCGTCAGGTGCGCGGCCTGTTCGCCGACGACAACCAGTATCAGGCCCAGGTGGCGCAGCGCCAGGCCGATTTGTCGCGTGCTCAGGACGACCTGAAGCGCCGTCTGACGGTCGCGCAAACCGGCGCGGTATCGCAGGAAGAAATTTCGCACGCACGCGACGCCGTGAAGAGCGCGCAAGCCGCCGTCGACGCCGCCCAGCAGCAACTGGCGTCGAACCGCGCGCTGACCGCGAACACCACGATCGCCAATCACCCGAACGTGCAGGCTTCCGCCGCGAAGGTCCGCGACGCGTATCTGAACAATGCGCGTAACAACCTGCCCGCGCCGGTCACCGGCTACGTCGCGAAACGCTCGGTGCAGGTCGGCCAGCGCGTGTCGCCGGGCACGCCGCTCATGGCCATCGTGCCGCTCGGCGGCGTGTGGGTCGACGCCAACTTCAAGGAAGTGCAGCTCAAGCACATGCGCATCGGCCAGCCGGTCGAACTGACGGCGGACGTCTACGGTTCGTCGGTCGTTTATCACGGCAAGGTGGTCGGTTTCTCGGCCGGCACGGGTTCGGCGTTCTCGCTGCTGCCCGCGCAGAACGCGACCGGCAACTGGATCAAGGTGGTGCAGCGCCTGCCGGTGCGTATCGCGCTCGACCCGCAGGAACTCGAGAAGCACCCGCTGCGCATCGGGCTGTCGATGCAAGCCGACGTGACCATCAAGGACGATGACGGCGGCCAGCTCGGCCAGGCGCAAAACACCGTCTATCAGACGAACGTGTTCGCCAAGTACGGCGACGAAGCCGACGCGGAAATCGCTCGCATCATTTCGGAAAACGCAGGTCCGAACGGCGGCACGCAGAAGTCGGCGCAATCCGGCGCTGCGAAGCCCGCTGCAAAACTGATGTAAGCCGCGCGGCGATTTCCATAAGGCTTTTTGAATGGCTCAGGCTCAGGCGCAACTCCCTCATCCGCCGCTCGAGGGCGCGCAACTGGTGATCGGCACCATCGCGGTGTCGCTCGCCGTTTTCATGAACGTGCTCGACACGTCGATCGCGAACGTTTCGATTCCATCCATTTCCGGCGACCTCGGCGTGTCGGCCGATCAGGGCACGTGGGTGATCACGTCGTTCGCGGTCGCCAACGCGATCTCGGTGCCGTTGACCGGCTGGCTGACTGAACGCATCGGCCAGGTGCGCCTCTTCATGGCGTCCATCGTGCTGTTCGTGATCTCGTCGTGGCTGTGCGGCCTCGCGCCCACGCTGCCCTTCCTGCTCGCCTCGCGCGTGCTGCAAGGCGCGGTGGCCGGCCCGATGATTCCGCTGTCGCAAACGCTGCTGCTCGCGAGCTATCCGCGCGCGAAGGCGCCAATGGCATTGTCGATGTGGGCGATGACCACGCTGATTGCGCCGGTGGCCGGACCGATTCTGGGCGGCTGGATTTCCGACAACATCTCGTGGCCGTGGATCTTCTACGTCAACATTCCGGTCGGCGCGATCGCCGCGGCGGCGACGTGGATGATTTTTCGCAACCGCGATTCCGTCATCAGGAAGGCGCCGATCGACGGCGTCGGTCTCGGCCTGTTGATCGTCTGGGTCGGCTCGTTGCAGGTCATGCTCGACAAGGGCAAAGACCTCGACTGGTTTTCGTCGACGACCGTGGTCGTGCTGGCGCTGGTCGCGGTGATCGCGCTTGCGTTCTTTATCGTGTGGGAATTGACGGCCGAGCATCCGGTGGTCGATTTATCGCTGTTCAGCAAACGCAACTTCACGGGCGGCACGATCGCACTGTCGATCGGCTATGGTCTTTACTTCGGCAATCTCGTTCTGCTGCCGTTGTGGCTGCAAACCGATATCGGCTATACGGCCACTGAAGCCGGTCTCGTGATGGCGCCGGTCGGCATCTTCGCCGTGCTGCTATCGCCGATCACGGGCAAGATCTTGCCGCGCACCGATCCGCGTTATATCGCAACGTTGTCGTTCCTCGTGTTCGCGCTGTGTTTCTGGATGCGCTCGCGCTATACGACGGGCGTGGACACGTACTCGCTGCTGCTGCCCACGCTGATTCAAGGGATCGGCATGGCCGGGTTTTTTATTCCGCTCGTGTCGATCACCCTGTCAGGATTGCCAGGCAATCGGATTCCAGCGGCATCCGGCTTGTCGAACTTCGTGCGGATCATGTGCGGCGGTATCGGCACGTCGATCTTCCAGACGGCGTGGGACCATCGCACGATCATGCATCACGCGCAACTGGCCGAGCGCGCGAACGCTTACAACCCTGTCTTCGATCAGTCGATCCGGCAGATGGGCGCCGCGGGCTTCAGTCAACCGCAAGCGTACGGACTGTTCAATTCAATGGCTACGCAACAGGCCGCGCAGTTGGGCGTGAACGACCTGTTCTTCGTTTCCGCCGGCATTTTCGTGGCGCTGATCGCGCTCATCTGGATCACGAAGCCGGAGAGAGCCGGCGGAGATGCAGGGGCGGCTGCCGCAGCGGCGCATTGATCTCGCGTTTTATTCACGAATAGACAGGCAATGCAAAAAGGATGGATGCCTCCTTCTTCGCACCGTCTGCGCGACGCTTGCAGACAAATCCCCTGCTCTTTCAAATTACGGCGCTGTCTGCCACGCCATGGGCGCCTTTGCCTTGCGTTCAGCCAGCGCAGCCTTCTCTATTTTCAGCGCTTCGCTCAGCGAAGCGTGCGCTCCGGCGTCGATAACACGCTTGACCGTACTGATTAGTTCCGGCGAACGGCTCGCTATGGTTGCGGCAAGCGCACGAGTGCGTTCGAGCAACGTCGCGTGCGAAGTCACCTCGTTGACGAGACCGATCCGCAGGGCTGTCATGGCATCGAACGGCTCGCTCGTGAAACTGATCTGCTTGGCCCAGCGTGAGCCCACAATGTACGGCAGACGCGCAGTCATCCCACCGCCCGCAAGCGCGCCGATCTTCGTATGGGTGTCGGCAAAACGAGCGCGCTCCGAAGCGATGATGAAATCGCAGCCCATCGCAAGTTCCAGGCCGCCAGTCACCGCAGCCCCATTGCACGCGGCAATGACTGGCTTGCTCAGTCGCGGCCATAAGTCGATCATGGCCGCGACTTCGCCGCGTGGCGCGTCCGGAGCGGAAAACTCACCAAGGTCCAGCCCTGCGCAGAAAGCCGGATCGGCCCCGGTGACGATCAGAACACGGAGGCTGTCATCGCCCTCGAAGTGCGTCAAGGCATCGACAAGCGCCCTCGTCAATGCAAGGTTCAACGCGTTGCGGACATCGGGCCGGTTCAGCGTCAATGTCAACACACCGCTGTGAACATCAGTTAGCAGTACCTGAGATTGCGTCATGTTCTCCGTCCTCGAGTCATGCGGCCAAAGCGCGGGCGTCCGCCTGAATTTGCTGCGCGTAACGTTTCAGGTGGTACTCCATATTGCCGAACAGCACATCGGAGATTAACGTGCGCCGATAGTGGTGACCCACCTTATATTCGTCCGTGATGCCGTAGCCGCCATGCAACTGGATGCCCTGCTGCGTGACGAATTTACTACTTCGGATGGTTTGAGCCTTGCAACCCGACACCTGAACGCTGCGGGTCGCATCGTCTTCGGCGAGCGCACGCAACGCGCGGTGCAGCGTGGCTCTGGCCTGCATCGCCTCGATTGCCATATCGGCGATGCGGTGCTGCAGCGCCTGAAAGCTCCCAATCGGCACGCCGAACTGCTTGCGCGTCTTCAGGTACTCAGATGTCAGCTCGATTGTGTCGTCGATATCGCCCAACAACTCCGCGCAACTCGCGACGATGGATTCGTCGACCGCAGCCTGCAGCCCCTGCAACGCGTCACCGGGCATGCCGATCACCGCGCTTGCATCGAGCGTCACGCCTACAAGCACCAGGTCCGCCGCGGGCGTGCCGTCGAGCAATCTGCATGGCTCGAGCGTCACGCCATGTGCCCGTGGATCGACCACAAAGAGCGCGAGTCCCGCATCATCACGCGCACCGCCGGCGACACGCGCGACGACAATCAAACGATCAGCCACCGGCGCCCCCACAACGAGCGTCTTCCGACCGTCGAGCCTCCAGTTGCCGTCTGCCATCTGGCTGGCAGTTGCCGTCACATGGGAGACGACGCCTCGTGCATCGCGCTCGCTGTGCGCGACGGCAACCACCACTTCTCCCGAGATGATTTCCGCGAGCAGATTGTCGCGTTGTGCGCCGCTCGCGCAATGGGTAACGAGCGCGGCTGGGAACACGCCGCACATGACGTAGGGCTCGAGCACCAGTGCCCGCCCTAGCTGCTCAGTGATCAGCGCGCTTTCCACAGGAGTAAAACCCAGCCCGCCGAATGCTTCCGGCACCGCGACGCCGAGCCATCCCATTTCGCCGAACATGCGCCACATGTCGCGCGAAAAGCCGTCTCCATGAGCAGCCAGCGAACGGCGGTGCTCGAACGTATAGTTTTTCTGCACGAAGCGCTGTGCGCTGTCCTGCAACATCTGCTGTTCATCGCTTAGATCAAAGTTCATGCTGCGTCCTTTCGTGCCCGCCGGAAAAGCGATGCCCTATCAATCGGAGTGAGTCGCGCCATCGCGCGATATCGCCCGTCACAGTCCAAACAAAGCCTTGGCGATAATGTTCCGCTGAATTTCTGCCGTGCCGCCGTAGATCGTGCATGCGCGTCGGTAGAACACTTCGGCCGCGAGACCCGGCGCGTAATCCGGTCCCACGAAGGTCTGGCCGCGGAGCGCGTGATCTTCGTTCGGATCGCCATAAAATACAGCGCCGTAGTCGCCAATCACTTCGAGCAGCATTTCAGTGAGCTTCTGATGCAACTCGGAACCTCGGACCTTGAGCATCGAGCCGATGGCCATGCCACCACTGCGCTCGTCCAATCCTTGATGCAAGATCTTCTGCACGGCCATGTCGATGGCGAGCACTTCGAGTTCGTATTGGGCAAGTCTTGCCGCAAACGTCGCATCTTCGATCAAGGGCGTATTGCCGGCACGTTCCTTCATCGCGTAGTGACGAATCTTGCGCAGATAGCGTTTTAGCGCCGGGGCTTCCGCACCAAGGAACGCTCGCTCGTTGAACAGAAGAAATTTTGTATAGCCCCAGCCCTTGTTTTCCTCGCCGATCAGATTTTCGACCGGCACGCGAACATTGTCGTAAAACACTTCGGCGAGATGGTTGCAACCGTCGAGCGTCGCAATCGGCCGCACGGTCACGCCCGGCGACTTCATGTCCAGCAGGAGAAAAGAAATGCCCTTTTGTGGCTTGGCTTGCGAATCGGTCCGGACAAGCACGAAGTTCCACTGTCCATAACTTCCGAAGCTGGTCCAGATTTTCTGGCCGTTTACGACGTAATGGTCGCCGTCGCGGACCGCCGTCGTACGCAGCGAGGCGAGATCGGAACCCGCTCCGGGCTCGGAGAAGCCCTGAGCCCAGAACACTTCACCACGCTGAATAGGCGGCAGAAAGCGGCGCTTCTGCTCGTCGTTGCCGAATTCACAAATCACCGGCCCCACGAGCGACACTCCCGCCTGATTTTGCGCGGGTGCGCCCGCCAGGTAGCATTCCTCTTCAAAGATATAGCGTTGCGCCGCAGTCCATCCCGTTCCTCCGAGTTCGGCCGGCCAATGCGGCACGGACCAGCCGCGTGCTTCGTGCAGAATACGCGTCCAGCGCAACGCGTCGTCGTCGCCGGCGAGAAATCCTTGCTGACCGCGCCAGGCGAGATCAGAAGGCAGATGCGCCTTGAGGAACTTCTGCACCTCTTTGCGGAAGGCTTTGTCCGCGGAATCGACATGAAAATCCATCGGGTGGCTTCCTTGTTTTCAATTCATCGGATCGGGCTGGAAGCTTTGGTAAGAGAGCCTCTTTGGGCAACCAGCGTGCGGCGCGTGGGAACCGCTTCGTACAGTTCTGCGACCACATCGCGTCTTCGCGCGAGAACGTTGGCCTGACTGATGGCGCCCTTCGCGCTCAATTCGCCGTTGTCCAGCGTCGGTTGCGCGCTTTCCAGTACGATCCGCTCGATCCGGCTCGAACTCCCGCCGGAGCGCGTGGCCAGCAGATCGAGCCCGCGCTGGAAGTGTTCGCGCACGCCGGCGCTGGCCAGGATCTGTTCAGCGTCGGGCGTGGACTCAAGCAGGTCGCCGCACAATGCCCGGCACGCTTGCAGATCAGGAAAAACCAGCGCAGCAAGAAATCCCTGATCATGACCGGCGATGACTACGTCGCGCGCATACGGCGAAAATGCGTTCAATGCGGCGAGTCGCAGTTCAGCCACATTGACCCATGTACCCGAGGACAATTTGAAGTTCTCGGCGAGGCGGCCATCGAATCGCAAGCCGAGTTCACGACGCTCCGGATCGATGAATGCACCGGCATCGCCGGAGCAGAAATAGCCCTCTTCGTCGAAAGACGCGCGCGTGCGCTCCGGGTCCTTCCAATAGCCGGGCGTCACGCAGTCGCCCGCATAACGAATTTCCAGCTTCTCTCCAACCGGCACGACCTTGACCTTCACGCCGGGTACCGGCAGCCCGGCAATGGCTTGCCGTCGCGGATCCCACGCCGCCGACATCGGCGTCGGTCCGGCTTCGGTGCCGCCGAGCCCGGACATGATCAACACGCGCTGTCCGATCGTCTTGACCGCGAGTTCGTCGAGTGCTGCCCAGATGTATTCAGGCAGACTCGCGCCGCCGTAGTAGATCAGTGCCAGCTTGCTGAAGAAGTTCTCGCGTAGCGCGTCGTCCGAGCGTAGATGCGGAATCAGCGCTGCCAGTCCTTGAGGCGTATTCAGGTAAATGACCGGCGCGATTTCGCGCAACGCATCCAATGTCGGACCGATCTGCTCAGGCGTGGGCTTACCCGGATCCAGGTAATACGTCCCTCCGCCATAGAGCACCATGCCGAAGTTATGTGTTCCGCCAAATGTGTGATGCCACGGGAGCCAGTCCACCAGCACCGGCGGTGCGTCCTGAAGAAAGGCGAAAGTCTGCGCGACCTGTTGCCGGTTACTGCACAGCATCCGCTGCGAGTAAATCACTCCCTTCGGCGCGCCGGTCGTGCCGGACGTAAACATGATCTTGCCGATCGTATCGGGACCGACTTTATCGAACGCCTGATCGACCGCGGCGGTGACCGGCGTGTCAAGCCAGTCGAAAAACCACGAGGCCGTGCGCCCTTCCGGCAACTTCCCGCTCACCACACATTCGACATCGCCGAACACGTCGCGCAGCGCTCGACCGTAAAGCTCGCCGTCATCCGCGAACACGAGCCCTGGCGTGCACACTGACGCCAGACGTTTCAACTTCGCGAAGTCCTCGGACAGCAACGAATACGCAGACGTAACCGGAACATACGGGACGCCGACGTGCAACGCCGCAAGCGCCAGCAGCGCATGCTCAAAGCTGCGGTCTGAAAGGATCATCAGCGGCCGCGCGGGCGACAGCCCTCGGGCAAGCATCGCCTCGCCTAGCGCACGCGCGCCGTCGAGCGCTTGCCGATACGTCAAATGCTCCCAACTGGCGCCATCGGCCGTTCGCCGTGCGAGCAACGGCTGATCTGGTGCGACCGCGGCCCACTTCACGAGACACTCAGTAAGCCGCGCGGGGTAGGAGTCCAGCGGTTCTTCAAGCTCATAGACGACGCTGCCGTCAGGGCGCTCTTCAACAGTGGCCTTTACACCGCCAAGCCGCAGCGGCCGAAACGGCACATCCATCAAAGGGTCGTGCGAAAGCGGACCTGCGTTCATCTCCGTCATCCTGTCGTTAGCTTTTTCCGTTCATCGATCTGCCACTTTGAACGCCTTTACCGACCATCGCCCGCAGCAGTCAACATGAACCAATAAATGAACAACGATCGAAAACAGGAACAAGCGTATCGTGAAATTGCGTAGGCGTCTATCCAGCATCACCCGATGTAAAGCTATGCCAGCGCGGCGCGCGAAGCATCCGCCGATCACACGAGCGCGCGTGCGCTGGTCGGCAAATGTCCTGGCGGCGCGGTCGTGAACCGACCATGGACATTCACGCAAATTTGAGCTACTTTATGAACAGCGTTCTACATTTCAAACGCTAGTCAAACAGTATCAGCTTGTTCGGGAGAGCGGAATGGAGAGAGAAGTCGTAGTTGCCAGCAGCGTTCGCACTGCAATTGGCGATTTCGGAGGCGCGCTTGCCTCCGTCTCGCCAACGCAGCTTGGTGCGACAGTTGTCCGGGAAGTCCTGTCGCGAGTGCAGTTGCAAGGCGATGCAGTCGGACACGTCGTGTTCGGCAACGTCATCCACACTGAGCCGAAAGATATGTATCTGGCCCGCGTCGCTGCGATGGAAGGCGGCGTCAGTACAGATGCGCCGGCGCTCACGCTGAACCGCTTATGCGGCTCGGGTCTGCAGGCCATCATTTCGGCAGCGCAGGCAATCTGGCTTGGCGACGCCGACATCGCGATTGGCGGCGGTGCCGAGAATATGACGCGCGCGGCCTATCTGGCCACGGGCGCACGCTGGGGCGCGCGAATGGGCGACATCCGGCTGACCGACATGATGGTGGGTGCGTTGACCGATCCCTTCAGCGCCTGCCACATGGGCGTGACTGCTGAAAACGTCGCGGCGAAATACGGCATCTCGCGTGAGGACCAGGATGCGCTGGCGGTGGAATCGCATCGTCGGGCAGGACGCGCGGTCGAAGAAGGCCATTTCAAGGAACAAATCGTTCCGGTCGCGGTGCATAGCAAAAAGGGCGCGACGATGTTCGAACTGGACGAACATGTCCGTCCCACCACGACAGTCGATGAACTGGCCAAGTTGCGCCCGGCGTTTCAGAAAGACGGCACCGTGACAGCCGGCAATGCCTCGGGCCTGAACGACGGCGCGGCGGCCGTACTTCTCATGGAGCGCCGCGAGGCCGAAACGAGAGGTATCCGGCCATTGGCACGGCTGGTTGCCTATGCTCATGCCGGCGTTGACCCACAATACATGGGTATGGGCCCTGTTCCCGCGACCCGAAAGGCACTGCAAAGGGCTGGCCTCACCGTTGCGGACCTCGATGTCATTGAGGCTAACGAAGCGTTCGCTGCCCAGGCCTGCGCCGTGGGGAAAGAACTGCAGTTCAATGCAGCGCGTGTCAACCCGAATGGCTCCGGCATATCACTCGGGCATCCGATTGGCGCGACTGGCGCGATCATCACGGTCAAGGCTCTCTATGAACTGCAACGGATAGGCGGCCGATATGCGCTCGTCACGATGTGCATTGGTGGCGGTCAAGGGATCGCAGCCATCTTCGAGCGCATCTGATCGCAGCTCGCAGCAGGCTGGCTGGACTCGCCCATGCTGGGCACATGAAGGAAGTCGCCTTCTCAGCAATTGACGACAACTTCCGTTGGAAATCGATCCAGTTAAAAGCAAGGGGCGGAGTCAACCGCCCTCGCTTCATCAATGCCCACACAAACTACTCCTGAACGGTGGCAACCTTCTCGCCCAATACGTCCTTGCAGGCTTTTAACGCGATGCTGACGGCCGGAAAGCCCACATACGGAATCGCATGCAGGACGACCTCTTCCAGTTCCTTCTCGGTCAGACCATTCGCTAGCCCGATGCGGACATGATTACTGAATTCCCACGGCGTGCGCTGTGCGATCAGCATGCCCAGCGTCACGAGACTTCTCGAACGGCGATCGAGGCCCGGGCGCGCCCATGCGTCGCCAAACGCGTTCTCAAGGGCGAGTGAAGCCGCATCTGCACCAAACCCGCCGGATGCCGCCGCTGCGTCCATTGCGCCCAGAAACTCTTCGCCCAACATCTCGCGAACAACCTGACGTCCCTTCTCACGACTTTCTGACACGGTCTGCTCCTTTCGTCATAGACAGTTGTACTCAATTGCCATTCAAGGCACGCAGGCTGTTTCGTTTCCTGCCTTATCCATCATCGTTGCCAGCCTTCGGTGAATCAGTTCGCGCGCCTCTGCGACCATGCGGCTCACCAGCTCGTCGCAGGTGGGGATATCGTGAATCAGGCCAATCGCAAGGCCTGCGGGAAACGTACCGTCGTCGGTATCACCGGTTTCGTAAATGCGCTTTCCACGTTCTCCGCTCACGAGCGGCTTCAGGTCCGCAAATGTCGTTCCCTCCTGGCGCTCCAGATCGAGTACTTGCTCCGCCACGGCATTACGAAAAATACGCGACGTATTCTTGAGCGTACGAAAAATCAGCGCGGTATTTCGCTCGTCATGTTCGAGCAATTGGCGTTTGACGTTTTCATGGATGGGCGCTTCACGCGTTGCCATAAAGCGTGTGCCCATATTGATGCCGTCAGCGCCGAGCGCGAGCGCCGCGACCATGCCGCGCGCGTCGGCAATGCCACCCGATGCCAGCATTGGGACACGCAATTGCGCGGCGGCAGCCGGTACCAAAACGAGATTGGGCACGTCGTCTTCGCCCGGGTGGCCCGCACATTCGAACCCGTCGACACTGACCGCGTCGCAGCCAATCGCCTCTGCTTTCAATGCATGACGTACCGACGTGCACTTGTGAATCACCTTGATACCCGCCGCCTTGAACGCAGGCAGATATGGCTCAGGATTGCGCCCCGCGGTTTCCACAATCTTGACACCGCTCCCGACAATAACCTGCACGTATTCGTCGTAAGGAACCGGCTTGATCGTAGGCAAAATGGTCAGGTTCACGGCAAACGGTTCGCTCGTCATCGACCTGACGCGATCGATTTCAACGCCCAACGCTTCGGGCGTGGGCTGCGTCAATGCGGTAATGGTGCCAAGCGCGCCGGCATTGGACACCGCTGCGGCCAGCTCCGCACGCCCCACCCACATCATGCCTCCTTGCACAATGGGATAGCGGATGCCCAGTAACTCGGTGATGCGTGTCTTCATTCTTTGACCTCCGTAGAGCGAAGCATTGCTCGCGCTGCAGCCCTAATCGCTTACAGGGAGTTGTCCCTTCCGCCATTCTGCTACGTTCTTATTTACGAACGATGTGCAATTATATACACTTTTATGCGTATAACCAACATTCGCACAGTCAACACGCCGCCACGTTGGCGGCAAGACGTGATCCCGGTTTCGACCTTTCTCGTAGTGACGCATGGGTTAGATGGGAAAACGCAAAGCAGCGCATGGCTTTAAGGAGGCTAAGTGAATCAGCGCGATAGCAACGACAATCTATCTATCAGAGAACGTCCCACTAAAGCAGAGGCGGAAGAGGCGGTTCGAACGCTGATCCGATGGGCGGGAGACGATCCGCTTCGTGAAGGACTCATAGAGACGCCGGCCAGAGTTGCGCGCGCTTATACCGAGTTCTTTTCTGGCTATGTGTCCGACCCGATGCAGATTCTTGCTACCACCTTTTCTGAGGTGGATGGCTACGACGAAATGGTTGTGCTAAAGGACATTCGCTTCGAGAGTTATTGTGAGCATCACATGGTGCCGATCATCGGCCGTGCTCATGTTGCCTATCTGCCCGATCATCGCGTGGTGGGCATTTCGAAGCTGGCGCGACTCGTCGACACGTACGCAAAGCGGCTGCAGATTCAGGAGAAGATGACTGTGCAGATCGCCGACGCATTGAATACGGTACTGCAGCCTAAAGGCGTCGGAGTCATTCTGGAAGCGGCACATCAGTGCATGAGCACGCGCGGCGTGCACAAACCTGGAACGTCATTGGTCACGAGCAGAATGCTCGGCTCATTCCGGGACGACCCATCTACCCGTCGGGAATTCCTGTCGATTATCGGCAACGGTGCGATCGGGCAGTTACCTAATACCTGAAATGACAAAGTCGACGGAACTGGGTCGACTTTGTCATGGGAGACGTGGCAGCAACCTGCATCGTCCGCATCCGCCCTATTGTTCCTTACTGAATTCTCGCAAGTGCTCCGGATCGCGCGCCTTCAAAGGCCGGTCAAACGATATGTCGCTTCTGTCGCGCGTTCTATTGCCGTTACTCATCAACACCTCGCGCCACGCATCGGGCAAGTTGGCCGGAGTCGATTCGTTGACCGCCTCGGAAATGCATACCCGCGCAGCGATCGCCCACTTTCCGCCTCTCTTTTCAAAGCGGTCGATATACCGGCCAACCGCTAACGTGTCAGGCTTGGCCCGATTCTCGCCGAAAAAAAGCCAATACGTTTCGGTATGTGCGACGTCGCCCTGCAAATCGGCGCTGTGATTAAACACCATGTGATGATGCGATATCTGATGCTCGCCATGGTAGTCGAACGCCCAACTGACGAATTCTTCAGGATCGCCGACGAAAGTACCGTGGTCGTCGATTGCGTCAGGATGATAGGCCGACAGCGTCAGTTCGCGGTCCATCCGGTCGACGCCCCGGCAATAGCGGTGTATGCAGTCAAGAATCGCCTGTCTATCAAGCAATTCCTCGAGACGCTTTTCCAGTTCTGGTCTCATGTTCCCCGCTCAATTAAGAATGGCCACAAAGAATACGATCGCGCCGATCAATGCACCGAGGAAACAATAGCCCTCACTCTGCCCGTCCTCGCCCGCCTCGCGGCGTCGAGCAATGCAACTTACGACACCCAAGAACGCGGCGCCACCGAGCACGACGAAAATCATCACAATGTCGAAGATTGCCGAGAGGCCAAGTTCTTCCATTCGCCAATCCCGCACCAGGAAATACCCAGCCACCGCAATGATCGACAGCAGCAGGAGCGGAAGCATGATCCGGCGTTCGTCGCCGGAAAGTTTGTGCGCGATTCGACTCATGAACGCTCTCCCTTAGGTTTATCGGCTGGATGTAATGCGGCGCGATTCAGCAGACCGTGTGCTGGCCACAACGAATCGACCCTGCGAAGCAGCGTGATCCGTTGCGAAGGCGCTGCCGCGGCTTTGGCAGAAGCCGGCCCGCGCGCGTTCTCACGCGGGAGAGGTGCGTCCGCGCAAGAAGCTTCGGAACGAAGCGAATAGTCGGCGAGATCGCCGTTCAAATCGCTGTAGATGAGGTACATAGCTTGTCTCCGATCGGCCGAGGCCTGATGGGTGCTCGTAGACACCTCTTGCTGAACATCGTAGGCGAGGGCGTTCTGTTATGCAACTATCCGTTCAATTATCCGGATCGGTGTTTTCACTACCATCCGTTTTTTTCTGCCGGCGCAACATAGCGCGAAATTCCGGTGAATGTCCCCCGCAAAGCCAAGCGGCAAGGGAACTCTGCGTCGGTGGCCGACGCGAGAAACGCGCTGTCAATGCCGCGCTGCGGCGCGACTGCATAAAAAATCCCCGGCACCGAGCTATCGGCACCGGGGACAAAGGGACACCATGCATAGGCTTCGCATGCTGCTTACAACACGAGTGTTCGCCGCCCGGACTGCGGCGCATACGCGATCGACAATTTACGTATTCTTCAGGACACCTGAAATCCTCCGTCGACAGCGAGCAATTGGCCTGTCACATAGTCGGCAGCCGGAGAAGCAAAGAACAGGACCGCACTCGCGATATCCGCCGCGATCCCGATCCGACCCAAAGGCATGCGCCCCGGCTGGGTGATCGGCCCATGTGCCTGGTGGACTTTCGTGGATGCCGCTGCGCCCTCGGTTGCGACGCCGCCGGGAAGCACTGCATTGACGCGGATGCCGTCCGCGGCGAATTCGAGCGCGGCAACCTTTGTTAGATTATTCACGCCCGCTTTGGATGCGCCATAGTCACCGTTATCGAAAATCACGGGCTGCAGTGAGGCCACTGAAGAGATATTGATGATCGATCCGCCGGCCTTGCCGGCTTGCATCCGTTTGATGGCTTCGCGCATGCACAGGAAAGTGCCGCGCAGATTCACCCGCAGCACACGGTCCCATTTCTCCGCGGACGTATCGACAAAGCTCGTTTTCGGATAGATCCCGGCATTGTTGACCAGGATGTCGAGCCGGCCGAGCCTGGCATGCGTAGTATCGAACATCGCGCTAATCGAAGCTTCGTCTCCAATATCCACTTTGACCGCGATCGCCTTGCCCGACGCCTCTTCGATCTGCGCGACTGTGTGCAGTGCGCCCTCCTCGTTGAGATCGCCTGCGACGACAACCGCACCTGCTGACGCCAGCAGCAGTGCTGTCTCCCGTCCAATGCCCGACCCTGCGCCAGTGACGACTGCGACGCGCCCGTCGAGATTGAACAGGTCCGTTAACTTCGATGTACTCATTGCTCCTCCGGATGCTCGCCATGCGAACGGTTGTTTTATGAACGCCATTCGGAAACATAAACCGCCAGACAAGCAGTGTCAAGGCGGCGATGAGTGGCAGCAAGCAGAAGGAAAGAAAGTGACGGGAGAACACACCGCGTAGTGCGGTGTGGGAAAGGAGAGAAAAGAGAGTAAGGCGATCCGCGCGGCGGCTCGAGAGCGTTCGCCGGCCGCGCCGGCTCGCGAGCGATAGTTGCAAACGGCCCGTTGTTGGGGCGACTCAGTCGGGCGTGGGTGCCGCGAGTTCGCGAATGATATCGAGCATGGCCCGGTGGTAGGCCTTATGCGGTCGATCGGTCCAGACCAGGGAAACCTCGGTGTCGAACGATGTCGGAATGTCGTTTATGTCGACGAAAACAACCCCGTCCACCGGAAGGTGCCGTGCCGAATCCAGCATTAATCCGACGCCAAGCTCATTTGCGACGAGATTGAGCATCGTATAAGGATGCCGTGCCTGCTGGGTGACTTTGGGAGACAAGCCGGCTTCCCGCCGGGCGGCTTCGAACGCCGCGAACACGGGCTGGGACATTTGTTGCGGAAACATGATCAGGGGATACGCGGCGAGGTCGGCGACGCGGATACTGGCTTGCTGGGCCAACGGCCACCGTGCTGGAACGGCAGCCACCAACCTCATGCGTTCGATTGTGGAGCTTTCCAGACCTGACACGTCTGCCGCACTGGTGACGACCACCCCGAGATCGATGCTGCCGTTCTTGACGCTGGCTACCGTAAGCGCACTGCCGCGTTCGATCAAACGGACGTCGACGCCGGGCCATTGCCGACGCAGCGTCTGTATGGCGAGCGGCATGATGCGCATCGCGCACATCGGCACAAACGCAATGCTAAGGCTGGCCAACTCGTCCGCCGCCTGGCGCACGCGGCGCTCCGCTATTTCTGCTTGTGCGATCAAAGGTTTCGCTTCTGCGAGCAGCGCGGCGCCCGCAGTCGTCAACGAGACGCCACGCGGAGTACGCTCCAATAGCTTCGTTCCAAGCGACTCTTCGAGACGCATGATGGATTGGCTCAGCGGCGGTTGCGCCATGCCCAGCCGCGCCGCGGCACGGCCGAAATGCTGGGTTTCGGCGACGGCGATAAAGTGCCTGAGGTGACGCAATTCCATGACGTGATATCGCTTTGATATGACTCGACGTCAAGAGAATATCCTTTTTGGACTGACGCAGCTAACCGTCCCTTTTCCGCTCGCTGAGGCACTCGATTCGAACGACGTGCCGTCATACCGGATGACCTCCCTATCCCCGGCGATGCCTGAAGCCCGCCTGCCGCACCGCATCACTGGATCGGCGGCACCACCCCGAGCTTTTCGGCGAGCATCCTTTCGTAGACGCCGAAGTGCAGATCCACCTCCTCCTGCGTGACCACGGTCACGGAGATACTGATCTGTTCGGGCAGCAGACCCAGCACGGTCGCGATCGCCAGTTCCAGTTGCGGTGCACACAACCGGTCGTCGGCGAACGTGGTACCGACGGAAATCTCATAGCTTTTCTCCTGCCGCAACACCACTTCGACCAGCCGCGCCCGTGCGCTCATGTTGCTGTCGATCGCCAGCCGGATGACGTCCACCGCGATGCGCATCGTCTCAGTCGGAAAACCCTTCGTTGAGCGCAAGCGGATACGGTGCCGCCCAAGGGTGACCCAGTCGTTGTCGAATTCCATGATGTCCTCCACATGTGTTTTGGATGTCGCGAAAATAGGGGTACGGCGATCGAATTCAAGAACAGAAAGTCGCGACCAACCCTTGAAATTTTCGCGCGAAGTTCTATCTTGAATTCCGCCAAGGCAGCCGCGCCAGCCAGTACCGGCGCGCTGCGTGTTTCGATTTGTTTGCCGGCATGGTGGCAGACGGACTGGAGCGCACAGGCTGGTCCGTCTTCCTGCTCGGATTGAAAGGAGGAACGACCATGAGTGATCTCACCTTCGGGGCCGACCTTTTCAGCGAGTTCGACCGTCTGCAACGGCAGATGGCGAGCCTCCTGGGCGGCTTCCCTTTCAGCATCCGTTCGGGGCGTTTCGGCGCCTTCCCGCAGGTCAACATCGGCTCGACCGACGACTCGATTGAGATCGTCGCATTCGCGCCGGGTCTGGACCCGGCGAGCCTTGACGTGTCGATCGACAAGGGATTGCTGACCATCAGCGGCGAGCGCAAACCGGTTTATCCGGACAAGCCCGGCGACGACACACGTGCCTACGCGCAGGAGCGCTTCTCCGGCTCATTCCGGCGCGTGATTGAACTCCCGCAGCATGCGGACCCGGACAAGGTTACCGCGCAGTACACCAACGGCTGCCTGAGCGTGAGCATGGGTAAGCGGGAGACGTCAAAACCCAAGGCCATCACTGTTCAATGAAGCCGGTCACATAATTTAGGAGGCAATCATGAGCGACACGATGGAAGTAGCCAGAAAAGAGGAAACGGCGGAAGTTCGGCGGCGGCCGCAGGGTCGCCGTCCGCCTCCGGGAAGTACGGGTGCAGCAAACCTTGGCGCGAGCGGGTTTGCGCGCCCGTCAGCCGGGGTCCGCACGGCCGGTTCCGGTGGGAGGACGGCAGGGCCGCTAGCCGCTCGCCGCCGCCAGTAACTGAACTCACGAATCCTTGTCATGACGTTAAGGAGGTTGCGATGAATACCGATCTGAAGAAGTGGAACCCGTTCAAGTTCCTTCGTCGAACGGATCGCAATGCCGATCCCAACAGTGGGGAAAGTGCGCCCGCCGGTGAACCATGGCGCGCGTCGTGGCCTGACATTCCACGGATTTTTTCGCGCGAGCCGTGGCGCGCCGTGGAGGAATTTTTCCACGACCCGCTTGCGGGCCGCGGCGCGCTGGAACGATGGTTTGGCGATTTCAGCTCGTCGAGATTCCAGCCGCGCATCGACGTTGTCGACGACGGACCGGTGCTGCGTGTGACAGTCGAACTTCCGGGTATCGAGCGGGAAGATCTTAAAGTGAGCGTCGAGGACGGAGCGATCGTACTGCGCGGTGAAAAAAAGCAGGACGCGCGCAGCGAGGAAGACGGCTGCTACCGGCTCGAGCGTGCTTATGGAAGCTTCATGCGCACCATACCGATGCCGGAAAACGCGGAACCCGAGCGTGCTCTCGCGAAGTTCGAGAACGGGGTGCTCACGTTGACCGTACCGAAATCGGAGCCGCCGCGATCCGCGAGCCACACGATCGATATCGGCTAATGTGGCGCGGCGATGCACCGCTCGCGCGGTGAACGACAGAGTCAAGTGGGCCGTTAGCTCAGCTGGTAGAGCAGCGGACTTTTAATCCGTTGGTCACTGGTTCGAATCCAGTACGGCCTACCAGACTCGCACGACTTGCCGCATCGGGCGAAACCGGATTGCCTCTACTTCTCGCCGGACCGGTCGCTTTCACTGCGCCTTCTCGACACCGCTTCCCGCTCGTTCGCAACATCCTGAGCGCTGTCCTGAAGCTCGGCGTCACTGCACACCAGCCGCGGATGTCGCGGATCGTTGACGTCGATCTGGTGCCACGCGATCCGATGGCGCCGCGAGCGGCTTTTGCGCTGCACCGCCTCACGCAGCAGTCGTGGGAGCAGTCCTAGCGCGAGGCGCTCAAGCAACGCGTCAGGACCGATGTGAAATTCGCTGATGACCCAGGCGTCGCCGTCACGCATCACTTTGATCGCTTCTATGCGTCCGAGTGGCGTGCCCTCTCGCGACAGTACCTGCCGGCCGAGCAGGAGATCGACATTGAACTGCGTCATGAGCGCGATCCCGGAATGCGCCCGACAATGTGGTCGCTCAGCCAGCGCTGCCAGCGGCCAAGCGGGGTATCGAGTACATCGACGTCCACCTGGATGTCGATCTTTATGGAGCGAACGCGGCTCCAGGGAATCCGGTACGGCTCGGCGTATCGTGCGCCGCCAATCCTCGCGGCGAGCCGCGCGACCCAACGTGCTGCGCGCTCGCCGATGCGCCGCGCCATCGTGACCGAGCCTGTCTCTATCGCAATCACTTCCGGCGGCCGGCCCGGGCGCAGTTCGGCGACGATACCGTCGACCCGCCCCATCTTCGCGCCGTGGCGATCCACCAACTGTTTATCGAGCACATCCCGCACAAGATCCATCATGTCCCCCCGACTATCTGCAGCGGCACCGTAACGATTGCCAGCACAAAGCTGAGCAAGACAATCGCGATGACTACGGCATTCGAAATCACGCCGTTGCGGTGCCGTCCGACATAACTCTCGTCGTTCATCAGCGACAGGAATGGAACGACGGTAAGCGGTAGGCTCATGGCGGTCAGCGCCATGGAGAATACGGTCAAGTTCAGCGGGTCGACGCCGGCAGCAATCGGGATCGCACTGATTGCCAGTGCGCACGTGTAGACGAGGCTGAACGCTGGATCTTCGCGGGGCTTGCGGTTCTCACCCCAGTTCCAGCCGAAGCCCTGCGCAAAGAAGTACGCCTGCTCCAGTGCGATCTCCAGCGTCGCGCCGAAGCAGGCAAAGGCGAGCGACGCGACGAACAGCACGAAGCCCCAGAAACCGAAGACCGCGACGAGCGTCAGCGGCAAGTGCTGATAGTCGTCGACGCGCGTAATGCCGTACGCTGGAAATACACACGCGGCGGCAATCAGTACGGCGAGCGAAATACTCCCGCCAAACGCCATGCCGAGACCTGCGATGGCGCGGTTCGCGCCGAGATAGCCGCGGTCCCAGCGATCCTCGACCGCGCCGGACGAATAGAACAGGAACAGGGACGGCGTGATCGACGCGCCGAGGATGCTCACAGCAGTGAACCAGTAGTTCGCGGGATCGTGATGCGGCAAACTGGGCAGCATGCCCGCCGTCACCTGATGCCAGTCGGGCCTGAGCACGACAGCCGCGGCCACGAAGCTCAACGTGACGAGGCCGAGCAGCGACATGCCCTTTTCGATGAACCCGAATGTGCTGCACCACAGCACAAGCCACGCGAGCATCGCAACGGGCAACGCCCACCATGGGTGCTTTATTCCTGTGGCCATCTCCAGCGCCACGCTGACGCCTCCGATCTCCGCCGATAGCACCAGCATATTGACGATCAGCGTCGCGACGAATGGCAACATGAAGAACTTGATGCCGAACCGGTGGCGAATGCCGTCGGCGATCGTATGCTGGCTCACCGCTGCGAAGCGACCCGCCATCTCGGCGAGAAAGATGATGCACACCGTGCCGAGAACGATTGGCCAGCCGAGCTGGAAACGAAACGCTGCGCCGCCCTGCGCCGCTGTCGACAGCGATCCCATCTCGAGAAAGCCGCCGACGCTCGTCACGATGCCGAGGGATATCTCGAGCAGCTTCTTCATCTGTTCCGGCTCCGGCAGGACACAGCCACGCTGCAGCATATGCCGTTCCCGGTGGCACAGCGGCGTGCAGCTGGAGCGACGGCACCGCGGCGACGCGGTAATGGCGGTGATCGGCGCAATGCCGCGCATGGAGCTTGGCAAGGCGACTGGCATCGCCCGAACACACCGGCTGCGGCTGCCAGGGCAAGCTATCTTTTCTTTAAGTTCGTCCCCTCAAAGTTGCTGCGTTGAAAATCTGATTGTTCAGCGCTCGTTATTCAGGATCTTTCCGCCGGAGGATGTAGCCCAGGCCCCGCAGCGTCGTGATCTGCGCGCTCGAGTTGATGAGATGCTTGCGCAAACGGTGAATGTAGATGTCGATGGCATCCGCACTCGGTTCATCATCCAGACTGAACACGCTTTCCATCAGCATGGATTTCGACACGGTCTTGCCCTGTCGCAACATCAGCGTTTCGAGGACGGTATGTTCGCGGCGCCGCAGCGCCAGTCGTGCTTCGTTGTGAAAGAACTCTCGCGTGTCGGATATGTACTGCAGGTCGCCACAGGTGAGACACGAGGACATGCCCCCCGATTGCCGGCGGATGAGTGCCTTGATACGCGCAACCAGCTCGCGCGCGTCGAATGGCTTGACAACATAGTCGTCGGCACCTGTAGTGAAACAGTCGACCTTGTCCTCGGTCGAACCATGCGCCGTCAGCATGATCACCGGCACCATGTCGCCGCGACGGCGCAATCGTGCGAGCACCTCCCTCCCATCCATTCGTGGCAGACGAAGATCCAGCACCACTACGTCGTAGCGTTGCGTCGTGAGAAGTGCGTCCGCACGTTCGCCGTCAGGGACGCAGTCGACCGCGAAGTTCTCGAGGCGCAGCAGGTTGACAGTCCAGTGTGCAAGCTCAATGTTGTCTTCGACCAGCAGTAACTTCATCGGACATTCCTCAATCGCGCCACGCCGGCAGGCGGACCGTAACGACGAGACCCGCCTGTCCGGCCTCCGGCCTCAACTCGACAGTGCCACCATGTGAGTGCGCGACTTCGCGCACGATCGACAGACCCAAGCCCGTCCCCTCGGCGGCAGTCGCCCCGCGATAGAAGCGTTCGAACACGCGGGCGCGCGCTTCGGCCGGAATGCCGGGACCGTTATCGATAACCTGCAGTACAACTTCGTTGTCTTCCTCCCGGCAGATAGCGGTAACCCTTCCTCCCTCCTGTGTGTAGCGAATGGCGTTATCGACCAGATTCGCGAGGAGTGCCGTCAACAGCGTTGCACTACCCGGGACATACGCCGTTCCGCTGAGCTCCGCACCGAGATCGATCTGGCGCCGCTGTGCGGCCCCCACGAGTTCCTCCATTACGCATGACACGACAGCGGCGAGGTCAACCCTGGCCCGTGTGCAGTAAGGTGGTGACGACTCGGCCTGGGCCAGTAGCAGCAGCTGATTGGTCATTTCGGTCATCTTCGCGGTGCTGCGGCGTATTCCCGCCAATGCATCTGTCAGCAACGGCCCACAACGCCCGCAGGGGCGGGCGCACTGAATCTGCGTTCGCAGCAGCGCAAGCGGAGTACGCAGTTGATGCGCGGCGTCCGCGATGAACTTGCGCTGTGTCGTCGCGTGCAGTTTCAGGCGCGCGATACATAGATTGATCGCGTCGACGACGGGTCGTAACTCGGAAGGCAAGCGCTCGATGCGGATAGGCTCGAGTTGCAACGCGTCGCGATCGGAGACGTCATCCTTTAACCGGATGAGCGGTCGCAACTCAAAGGTCAGACCGAGCAGGACAAGGGCGACCACGAGCGCCAGCATCAACCCCTGACGGACCAACTGGGGACGCCACAGATTCTCCACCATGGCCCGATACGATGCCTGAGTCTTGCCGACAACAACGGTGACCGGCTCAGTTGCGCCCGAGTCGTACAACTCGCGCTCATACGCGACCGCGCGAACCGGGTGGCCATCGAGCACGGTGTCATAAAACATGGGACCTTGCGTTGCATGAGAAGGGAGTGCGAGTTCGGGATTACCTCCCAGCAGACGGGCACGCCCCTTCACAACTCTGTAAAACACCTGATCCTGGTAGGGCGACTCGAACATCTCAAGCGCCGCGGGCGGGATCCTCGCGATCAGGGCGCCATCCTCCCAATTAACTTCTTCACCGATGATTCGTGCAGACGCGAGCAATGCGTTGTCCTGCAGAAGACTGGCAGTCTCGCGAGCCGCGTCAAACGACATCAGGCCGGTGACGAACATAAATACGGCGACCGGCACCAGCAGCCACGCGAGCAGCCGTGCACGCAGGCTTCGCATCATGACCGGCCTCCCCTCGCATGTTCCGCACGTACTGCAATTGCGATCGGTGTCGCGGTTCCCTGTAGAGACTCATCGGAAAACACTCGGAACGCCGCACACCTTCCTTTCAATAGCCGCCTTTGCAGCATGGCAAACGACAGCCTGCCGTAAGCATGCGCCGAGGTGCACCGATATCCTGCCGCTCCCAATGAGCCTCGCGTGTTGCCAGGTGTTGCCTGGTATTGGCCAGCAGCGCGATCCGTTTCTCACTGGCAGTCTGCACCAACGGCGCGATTATGAGAGGACAAATCCTTCTCCCCGCTTTCACGGCAATGCGATTTTCTTAGGGGAAATCCATGAGGCGGGCGCCTTTACTGCACAACCGCAACAGTCACTGCATGCTCAGGCAAGCTTCAGATTCATTACACGTATAGCGTCCGCCGAATGCACACCATAAATAACTTTTACTTTCCGATTCACCGTTGCGCAGCCATTGTGTGAACCGTACTGCCGGTCCATAGCCTCCATTTCTTAAGATTCCTTAAGGAATGAGTGGCCAGGCCAATAAACAGAAAGGAGACGAATAATGGAAATGCGCCTGATGACCTTGATGTTCCTCGGTGTGACCGCGTTGGCCGGCTGCGGAGGCGGCGATAACGTCAGCGGCCCCACCGCGCCGAAGCTTCTGACGAACATTGCCGTGCCGAATGCCTCGAGCCCATCGTTCAGTTTCGACATCGGCTACGTTGAGGCCGGCACGTACTTTCTGGCCGACCGCAACAACAAGGCAGTGGATGTCGTCGATACGAAATCGAACGCACTGGTCGCCCAGATCCCCGGACCGTTCACCGGTGCGGGCGCAACGACGAACGAGTCGGGTCCCGACGGAATCGTGGGCATAACCGGCACGAACACAATCTATGTGGGTGACGTCGACTCGGTCAAAGTCATCGATACGGCTGCGCGAAAGACGGTCAACACCATTGCCATCAGCACTTCCGGATCGCGCGTCGATGAGGGCTGCTACGATCCTGACGACCATCTCGTGTTGTATGCGAGCCCTGGCGACACGCCGCCTTTCGCCACGTTCATTTCCACGCTGACGCAAAAAGCCGTGGGAAGACTTCCTTTCAACGGTTCGTCCGGGCTCGAAGCGTGCACCTACGATCCTGCCTCGAAGAGCTTTCTGATCAACAATGATGGGACCGCGGCTAATCCCGACGGCGAACTCGATGTCATCACCGCAAGTTCGGCGGTGGCGGGGAGCCCGTCTGTCAGCAAGTCGTTTCCGCTGGGAAAATGCGCACCGACGGGGATCGTACTTGGGCCGGGTAACGACGTGCTGGTTGGATGCGATCCGTCAGCAGGCGATCCGCTCATCACGCTCATTCTGGACCGTACGAGCGGTGCCATTCGGGCCAGCCTGCCATTTGGCGGCGTGGACCAGGTCGCTTACGACCCGGCGTCCAACCGCTATTTCCTGCCGGCCCGGCACTACGTGACGAGCGGTACTGCTGCAGCGTCAGGCTTCAGTCCGCAGATGGCGGTAATAGATGGCGCGTCACGGCAGTTGCTCTTCAAGATTCCAGTCGGCACAGGCGCGCATTCTGTCGCCGTCGACAGCACGCTTGGGCAAGTGTATGTGCCGTTCCAGGGCGGCGCGGCCGGATTTGCCAACGGCGGCATCTCGGTGTTCTCGACCCACTAGCGATGTCCGCTCTGTTCGGCGCGATGTTTGGTTTGACGCTCGGTGTCGCCAGCGAGAGTCGATTGCGGGACGATGCTGCAAAGGCGGATATTCACGGGTCCTTCTGTTTCGCCCGCACAACTCCCGTGGTGCTGGACTAGAACCTCGAATGGAACGATAGTAAGGCGGCGCTCAGAGTTTAAGTTCGAGAAACCCCGTAAGGTCCAGGCCTTACGGGGTTTTTATGTCTGTACGCCTGTCGCCTTCCGCCGACGCCTACGCCCATGCCCATGCCTACACCCACGCATCTTGGCCCACACCAACCGACCGCCGGCGCCATCGCGCATCCCTGCGCAGCGCGCTTCGATTAACCCGTCGACCCCGAAAAAGCCGATCTCAGCGTGGCGATATCGAACTTCACCATTTTCATCATGGCCTCAGCGGCGCGCCTGGCCTTTTCCGGATCGGGGTCGCCCATCATCCGAATTACATCGTCTGGAGCGATCTGCCACGAGACGCCGAAGCGGTCTTTCAGCCAGCCGCACGCCTCGGGACTGCCCCCGCCTTCCAGCAGAGCATCCCAGTAACGGTCGACTTCTGCCTGATCGGCGCAGTTGACGAGAAGCGATACCGAGTGGTTGAACGTGTCGGCTCCTCCGGAGCTCATGGCGATGAAGGGCTGCCCGAAGAGTTCGAACTCGACAACCTTCGTGGAACCGGCGCTCGGCACCGCCGTGACCCGCACTATGCGCGAGTCTGGAAAGATGTTGGTATAGAAAGCCGCGGCCTCCTCCGCTTCGTTGGAATACCAGAGAAAAGGCGTGATCTTTTGAACCGTCATGGCAAATCTCCTGTCAGTGTCGGCCAGATGCGCGGGCAAGCCGCATGCTGCCATTGAGACGACGAAGGAAGAGCATCAGGATCGACACGTCGGGAAGAGATTTTTCATTTTCCCCGACGTCTGCCGTGCGGGGATGACTCAGCCGTTCCAACGCCGCAACAACCAGAAGAGCGCGGATACCACGACCGAAATCACAATGCACGTGACAATCGGCAGGTAAAAGTTGAATCCGTCCCGGGCGATATGGATGTCGCCAGGCAGCCGGCCGAACGGGATGCGCGCGAGCCAGTGCCACGCGAGGCCGGCAACAATACACAGCAGACCGAAAACGATGAGGAAACGGTTCATTGAGCGCAGTCAGTCCCAGTAGCCGATGAGAACATCATAGGACGACTCTGGCGGACCGGCCAAGGGCTGCTGGGGGCGACCTGCGGGGACGACCCGCTGGGAACGACAGCGGGCCCGCCCTCAGATGCGCAACGCCGCTCAATGGCTCGCGCCCTCCACCGCGCCGATGCCCGTTTCCGAGCGCACGGACTGTGCCTCGAACCCGGCTCGGTCGATGCGCGCGCGAGCGGATTTGTCCGTCAGCGAGAAGACCCAGATGCCGGCGAAGCCGATGGTCATCGAGAAAAGCGCGGGCGACGCATACGGAAACGGTGCGCTAGCGTAGTGGAACACATCGACCCATACCGCCTTCGAGAGCACCGTCAGCAACACTGCGGAGAACAGCCCGAGGAAGCCGCCAATGGCCGCACCGCGCGTCGTGCAGCCGCGCCACAACACGGACATGAACAGCACCGGGAAGTTGGCCGAGGCCGCCACCGCGAAAGCGAGCGAGACCATGAATGCGATGTTCTGCTTCTCGAACACGATGCCGAGCACAACAGCAATGATCCCCAACACGACAGTCGTGATGCGCGAGACAAACAGTTCGCTCGCGCTCGACGCCTTGCCATGCTTGAACACGGTCGCATACAGATCGTGCGACACCGCCGACGCGCCCGCGAGCGTGAGGCCCGCCACAACAGCGAGAATCGTCGCGAACGCCACGGCCGAAATAAAGCCGAGGAAGACGTTGCCGCCCACGGCGCTCGCCAGATGTACGGCCGCCATGTTGCTGCCGCCGAGCAGCTTGCCGGCAGCGTCCTTGAACACGGGGTTGGTGCTCACCAGCACAATCGCGCCAAAGCCGATGATGAAGGTGAGGATATAGAAG
This sequence comes from Paraburkholderia rhynchosiae, assembly GCF_002879865.1. Classification (GTDB taxonomy): domain Bacteria; phylum Pseudomonadota; class Gammaproteobacteria; order Burkholderiales; family Burkholderiaceae; genus Paraburkholderia; species Paraburkholderia rhynchosiae. The sequence continues at coordinate 213,458 of NZ_PNXY01000011.1, forward strand.
TAGCCAATCCACGTGGTCGCCCAGAACACCGACTTGCGCGCTTCCTTCGCATTGGGCACGGTAAAGAAACGCATCAGGATATGCGGCAGACCCGCTGTGCCGAACATCAGCGCGATGCCAAACGAGATCGCCGAAATCGGGTCCTTGATGAAGTTGCCCGGGCCCATGATCGACGCCTTCTTCTCATGCACCTCGACGGCTTTGGCAAACAGTGCCTCGGGACTGAAATGAAATTGCCAAAGCACCATGAACGCCATGAACGACGCACCCGCGAGCAGCAGACACGCCTTGATGATCTGCACCCAGGTGGTCGCGGTCATGCCGCCGAAAAGCACGTACACCATCATCAGCGCGCCGACGATCACCACCGCGATCCAGTACTCCAGCCCGAACAGCAGCTTGATGAGTTGTCCCGCGCCCACCATCTGCGCGATCAGGTAGAAGGCCACGACGACGAGCGTGCCCGATGACGCAAATGCGCGTATCGGAGCTTGCTTGAAGCGGTAAGCGGCCACATCGGCGAAGGTGAAGCGGCCGAGATTACGCAGTCGTTCGGCCATCAGGAACGTGATGATCGGCCAGCCCACCAGAAAGCCGATCGAATAGATGAGCCCGTCGTACCCATTCGTGTAGACAGCGGCCGAGATGCCGAGGAACGAAGCGGCGGACATGAAGTCGCCCGCAATCGCGAGGCCGTTCTGAAAGCCGGTGATGCCGCCGCCAGCGGTGTAGAAGTCGGCTGCGGATCGCGTCCTGCGCGCCGCCCATTTGGTGATGAACAGCGTCCCGATCACGAACGCGACGAACATGCTGATCGCGGTCCAGTTCGTTGGCTGCTTGACCGCCTGGCCGAGATCGGCGCCGGCAGCGAAGCAACTGGCTGAAGCGGCGAATAGCGCGCCGACGGCAATGAATCGTCCGGCCTTCATGCGGCCTCCCGCTTGATCTGTTCGGTGAGTTCGTCGTAAGCGCTGTTCGCGCGACGCACGTAAAAGCCGGTGATGAGCACAGTAAATACGATCACGAAAAGTCCGATCGGCATGCCCCAGGTCATCACGCCCGCGCCGGTCTTCGCGGCAAGAAAGTCCTTGTCGAACGCGATGAGCAGCACGTAGCCGTAGTAGACGACCAGCACAAGAGCGGTCAGTGTCCAGCCTAGTCTCGAACGCTTTCGCACCAGTTCGCGGTATGCCGCGCTCGATTTGATTTTCTCTGCGAGTTTCAGGTCCATCTACGTCTCCTGCATGGGTATCTTTCGCTGCCTGACAAAATGCTCCCGTTCCGGCAGGGCCGAAACGATGTGCAATTCCTGTGCGCTGGGGTATCCCCGTTGGGAACGGGGCCAATGCTCTCGCGCAGACGCTTTGAATTCGTCGTTCTGTTGATGCGCTCGACCGTACGTTAAAAGCAGCCGCTTACCCGGTTCTTACGGGAGGCGATTTCTTTTGGCGGGGTTTACGCGAGGCATGCGCGTCCACGCCGGATGGGCGTGACCGCTATTCCATCAGGAGAAAGCTCGCGCGGACCGCTCCAACGGCGGCTCTTGAAGATAACGAAGCATGAAGAGGCCCGCGCGCGGCCGCACGGCTTCCGCCACGCTTCCCGAAGCGAAGAACCAGCGACGGCATGCCTTGGATAGAAAGCGGCGCAGACGCACACCGTTGCGCGCCGGCCCATCCGCGCGGCCGATGGCCGTCGCGATTGCCGCTACTGCTTAACCTCACCCGTTCGGGGCGACGACGCACCCTCCGGCGACAGCGCGTTCGCGCGCTTGTCCATCAGGCTTCCGGGCTTATTGCCCGGAGCGCCCAGCGCGGCCGGCTCGTCCACGGTCCGTCCGGCCTGTCCAGGCTGGACCTCCTTCCCGGTTTGCGCGCCGCTGTTCGCCGGCGCGTTACCGCTTTGTTGTGCGCAGGCCGCGCTGCTCATGCAAAGTACCAACGCGACGCCGGCAACTTTCAAGGTGTTCATGACTGTCTCCCGGTTTCACGGCGCTTGCCGCTTTCGGGTAGACAAGCATGGCGCGTGCCGCGAGCGAACGACGGTGCGCAGCGCTATTGAGCAACGAACACCATAGGCATGCGTCGTTATTCCACGCGCCGCCGCGTGGAAATGGCCGATGCGGTCGAAATGACAAGGTCGGCAAAGCGCTTTTCATCGCGGTCGGCCTGCCAGCGCGAGCGCGCCACGGCAATGTTGACCGCGCCGATGCCACGCCCATGCGCGTTCGTGATCGCGGCCGCCGTCGAGATATCGCTCACGAAATATTCGTCTTCCGTATGCGCGTAGCCTTGCTTGCGGATCTGTACGATGCGCTCCTTGATCTTGCGCGGCTGGTATACAGTGGACGCCGTATAAGACACGAGATTCGTGCGCGAGAGAATGTCGTCGATCTCGCCATCGGGCAGCGTCGCGAGAATCGCAAGGCCCGGCGCCGTGCAATAGGCGGGCAGCCGCGAACCGGTAATGACGTGCGCATTGAACACGTTGCGGCTCACAATGCGCAGCACGAACACGATGTCGGTATCGTCGAGCACGGTGAGGTTGGTCGCCTCTTCCGTCTCCGAGCCGAGTTGCTGGAGATACGGCGTCGCGCGGCTCACCAGATCGTTCGACGTCAGGTAGTGGTACGTGAAGTCGAGCAGCCGCGGCGACAGTTCGTACTTGCGGCTGTCCGGGTCCTTGAAGAGATAGCCGAGCGCGGCGAGCGTGTAAGTGAAACGCTGCGTCGCACTCATGTCGAAGCCCGTGAACGACGAAATCTCCGACAGCGACAACTGGCGCTTGCTGCCGTCGAACGCGGTGAGCACTTTCATCGCCTTCTCTACGGACTGCACATAAAGCGAGGACGCCGTCGGGTCGACTGCTCCGGGCGGTTTCGCTGGGGAAGTCTTGCGCTTGCGCGGGGCTGTGGGCTCGTCGCTCATTACGTCAATGTCTATCCGGATTTGAACGACGAATTATTGCATAGCCCTAAAACGTTACCTATATACGATACCTATCCGTTCACACTCGCGAGCCGATCCCATGCGTCGTCGACACTGCGCGGCAGCAGATGTTTTCTGACGCGTTCGCTCGCCGTCAGCTCGAATCCGGCCACGGCGCGGTAATAGCGCGGCAACTGAAAACTCGCGAGACGTTCGCGCGCCCACGCGTGCAGCGCTTCCCATTCAACCGGCTCGTCCCTGAACTGGACGTTGAGCAAAATGTCCTGCTCGCCGATGTCCGACGCCACTCCAATCGCCGCGCTCGCGCGTATCGCCGGATGCGTCGAAAAAATGCGCTCGATCTCCCAGGCGGACACGTTTTCGCCGCGCACACGCATGCTGTCCGTCTGCCGGCCGATGAAGAACAGATCGCCGTCCGCATCGCGGCGCGCGCGGTCACCAGTATGAAGGCGGCCGTTGCGCAACGCGGCTCTCGTCGCATCGGGATTCTTCAGATACGTCGGTAAAAACGTACCCTCCACTTTGCTCGACAGCACGATCTCGCCCGCCTCGCCTTCCTTCACGGGCAGGCCGTTTTCATCGAGCAGTTCGATCTCGATCCACGGCAATGCGCGGCCGATCGAACCGGGCTTGCCGGTGATGTTCGCGGCCGCGAAACTCGAGCCTTCGGTCATGCCGTAGCACTCGCGCAGCGACACCTTGAGCCGCGTCTGAATCGGCTGCCACGACGAAGCGCTCACGCCCGCGCCCCACGCGACGCGCAACGTGTGCGCCGCAGGCTGTGCGTCCTCGGGCAATTGCATCAGGATATCGAGCACGCCGCCGAGGTAATGCAGTTGCGTCGCGCCCGCGCGCTCGATCTGCGCCCAGAACTGCGATGCCGAAAAGCGCGGCACCGCATGCAGCGTCACGTTGTCGAGGAACGGCAATAACAACATTTGCGCGCCGCCGATATGACACAACGGCTCCCACAGAAATAGCCGGTCGCCTGCACGGACGTCCGCCACCCGAAGCGCCGCCTCGCTCGCGATCCGCATCATCCGGTGCGTGAAGACAACGCCCTTCGGCGCGCCTGTCGTGCCTGATGTGTAGATGATGCAGAGCAGGTCGTGCACGCCGATCTCGGGCGTCGCGAACTCTGCGTTCGTATCGCTCGCATCGAACGCCGGCAGCCGCATGCGCCGGGCCGCGCCGCAGTCGAGCTGCGCCGTCACCGCGTCGAATTCGTCGTCGATAACAAGCAGCTTCGGCTCCGCATGTTGCAGCAGATATTCGAGGCCCGCCGCGCGCAGCTTCGTGTTGACCGGCACCCACACCAGACCGCTCAGATGCAGCGCGTAGATCAGATGGATGTGCTCGGGACTGTTGCCGAGCATCACGGCGACGCGGTCGCCCTGCACGAGCCCCCGCTCGGCAAACCAGCGCTGCAACTGCGCGATGTGCCGCGCGGCGTCCTCGCACGTGATCGCGCGATCCTCGAAATGCACGACGGCGCGCGCGGGCTCGCGGCGCAATCCCGCCGCGAGCAGCGGCACACAGTCGAGTTCGTCGTTCGGGTGCCGGTGAGCAAAATATTCTGGATAACGATGCATGTTTGAACCGATTGAGAGCCTGCGATTTAGCGCGTCTTGCGCTTGAGCCAGGAAGAAACCGCGACGACGAGCGCGATCAGAATGACGAGCGTCGTCGAGACGGCTGCGAGCGTCGGCGTGATAGCCAGTTGGATGTCGTCCCACATCTGCTTGGGCAGCGTCGAGTTGATGCCGCCGGAGACGAAGATCGCGATAGTCAGGTCGTCGAAGGAGACGAGGAACGCAAACAGGAACGCGGCGGTCACGCTTGCCATCAGAAGCGGCAACACGATCGATGTGATGCGCCGCAAGGGCGACGCGCCCATCACGCGCGCGGCGTCGTCCAGACGCCAGTCGAAGCGCTGGAAGCCCGCGGCGAGCGTCACCACCACATAGGGAATCGCGAGCACCGTATGGCCGATCACGAGGCCGAGATTGGTACCCGTGAGCCCGAAGCGTCCGAACAGATACAGCAGGCCCACCGCCACCACGATACGCGGCACGATGAGCGGTGCCACCAGCAACGCGAACACGGGCTTGCTCGCGCGACGCGGCATGCGGGTCATTGCGAGCGTCGCGCCGAAGCCGAGCAGCAGCGACAGCAGCGCGGTGCCGAGTCCCACTTCGAACGAGCGGATGATTGCGCTTTGCCACACCGGCGAGTCCATGAACGTGCCGAACCAGCGGGTGCTGAAGAGCTTCGGCGGAAAGGCGATGTAGTCGCTCTTCGTGAACGCATAGGGAACCACGGAAAGCACCGGCACGACGAGCGCCACCATGATCACGCATGTATAGAAACCGAGCGGGCTCACCGCGCGTGCACCCTCCCCGGCGTGCGTCTTGCGGCGCATCACGAAGGGCGCGAAAACGCGGCCCGCCGTCATTAGAAGCGCGAGCTTGAACCCTTGCGCGCGTGAGCCGCGCTGACGCTCCGCCACTTCGCCCGTGAGCGACGTGAGGCCCACCATGCGGTCGTACACGAAGAAGATCACGATCGAACAGACGAGCAGCACGGTCGACAGCGCACCGGCAAAGCGCATGTCGAAGAGTTCGAGCACCGACGAGATCACGAGTTGCGCGATCATCGTTTCCTTCGGCGAGCCGAGCAGCGCCGGCACGATAAAGAAGCCGAGGCTCGAGATGAACACGAGCAACCCCGCCGCCGCCACGCCCGGCGAGGACAGCGGCAGAAACACCGTGAAAAAACTCGTGCTGCGTTCGGCGCCAAGCGTTTCGGCGGCTTGCGTCAGTCGGTCGTCGATGCCGCGCATCACGGGGAGCATGGTCATCACGGCGAGCGGCAGCATCGAATGCACCATGCCGATCAGCACGCCGGTAAGCGACGGAATGGTGCCGCTGGTTTCGCGCACGAGGCCGAGCGACAGCGCGATGGTCGACAGCACGCCGGTCTTCGAGAGCAGCAGCATCCACGCGTAGGTCTTCACGAGATAGCTGGTCCAAAACGGCAGCATGATCCATAGCAGCCAGCGTTCGCGGGCGCGCTCCGACAGGCGGCTCAACATGTACGCGACGGGATAGCCGAGCAGGATGGACAGCGCCGCGGTCAAGAACGAAATGCCGAAGGTGATCCACAGCACCTTCGCGTAGACCGGCGTGCGCGCGATGCGCTCGAACTGCGCGAAGCCGATCTGCCCTTCGGCGCTGACGAGTCCGCCCTGCAGAATCTCGCCGACCGGCACGATGAAGAACACGAGCAGGAACAGAAGCGTCGGGACGATCGGCAGGAAGCGCATGCAGCGCGCAAGCCAGACGGACCGGCCGCGCCGCGAGGCTTCGTTTTCGCGGTGCGCGTGGAGAGCGATGGTCATCGTGGTCCCTTTCAGACGTGCAGAAGCGTCGTGCGATACGGGTCCCACACGAGGCCCACCTTGTCGCCGATGCGTGGCGACAGACTGCGTTCGCAACGCACCGTGAGTTCGCTGCCGTCGTTCATCGCGAGTTGCACGCGCGTGTCGCTGCCGAAGAACACGACGTCCGCAATCGTGCCGTCGACAAAGCCGCGCTCAGGCTCGACGAGGCGCGGCGCTTCGGGACGCACCAGCAGCGTATGGCGCGCGCCGGGCGCGACCGACGCGCCACCTGCGAGCGATGCGCCAATCGCGTTGATCGGCAACGGAATACGGCCGCCCGCCGCAAGCAGAATCGGTTCGCCGCTTGTGCCGCGTGCGTCGTCGAGCGCGCCTTCGAGCAGATTCGAATGACCGATGAAGCCCGCCGCGAAGCGCGTCGCGGGACGGTCGTAGAGATCGGCGGGCGTGCCCACCTGCTCGATGCGCGCCTGGTTCATCAGGCAGATGCGGTCGGACAGCGTGAGCGCTTCGTCCTGATCGTGCGTCACGTACACGAAGGTCGCGCCGAGTTCCTTATGCAGACGCCGAATCTCGGACTGCATATGCTCGCGCAATTTCTTGTCGAGTGCGCCGAGCGGTTCGTCGAGCAGAATCACCGAGGGCCGGTATGCAAAGCAGCGCGCGAGCGCGATACGCTGCTGCTGGCCGCCCGACAACTCCTTCGGAAAGCGCTTCGCGTATTCGGTCATGCGCACCATCGAAAGCGCGTCGTCGACGGCCGCGCGCACTTCATCGCGCGACTTGCGGCGCATGCGCAAACCGTACGCGACGTTGTCCCACACGCTCATGTGCGGAAACAGCGCATAGCTCTGAAACACCATGCCGATGCCGCGCTTGCCCGGCTCGACATGCGTCACGTCGCGTCCGTCGATCTCGATGCGCCCCGCGCTCGGCGCGACGAGACCCGAGATCATCTGCAACAGCGTGGTCTTGCCCGAACCCGAGGGACCGAGCAGCGTCAGGAATTCGCCAGCTTGCACGACGAGGTCCGTCGCTTCCAGCGCGACCGCGTCGCCGTAGCGCTTTGCAATGCCAATCGCCTCAAGTTTCGAGCTCATCGCGCCGCCCTCAGGAAATAACCCACGAATTGAACCGCTCAGTGACCTTCTGCCGGTTCGCTTCCCACCATTGCGGGCTCGGCAGGCGCATGTCGCGGATGTTGTCCGGTGCCGTGGGCAGAAGCGTCGCGCGCTCTTTCGAAATCGTCTCGAAGGCCTTCTTGTTGGTCGGGCCATACGCGAGCGTGCGCGTGAGCAGCGCCTGGCGCTTCGCGTCGGCGCAGAAGCGCACGAACTGCTTTGCGGCATCCGCGCGCGGCGTGCCCTTCGGAATGCCCCAGCCTTCGATCGAGTACAGCCCCTGATTCCACACGATGCTCACCGGCGCACCGCCATCCTTCGCGGCTTGCGCACGGCCGTTCCACGTCGAGATCATGTCGACGTCGCCGCTCTGGATCGCCTGCATGGCTTGCGCGCCCGAGGTCCACCAGATGTTCACATGCGGCTTGATCTTGTCGAGGCTTTTGAATGCGCGATCCACGTCGAGCGGATAGAGCTTGTCGAGCGGCACGCCGTCGGCGAGCAGCGCCTGTTCGAGCGTGTCGAGCGGGCTGCGCCGCAGGCAGCGGCGGCCCGGAAAGCGCTTTACATCCCAGAAGTCGGCCCACGATTTGGGGCCGCTGTCCTTGAACTTATCCGCGCGATAGGCAAGCACGGTCGAGTACACATCGACGCCCAGCCAGTTCGGCGTAATCGCCTCCGCCATGATGTCCGGATAGTCGCTCGCCTTCAGCCCGATGGGCTCGAGCAGGCCTTTCGATTCGAGGTACGGAATGTCAGCGGACAGCGTGAGCGTGGTGACGTCCCACACATAGTTCTTCGTCTGCACCATTGCCGCGAATTGCGCGACCGGCTGCGATTCGCGCGCGACGCTCACGACCTTGATGCCCGTGGCTTTTTCGAACGGATCGTAGAACGCTTCGCGATACGCGGTCGTATAAGGACCGCCCGGGTCCGACACCACGATCTGCTTCGATTGCGCACGCGCGGCGAGCGGCATGGCGCCCGCCAAGGCAAGCGCGCCCGCGCCGTGAAGGATGCGGCGGCGCGCCGCGTTGAAGTCTTGCGTCATTGTTCAGGTCTCCCGCAGCAGGTTTGAGAATGAAACGGCTCGACTTGGCTTCGACTGACGACCGGCTACTTGCCGCGCTTGCGGAAGAACTCTTCCATCATGCGCGCCGGCTCCCCCGAGTCGTACGCTTCGCGCTGAATGCGCACGCCCGCTTCGATGCAGTCGACGAAACCCGGCTCGGTCATTTCGCGAAAACGCTGCTTGTCCAGACGCATCGCGACGGGTGGCTTGGCGGCGAGTTCGGTGGCGATTTCCAGCGCTTTTTCAAACACCTTCTCTTCGGGCACGAGGTGATGAATGAGGCCGATGCGATGACATTCGTCAGCGTCCATCAGACGGCCCGTAAGCGTGAGCTCGATGGTGCGCGACATGCCGAGCATCGCATTCATGATCCACGGGCCAGTCGTGCTGGCGATGCCTGCGTTGATTTCCGGCTGCCCCATGCGTACGCCCGGATGGCCCACGCGGATATCGCCGAGCAGGGCCACCTGGAAAGCCGAACCTGCGGCGGTGCCGTTCAGCGCCATCACGAGCGGCTTCTTGAGGCTGCGCAGCACGGTGTAGTAGCGCTGCCATTCCTTGACCCACGCGACCGCGCGCTCGCCATCGAAATCATGCGCTTCCGACAGGTCCTGGCCCGCCGAGAACGCCCGATTGCCAGCGCCGGTCATGATGATCGCGGCCACGTTGTCGTCAGTGTTGAAACGCTCCAACGCCTCGATGATCGTCTCACGCATCGGCGTGGTCCACGCGTTCAGACTCTCGGGACGGTTGAGGGTAATGACCGCGACGCGGCCGTGGTTGGAGAACAGCACGTCATTGTTCATGAGTTATCGCATCGCAATAGTTGATGGTGTATAGCAATATAGACCCATCAAAAACCTGGTGCAAGCGGGTTTACGCGGGGAGCAAACGGGGCCGAAGCTGCCCCGTACACGCGGGCGAGAAGCCGTGTGTTCTGACGAATCGAGGGAGCGGGGAACCTGCAGGTGCGGAGGTGGATTCAGCCGCGCTTAAGGGGGCACGCTGCCGCGGATGAAACGGCAGCGCTTCAACGTCGTGCTGAAAAGCACACTGGCGAGCGAGCTAGCTAGCGCTCGCGTGTCAATCGTCGATCTGGCGAAACGCGCTTTGCTGCGACGGGCTTCACGTCGCCTGACTGAGCGCGCTGAGCGGCGTCCGGGTCGCCGGGGCGACGCTGCATTTCGCCCTGCCGCTTACAAGTGTCACGATCAATACGCTAGCTGAAAACCGGCCTGAAGAAACTGCGCTCATAACTAATGATGCATCGCGTTTCCTCCGCATATCTGAAAGCCGCGCTACATTCCGCGTCGGTTTTCGAGCGCGTCCGATACGCTTCATATTCTGCCAGGCTCGGGAACGAGAACAGCGCCAACGCGATGTTGTTGGCTCCCTCGTCCGGCAGGAAATATCCGTGATGTTTACCGCCGAACTTCTCAACGAGCGGAATCCACATCTTCCCGTAGATTTCAAACTCCTTGAGTTTCGATGCATCCAGCACGTAGCGTAGGTAGCAGGTGATCATTGCGGACTCTCTCCATTAAAATGGCGTAAGGCTACTTACCCACCGCAAGCTAGTCAACGCTGGAGATGCGGTACACGCCTTGCTATACGCAGGCTGCGCGATGAAACAGCGCTCGCGCTCGATGCCATGCTGCGACTATTGCTCGGGAGACGAGCATCGGCAGGCGGACGGCAGAGCCCCATGGTCCGACAGACTGCCCTCAGGTTTTCAATTGACTCCACTATCCGTCTATATCCTCACCTACAACAGTGAACGCCATCTGGAGAAAGTTCTATCGGCCGCAAAGCGGGCCGCCGATGATCTGTTGATCGTCGACAGCGGCAGCAGCGATGCGACGCTCGCCATTGCCGCAAAACACGGCGCAAGAATAGCGCATAGAACATTCGACAACTTCCGCGCGCAACGACAATTTGCAAACAGTCTGTGCATGCACGAGACGGTGATGTTCTTCGACAGCGATGAGATAGCGAGCGACGCGTTGATCGACGAGATCGCCGCGCTAAAAGACGCCGGCTTCGTTCACGACGCGTATGCCGTCCGGAGGGAATGGGTCGTCATGGGCAGACTCGTCCACGCGCTGATGCCCGTCTCGTGTCCTGACTACCCGATCCGCATTTATCGACGCGACACTCTGCATTACAGCGGCCATACCGTTCATGAGACTTTGATGGGCCATACGAGCGGCGGGCGTATCGAATCGCCGTTGATCCACCATACGTTTGAAACGAAAACAGAGTTGATGCACAAGCTCGATCTATACACGGACCTCGCGGCGACCGATCTGGCGCATCGAACAGAGTCCGTTGCCGTGCTCCGGCTCAAGGGATGGCTCAGTCCACTAGGCGCATTTTTGAAGTGGTATATCCGTAAGGGCAATATCCGCGATGGTCGTGTCGGCTTGATGTTGGCGTTTTACGCTTCGGCTTACACGCGCCGCAAGTACCGCGAAGCGCTTGTTTTGAGGTATCGCGATTGATGGACACCATCGCGAGCGAAGTGAAAACCCCGCCCATACTGAGCGGTGTCATGCAATGCAGCACATCGCGCTTCGTCTTGGGAAGAGGTGCGGTTATTGCACCGTCAAGCTGAAGCGGCCGCGCAAGATTGCCAAACGCCGCTGCGGCGATCAATTGCACGGCAGCCTGCCGATCGGGAGTTCATATGATCGTATTGTTAAATACGGATTTCAATGTTCCCAGCGGCTTGCGTGCGGCGACCGTTGGCTTCGCATTGACGCTCTGCGTGTCGAGCGTCGGCGCCGTGCCGGCTTGCCCCAAAGTGATAACAACGCCGGCGGGCAGCGCCTTCGACATGGCCTCGCTCATTTCGGACAATGGTTCGCCGGAAGCAGCGCTCAACAGGTTGCGCTCGGTATTGTCGAAGCTCGCTTGGGGCGCTCGTTGCAATATGCTTCGAGACGTCGCGGCATGCGACGAAACCGTCGAACTCGCGAAACGGGCGGTCGTTGCGCTCGAAGCCTGCGCAGTCCCGACGTCGGGCAAACGGGCACAGAGAAGCGAGAGCAAAAAAACTGAGGTCGACGCCAGTCCACACGAATAGCTTAATGAACTCTCATGTTTCGTGCGGGTGCTATCTGTCTCACGCGGACGGCCGCAAGGGTGCCGGGGGACGACGGTCTCTATCCGGCCGGTTTTAACATCGTAGACCAGTCCCGACACGATCAGCCCATCGGGCAGCTCGCTGTTTGCCCTAAGCGCTGCGACATCGAGGGCCACCGCCTTTTAGGGCTCCGTAATCGCAAGATCATCGCGTGCAGCCGTCTCGACACCCATACACCTGGCGAGCAACGCAGGTGCATGCTGGTGGCAACCGATGATCCCGCAGTCCGTGTGCTGGAGCAGGACGAGATTGCGCGCACCATCAGGGCGCCCCGCTGCTTTCGCGTCGACGCTCAACACTGCGAGCGTCTCGGAAATCGGCGTTGCGCTCCAGCATGACGTCATTGAAGTCCATGTTCTCTACTCCTGCGTATGAGAGCGAAGTTGCCCGGTTCAATTCCATGCGTCGGGCGTATCACATTTCTGGAGGCGCACACCATCAACGCATGACGCGCAAGCGGGTTGTAGTGCTCCCAGCACGCGAGCTGACCTACCTGGCGCACGGCGGTATCGATGGCGCGCAAGCCCGAGCCGTCGCCGCGCAGGAACGCCCGGCGCGAACCGGTTGCTGGCGGGTGAAATCTGTTCGCTTGTCGCGGGTGTCCGTCACTCCGGCGCGCAGTGGACCTCGAATTTGATGAGCTTGGTGGGACCGAAGGTGTTGCTGATCGCAACGTCAGCGGCATCGCGGCCGCGTGCCATCAGCACCCGACCGATACGCGGCACGTTGTTGCGCGGATCGAAGGTCTGCCATGAGCTGCCGACATAGGCTTCGAACCAGGCCGCGAAGTCCATCGCGCTCCACGGCGGCGGCACACCCACATCGCTGATGTAGCCGGTGCAGTAACGCGCCGGAATATTCATCGCGCGGCACAGCGCCACGGCCAGATGAGCGAAATCGCGGCACACGCCCTTGCGTTCCTGCCACGCCTGAAATGCGGTCTTGGTCGGTCGTGCAAATTCGTATCCAAACGTGATATGGCGATGCACGTAGTCGCAAATCGCCTGCACCCGGGCGCCGCCCGCTGGCGTATTGGAAAACAGTTTCCATGCAATGTCGGAGAGCAGATCAGTTTCGCAATAGCGGCTGCCGAGCAGAAACGCCAGACATTCGTCCGGCAGCGTTTCGACGGCATGCTGATAGTCGAACGGCTCGCGCGTCTCCGGTTGATCGGAAACGTTGAGCAGCGCGCTTGTGGAAAGCGAAATGAGCCCCTGCGGCGCGACCAGGCGGCTACACAGATTGCCGAAGCTATCGCGATACTGCGTGATCACCACCGGGGGATCGACCGCCAGCAGATCGGCGGATAGTACATCTTGAGCGCGGGAAAAATGCGTGTTCAGCATCAACATCATCGGTGTCGGCTGTGCGCACTCATAAATCAGTTCATAGCCCACGCGAAGTTTCATCTGATCATCCCTTCCATTGATAAAGCGCGTGACGCGCTGGCACTCAAGGCCCTTCGGTACGCTCACGTCGACTAGAAGACTGCGGAACGAATGCATCGCACCGTGCCCTATGCTCCAAAGCGGCAGCTTCTGATCGATGTAGCCCCTCAATGGACAACCCACCGCGACACAACAAACTGGAGCGGCAACGGGTAACGACTCGGACACGCTGAAAACGACCGCAATGAAAGGCAACAAGGTGCAGCGCGAATCCCGGCGACGCTGTTTCTCGCGGGCCGCTATACACCTTGTCGAAAAGTGCGCGCAGGTGGAGCGAGACGATCGCTCGTCACATGCGCGTGTCGGTTACTTTTTCTTCGCCACGCTGCTCGGCGCGGAAGCCTTCGAGGTAGGCGTCTTGAACAAATCCGTTCCGGGCGATGGCAACTTTTTGGGTTGTTTAGGCTTCTTTGCCTCTCGATTACTACGCAGTTGACCTTTTGCCATTTCACTCCCCGTTTTGGCGGCCACGGAAAGGCCGCTCTCCGAACATTCTGGGCGTATTTTTAATTGCTGTCGCGATGTATTTGAATCCCTCTATAAACCGCGCCTGGAGCGTGAATGGACACAGGAGTTTGCTGGCGGGCAAGCTCCCTCCATGCGGTTGGCCGCCGCCTGGATGGCCGCTCTTGCTTTGTGTCGTTATGCGGCGCGTCGCAGAGGTCAAGTGTGCTTTCTGGCCCTGATCACCATTGGCGTGAAGATGGCGATGGCGCTGCGGGGATAAGCCGCAGGATTCGAACGCCCTTGCGCCTGATCACGCAGCAGCGCGGCCTCCACCAAGCTGCAGACACTGCAGAACCGAACCCGGTTGCCTCGTGCGGCTTTAGTGTCGCCAGGGCGGAAATTTCGATACCGTCGACGATACCGACATTCCCGTCTGGCATTATCCAGATCACAGCAGACCCACGCCGGACAGGAGCTTCATGCTTTTAACGCAAAAACATAAAAATACCGGGCTCCCGGAACGAACTGGAGCAGTGAGCTCACTCCCACTCGATTCTAAATCGGGGCCTTGGGGCCAAGGCCGGCGGACGGTGGGGACGATCCGTGCGCACATGATACCGTAAAGGGTACCGTCACACGCCCTGCTCTCGCTTACATTATGGAAGCCGAATCGCGCCAAAAAATTCTCCTGGTACGGCCCATCTGTCTACGACGGTCTGTCGGCGTCCAGGCATCGACCAATGAACTCGTGTGTCGCACCGATTTTACCGACAAAACCCTCCCGCGACGCTGAATGACGGTAGCGCGAACTGCAATGATTTGCTGGATCAACCCGAACGTTCATGGAAGCAACTATCAGCAGCGGTGCGCCGCGCGTGCCGCGGAACAAAGACAAGCTACCCGACAAAAGTCGGCGCTGAAGCTTGAGGAAATCTGGCCCACCGCCGTACGAAAAACGTTCAAGCAGTCCAGTTGCTGCTCGGCCACCTCACTAGCAAGTGGTCGGGCGCTTACCGTCGAGTGTCAGCACATAGCGGTTGCTAATGCTTTATTGTGGTGCGGTATTCCAGATGTGCGATATAGAGCGCCACCGTCCATCGGCATCCTTATGGAACACGTTGACGAGAACGCCAGTGAACTGCGGACTCTTTCCGTCCTTTTCCGGCCCGGCCGCATGCCACGTCGCTAATTCGTACGCCATATTTCCATTGCGTCTGGCGTCGATGACTTCGATCGAATGATCGTGAAATCCATTCTCCAACGCACCCTTGAAAAGCGCCTCTATCTCGGAGCGACCTTCAACCGTTTTCCCGTTGCCGGGTGAAACCTTGGCCGTCTCCTCGTATAGCGCAGCGAGAGCCTGAGCGTTATGGGTGTTGAACGCTTGATTCCAGGCAGAGTTAATGCGCTCTACAATAGCGCGTGCGTCGGCTGCCTGTGCTAATGCAGAAGATGACAGGACGATCGCCACCAGTCCGACGATGACATGTTGTGCATGCTTGCCCATTCCCGACCTCCAAAGATTAGACGGCTGCAGCATACGGACGTCGGCGTGTCGCAGCCCGAGCACGCTGCCGGATTAGCCGCGCGCTGGATAGTGAGAAAGTCCGCAGCGGCCACCCGATAAATTTAAAACAAGGTGAGCTAGGGTGTGGTATGGCCGATCGGAGACGCGGCGGCGCTCCGTTCCAACGATGTTATTCTTCGCTCTGAATCTATCGAGAATTCGAGGTGACATTGCCGAGCGCTTACGAAGCATAGGGGCGTGTCATGGTATCAATCGGATAATTGCTAGCATTGAGCTGCCAATGACGTCGTCTCGATGACTGTATTGGTGAAGACAACACTGTGCGGATTATCGACGCGTTCGTCGAGGAACTGGACCTTGCATCGCTCGGGTTCGAAGAGACCAATGCTGCGAGCACCGGACGGCCTTCTTACCATCCCGCAGTACTGCTCAAGATTTATATCTCCAGCAAATCACAGGAGAGAGAGCAGCGGACTATGCCGAATGCGCCGCATGACTTGCAGATTCAACGCACATCGGCGCATGCGAAAGAACATCGCGCTTTTCATGTCCCATACGTTGCCGGATACTTGAGTTCGGCTCGTCGGTTACTGCCTGCGTGCTTTGGGTATTTAACGGTAGAACGGCGCAAAAAATCTATTGTCACGCGAGTATCTGCCCTGTCAAAACGGCATTGTCGAGAGGCTTATGTACCAGCCGCCTTACCCGGCGCCTCGGCCTCATGAAAACCGAACACAGTAAACAGGCGGCAAATGCGCTGACACCAATTGCCAGTTTTCGCCTCCGTCGTCGGACGTCCATAGCGCGCCAGTAGTAGACCCCATCGCGAGGCGCATGCCCGACTCATCCACCGCAAGCGCATGCCGATACACGAGGTCGTACGCCGGTGCGGGCGGCAACCCGTTAGAGAAACGCTCAAATGTGCGGCCACCGTCGCGTGTGCGCGTGACGACGAGCTGGCCGTCCACCGGGATGCGGCACTGGTCTTTCACGGCGGGCACAAACCACGCAGTGTCCGGCTCCCGCGGATGCACGGCAACCGCGAAGCCGAAGCTCGATGGTTGCGCTTCGATGCGCTGCCAATGCGCCGCACCATCGGTCGAGCGGAAGATCGCGCAATGATGCTGCGTCCACAACGCATCCGGGCTCGCTGGGCATTGCACAACGCGGTGCGGGTCTTGCACGTTGGCATCGCCGCGCCGCTCCGGCGGCATGTAGTCGGCCTCCATGCCCTCAGCACTGACGCGCCACATGGCGCCGCCGTCATCGGTTTGCCAGACGCCGCCGCACGACACGCCAATCGTCAGGTGCCGGCTGTCTCGCGGATCGACCATCACGGAATGGATGCCTGGCGCGTCATATCCCCCTCCGAACCATTCGGACCGCTCCGGGCGATCCCACAGCGCGCGGTTGAGCACCCATGTGTCACCGCCATTGTCGGAGCGGAAAAGCCCGCCCGGAATTGTGCCGGCCCATAGAACGCCCGGCTCGTCCAGACCGCCGGTTTCGAGCGACCAGATTTGCTGTAGCGTCCAGGCAGGGATCAGCGGGCCGGGCGCGGCGGCATTGTCCACCCGGGCATCCGCTTCCCCGGTCACGCTCGCGTTCGCGCCGTGACCGGTGCGCGTCTCGTCGGCAGGCTGTGGCGGATAGACGGGCACTGCGCACTCTTCCCAGTCCGTCGCCCCCGCGCGCCGGCGATGCAGCTTCACGCCGAAGTGCCCGAGATTAAGCGCGGCATACAGCGATCCGTCGCGGGCATCCGGCAGGACCATGCTCACAGGCTCGCCGACGAAATACGGCTCACCAAGCGTCCAGCCGCCGTCGCCACCGGCTTGCAAAACGAACAGCCCCTTTCGGGTTGCGACAAGCAATCGATCGCTCATGTTGCGGGTCTCCTGTCGACTGGAGTAAGGACTTCAGTGCTGGCCAGGTGCAATTTAAAAGTCTGGACGAATGCAAGCTTTTATCCGCCCGACAGCGCCTGTACGACGTATATCCGGCTTTCCTCGCCAAGGGGCTCGGCTAGATGTTGTCGGTCGCGCACCCGCCGGCCGTCAACAAACACGGCGAGATGCTGCCGCAATGAACCCTGGTCATCAAGGATGTAGCCGCGAAGTCGAGGCTGCGCGGCGAAGACGGCCTCAAATGCGTCCCCAAGCGTGCGCGCCTCGATCTCGCGCTCGGGCGTTGCAATATGCCGCTGGATGGAAGCAGCGAAGAAGATATGCACCATAGCGAAGTAGCGGCGCGCGAAGGGCGACGACCGTTGGTTCTAAAGTTTAGGCGATCCGTCGGCGCATGTCGGGGCACCGCACGTCAGGCACCTGGTCGCCGCAGGTTGCGAAGCGGCATGCTTCACCGCCGTTCATATATCGACGAGGAGCCCGCCCCGATGTTGGTCTCAGTCCGGAACAGAATGACGCGTCGAGAGGTGTACAGCGCGGCGCTGCTCTTCAGCGGTGGCATAAAAGAGACGCCGGTTGCGATCGGCAAATCGACGAAAAGAGGCCAGAAAAAAGGCCTGTTCGCGATGCAGACGCATGCACAC
>NZ_PNXY01000120.1 GCF_002879865.1 Paraburkholderia rhynchosiae
AGGCGAAGGGCAGCGAGGTGGTCGGATAGCCCACGGTAATCGTGCCGGTTTCCTTGATGCGATCCAGCCGGCTGGAGCTATCCGCATAAGCTGCGGTCGTCAGGCCAAGTCCTGCGTAGAACCCGGCTAGCGTCATCGCAGCGGTCAGGATAGAAGAAACTTTCATGTGCTTAGCTTCCCTTAATGATCATTTTCGACCGCGATTCCGGACCGCTGCAGTGCGATTCAAAACAACGGAATTTGCTTGGCTACGAACCAAATATCGGTCATCAATATGCTAAAGTCCAATGCGTCTCTCGCATTGAACGATACAAAAACGATATGCAGAAGCTAAAGTTAGGATTTCGCCACATCGAGGCTTTCCGTGCGGTCATGTCGTCAAACTCGATGACGAATGCCGCTCGCGTCATGCATACGTCGCAGCCGCAGGTGAGCCGCCTGATATCGCAGCTCGAGAGCATCACGGCGTTCCCACTTTTCGAACGCAACGGTAGCCGGCTTAATCCCACTCAGGACGGATTGCGTT
>NZ_PNXY01000121.1 GCF_002879865.1 Paraburkholderia rhynchosiae
ATCGAGAAATTGCAATTTTTCTCTAAGAGCCTCTTAAGGGCATAAGGAAAATATGCCCCCATCTATATATGAGGTATCTGGCAACGCCAGATATTTCAAGACTGCGTCGATCTTTTTGCATGGGGGCATAAAAAGACGAAATGTCACACTTTTGTGACACAATATATTGCGTTTGTCACAGTTTTGTGACACTACATACAGCATTTGTCACAAAAATAAGACAGCACTTTTTTACAAAAAAGTAATAAAAAAAGACATCAGTTATCACTAATGCCTTAAATAATAATTTTGCTTTTCAAAATTCCAAATTGCCGTAATCGAATGTGCCTTTTCTTCTTCATCTGTTGTTTTATCTTCATCACTTGTATTAATCAAATTTCCATCTTCAGCATCATCTAAGTTTAAAATTTTATGCTTTTGTTTCAGCAATCCACCATAACTTAACATACGCTTTCGATACAAACCTTTTTCTAAATCACTTACAATTTCTTGATTTTTTTCATCATCATCAGTTAAAAAA
>NZ_PNXY01000122.1 GCF_002879865.1 Paraburkholderia rhynchosiae
ATTAAACGCCGATTGGCGGTCTGCGCCGCCCACTCGCAATACGCGGCGCTGCCGAGCACCCAGCCCTCGAGCGTCGACTGCATCAGGTTATTGACCTCGCGTTCGTCAAGACGCTGTGCGCCCAGATCGCGGTAAGCCTGGTGGCGCTCGAACGGCGTATTGCCGAGCGCCCGATAGAGTGGATGGTCCTTGATGAAGCTATCGACACGCAGCCCGACGTGGTGCGTATAGCTCGACCACTGGTATTTTCCCGGCTCGGTCACAAGGCGGTTTCGCACCGGCGCATGATCGATGACCTGGCTCGCGAGCAGGAAGTACCGGTCGGGCTCGATCACTGTTGCCGAGTATCCGCCACGCCACACGATACCGCGGCGTCCATGGCGGCGGTTGAAGGTCTCGACATAGCGACGGCCGACCGCTTGCATCGCCATGGCCACGCTCGACTCGTATGAAGGCGTGACGAGGAGCTGTACCGCGTCAGGCATGAGGACCCACGCGTGGACTGCCAGATCG
>NZ_PNXY01000123.1 GCF_002879865.1 Paraburkholderia rhynchosiae
TGGCGACATCGTACGAACCGATTGTTGAGGGTGATATAGCTCATCACTTTCCCCTGACCATAGTACTGTGCCATTAAGCCTTTCTTCAGCCAAATCAACTTGGATGACATGTTCAAACTGCCATGGGTGTATAGGTATCATCTCAACATCATTTACATGTTTGCCAGACGCTTCAATTTGCTGTACAAAATGTTCATAAGTCTTATCGCCAACTTGTTGACGTAACATTTCGTTAACTACAACATTTCTTGATACCGTCGTTTCTACTTTATCTTTGTCGATAGCTAACCATTGCAGTTTAACGTTTGGTACAAAGTCAGGACCAAATTTCAAATTATCACTCAACGTAAATCCTAAACGTGATTTGTAACTTGGATGATACTGATGCCCTTCCATCGCATAAAATTCATAGTCGTTAAATGTCTCAGGTGTTGCTGGTGGGTTTGATTCTCGATACTGCATACTTTGTGTATCTTTTAGTTCTGTCTGTAAT
>NZ_PNXY01000124.1 GCF_002879865.1 Paraburkholderia rhynchosiae
ACCGACAGCATCGATGCTGCTTCGTATGCGGGTTTTCTCACGCAACTGAAGGCGGCGTATGCAGCAGGAACGCTCGCCGCGATGCTTGAGTCCGTCGATGCGCTGGGCAATCCGTCTGGCGCAATGACCGCGCCAGCGAACGTGATCCCGACAACCGGACCGCCGGCCGCGCAGACATCCACCGTCACCGTCTTTACGACCCAGAACGCCGGCCAGATCGTCGCGGGCAACAACCTGTCGCTCACCGGCACCGGCGCGAGCCTGACCAACGCGGGAAATCTCTACGCCGGCCAGGATGTGCGGGTGAGCGCGAACAGCTTCACCAACCAGGGCTATCACGCGGAAAACGTGACGTCGACGGTGGCGCCGGCGGCGGAGATATCGCCTGCGGCGTTCACCGTGTACTGGTTCGCGAGACCGTTGCCGGTCATCGTCACGGTGCCCGCGCTCGTGAGCGTCGCGCCCTGCTGCGCGTAGGTTGAG
>NZ_PNXY01000125.1 GCF_002879865.1 Paraburkholderia rhynchosiae
CCGCTTGACCAAGGAGCCATGGCTCCACAGGTAGGACTCGAACCTACGACCGATCGGTTAACAGCCGATAGCTCTACCACTGAGCTACTGTGGATTAATATTATGCCTGGCAACGTTCCGCTAGAGTAGAACGTTGCCAGGCAAAAATGGATGCGATGAGCCGCATTGAGACCGCAAGGTCTCTTTTTTTATTTCTAAAACGTCAAAATAAAAGTTAACACAAAGAAAAATGGCTTGGCGAAGTGAAAACGTTAGAATCTGACGAAACGAGAAAAGAGCGCAACGAGTTTAGTAGAGCTAAATGAGTAAGCGAGAGCCGAAGGAGAGGAAAGAAGCAAGCGATTGTCACAAGTCAAGAAAGGTTCTTAGCGACGATGGTAGCCAACTTACGTTCCGCTAGAGTAGAACGTTGCCAGGCAAAAATGGATGCGATGAGCTGCATTGAGTTTTGGAAATGATAATTTAATAATGTGCACTTT
>NZ_PNXY01000126.1 GCF_002879865.1 Paraburkholderia rhynchosiae
ATCTTGAAGCACACCACTTTCGTGTAGTTGAATCGCCATGTTTAAACCTGTTTGACCACCTAAAGTTGGAAGTAAAGCGTCAGGTTGCTCTTTACGTATAATTCGCGCTATAAAATCATGAGTTAACGGTTCGATATATACTTTATCCGCAATTTCCTTATCAGTCATGATTGTCGCTGGATTTGAATTTACAAGAATAACTCGATATCCCTCTTCTTTTAAAGCTAGACATGCTTGTGTTCCAGCATAATCAAATTCAGCTGCTTGACCTATGATAATTGGCGCAGACCCTATTACTAAAATTGTTTTGATATCATTACGTTTAGGCATTGATATGACGCTCCTTTTCCTTAAAATTAGTCATCATTGCTACAAAATCATCAAATAGATAGTTTGAATCTGACGGTCCTGGATTTGCTTCAGGATGGTATTGAACAGAAAATGCTGGTAATGTTTTATGTTTTAAACCTTCTACAGT
>NZ_PNXY01000127.1 GCF_002879865.1 Paraburkholderia rhynchosiae
TTGTCCAATTCGACCAAATCCAAAAATACCAATTGTTTTGTGTTGTAATTCATGCGCATGATTACCTACTTGAGACAAGTTCCATTCACCTTCTACTGATTGACGATGACCTTCTTCATAGTTTCTAAGAAGTATTAATAAATCCATAACCGCATGTTCTGCCACACTAACTGTATTACTTCCTGTAACTTCAACGACACCAATATTGTGTTCACTTGCTGCCGCTAAATCTACATGGTCAGATCCTACACCTGCTGTAATTGCTAATTTCAAGCTCGGTGCTTTTTCAATACGTTCACGAGTCATATATGCAGGATAAAATGGCGCACTAATAATCACATCCATATCTGGTAAATGTTTATCTAAGTCTTCACCAGTATCTGCTAATATAATGAACTCATGTCCTCTTTCCTCTAAAAATGTTTTTAATCCTAATGCTTTTTTAGTATTAAGTAATTGATTTTCTTGACC
>NZ_PNXY01000128.1 GCF_002879865.1 Paraburkholderia rhynchosiae
CCATAATAATATGGTGTTGAAGATTCAAATTCAGCTGCGCAAGTATCAACCATCTTGTAAACAGGTTTAATATCATTTTCCATACGCAATTGATATACTTCTTCTTCCGTCATATTAAAGCGATGCGCTATTGTTTTATCACTAAATCCATAATCTTTTGCATATTTAAGATATTCTAAATCACCTTGATGCTCTTTTAGTTGATGCTCAATATAAATAATGTTTTGGAACTTGTGTAAGAAGAAGTAATCAATCTGAGTCATATTATGAATTTCTTCTAATGTTGTCCCTCTTCTAATTGCTTCGCCGATGAAAAATAATCGTTCATCATCTTGGTGTGAAATACGTTCTTTAATATAATCAAGATCGAAGCTTTCACCATTTGGTAATCCTAAGTGATGCACACCATACTCAAGTGATCGAATTGCTTTTAACAATGATTCTTCGTAAGTTCGACCAATGGCCATAAC
>NZ_PNXY01000129.1 GCF_002879865.1 Paraburkholderia rhynchosiae
GAAAGAAGCAGCGGAGCAACTTATTTTAGATGCGAAAAATGTAGAACAAGCTGGTGCAGTAGCGTTAGTACTTGAAGCAATTCCAAATGATTTAGCAGAAGAAATTAGCAAGCACTTAACAATTCCAGTCATTGGTATTGGTGCAGGAAAAGGTACAGATGGTCAAGTATTGGTTTATCACGATATGTTAAATTATGGTGTTGAACATAAAGCGAAATTTGTGAAGCAATTTGCTGATTTTAGTGTTGGTGTGGACGGTTTAAAACAATACGATCAAGAAGTTAAATCTGGTGCATTTCCATCAGAAGAATATACGTATAAAAAGAAAATTATGAATGAGGTTAATAACAATGACTAAGCTGATTACTACGGTAAAAGAGATGCAACACATTGTTAAAGCAGCCAAACGCTCAGGAACAACGATTGGTTTTATCCCAACAGTGGGTGCCTTACATGAT
>NZ_PNXY01000012.1 GCF_002879865.1 Paraburkholderia rhynchosiae
CGGTCGCTCACTCAACGTACTGACGAAGTGTCCAGCCATCTTTCAACGGCCTGACCTTCCTTTCATTACTGTGTGAGACTTGATACTTCCGCTTTACGGCAGACCCCGAAGGATCCACCTCGCGTCGCGCATCAAGCGCCCACACTTATCGGCTGTTAATTTTTAAAGATCATTCGCTTGGAAGCTCTGCTTTCTTCGCGTCCGTCATCAAACGGGAGGCGAATTATGCGATGTGGCCCGCACCCCGTCAACCCCCTCAGTGAAATTATTTTCGAAAATTTCAGAACTGCGAGAAACCGCCCTTTCTTCTAACGAGAAGAAATAGTTAGATATCCGATCTATTTCCCGAGGCTTCACTGCCTCACTCGTAACCACGCAATGACGGTGCCGTACCTACTCGCCGCTCACCCGATCAATTCTTCCGGCGTAAAGCGCCGCGCGCCCCAAGCCTGAGCCAATCTTTCGCAGCGGCCAAGCCGTACCGTGCCGCGCTCGAAGTCGACGAATACAACCTCGTCCGCATTCAGCGGGCGCGTCGCCTCATCAGTCGTGCGGCCGTCGGTCAGAATCCAGAGCCAGCGCTGCTGCGCGGGTTTGCGGCGCGCACTGCGCTCCAGCAATTGCGTTGCGCGTCGAACGCCGGACGCGAACGGCGTGCCGCCACCACCGCCGACTGGCCCAAGCCAACGCTCATTCCACCAGCGCGGCACTGCGGGACCGAAACGCAGGTCCGCGCCCGCTCCGCCGAAGCAAACAAGCGCAGCCTCGGCACGCATGGCGCTGGCGCGGTCGAACAGTGCAATCAGCAATCCTTTGGCAAGCGAAAGCCGCTGGCCGGCCAGCATGGAACCGGAACAATCGAGCACGAAGCAATGCAGTACGCCGCCGCGCGGCGCCTCGCGCACGAAACGCAGATGCTCGGCAGTCAATGCGTGTTGCCCCTTTCGTCCCACCTGTCCCATCGCCGCAAACGTCTGCGGCCATGCGATACGCCGGCCATGCATGCCACGCGGATGACCCCGTGAATCGCCGTGCGAATCCACACACACACACGATTGCGTGCCCGCCCGTTGCCGCCATCGGAAACCGCTGCGAGAGTCAGCGGCGGAGCCCTTCCGATGGCTCAGCGTTTTTTTACACTAAGCGGTATGACGCCTTTGACGTGCGCGGTCGCAGTCGGCTCTGGCGGCAGATAGCCCCAATCGCAATCGCCGGCAGCATTGGCAGACCGAGATACGGCAGAACGCTGCGGCAGATCCCCCGCCACCGCTTCAGATTGGCTATCGCGCACATCGCCAGCCGATGATGTCTCGCGATGATGCCGCCTATGCACGAGCACCGCCTCCGCGACCCGCTCGACATGCTGCGAACTCACCGCCTCCGCCTGCTCGAACGCCGCGAGCGCACGGGCCGCGCGAAGCATCACGAGGTCGGCGCGCAAGCCATCCACGGCCGCGTCGATGCACAACGCGCTGACATGCGCATGCACGGCATCATCGAAAGAAAGCTGCGGCAGCGCGTTGCGTGCCGCGTGAATTCGCTCGACGTACTGTGCCTGCTGTCCCGCATAACCCGCGCGAAAACCAGACGGATCGAGATCGAACGCGAGCCGCGCCTTCACAATCTCCTCACGCACGCGCGGCTCGAAACAGTTCTGCAATTCGACCATCAAGCCGAAACGGTCGATCAATTGCGGCCGCAGTTCGCCCTCCTCCGGATTCATGGTGCCGATCAGTACGAAGCTCGCTTCATGACTATGCGAAACACCATCTCGTTCAACAGTATTCACGCCACTCGCCGCGGCATCGAGCAATGCATCGACTAGCGCATCGGGAAGCAGATTCACCTCATCCACATACAGCACGCCGCGATGCGCTTTCGCGAGCAGCCCCGGCGAGAAACGCACAGCACCGTCGCGCAGCACGGTTTCGATGTCGAGCGTGCCGATCAAGCGATCCTCGCTCGCGCCAAGCGGCAGATTCACCAGTTGCCCTTCTGGCAGCAACTCGGCGAGGGCGCGTGCCGCCGTGGACTTGGCCGTGCCGCGCGGCCCACTCACGAGCACGCCACCGAGTCCCGGATCGATCGCGGCGAGCAGCAACGCCTGCTGCAACGACGCCTGGCCGATCAACGCGGCAAACGGAAACGCGGGCCGCTGTGCCGCGTGTTGCTGTGCATCTTGCGTGACTGCATTCATATCTGCGTTCCTTCAATCTGCTGTTCGCTCGCGAGCAGGTGCTGTTCAACTTGCGCGCGGTAGTTGCCAGGCGCCTGCCACAGGCCGCGTTGCATCGCTTCGAGCAGACGCTCGCAAATCGAATGCAGCGCATGCGGATCGTGCCGTTGCAAGAACTCGCGCGTGTCCGCGTCGTTCAGATAAGCATCGGTGACGAGCGCATATTGATGATCCGCGACCACGCGCGCAGTCGCGTCGTAGCCATACAGATAGTCGACGGTCGCGGCGATCTCAGCAGCGCCCTTATAACCGTGACGCTTTACGCCATCGAGCCATTTGGGGTTGACCACGCGGGAGCGGACCACGCGCGCGATTTCCTCATGTAGCGTGCGCACGCGCGGCGCAGCCGGATTGCTGTGATCGGCGTGATAAACGCTCGGCTGATTGCCCGCCAGATGCCGCACGGCCGCAACCATGCCGCCCTGGAACTGGTAGTAGTCGTTCGAGTCGAGCAGATCGTGCTCGCGGTTGTCCTGATTCTGCAACACGACATCCATCGCGGCGAGGCGTGCGCCGAACGCGTGACGCGCCTCTTCGCCCGCGCTTTTCTGCGTGTACGCATAACCGCCCCACGCCTGATAGGCATTCGCGAGATCCGCGTCGGTCTGCCATTGCTGCGAGTCGATCATGTCCTGCAAGCCCGCGCCATAGGCGCCGGGCCGCGCGCTGAATACGCGCCAGCCGGCACGCTTGCGCGCTTCCGTTGCGTCCATGCCCCGTGCGATCAAAGCATCGCGCTCGCGCAGCACGCGCGCGCGAATCGGATTCAGTTCCTCCGGTTCGTCGAGTTCGGCGACGGCCTGCACCGCTGCATCGAACAAATGCATCACGTTCGCGAACGCATCACGGAAAAAGCCGGATACTCGCAGCGTGACGTCGATACGCGGCCTATCGAACGCTTCGATCGGCATGATTTCGAAGTCGGTCACGCGATGGCTGCCCGGCGCCCACTTCGGCCGTACGCCGAGTAACGCGAGCGCCTGCGCGATGTCGTCGCCGCCGGTCCGCATCGTCGCGGTGCCCCATACGGAAAGGCCGATCGCGCGCGGGTAATCGCCGTGTTCCTGCAAGTGCCGCTCGATCAACTGCTGCGCCGATTTCAAACCGAGCGACCACGCGGCTTGCGTCGGAACCACGCGCGTGTCGACCGAATAGAAGTTGCGGCCGGTGGGCAGCACATCGGGCCGCCCACGCGATGGCGAACCGCTCGGCCCTGGCGGCACGAAACGCCCTTCAAGGCCGCGCTTCAAATGCAGCATTTCCTGCGGACCGCATGCGTCGAGCCGCGGCAGCACGTCGTTGCGCAGACGCTCGATCACGCGCTGCGCTTGCGGCAAATTTGCTTCGGCAAATGCAGTCGACGACGCGTCGCTCTGCTCGTCGCATACGCTACGCAGCATCTCTGCCGCGAGCAGTTCGAGACGCTCGCGCGTATCGCCGCAATGCCGCCAGGGCACATCGCTCACGTGTTGCAGCATGTCGGGCCGCGGGCCGGTCCACAGCGCCGACCAATCCACCGACAACGGGTCGAAGAAATGATCGATCCGCAGATCGCGGGCCAATGCATCGATCAGACCGGCTTTGCCGCCTTGCCCGTCGCCCACTGGAAAACGCCCCAACGCGAGCAGTGTATCGCGTCGTTGCACGCCTTGCGGCGATTGGCCGAACGTGTGCAGACCGTCGCGAATCTGCGCTTCCTTCAATTCACAAAGCCACGCGTCGACGCGCGTGAGCAGCACGTCTTCATCGTCCTCGCCATTCGGCTCGGAGAGACTCAGTTCTTCATGCAGCTTATGTTCGACGATCGTCGCAAGAATCGTGCGCCGCAACAGCTTCGAGCGGCGTGGGTCGACCATCAGCGCTTCATAGTATTCGTCGACCTGGCGTTCGAGATCCTGCAACGGCCCATAGGTCTCGGCACGCGTGAGCGGCGGCATCAGGTGATCGATAATCACGGCTTGCGCGCGGCGTTTTGCCTGACTGCCCTCGCCGGGATCGTTGACGATGAACGGATACAGATGCGGCAGCGGCCCGAGAATCAGATCGGGCCAGCATGTATCGCTCAACGCGACACTCTTGCCGGGCAGCCACTCGAGGTTGCCATGCTTGCCGACATGCACGACCGCGTCGATGCCGAACTGATGGCGCAGCCAGAAATAGAACGCCAGATACGCATGCGGCGGCACCAGTTCGGCGTCGTGATAGCTCGCGTAATCGCCTTGCTCGCGCGAACGCGACGGCTGAATACCGACGAACACGTGGCCGCAGCGCCAGCCCGCAATCATGAAACGCCCGCGCCGCACTGTCGGGTCCTGCTCGGGCGGACCCCAACGCGCGTTCAATGCGTCGCGCGCTTCGGCAGGCAGCGCGTTGAAATGCGCGAGGTAATCGCTGAGTGCAAGGCTTTGCAACGCCGGCCGTAAATCGCGCACGACCGGGTCGTTGGTCACGCCGTCGGTGAGCTTTTTCAACAGCGCGTCGCCATTCGCAGGCACTTCGGCGAGACGATAACCTTCATCGCGCAGCATCGACAGAATGCCGATCACCGACGCCGGCGTGTCGAGCCCGACGCCATTGCCGATACGCCCTTCGCTCATCGGATAGTTGGCGAGAATCAGCGCAAGTTTCTTGTCCGCGTTATCGACCGAACGCAGACGGCACCAGCGGCGGCTCAATTCAGCGAGAAAACCCACGCGTTCGAGATCCGGCTGATAACGGACCACATCCACTTCTGTATGCGGGCAACGATACGCGAGTCCCTTGAAGCTGATCGCGCGCGTGATGATGCGGCCGTCCACTTCCGGCAGCGCGATATGCATGGCGATGTCGCGCGAATTGAGGCCTTGATTGTCCTTGAGCCAGTCCTCGCGATTGCCGCCGCTCAGGATTACCTGCAGCACTGGTGCATCGCCGGCGAGTGCGAGCGGCTCGGGGTCGTCGATGGCGGACGCGGCAAACGCAGTCGTATTAAGCACCAATGCCGCGTTATGTTGCGCGCACAGCGACTGCACGACTTCGCGGCTCATCGCATCTTTGAGCGACGTGATCGCAATCGGCAACGGGTTCAGACCTTGCGATTCGAGCGCCTCGATCAGCGCATCGAACACGGCCGTGTTGGCCGCCTGAAGATGCGCCTTGTAGAACAGAATCGCGGCGACGGGCGCGTCGTGCTGCCAGCGCGCCTGCCAGTCGGCAATAGTCGGCGTATCGCGTTCGGGATGGAAGAGCGACGCGGCGGGCAACGCGCGCGGCGGCGCAGGCTCCTGCCCCCAACCAAACGCGCGATGAGCGATGCAGCGCAGAAACGCCTCAGCATTCTGCGGCCCGCCTTCACGCAGATAACGCCATAGCTGATGGCATAGATCGGCATCCGCCGTGCTGCGCGCGAGGAGATTGGGATCTTCCTGCAGATCGCCGGAAAACATCGCGAGCGTCTGCTGTTTGCGCTCGGCGAGCGCGACGACCTGCTCGATGCCATACGGCCAATACGCTTCGCCGCCAAGATGATCGACCACTACGACGCGAGCATGTTGCAGCACATCTTCGACGTAGAAATCGACCGATGCCGGTTGCCGCAAATACGTGACGTTCGCGAGGCGCACGCTTGGAAAACCCTCGCCGAGACGAGGAAACACGCTCGCCAGCAGCGACAGCGTTGTATCCGCGGAACTGAGCACGACGATGTGCGCGGGCCGCTGATCGATACGGATCACGCCTTGCGTATCGTCGACGAAACCGCCGGGCGTGGTGCGCAGTAAGTGCATCTGCGCTTACGCCTGTTGCGCTACGGCGCCCGGCGCTATCGCGCCCGACTGCACGCCGAGCGCCGCGTCGAACGCGCGTTGCAGAGCGGCTTGGTCGAGGTCTTCACCGATCAGTACAAAGCGGCTCTGAGCGTTTTCACCGCCTTCCCCCGCTTGCCAGCGTCGATCGAAATAACTGTCGAAGCGGCGGCCCACGCCTTGAATCACGAGGCGCATCGCCGCGCCCGGCAATGCCGCAAAACCTTTCACGCGGTAAATCGTGTTGCTTTCCACGAGCGCTTGCAACGCGGCGATCGCCGCCTCACGTGACGGCACGTTTGCGTGCACGACCACAGAGTCGAATTCATCGTGATGATGGTCGGCGTCGTCCGCCGAACCGTGATGATCGTGGCGCAAGTGAATCGTTTCTTCCGACGCGGCTTCGAGCCCCAACAACGCGTGCAGATCGAGCTGCCCCATCTGCGCCCGCACAATCTTCACTTGCGGCGGAATCTCTCCGCGAATCACGGCTTCAACCGCATGTTGCCGCGCCTCGTCGAGCAAATCGGTTTTGTTCAGAATGACCAGATCGGCCGCGGACAATTGATCTTCGAACAACTCGTGCAGCGGCGACTCGTGATCGAGATTCGGATCGGCTTTGCGTTGCGCGTCGACGGCGAGCGGATTCCCGGCGAACTGGCCGCTTGCCGCAGCGGGGCCGTCCACCACTGTCACTACAGCATCGACGGTGAAACTGCTTTTGATCTGCGGCCAGTTGAATGCCTGCACCAAGGGCTTCGGCAATGCGAGACCCGACGTTTCGATCAGCACGTGGTCGATCTGCTCGCGACGCTCCACGAGCTTTTCCATCACCGGGAAGAACTCTTCCTGCACCGTGCAGCACAGGCAACCGTTCGCGAGTTCATACAATTGCCCTTCGTTTTCCACACCGTTCTCGTCGCAACCTATGCCGCAGCCCTTGAGGATTTCGCCGTCGATACCGAGTTCGCCGAACTCGTTGACGATCACCGCGATGCGCTTGCCGCCCGCATGCTGAAGAATGTGCCGCAGCAGCGTAGTCTTGCCGCTGCCGAGAAAGCCCGTGACGATGGTGACGGGGATCTTGCGCATTTGAGTTTGCATCGTGAGGTCCATCCGTAGGAGTTGCACGTGCACGCCGGTGCTTTAGCGCGCGTTGGCGCGCATCATGTTTTTGCATCGCAAAACACGGGGACGAACGACGGCGTTGCCGCAACAACAGAAAGCAGAAACCTGAAAACGGGCATGAGGTCATGAACGCAGCGCCGCATCCCCGCGGCGTTCGTCCTTCGTGTTCCGGCCGGTATCCGGGCTGGCGAAAGCGCCGCTTCCCCTTCCCGGACGAGTGATTTCTCGCCCAGTGGTGATATGCCGACGCGGCCTTGCGCGTGGACATCGAAGCCGGCTCCGCGGCGCCATGCAAATCGCCATGACGTCACTTTTCGCTTACCGTTGCGGGGGCAGCACAGGTTGACCCAATCCATGGCAGGCGGGCGCCCTGTTTCCCGTTTAACTGCATGCGCACGAGCGCGCACACGAGCACGAGAAGTGCGTGCGAGTGTAGGCCCCGAGCCTCACGCCGTCAAGGAAACGCAAGCCCGGCGCGGGCCTGCGTGTGCTATCGTAGGCGCGCGTTTGGTGCTCGCACATGCGTTCGCGTGTGCAGTTAAACGGGAAACAGGCAGCGCTTGCGCGCTCTACCTGTGCTGTCCCCGCAACGGTAAGCGACCTGCGGCGCAATTTTGTTGCGCCGCGCATGCGTTTTGGAGGCCACTGTCCAACACATTCCAACGAATGCGGACGGGAAGGCAAAGCGCGTGAGGCCGCCAGCCCGGATACCGGCCAGACGCGGAGGCGGCCGTGCGTTTCATGACGTCACGCCGCCGGCCGCCGGAATCCGCGGGGGACGGATGTGAAGGCGCTGAAGCACGATGTCGCGAATGGGTTCGCAACCCGCGTTTGCCGTCGTGCCTGAATATCTAGCTTCGAATGACTTCGATCTCTACTGTATTGCGCCCGTTCGCGCGCCGCACAGTTCCGTCCACGGCGGCATCGTGCGCGCCGTTCCTGCCGCCCCACGTTCGCCAGCCGCGATGAAACGCGCGTGGCTGATCGGCGCGGGTCCCGGCGACGTCGAACTGATGACGCTCAAGGCAACGCGTGCACTTGCACAAGCCGACGTGATACTCGTCGACGATCTGGTGAACCCGGACGTGCTGCAATTCGCGCGCGCCGATGCGTCCGTCGTATACGTCGGCAAACGCGGCGGTCATCCGTCGACGCCGCAAGAAGGCATCGTCGCGCAGATGCTCGAGCATCTGCACGCGGGGCGCAGTGTGGCGCGACTCAAAGGCGGCGACCCGTTCGTCTTCGGCAGAGGCGGCGAGGAGCAGCAGGCGCTGCATGACGCGGGCATCGAAGTCGAAGTCATCAGCGGCATCACAGCGGGAATCGCGGCGCCGGCGGCGATTGGCATTCCGGTCACGCACCGCGACCATGCGCAAGGCGTGGTGTTCGTCACCGGGCATGGCGCGAGCAGCAGCGAGCCGGATTGGGCCGCGCTGGCCGCCACGCGCATGACGCTTGTGATCTATATGGGCATGCGGCGGCTGAACGATATTGGCGGCGCATTGCTCGCGGCTGGCATGCGCCCCGATACACCCTGCGCGGCGATTGAATCGGCGACGCGTCCCGAACAACGGCATGCGCTCGCGACGCTCGGCGAATTCGCCGATGCGGTCGCGCGCGCGGGACTCGGCTCGCCCGCGATCGTGGTGATCGGCGGCGTGGCGTCGCTGGCGCTCGCGCGTGCTGCGGCGGCAGGTTCATCGGATACGGCTCGCGCGCCGGATGCACAATGAAAACGCTTAGCGTTGGAATTGGCTGCCGCTTGCATACGTCGGCGGACGACGTTGAAACGGCAGTGCGGGCAGCGCTCGGTTCGCATGCATTCGAAGAAATCGCGACCGTCGCTTCAATCGAAACGAAATCGCATGAGCAAGGCTTGCTCGATTTCTGCGCGCGCCACGGGTTGCCGTTAAAGCTGTTTAGCCGCGAGCAGATTGCCGCGATGAATGCCGGCGAGCCGTGCGCGGTCGCGCGCAAGCATCTCGGCGTGGACGGTGTCTGCGAGCCCTGCGCGTTGCTCGCGGCCTCGCCTGACGCGTCGGTTCAAACTCGCGCGAACATCACCGCGCGTCAACAAACACAGACACCCGCTGCAACCACCGCACGCCTCATCGTCGGCAAGACCGTTTTGGCCGGCGTGACTGTGGCGATTGCATCGGCAACACGCGTGCAAGCAGACAGCGCTACCATCACCCAACAGGACCTTTCATGAAGACCGATCCCGAATCGCATCAACGCATGACCGAACGCAGGCGCGAGGGTCACGAGAAGAAGCAGGCCAACGCGACTGTCGAAAAGGGTCTGCTGATAGTCAACACCGGCACCGGCAAAGGCAAGACGACCGCCGCCTTCGGCATGGCCGTGCGCGTGCTCGGGCACGGCATGCGCCTTGGCGTCGTGCAGTTCATCAAGGGCGCGCTGCATACGTCGGAGCGCGATTTTCTGGGCGCAATTGCCAACTGCGATTTCGTCACGATGGGCGACGGCTACACCTGGAACACCCAGAACCGCGACGCCGACATCGCCACCGCGCGCAAAGGCTGGGACGAAGCGCGCCGGATGATTGAAAGCGGCGACTATCAGATGGTGATCCTCGACGAGCTGAACACCGTGCTCAAGTACGAATATCTGCCGCTCGACGAAGTGCTGTCCGTTCTGAGCGCGCGCCCCGAGATGCTGCATGTGGTGGTGACCGGCCGTCACGCGCCGGATGCGCTGATCGAAGCCGCCGACCTCGTCACCGAGATGCGAATCGTCAAGCATCCGTACCGCGAGCAAGGCGTCAAGGCGCAACGCGGCGTGGAGTTCTGAGCGTGTCAGCCTGCCCCGCGCTCTTCATCAGCGCGCCCGCGTCGGGTCAAGGCAAGACCACGATTACCGCGGGTCTTGCGCGCTACCATCGGCGGCTGGGGCGGCGCGTGCGTGTGTTCAAGACCGGGCCGGACTTCCTCGACCCGATGATTCTCGCGCGCGCGAGCGGCGCACCCGTGCCGTCGCTCGACCTGTGGATGGTCGGCCAGGACGCCTGCCGCAATCTGCTCGCGCAAGCGGCGGCCGAAGCCGATCTGATTCTGATCGAAGGCGTGATGGGTCTCTACGACGGCACGCCGAGCAGCGCAGATCTCGCCACCGCGTTCGGCGTGCCGGTGCTCGCCGTCATTTCGGCGAAGGCGATGGCGCAGACCTTCGGCGCGGTTGCGTTCGGTCTCGCGAACTTCAGGCCGCAAGTGCCGTTTCACGGTGTGCTCGCGAACCGCGTCGGCTCGGCCCGTCACGCGCAAATGCTCAAAGAGTCGTTGCCGCCGGGGCTGCGCTGGTGCGGACACATTGCCGCGAGCGATGAAATCGAGTTGCCCGACCGTCACCTCGGCTTGCACCAGGCCGCGGAAATCCACGATCTCGACGCGCGTCTCGAGCGCGCCGCCGATGCGCTCAGCCAGACCGCGCTGGCCGATTTGCCGCCCGCGGTCGACTTCGGCGCGCCTACACCGCAAGTGCTGCCGCGCCTTCTCCGAGACAGGAAGATCGCCATCGCGCGCGATGCCGCGTTCTCGTTCATCTATCCGGCCAACGTCGCGCTGCTCGAAGCGCTCGGCGCGCACGTGCACTACTTTTCGCCGCTCGCGAACGAAGCGTTGCCTGCCGACACGGACGCGCTTTACCTGCCCGGCGGCTATCCCGAACTGCACGCCGCGGCGCTTGCCGGCAACGCCCGCAGCGCGGCCGCGATTCGCGCCCATGCGCAGGCCGGCAAACCGGTGGTCGCCGAATGCGGCGGCATGCTGTATCTGCTCGATCAGCTCACCGACACGCAGGGCGTCAGCACGCCGATGCTCGGCCTGCTGCCCGGTCATGCGACGATGCAAACGCGCTTCACCGCGCTCGGCATGCAGCAGATCGACAGCGTGCATGGCCCAATGACCGGCCACACGTTTCACTACTCGAAGCTGAGCACGGCGCTCGTGCCGCTGCGTTCAGCCACCCGGCCTCAAGGCGATGCCCCCGGCGAGGCGGTGTATCGCGCCGGCTCGATCGTCGCGACATACATGCACGCCTACTGGCCCTCCAACCCGGCCTTCACGGCTGCCCTGTTCGATGGCGAAGCCTTTTAACGACGCCGACCGCGACGCGGTCTATCGCGCGATATACGAGCGCCGCGACATGCGCCACTTCGTGCGCGATCCCGTGGACCCGATTGTGTTGCAGCGTCTCTTCGACGCCGCGCATCACGCGCCGAGCGTGGGCTTCATGCAGCCATGGCGTATTGCACGCATCACCGATCCGGCCTTACGTGGCGCCTTGCATGCGACCGTCGAAAGCGAACGGCTCGCCACCGCCGACGCGCTCGGCAAGCGCCGCGAAGAGTTCATGAAGCTGAAAGTGGAAGGCATGCTGGAATGCGGCGAACTGCTCGTGATGGCGTTGATGGACGGCCGCGAGCGGCACATTTTCGGCCGCCGCACGCTGCCCGAGATGGATCTCGCGTCGGTGGCCTGCGCGATCCAGAACATGTGGCTCGCCGCGCGCGCCGAAGGGCTCGGCATGGGCTGGGTGTCCCTCTTCGACGTCGATGCGGTGCGCCGGCTCCTGCACATGCCCGAAGGCGCGCGGCCGGTCGCCGTACTGTGTGTTGGCCACGTCGACCGGTTTTACAGCGAGCCGATGCTGCAAACGGAGCGATGGGCAGACCGCATGCCGCTAGCCGATTGCGTGTTCGACAACCGCTGGCCGGAAGACCTGAAAACGCAGGAGTAGCCGCCCGCGATCGCCTCGTTGCGGCGTTATCTTTGCAGAGGCGTGACCGAGACCACATCCGGCACGCCGCGCGCGTCATCCATGCGCAATTTCACGCGCCAGTTGGCGGGTGCGTCGAATGGAAATCGGGCCAGCACGCTCTTTATCAGCGCGGGCATCGCGTGCAGCGGATCGGCGTCGCGATCGTCGCTCGCCGCACTGACCTTGTAGACCTCGCGTCCGCTCGCGCGTTCGAAGAACCGCAGCGTCAGCGAATGCCGATAGACCCGTCCGCCGAAGAGGGAAAAAGGCGCGCCGTTCTGCCGGCCACAATCGCTCGCCATACAGTCATTCACATCGACGCCGATTTGCGCCGGCCGCGTCGCGTACGCGACCGAGAGCAGATAATGCGCGGGCTGGTCTTCCGTATCCGCGAAACCCTTCTTCGTCAGTTCGTCGCGCAGCGCCGTTTCCAACTGCGCGTGGTCGGCGCTCGCATCCTGCGTCGGCATGCGCGCGATCGTGTACGTGCGCTCGCCTGGCAGTTTGGCCGCGGGCGTCGCGGTGTGCACGTCGGCGTGCATGCCGGTGCAACCGGTGAGCGTCGCCGCTGTCAGCGCGGCATGGATAAGGATCGCTTTCAGCGCTTTCACCGTTCATTCCTCGCTTCGATAAAGTGCGTGCTCATACGTCATGACGAGGACGCACCGGCAGGTCCGATTGCGTGTCTTCGAGTACCGGCAGATAGATTGTGACAGCCGTGCCCCGACCAGGCGCACTCGCCACTTCGACGTCGCCGCCGTGGCGCGTCACCACGGTCTTCACGAAGGCCATGCCGAGCCCGGCGCCGCCCACTTCCGGCCGTTCCGTTTCATGAAAACGCCTGAAGCGCTCGAACAGGCTCGCCTGTTGTTCCTTCGGAATGCCATAGCCTTGGTCGCGGATCGTGCAGCATACGCGCTTCGCCGCGCCGCGTGACGTTGCGGTTGCAACGGCATGCTTCGCCGATGGCGCGGACGTGGGCGTGCACGTGCGCGTCACGCCCACAACCTCGCACGCAACCTCGCACGTGATCCGCGTATCCGGCGGACTGTATTTGACCGCGTTGTTCAGGATGTTGACGAGCGCGCGCGTCATCAGCGAGCGGTCGGCGCAGATCCAGTGGCCGTCATCGCCGCTAATGTCGCCGCTAATGTCACCGCTAATGTCACCGCTAATGTCACCGCTAATGTCACCGCTAATGTCGCCAGTTCGGCTGTCCGTTTCCGTATGCAGCGTAATGCGCTTGGCGTGCGCCTGCGGCCAGACCTCGTCGCTCGCGTCGATCATCAGCTCAGCAAGATTCACCGGCTCCAGCACATAGGTTTGCGATTCGGCGCGCGCCAGTTGGACGAAGTCGTCGGCGAGCGTCAGCGCGCGTTGCGCATAGCGTTCGATGCGCTCAAGCAAGCCCCGCGCGAGCACCGGCTCGTCACGGGCGCGCTCGATCTCCACTAACGCGAGAATCGACGCCTGCGGCGAACGCATATCGTGCGACAGCAGCCGGAGCGCGTCTTCGCGCTGGCGCTCGGCCGCATGCAGCGCGGACACGTCGACGAGGCCGGCGATCCAGCCGGTCGTCTCGCCTTGTGCGTTGGTGCAGTTCGCGTAACGCAGCAAATGATCGCGCTCATTCGCGTCGCGCACTTCAACGCCCTGCGCCATCAGCGCGGCAAATTCGTGGCGCGCTGGATCGAGCAGCGCCGGCCACTGCGCGTGCGCGAGCAGATTGTTTTCAGCGTCGGTTGGAGCGCCGCTGTCGATTGCCTTGACGAGCGTCAGGCCGCCCAGCACCGACTGCATCGAGCGGCCCTCGGGCATCGGCGCGCCGAGCCGCGCGAAATGCGCTCTGGCGGCATGGTTCGCGATCACAACGACGCCCTGCAGGTCGCTGACCAGAATCGGCTCGGGCATGCTATCGAGGCTATCCCAAACGAAGCGCTTCATGTCCTGCACACGTTGCGCGGCTTGCGCCATCAGCGCCATGTGCTGTTCCAGCACGTCGCCGCCGAATTCGCGCCGGCGCCGCGGCGTCTGCGGCAACAGATGCGGTTCATCGGCGAGGCGCTGCAGTTCTCCGCGCAGGTACGCCATCGTCATTTCAAGGCGCCGCCAGTTCCAGATCGGATACACGACGACCACGCCGATGATCGCCGGCACCGGCGAAAGCCACAGCCGCGCGCCATACAACAGGATCGCGCTACCCGACATCGCGAGCAGGCACAGCGCGCCGGTCAGCAACAACGAGCGGCGCGGCGACAACACGAGAAAACCCGCAAGCAACGCCGCAAGCGGAAGCAGCGAGACAACCAACAGCAGCCATCGCGCGGCCGGCGCGATTTCGCGGCGGGTGAGCAGCGTATCAAGCACGTTCGCATGGATATAGACGCCGGGCAGCGGCCCTAGCTCGCCGGACACCGGCGTTGCGAACCGGTCATACAGGCCGGACGCGGTCACGCCGATCACGACGATGCGGCCACGCAGCTTCTCCAGAGGGACATCGCCGGCTAGCACGCTCGAAAAACTCAGCTTCGCGTAGCTTTGCGCGTTCCGGCTGAATGGAATCAGGAAACGGCCTTCGCCGGCCGGGTCGTTGTTCGTGCCGGCGCTGTCTTCGCCCGCGTCGCTCGCCGCTTCAAACGACAGGCGCCTCGCCGGCCGCGCATCCAGGCGCAGCGTGCCCCGCTCGGCGGCTCGCGCAACCGTCACCATCAGTTGCGGCCAGCGCGAGTCGGCGTCGCCTTCGAACTTGGCGACGCTGCGCACGATGCCGTCGCTGTCCACTTCCAGATTGATATGCCCGAGGCCGACTGCGGCACGCGCGAGCGGCGCCACCGGTTCCACCACGACGCGCTCCCCGTCCCGCCCGGCGGCCGGGAGCAGCAC
This sequence comes from Paraburkholderia rhynchosiae, assembly GCF_002879865.1. Taxonomy (GTDB): domain Bacteria; phylum Pseudomonadota; class Gammaproteobacteria; order Burkholderiales; family Burkholderiaceae; genus Paraburkholderia; species Paraburkholderia rhynchosiae. The sequence continues at coordinate 14,806 of NZ_PNXY01000012.1, forward strand.
CGGCAGATAGGTCGGACTCAGCGCGATCGCGCGGGCAAGCTGGGCATCGTCGGGATTGGCTTCAGTGAACAGGACGTCGTAGACGACCGCAGCGGGCTTCGCCTTCCCGATCTGTTCGAGCAGTCTTGCATGGACGCTGCGCGGCCAGGGCCAGCGGCCGAGCTGCGCGATGCTGTCATTGTCGATTTCGAGCACGACGATGTCGGGCAGCACCGGCCGCGCATGCAGACTCAGCAAGCGGTCGTACACGAGGTGATCGACGCTCGCGCTCATCCGGCCGAGCGAACTGAGCAGGATCACCACGAGGCCGAGGCAGCCAATGGCCGCCCATTCGATCAGGAAACGCCGTCCGGCGCGCCGTCCGAGACGGGCGCGCGGGTCGAGGCTCAGGCGCGTGGATGGGTTCTGCAAAGCGTGCGTTTGGGGACGTTCAAAGAGCCAGAAAGTGGGCCGGACCCAGCCGGCCCCGTGAATCTACCAGCGTCAGCGCGCCAGCGTAAACGAGCGCACCGCGCTGCTCGTCTCGTAGAAGCGGCCATTCTCGAATTGCTCGGCGACGATCATCCAGTAATAGACACCCGGCGGCAGATCGCTCACCACGAATTGACCGCCCGTCAGATCGGTACGATCGACGATCGGATGACGCAGATCGTCCGTTGTCGCCATAACGAAGCGAAAGCGTGTTTCCACCGAAGGCGCGCTCTGGCTGACGAACCAGCGGAACTCATAGTTGCGGTTGCCGGCGCGCGGCGCCGCCGACGCCGCAAGGCCAAACTGGCGCCGCTCGAAGCCGTAGACCTGCGGCAGTCCTTCGAGCCCGCTAGCATCCACGGCGGAGATGCGCACGAAGTACGTGCCGTCGGCGAGATTGCCGAAGTCCGCATGCGGCTCGCTCACGCGCAAGTCGCGGATCAGGTCGAGCTGGTCGGCGTCGCGCGAAATCTGCACGCGGTAGGCCGCGGCATGCTGCGCGGCCTCGGCGGTCTGCGCCGGTATCAGGTCGAAGGCGACCGTCTTGCCGTCCTGCACGCGGGCCGGCTGCCTGAGCGCGGGCGCGGCGAGCAGCTCGACGGCATCGCCGATCGCGCGGCCGGCGCGCGTGATGCTGCCAAACCGCGCGGCAAGCAGTTGCGCCGATGCCTGCAGCGGCACGCCCGGCACCTGTCCTAACGCACTGCTTCCCGCCAGGGCTGGGTCGACACCGACCGCGCCGTCCAGCACTTCGACCGCTGTGGTTTCTTCGTCGCCGTTGTATGCGACCCTGAAACGCGTCCCGCGCACGCCCGCGACTACCGACGGCGAGCGGATCTGAAAGCGGTCGTCTTTTTTCGTCGCGTGCGTCACCTGACTCTCGACTTCCCCGCGATGCAATTCCAGCAAGCGATCCGCCGCGCCCGTGAGCGCGGTGCGCCGCAGTTTGCCGATATCGAGCTTGCCGTCCTGCGTCATCGTCACGTGCGAGCCGTCGGACAGTTCCAGCGTGACGAAGCCATTTGGCCCGGTACGGATGCGATCGCCCTCAGCGAGCGCCTCGCCCACCGCGAGCGGCACGTAAGGGCTCGCGCCGAACGCATGTTCGGCCGGGCCGCTTGTTGCGATTACCCGCGCCGATTCGCGATCCTGTTTCAGCTTGTTGGCGGGCAGACGCAGCGTAATGCCGGCTGGCAAACGGCGGGGCGCGGGCACGCGATTCAGGCGGCTGAGCACGGCCCAGTCGGCGGTATCGCTGAGATAGCGGCTGGCAATGTCATAAAGCGTGTCGCCTTCGTGCGTCATATAGGAAACGTAGGCAGGCGGCGCGGCTTTCGCCCGCTGCTTCGGTGCGCGGGAAGACTGCGCATGCGCCGAAATGGGCACGAAGCAGGTCATCGCGAGCACTCCGGCAGCCGCCAGCAAGGCGCCCGCGCGACGACCAGCCGGACCGGTTCCGCCGCGCATTGCCAAAGCCACAGCCACATCCACGGAAAACGTCACGCCTGCCCCGCTTCGGGACGTCCTGCGATTGCCCGCGCCTCGCTTGCGGATTCGAGCCGTTCCAGCCGGTAGCCATAGCCGTAGATCGGCGTGAGACGGTAGCCATGCTCGGGGCGCAGACCGAGCTTGCTGCGCAGCATCGAGACGTGCGTGTCCATGGTGCGCGACGGGATGTCGGTGGCCTGCTTCCAGATGACGTCGAGAATATGCGCGCGCGACAACGGCCGGCTCAGATGCTGGAACAGCAGCAGCGCGAGTTCAAACTCCTTCTGCGTGACGGCCACTTTCTCGCCCCGCACGAGCACATGCTTGACCTGCAGATCGAACTCGAAGTCGCCGAAAATTTCCTTCGCCGCCGGCGGCTTCAGATGATAGGCGCGGCGCAGAAGCGAACCGACGCGCGCCAGCAGCAGCGCCGCCGAGACCGGCTTGACGACGTAATCGTCGGCGCCGGTGTTCAGAATCGACGTGATGTCGCTCTCATGGCCGCGGCTCGTCATGAACAGCACGGGCAAACGTTCCGACAGGCTTTCCCGGACCCAGCGCAGAACTTCTTCGCCCGACATGTCGGGAACGTTCCAGTCGAGCACCAGCAGGTCGAACGTTTGCCGCCGCAACTGCCGCACCAGTTCCCGGCCCGCGCCGTATGCGTGACAGACATGACCTGCCGCCGACAGTGTTTGGCAAACAAGATCGGCCTGAGCCGAATCGTCATCCAGGACAGCAATTCTCATAAAACCCCGCAACGCGACTTCGTCATTTATAACTGGCAGACCGGCAACCGCTTGACCGGTGGCCGGCAAACCGGCGGATCGGCCCGGATGCGGTGCTGGCTGGCGCCGGCGATCCGGCCTCCCACTCATCTTCAGTTCGAAGTTTCTTCGACTTTCTTTCGACTAATGGTCCTTCGCCCCGCGCCCCGTACGGCCTGCCGCCACCTATCTCAAAATTAGCGCGCATTCTTTCACTTATGGCGGCGATTATCCAGACGGCAGATAATCATAATCGAAAAGACGCCCGTTATTTGTGCAATGCCATTAAACGGCTAGCCGGCGGCGGCTGTCCGATTGCGTGCCGCTTGTGCCGACTTCCGCCTGGTTTCCGGCGCCTCTCAGGTCTTGCCTGCTATTGCCGGCTATCGCCTCGGCCCGTATGGGCTCGCTATATATGAGTCGAGTGGTCTCTCTCGCGCAATGGATCGAGTGGTCTCTCTCGCGCTGGGCGGCCCCGCCGCCTTTCGTTTTTTCAAACCGCCGTCCGGATTCGGAAACAGCGATTTGACAATTGTGAGTCAGTATAGAAACAGTCTCAAAATAAATCGTTTAAGGATTGTCAAATCGGTTTGATGCCGCGAAATGCAGATACACGTCGCAACACGCAGTACGCCGAAATAATTTAAAAACAATGGTTTGAGTGGACGAGTGCTTGAATCGACGCGGTAGTGGCACGCGTTTCCTGCGCTGTGAGATTTCGTGGTGGTCGTTGACCATCGAACCGTTAACAGAGTCGCCATCTGGCCGACCTCTCGCACCACGCCAGCAGACGAAGCGCCCCGCCCTTTTCAAAGAAACTGCCCTATCGCCAAAACTCAAACAGCTTGTTGCGACTGACTCAAACGATTGGCCGAGTCAAATACCAGTTCATCCGCCTACTCAGTGGTACGTCGTGGTAGACGATTGCAGTCTGGTCAACACGCCGCGCTTGAATCCGAACCAGCCTTGCGAGCTTTGCATCACGACTTCATCGCCTTGCCAGAACACGCGCTTGACCGTCATGCGCGTGCCACTGCGCTGTACAAGTGGCGGACGGTGGCGAAAGTCGTACAGCACGGGGCCGGCATCGGTCTGCACCAGCGTACGCGCGATGGTGTCATTTGCGTTACCCGCGTCATCGAAATGCGTGAGCGTGTTCGCGCCAAAGCGATCGAAAATTTCCTTGTCGAGCATCGCCACGAAGTCGCGCTCGACCCGCATGAATTGCAGTGTGCCCGAGGGCGTGCCGAGCGGGCCGGACGCGTTGCTTTGCGCATGAACGCAAGTCGCGAAAGAGGTGGCTGCGAGCGCAGCGACGAACCGTCGTCTCATGTTGCCTTTCAGGTTCAGCGGCGTCTCCGGCGACGGAGCACCGGAGTGGAATGCCACGGACGGCCGGGCGTTACTCCGGCTGCTATGTCCGCGCCACTGTGTCGGGCGGTTTTTCCGACCATACGCTGGCGAGTGATGCGCACCTTCACACCTGCGATGCAGGCAGCCGTGGCTTGATCATTGTGCCCTATCCGGCATGGTGCGGATGGTGGTGTCGACGAAAACAGCCGCCGCCGTTTTCTCGCGCCATCAACGCAGCCCGCGCGTCACTGTTCATCTGAGGTCGACCGAAATAAAACTGCGCGCGTTGTTGCGCTGGATTAGCACGGCTATCGCTTTTCCCGCTTTTGCTTCCAGCGCGGTCACTTGCTCCTGAGTTTCGACCAGGTCGCCATTGAGCGACAGGACGACATCGCCGGGCCGGATGCCGGCGCGGGCTGCGGGTCCATCCACCGCGTCGACCATCAGACCTACGGCCAGCCCGGTCGTGCGTCGCTCGGCCTCGCTCAGCGGGTGCATGATCAGGCCCAGACGATCCGTTGCGCCGCCTTCGTTCTGTCGAATGTCCGCCTTCTCTACCGGTGCGCCGATCACAAGCACAACTGTCATCGGTCTTCGATTGCGGATCAGCCTGAGTGTGCTTTTCGTGCCGGTCGGCAGACGCGCAGCTTCCTCGATGAGTTCCGCAGAGCGATCGATCGTCTTGTCGCCGATCTGCACGATGACGTCGCCTGGCTTCACGCCACTTGCGGCAGCCGGACTGCCGGGATCCACGGAATTGACCAGCGCCCCGGCCGGTCGCGGCAGGGCAAAGGCCACCGCCAAGCCGGAGCCGACGTCTTGTACCTCCACGCCCAGTCCGCCCGGAGATGTCGTGCGCTGGCTTTGCAACTGCGCCCGCACTTTGTTCGCCACGTTGATGGGAATCGCAAAGGTAAGGATGGGGTATCTGTCCGAATCCGCATAAATCTGCACGTCGATGCCGACCACCTCTCCGGCGCGGTTGAACAGAGGTCCACCCGAGTTGTCGGGGTTGGCGGAGACATCGGTCTGGAAAAAGGGAAAATTGCTGCCATCCGACAGCGTGCGAGACGTCGCACTGACCAGGCCGGCAGTCACCGTGTTCTGGAAGCGCTCGGGCGACCCTATCGTCAGCACCTGTTCGCCGGCGCGCACTCGCGATGAGTCGCCGAGTTTGACGGTCGGAAGCTTCGTGGCGTCGATCTGAATCACCGCGACGTCGCTCTGTGCGTCGACAGTCAGCACTTTTGCCTTGAACTCGCGCCGGTCGGTCAGCCTGACCGTCACTTCGGTGGCTTGATCCACCACATGAGCCGTGGTCAGAATCAGACCGTCGGGGCTAATGATGAACCCCGAGCCGGCACCCGATAACGCACCTGGCGGGTTGCCTTGCGACTCCTGCGGCTGCTGCGCCGCGCGCTTGAAGAATGCGGACAGAGGATCGTCAGAATCGAGCGCCACAAGGACTGGCGCCGATGCTTGCTGGTCGTGGGCAGCCGCACTGATGTTGACGACGGCCAGCCCGTAGCGTTCCACGATTGCAGGAAAGTCGACAGGCGCGGCACCGTTGGCGGGAGAGACCCGCTTCTCTTTGGCAGGCAGCGGGGCGGCGCGCGCGGCGATCGCCGTTGACGTCAGACATGGGCAGCCATAGAGAAGCGCAGTTATCACGAGAGCGTGAAACAACGAGCGAAGCGTCTGGTCGATCACAGCGCACCTCCAAGGCGGTCGTTATGCCGGGCCGAAGCATGAAGCGCCGGTGGCTAACAAGCACTGTGCATAAATTATTTCGCGCTGAGCAACGGCCGACTGTGACGCAGCGCACCGATGAGATCGAAAGCAAAAAAACGTCACTCCTGGCGCTGCTTGCGATAACGAATCGCCGACAGCTTAGCGCTGGCGGCGGGCATTCTCTCCACGCGGTCAGCGATGAGCGATCGGGCGCATACCGTCGCAATCGCAGACGATATCTGTAGCGCATGGGTAGTCCGAAAACCAATGCTTCAATCCACCAGATGTCTTCTCTTTTCGCTCGACAGATATTGCGCTTCCCATTTTCGACGCCTAGTATTGTCAGATGAAATGCACGCGCATCGCTCACCTCTGAACAACCTGCAACAAGCTCACCAAGCGATTGTTCGAGAAGCATCAGTGCCTTTTCAGACAGACACACAGCCGAATGCGCGCGTGATGTCCGGTTCCAACGCGTTGGTGCGAAAAAGTTAAATCCCACATATTGATATGCGGACCGGTAGGCATTAAGATGACCTCCCGGGCGCGCAGTCGGCATCCGGTTAGCGTGAATCTAAAAATCACATTTCGCGAGCCGCGATGATGGCCGTCACGCGAGAACGGTTGAGCTTTCCAGCATTGGCCTATCACCAGGAGACAAAGATGCTGAGTCCTCATGAGTTCGCAACCTTGATGCTAGTCAAGGACGCCCCCGATCAGGTCGGTCTCGATCGTTCAGATCTGGACATTCTGCTCGAACATCAACTTGTCGCATTGGAAACCCTCCCATCCGGTCAGCAGCGCCCCCAGTTAACCAGCGACGGTGTTTCTGTACTGAAGATTGTCATGCGCTTGAGTTAGCAGCTCTGTCAGTTGACGACTCTCCGCATATAAATTCCGGCGTAATCAATGCGGTCCGTTTTACCGGAAGCAGTGAGCAAATAAGCAATTAGTACCACTATTAATCAGCCTGCTGGGTGCAGCGTGCAATTCCGCGTTGCACTCGAGCTTCCCGCCAGTCCAATTGCGCGACCGCAGTGCACTCTATTGCCGATTAATCGGTGCCGGGTCGCTTCCTTAGGAGTTTGACGATGTATCTATCGACCCCAGAGCAGATCGCAGCGTCCCAGAAGGCCAACCTTGATATCGCTTACGGGCTGGCCAACAAGGTAGTCGCGGGGTTTGAAAAGCTGGCCGACCTGAATCTGAAAACGATTCAGTCGACGCTGGCCGAGACGCAGCAGAACGCGCAGAAAGTGTTTTCCGCCAGAGATCCGCAAGAGTGGCTCGCGCTGCAAGCGGGGCTCGTTGCGCCGTCAGTAGAGAAAGTGCAGTCGTACAGCCGTCAGCTGTTCGAGATTCTGTCGGCCACTCAAGGCGAGATCGCACAGGTTGCACAGACGCAATACGACGCCTACAACCGCCGGGTGCAAACGCTCGTCGAGGACGTTGCCAAAAACGCACCGGCGGGTTCGGAAGCCGCGATCGCCGGATGGAAGTCCGCGATCGGCGCTTCGAATACCTTCATCGAAACCCTGCAAAAAACCAGTCAGCAGGCGGTGGAACTTGCCGAAAGCAGCCTGGAGGCCGTCGGGACCGCTGCATCGGACACCGTCCGGCGCGCAGGCGAGAAAGCGTCGGCGGGCACCAAACGATAATCGTCCACGCGGGCCTCGCGCCCGTGTCAGTCCGTTGCGTTGGACAAGAAATCCTGCGGATGTGGAACGCATCCGGCGGTCATAAGGCGACCATCCCTCTATACGAGCGAGGATCGCCTCCCTTTATAGGAGACAAGAGAGATGACGAAACAGGTTGCGCTGGTGACAGGTGGAATGGGCGGACTCGGTGAAGCAATCAGCATCAGACTCCACGACGGTGGCTATACCGTTGTGGTCACCTACTCGCCGCAGAATACCGGAGCCGACGAGTGGCTGGCCCGCATGGAAGCCGGCGGGCGAAAGTTCCGCGCCTATGCCGTCGATGTCGCAGACTACGACTCGTGCCAACTGTGCGCGGAACGGATCAGGGCGGAAATCGGCCCGGTCGACATCCTGGTCAATAACGCCGGCATCACGCGGGACTCGGGTTTCAGGAAGCTCGACAAAGTCAATTGGGATGCAGTGATCCGCACCAACCTCGACTCGGTATTCAACATGACGAAGCCGTGGTGCGACAGCATGGCGGAACGAGGCTGGGGCCGCATCGTCAATGTGTCGTCGATCATTGGCAGCAAGGGCGGTTTCGGTCAGACGAACTACGCCGCCGCAAAAGCCGGTATGCATGGTTTCACGAAGTCACTGGCACTGGAAGTCGCGAAGAAAGGCGTCACCGTGAATACGATCTCGCCCGGGTTTATCGCCACGAAGATGGTTACAGCGGTGCCCCAGGACATTCTCGACAGCAAAATCATTCCACAGATTCCGGTCGGCCGCCTCGGGCAGCCGGAAGAAGTCGCCGCGCTTGTTCTTTACCTATGCTCGCGCGAGGCGGCTTTCGTGACCGGAGCCAACATCGCGATCAACGGCGGCCAGCATCTGCAGTGAAACAACCGGCTTGCAGCCGGGCGAAGGAGGAGAGCTGGCTTGCCGCCAGCTCTCCGCACAACAGGAATGGCGAGCCAAGCCTGCCGCCCGGATGAACGGGCTACGGCGGATCGTCGAGGCCGTAACGGCAACTGCACGGGAGAGCGCGATGAGCGACTCATGGATAGGCATTGTGATGGGTTCGTCTGTGCTGGTGATTGCATCCATGCTTGTAGCCGGCCACTATCGGCGCGAGCAGCGTCGGCGACAACTTCTGCGCAACCTTGACCATCACGACTGGTGGGGCTGGCCCCGCCACTGACCTTGAAGATGTCTGGCGTCGGGAATGGTCTCGCGCGGGTTATATAGTTTCGTGCCGCATGATAGAACTGTGACAGCGTAAAGGGATGACGGTTGTGCGGGGCGAAGCGGGAACAATACGTAAATCGGTGCGAGCGGCGCGGCATGTAAAAAAACGGCGTCGTCCTCGGTAAGAGACGACGCCGCTCAAAAAACACCACACGCTCGCGGGGGCTTGCCTCACGAGTGAACAAAAATAACCGCAACTACAATCTTCCTCAAGATGAAAGAACTGCGTTTGTAACGAGGCACGCGGTACTTATTACGTAGCACCTTACAGCCAGACGCACGGAAGCGGCGCCGCACGCGGGATGAAAAACTTACGATAAAACGCGCGGGAATTCGCGCATTTACAGACCGCGATGATTTGTTACAGTCGCATCGCCACACAGTAGACGAACGACCCGGACCCGTATCACCCAAGCGTAAGGCGAGTGAAATCCACGCACACTGGGCCGTATGCGTCGGATCTCACGCCGACTGATCGAGGCAGCGGCGCGCGCCGGCCGCGTCATGCGTCGGCGCAATAGGTTCGAGCTTGACGGGCAAGCTGCCCGCGACTCGCACGCCGAGCGCCTCGGCGGCGGCATATGACAAATCGATAATCCGTCCGTGCACGAACGGCCCGCGATCATTGATACGAACCACCACCGAACGCGCGCGGCCGAGCGTCGTCACACGCACGCAGGCACCCAGCGGCAACGTGCGATGCGCGGCAGTCAGCGCATGCATGTCGTAACGCTCGCCGCTCGCGGTGCGGCGGCCATGGAACATCTTCCCGTACCACGACGCGATGCCGGTCTGCTGAAAGCGCTTATTGCAAGCACAAGCCGGTACGATTGGCGAATCATCGTTCGCGGACCGCACGTCGGGCTGCATATCGGATTGCGTATCCGATTGCGGCTCATCAGCCGATGAACGCGGCGCCTTATTCCGGTCGACGCCATCGTCATATTGCAACGGATGCAGTACTGCCCTTTCCGACGTCCGCATGTCGGCGTAGTTTGCGTTCGACGGGTCCGATTCAACGTCCGGTTGCGCACAGCCGCCAAGCGTGAATACGGCGCCGAGCGACGCCAGCATCAGCGTCAGTGTGGGCGAGAGACGGCCTGCGGGAAAACTGGCAAAGCTGAAGATCATGAGCGTCGCATCGCGCGTCTAACTGCATTGCTGCAGGCCGCGTCGAGTCCAGTTCGGGAAGCGGCGATGCCGCGAAAACGCCGGATTAATGGCGTTTGGGAAGGTAGGTAAGCGGATCGACGGGCTTGCCGTCGTCGCGCACTTCGAAGCGCGCGTAGGCGTCGCCGGCGGCGTCGGCGGAAGCTTCTGCAATCGCCTGCCCTTTCTTGACGGCGGCGCCTTCTTTGACGAGCAACGCACGGTTGTTGCCGTAAGCGGTCAACAGGTGTGAGTCGTGCTTGATGATGATCAGCCGGCCATAAGCCGTGATGCCGCTGCCCGCGTAGACGACCCTGCCGCTAGCCGCGGCTTTCACCTGCTCGCCGGCGCGCGCAGCGATTGTGATGCCTTTGGTTTTGCCGGCAACGAACGGCCCTCTCAATGCGCCGTCCACAGGCCATGCGAGCCGCGCTTTAGCAATGCCCGATGAGCCCAAAGCCGCGTCCGCACGTTTATCCCCGCCAGTTGCCGCGCCCGCAGTCGATATGGCCGGCCCGCTTGCGACCGTCACTGGCGGCGCGACACGCAACATCTGCCCGGCCCGCAGCGCCCCGTCCGCAGGCAGATGGTTCCACTGTGCAATCGCCGATGCGTCGCGGCCAAACCCTCTCGCGATGGCAGTCAGCGTATCGTGCGGATTCACACGATAAAACCCTGCGGGCACCGCCGGTTCGCTCGGTGTAGCAAGCATGCTGCCGGCAGTCCAGGCCGATAACGAATCCGGCGGCAAGTCGTTTCTCGACTCAGGCAACGGCCCACTCGGCGAAAAGAGCGAGCAGCCGCTCAGGGCGCCAGCCAGTGACAGCGCGAGCAGGACGGGGACAGCCGGTTTGGCGCATCGGCGCAAACAGATTTTCATTGGAGCAATCAGAGCGGATCGTGGGGGTGCCGAGCGGCGTCTCAGCACGCGTGTTTCTTCGCGCGGCCCGGCGGGCAGTGAGCGTCGCTGTCGAAGCGATACCTGTCATGGCCGCTGTTCTGACTACTGTTTGCCGGCACCTGATGTTCTTCCCACTCCGCGCGCCTCTCCTGGCGATGACCGTCCCAATAGCGGCCGTCACGCGAGCCAAGCGTGGCATGCTCGACGGGGGTGGTCATAACCGTGCGGGGCGTGGACGGACCGATTGCGAGGCCGAAGTCGTTCGCGTGAGCGGCAATGGACAGGCTCATCGCAGAGGCAATCGCGACGGAAAGACAAAAACGATTCACGCAATACTCCTAACTAAATCAATATGACGCTGAACGACAGGATCCGGAACGATTGACGGCGGTGATCGAGGGCGTCGACCGCATACGAAGGCCATATATGGAGGCCGTATATGGAGGCCGGATACGAAGGCCGCACGGGCCGCACGGGCCGCATACAAAGAGCGCTTTGCGCGGCGAGCGGATTCGCGGGGGGCGTGCGGGCCGATGACACGCACCGGCCCGCGTCTTCACAGGCTCGCTAATCGGCGAAAAAGTTACGGCTTGGCGGGTGCTGCGTCGTCGCTCGACGGTGCGGCGCTGTCTGCGCTCTTAGCCGCAGATGCCGCATGCTTGTGCGCGTGCCTGTGATGCTTCTTCGCGTGATGATGCTTCGCTGCCGGCTTGCCTTCATGCGAAGTGGCAACAACGGCTTGCGACGATTCAGCAACCGGTGCGGGCGCGGCTGCGGGCGCGGAAGCCTGTGCGAACGCGGCGATCGAGAACAGGCCGGCGACGGCGGCGGCGAGAAGTTGCTTGTTCATTACGGTTTTTCCTTAACGTATTCGTTGACTGACCTGTTGATGGTCGCGTGTTCAACGAGTGCCGAAAGAAACCGTTGACGGCATCAAGGGAAACTCTGCATTCCTTGACGATTTGTGACGCCTTTGAACAATTGGGAGTCAGATGTGGTGATATTGAATGCCGCGAAGAGGCCCGGCTTGTGATGGCTTCTGATGGCTGTTCGCTAGTGACGTCCGCGAGACGCGGAGGCCGCACACGGTCCTGAAGACCGTGTGCTTCATCTTCCGCCTTCGATCTCCGGCATGGGCGCGAACAGAGCGTCGATGTCGTCGTCCGAGAACTTGGCGGCGCCGGCGGCGTCTTCGGAGAGAATGCTGTCGGCGAGTCCCGCCTTGCGCTCCTGCAACTCCACGATCTTTTCTTCGATGCTGCCCGCCGCAATCAGCTTGTAGACGAACACGGGCTTGTCCTGCCCCAGCCGATGCGCGCGGTCGGTCGCCTGGTTTTCAGCGGCTGGATTCCACCACGGGTCGTAGTGGATCACAGTATCGGCGGCGGTCAGGTTCAGGCCCACGCCACCCGCCTTCAGACTGATCAGGAACAAGGGCACCTCGCCTTGCTGGAAACGCTCGACGGGCGTGATCCGGTCCGTCGTATCGCCGGTCAGGATCACATATGGAATGGCGGCTTCTTCGAGTGCCTCGGCGATCAGCGAGAGCATGCCAGTGAACTGCGAAAACAGCAGGACGCGGCGCCCTTCGTCGATCAACTCCGGCAGCATCGACAGCAAAAGATCGAGCTTGGCAGAGCGCATGCCTCTTGCGCCCTTCTCCGCTTTATCGGGACTCGCCGGCTTGCCGGCCGCATCCCGACTGCGCTCGTCGACCTCGCTCGCGCTTCTCAGCGTGCGCAAGAGACGCGGATCGCAACAGACCTGCCGCAGCTTCAACAGCGCGTCCAGCACGATGATGTGACTGCGCGCGAGACCTTGCGCGCTGACCGCGGCGCGCACCTTCTCCTGCATCGCCGTGCGCACAGTCTCGTACAGATCGCGCTGCGCGCCTTCGAGATCGACGGAGCAGACAATCGTCGTCTTGGCCGGCAACTCCTTGGCGACCTCGTCCTTGCGACGCCGCAGCATGAATGGCCGGATGCGGCGCGCGAGCAGCGAGCGGCGCACGCCGTCGCCGTTCTTTTCGATCGGGTTGCGCCAGCGGCGCGTGAAGTCCTTCTGGCTGCCGAGAAAACCCGGCAGCAGAAAATCGAACTGCGACCACAATTCGCCGAGGTGATTTTCGAGCGGCGTGCCGGTCAGACACAGCCTGTGCAGCGCGCTCAAGCCGCGAATTGCCTGCGCGGCTTTCGTGGTCGCGTTCTTGACGTACTGCGCCTCGTCAAGAATCAGCAAGTGATATTGGTATTCGGCGAGCACCTTCTGATCGCGCCACAGTAATGCATACGTGGTCAGGATCAGTTCGTGTTCGCCGATCTGCTCGAAACGCTCCTTGCGCTGCGGGCCGTTCAGCACCAGCACCTTTAGTTCGGGCGCGAAGCGCCGCGCTTCCTCGCGCCAGTTGTGCACGAGCGTGGTCGGCACCACGATCAGCGCGGGGCGGTCGAGCCGCCCCGCTTCCTTCTCGGCAAGAATATGCGCGAGCGTCTGCACAGTCTTGCCGAGACCCATGTCGTCGGCGAGCACACCGGCGAGACCCTGCTCGCGTAGATACTGCATCCAGTTCAGGCCCTGATGCTGGTACGCGCGCAGTTCCGCGCGCAGGCCACGCGGCACGGGCACCTCGCGCAAGCCAGGACCGGCTTGCAGACGCTGCGCCAATTGACGGATCGAATCGTCGCCGCGAAATTGCCAGCGTCCGGTATCGCTCAACGCCTGAAGGCGCCCTGCGTCGACGGAAGGCACGCGCAGCGGCGCGCCGTCGGCCAGCGTGCCGCCCAGCGAGTCGAACAGATCGACCAGCACGCGCACCACCGGCTTCAGCCGGTCCGCGCGCAGCCGCAAACGCTTGTTCTCCTCGGTCTTCAACTCGATGGGTTCGTCGTCGCGAATGGCTTCGAGCGCGCCGCTCAGCCAGCGCCGGTCGCGCCGGAACAGGTCGGCGAGCAGCGGTTCGAGCCGCACGTTACGCTCGCCGATGCGGATGCCCATTTCCAGATCGAACCAGCCGTCGCCCGCCTGATGTGCGGCGCCGTCGATTGCATCGATCTCGATGATGTTGTAGCGGAACTCGGGCGCCATCGTCACGCGCCAGCCTTTACTGACGAGATCGGGCACGGCGTCGTTGACGAACGCGGACCACGCGTCGGCATCGGGCAGCCCGAGCATCGTGTCGGGCTGCAGGCGCGAGGCGAACACGCGGCTGGTCGGCACTTTCTGCAGTCCGCTCTTGCGCAGTTCGAGCAGGCGCTTTTTCTCGGCCTCGTAGCGGCGGCGAATATGAATCACATCGCCGCCCGGCACCGGCACGAGCGTCACACTGCTATCCACATTAATGCTGACACCGTCGTAGTCGAAACTCACGCCGGCCAGTTCCACCGCCTCGCCCTTGCCTTTGCCCTTGCCCGTCGATGGCAGCGCGTGGCTGTTGAGCGTAAGCACCGGCACGGGATCCACATCGATGACGCGAATCGCCGAAGCATCCTGCGTGGGCGGCAGCGGCAATTCGGGCGCGACCTCGCGCAGCACCGAGGCGACGAGCGGCGCTTCGGCGAGCGAGATCGGCGGCATGGCGAGGTAATCGGGCAATTGCTGGAACGGCAGCGACGAGTGCACGATGCCGGCCTCGTTGGCCACGCCGTCCACGTACCAGACGGGCTCCGTCGGCAGCACCATGCTGGCGCGTGGCTCGGTGCATAGAACGGGGCGCAGCCGCTGGTCGGCAAGCGGTTCCCATTCGATGCGCCCGGGGCGGTCAGCCGCGCGCGCGAGCGGCGTGGGCCCGTCATGACCGGGCGCGACCTTGAAGTCGACGAACAGGCGCCCGGTGGCGATCAGCTTTTGCAGCATCTCGGCGCCGCTCGCGCCGCGCAGAATGAATTGCCCGAAGTCTTCGCGCGAACGGCCGAGCCATAGACCGCGCAAGATGGACAGGTCTTCGTCCGAGACGAATCTCGGCTGCTTGACTAGCGCCGCCTCGACATTGCCCCAGCTCTCGCCCACCGAGACCACCCGGCCTTCCGGATGGCAGCGCGCGCGGTACAGCACGACCTCGTGCCGCATATGGAAGTCGGACCAGTTCAGCCGGTACGCGAGTGTCTCGGTGCGCGCAGCGCTCGCCTTCTGGACCGCTGCATCGGCCGCCTCGGCGCGCGCCCGGAAACGTTCGAGCCAACTGACCAGCTCGGGACGCACGCCCGGCTGCGGAGCGGCGCTTTCCGCCGCCGCCAGTTTGGCAAAGGCGGCGGCGCTGTCGTCGCGCTCATCCTGGTCCACGCGGATGATGTGGTCCATCTCGTCGTGATACTCGAGCTCGGCGAGCAGCAGCGCGGCAACGTGCTTGCAATTGCGGCCGACCGGGCAGGTGCAGTCGCTCTGCGCCCAGGGCGAGCCGCCATCGGTGCGAAACCGCACGCGTGTTCTGTACGGAAGCGGCTGGGTGCCCTGCACGTCGCCCGTCAGCGTGGCGCCGTGCCAGTGCATATTGCTGACGGGTCCGACCGCGCGCGCCTTGGCGACGGTGTGATCCCCGAGCCAATCTGCAATCCGTTCCCGATCAAAGAAAACTGACGACATCAGCATGCATCCTCTTCAAGCCGGCCAAAGCAAGCGGCGCGAGCGCAATGGGCCCGGCGGACGGCGCGCTGCCTGCCGGTGCGTTTTCTGCGTAGCGTCGATTGCCAGTGATAACCGGCCATTTTACGCGTTGGCGGGATTTGGCTGTGCGAGGCGGTGCTGGCGTGGAGGTTTGTGTGGGGCGGGTTTTGCGCGCATGCGGGTTTTGTGCGGCCACGCGTTTTGTGCAGGGACCGGTTTCATGCGGCTACGGATTTTGTGCGCGGAAGGGATTCGTGCGGGGATGCGTTCTGTGCGCAAAAGGGTTTCCTGCGGGACGCGCTTGGCGCGGCGTCGCGTTTTCGGGCGGACAGCCGTTTTCGCACGAAGACGCGTTTCAAGCAGCGACGGGTTTCATCGCCAGACGCCACTCCGTTTGCAGCGGCTTATGGCCGCTCATTGGGGGCGCTTCAGAAAACGGAAAATCAAGCACGTTAAGACCTGGAGACCCTTTCTCGACCGGCGCTCCCGCTAACGTGCAGCGAACGCCTGAGTGAACTGACGGGCGCGTTTGACCTCGTCGCTCCGGAGGTAGATCGAGGTAGTCGCGATCGAAGCGTGGCGCAGGTTGTCCCGCACGGTTGTCAGTTCCGCGCCTCGGGCAAGCGCATGGGTGGCGTGCGTATGGCGCATCCAGTGCGGGCTCGCCCGCCGCAATTTTTCCGCAGCCAGCGAGTGGTGGGCGCCAATGACATCGGCGTGATTGAAGAAGCGTCGCATGACGCTCCACAGGTGGGTTCCGGTAATGCTCGCGATGCTGCCTACCATCTGACGAAGCTCGGCTGGATCGTCGTGAATTGCGCCGGCCAATGGGCCAAGGCTGTGGGCCGACTGTGCGACGTCACCGTGCCGCTGCATTCGGCCGAGCACTATTACATCGTCACCGAACGCATTGCTGGCGTGCATCCCGATCTGCCGGTCATGCGCGACCCGGATGGTTTCATCTATTTCAAGGAAGAAGTCGGCGGTCTGGTGATGGGCGGCTTTGAACCGGATGCCAAGCCGTGGGGCATGAACGGCATCCCCGAAAATTTCGAATTTCAACTGCTGCCCGACGATTGGAACCAGTTCGAAATCCTGATGACAAACGCGCTCCAACGCGTGCCGGCGCTCGAAACGGCACAGGTCCGGCAGTTCTACAACGGCCCCGAATCGTTCACGCCCGACAACAACTTCATACTCGGTGAAGCGCCCGAACTGCGGCGCTTTTTCGTCGGCGCGGGTTTCAACTCGATGGGCATTGCATCCGCGGGCGGCGCGGGCATGGCGCTCGCCGAATGGATCGTCGCGGGCGAGCCGACCATGGATTTGTGGCCGGTCGACATCCGCCGCTTCGCGCGCTTCAATGGCAACGACACGTGGCTGCACGACCGGGTGAAGGAAACGCTCGGCTTGCACTATGCGATGCCGTGGCCCAATCGCGAACTCGACAGCGCGCGGCCGTTTCGCCGTTCGCCGCTGTACGCTTTGCTGCGCGATGACGACGCCTGTTTCGGCAGCAAGATGGGCTGGGAGCGCGCCAACTTTTTCGCGCCGACGCGCGAAGAAGCGCACATCCATTACGCGTTCGGCCGGCAGAACTGGTTGCCGTGGAGCGGCGCCGAACATCGCGCGTGCCGCGAAGGTGTGGCGCTGTTCGACATGACGTCGTTCTCCAAATTTCTCGTCAAAGGCCGCGACGCGCAAAGCGTTCTGCAAGGCCTTGTCGCGAACGATGTGGACGTGCCGGTCGGCAGGACTGTCTATACCGGCATGCTCAACGAACGCGGCAATTACGAGTCCGACTTCACGCTTACGCGCCTCGCCGCGGATCAATACCTGCTCGTTACAGGCACCGCGCAATCCACGCGCGACTTCGACGTGATTGAAAAAGCGATTCCACCCGACAAGCACTGCATGCTCGTCGACGTGACGGGCCAATATGCGGTGCTCGCCGTGATGGGCCCGCGCTCGCGCGAACTGCTGCAAAGCGTATCGAAAGCGGACTGGCGCAACGAAGCGTTCGCGTTCGGCCAAAGCCGCGAGATCGACATCGGTTATGCGACGGTGCGCGCCACGCGTCTCACTTATGTCGGCGAACTCGGTTGGGAACTGTACGTGCCGGTCGAATTCACGGTCGGCGTGTACGAAGGCTTGCATGAAGCAGGCAAAGCATTCGGACTCGTGAATGCGGGCTACTACGCGATCGACTCCTTGCGCATCGAAAAAGGCTATCGCGCGTGGGGGCGTGAACTGACGCCGGACACCAATCCGTTCGAGGCGGGCCTCTCTTTCGCGTGCAAGCTCGACAAGGACATTGCGTTTCGCGGCCGCGACGCATTGCTGAAATTACGCGACGAACCGCTGCGTCGCCGTATGGTCGTGCTGACCGCCGACGGCGCAGCGGATCGCATGTTGTGGGGCGGCGAAGCGATTCTCCGCGATGGCAAGCCCGTCGGTTTCGTGAGTTCGGCGGCGTTCGGCCACACGCTCGGCTGTCCGGTCGCGATGGGCTATGTGAACAATCCGGATGGCCCGGCCGACGCCGCGTATCTGATGAGCGGCGCTTATGCAATCGACGTCGCCGGCGAATTGCTGGGGGCTGCGCTTCATCTGAAGGCGCCGTATGATCCGCGCTCGGAACGGGTGAGAAGCTAGCCATGCGGTTGACGCCCATCGCGCGCCATACTCGCAAGCACGCCGTCGCGATGGATGAGCCCATGAAACAGCGCGCCCGCGAGAGGGTTCAACAGGCGCGCCGGCCATCGGCACTTTCAATTCATGCTGCCCGTCGACGCGCTTTCGCTCGCCACGCGGCTCGCGGCTGCCTGAGCGGCGAGCGCCTCTTTGTGCTGCTCGACCTGCCGCGCGAAGACAGGGTTGACGTCCGGATACGATGCGTCGGTCACGTAATTCAGGCCGTTTTGTTGTGCTTCGATTAGTTCCTGGTAGACCTCGGCGCGCGTTTTTCCTTGCGCAAAAGCACTCGAGGAAGCAGCCAGAACGACCACGGACAATGCGGCAAAAGCGATCTTCTTCATGATGGACTCCGGTGAATTTTGTGCGGGTTCGCATCAGGGAGAACCACGCTCCACGGACTTTTATTCCTGAGCGAGCGTCCCGTGAAAAACATTTTCGGCGCGCGGAATAAAGCGTTTTGCGAAGGGGTTTGCTCTGCCGCCAGCAACGTCATACCGGCGCGTTCAAAGATGTTCGCCATGATTCCGTAGAAAGAGTGGAATAAACCCGCGTCCGCGCGTGTTCGCTCCTCAATAGCCGGACTCTGACCGGAGACTCGTCATCATGAACCCGACCGACCCCGCCGACTCGCCGCTTTCCGAAGCCGACATTCAGGCCTACGCCGACGGCACGCTGTCGCCGGCGCGCGCCGCGTTTCTGCGCGACTACCTGGGCCGCGATCCGGCGGAAGCACGCCGCGTGGCCTTCTACGGCAAACTGAACGCGCAGATTCAGCGTTCGTTTCAGACCGCCGACGAACCCGCGGCCGCCGCAATCAAAGGCCGGCGCGGCGCGGGTGGCCGCATCGGCAAAGCAGCGAGGACGGGCATGAGCAAGCCGCTTAAAGCGCTGGCCGTGCTGGTCATTGCGTTGATCGCCGCGAGCGGGTGGCTCGCAAGCACGCAAGTCACCGCGCAGGCGCTCAACAACGCGGCCGTGATGGCGTTGGCCGAAACCACCGCCGCACATTTTTCGGCGGCATCGCCAACTCGCATGGATCCGTCAGCGCCGAACCTCGCGGCGATCGGACTGCGGCTCGTGGATCAGCGCGTGCTATCGCTCGGTCTATTGCAGCGTGCCAGCGAATTCGTCTACTTGAATGGCGACAACCAGCCCGTGGTGGTTCTGTCGACGCTCGCGCTGCTCGCGCCCGCGCAGCCGCAATGGTCCGCGCGCCGAATCGGCGACGTGCGTCTGCTGACCTGGACGGCGCAATGGCAGCGTTTCGTGGTTGTCGGCAATGCACGCACGCACGGCCTGATGCGAGCAGCCGACGTCATGACCGCGCAATGAAGCGCATGCGCGCATGTCATCAATCGATCCGACGCAACGGAATAAAATGCGCTCACGCGTGTTTGCATCTGGAACGCGTGCGGCGTTCGCTGGAGCGCCGCCGCTCTGTGTCCACGAGACCCCTCATCGGGATGAAAAATGGATGTGCGTGACGAGTTGATGGAACATGTGCCGCGTTTGCGGCGCTACGCACGGGCGCTGATCAACAATCGCGACCTCGCGGACGATCTGGTGCAAGACACACTCGAACGCGCGCTCGGCCGCACCGGCATGTTTGAGCCCGGCACCGATCTGCGCGCGTGGCTCTTCACGATCATGCATAACGTGTTCGCCAATCAGGCGCGCAAGGCATCGTCACGTGCGATCCACGTGGCGGTCGACGACGAAAGCGTTCATGAAAGCGAGTTCGCCGTGCCGGCGCAACAGGCCCGCTCGCTCGAAATGCGCGACCTCGATTACGCGTTGCAGCGTCTGCCGATCGAGCAGCGCGAAGTGGTGCTGCTGGTGGGCCTCGAGGAAATGAGCTATGCCGACGTCGCGCTCGCGCTGAACGTGCCGATCGGCACGGTGATGTCGCGGCTTTCGCGCGGGCGCGAACGGCTTCGGGCGTTGATGGCGGGCACGCAGCCCGGTGCGAAATTACAGGTGGTGCGATGAGCGAGCAACATACGCCGATCAGCGAAGAAGATCTGCACGCGTACGTGGACGGCACGCTGTCCGAAGAACGGCGTGCGGATGTCGAGCGCGCGCTCGAACAGAATCCCGAACTGGCTACGCGCGCCAGCGATTATTTTTCGCTGAACAGCATGTTCCATGAGCGCTACGACCGCGTGTTGAGCGAACCCGTGCCGAAGCGTTTGCAGGCGAGCCCGCCGCGCCGCTCACGCATTGCCGCTAACTGGCCGCAATTCGCGGGGATGGCGGCGGCGCTCGTGATGGGTATCGGCATCGGCGTGGGCGCGCATATGGGGCAGGACGTGTTGTCGCCGGTCGCCAGTTCGTCGAACACGCGACCTGTGAGTGCGGACAGTTCCGAAGTACTCGCGCGACAGGCCGCGGTCGCGCATGTGGTTTATATGCCGGCGGTCGACCGGCCCACCGACATGAGCGCGGATCACGAGCAGGATTTCGTGCAGTGGCTCGCGAATCGACTCGGCACCAACGTGCATCCGCCGATGCTCTCAAAGGACGGCTTCGCGCTCTCCGGCGGACGGCTATTGCCTGGCGCGGACGGCCCGACTGCGCAGTTCATGTATCGCGGCCCGAATGGTGAGCGCGTGACGCTGTGCATCTCGCGTCGCCAGGTGAATGCGAACACGACGGCGTTCAAGCTGTATCAGGACGGACCCGTCAATGTGTTCTATTGGGTCGACGGCGATTTCGGCTATGCGGTGTCGGGCGGCATCGACCGCAAGCAGTTGTTGCAGCTCTCGCATGCCGTGTACTCGCAGTTGACGGGCGCGGCGCCGGGTTGATGCGGGTGCACCGCTAGCATGCGGCTTTAGCTTGCGACCTTATCGCGCGCCCGCCTTAATAAGCTCTCGCGGCGTCATGCCTAACAGCCGCCCCATCCAATGCGCCATGTGACTCTGATGCGCGAAGCCGGTATCGAGCGCAATCTGGCTTGCGCTCAGCCGGCTTTGCAACAACAGCGTTCGCGCGCGCTCAACACGCCGCTGCACCACGTACTGATGCACAGGCACGCCGAGCGTCGCGCGAAACAGCACCTTGAAATGCGGCACGCTGAGGTCCGCAAGCGCAGCCAGTTCACTCAATGTGAGCCGACGGTCGAGGTGTGCTTCGATAAACTCGGTCACGCGCGCCGCTGTTTTGGGAGCCAGCGTCCGCCGTTTATCGTCGAGCGAAGGAGCGCCGCCGATCAGACGCACCACCATTGCCGTGCACAGGCTTTCGGCGTAGAGCGGATCGGATGCCTCGTCGGCTTCGAGTTCGGCGCGCAATGCCCACGCGAGGTGCTGAAAGCGCGGATCGCGCATCTGGAATTGCGGGCGAATCTGCGCGTTGCTCGTCTTT
Source organism: Paraburkholderia rhynchosiae (assembly GCF_002879865.1). Lineage (GTDB taxonomy): Bacteria > Pseudomonadota > Gammaproteobacteria > Burkholderiales > Burkholderiaceae > Paraburkholderia > Paraburkholderia rhynchosiae. The sequence goes on from NZ_PNXY01000012.1 coordinate 36,219, forward strand.
AGCGCCAACTGTTCGACCGTCCTGCGCGCGAATTCGTCGCCGATCCATACGCTGAAGATGGTGCAGGCGGACTCATCGCTCCATTGTCCGTCGAGACCCGCGGGAATCACATCGGCGTCGCCGTGCGCCTGAATGCGCGAGTGCGGCTTTTCGTTGCAAAGACAGCGCGCCCTGACTGGCGCGCCCACATGCACGCCGACGCGATGATGCTTGAATGCGGGTATCCGGTGCAATCCCGCCGACACGTTGACCAGTTCCGCGCCGAAGCCCTGCCAGCCGAGCGCCCTGCTCGAACGAAGGGCAATACGGGCGCCGCTGTGCGCGAGCGGGATCGCAGAGGGTGACTGCGCGGGTGCAATGGGTATCACGGCATTCATCGTTTGTCTCGCGGATGGCGTTCGATCTGCGTGCATTGTGCCTGGTTTTTCGTGGCCCCGCTCGGTACGGCCATACAACGGGTGAGTGCCTTCGCGCGGCAAGCAAATCATCATCCGAATCTGCTCGTTCACATCTTCGCATGCGCGTTTTTCGCTGGATACGTCCTTATGATCGAGCCATAACGGTCCGACAAGGAGCCTCACATGTTCGTGATTTTTGGAGCGGGCGGCAATGTTGGCAGAGTGAGCGCAGCCGCGTTGCGGCGCGCGGGCCACGACGTGCGCGCCGTGATTCATAGCGCGGCGCAGGCCGGGCCTCTCGCGGAAATGGGCTGCGAGATTGCGATCGCCGATCTGCATGATCGGGCCGCAGTGTCGCCCGCCCTTGAAGATGCGCACGCGGTGCAGCTACTGTGTCCGGTGCCACGCGATAACGACGATCCCGCGACCGCAATGCGGCACATGATCGACGTGAGCGTCGATGCACTGCGCGCGAAGCCGCCGCAACATGTGCTCGCGCTTTCCGATTACGGCGCCGAGCACGCGAGCGGCACCGGCATCACCACGCTGTTCCACTACCTCGAAGTGCAACTGGCTACCGTCGATGCGCGATTGACGTTTGTCCGCGCGGCCGAGCATATGCACAACTGGGCACGCGTGCTGCCGCTAGCATTGTCCAAAGGTGTGCTGCCGAGCCTGCATCATCCGCTGGAAAAGCGCTTTCCGACTGTTGCCGCGCGAGATGTGGGCGCGCTTTGTGCCGAATTGCTGCTCGATGAGGAACCGCCGCAGCGTTCGCCGCGCGTAGTGAGCATCGAAAGTGAAGAGAGGATCAGTGCTTTCGACGTCGCGCGCACGATCAGCGAACTGGCGCGCCGCCCGGTCGCCGCACAGGCAGTGCCGCGCGAGCAATGGGCGGCGATGCTCGAAGGCGCCGGGCTCGGTGAGCAGCACGCGCGGCTCATCGTCGATCTCTACGACGCTCACAACGCGGGGCATATCGACGTGCAGGCCGGCGTCGGCGAACGGCGATTCGCCTCGACCACCTTAGCCGACGTGTTGGCCGCAATCGTGCCGCATGGGTTGATGCGCAGCGCTTAACGGGAGACCGATATGTCGACCTGTGCCTTGCAATGCCGAACGATGCGCACGCGCGCCAACGTGAGCCGCTTGCTCGCGGTCGTGCTGACTCTGGTGGGACTGGTAGGCTGGCGCGCGCTTCGGGATTTGCTCAACGCAATTCCCGACAGCAACGACGACTTCGGCTTGTTTTAGCGTGAACCGCCCCGGGAATCGCGGAGGCTGGTTGGTTTAAGTTAATGGATGAGCTACGCAATTATCGGGCTTCGGCAGGATCGGCCTGGCTCTTGCAGAGGCGTTTGCCCGCAGCGACATGGAAGTATCCGTTGCAATCACGCGCGACCCGGAAAGCTTTGCATCCGATGTGGCGCGATCGGACCTGCGATCATCCCCAAAAAAAAGCGGACGCCGCTTTGTCAGGTGGCCGCTTACAGAATGATCGATTTTCCAGATGAACTGGTTCCGTACGAGGCATTGCGATGACGTAGGTAAACCGTCGGCAGTCCGTCCGGGAAGTGCATGAGCGCTCCGACCCAGGAACATCCATTTTTGACGTGTCGGTTCATTCGCCGGTCAGCCGGCCTGACTTTGTGCGTCATCCCATTGAGCGCGCGACCTCGTCGGTAGCTACCACCCCGTGCGCCAGGAACGCGTGATTGACCATTGCCGCGACCCATGGTTGGCTGTGTCTGTCCAATCGACCCGCTCCAGCCCTTCATCTTTCCCTGAAGCGGACTCACGGTCAACGACGGCCAGCGGGTGCAGGCCGTTGGCCGTCCGACTGAGCGGGAATAAGCCCGCGACTCGGCGGCAATGCCAGAACACTGACCACCTCAAAAGAGCACAGTGTCTCAGGCTCACTCGCCGTGAAAGCAACATAACCCTCCGGATGTCACTTACTTTTCAGTCCGTCTCGCCAGGCGATCGCTTCGAGTTCGACCCGGACTGCGTCCTCGACGGCAACTACGGGGTGCGCCCGAAATTCAAATGCAGGGAATGTCGAGCAAACTTTGTGAACCGCCAATGGATCGTCGCAGTCAACCAACATGTGCCCACCCCACTCTCCCACGCGCACCACGAAAAACTCGATCTTGAAGTTGTCTGGCGCCTTCCACTGACCAAATACATCGAGGATTCGCTTCTGGGCATTCTCGTACTCTACAGGGGAACCTTGCGTGCGTTCGAACCAGCTAATTATGTATTTCATTGCCATCCTCCTTTACAACATGGGTGTCGACAGAACGCTTGCCGTATGGACGGGCTAACGAATCAGCAAGCAACAACCGGAGCAGCGACGACGAATGTCCATTGCCTTTTGCCCTTCTTATGCGCCGCTTGAAAGCGGCCAATGAGGGTCGTTTTACGTTTCAGAACCGGACGCCAACCACGATGGCTAGCGACGGCGGACCCAGACCGTGACGGCGTTGGTGATCGCCATCAAATCAGCTTAGCTCATCGCCAAAGGCATTCGATGGAAATGTAGCTGCGAGCGGCAGTTAATGGCCGCGCAGTGCCTGACGGCGATCGGCGGCATGCGATGGGAGCGGTCGTCAAGCTGCGGATTCGGACCCCGCGACAGAACTTGGCGCGTGGTGCGGTTGACCGTCAGCTTCAGCTTGCTCATGATCTCGCGCAGTTTCAGCAATGCCTCGTCAGCCTTGCCTCGCTTGCAAAGGATGACGGGATCGTCTGCGTAGGTCACTATTCGGCTGCCAGGACTGCGCAGCTTGCGAACTCACCCGGGATCAAACCCGGCGCCAACGCAGCGACAGGTTTGCTGCTGGTTCGCTGCAGTGCACGCTCGGGTTTGCCCGGTTGTTCTGAGCGGATGCAAAGCATAGGCTTCGTGATGATTTCGTAACAATCTATTCGCAGGTTGCCGGATTAGCGAGCCGCTCTCTCGATCCGCACAGCTTGCACAGGTATCTCGACTGCACTCACAGTTCGGTGCCGGGATGCTTGCCCGTCGCCATACGGATCACGCTGGTGTGTCAAGCAATGCTCCTGAATGACGACTGACGTGATCGCTTTGGGGCTCAAATGGCTTCGCGCAAACCGCTTTACAAATCCCTCTATTTTCAGGTGATCGTCGCGATCGTCGCCGGTATGGCATTGGGATTTTTCGCCCCGCACACTGGCGAGGCGATGAAGCCGCTCGGCGACGCCTTCATCAAACTGATCAAAATGATCATCGCCCCCATCATCTTCTGCACCGTGGTCATCGGCATCGCCGGCATGGAAGACATGAAGAAGGTGGGCAAGACAGGGGGATTGGCGTTGCTCTACTTTGAGGTCGTCAGCGCTCTCGCGCTGGTGGTCGGATTGGTGATCGTCAACGTGGTACAGCCCGGCGCCGGCATGAACGTGGACCCGAACACGCTGGACGCGAAGGCAGTGGCTGCGATCACTAGCGGGCGGAAGTTGGAGAGCACAACCGAATTTCTGATGAACATCATCCCCTCGACCGTGGTCGACGCGTTTGCCAAGGGCGAGATACTTCAGGTCCTGTTGTTCGCATTGATGTTCGGCTTCGCGTTGCACTGGTTCGGCGGCAGAGGCACACTGATATTCGATTTTGTCGAGAAGATCTCACACGTGTTCTTCCGCATCGTCGGCATCATCATGAAAGTGGCGCCGATTGGCGCCTTTGGCGCGATGGCCTTTACCATCGGCAAATACGGCATTGGCAGCCTGCTCTCCCTGGGGATGCTGATGCTCACATTTTATGCGACCTGCCTGTTCTTCATCTTCGTCGTGCTAGGACTGATTGCCCGGTTCCATGGTTTCAGCGTGTGGAAGCTGATCAAGTATCTCAAGGAGGAACTGTTTATCGTTCTTGGAACCTCCTCGTCCGAAGCAGCGCTGCCCCGCGTCATGGTGAAGCTGGAAAATCTTGGTGCAAAGAAATCAGTTGTCGGACTCGTCATTCCCACCGGATACTCTTTCAACCTCGATGGCACGTCGATCTACCTCACACTGGCGGCCATCTTCATCGCCCAGGCGACGAATACGCCGCTGGACATCACGCATCAGCTGACTTTGTTAGCCGTATTGCTGCTGACCTCCAAAGGCGCTGCGGGTGTGACGGGCAGTGGGTTCATCGTGCTGGCGGCAACGCTGTCCGCGGTCGGACACGTACCCGTTGCAGGTCTTGCGCTTATCCTCGGCATCGACCGCTTCATGTCCGAAGCGCGCGCGCTGACGAATTTCATCGGCAACGCCGTGGCTACGCTGGTGGTCGCCAAGTGGACAAACGAACTCGACCAACCCAGAATGCGCCGGGTGTTGGATAACGAGACTCCAGAGGAAGCGGACGAGCCGGAAAAGGTGTTTGACCGTACCGACGAAAGGATGCCCATCGCGACAGCGGGACCACGATCGCATAACCTCTAGGGAGCGTGCGGACACTGTAGTCGTGGAATCTGGTGCGCTGTTCTCGCCTGCGCAGCTTCGACAAGCCTCGATTCAGGCGTGCTGTTTTACCCAGCCGGCACCGCCGCCGAGGGTGGTCCTGCCCGGTGCGCGCATAGGTCGTGACGTGCCTGATGCGACGGTCGATTCTCCGCGCGATCTCGTTTTGATCGTCGAGCGCCGACACACGGTTCTTCGACGCATCCCGCAGATGATTCTCGACCGCCTTCGTCCTCAAGACGTCTGCGTTTACGCGCCGGCTTACAGCCGCGCTACCGCATCTCGCAACGCCGTCCTCAAGCCCTCCTCGACGACTGGGTGGTAGAACGGCATCCCGAGCATATCGTCGACCGTGATCTGCATCTGCAAGCTCCACGCGAGCAGATGACCGATGTGTTCCCCAGCCGGGCCGAACCATTCCGCGCCCACGAAGCGCCGCGTCGCACGATCGATGTACACCCTCGCCAATCCGCGGTTCTTCAGCATGACGCGGCTGCGCCCCTGATCTTCGAAGCTCACTTCCCCCACGACAAAACTGCCAGGCAAGAGATCGCGGTACCGTGCCCCGACCATGGCAATCTGAGGGTCCGAGAAAACGATCGCGAGCGGGGCACGCCTCACCAGCGGCACCACACCGGGATAAAGCGCGGCATTGCGGCCGGCCGCACGGCCTTCGTCGGCGGCCTCGTGCAGAAGCGGCAGGATTCCGTTAGCGTCGCCGGCAATGAAGACCGGATGCGCGCCCGCTTGCAGCGTGTCGCGATCGAAGCGCGGCACGCCGTGACCGTCCAGTTCGAGCGATGTGTTTTCAAGGCCGAGGTCCGCAACGTTCGGCCGTCGCCCGGCCGCTGCCAGGATGAACTCGTAGGTGCGTTCAACGTAGCTTCCGTCGGCGCGCGCGTAGCGTATCTGCACGCCGCCATCAACCGCCGTCGCCGCTTCGAGCGTACCTTGCGGCTCGAAGTGGAACGCCTGCGCAAACGTCGAGCGCGCCTGCTCCACGATCAACGGGTCCGTCAGCGGTCCCACCCCGCCGCGAGCGCCAAACACGCTCACCTCCACGCCAAGGCGGGCGAGCGCCTGACCGAGTTCCAACCCGATCACGCCCGGGCCAACCACCGCCACGCTGTGCGGCAGCGTCTGCCAGGCAAACACGTCGTCGTTCACGACGACGCGCTCGCCCACGCCACGCAGCACGTCGGGAATGACCGGGGTCGAGCCGGTCGCGATCACCACGCTCGCCGCCTGCACCAGCGTATCGCCGCCGACCTGCAGCAGCCGGTCGTCGATGAAGCGCACATGGCCAACCAGCCGGTCCGCTTCCGGCAACGCGTGGACGCCGTCCACGACGAACCCGACGAAGCGGTCGCGCTCGCTGCGCACGCGATCCATGACCGCCTTGCCGTCTACCCGCACCCCCTCGACACGAACGCCGAACGCGCCGGCGTGGCTCGCGGCATGAGCGGCTTCCGCCGCCGCGATCAGCAGCTTCGACGGCATGCACCCCACCCGCGCACACGTCGTGCCGTATTCACCGCCTTCGATGATCACGGCCGTGCGGCCTTCGGCTTTCGCGCTGCGGTAAGCCGACAGCCCGGCCGTCCCTGCGCCGATAACGGCGACGTCTGTACGAATGGTGCGCATGACAATCTCTCCTGTCGGGGACTGGGTACTGGAGCTACGGATTACTTGACTGCCGGAAAGTCGAGCGTCGTGTCGTTCACGCGGTTCACGAGATTCGTGAACGTAATCGACGCGATGGCAAGGTTGATTTCGATGATCTGGCGGTCCGTGTAACCAGCCGCCCGCACCGCATCGACGGCCGCCTCGGGCACCGTGCCACGCGTGCCGACCAGCGTACGCACATACGTCACCAGGGCGTCGCGCCTGGCGTCACCAGTTGCAACGCCAGCACGCACCTGCTTCATGTCGTCGCTCGACAGTCCGGCAAGCTTGCCCATCAATGTATGAGCGGCGACACAGTAGTCACAGCCCACATGTTCGCTGACAGCCAGCTTGATGACTTCGATGTCTGCCTTGCCGAGCGTGCTGGCAGCCACCGCTGCGTCGAACGCGAGCGCCGCACCGAGCGCTTCGGGGCTGTGCGTGCCGACGGTAGCGTACGCATTGGGCACCTTGCCGACAGCCTTCCTGATCTTCGCGAACACTTCAGCGGCCGCGCCGGTTGCTTCTTCAGGGCGAATGGTGGTCAGACGGGACATGATTGACTCCTTCCTTCAGGTTGGTGGTTGAACTGCTTAGCCATGTCGTGTGGCATGGGAGTCAGTGTAGGGATGCACGGCGAGTTCTTTAATGCCATACTTCTGCAACTTCATGCTCAAACGTCTCATATGGAACTGCTGGACCGACTGCTCTCGCTGATGCCGGTCACCGGACGGCTCGATGTGCGATGCCACTTCGGCTCGCCGTGGCGCATCGACCATCCAGAGTCGAACGAGTGGGAGTTTCCCTATCACGTGCTGTTGCGCGGCGAGGCCGTGGTGGAAAGCGACACCGGAGGGAAAAGCGAACCGGTGCTTCGCATGAAAGCCGGCGATATCGTGCTGTTTCCTTCGGGCAGCGCGCACAGCTTGCACGACGGCAGCGGTAATTCGCCCCGCCCGGCGCGCGAGCAGGACAAGGACGGCCTCACCATTGTCACGAACGGCAGCGCACGGGGTGGCGCCGATGTGCTGTGCGGCCGCTTCGTGCTGCCGGCAGTGCCGCAGCAGTTGATGCGCGACCATCTGCCGGGGCGTTTGCTCGTGAGCAGCGTGACCGAAGGCGACGGAGAGGCGCGCGACGCCGCGTTTGCAGCAACCAGGCTTGCCCGAGTCATTGAATTGATGCGCGAGGAAGCGTTCGAGCAACGCCCGGGCAGCGCGACGGTCGTGAACCAGTTGTCGGGCGCCCTCTTCGCGCTGACCCTGCGTTGCGCCTCCGATACCGACCAGGCGCCGCGCGGCCTGCTGGCGCTTGCGCAGCGTCAGCGGCTGCAACCGGCTCTGGCGGCCATGTTCGACGAACCCGGGAAGCCGTGGACGCTTCCTCAACTGGCCGAGCTCTGTCACATGTCGCGCGCCACGTTTGCACGCCACTTCGAAGAAGCGATCAGTCGCTCAGCGAGCGACGTGCTCACCGAAATTCGCATGGCGCTTGCCGGGCGCAAACTGGCGCAAACAGGGATGTCTGTCGCCGAGATCGGCGAAGCGGTGGGATATCAATCGGAAGCCGCGTTTCAGCGCGTGTTCAAACGCCAGGTAGGCACGACGCCGGCAAAGTGGCGCGCCCGTTCCTCGAAAACCGGGGAGCCCGGAGAAAGTCCCGCCTGAGAAAGCTCGGCGGACTATTTCGAGCGCGAAGCGGACCTTCGACCTATCGAAGCGGAAGGTCCTAAGCGTAGGACGTTGCAGTCGCCACAACGGTGAATAACGCGACAATTGCTTTATGCACCTTTTTCGTTCGTTGAACGTGAAATCATGTGATCGTGTCGAAGCATAGAACGCCCGCTGCAACGTGCGCGAAGGCGAACCACCGGCCGATGAGCCGGAACCAGCCCAGATTGCCGGCGTCCCGAGAATTGTCGTGCCGATGTCTTTTTGCTGCGTTCATTGATGCCGGTCGGATTGCTTCCGTCCGAACGGCGAAGCAGAGAATTCCGCCACCTTGTAGCAGACGCGACCCCAAGGAATTCCAACTATGGACACAAAGCAAAGCAGCGCCACGACGATCCACAGCACCCAAGACCAGAAGCCCCCAAGGAACACAGATCAGATGAGATCAGATTTCCCATTTTTCTCATTAGTAGTTCTGAACAACAGTTGCAGTTATGTGATAAAAGCGCCGGTGCATCATTGTTGGATGGCGCCCTCCAGGTAAGACCTCGGACGGCTCCGAGGGCACTGAAACGAACTCTCGACGCGTATTCGACGTGTCGATGGCGTGAGTAAGGAAACGGAATCGTCCCTGTCGCGTCAATCCGCCGCCAATCGCCGCTCCGTCATCGCCACCAGATCCGCCTTCACGCGCCCCAGCACCGGCAGCCACTCGCGATACTGCGCCTGCCGGTAAATCTGCATTGACGGATACCACGGACTGTCGTCGCGTTCAAGCATCCACAGCCAGTGCGGATTGACGTCGAGCAGCAGCCACGTCGGCACGCGGAGCGCGCCCGCCAGATGCGCGACCGACGTGCAGACGGTCACCACCAGATCAAGGCTGCATACCAGCGCGGCGGTATCGTCGAAGTTCTGCCATTCGCCGCTTCGGTCGATCACGTGCAATCCGTGCGTTGCCATGATCGCGAGGTCATCGGCTGCGCCTGGCTGCAAGTTGTGGAACTCGACGCCGTCGATGCCCGCGAAGGTCTGCGCGTAGCTTTCTGGCGCGATGGCGCGCAGCGCATTGCGTTGATGCCCGCGGCTGCCGGTCCAGACAAGGCCGACTTGGATCGGAGCATTGCTGCCCATCTGGTCGCGCCAGCGGCTCACGCGTCTAGCGTCGGCACGCAGATAGGAAGGCGGCGCATGCAGCGATTCGAGCGTGACTTCGAGCGCGAGCGGCAAGCTGCCAAGCGGAATCTGATAGTCGAACGGCGGCAGGCGTGGGGTGTCGCTGTGGAGCACTTCAATGTCGCATTCGCCGAGGCTGCGCTTGAATAGCTCGTACAGCGGAGGAAAACAGCAGCAGATTACGGTTCCGCCCGCAGCGCGCGCCCGCTCGGCCATCAGCGGCAAGAAGCGAATGAACTGGATCGCATCGCCGAAGCCCTGTTCACCCCACACGAGCAGCGTTTTTCCCGCCAGCGCTTCACCTCGCCAGCGCCGCTCGGGACAAAACGGCGCGACGCTCTTCAGCTCCGGCGAGCCGCTCCAGCGCGCCTCGAAATTGATCCAGCCGTTGCGGTAATCGCCGCGCATGAGTTGCAGCATCGCCACAGAAAACTGCACTTGCGGATCGACGCCCGGCGCTTTCGCCGCGCGCACGGCGGCCTCGAATGCTTCGTCCCACAATTGCGATTCCCGCGCGGCATTGCTCAGTGCCAGCAGCGCGAGGCTGTAATCGGGCGCCAGCGTGACGGCGCGCCGCGCGGCAATCAGCGCCTTCGCGGGCTCGTGCAATTTCAGGCTGACGTTGGCGAGGTTGGTCCACGCGAGCGCGTGATCCGGTTCAGCGCGCAGCGCTTCCATGCCGATGCGCAATGCCGCCTCGTTTTCGCCGCGGCTGTAGTGCAGCGCGACGAGATTGTTGCGCAGCATCGGCAGATCGGGATTCAGTGCCAAGGCTTGCTGATAGGCGTCGAGCGACGCATCGAACGCGTTCGCCTGCTGATGCGCAAGCCCGAGCGCAAACCAGGCTTCGGCGGCTTCGGGCGCGGCTTCGCACCACCGCTTCGCCACCTCGACGGCACTCTCCGGCTGCGCTCGATGCGCCAGCGCGGTCCATTCTCCGAGCCAGCGCGTCGCATCCGGCATCGCGCGATGGGCCCGCTCGAAGCAGTGAAGCCCGCGTTCGAGTTCGCCGAGTTGAGCCGCGAGCCGCGCGGCTTCGAGGCACGCTGGACCGTGTTCGGGTGCTGCCACGAAGGCGCGATCGAGCGCGGCCTGCGCATGCTGATACTGGCCGCAGAGTCGCAGCAATTGCGCTTGTGCGGTGGCGGCGTTGGCGTCGGCGGGCGCTGTCGTTAACCAGTCGGCGATGAACGTGGACGCTTCGAACAGTTCACCCGCTTCGAAGTGCTTCTGCACGTTCGACCACTTCGCAGCCGAGGCGGTGTTTAACTCATGCATGAAATGACGCGATCCATCGTTCACGGCTGCATTGCCGCGACCTGGTCCTGCCGCGGGGCATAGCCGGTGAAAAGCCATCGGCCGTCGCTGGCCAACTGGAAGCTGACCTTTTCATAGACGATGCGTCCGTCGCGTAGTTGCGTCGCGTAGTCGACGTTCGCATACACGCCGTCCGGCACGCTCTTGTCGTGCAAGTAAGTCAACCGGGTGATCGACGCCCAACTGCGGTGATCGATCGTGCCGAGCGACTGTCGCGACTGCGTCAGCCCTTTGGCGAAGCTGTCGGCGGTATAGGCCGAACGTACGAACGGCACGGTTTCCTGCCAGAGCGCCGTGTACTGGCTGGCATCGATCTGCTGCAGCACGAGCGTGGCTTCCTGCAGCAGCTGGTCGGGCGAAGCGCCGGCCGGCGCCGCATGGGCGAGTATGGAAAACGCCGTGAACATGCAGGTTGCCGCCAGCCTGTACACGCTGCTGATGCTCTTCATTCACATCTCCGTTCGGGTTGCGAATCCTGCGATTCGCGCGAAAGCGCATAGATTAAACGCTTCCGCGCGGCCGGTCGCCGGTGAAACAAATCCGCGCCCTTCCAGCGACGAAGGGCGCGGCGCCGGTCAGTTTGCCGGCTCGACGTTCAGAGGCACGGCTGCGCTTTCGCTCGTCGCCGTGCTGCTCGAACTGCTGAACTTTTCGCAAGCCTGATCGCGCCATCGGGTCGCGCGCACGCGGCTGTCGTCGTCGAATTGAACCTGGTATTGACAGTTCGCGATGCCGTCCGCGGTGCGGAAATGGAACAGATAGTTCCACACGCGTACATGGAAAACCGATTCATGAAAATGCGGTGGCCCGACCAGTTCGTAAAGCTGGGTCTTCGTCATGCCGGGCGCGACCTTGCCGAGGTTTTCCGAGTTCGGGAACGACCCTTCCGGCCAGGTCGAAGTGTCGGCTTTCGGAAACGCGGTATCGGTGCCGAGTGGTCCGACGCAACCGGCGAGACCCGCAAGACCCGCCAGGCAGGAAAGCGTGGCCCATGACAGTGCAATCGATCTGATGTTCATAGTAAGAGTCCCAATGACGTTCTGATTTGCGCGGAACCCGGGCGCGGCTTGCCCGCATGATCCGGTTCCGCACGCCTGTCGTGACGTACGCCGCTTACCACTGATAGCCCGCGCCGACGACCGCGCCGTAGGTGCCGCGCGTGTTGGTCGATACGGCGGCCTTGTACACCCAGTGGTTGTTCTCCGAAATGGTCGACAGGCCGAGTGCCTGTCCCGACTGGCCGCGATACACGCTGCCCGCTAGCGAGACCATGCTCTTGCCCGGACCCGAAGGCTGCGGCAAGCCCGCCACGGCCATCGCCGTCGCAGTGCCGCCGTCGGCGTCGCGACGGTACGAGTCGAGGCTGTTGCGCAGCCCGGCTACCTGGCTGTCGGTATAGCTGTTTGCCTGCGACAGCGCGTTGCTCACGCTGCTGTTGAGCTGCCCGACGTTGACCGCATCGGTCGACGCTGTGCCCGCCGCCACGTTGATGACCTGCCGCGTTGAATCCGCCGCGCCCACGGCGACCACGTTCGAGCGGCCGCCGTCGTTACTGCCAGAACCGATCGCCGTGGAACTTGAACCGGTCGAGGTCGCGCCGGTGCCGACCACGGTAGAGCCGTTGCCGGTTGCCTGCGAACCGTTGCCGACCGCCGTGCTGTTCGAGCCCGAAGCAACCGCGCCCGATCCGCCCGCCGACGAATTCGATCCGGTCGACGAAGGCGCGGTCGTGTTGCCCGACGGCGTCGACGTATAGCTCCCGCCGCTGCTGTTGCTGTTGCTGGTGCGCTGGTTGATCAGCGTCGTCAACTGCGTCGAGACCGCGTCGAGTTGCGAGACGTTGACCGCGTCGCTGCTGAGCCGGCCCGCCGCGAGGCCGGTGATCTGCCGGTTGCCGATGTTCACTTCGCCCGCCGACGACTGTGGGCTGCTCAGTCCATACGCGATGTAGTTGCTCAACGCGCCGACGGTCGTCAACGAGCCCGCGCCGAGCGCGACGCTGTTCGCGAACGACGCCGTCGCGCCGGAACCGAGCGCGAGCCCGTCGACGGCGCTGCTGTTCGCGCCCGAACCGAGCGCGACGCCGCCGGCAGCCGTCGTGCTCGCGTTCGCCCCTTGCGCGATCGATTGCGCGCCGAGCGCCGAGGCGCCGCTGCCGAGCGCCATCGCGTCGGCCTGGCCCGAATGCGCACTCTGGCCGATGGCGACACCGCCCGGCGCGTTCATATCGATGGTCGCGCCGTTGCCCATGCCGATGCCGTTGTCGCCGTTGACCACCGTCGTCGGACCGACGGCGACCGAATTCGCGCCGACCGCGAGCGAATCCGGCAGCGTCGAGTTGGCGTGGAAGTACATCGTCGGCGTGACGGCAAACGACTGAAGCGCGCCGGCAAGCTGCCGGACGGTGACTGCATCATGCTGGCCTGTGCCGTCGGCGACGTTCGTCAACTGCCGATAGGACTCGCTTCCCGCAGTCGAATTGCCGAACGACACCGCGCCGAGCAGTGTCTGGTCGGTCGTATCGAAGGGAATCGCGTGACTACCCGCCGCGATCGAACCGGTACTGGAGGCAACCGCGCGATTCGACAGCGAGCCGGAGCCTATTGCGACGCCGCCCGCCACCGACACCGTCGATTGCGCGCCGAGCGCCAGTGCGCCGTTCGACAGTGCCTGCGCGCCGTTGGCTGCCGCGAAGCTGTCGGTTGCGCTCGCGACCGCGAGCGGGCCGATGGCGACGCTGTCGGTGCCGGTCGCCGACGAATCGGCCAGCGTCGAATTCGCGTGGAAATACTTGATGCCCGCGCCGTTGTTGATATTCGTGATGGCGTTGGAGTTGGCGGTGACCTGCTGATCGGTTGCGAAGAGCTGCGAACCGTTGACGGCGTCCGTGCTGTTGGCGTTCAACTGGCCAGCGGCCACGTTCTGGATCTGCCGCTCGGCGCCGACCGACCCGACGCTGACGACACCTGCCGGCGCCGCGCCCGCGAAGCTGTAGCTGACCCCGCCAATCGTCGCGCCGGAAGTCGGCGTCGCCGCGGCCGTGGTCGAACCCGCGCCAAGCGCGACGCTGTTCGCGGTCGTTGCGGCAGCACGCGCACCGATTGCCACCGCGTCCGCCGCAGACGACAGCGCGTTGCCGCCGACCGCGATGGCCTCGGCGCCGGTTGCGGACGAATCGGCCAAGGTCGAATTCGCGTGGAAATATTTGATGCCGCCGCCGTTATTAAGATTGGTGATGGCGGTGGTGTTGGCGTCGACCTGCTGGTCCGTCGCGAACAGCTGCGAGCCATTCACAGCGTCCGTGCTGTTGGCGTTCAACTGGCCGGCGGCGACGTTCTGGATCTGCCGTTCGGCGCCGACCGAACCCACGCTGACGACACCAGCTGGCGCCGCGCCTGCGAAGTTGTAGCTGACGCCCCCAATTGTCGCGTTCGACGTCGGCGTAGCTGCGGTTGTGACGGAAGCCGCGCCGAGCGCAACGCTGTTGGCGATATTGGCTACCGCGCCGCGGCCGACGGCCACCGCATTCGCCGCTGAGGACTGCGCGGCGCCGCCCACGGCGATGGCATCCGTGCCGGTGGCCGACGAATCGGCTAGCGTCGAGTTCGCGTGGAAATACTTGATGCCCGCGCCGTTGTTGATGTTGGTGATGGCCGTCGAGTTGGCGGTGACCTGCTGATCGGTTGCAAAGAGTTGCGAGCCGTTGACCGCATCGGTGCTCAACGAATTGAGCTGCCCAGCGGCGACGTTCTGGATCTGCCGCTCCGCGCCGGCCGACCCGACGCTGACGACGCCTGTCGGCGCCGTGCCCGCGAAGCTGTAGCCGACGCCGCCGATGGTCGCGCCCAAGGTCGGCGTGGCTGCGGTCGTGACGGAAGCCGCACCGAGCGCGACGCTGTTGGCGATGTTGGCCGTCGACGCGGAGCCGAGCGCGAGCCCATCGACGGCGCTGCTGTTCGCGCCCGAACCGAGCGCGACGCCGCCGGCAGCGGTCGTGCTCGCGTTCGCCCCTTGCGCGATCGATTGCGCGCCGAGCGCCGACGCGCCGCTGCCGAGCGCCATCGCGTCGGCCTGGCCCGAATGCGCACTCTGGCCGATGGCGAGGCCACCCGGCGCGTTCATATCGACAATCGCGCCGTTGCCCATGCCGATGCCGTTATCGCCGTTGACCACCGTCGTCGGACCGACGGCGACCGAATTCGCGCCGACCGCGAGCGAGTCGGCCAGCGCCGAGTTGGCATGGAAGTACAAGGTCGGCGATACGGCGAAGGCTTGAAGTGCGCCGGCGAGCTGCCGGACGGTGACCGCATCGTGCTGGTCGGTACCGTCGGCAACGTTGGTCAACTGGCGGTAAGTCGGGCTGGCCGATGTCGAGTTGCCGAACGAGACTGCCCCGAGCAAAGTTGCGTCGCTCGTGTTGAACGGGATCGAGAAACTACCCGCCGCGATCGAACCGGTGCCGGAAGCAGTCGGGCGATCCGACAGCGAGCCGGAGCCTATTGCGACGCCGCCCGCCACCGACACCGTCGATTGCGCGCCGAGCGCCAGTGCGCCGTTCGACAGTGCCTGCGCGCCGTTGGCTGCCGCGAAGCTGTCGGTTGCGCTCGCGACCGCGAGCGGGCCGATGGCGACGCTGTTGGTGCCGGTCGCCGACGAATCGGCCAGCGTCGAATTCGCATGGAAATACTTGATGCCCGCGCCGTTGTTGATGTTGGTGATGGCCGTCGAGTTGGCGGTGACCTGCTGATCGGTTGCAAAGAGTTGCGAGCCGTTGACGGCGTCGGTGCTGGACGAATTGAGCTGCCCAGCGGCCACGTTCTGGAGCTGCCGCTCGGCGCCGGCCGAACCGATGCTGACGACACCTGCCGGCGTCGCGCCTGCGAAGTTGTAGCTGACGCCCCCAATTGTCGCGTTCGACGTCGGCGTAGCTGCGGTTGTGACGGAAGCCGCGCCGAGCGCAACGCTGTTGGCGATATTGGCTACCGCGCCGCGGCCGACGGCCACCGCATTCGCCGCTGAGGACTGCGCGGCGCCGCCCACGGCGATGGCATCGGTGCCGGTGGCCGACGAATCGGCTAGCGTCGAATTCGCGTGGAAATACTTGATGCCAGCGCCGTTGTTAATGTTGGTGATGGCTGTCGAGTTGGCGGTGACCTGCTGATCGGTTGCAAAGAGTTGCGAGCCGTTGACGGCGTCCGTGCTGTTGGCGTTCAACTGGCCAGCGGCCACGTTCTGGAGCTGCCGCTCCGCGCCGGCCGAACCCACGCTGACGACGGTGGTCGGAGTCGCGCCTGCGAAGTTGTAGCTGACGCCGCCAATTGTCGCGCTAGAAGTCGGCGTGGCGGCGGTCGTGGTCGAACCCGCGCCGAGCGCGACGCTGTTGGCGATGCTTGCCGTCGCCCGCGAACCGAGCGCGACGCCGCTGCTTGCGGCGCCCAGAACCACGGCGCTATCGCCGAGCGCTACCGCACCCGCGGTATTCGCCAGCGACGCATTGCCGAGCGCGACCGAGCCCTGGCCGCTCGCCGTATTGGCGTTGCCGAGCGCAATCGCTCCCTGGCCGTTCGCGCTGTTGTCGGCACCGGCCGTGACCGCTCCGTTGCCGATGGACGTGTTCGGATCGCCAATCGCCACCGCGCCGTTGCCGCTTGCCGTCTGGCCTTCACCGAGCGCGACCGCGCCGGTGCCCGCGAGCACTTGCGAACTGTGCCCGCCCGCGATCGATCCCGCGCCGGCCGCCGCCGCCACCTTATTGCTGTCGCCGATGGCCACGCTCGACGCCGCAAGCGCCTGCGACGTAAAGCCTATGGCCGTCGCATTGCCGGCGCTCGCAACCGTCTGGTTGCCCAACGCGATCGCGCTACTTCCAGACGCCGATGCATTCGTACCCATCGCGATCGCATTCGAGTTGGTTCCCGTCGCAGCAGAATCGCCTATCGCGATGGACGAGGAACCCGCCGAAGTGCTGCCGGTACCCAATGCAATGGCGCGAATCCCCGATGCGGCGGCGCCTCCCACCGCGGCGGGTGCGGACGAACCGCCTTCCGCGACGGTATCGTATGCACCCAACGCAATCGAGTTCGTGCCGCTGGCGTTGGAGCCGTTCATCATGCCGAGTGCGCCCGCGCCGGATGCGACGGCGCCCGCCCCGAGCGCCACCGCGTTCGCCGCTTTGGCGGCAGCGAGCGTGCCCGCAGCTAGCGAAGACGCGCCGGAAGCCGTGACGTCCGTGCCAACACCGATCGCGCCCGCCGCCGTTGCGCCCGTGCCCGCGACGGAACGCGCGCCCAGATACACGGCATTGAGGCCGCTGGCGATGGACTGAAAGCCGACAGCGACGGCATGCGTCCCGGACGACGTGGCGATATACCCCATTGCGACAGATGCGACCCCGTTCCCGACCGTCTGGTAGCCAATCGCGGTGGCATAGTCGGCGGTAGCGGTGACGTCAGTGCCAATCGCAATCGAAGACGTCCCCGTGGAGCCGGTGCCCGCGACGGCGCGCGGACCCAGGTAAATGGAATTGGAACCGCTAGCAATGGCCTGAAAGCCGATAGCCACGGAGTTCTGCGCGCTCGCGTTGCTCGACCGCCCTGACGCCAGAGAAGCGACTCCCGACGCGATGGAGCCGGAACCGAGAGCGGTGGAGTTTCCGCCCGAGGCATTGGCGAAGGAGCCCAACGCACTATCGCCGGCTAATGTCGCTGTGGAAGCGGTTCCTAGCGCCACTGAATTGATGTTGCTTGAGACCGCGCTGGTGCCCAGTGCCACGCTGTTGGTTCCTGATGCGGTCGCCAGTGGGCCGATAGCAGTCGACTGGGTACCCTTAGAAACGGAGTCCACACCAATGCCAATGGCACCCGACGCGTTAGCAACGACATCCGTACCAATGGCAATTGCCGACTGGGCGGTCGCACCGGTACCGGGAGCACTGCGCGCGCCAAGGTAGATGGCGTTAGTCGCCGTCGCAATGGCCTGATAGCCGACGCCCAGGGCATTAATTCCTATGGCGCTAGCGGCATACCCTAACGCAGTGGCCCCCCCACCGCTCGCGGTGGACGACAGGCCCATGCACGAATTGCTGCCGTTATAAAAGTTGTACGGTGAGGTAGCGCAGCTCACCTGCGCCTCTGCTTGCGTGCCCCATCCGCCGAGCCCGATCAGCAACAGCGCGGCGATGACCCGCGGATCGCCACCGGAAACGGTTCGCCCATCGCAAAGGGCTGCATTGGCACCCGACTTGCCTTTGCCGCATGACCGGTCAAGCTCCGATGCGGCGACAAAAGCGCCTATCGCCTTGTTCCAGATTGTGCGATATGCCTTGTTCATGGTCGTTTCCTCAATCGATAGTATTGTGGGGAATGCGGCTTCTTCAGCACGAGCGTGTGCATTCATCCTCTTCTGAAGGATGACTATGTATTTGTGATTGATAAGTCGAGCCGCGATACGACGCTTTACTAGGTTTGAAGCCGGCTTCCGTCTTCGATCAAGAAGAATCTTTAAAGCGAGCGAATCCCGTCCTCGAAAGCGAGGAATTGAAACGTCTAACTGATCGGTGAAGGGCGGCGAAAAGACCCGTTATGCGTTGCGCCGACGGCTTGGACAGCCAGTGGCGGTTCGCTTTACGGCGGTCCGAATGATCGTGGCATAGCGATGCACAGCGGACGGCGGAGCACACATTGCATGCGTGACTGACATAATTGTTCTGCCGAGCCCATGCGCGGCTCGATTCCGCCTGGAATACCCATGATTACCGGTCCCTAATTATCTTATGGCAAACGTTTGCTCTGCGTGCACATGGCAGCCTTCTCATGCGGGGTGTGCGCGCCATTTCTCTTTTCTCTGCAACATCCTAAGCACCCTGTGAGACGACCATTGCGCCCACTGCGGACCAACAGGAGGTTTCCGTCGGTCAGCAAAGGAAAGCAATTGAAACATATGTGCGCGTTGGGACTTTCTCATAAGGCATTTCGTTTGTCCACAATAAGCACCGCCTGACAGCGACGTATTGCATGATTTAACAATCAGGAGTTGCCGGTTGGACTGACGACACCGGTTTGTGTGTCACAGCATCGAATCTAACTTGCGTTAAAAACAGCGATACTAAACGGTGCAGAGACTGTTTTGCCCACAGTCGCCGATATGCAGGGCCCATAGGTTGGGACGAGCTTTCCTGTCCAGAGCAAGCGCACGTAAGGATTTCCTCACAAATTCAGAAGGAAATCCGCGCCCTGCGGCACAATCTAATTTGCGGTCTGAATTGAGGGTTTGTCGCAATTTATCCAGGCGGATAGCAAAAGGCTTTTCTTTTTCCAATCGTCCTTGCATAAAGGTGCTATGCGCACATGACATACAAATGCGCTGGCTATAGCTATATCGTCGCCAAGCCTGCGCCACCTTACAGAGGAATGAGCGGCTCGCCCGCCAGCGTCGTAGGCGCTGACTGGGGCGGCCCTTAAGAAGGGGATTTTTTCGTACGTTAAGGCTTAGCTTGTAGTCGCGCCGGCCGTTGTCCGAGGGTACCGTGTAGTGGTCTAATTTCCTCGGACAGGTCGATAGGAGGACGATCCGGAATCGACGAGGAAATTAGACCACTACAGTCTTCCGATCGGGCTGGCTGGGCCACTAATCGTGACAGAGACCATTTTTGCGACCTCCTTCGGCCTCATCGCCCATCATCGCTTGCCTACCCGGGAGGAAGCTTCGGGCATTGCTTTTCTTGTCACCCGGAGTTGTAAGTGCGCTAGGAATGTCCCATCGCAACCAGCGCTATGGGATAGAACAGCCACTTGCCAGTGGACCAATCGCGTTTCAGGCAACGTCGCGGCCGGTTCGGCGACGCATTCATAACTGCCATACCCGCCTCTCAGACATTATCACGTCAGTCGCCGTAAGTAGGCCGAGCAAAGACTCGTCGCACGATGGGTTCAAAGGTCTGGAGAGATTCGGAAACGTATTCGTCATCGAACGACGCCTGGTCCCATTTTTCGCAAAAATCTACAGCTAGCTGGTAATACGGATGCTCACGGAAGCGCTCCCGCGCATGCCTGTCCCATCCGTAGTGATGGCCGTAGTAATACGTCTGGAGCAGACCATGTTGCTCGACAACCCAACACACCTCGGCACTAACAAATGGTCTGAGAATCTCGGCGGCAGCGCGGTCATGATTCTGCGGCGCGATGCCATCCGCAATATCGTGAAACAGCGCTGCCACAACCCAGTCGTCGCCAGCATCTTCCCTCATTGCCCGGGTCGCGGCTTGCAATGCATGCTCGTATCGGGTGATGCGGTAGCCTTCAAGGGTCTCGTTCTGCTGACGTCGCAACTCGCTCAGAAGGCGGTCGGCGGTGCGCTTGAGGAACGGCTCCTCCAGACGACGCAAGAGCAAATACTCGTCTGCAGTTCCATCCTTCATCTGTCTAAAGGCGACTCTCTCATTCATGCTCTGCCTCCACAGCCGGGCCAATGGTCGCAATTCCCGTAGCTAGCTTACGACGAAGTGCTTTATAGCGACCGCGCGGTCCGTCGAGGTCAATGTAGCAGCCCTGGAGATGTCGTCTGCCTTCGTTCGGGTCATACTCGGTTCTACCGTGCAAGACTCGATTGTTATCAAACATCATCAATTCGCCCGGCTGAAGCCTGAAGCGCATCTCATAGCGAGAGTCCGAGAAGAGCTCGCCGAGGCGACGCCGTGCACGATGAAACGCCGCTGTTGTGAACGCGTCCATGAGCGGCAGATAGTCGAGCCTCGGGCTGTAGTGCACGCCCTTTGGGCGCTTCTGATGATCAAGCTCTATCATCGTGCGGCGCGCAATGAGCTCCGTCTCCGCGTCCGCAAAACGGAACTTGACCGATACGGAGGCCAGCAACTCGACTCCCTCAGGGTCTTCGTTCGAAAGTTGCTGGATGAAAATGTCCCTGTGTAGCCGTCGCTGAAGATAACGGTAATCTCATCAGCAGCCGCACTGTCAACACGAACAAGGCGCAGGTTCGAGTCGAGAGCATGCGGGTCAAACAGTCGCTGCTTGGTGACAGCGTCGAGATGGGCTGGGTTCTGGCTGCGCTCGCGCAGCCAGAGGGCGCTCACCGGACGGCGCTGACCGTCCACGATGATGTCGATGCGGGCGCTAGTCTTGTCTGCATAGAAGGAAATGGAGTTCATTGCGATGCTTCCTTTCGTTGAGTAGACGGAGCGGACCCCTTACAGGCCCAGCGAGCGCTTTACTGCAGGAAGCGCTTCTTTGCCGTCGATGGTCGTTACTCCCGAAAGCCATGAAGAAAGAAAGTCGTGGCGGCTTCGAAGGTAGGCCTTCGCCGAGTCGGTGGCGTCCTTCTTCGCCATGATCTGAGCCATAATTTCGCTTTCCATATCGGGCGTGAATCGTAGCTGCGCCAGCAGCTTCGACGCGTTGGGGCACGTGCCTGAAAAGCTTGTAGACAGAACGGTGTAGACCTTGGCGGCTCCGTAGTCCGGACCGAACACGTTGTCGCCACCCGTCAAATACTGCATCTTGATGTCCAGATTCATCTGATGTGGAGACCATCCAAGGAAAACGACGGGTTCTTCGATCTCTTCCAAGCGATGCGACAGTTTCGTGAGCCACTCGCGCCGCTCTCTATCGTAGGTATGCCGGTTATAGATACCGATGATTCCAGGCTGGACATGACCGAGGACGGCCTCGGCGATTTCGTTCGGACAACCAGGTGTTGCAAGCAGTGTGCGGGTCGTGCGTCGAAGGTCGTGGGCGGACCAATGCGTCACGGGTAGTCGCGGGCGATCATGGTTCGGTGCGACTTTGCAGTACGGCTGATCATAGTAGACGCCGTGCTGGACCACGGTCTGGCCCATCGTCTTCCCACGCGCCGAAGGAAACGGAACCGTCCCCTTGCCTGATCGAGCCGTCGCCGCACAATTACCTCGGCGCGGCCCACGAGCGGCACTCGCAG
This sequence comes from Paraburkholderia rhynchosiae, assembly GCF_002879865.1. Lineage (GTDB taxonomy): Bacteria > Pseudomonadota > Gammaproteobacteria > Burkholderiales > Burkholderiaceae > Paraburkholderia > Paraburkholderia rhynchosiae. The sequence goes on from NZ_PNXY01000012.1 coordinate 57,862, forward strand.
ATCCGTTGCTTTGTCGCTATTAAGGCCCTTTGTCTTTTGTTTGGGAATCGTCCACCAAAGACCATCGCTTTCGTCAGCGATCTCGTTGCTCTCCATAGCGACAGTCTCGCCCCCTCTTGTGCCAGTCCACAGGTAGAGCGTCAATGCATCGGCGACAGTCAAGCTGAAATTCGGCAGCCATCGCATCAATGTGCTCAGTTCCTCTACCGGGAGCACCCTCTTTTGTGTTCCGGTATATTGGCCCTCGACCTTGCGCCCTTTGCTCTTCAGTCGCCCTCTTAGAACTCCTTCCACCAGTTAGCGGTGTTTTCAGGAAGACGACCAGCATCGAGCGCGTAGTGCCAGGCACCGTCAAGCTCCATGCGAAGGCGAGCTGAGCACTGGAGTCGACCGATATGATTCGAGCAGATCGAAAGCCGCGGCGCGCGTGATGGTGGCCGCAGGCTTATCCGCGATAGGCCCTAACATCGCTTTGAAGATACGTGCGACCTCGACTGCACCTTTGGTCTTCCGGTCGACTTCTACATGCCCCCGCAGATAGTCGCGGCACAGTTGTTCGACGGTGTAATTGTTCGGTGATGAATGAGTAGCCTCTGCTTCCGTCATTCGACGCAGTGCGCAAAGCTCGGCGCCCGAGTCTCTCTCGACGCGGCTCTTCTCCCACGCGGCGATGGCTCCGGCAAACGACATTGCTGGCCATTCACCGAGCTTCACTTGCCGCATGCGGCTATTGACCGGTGACTTGTAGCGATACGTCCACGATTTCCGGCTCTAGACGCTTGCAAGCGCAGTCCGGGAAATCCATCAAAGGTCATGTGATCGCCGCTCGGCAGTGTGGCTGCGGCACGTGCATCGAGGCGCATTCTTCCCTCCGCGTACGTTTTTCTGAGGCAAGAATATCCAGCGTAGGTTTCCTTGGCAACGCCGAAAAAACCTACGCCGACGTTGCAAGTTTAGACATACAGAGACAAGCGTCGATGTGCCGACTGGCGCCGCCAATAGGAGTGCTTTTTGTTTATTTTCAACCACTTGCGGACTACTTTGGCTCTCCTTGGGAGACAGCAGACCGATTCCGGATTCGCGCTACTCGTTCTCGTCGAAGTAATGCCCGAACTTGAGCTGCTTCGTGCGGATATAGCGCTCGTTTTCTTCGCGCATCGGAATGGCGAGCGCAACGCGTTCGCACACGGGAATGCCGTGCTTCGACAGCGTGTCGAACTTCTCGGGATTGTTGCTCATCAAGCGGACCGACGTCACTTTCAGCGTGCGCAAAATGCCCGCCGCCGAGTCGTATTCGCGCGAGTCGTCGGGCAAGCCGAGATCGAGATTGGCCTCGACGGTATCGCGCCCCTGCTCCTGTAGCGCATACGCGCGGATCTTGTTGGACAGGCCGATGCCACGGCCTTCGTGACCGCGCAGATACAGCAGCACGCCGCAGCCTTCAGCCGCGATATAGCGCAGCGCGAGATCGAGTTGCTCACCGCAATCGCAGCGGTATGAGCCAAGCACGTCGCCGGTCAGGCATTCGGAGTGCAATCGCGTCAACACTGAAGACTGGTTCGCGACATCGCCCATCACGAGCGCAAGATGTTCGGCGCCGCTTTCGACCACGCGAAACACGTAAGAGGTGAACGTGCCGTAGCGCGTGGGAAGCGTGGCGGTGGCGTCGAGTACGACGCATTCGCCGTTAATTGCGCCGTCTGCTGCGGGCGACGGATCGTGAGACGTGAGCATGGCGTTAGACAGTGGTGCTGGACATGAACCCGATCAAACCGGGGATAAGGTACGGACAGGAGTTTACCGCTAATCGGCGCACCGCACCCGGATGCCCATGCATGGCGCACGGATCATGCACCACTGAAGCGCCAAAAACGCCGCAGCCGCACGCCCTACCCCATCTGGATGCTTTGCGCGCTCCAGGTATTCCCGAACACACTCGCCGGCGCGTCGAGCCTATACTGGAATGGCCTGTCCTCGACAGCCCGCCGCGCTGGCGTGCTGCACTGCGAAACGGAGCCGCTCCATGACAACCGTTGCACAGCTTCTTAAAACTAAACCGAACAACACGACCGTTTATACAATCGGAGCCGATGACTCCGTCTATGAAGCGATCAAGCTGATGGCCGAGAAAGGCATCGGTGCGCTGGTCGTGACAGATGGCGACAGCATCGCTGGGATCATCACCGAGCGCGACTACGCTCGCAAGGTCGTGCTGATGGACCGGTCGTCGAAGGCGACGCCCGTACGCGAGATCATGAGCAAAGCTGTGCGCTTTGTCCGCCCCGACCAGACCACCGACGACTGCATGGCACTCATGACGGAGCGGCGCATGCGTCATTTGCCGGTGATCGAAAACGACAGGCTGGTCGGCATGGTATCGATTGGCGACCTCGTGAAGAACATCATCGCCGAACAGCAGTTCACCATTCAGCAGCTCGAGTTCTACATTCACGGCGAGCGTCCCTGACGCGCCGCGCCTATCGCATCGCCAAGCCTCGAAAAAAGCCCAATCGCGAAACGGTTGGGCGAAGCTACCTTGCGGCAGCGGAGGTTCCTGGAATTGTGGACGACGTCAACATGGCGCCGCGATTTCGGCGGACTTGCGGCTTGACTCTTGCGTTCGCAACGCTGCATTTCGCGCGTGACTCCAGACCGGGATTCTGCCTGGAGCGATGCCGCGCGCCGCTTTTGCTCGCGGCGCGCACGCTGGCATTCAACTACGTCTAGACGTCGCACTGCTTGCGGACCGGCTGCGGGGCGCTCATCTATTGACGACTGATGACGACTGAACGCGTGGATCTCGCCCCGGCTACCGGTTGCAGCCTCAACTATCTGACGCTGCCCGATTCGGCTCAGTTACCGAAGTACACCGACTTCGGGCCGGTCATTGGCTCGCGCACGCGGCCCGACTGCGACGAGCCACTCGTCATGCCGCCGTAGCCGCTGGTGTCGGCGACTGGCTGCTGGGTTTGTGCCACTACCGGGTTTTGAGCCTGCACGCGGCGCTCGGCGGCCTGCACATCGGCCGGATAGTTCGGGTCGTTGCGGACAGCCGGGTTATAGCCGGCTTGTTCCAACTGGATCAGTTCGTTGCGCACTTCGGCGCGGGTCACGGGTTGCTGGCTCGACTGCGCGAACGAAGCGACCGGAGCGGCGAGAACGGCTGCAATGGCAACTGCCTTGATAAGCGATTTCATGATCATTACCTCCAGACCTGGTTTTATTTGCTGCGCTTGCCACACCATGTGAGAAGCCAGTGATTCCAGTCTAGTCACCGGCCCGCCAAGGGAAAACCCTTGATTCTGAGATACATAATTGTCGTAATCGAAAAAGCGCGACGAAGTCATCGCCGCTCGTCATGCAGCCTGCATCGTCCCAGTAATAATTGGTGGGTTGATAACCCCTTATGCTCGACGTATCGGAAATGCACCGCTTGCGAGGCATGATCTGCTGCTGATCGTTGAGCCAAGGGTCAGTTTTGCGGGGCGCTTGCGAGGTCCGCGTGCGGTGCCTGAAGCAGCTTGCGCGGCCCGCTGACAAAAAGGCTGCCGGGCTCGAAAAAGCGCAGCGGCCGATGGGTCTCGCGCGACAGGCCAATGCGCGTCGTCACGCCGACCGGCACGTCGTCCTTCTCGATGACGCCGATCCACAGATCGCGCCCGGTGCACAGATCGCGGCCGTCGAACGATTGTCCGATGCCGAGCGCCGTGGTGAGCCGCCCCGGTCCGCGCGCGAGATCGCGCAGCGGCACGCCGGGCCGACGAGCCTCTATCAGCGGCAAACCTTCCAGCGGCTCGATCGCGCGAATGAGGATTCCGGCGCCGACGTCCTCTGCTTCGGCGGACATATTGAGCATGTACGAGAGTCCGTACGTCAGCCGCACGTACGCGTGGCCGGGTGCGAGGAACATGGAGCCGTTATAGGGACGGCGTCCGATGAATGCATGGCTGGTTGAGTCGCCGACCGGATACGCCTCGGTCTCGACGATCCGGCCGCTCATGCGCCCCTCGGGCAGATCGTGCACGAGGTACTTGCCGATCATGAAGCGCGCAAGTTCTGCCGCGCCGACAGGCAAATCGTCACGCGACAATGGAATGATGGGAAGCAACGGTTTGCGCATGCGTTTATGCCTTCTTGTGTCCGTTCATTTATGTCTTCGCTTTTCTGCGTTCGTTATTCTGGGTTGCGTCCGACCGCGGCGCGAGGTGCGGTATGCGAGACCGACCCGGCATGCAGCAGACGTCGATAAGTCATCGGCGCGACCGTTGTAGCAAAGCGTCATTTCCAGGCACCGCCGCCTTCGCCCTGGAACCAATTGGAGTATCGTTTGTTTCCGGCCCGCGGCAAGCCTTTGCCGGCACACGCCGGTATACATCGGCTTCGGGCCGCCTGAAGCAGCCTCGATGAGCATGTAGATTCAAGCATTCGCAAGACCCGCAACAACGTCCTTCCGATTCGATTCCGCTTTACCCGTAGTGCAACACATGGTCCCGCGTCCGGGACAAGCGTACTCACGACAACAGGAGAAACTCGAATGAAAGCATCCACGGCAATGAAGATGGTCGGCAGCGCACTCATCGTGCTGGCCTCCCTTAGCGCGAACGCACAAAGCAGCGATGCGGCGGCGGCGCCGGCAGCGGCGGCATCGTCGGCGGCAACTGGCAAGCAGGCCAAGGCCGCCAACCGCTCACTCGCGCGCAAAGTCCGCAGCACGCTCGCCAAGACGAAGGGCGTGAGCGTCGCGAACATCAACGTTCGCGCGCGCGGCGGTGCGGTGACGCTGGCAGGCACCGTGCCCGACCAGTCGCAGGTCGACGTGGCCACGCAAGCGGCGCAAGGCGTGGCCGGCGTGACGTCGGTGAAGAACGCCTTGACGGTTCGTCCGGTCGGGCAGTAAAAGCCGGCGCCGCTGTAGCGCAAGCAGCATGATGCGCGAGTGCCAATGTCGTGCAACCGGACATTGGCACTCGCGCATGTCGTAAAGGCATTGCGCACGTGTTGTCCGAGTGCCTTGCGGCCGGCGCGACGTGACACCACGCCGTGGCAAATCACCCTCTTCTTCGCAAAAGTACAATACAATTCAATGCGTTGAATCACATTCCTGATGCATCAGTTCAAGTCATCACCCGCTCCATTTCCGAAGCCACGCCCCTTCGCACCATCAAAAAAGCGTTAAAAGAAAGGAAGTCCGATGACCACGCCCACGACCGTCGTCTTGCCCCGCTGGACTCTGGCCGTGCCCTTCCTTGCGTGGATCGTGTTCGGCGCGGCCTACGCGTTGCCGGGCAATGGGCTGCTGCTCGCGCTGGTCGGCGTCGCGCTGTGCGCGGCGGTGTTCGCGGCTGTTCATCACGCGGAAGTGGTCGCGCATCGCGTCGGCGAACCGTTCGGCACGCTGGTGCTGGCGGTGGCGGTCACCGTGATCGAAGTCGCGCTGATCGTGTCGGTCATGCTGACGTCCGGTCCCGAGAAAGCCGGCCTTGCGCGCGATACTGTGTTCGCCGCGGTCATGATCGTCTGCAACGGGATCGTCGGGCTGTGTCTGCTGGTGGGCGGCATTCGCCATCGCGAGCAGGATTTTCAGAGCCGCGGCGCGGCTGCGGCTCTCGCGGTGCTCGCGTCGTTGTCCGTGCTGACCCTGGTCATGCCGAATTACACGACGACAAGCGCCGGCCCCATGCTGTCGCCGTCGCAACTCGCGTTTGCCGGCGTGTCGTCGTTGGTGTTGTACGGCGTGTTCGTGTTCGTGCAGACGGTCCGGCATCGCGATTACTTCCTTGCCGGCGTGCCCGATGAAGACGTGCATGCCGCGCCGCCAAGCGCCAGGCTCGCGCTTGCGAGCGGCGGTTTGCTGCTGGTGTGCCTCGTGGCGGTCGTGGTGCTTGCGAAAATGTTGTCGCCGGTGGTCGAGATAGCAGTGCACAACGCGGGCGCGCCGCCGGCGGTGGTCGGCATCGTGATTGCCGCGCTCGTGCTACTGCCCGAAGGCCTCGCCGCCGTGCGCGCGGCGCGCGCCGACCGCTTGCAGAACAGCCTGAATCTGGCGCTCGGCTCCGCGCTCGCCAGTATCGGCTTGACGATTCCGACCGTGGCCGGCGTGTTTCTGTCGACGGGACAACCGCTCGTGCTCGGCATCGACGGAAAGGAAACCGTGCTGCTGGTGCTCACTCTGATCGTCGGCACCCTCACGCTCAGCAGCGGGCGCACGACGATTCTTCAAGGCGCCGTGCATCTGTCGCTGTTCGCGGCGTATCTGTTTCTGTCGTTCGCGCCGTGAAGCGTTGGCTTTGACGCCTACTCTTCCCAATGCGCCGCGATCCAGTCGCGAAACAAATTCAGCTTCTGCTGATGCGCGACCGAGTCCGGATACACGAAGTAATAACGCCAACCGGTCTTGAGTACCGTATCGAACGGTCGCACGAGACGCCGCGCGGCGACGTCGTCGTCGATCAATGCGAGGTCGCTGATCGCCACGCCGAAGCCCTGCAATGCGGCGTTGGTCGCCATGTCGAGCGTGTCGAAACTCGGGCCGTGTTCGGCGTCGATCGTCTGCGAGTTGGCCGCGGCCCCCTCTGAGACCTTGGCGAGCCACATCTTCCAGTCGCGATGATCGCGCGTGGGATGCAACAGAGTATGACGCGCAAGATCCGCGACCGCCGCGAGCGGTTTGTCCTTCAGCAGATCCGGCGCGCACACCGGCGTCAGACGCTCCTCGAATAACGGCACCGCCTGCACATCCGCACCCGGCGACGAGCCGTAGATGATCGCGGCATCGAACGGTTCGAGCTGAAAGTCGACGTCGTGCTGCCACGTCGTGGTGATCTGCACATGGAGATCGGGATACTCGGCCTGGAAGCGCATGATCTTTGGCAGCATCCAGCGCATCACGCAAGTCGGCACCTTCAGCGCGAGGTCTGTGCGTTGCCGCGTGAGCCGCAACGAAATTTCCTCGATGCGCGCGAAGCTTTCCTTGACCGCCGGCAACAGCAACTCGCCTTCGGCGGTGAGGGTCAGCCCTTTCGCGTGACGCTTGAAGAGCGGGAACTTGTAATAGTCCTCGAGCGCGATGATCTGCCGGCTCACCGCGCCTTGCGTGAGACATAGATGATCCGCCGCGCGCGTAAAGCTGCGATGGCGCGCCACGGTTTCGAAAATCTGCAGCGCGTTTAGTGGCGGAAGACGTCGCATCGAAGTATCCGAATCAGGAAAAGTCATTGAGGCGGCGAGACGCACGCGTCCCTCCGCGCTGCTTAACACCCAACAGGATACGCGATCGCGCATAGCCGCACGAGTTGTGGCCAGACTCATTCGCATGCGTGCGGCTCATGCGCTTATAAAAAACCGCGCCGTCCACACGCATGGCGCACCGGCGCGGGGCAGAACGCGCCGGCAAGCGCACCAGAACCGAGCTTTGCTCATACCTTGGCCAAACCGCGCATCGCGGCAAAGCATGAACGTTAACCCGAATGCGCCAGTGGCTCAGCGTTCGCAGCGCCTGGCCGTCACGCCGCACTACATCCGAGGACGCGTTGCGCATGAGATTCCGTCATGCCCTCCATGCGCATATTTCGTTTGTTGGGGGAATTTGGCAAACCTAGAGTGCATTCACACGCGGCGCATCGGGCAATGCCGACGAACGATGCGGTCACAGCGGTCACAGCGATCATCACCAGGCAACAGGCGTTCAACACAGGAGACCGCCATGCAAGAGATCAAACGGGGCAGAAGGCAGGCCATCAAGGCGATTGGCGCAGCGCTGGCGGCGTCCACGCTGCCGATGCCGTTCGTCAACCTGCGCGCGCAGCAGCAGAATTTCAGCGGCAAGACGTTGCGCCTGCTGACCTGGTCCGACGACACCGGCGCCGCGGCCCTGCGTAATATCGCCGCCACTTTCACCGCGAAGACCGGCGCCAAAGTGATCGCCGATCGCGCCGACGGCACCTCCGGCATGGTCGCGAAGGTCAAGGCCGCGGGCGAGCGGCCGACCTACGACGTCATCACGCTTGCAGGCGTGGGCGCAGCCGGTCTCGGCGATGCGGGCTTGCTGATGAAGCCCGATCTCGACAAGCTGCCGAATCTGAAAGAAGTCGCGCCGCAATATCGAACGGGCGCGAACGGCTTCGGCATTGGCTACCTGCTGTGGTCGGACGGTCTCATCTACAACACGTCGACGGTGAAGAGCGCGCCGTCGTCGTATGAAGCGCTGTGGGACCCCAAGTACGCCGGACGCCTGTTCCTGCCGCCGCCGGAATGGGCCGAAGCGGTCGATCTGGCGATCATCGCCGCGAAGATGAACGGCGGCTCGCAGCAGAACATCGAGCCCGGCTTCAGGAAACTGATGCAACTGAAAGATCATGTGATGACGCTCGGCGAAAATCCGAACCAGGTGGCCGATCTCTTTCGCACCGGCTCGCTCGACATTGGCGGCATCTATTCGCCGGCCTTCTTCCCCGCTCAGATTCGCAAGCCCGAATACAAGATGGGCGTGACCTACGGCATGAAAGAAGGCTTCGCCACGCAACTTATGTTCACGGTGATTCCGAAGTCGCATCCTGGCGACAGCGATCTGATCCACGCCTTCATCAACCATTCGCTCGATGCCGGCGTGCAAGGCCGCATGGCCGCAGACGTGCTCAACGGCCCGGTCAATTCGAAAGCGGTGATTCCCGCCGAAAGCCGCGCGTTCGTGCCGAGCCCGCAGCAGATCGCCGAGAAAGCCGTGCTGCATGACGACAAGTCGCTCGCCGCCGTGCAGCCCGCGTGGATCAAGCGGTACACCGAAATCTTCTCGGCATGACGACGATGCTCGCGCGCTTCTCGCGGCGTGCTGCAGCGGCCTCCTCCGATGCCACGGCACACGAGGCGGCGCCTGGCATGAGCGCCGCGCTCCGCGCCGCACAAGCCGCGGACGCGCCTGCGGCTAGCGTGGCGCAAAAGGCACGGCCGTGGCTGCTGCTCGCGCCTATCCTGCTGTTTCTCGCGGTGCTCGGCGCAGCGGCGCTCGTCGTGCTGCGCATGAGCTTTGGCACGCAAGGCAACGAATGGCATGGCTTCACGCTGCAGAACTACGCCGATCTGCTGGACGGCTACTTCATGAGGTCCTTGTGGCTCACGTTGAAGCTCGCGTTCCAGAGCATGATCTGCGCGGTGCTGCTGGCGATTCCGGTTGCGCTCGCGATGGCGCGCACCAGGTCGCGTCTCGCCCGGCGCCTGTTGCTGGCCGGCGTGCTGCTGCCGCTGCTGGTCAATCTGCTGCTGCAAGGGTATGGCTGGCTGATCATTCTCGGCCCCGCCGGTTTGCTCAATCACGCGCTGCTGGGCAGCGGTCTCATGCATCGTCCGTTGATGTGGCTGTATCGTGAAAACGGCGTGTTGCTCGGCCTGATTCAGACTGCGTTTCCACTTGCGGTGCTGCCGCTTTCGAGCGCGATGCGCACCGTCTCCAGTTCTTACGAGGAAGCCGCGGCCACGCTCGGCGCGACGCGCTGGCAAACGCTGCGTCATGTGTTGTTGCCGCTGGCCATGCCCGGTCTGGTATCCGGCGCGCTGCTGGTGTTCGCGTATAACGCCAGCGCGTTCGCGGTGCCGCTGCTGCTCGGCGGACGCCGCGTGCCGATGCTCGCGGTGCTGGTTCACGATCAGGTCGCGCCTTTGCTGAATTGGCCTGCCGCGTCGGCATCGGGTGTCGTGTTGATGATCGCGACACTCGCAGTGATGGCGCTTTCACAACGACTCGTGCGCCGCACGCAGCGTCTCGCCGAGGAGCCCCACGCATGAGCACGCCTATCCAGGCCGCGAATCTGCAACGTGCGTCGCGGCCACCCCGTTCGCCGCGCCTGTCGAACGCAATGCCCGGCCAGCTCGGCAAAGCCACGGCGTTGCTCGCGGCTGTCGTGCTGTTCCTCGCCGCGCTGCCGATCCTCACGATGATCACCATGTCGTTCAGCGCGGCCGACACGCTCGAATTTCCGCCGCACGCGTACGGTCTGCACTGGTATCGCGCCGCATGGCAGAGCTTCGCGTCGCCGGATGCAACGAACTCCCTTTCGATGGGCGCCGCGCTGGGCACGAGCCTGATCGTCGCGCTGTCGACCATGCTGATCGCGACACTCGTCTCCGTGCCGGCCGCTTACGCGCTGAGCCGCTACCGCTTTCGCGGCAAACCGGCCGTCGAACAACTCGTCGCGTTGCCGCTCGTCTATCCGCTCGTGATGCTCGGCCTGTCGCTGTTGCTCGTGTTCAATGTGCTGCCGGTCGAACTCGGCGTATTCCGCCTGATCATCGCGCACGTGATTCTGGCGCTGCCGTTCACAGTGAAGAACTGCGCGGCGTCGGTCGCCTCGATTGGACCCGAGTTCGAGGAAGCGGCCTGCGTGATGGGCGCGAGCCCTAGCCGCGCGCTCGTCGACGTAATCCTGCCGCTGATGCGCCCGGGCATTCTCGCCGGCATGCTGTTCGCGTTCATCGTGTCGTTCAACGAATTCACCGTGACCTTCTTCCTGTACACCATCGACACGATGACCTTGCCAGTGTGGCTCTACAGCCGCACGGTGTCGTCGCTCGATCCGACCGTGTTCTGCTTCGCGGTGTTTATCGTCGCGATCGACTTCGCGCTTATCTGGCTGCTCGAAAAGCTGATCGGCGACGAAGGAGTCGCGCTGTGACCGCTTGTTCTTTTTCGACGCCTTCTTGCTGGAGCATTCGATGACTCATCTGACCTTGCAGGCCGTGACCCGCCGCTTCGGCGCGGCCTATGCCGTCGACAGCGTCGATCTGAACGTGCCCGACGGCAAGCTCGTGTGCTTTCTCGGCCCGTCCGGCTGCGGCAAAACCACCTTGCTGCGGATGATCGCCGGCCTCGAAACGCCGAGCTCGGGCAGCATCGAATTCGCGGGCGCCGACATCACGCGCGTGCCGGCCAACCAGCGCGACTTCGGCATGGTGTTTCAGTCGCTTGCACTGTTTCCGCATATGAGCGTCGCGCAAAACATCGCCTATCCGCTGAAGCTGCGCAAGACGCCGAAGCCCGAACAGGCGCGCCGGATCGCCGAATTGCTGGAATTGATCCAGTTGCCGCATATGGCGAACCGGCCCGTCACGCAGCTTTCCGGCGGCCAGAGGCAACGCGTGGCGATTGCGCGCGCGATCGCATCGCAGCCGAAACTGCTGCTGCTCGACGAACCGCTTTCCGCGCTCGACGCCAAGCTGCGCGAAGCGATGCAGGTTGAAATCCGCCTGCTGCAACAGCGCCTCGGCATCACGACGATCATGGTCACGCACGATCAGCGCGAAGCAATGACGATGGCCGATGAAATCGTCGTGATGGAAAAAGGCCGCATCGCGCAGGTCGGCAAGCCGCTCGACATCTATCGCGAGCCCGTGAGCGAGTTCGTCGCGGACTTCATCGGTCTCGGCAATATCCTGCCGGTTACCTACGACGGCGCGGGCGCCGTCAGTCTGCCGGGCGGCCTGCGCATCGCCGTGTCGCAGGCGGCTCGCGTTCCCGAGTCCACCAACGACATCCGCCTGCTGATCCGCCCCGAGGACGTCTGCGTGAAAGCCGCGACCGACGCCGCGGGCCCGAACCGGCTGGCGGGCACCGTGACGTTTATCCGGGACGTGGGCGCCTCGCTGGAGGCGACGATCGATTGCGCCGGCTTCACACTGACCGCCGCGACCACGCCGCGCGAAACGCCAGGGCTTGCGCTCGGCATGCCGGTGCTCGCCGAATTGCCGCCGCACGCGTGCAAGCTGATCGCCGCGCGCGCGGTGCAATGACCGCAGTGCAGTGACATCAATCGCATTCCAACACAACAGTTCCATATTTTCGACAGAGGACAGACCATGAACCAGCTCAAGCCCGTTCAATCGAATGCTCGCCGCGTGTTCGCCACGCTCGCCGCGACGCTCGCCTTCACCAGCGCAGCCGCGCTCTGCGCGTTTTCGCCGGCTGCGCATGCCGATGCGCTCGACACCATCGCGAAGTCGGGCACCGTGCGCATTGGCGTGTTTATGGACTATCCGCCGTTCGGTTCGATCGGCCCGGACATGAAGCCCGTAGGCTATGACATCGACGTCGCCGATCTGATCGGCCGCGCGCTCAACGCGAAGGTCGAACTCGTGCAAGTGACGGGCGACAACCGCATGGCTTACCTCGCGGACCACAAGACCGACATGCTGCTGTCGGTCGGCCAGACACCCGAGCGTGAGAAGGTGATCGACTTCTCGCAGCCCTACGCGCCGTACTACCTCGCGGTGTTCGGCCCGAAAGCACTGCCGGTCAAGAATGCCGCCGATCTCGCCGGCAAGTCGATTTCGGTCGCGCGCGGCACGCTGGAAGACCTGAGCGTGACGAAGATCGCGCCGCCCAGCGCGAACATCAAACGTTTCGACGATCCTAACGGAGCAATTTCGGCGTTTCTTTCTGGTCAGGTACAGTTGATGGTCGTCGGCAACGACGTCGGCGCCACGATTCTCGCGCGTCATCCCGCGAACGATCCCGAGCAGAAGTTTTCGCTCTTCAGCTCGCCGGATCACGTCGGTTTGAACAAGAACGAGCCGCGTCTGAAGCAGAAAGTCGACGAAACCATAGCCAAGGCCCGCAAGGACGGCACCATGAACGCGATCTCGCAGAAATGGCTGCGCACGCCCCTGCCGGCAGACCTCTGAATTTCCTGTACGGAGTTTGACCTCACGATGAGCGCCACGTCATGACCTATGCGTTCGATTTCAGCGGCTTCGGCCTGTATGCGGGGATGCTTGCACAAGGCGTCGCCGTCACTTTGGGGCTCACGGCCATCTCGACGCTGCTCGGCGGTCTGGTCGGCATCGCCGGCGCGAGCGTCGCGGTGGCGGGACCAAAATGGGCCCGCTGGCTCGTGGCGAGCTATGTGGAGCTGATCCGCAATACGCCGTTCATCGTGCAGTTGTTCTTCGTGTTCTTCGGCTTGCCAAGCCTCGGCATTCATATCGACGAAATACAGGCCGCGATTCTGGCGATGACCGTCAACCTGGGCGCCTACGCAATCGAGATCGTGCGCGCGGGCATCGATTCGATTTCGCGCGGCCAGGTGCAGGCGGCGCAGGCGCTCGGCCTGCATGGGCGCCAGGTGTTTCGCTATATCGTGCTGCCGCAGGCGCTGGCCAACGTGTTTCCCGCGCTCTTGAGCCAGGTGTTGATCGTGATGCTCGGCTCGGCGGTCGTGTCGCAGATTTCCGTTCCCGATCTCACGTACGCGGCCAACTTCATCCAGTCGCGCAACTTCCGCTCGTTCGAGAGCTACGTGATCATCACCGCGACGTATCTATTTCTGTCGATCGCGTTGCGGCAAATTCTCAACCGGTTCGGACGTGGGCTGTTCGCGGGCCGCACCGCGCGCGGTGCCGACAGCGCGCCTCGCACGTGGCGCACTCGCCTGATGTGGCGCGGCGCCCGCACCCTGCCGACGGAGCGTTGATCATGGTCGAATTCACACTGTGGGACATCGCCCGCAATCTGCTGCTGGCCGCTCGCTGGACGGTGCTGCTGTCGTTGATCGCGTTTGTGGGCGGCGGCATTGTCGGGCTGATTCTGCTCGCGATGCGCGTGTCGCCGGTCGCATGGCTGCGCCGCATCGTCGTGCTCTACGTGGAAGTGTTTCAGGGCACGCCGCTGCTAATGCAGCTCTTCCTGGCATTTTTCGGCTTGCCGCTGCTTGGCGTCGACGTATCGCCGTGGGTCGCCGCGACCGTCACGCTGACGCTTTACACGAGCGCGTATCTGGTCGACATCTGGCGCGGCTGCGTCGAAGCTGTGCCGCGCGGTCAGTGGGCTGCGGGCGCGAGTCTCGGCATGACGTTCGGCCAGCAGTTGCGCTATATCGTGTGGCCGCAGGCGCTGAAAATCGCCGTTGCGCCGACGGTCGGTTTTCTCGTCCAGGTGGTCAAGAGCACCGCGCTGGCGTCGATCATCGGCTTCACGGAATTGACGAAGACCGGCACCATGATCACCAACGCGGCGTTCCGCCCGTTTCCGATCTACGGCATGGTCGCGATGATCTACTTCGCGATGTGCTTCCCGCTGACGTGGTATGCGCGCCTGCTGGAAAAGCGGCAAAAGGTGGGCCAGCATCGCTAGACATGCGCGAGGCGCGCGCCTGACAGAAAGCAAAAAGCGTCAACCGCCGAAAGACGGTTGACGCTTTTTCATGCCCTGGCGCGTTACGAGCTACCGCTAGCGAGCCGCTTGCGTCGACTTGCGCAGCTTCGTCACATCGGCGGCCGTCACTGCCGGCGCGCCGTTGTTCCAGCCGGCGCGTACGAAAGTGAGTACGTCGGCGATCTGCTGATCATTGAGCACCGGCGCGTACTTCGGCATCGGATACGGCGCGGGAATGCCGCCGATGACGAGATCTTCGGTGCCGTTCAGCGTCACGTTGATCAGCGACGACGCGTCCTTCTCCAGCACATTCGGATTGCCGGCCAACGGCGCGAGCATCGGCGCGAAACCGCGTCCGTCGACGCCATGACAATGCATGCAATACGCCGTGTAGACGCGCGCGCCGGCATCGTTCGCGGGACGGTTCAGCGACACTTTGGTTGCTTGCGGATCGAACGTATAAGGCGGCGCGCCGTTGCCGCCCGCCGCCGGCAGCGACTTCAGATAGCTCGTCATGGCCGCGATATCGGCGTCGTTCATGGCCTGCGTGCTGTTGTTGATCACGCTGGTCATCGAGCCGAATGCGGACGCGTGACGATTCGCGCCGGTCTTCAGGAACGCCTGCAAGTCCTGATCGCTCCAGCGCCCCAAGCCGACGTTATGCTCGCCGGTCAGATTCGTCGCGAACCAGCCGTCGAGCAGGCCGCCCGTCAGGAACGCGCTGCCGCTTTCGTCGAGCGCCTTCTCCTGGAACGCAATGCCGCGCGGCGTATGACATGAGCCGCAGTGTCCGAGTCCCTGAATCAGATAAGCGCCGCGATTCCATGCAACGTCCTTGCCGGACTTGTTCTGGTACACGCCCTTCTCGAGAAACACCATGTTCCAGAGCTTCAACGGCCAGCGCATGTTAAGCGGCCATTTGATGTCGGGCTCGCGATTGGCCTGCTGCACGGGCGCAACGCCACTCATGAAGAACGCGTAGAGCGCTTTCATGTCCTCGTCGTTGACCTTTGCATACGACGGATACGGCATCGCCGGATACAGGTTGTGCCCGTCTTTCGCGACGCCTTCGCGCATTGCGCGGGCAAAGTCCTCTTCCGAATAACTGCCGATGCCGGTTTGCGGGTCGGGCGTTATGTTGGTGGTGTAGATGTGACCCATCGGCGTGTTCATCGGCAGGCCGCCCGCGAACGGTTTGCCCTTCGGCGCCGTGTGACACGCGATGCAATCGCCGGCCTTCGCCAGATAAGCGCCGCGCTGCACGAGCGCCGGGTCGGCCGCCTGTCCCGCAACCGCCGCTGCCGCCGCCGCTGCCGGCGATACCTGGATCAGTAGCGGCAACGCCACGCACAGCGCCGCACCGAAACCCTTCAGTGTGCTTTTCATGTCGGGCTCCCGTTAAGCGGTTTGCAGTTGGCTGCCGACCGGCAATTGCCGCAGCCGCCTGCCGGTGGCCGCGAAAATCGCGTTGGTCAGCGCGGGCGCGAGCGCCGCTGTGCCTGGTTCACCGATGCCGCCCGGCGCCTCGCTGCTCTTCACGATATGCACGTCGATAGGCGGCGTCTGGTCGATACGCAGCATCCGATAGTCCGTGAAGTTGTTCTGCTCGACGCGGCCGTCCTTGATCGTGATCTCGCTATAAAGCGCCGCCGTGATGCCGAAGATGATGCCGCCCTGCACCTGCGCTTCGATCGTGTTCGGATTGACCGCCATCCCGCAATCGACCGCGCACACCACGTGCTTGACCGCCACCTCGCCCTGATCCACGGCGACATCGACGACGATCGCGAAGTAGCTGCCGAACGCATGCATGACCGACACGCCGCGCCCTTGCCCCTTCGGCACCGCGCTGCCCCAATTGGCCGCCTGCGCGGCGGTATTGAGCACGTTGAGCGCACGCGGCGTTTTGCCGAGCAGATCGCGCCGGTATTTGACCGGGTCCACCTTCGCCTCGGCCGCGAGTTCGTCGATAAAACTTTCGACCACGAACGTGCTGCGCGTCGGGCCCACGCCTCGCCAGAACGCGGTGGGAATCGCGTGCGGTTCCTGGCGCACGTAGTCAACCCACTGGTTCGGTAAGTCGTACGGCAGGTCGGAGGCAACTTCCACTGCGTCGGGATCGAGCCCGTTCTTGAACGCGGGCGGCGCGAAGCGCGCGAGAATCGACGAGCCGACAATCCGGTGCTGCCAGGCGAGCGGCTTGCCGTTCGCGTCGAGACCGGCGGAGATCTTGTCGTAGTAGTAAGGCCGGTACATGTCGTGCTGAATGTCTTCTTCGCGCGTCCACAGCACCTTGACCGGCGTCGACACCTGCTTGCCGATCTTGACCGCCTGCGTGACCATGTCGAATTCGAGCCGCCGCCCAAAGCCTCCGCCGATCAGATGGTTATGCACGACAATCTTGTCGGCGGGCAAGCCGGTGACGGCGATCGCGGCGTCGCGCACGCGCGTGGGCACCTGCGAGCCGATCCAGATTTCGCAGCCGTCGGGCCGCACATGCACCGTGCAATTGATCGGCTCCATCGTGGCGTGCGCGAGAAACGGCTGCTGATAGACGGCATCGACACGGGTCTTCGCGTTTGAAAATCCGCGCGCGACGTCGCCGTCTTTGCGCGCCACAGCGCCGTTGCGCTGCGACGCCTGGGCAAGGTCGTCGACGATCTGCTTCATTGAAAGCTTTGCGCCCGCGCCCTCGTTCCACTTGATGTCAAGCGCCTGCAGCCCGCGTTTGGCGGCCCACGTGTGATCGCCGATCACGGCAACCGCGTTGTCGATCTTCACGATCTGTCGCACGCCGGGAATCTTCTTCGCGTTCGTCTCGTCGACGCTCGCGAGCGTGCCGCCGAACACCGGACAGTTCGCGATGGCGGCATACACCATGTCGGGCACGCGCACGTCGAGGCCGAATATCGCAGTGCCGTCCACTTTCTCAGGCGAATCGAGGCGCTTCACTGCCGTGCCGATAATCTTGAAGTCCTTGGGGTCCTTCAGCGGCACGTTCTGCGGCGCGGGCAGTTTGGCTGCGGCATCCACCAGCTGACCGTAGCCGATGCTGCGATTGCTCGCCGCGTGAATGACCTGGCCGGCTTGCGCATGGCAACTTGCGGCATCCACCTGCCATTGCTGCGCAGCCGCGCTGATGAGCAGCGTGCGAGCGGTCGCGCCGGCTTTGCGCATCGGCTCCCATGCATAGCGAATCGACGTCGAACCGCCCGTGAGCTGGCCGCCGAGCAGCGGGTCCGTGAAGAGCTTTTCGTCCGGCGGTGCATGGTCGAGCGTGACGGTGTCGAGCGACACTTCGAGTTCTTCGGCAATCAGCATCGGGATCGAGGTGTAGACACCTTGGCCCATCTCGACCTTGGGAATCACCAGCGTGACCTTGCCTGCGGTATCGATCTGGATGAACGCGTTGGGTGCGAACACGCCGTCTTGCGGCGTTTCGTTTGCGTCGCCGCCAATCACCGACTTGCCGGCCTTCTGGTCCTGACTGACGGCAGGCATGCTGAAGCCGAGCAGCAATCCGCCGCCCGCTGCCGCGCCCACGGTCACCCCGAGCTTGAGAAATGTGCGGCGCGAGAAGCCGCGCGGTTCGTTCGCTTCCGCCTTCGACGCCTTCGCGCCGTTGTGTGCATCGAGCAATCCCTGAGACATGTCAGACTCCCTTCGCCGCGTGCCTGATCGCCGCGCGAATGCGGTTGTACGTGCCGCAGCGGCAGATGTTGCCCGCCATAGCGGCGTCGATGTCCGCGTCGGAGGGATTGGGGTTGCTCGCAATCAGCGACGCCGCCGACATCACCTGACCCGACTGGCAGTAGCCGCATTGCACGACGTCCAGTTGACGCCACGCCTGCTGCACTTTCTGGCCTGCCGGTGTGTTGCCGACCGCTTCGATCGTGGTGATTTTCCTGTCGCCGACAGCCGCCGCCGGCAATACGCATGAACGCACCGCAACACCGTCGAGATGAACGGTGCAGGCGCCGCATTGCGCGATACCGCAACCGAACTTGGTCCCCGTCAAGCCGACGAGATCGCGCAAGACCCACAACAGAGGCATGTCGGGCGGCGCATCGACGGTATGAGTCTCGCCATTGATGTTGAATGTTGTCATGAGCGGCTCCTTGTGGGGTTATCTTTATGAGTCTGTTTAGACAGGGATGCCGATCAAAGCGCAATGACTCGCCGCGTTTATTCGACAGCCCGGACTAATACGCAATGCCAATGCGTGCGCTTGCAAGACTGCACGTCATGCATCACGCGAAATGCACTGTGAAGGTCCGGCGAATTGTAGCGGTGCATTCAGAAATTTGCCCGGACCCCCGCACGCCTACTGTCATGCCTGAAAACGCGGCCGCGCAATTTTGTTAGCATGGACGCGGCTTGAAGCAATCGCGTCGACCCGTACCGACACTCCGAAGGAGCAGCACCATGAACGACCCGCAATGCATCGAATTCCTCTCGGACATCCGCAAGCCGCTATTGGCGTTGCATAAGGCCATACTCGATCACGAGCGCGCCTCGTACGAAAAAGAATTTGGCCCGGTCACGCCCGCGGCCTTTCAGCAAGTGCTGATCAACGGTTCGGGGTTTCGTTGGCTGACGCCGCTTTCGACGATCATTGCTAACGTCGACGAAATTCTCGACGACAAGGAGGCCGACGCCGCCGACCGGCTTGCCGCCGCAGAAGCCGTTACAGGTCTCTTCTCCGCCGATCAGCCGAACAACAGTTTTCTGCCGCGTTATCTGCCGCTGTTGCAGGCCGATCCGGCAATACTGCATTTGCATGGCCAGGTATCGCAGTTGTTGCGCGGCGCGCAGACCACGTAGAGATCATGTAAAGGACTCGCGTTTGTATCGACGGCTCCCGGATTTACTCACCGTTGAAAAGCATGCGGTTATGGCGCGCGTGCGTCGATTCCGTACGGTTGCTCGCGAGCGGCTCAAGCTCGTCAACGAAGGATTACCAGGCCTTCACAACCGAGCCCACACGAAAATGCCGTGTTTCAAGGCCATTCATGCTGGATTCGTAAAGATGCGGCATGCGTTACCCGCGCCGATGCATGCCGAGCGCGCGTTTGAACGGCGCCTTGCTCACATTGCCTGGGTTTGCTGAACAAAACAAAGGTGAGCTTTTGCGGGACGCGCGTGACGGCGCTAGCTGGCGTCGCTACGCACAGCCGTCCTGCAGGCAGTCCGAAGCCCTGCTAAGGTAAGCGAACTTCGTCACGACCGCTCACTGCCATGAACCACTGGCCACTCCCCGAAACCTATACGTTCCGCGATCAAACCGTGCGCTTCAATGTGACGGGGACCGGGCCGCCGCTGGTGCTGGTGCATGGCACGCCGTTCTCTTCGTATGTGTGGCATCGCATTGCGCCGCATCTCGCGCAGATTCGCACCGTCCATTATTACGACCTGCTCGGCTATGGCCAGTCAGCGATGCGCGACGGCCAGGACGTGTCGCTTGGCATCCAGAATGTTTTGCTCGCCGAGCTGCTCGCGCACTGGCAGCTGAAGAGCCCGGACGTGATCGCGCATGACTTCGGCGGGGCGACGTCGTTGCGGGCTCATCTTATCGACGGCTGCGATTACCGCAGTCTTACTCTGATCGATCCGGTCGCGCTCGCGCCGTGGGGTTCGCCCTTCGTGCAGCATGTGCGCCGGCACAGCGACGCGTTCTCGGCAATGCCGCCGTATATTCATGAGGCGATGGTGAAGGCGTATGTGCGCGGCGCGATCGCGCGCGACATCGCGGATGAAGAACTCGCGCCGTACGTCGAGCCGTGGCTTGGCGCAACGGGGCAAGCCGCGTTCTACCGGCAGATCGCGCAAATGGATCAGCGCTACACCGATGAAGTCGAAGCCCACTATCCGCACCTGCGCTGTCCGACGCAGATCCTGTGGGGCGAAGAGGACCAGTGGATTCCGCTGGAACGCGGCCGTCATCTTGCCGCGCTGATTCCCGAGGCGCGCTTTCAGGCCGTGCCGGGGTCGGGTCATCTGATGCAGGAAGACGCGCCGGAGGCAATCGTTGCGGCGGCGCTGAGGTGGCTCGACTGACTCCACCCGGGCGATGTGCGTCTAGCCGCGTCCTTGCGGCAGATACGGCATGGGATCGATGGGCTTGCCGTCGCGGCGCAATTCGAAGCCGACCGACACGCGCGAGTTGTTTTCGTCGCCCATCTCCGCAATCTGCTGTCCTTGTCGAACGATGTCGCCGGTTTTAACCAGCAGCTTGCGGTTGTGCGAGTAGGCGGTCAGAAAGTCCTTGTTGTGCTGGACGATGATCAGACTGCCGTAGTTGTTCAAGCCCGTGCCGGCGTACATGACTTTGCCGTCGGCCGCGGCGCGAACCGGATCGCCGGGTTTGCCGCCGATCTCGATGCCACGCGTCTCACCCGGCTGAAATGCTTCAACGACCCGCCCCCCCGCTGGCCACGCGAGCGAAACGCCGCTCGCGTGCCGCGTGGTTTGTTGCGCGACTTCGCGCGCTTCGGCGGCGCTCGGTGCGGCCGATGACTGCGCCGCCGTCGACGCGGCTACGGATGACGGCGCGGCTGCCGAAGAGTTCCGCCCGGCAGACCCGCTCGACGTTGCAGCGGCGGCTTTCGCCGCTGCCGCTGCCGAGTTGACCGCCTGCACGGTTTCCGGCGATGCCACACGCAGCACCTGACCCGTCTTCAATCGCGAGGACGGCTTCATGCCGTTCCACGCCTGCAACTGCCTGACGCTGCAATGATGATGCTGCGCGACGCGCGCCAACGTGTCACCGCGCTTGACGCGATAAACCAGCGGCGGCGCTTTCCTGAGTGGCGCGGCTTCGGACGCGCCAGCCGCAACTGAACTCCCCGCCGATGCAGCGGACCCCGCCACGCCCGGCACATTCGCCGTGCCGGCCACCGGTACACCCGACGCCGCCGATGCAGCGCCAGCCTCTGCGCCCTGCTGGACTACGTTGGCACAACCGCTCATCGCCAGCGCGAGCCATGCACCGGCCACGCTGATCATCATTGCCCTGTCGAAACGCTTGCCCATCATGTTCGACTCCTGCCTTGTCCTGTAGGACTTGTAGGCCTTGTAGGCGGGTCCGATGCCGCCTTGCCGCTTGCAAGGCGCGCGCTTCGTATCACGCGCTGCCTTGCCTTGCGACATGGCGAGCGCCTCATATGGCCCTCACCCTGCCTTGCCGGCTGACCCCGATTCGTCGATTCGTCGATGCGCCGCTCTCGCGACGGCGGATCCAGGCGCTTTAAGCAGCCGATCTTCCGCGGACAGGGCCAGGTGCGATTAAATTTCCAGCCGAATTGTAAAGTGGGTTTAAAGAAAACACTGCGCGTCACACAGTCTGATACAAACTTTACGCGCGGCATTGCCTGGCTCGTTGTGCGCGCAACGTTGCGCCGGGTGCTGGCTGGCAAAAGCCGCCCGAACGACGCCTTCTGCTTAACGGCACGCCGCCACTAGAACTTGAATTGGCGGTTCGAAAAATGCGATGGTCTTCCGTCCATCGCGACACGCTCGACACGCGCTAGCTGTAGTACTGCCCCGCGTATCGCACATAGCCGACCGGATGATGCGTGAAGTGCAGGACTGGCAACACGGGATTGCTGTTGTCTTCGGTGGGATACGCGCTCGCCTCGGGGATGTATTCGCCTTGCGCCTCGATGGGCTGTCCGGCTTGCAGGCCAGGAATCTCCTCGGCCAGTCCTTCGTTGTCGCCGAAACGGACCGCAACGAACACCTCCGTGCCTACGAGCTCCTGCGTACCGCCTTCGAACTTCAACACCTTGTCGATCCTGACGATCAGGTGCTGATGATTCGCGCCATGGTGATGGCCCGGACTCGCGAACACCTTGCTGATCGTGCCTTGCACGCAGGCCAGCGGCGCACCGAGCGAATGAACATAGCGGTGATGAGGAAGGATCTGCGTTGCGCGATTGCTCATGAAATCTCCGTGAAAGAAGCGAGGCTCATATACGGCGAAAAGAAGGCGCGCATGAAGGCAGCGGCGCGCTCACTTTGAACTGGTCACCGAGCAGGAGTTCATGCGTGCCACGGTCACGGATTCAGAGGCTGCCATGTAAAGAGCCTGTCGCTAAGCGAACCGAGTCAGAAGTGCAGAGAAGTGCGCTGAAAACCGCGCCACTAAGCGCGCATGACCGTCACGCCGAGCGCCTCGAAAGGCGCAATGAGCGACTCGGCCGTGCTTCGTTCGACGACGATCGTGCTCGCCGCCGACACATCAGCGATCTTG
The DNA here is from genome assembly GCF_002879865.1 of Paraburkholderia rhynchosiae. GTDB lineage: Bacteria > Pseudomonadota > Gammaproteobacteria > Burkholderiales > Burkholderiaceae > Paraburkholderia > Paraburkholderia rhynchosiae. The sequence continues at coordinate 80,250 of NZ_PNXY01000012.1, forward strand.
TACGCCGACGCCGCGTTGAGTTTTTCCGCCGATGCCAGCACCACGGTCTCCGCGGCGTGTTCGGCGAGCGCGCGCTTCACGTAGGCCTCTTCGATATCGCCCGTGCTGAGGCCCGCTTGCGGATGCACGCCGGTCACGCCCATGAAGTACAGATCGGCGCGGATATGGCTGAGTGCTTCGATGGCTGCCGCGCCGACATTGACCATGGAGTGTCTGAAAAGCCGCCCGCCGATCATCACGACTTCGAGGTTGGCGTGCTCGGCGAGTTCGACCGCGATGCTCGGGCTATGCGTGACGATCGTCGCACGCAAGTCACGCGGAAGATGGCGCGCGAGTTGCACGGCAGTCGTGCCGCCGTCGACGAATGCGATCTGGCCCGGCCCGATCATGCCCGCCGCGGCCCGGCCAATGGCGGCCTTCGACGCCGATTCGATCCGCTCGCGCCCCGCCAGATCCACCGCTGCCGGCGACGCCGGCAACGCGCCGCCGTGCACGCGCTGAAGCTGGCCTTCGGCCGCGAGTTCACGCAGATCGCGGCGAATGGTGTCCTCGGAGACGTCGAATTCGGCGCTAAGCGCTTTCGCGATTACCTGTCCGTCGCGCCTAAGCGCTTCGAGGATTAGCTGTTTTCTTTGCGATGTAAGCACGGCGTCCTTCGCTGCCTAATTCCGTTGACTGCACGAAATTACTTGTTGTTGCACGATATCGCACGATACCATGCTTCGTACGCGGACCAAGCCGCGTTCAGCCAATCAGAGGTGCGAGCTATGGATGGAACCGCCGGACGAGTGCGGATCGTGGACGTGGAGGTGCTGTCGGACGACTGGTACGTCCTGAAGAAGACCACCTTCGACTATCGGCGCGCCGACGGCTCGTGGCAGCGGCAAAGCCGCGAGACCTACGACCGCGGCAACGGCGCCACGCTGCTGCTGTACGATCCGCGCCGGCGCACGGTCGTGCTGACGCGGCAATTCCGCCTACCGGCGTTCGTCAACGGTCATCATGGCATGTTGATCGAGGCGCCCGCGGGCCTGCTCGAGGCCGCGTCGCCCAAGGAGCGGATTCGCGCGGAAGTCGAGGAAGAAACGGGTTATCGCGTGCATGAAGTGCGCAAGGTGTTCGAGGCGTTCATGAGTCCGGGTTCGGTTACCGAAAAGCTGCATTTTTTCGTCGCCGAATACGACGCGCTCGCAAAGGTCGGCACGGGCGGCGGCCTCGCGGACGAAGGCGAGGACATCGAGGTGCTGGAACTGCCGGTGGATCAGGCGCTCGCGATGATCGAGCGCGGCGAGATCGTCGACGGCAAAACGATCATGCTGTTGCAGTACGCGCGGTTAAATCTGCTCCACGCTTGAGCGCACCGTCGCCGTATCGGCGCTCGTCTTCACGCTTTAGGATTTGTCCGAAGCCTCATTAGGAAACGGACGATAGGTTGAAGCAGGCAAAAAAAATATTCTTAGGTCTCTTTTGATGCCGACCGTCGGGCGCCCTGCGCACCGCCGGTTACTCAACGGAACACCTTCCCTTCAGAATATTTTTTTGCTTCATCAACCTGTTATTGGGCGATGAAGAAGTCGAGGCTCAAGTGGATTCTCTTACGTCAGCACACCGCTTCATGAGCGGTTTTTTCTTTGGCGCCGTGATCGCTACGGTCATCATGGTGCTGCTCGCTAGTGCGGGCGAGTTTTCCCCGTTCATGGCCAGAATGCACGCGCTCGAACAGGTCATTTTCACGGCGGTTACCTCGCTGCTTATCGCCGGCACCAAACCGCTTTTGTATAAGACCGTCTGGAGCGAACGCCGCAGCAGTTTCATCCTCGACGAAGACCTGAGCGCAACGCTTCGTGGCAGAGCTTTTGGTATTCCCGCCGGCGTGATGATCGGCATTCTGATTCAAAACGCGCTGTTGAGTTGAGCATTAACTCAGGCGGCCGGGAATTGCTATCGGCAAGAAAGCGCGCCCGGTGAATCGTTCACCGAGGCGCGTTTTTTATCGACGCCGAATCAAACAGATCTAGAACTTATGCCGTATTGCCGCGCGGACCACCACCTGTTTCGACGTCGATGACGGTGCCTGTGCGCCGGGTATAAAAGCTTCGTCCAGAATCGAATATGTCGAGTCGCCGGTAATCTGCTGATACTCGCCCTGAATGTAGACGTCGGTTCGCTTGGACAGGTTGTAATCGGCCATCAAACCAAACGAGTGTATTTTCGGTTTCACGCCGCCGCTCGACGCATCGTAGGTTTCCATCGTGTACACATACTGCGCGCCGACAAACAGCATCGGTGAAACCTGGTATTTGCCATTCACCTCGAAGTTCTGATACTTCAACGAGTTGAGCAACACGCCCGGCGGTACGAGCGGCGTAATGCCAAGATAACCGTTGCCCGTCGGATTCAGATAATTCGAGTTGCTATAGACAAAGCCCGCCGTCGCCGGACCGAAGGTGTACGTGATGCCGCCGCCGAATACGCGCATGCGGGCCGCGACGAAACTCGCGTCGTTGGCGGTAATCGCTCCATTTGCTCCATTGCCCGGATTGTTGGCCTGTAAATACGCTGCGCTCACCAGCAAGCCGCCATACGCGTACTGCCCGCCCACGCTGTATGCGCGGTTATTGCCGAAGTTCGTATCGTTGCTGAAGCTGTAGGTGCCGCCGAATTGAAAACCGCTGATAGACGGGCTCGTGTATTTGACGGTGTTGTCGAGACGAAACGAGTTGTCGGTGTTGTCGTTATCGTAGGGATGCGAGAAAAGGGAGCCGGCCCAGTTGCCATTGGCCGTGGTTTGCGCCAGATAATCGACCACCGAATCGTATTGCCGCCCGAACGTCAATACGCCGTAACGCTCGGCGCTCAAGCCGACGAAAGCCTGCCGCCCGAACATCCTGCCACCCTGATTGAAGCGTCCTGAACTCACGTCGAAGCCATTCTCAAGCTGGAAGATCGCCTTTAGCCCGCCGCCCAGTTCTTCGGCGCCCTTGAGGCCCCAGCGGCTGCCTTGCGCATACCCGCTCACCAGCTCGTAGACATGGCCGCGGGCGGCATTGTTGGTGTAGTTGATACCCTCGTCGAGTACGCCGTACAGCGTGACGCTCGTCTGCGCCGAAGCGGGCGGGGCGAAAGTGCCGGACACAGCGGTGGAAACAGCCAGCGCGAACACTTGCTTGTTCATGACGATCCCCCTGCACTCGAGTAATGGGACAACTCGATCCGACGCTTTCTTTTTCGACGCTAGGACAACGCGCTTGTGGAGCCTCACGCGCTTTCTGGAAATCCTCACACGCCGTAAGCCGTCCGTCCATTGGGTGTCGCGTGGATATCTCAAAACGTTGCGAAATCTCCACTGTCTTTAACCGCCTATTGCGCCGACACGCAGAGCACACGGCCTCGCGCCACTGTGCGGTTCAAAACAGACTTGTCACAGAAAGAAATATAATCGCTGACTTTCGCGGCACGAGAGCGGAACTCCGCCCTGCTGCAAGAGTCACTTTTACTGCCTCGACCGATCGTGCCCGCATGACCCGGCCGATTGAAAACGGCGACGCGGGTCGCGTGTCCGCCGCAGCACCAATCCACTATTTCAAAAAGCCTTGTGAGACGCCTGACGCGCTGAAAGAGCGCGCCGTCGCACGGGGCTGCTTTTGGCATAAAAAGAATGCAACCATCGAAATCCCGTTTGATCGAGCTCGACTTTTTTCGTGGACTCGTCCTGCTAATCATCGTGGTGGACCACATCGGCGGAAGCATCGTGTCGCGGGTCACGCTGCACGCTTATGCGTTGTGCGACGCCGCCGAAGTCTTCGTCTTCCTCGGCGGCTTCACGACCGCGACCGCCTACGCCGCGCTCGCCGAGCGGCGCAATGAGACGATCGCACGCAGCCGCTTCCTGCGGCGCTCGCTGGAAATCTATCGCGCATTTTTGGTGACCGCCGGCCTGATGCTGCTGGTGAGCGCCGTGTTGAGCGCCTTCAGCATCGACGGACCGAATCTCGCCATCACCGACCTCGACGATCTGATGGACACGCCCGTCGCCGCACTGCGCGACATCCTCCTGTTCCGCCGTCAGCCTTATCTCGCCTCCGTGCTGCCCATGTACGCGTTCTTCGCGCTGCTCGTGCCGATGATCCTGCCGCTCGCGCGCAGCAAGCCCTGGCTTCTGCTTGCGGGCAGCGTCGTGCTGTGGGCCGGCGCGCCGGCCATCAACGCGTATTTGCCCGCCGCGCCGGACATGCATTGGGATTTCAATCCGCTTGCCTGGCAGTTGCTATTCGTGCTGGGCGTGCTCGCGCGTTGCCAGCCGATCTACCAGCGAGTCAGCGCGCATCGGCTCGGCTGGCTTGCGACTCTCGCGGCGTGCGCCGTCGTGGCAGTCGCGGCTTACTACAAGCTCTTCATCGAGCGCGAGCCGCTCGATGCCAGCCTCAAGCAGAATCTGTCCTACTTGCGAGCGGTCAATTTCGTCGCCATCGCCTGGCTCGTCGCGAATCTGATCGAACTCGGCTGGGCGAAAAAGCTCGCGCAGTCCTTACCGCTGATTGGCGTGATCGGACGCAAGGGGTTGCTGTGCTTCATCGCCGGCGCCGTGATCTCGCTCGTGGTGGACTCGGTGCTGTATGCGGCGACCGACGGCTATCTCAACTATCCGCTCGGTCTGCTCGCCGACGCTTGCGCGGTCACGGCGCTGGTTGCCGTCGCGTGCGGCACGGAGCCGCTCAAGCGCTTCGTGACGCGCCTGTTCAGCGCGCGGCTTCGCACGTCGCCTTAAGCCTGTCGGGTTGGAAGCCTCTAGCCCTAGGCCGCATCATATAGAGAAGCACTCTCCCGGCCCGGCACGCGCCGCGCGCCTGGCGCAGGGCTGACGCGTGCCCCCGCTCGTACCTGGCCAAACTTCTTTCAGATGCTGATAGCATGACGGCCGCGCCTTATCCGGCGCGGCGGCTCCCTACTCTGACATGCGTCTATTCCTACATTCTGCGCTGGCGGTTCTGTGCGCCACGTTCGGCGCTTCGTCTTTCGCCAGCACGGTGACGAATCGGAGCTTCCATTCGTCCGCGCTCGGACGCGATTGGTCCTACACGCTTTATCTGCCGACCGGCTACCGTCCGGACGCGGCTCGCATTCCGGTGCTCTATCTCCTGCACGGCAACAATGGCGATGCCAACGACTGGATCGTCCACGGCCATCTGCAAAGCACGGTGGACGCGCTGATCGAACACCGCGACATCCCGCCGCTGGCGATCGTGATGCCGCAAGGCGGCACGGACTGGTACGTCGATCGCAAGGAGAAGATGGAGACCGCGTTCTTCGACGATCTGCTGCCCGAAGTCGAAACGCATTACGCCGTGTCGACGCAACGCGCGGGGCGGATGATCGGTGGCGTGTCGATGGGCGGTTTCGGCGCGTTGCGCTACGTGATGACACAGCCAGAGCGCTTTTGCGGCGCGCTGCTGCTGAGTCCCGCCATCTACGCGAACGAGCCGCCGCGCGGTTCGGCCGCGCGCCGCGTCGGTGTGTTCGGCGAGCGCCAGTTCGATCCGCGCATCTGGCATGAGCTGAATTATCCGGCGCAGTGGGAGCGATATATGAGCCGGCCGTATCGCGTCCCCATGTTCATCGCCGCCGGCGACGACGACCTCGCGATTCAGGCCGATGCGTCATTGCTTTACACGCAGCTTCGGATGGCGGGTAATCCGGCGGCGCTGCGCATTATCGACGGCGGACATACGTGGGATGTGTGGAGCGCTTTGCTGCCGAGCGCATTGAAATACACGCTCGGCTGCATGAAGCTGCCGGCACCGGAACATCCGTCGAATCAGCGGCCATGAGCGCCGCGGATCGGGGTCCGCGGACTGCGGGCTGCAATAACGCGCGTGCAACTACTGCACGAGATCGGTCCACAACACCATCAATACGGTCATCAGCGCAGGGCCGATAAAGAGCCCAAGCAGCCCGAACGTCTCCGCGCCGCCGAGAATGCCGAACAGCACGAGCAGGAAAGGCAGGCGCGTGGAGTTGCCGATCAGCACCGGCCGCACGAAGTGCTCCGCGACGAATACCACGATCGATCCGAACACCGCGAGGCCAATGGCGCCGGCCACCGAGCCTTGCGAGAACAGCCACAGTGCGGCGAGTCCGAAGGTAATCGGCGCGCAGAACGGCAGCATCGCCGCGATCGCGGTGACGAGCGCGAGCAACGCGACATGCGGCAAGCCCGTGACGAAATAGGCGACGCCCAGCAGCGCGCCTTCGCCGAGTCCGACCACCACCAGTCCCGACACCGTGCCGCGCACCGCCGCGGCCATGCGCTGCACGAGCTCTGCGCCGTCATCGCCGAAACCGCGCCGCAGACCTTTGGCCAGTGCGCCCGACAGGCGCGGTCCCGCCTGGAAGATCACGAACAGCGTCACCAGCATGAACGCAAAGACGCTCACGGCATGCAGGGCGCGTGCGCCGAAGTGGCGGCCTAGCGTGACGACCGTCGCGCTGTGCAAGCCCTTCATCGCTGCCGAGTCGCGCAAAGGCGGCGCCAGATAAGCTTGCCACCATGCCGCGATCTGCTGCGCGCCGAACGGCAAACGTTGAATGAAGTCCGGCATCGCGACGCCGTTTTCCTGCGCGGACTTGAACCAATCGCTGAGGTCGTGCGCTTCGCGCAGCGCCTGGGCGATGCCGATACCCACCGGCAGCACGACCAGCAACGCGATTGCAAGCGTCAACACCGCGGCGATCAACGTCGTGCGGCCGGTCAGCCAGCGGTTGCCTTCGACTTTTCGCAAAAGCGGCCACAACGCAATCGCAAGCACGCCTGCCCACGCGACCACGGGAATGAAGTCGCGCACGACCCACAAGGCCAGCAGCACCAGTCCGACATAAAGCGCCAGTGAAGCCGCGTTCTGCTTTTTAACGCGATCGGGCGTCAGCAGCGACTGCGTGGGATGCGTCGATTGTGGCTTGGCGGAGGGTGGACGTGAATTCATGGGGACTCTTGTAACGATGCGGATATGCGCGGGAGCCGACCGGAAAAAAGCAAACCCGCTAAACTTCCGGGACGCACTCGCGCAATGACAACGACATCTTAAAGGAAGCGTGCACGGCCCTCCGGGACAGGGTTTTGCTGTCTCACTGGCTACAACACTGCGTTGCAAAAAGCGTACTTATCTTGCTTGCGCGTCAACAGCGCTCCGCCAAGCCCCGCCGATTCGAGCGCGTCCGAAAGTCAAGTCGGATTGTTGCTAATCGGGGAACAGTGTTTCAACGGAGACACAATGGCTCTCTGGCTGGCTGGGGACTACATTCGGCACACCCACAAATACGGAGCCGACGATGATGACCCTGGAGTCCATCCCCCTTGACGGTACCAACGGCGTACGCATCGAGATTCTCGAGCGCTCCGACACGACGCTGGTGATCCGCTGGGTCGAGCCGGGACGATGTCATTACGGCGAGCAGCGGTGGCGGCGCCGGTCGGCGCACACCTCCGGAACGTGCGCGGTATCGCGCCGCAAGATTCGCCGCGGCGATGCCGTGTTCAAGCCGGCCGAGCGCCCCGCGCCGTCAAACGCTTCGGCAATGATCTGCGCCGAAATCCTCTGCGCACTGCCCGCCGAAGCCTGATCTTCCTGCTGAATTCCTGCCTTCAGGCGGGCGCCGCGGCCCAGCTTTCGTAAGCGTGCCGCGCGCAAACCGCCCCAATTGCGGCCCTTCGCCGCGTGCGTTAAGGTGGACCTGCTTGCGTCAAGTCATCCTGCCGGCTCAATGCGCGGCGGTACAGTGACGCGCATTTCCACCCATCGCGCCGTGCCCGGCACGGCGCCGCTTGAGGGCATACCATGGCAGAAGACACGCCGCAGACGTCGAACCGGCCGGACACTCGCGCGGCCATCGCGCCCGCCTCTCCGCCTCCAACGCCGCTAGTCGCTCCCCAGCAATTTTCCACCGACGTCCTGCTAGAAAAGTACGCGAAAGGCGACGAGCAATCCGCCGACGACGTCTACCAGCGCGTCGCCCGCGGCGTCGCCGAGGCCGAGCCGGCGGCGCTGCGCGAATCGGTGGAAGCGCTGTTCGCCGACAACCTGCGGCACGGGGCGCTCGGCGCGGGCCGCATTATGAGCGCCGCGGGCACGGGCATCGCCGCCACGCTGATCAACTGCTTCGTGCAGCCGGTCGGCGACGCGATTCAGGGCGTCGACGAACAAGGGCTGCCCGGCATCTACGTAGCCTTGCTGCAAGCGGCAGAAACGATGCGGCGTGGCGGCGGCGTCGGCTACAACTTCTCCGCGATCCGGCCCAAGGGCGCGCGCGTTCACACCACGAGTTCGTCGGCGTCCGGTCCGTGCAGTTATATGGATGTATTCGATGCGTCGTGCCGCACGGTGGAAAGCGCCGGCTCGCGGCGCGGCGCCCAGATGGCCGTGCTCGACTGCGACCACCCTGACCTGCTGGAATTCATCGAGGCCAAGCATTCGAAGGGGCGCTGGAACAACTTCAACGTGTCCGTCGGCGTGACGGACGAATTCATGCGCGCCGTCGAGGAAGACCAGCCCTGGCAACTCGTACACCGCGCCGAGCCGACACCGGCGCTGCGCGCGGCCGGCGACGTCAGGCAGCGCGACGACGGCCTGTGGGTCTACAGCGAGCGGCCCGCGCGCGCGATCTGGGATCGCATCATGCGCTCCACTTACGACGTCGCCGAACCGGGCATTGTCTTCATCTCGCGGATGAACGAGGACAACAATCTGCGCGCCGTCGAAACCATTCGCGCGACCAATCCGTGCGGTGAACAACCGCTGCCCGCCTACGGTTGCTGCAATCTCGGGCCGCTGAACCTCACGCGTTTCGTGCTCGATCCGTTCGCGCAACTCAAAGGCCGCAAGCCTTCATTCGACTGGGACGGCCTCGCCACACGCACGCGTACGCAGGTGCGTTTTCTCGACAACGTGCTCGACGTCACGCTGTGGCCGCTGCCGCAGCAATACGACGAATCGCGCGCGAAGCGGCGCATCGGTGTCGGCTTTACGGGACTCGGCGATACGCTCGTGATGCTCGGCTTGCGCTACAACTCGCAGGAAGGCCGCGACTTCGCCGTGAGCATTGCGCGGCTGATGCGCGACGAGGCGTATCGCGCGTCAGTGGAACTCGCGAAGGAGCGTGGCGCGTTTGCGCTCTTCGATGCCACGCGCTATCTCGAAGCGGGCACCTTCGCGTCGCGCCTGCCCGAGGACATCAAGGAAGCGATCCGCCGCGACGGCATCCGCAATAGCCACCTTCTTTCGATTGCGCCGACCGGCACCGTGAGTCTCGCGTTTGCGGACAACGCGTCGAACGGCATCGAGCCAGCGTTCTCGTGGACTTATACGCGCATGAAAGTGATGGCCGACGGCGGCCGCGAATCGTTCGATGTCGAAGACTACGCGTACCGGCTTTATCGCGAGTTGGGCGGCGACGTCAGCAAGCTTCCGGACTATTTCGTCAGCGCACTCGAGATGTCCGCTCGCGATCATCTGGACATGATGGCGGCCGTGCAGCCTTACGTGGACACGTCGATTTCGAAGACGGTCAACGTGCCCGCCGACTATCCGTTCGAAGCCTTCGAAAGCCTCTATTTCGATGCATGGAAAAGCGGCCTCAAGGGTCTTGCTACCTATCGCCCGAACGAAACGCTTGGCGCGGTGCTCAGTGTGAGCCCGGCGCAAGCCGACGACACGCTGGCCGAAAGCGATCTCGACCCGCTGCGTATCGCGATCGATCATCGGCCGAAAGGCGAGCTGCCGGCGATCATCGAGAAGGTCGAGTATCTGACGCAAGCCGGCAAGAAATCGCTGTATGTCGCTGTGTCGTTTATCGAAGTGACCGGGCGCCTTGGCGGTGAAGACGTGACGATCGAGCGGCCCATCGAATTCTTCATCCCGACCGGTCAGCGCGACGAGTCGCAGCAATGGATTACGGCGACCATGCGTTCGCTGTCGCTCGCCGCGAGGGGCGGTTTCGTCGCGCGCAATCTGCAGGACATGCGCAAGGTGTCGTGGGACCGCGGGCAAGTGCGCCTTGGCGAAGTGCAGCGTCTGGACGGTCACCGCACGCCGCGCTGGCACGATTCGGAAGTGGCCGCCCTCGCCTTTGCGATTCAGCAGATTCTGCATCGCCGCGGCTTTCTCGACGCCGAAGGCAATCAGGTTCCGTCGCGTCTGCTCGCGCGTTTGCCACGCGGGCAGATGAAAGCGGAAACGGCGTTGTCCGCGGACTTCGGCATTCGTCCGCATCCGGGCGAGGCCGACGCATCCGAATTGACGCAGGCTGGCACAGTGCCGGGACTGCATACCATGCTCGGGCGCAAATGCGGATCGTGCGGTGCGAACGCCGTGATCCGCAAGGACGGATGCGACTTCTGCACCGCGTGCGGCGAGGTGGGCGCTTGCGGATAAGCACCGCCAGGCGCTAATCGCCGGTCATCGTCCTGCTCAAATCGCAGCACAGGACGATGACCTCGCGGTCCAGATGCCTTTTTGAATAGCCGATCAAAGCTCTCAGCCTGCTCATTGCCGGCTCACGCTCTTCGAAATCCCAAACGTAATCCGCCCGTCCTTCTGAATTGCTCCAGAGTCCGAATGAATCTGCCGGCCCTGCAGGGTACCGTCCGGTCTACGTCCCCGTTCCACCGGTTCCGCCCGTGCCGCCCGTTCCACCCGTACCGCCGGTCGGCGGAGGTGTTCCACCACCCGAAATGGGTGCCGCAGCGCCAGCGGCAAGCGCCGCGCTGGCGAGCGTCGCGGCAGGCTGGCCATTACTCGTAATCGCTCCTGCGCCCAGCAGCGCGTCGAGATCCGCGTCCGCCCCAGGTTGACCTGGCGTGAACGATACAGTCAAGAACGAATTCGTGGACAGCGTCACGCCATACAGGCTCTTTATCAGTTGTGCCACCGCGTTTTCCGCGTTCGCTATCACCGTACTATTCGTCAGCGCACGCTGGTAGCTTGCATTGGTCGTGATGCCGGCAATCAGACCATTGAGCGTCGTGCCGAGTTGTCCGGCAAGATAGCTCAAAAGCAGTTGGGTAAGCGGGGTGATGTTGTATGTCCCCGCACCGGCGGCAAATGAATTGAGGACAATCGAACCACTTGTGACCGTCAGCAAACACGGACCGTCGAAGTGGAACGTACTCGAATAGCCTCCGTTCGAATTTGAAGTCGCGCTGCTGGAGCCGTTCTTGCAGCTTATCTGGATCGCGCCGTTGGCCACCGGCGCGCCGACTGCCGCCGTTCCTTTAATGGTCGAACCCGGCGAATCGCCGCCTCCCCCACATGCAACGAGCGCGCTGCTCGCTATCGCAATCGATCCAAGCTGCAGCGCGCGCCACGCGCGGGTGTTAACTAGCTTCATGGTTTCTCTCCGGGAGAAAGTCACTCACAATTTCGCAGGCGGATAAGCCTGCACTGTCGCTACTTCCTGCAAACTGGTTTCTCGCACAACCCGCGGCGCCATTTCTGCGGCAGTGGAATAAGCGCTTGGCTCTGCATGTCAATCCGGCTTCGGCGCACCCTTGTCCGGTCGCGCATAGCGGACATACGCGTCACGCATGCGATACATCTGCGTCGAAAAATAGGCCGCGCTAAAACGTCCCTGATTCAGCAGATATTGGCCGGTGCTATACGGGAAGTTGAGGTTCTCCGCTGCGCCAGGCGACAGGTAGTTGGTCGATCCAACGCGCGTACGGAAATCCAGTGCAAACGACTGGGGCCCGTCGATCTGGGTAATACCCGGTTTCATACCTTGACGCGGCGTGAGAGGGAAGCTGATGCTTGCGCCCAGGAAGCTTCCCCGGCCGCTGTGTTCGCCATGCACACTGACGGATACGTCGTCGAACCAGCGGGTCAGCGTGATAAGGGGACCCTTGTCTCCGCCCACATAGCGCGCCACCCCACCCTCGATCCATAGGTTCCACGAAGGTTGAACCCATCGGTAGGTGATCATTGCGTTTTCCTGGTGCGGCAGCGTGTCTTCACCGGGCTGCTGATGCAGATAGGCGAGACGTACCCGCACAAGGTCCGGACGGCCCGGGACGAATGCAGTGGTTTCGTTCTCGATGCCGACGTAGCGGTAGTTGAACCTGCCTACGGCGGCCACATTCAGGACGCCCGGCATGATCCAGAAGCTTTGCGCCAACGCGGCAGTGGCCAGGCCGCCGCGCAGGCGGTATTGGCCGAACACGCGGTGATCGTCCATATTCTTCGTGTTGTACAACGGGGCAATGTAGCTTGCGTACAGTTCAGCGCCCCGCCAGAGCGGAACGAATCCTTGAATATTCGCTCCCAGCGAAATATCGAAGTTTCCGTACTCAGTGCCATAGAGATAACTCGTCACGGGCGAGATCTGAATCCGCGTGAGTCCATGGCGCCGATCATCGCCGTGCCATTCAATCGAGTCTGCGTCATAAGTTGGTCGCGTTCGCATCGTCATTGATGCGCTTGATGCTGACGGTGACCCACCGGCGAGGAACTGTGCGTAGGCTTCACGATCCACGGAGATATCGGCGAGCGGTTCATTGGCCTTCTTGACTACCGCGCGTATCCGCTCGATGCCATGCGGTGCATTGATGCTCGCCACGCCCAGCACGATGCCGAGCGCATCAGCTTCGTTCTGGTTGTATCGGTGGTTCTCGTATTCGACGATGAGATCCCCGCCGCTGATCCCCACTCGCACGCGTTCGAGCCCTGCGGCAAAGAGCTGCGCGGCGATCGAATCGAGCGCGGACGTGTCCAGCGACTCAGCGATAGCCGGCGCACGCTCGGCAGACACCGCAGAGGATGCATTGGCCACGGCGATAGACGCGTAGGATCGCAGCGGCGGCACAAATGGAACTGCGTCACCGGCAAGGCGATTCGGCTGTTCTGCCTTTTCTGTCTCGTGAAGCGGCTGCAAGCTACGCGGCACGACAGCTTCGCTTGCGTCTGCGTCGGCCGGCCCTTGCTGTATCTGAGCGTTGGTGCCACCGCACAGACCGTCTGCGCAGCGCTGTGCACTGAACCGCTTGCCGAACGGTATCTGAATGCCCACCGAGATCGACGTGCGCGGCGATACGCGGTCTGTCGATCTGACCGCGCGCATCACGGTAGCGATCAGGTTGGCATCGGCTAGCCAACTGATCCGCGGCGATTGGTAACGCATGCCTACGTAGGGCGTCCTCGAGTCATGCTCTGCCAGCAGCGATAGTCCCGTCTGCCAAAGCGACAACTGGGCACCGCCAAACAAACCATCGAGCCGATCGCCTTGTCCATAGCCGATTGTCAGGTTGAGCGGCCCAAAGGGTTGTGATACCGCGCCATACTTCGAGCGCAAGAAATGTGTTTGACCGCCGACGTCGGTCATGCCGAACGCAATGACCGGCTGATATTTGAAGAACTGCGGTACTGCCAGTTTCACATCGGCCATCAAATGACGAAAGATTATGTGATCCTGTCCGGCGAATTGCGCCGGCACGTCCCCGGGATAGTTCGCCAGCCCGCCAGCCACCTCAACGTACGGCAAGAGCCCGACCGCACCCCAGTAGACCTGGGACCCCGTCGCCCGCGCGCCGTACCGGGGGTCGATGTAGTTGTTGTACTGCGCTTCGCCAACACCCTCCGGCAAGGGGAACGCATAGGGAATTACCAGGCCGCCCGCCTGGCCGAGCGAGTTCAGTGCCGGGTCGACAGCATGCGCCGGCGCGCAGAACGCGAGAGCAGCGCCGAGCGCCAGCGCTTGCGGCGCGAATTGAGGTCGATATGCGCGCAATCTGTGAGTCCCTCTGTGATGAAGCCGTTGACGGATGTATTAGCAAGGCAGGGATCGCGGGACAGGACCGATCGACTCCCTGGACTTCTCCACACAATTAGCTTCTCTCGACGAATCAGACAGGTTCGTCAATACGCACGAAGGTGTGCAACGCAGTCACGCATGACTGTTACGCTGCAAATAGAGATATGCGGTACGGGCGTGGAAGATTCGGCGCCCGCGTGAAGCGCCAACGGAAACCGCATGAGCAGTGTCGCGCCGACCCGCCTGACAAAGTAGAAGATCGCCATAAGCGTCCCGGCGCATCTATCGACGGCGAGCGCGGGAACGCAGTCGCAATATCGACACGTCGCCCCATTTTGATTCGAAACTGATCTACGTCGAGCGCGGCGGTAGCCCATCGGCCCGCACCCTCACTCAACGTTGCAGACTTGCCTAACGCACGATTGCACCGAGGCACTTCTCCAAAAGACTCAAGCGTCGCCCGCCACTCGTCCCTGCTTCCTGATCTGCCGCCCGCATCACATCTTTATTGTGAAAGTCTGGATCTTCACTGAAGCGCTGTAGTCACTGGAGTCGATCCTATAGAACAATTGAAACTTACGACACCGCGTGTCCGAATGAGACCCAAAGTTGGCGAATGCGGTCATACGTAGCGCGACGCTCCCCTTGCGTTGCGTGTGCAGATAATCGGTGGGAATGCTGATTGGCGTCTTTTTTTATGGTTTTAGTAACATGCTGCGGGTATTGAATAACATGCACGCCGCGGCGCGCGGCTGATGGCGAAAGCTGACGCTTTCCCGGCAGATGGCCGACGAACCCCGCATATCTCAGTACGCGATATAGGGGCCCTTTCCACCAGGCGTCGATTGTTGCTCGACAGCAGCATAGACGTTACGCCCGTAGAAGAATGGCATGCCCCAGATGAAGGTCGTCGGGGTGACGAACGCCGGACCGGCAAGCAGCGGCACCACTGAATTGCCGCCGCGGAGGTGCATGAGTTCCGTGGCATTGCCGACATCAAATGACACGGCACTGGTTGTGCCATTCACACCTTCAATCATGGCGCTCAACTGCTGGGTGGAAGCGGGGCAGTAATACAAGTTGTTTGGGCTCGCGCAGGTCGGCAGCACGCCGGTCTGAAAGAATAGCCCGTTCGAGCCGCTGTCCATCATGCTCATCGAGTAACTCGTGCCATTCTGCACCGTCCTGAACATGCCGTTCGACGGATTGACTCCGATCACCTGCGCATTGCCCAGGCCGTTATTGCTCTGCGTACCAATGCCGAAGACCAGTTGCCCGGTGAGCGAAGCTTCACCGCTCGGCGACGCGGCCGGCAACATTAAAATCGAACCGTTGTTATTCGTCGCGAAGTAGGGAATCGGATTGGCAACCTGCCGGTCTTCGGCGACGGCGATCGACGTGCAACTGTTCCCGATGCAGCCATAGTAGGTCGCCGGCACTGCCCTGTGCGCGCAGCCCGGACCGCAATCGCGCTTGAAAACGCCAATGCCGAGTATCCCTTTGGCTGCCAGACTCGCAGGGGTGTTGCGCGACGCACCGAGACTGCTGCAGTCCGAGGGTATCGCGCCATAGCTCGGGTCGATCACCTGAATAGGCAGCGACGCCGCTTTTTCACCTCCGATCAGTACATCGGCAAGCTGTACTGAACCCCACGTATAACCGTCGAAGAACTGCATGCATTCGGCAAGCAGGTTGCCCGCACCATCCTTCTGTTGCGGCAGTATGAGCGACTGCGGCAGTTGCGAAGCGAATATGCGGAGCCCCGCGGACCCGGTATCCACCTGTACATGATCAACGGTTTGACACTGCGTCGTGCCCGGCACGCAGAGCGTGACGCTGACAAAGGGCATATTCGGCACACCGATCACGCCGAAATCGACGATCACCGCTGCGGCGTTAGAGGCTGCCATTTGCGGCGCGGGGGGGGGACTCGTGACCGATTGGGTTGGCGCCGATGCGCTGGACGAACTGCTGCCCGCACCACTGCCACCACCTCCTCCGCATCCGACTATTGCCACCGCGAGCAATGTAGCCGCGAGCAGCTTAACAAGCGAACCTGAACCAAGGAGCGAATCTGGATCGCGCATGATCGCTCCGCTATTGGATGGCGCTGGCGTCGACGCCAGTCGGGACCGCTTGCGGCAAATACGCGTAACCCGCGAACGCACGTAAATGGCCGGCCGAGACCACCACCAGAGCATCGCTCGAGACGGCAAGCGGAGTTGCCCGGCGCGTCGCGATAGCCGCAACGTATTTATCGAAAGCCTCGCCCAGCGTAGCTTTCAGATTCGGCAATGTCGGTCCTTCCCAACCGACACCGAATACCATGCCGTCCGCACGCACATACTCGCGCACCACAGTGCCCGACGGCAGCGTAATCAGATGGACGGTGTATGCAGCTTGCGAAGTGACGCTGTGTGCGGTGGCGTGCATTCGAACCTGGTCGCTCCCTACACTGCTGACCCTCTCGCCAAGGGTGGCCTGCGCGGGTAACGACAACGCGCAAGTCGCCACGAGCATTGCGCAAGCAATGCCGATACGATCTATCGTTTTCACGAGTCCCCCCCCGAAAACAGCCTGACCGGCCGTTTTCACGATCTTTAATTAATTTGTAGTACAAACCACTCTTCGGTTTTTATGGCTTGATTTTTTCAATGGGCTCCGCCGTTTGCGTCAAAAAACGCATTGGCGTTTGTTTCCATGTGCGCGCGCGAGGTGAGGTCGCGTTCGGTCGCAACAGACTCGCTCGTGAATCTGACATTGCAATGACCGTGCCATGAGGGCGCAAACGCTTGCTACGCGACAAACAGCGCTCTGTCGATGCGCTCGGCGAGTGCCATCCAGGTTGCGCGATGTTTCGCAAACGTTACACGGGGCAGGGTCGATTTGATCGGGAATGCCCGTCTCTCAAGAATGCGCGCGAGCCCATGCCACCCTGACGTCCAGCGTGCATAAGGCTGAAGCCAGGTCCTGTCGAATGTTCAGGGGGCAGCGAGGTGGCAACGAACGAGAAGTGAAGTGCCGCAAAACCTGTTTCAGCTTTGAGACGGGGTTGGGGCCGTGCGTGTCGTCTATGGACGCAAACTGGCGGATGCCACCGGCGACACGCGACAGGGCCGGTCAGAACGCCTCGGAAACCAGGCTTGATTGGTCGACGCTGTTGGCCGCTGCCCAATCGAAATCGTTCACGCCCGCGATGCCATCCGCGCCCGGCACATCGTGCGTCTCGATGCGATTGAACGCATCCGCGTTTTGCAGCATCCACGAGGCGGCGGCCGACACTTCGAGGGAAGTGCCGACCGGCGGATTGTAGGCAAGCCTGTAGAGAGCGTTTGGATTGAGCGTGTTGATTCCGTTGCCACGCATATAGCTTGCGAGCGCGCCCGCCGCGTCTTGTTCATCGGTTTGTGAGGCGGCCACAGCGACCAGCGTCACTGGAACATCGCCGAGACCGCCCTGCGCCGCCCAATCGAAGTCGTTCACGCCGGCAATACCATCTGCGCCGGCAACATCGTGCGTCTCGATCTGATTGAAAATGTCCGGGTTCTGCAGCATGTACCGCGCCGCATCGGACACGCCGGACTGCACGCAGGCATCGGCGCCGCAGGCTAGCTTGTAGAGCTGATCCGGATTGAGCGTGTTGATGCCGTTTTCGTGCATATAACTCGCCAGTGCCCCCGACGCGCTTTGCCTCGTCAATTCCGAGCCGGCGTTGTCGTCGAGGTCGGCCTGGGTGATGCCGTAGCTGGCGAACATTTGCGCTAAAGAGCGAAGCACGGACTCGTAGATCGAGCCCATATCGATCGCCGGCGCATCGATCTGCGCAACATCCGATGGGTTGTTATTGGACGGGTTGATATCGTTGGCAATATTCATGAGGGGTCTCGTCGCGTGGTTGATCGATAGACCCCGCCGCACCCCGCGGCGCGGGTCTAACAATGCGAGCGACCAAACGCGTCGCTCTGCGCGTCACGTTATCCACTCGTACATCCGCGCTTCAGCCACTCAGCGAAATATGGGCGACGTCGGCGAACTTCGGGCATAAGACGACCTTGCATGAAAGTAGCGCGTAAATGCATCACGTGCTGACGAAACCGCGCAACCGTTCCTTCTATGCGGACGAACTGGACCAGCCCGAACGCAAAGGGCCGCGCCGGGTATACTCGCGTGCTCTTAATTCATCCGCGGCTCACCGCACTCTCTGCAAACAATCATGTCGACAATTCCCGCCTGCCCGCAATGCGCGATGGAAAACACTTACCCCGACGGCGAGAATTACGTCTGCCCGGACTGCGCGCATGAGTGGCCCATGGCGGCCGCCACATCCGCCGACGATTCTGACGAACGCGTGGTCAAGGACGCCAACGGCAACGCACTCGTCGACGGCGATGCAGTCGTGCTGATCAAGGACCTTAAAGTGAAGGGCTCATCGATCACGCTCAAGATGGGCACGAAGGTGAAGAGCATTCGGCTCGTCGGCGGCGATCATGAAGTGGACTGCAAGATGGACGCCGGCAACTTCATGCTGAAGGCCGCGTATCTGAAGAAGGTGTAAGTGGCCGCGCTCAGACTGCCGTCACATAGCGCGCGACCGGCTTGACGATTCGCGGCGGCGGTGAGTCGTAGATTACACGCATGCGCTTCACTTCATCGACGGGACTCAGGCCGAACAGGCGCTTGAACTCACGGCTGAATTGCGACGCGCTTTCATAACCCACCCGCGCCGCGGCCGCCCCCGCATTCAGACCATCCTGCACCATCAGCAGACGCGCGTGATGCAGGCGCGTGGTCTTCACGTATTGCATCGGCGAGGTCGCTGTCACCGCCTTGAATTGCGCGTGGAAAACGGCGAGACTCATACCGGCTTCAGCGGCGAGCGTATCGACATCGAGCACGCCGTGGTAATCGGCGTGAATGCGGCGCAGCGCCTTTGCAACGCGCCCAAAATGATTCTGATGCGTGAGCGCCGCGCGAATCGCGTCGCCCTGCTCGCCCGTCAACACGCGATAACAGATTTCGCGCACGATGCCAGGTGCGAGAATGCGCGCGTCGAGCGGCGAGACCAACGCATCCAGCAAACGCTGCACCGCGCTGCTTAAAGCGGGATCGAGTGGAGTCGAGTAAATGCCGAGCGGTTCGTTCTGCGCGGCGCCTTGCGTTTCATTCAATGCCATCAGCAACTCGGCGACCATCGTCAGATCGACGCGAATCGAGATGCCGAGGAACGGCTCTTCCGTACTCGCCTCGGTCTCGCATTCGAACGGCAGCGGCACGGACAGCACGAGGTACTGCTGCGCGTCGTACTGGAATATCTGATCGCCGAGATAGCCGCGCTTGCGCCCCTGACACACGATGACAATGCTCGGCTCGTACATGACCGGCATGCGCGGCATCGGGCTATTGGCACGCATGAGACTTACGCCTTCGAGGCTCGAACGTGTCATGCCGGGTGTGGGCGCGAGCACGTCGAACAATTCGATCAGACGCCGTTGGGCGACACCGGCCGCGACGGATTGGGCAGAAGGCGACGACGGTTCGAAGGGACGAGGCGACATGACGATATAGTGACGTGCAAGAGAATAATGCCTGAAATTTAGCATCAAACAGCCTAACGCGCTCTGCCCCAGGAGTTTTAGGCAAATCTTCAAGACATTCAGGTATTCACTGGCTCGCTGCGGGCTTCTACCATGGGAACCCTGCCGGATCATCCTGTTCCGTGCTGCGCAGGGCCTGGTTGGCCATCTACGTTCAACGAAGTTACCACCGCCGCCGGCGCCGTGATTCGCGATCTGATCCGCGGTGTGGTGCGAAATCACGGCGAGGTTTGGCCGCATCGGCGACATGCGTCGCCCTTCGCCGGCGCCTTGCGACACTACCCTCTTTGCTGGAGCTACCCATGAGCACGACTTATGCCTATGCCGCGACCGACGCTAGCGCGCCGCTCGCCCCGTTCGAAATCCAGCGCCGCGAACTGCGCCCGCATGACGTGCAGATGGAAGTGCTGTTTTGCGGCGTGTGCCATTCCGACTTGCACCAGGCACGCAACGAATGGAAGAACACCGTGTTTCCCGTGGTGCCGGGCCATGAGATCGTCGGCCGCGTCACCGCCGTGGGTCCCGAGGTGACAAAGTACAAGGCGGGGGATCTGGTAGGCGTTGGATGCCTGGTCGATTCGTGCCGTACGTGTGCAAATTGCGCGGAAGGTCTCGAGCAGTACTGCGAGAATGGTTTTGTCGGCACGTATAACGGTGTGGACCGCGTCGACGGTCAGATCACATACGGTGGCTATTCGACACAACTGGTCGTCGACGAGGAATTCACGCTACGTGTGCCGCAAAATCTTGATCCTGCCGGCGTGGCGCCGTTGCTGTGCGCGGGCATCACGACGTATTCGCCGCTGCGCACGTGGGGCGCCGGTCCTGGCAAGAAGGTGGGGATTGTCGGCCTCGGCGGCCTGGGCCATATGGGCGTAAAGCTGGCGCATGCGATGGGTGCACATGTCGTGCTGTTCACGACGTCGCCCTCGAAGATCGAAGATGCGAAGCGGTTGGGCGCACACGAGGTGGTGATTTCGAAGAACCCGGAAGAGATGGAAGCCCATGCGAACAGCTTCGATCTGATCGTGAATACGGTGGCTGCGCAGCACGATCTGAACCCGTTCCTGAACCTGCTCAAGCGGGACGGAACGATGACGCTGGTGGGCGCACCGGAGCATGATCATCCGTCGCCGCAGGTGTTCAACCTGATTTTCAAGCGCCGCCGACTGGCTGGTTCGTTGATCGGCGGAATTGCCGAGACGCAGGAGATGCTGGATTTCTGCGGGGAACATGGAATTACTTCGGATATCGAAATTATTTCGATGCAGAAGATCAATGAGGCTTATGAACGGATTTTGAAGAGCGATGTTAAGTATCGGTTTGTGATTGATATGGATTCCTTGCGGAAGTGATTTTTTGGGTTTTTTTGCCTGCGGCGCGGGGTGGGTTTTCGCGTCTTCGGGTGGGTTTCGCGTCTGCGGGTGGGTTTTAGGCGTGGGTTTTAGGCGTGGCTTTTAGGCTTGGTTTTTTGGCCTTTCCTTGATGTCGCGGTGGTCTATTCGCGTTGCCCCTATGCGGGGCGGCACTCACTTTCTTTGCGGCCGCAAAGAAAGTAAGCAAAGAAAGCGGCTCACACCGCCAGCTCATAAGCGGGTCCCCTGGCTCGGAGGAGGCAGTGGTGCATCTGGAATCAGTGTTCTCGCACACTCCGCGCCAGTGACAAGGCCGTCATACCTCCCGCCTCGCACTATGTGCTCGTCCGAGCGGTTCGCCCAACCACTCTCTCGCGTTGGCGCGGCGAGGCCTTCGGCTTCGCCTTGACGCGCTCAAGTGATAACGGTTTGCTACTCCCGCCACTTGACCGAGTGGATGCTTAACGACTACTGATCGACATAACCGATGGCTTGCAGTACTACCGCTGCGGCGCGCGGAGCGTCGCCGGAAGAATGACTGCCTTGTCACGAGCGCGGAGTGTGCGAGGGCACTGATTCCAGATGCACCACTGCCTTCTCCGAGCCAGGGGACCCACTTATGAGCTGGCGGTGTGAGCCGCTTTCTTTGCTTACTTTCTTTGCGGCCGCAAAGAAAGTGAGTGCCGCCCCGCATAGGGGCAACGCGAATAGACCACAGAGACTTTCAAGAAAAGTCCAAAGTCCAAAGTCCAAAGTCGAAAATCCAAAAACCACCACCAAAACCCGCCGCACAGGCAACACAAAAAACCCAAACCAGGAGCACCACCCATGATTGACAGAATAACCGCAATGCGCACATTCATCCGGATAGTGGACACCAACAGCTTCACCCGCGCAGCGGAATCGCTGAACATTCCGCGCGCGACGGCGACAACCATCGTTCAGAATCTGGAAGCCGTGCTCGGCACTCAGTTGCTCGCACGCACCACGCGGCGCCTCAGCGTCACGCCCGAAGGCGCCGCCTACTACGAGCGCTGCGCGCAAATCCTCGCCGATATCGACGAGATGGAAGCCAGCATCCGTCACTCCACGGATAACCTCACGGGCCACCTGCGCATCGAAATGCCCGGCTCGGTGGCGAGCGCCATCGTCCTGCCCGCACTCGACGACTTCCATGCGCGTTACCCCAACCTCGATCTCGCTATCGGCGTCAGCAACCGTACCGTCGACCTGGTATCCGAAGCAATCGACTGCAGCATCCAACTCGGTGAATTGCCGGACTCGAATCTCGTCGCGCGGCAACTCGGCACTTTGGAGCACGTGACCTGCGCATCTCCGGATTACCTCGCCCGCTACGGCAAGCCCACGGCCCTCGGCGATTTACGCGGACACGTCGCCGTGAATTGCATGTCGCCGCATAACGGCCGCGAGGTCGCTTTCGATTTCGAAGTGGATGGCGAAGCACAAACCGTCAAGGTCAATGGCTTCATCAAGGTCAGCGACGAGCAGGCGTATCTCACCTGCGGACTGCAAGGCCACGGCCTCATTCAGCCCGCGCGTATCGCCGCTCAACCGTACCTGGACTCCGGGCTGTTGCGCGAAGTACTGCCGCAATGGAAGCCCGTGCCGATGCCGGTCTCAGTCGCGTATCTGAAGAATCGCCGCGTGTCGCCGCGCGTGCGCGCGTTCGTGGATTGGCTCGCGGAACTGTTCGAGAAGACGGAACACGTCGATCAGGATCTCTCGCGCGTGCGCCAATTGCTGCGTGGGCTGCATCCCGCGTGAAGCGGGTTCGATGCAGCCTCGCAGCAATGCAGTAAGTACCAGTCGATCAGCCTGGCACCGGCACCGGCCGAGTCAGTAGATCCACATAGAAATTGAAGAAGTTCTGGTTGTCGAAGCGTTTGACGATGGTCATCTTCTGCAAACCAGCCGGCGGTGAGCTCGTATAGCCGGTCGCTTTACCGTCATTGGCGCCGAAGCTCGTATCGACATCCACCCACTCGTCCACGGTCTGGGTCGCAAACGAAGGATGTATCAGATACCCGAGCGTCAGTGTGTCCCAGATGTTCGTGGTGTAGTTCGGGTTCGTCTCGAAACCGTTCTTTCCGTCGAAACCATAGCCGTTCAACGTCTTGAACAATTGAGTGATGATCGTCTGTTTCGTCGGATCGTGCGCGATACGGTCATAAAGCGCTTTATCCATCTTCACGGTGTCGGTCACGTCGAGCGGAACGACGACCTGCCTGATCGGCAGATGCAAAACCTCTTTCGCAGCCTCCGGATCGAACCACCAGTTGAATTCAGCCGTCGGCGTGGTGTTGCCCGGCACATCGACCGCGCCGCCCATGTAGACGATCTGCTTGATCAACGGCACGATCTCGGGATGCTGACGGGTGGCAAGCGCAATGTTGGTCAATGGTCCAATTGCGAGAATCGTCACCTCGCCAGGATTCTGCTTCACCGAGTCGACGATGAAATCCACCGCGCTTTTGCTCTGCACTTTCGTGTGAGTCGCAAACCCGTCAGGTGGCGCCACCAGATCGCTATCCGACTTCGGCTCGGGCGTGCCCCATGCGCCGAGATAACCGTCGCCGCCGGGGAATTGCGCCATTTCCGCCTGGATCGTGGCGAAATCATGCGACAACGCATAGTTCGCGCCTGCGTACACGCCGATCTGCTTCTCGACGCCGAGCCGCTCGACGGATTTCAGTGCATCCGCTACGCCCTGCTTCAACCATTGATTGCCGGACACCACGGTAATGCCGAGTACTTTCAGCGAACCCTGCGCCTGCAATTGCGCTGCCATGACGCCGAGTTGGCCGTCGTCGCTCAGCGTGTTGTAGTCGCTGTCGATAATGACTTTGGGGGGATTGGAAGGATTCAGATTACTGCCGCCACATGCCGCAATTGTCAGAGCAGTCACGACGCTTGCTACATAGCTCAATGCCACGAGAAACCGCTTCATTGATGTCTCCTGTTCTATCGCGTCGGTGTGCGACTAAGGAGAGTCATCATAGCGATCAAAGATGGCGAAATCAAACCGAAGCTCCGATGAGGCCCGTGAACGACACGAGCCTCGCTAGCCGCCGCTGAAACGAACGCTCGTGTGTCGAGGGGAATCAGGGTTGACGCGCTTGCGGCGTGGAGCCTGGGCATGCGGGGTCTTTACCCCAATGACCATCGCATTCGCGCCAGCGGCACAACTGCTCTTCGAAGAACCCGCGCTGTCCGCACTCTTTCACACGCTCGGCGAGCTTCGCATTGCCGGACACCGCGGCGGTCACTTTCGTCGCCGGATTGCTGCCGCCCGTTTTGGCATCCGCCGGTTTGGTGCGCGCAACGAGCGCTGCCAATAGATCGGCGTCCGAATCATCTTTCGACGTTGCACCCGGTTTCGCTTTCTTCGATTGAGCAATGGTAGCCGGCGCGCTCGAATGATGGCTGCTCGCACTGGCCGTCGCGCTCTCCTTCTTACTGCGCGCCGCGGTCTCATGCTTGCCCTTGCTTGCGACAGCCGCCGGCGAATTCTTGTCATGCTTCGCAGCTTGCGCAACCGTTGCCGCTGATGCAACCGATGCGCCAGATGCAGCCGCGAGAGACGCGGCAGCAGCGAGGGGTGCGGAAGCATTGCTGGGCTCGGCGCCGTCGGCAAGCGCGCGCGACAAGCGGCTTTCGCCTGCGCCCGCCGATGCGGACACTGAAGGAGCGGCGGCTTTGCTATCGCTGTCGTCGGCGATGATCGTCGCCGCCTGTGACGACGCGGGCGCAGCTGCCCCCGCATTCGCCGCAACCTGTACTACGGCGCTTGCGACGGACGCCGGTTCGGCAGTCCCCGCAATGTTCGCGGCACTGGCGGGCACCGTCGCAGCCAGCGACTCGTTGGGCGCACGCTGCTGCACATGCCACGCGCCCCAGCCGCCTGCCGCGATCACGAGCAAGGCGACGAGCGCAAGCGGCGTTTTGGACCGGCGTGGTTTATCGGTAGGCGCGACGCGGCCTTCCAGATTCGCGAGAATTCGCGAACCATTGCCATCGGCACCTTTAGCCTTATCGGATAACAGGCTAGGCGGGGCTTTGGAATTTGAACTTTCCGGCGCACTCATTCACTGTCTCATTGAATCCTGGATTATTTCGCCGTGATAATACCGCTCCGGCTCCGCTCCGAGCAGGCCTGATTCTAAGAGCAAGCATTACAAAATACAATTGTTTCCAATTTCCGGGGTCGCCATTGATTGCCGTAGCACTTCTTGCCTATTTCGCCGTCGCAGTCCTGATCGCCGCAATGCTGCTTTTGCCGGCGGTACGCACTTCTTTATTAGGCGTTGCACTCACTATTCATGGCCGCGTTATGCGCGGGGCATCGCGTAGCGCATCGCGCGCGCGGGGTCAATTAGTACGCTCGGCAAGAACTTCGCAATCGACTGTAGTCGATATGAAAAAATTACTGGCGCGCCGGCGCTTGCTGATTTTTACCACGACAGGTATTCTTGCGACGCCGCCATTGGTGGCTTTGGCATTACGCGGCAGGCAGTTATTCCAATTCGATGAAACCGCACGGGTACCCGACGAGAAAATTGCTGCCTTATTGAACGGCGAACAGCTCGTGCCCCCGCCGCCGCTGCCGCCGGAGGTCTTCGCCACGCGTGAAGTCGAGCAGATCCGACCCGCGCTAAAAGATGCGAGCCGCGACTGGAATCTGCTCGACGCCGACTTCAGAACGCGTTTATTGCTCGTCTACAAAATCATGCACGAGCAGTATGGGTACGAAATGGCTTTGCTGGAAGGTTATCGCAGTCCGGAGCGGCAAAACCGGCTCGCGCAAATTGGGAGCAACGTCACCAATGCCGCAGCGTTTCAAAGCTATCACCAATACGGTCTTGCGGCGGACAATGCGTTTTTACGCGACGGCAAGCTCGTCATTTCAGAAAAAGATCCCTGGGCCATGCGAGGCTATCAGTTATATGGGCAAACCGCCGAACAGGTCGGCCTGACATGGGGTGGCCGCTGGAAAATGATGGATCTCGGGCACGTTGAATATCACAAACCCGGCTTCGTCCTCGGGCGGGGTCATTAAGGCGAAGCGGGAACAAGAGGTTGAAAAATGGGGCGTTCAATCAATATTTCTGGCAAAAAACGGCAATTCAAGCGGCAATGCAAGATACATTGGCGCATTCATCCAGCCGCTGTCCGCAACACTGGCGATTGCGGATTTAACAATTCAGCCGTTTTTGGACTTTTCCTGAATCGGCTTTCATTTTCTTTCGCTCCAGTTTCAAACGCTGCACGCGCGTGATGCCGTTTGCCACAGCACGCGCCACAACACCAATTACCAAGACCTGACCGGCTTATGCGACGCTTTCTCAACGTGTTGACCCATCCACGCACGCTCTCGATCATCGGCCTGCTCGCGCTCGCTGCTGTGTTATTCGTCGGCGCCAGTACACTGCAGATCGACATCATGTGGCCGGCCATCGCACTCGCTGTGTTCGTCGTGCTATGGCTGCTGGTCTGGGTGGTGCGCCGCCTGCGCGCGCGCCGCGCGAACCGCAAGCTCGGCGAGATGCTGGAGCAGCAGGCGGAGAAACAAAGCGCCGAGGCCGGGCCCGCCCCCACGCCTGCGCGCCAGGCCGAACTCGACTTGCTGCGCACGCGCCTCGTCGATGCGGTCAAAACCATCAAGACCTCGAAGATCGGCCAGGTCTCCGGCGGCTCGGCGCTGTACGAGTTGCCGTGGTACATCGTGATCGGCAATCCCGCGGCCGGCAAGAGCAGCGCGGTGTTGAACTCCGGCTTGCAATTTCCCTTCGCCGACAAGAACAACGCGGTGATTCACGGCATCGGCGGCACG
This sequence comes from Paraburkholderia rhynchosiae, assembly GCF_002879865.1. Classification (GTDB taxonomy): domain Bacteria; phylum Pseudomonadota; class Gammaproteobacteria; order Burkholderiales; family Burkholderiaceae; genus Paraburkholderia; species Paraburkholderia rhynchosiae. The sequence goes on from NZ_PNXY01000012.1 coordinate 106,844, forward strand.
CGCAATTGCGACTGGTTCTTCACGACCGAAGGCATTCTGCTCGATACGGCAGGCCGCTATTCCGTTCATGAGGAAGACCGCACCGAATGGCTCGGCTTTCTTGGCCTGCTGAAACGCTTCAGGCCGAAAGCGCCGATCAACGGCATCATCGTGACGGCGAGTATCGCGGAACTCACCAGCAGCAAGCCCGAATTCGCGATCAATCTCGCGAAGAACCTGCGCCAGCGCGTGCAGGAATTGACCGAGAAGCTCGAAGTCTTCGCGCCGGTCTATGTGATGTTCACCAAGGCCGACCTGATCACCGGCTTCACCGAATTCTTCAGCGGCAGCGAGCGTCATGAGTATGACCGCGTGTGGGGCGCCACCCTGCCCTACGAGTCGGACGAAAAGCGCGATGTGGTAGGCCTCTTCGACGAGCACTTCGAAGAACTGTACGACGGCCTGAAAGAAATCAGCGTCGCGCAAATGTCGATCAATCGCGGCAACAAGCTTTCGCCCGGCCAACTGAGCTTTCCGCTCGAATTCTCGACGATCAAGCCGGCATTGCGCGCGTTTCTCGCCACGCTGTTTGAAACGAACCCGTTCCAGCACAAGCCGATCTTCCGCGGCTTCTATTTCACGAGCGCGTTGCAGGAAGGCGAGACCAATAGCGCCGCGGCCACACGCATCGCGAATCGCTTCGGCCTGAGCGCGGACAGCATGCCGAAGCCGCATAGCGCGTTCTCGAAGAACGGCTTCTTCCTGCGCGATCTGTTTTCAAAGGTTATTTTTGCGGACCGGCAAACGGTTAAACAATTCGCGAGCCCCGCGAAGACGCGCATGCGTTATGCAACGTTCTTCGGCTTCGTCGCCGTGCTCGCGCTCGCGCTCGGCGGCTGGACGTGGTCGACCATCGGCAATCAGCAACTCGCCGAGAATGTGAAGGCCGACCTCGATAACGTGGTGCGTTTGCAGCAGAACCGCAACGACCTGCAATCGCGTCTGCAGGCCATGGACGTTCTCGAAGACCGTATCGACCAGCTGGAACAGTTCCGCCGCGACAAGCCGCTCGCGGTCTCGCTCGGTCTCTATCAGGGCGATCGTCTCGAACAGCGCCTGCTCACCGAGTACTACAACGGTGTGCGCCAGATCCTGCTCGATCCGGTTTCGCAAAACCTCGCGTCGTTTATGAAGGACGTCAACGCGCATCCCGATCAGCTCGCGCCGCTGAATCGCACGCCGGATGCCGCCGCCATTCCCGTGTCGGCTCACACCGCCATGGCGGCGAACAATCAGAGCGGCGGTCTGTATAGCGACGCATCGCCGACGAACGTCGAAGACGCCTACAACGCGCTCAAAACGTATCTGATGCTGAGCGACAAGCGTCATGTGGAAACGGCTCACCTGACCGATCAGGTGGCGCGCTTCTGGCGCGGCTGGCTCGAAACGAATCGCGGCAACATGCCTCGGGACGAAATGATCCGCAGCGCCGAGCGCATGATCACGTTCTACTTGTCGCGCGTATCCGACGACGACTGGCCGATGATCGACCAGAACCTCGGCCTCGTCGATCAGACGCGTGAAAACCTGCGCCGCGTGGTGCGAGGCATGCCGGCGCGTCAGCGCGTCTATGAAGAGATCAAGGCCCGTGCGTCGACCCGTTTTGCGCCGATGACGATCGCTCGCATCGTCGGCGAAAACAATACGGCGCTGGTGGCGGGCAGCTATGCGATCCCGGGCACCTTCACGCGTGAGGCGTGGTTCCAGTACGTGCAGCCCGCGATTCGCGACGCCGCCACCAAAGAACTGCAGGCGAAGGACTGGGTGCTCAACACTTCCGCGCACGACGACCTCACGCTCGAAGGCAGCCCCGAGCAGATCCAGAAAGCGCTCGTCACGATGTACAAGACCGAGTATGCAACGCACTGGCAGAAGTTCATGCAAGGCATTGCGGTGCAGAGCTTCGGCAGCTTTGGACAAGCGGTGGATGCGATGAACCGCCTCGGCGATCCGCAGGACTCGCCGATCCGCAAAGTGCTCGAAACCGCTTACGATCAGACCTCGTGGGATAACCCATCGCTTTTCAACGCGAATCTGAAACGTGCGCAAAGCGGCGTCACCAGTTGGTTCAGGCAATGGTTCGCGCGTGCGCCGACCGCTCAGGTGAACGCGAACATCGACATCAACGGCAATCCGGTTGAAATGCCGATGGGTCCGATCGGACAGGAGTTCTCCGCGCTCGGCCGCATTGTCGTGACGGGCGACAACGGCTCGATGCTGAAGGGCTATATGGACACCCTGTCGAAAGTCCGTACGCGCTTTAACGTGATCAAGAACCAGGGCGATCCGGGACCCGGCGCACGTCAGCTCATGCAGCAGACGCTCGACGGCAACGGCTCTGAACTGGCCGATTCGCTGAAGTATGTCGACGAGCAGATGCTGACGGGCCTCACCGATTCGCAGCGCAAGGCCTTGCGTCCACTGCTGGTGCGTCCGCTGATGGCCGCGTATGCAGTGGTGATTCAACCCGCGAGCGTCGAAGTGAACAAGGTGTGGAACGCGCAGGTTTATCAGGCGTTCCAAGGCTCGCTCGCGAACAAGTACCCGTTTGCCGGCGATGCGAAGGTCGAAGCCGGCGCCGGCGAAATCGCGCAGGTATTCGGTCCTGACGGCTCGATTGCGAAGTTCGTCGGCACCACGCTCGGGCCGCTCGCGGTGCGCCGTGGCGACACGTTGACCGCTCGCACATGGGGCGACATGGGCCTCGCGCTCGCGCCCGACTTCACGAACGGCTTCGCGCGTTGGGTCGCGCCGCTCGCCGGCGGTGCAGCGGGTGCGTCCGCGGGCCAAAGCTCGGCTGAACCGCAGACTGTGTTCCAGATCCTGCCGCAGCCGAGCAGCGGCACGACCGAGTACACGCTCGCGATCGACGGTCAACAGATGCGCTACCGCAACACGCCGCCGCAATGGACCAACTTCGTGTGGCCGAATCCGTCGGGCTCGCCAGGCGCTACATTGAACGCGACCACCTTCGACGGCCGCACGCTGCAACTCGTCAACGAGCCGGGTCGCTACGGTCTGGAGAAGCTGATCAACTCGGCGCAACGCAAGCGCCGTCCTGACGGCACCTTCGACCTGTCGTGGACGCAAGGCAACGTGACGGTGGCGGTCAGCATGCGCATCATCAGTACGTCGCAAGCATCGGGCGGCAGCAGCGACGCACCGCAACAGCAGAGCCTGCGCGGTCTGCATCTGCCGTCGTCGGTGGCGGACGTGAGCGCAGCGGCAAATTCGGTCACCGCGACGGCCGCGAACACGGCGCCGGCAACGCCTGGGGTGCGGCCTGCGACGGCTGCCACCGCGGTTTCGAACATAGGGGGTGCGCAATGACGCAGACCGTGCAGGCGCAAATCGCGTACTTCGGCAAAATTCCGTCGCGTGGCGACTTCGTGAAAAGCGCGCATAACCCGCAGTTGCTTGCCACGCTCGACCGCTGGATCGCCGAAGCCATGGAGTTGCTCACCGACGATCCGCGCTGGAAGATCGTCTACGAAAACGCGAAGCCGATGCACTTCGCGTTCCTCGGTTCGCGCAGCAAGCTCGCGATTGCCGGGCATATGGTGGCGAGTCACGATCAGTCGTCGCGGCGCTTTCCGTTTCTTGCCGCGACCGCGCTCGAAGTCGAAAAGCCGCTGACGTTCCTCGCGCACAGTCCGCTCGCTTTCGCGCGTTTGTGGTCGCGAGTGTCGGCGCAAATGAAGCCCTTGCTCGGCGTAAGCGAGCCGGCTGGCGCATTACAGGCGCTTGGCGAAACGCAGGTGCCGATCGAAATCGGCGGCGGTCCCGGCAATCCGCATGACGGCACGTTCAACGACTTCGTCGAACATCAGACGCTCGCCGGACTTGAACAAATGCTGCTCGCGAGCGGGCATCCGGTGCGATTGCGCGGCGCGATGCTCGCGCTCGGTTCATTACTGCGTCCGGTAATGCAAAGCGGCTCGTCGCATCTCGAACGCGGACTCACGCTGCCGCTGCCGAACGATCCGTTCTATCGCAGTCTCGTCGCCGCGTTCTGGCTCGAACTGATTGCGCCGTTCGTCGCGCAGGCGGATTTTGAACTGGCGATTTTCATCGGCACGATTGCGGAGCGCGAGCGGCTCATCATCGGCTTTAACGGCGCGTCGGCAAAAACGCTGCACAGTGTGGTCGATCCGCAAGCCTATGCAGCACATAACATCGATATCGACGACCCCGAGTGGATCGACGAACACGCACAAAACGACCATGGCACCAGCAAGCTCGTCAGCTACCTCGACCAACCGCAACTGTCCTTGCGCGTCAGCATCGACACGTTCCGCGAAGCCTTCGCGGGAGCGTAATGCAATGCTGAACTCACGCACCCAGGTCACCGCGCTCCTCGCGGGCTTGATGCTTAGCGCATTGGCTCACGCCGACAACGACGGCCCGGCGCGCGTCACGCCGGTCGACAACAGCGGCGTTTCGATTCGCACGACGACCCTGCCCGCGCCTTCTTCCACTAATGCGGGCAACGCTGGGCCTGCGGTGAATACGGCAGGCCTCGCAAGCGGCACGACCGGCGCCGGCACCGGCGCGATTACCGCTTCGCCGCCGCCTGCGAACGCGACGCCGGGCCAGGTCGTGGCCGGCGGCAAGGTGCCGGACGAGGCGACCAAGGCCGCCGTGCTCGCGCGTTTGCGCGACACGTACGGCGCGGCCAACGTGGTCGATCAGATCGAGGTCGCGGATGTCGCGACGCCGCCGAACTGGTCCGCCAACGTGCAAAAACTGATCGGCCCGCAACTCAAGCAGATCAGCAAGGGGCAGTTGAAAATCGACGGCACGCAGATCGACGTAAAGGGCGAAGTGCGCAACGAATCGCAGCGTCAGCAACTCGCGAGCGATATGGCGAACGCGCTGAATCCGACGTACACGATCAGGAACGGCTTGCGCGTCAGTGCCTCCGAACAGGGCCTTCTCGACCAGACGCTCGCCAACCGCACAATCGAATTCGAAACCGGCAGCGCGACGCTCACGCCGCCAGGCCGCGCGATTCTCGATCAGATGGCAACCGCGATGCTAAAGATGGCGACGAAGACGGTCGCAATCATCGGGCACACGGACAACTCGGGCAATCGCACGTCGAACATCGCGCTGAGTCAGGCGCGTGCCGATGCAGTGAAGGGTTATCTCGTCGCGAAGGGCATCCCGCCGCAGCAAATGAGCACGACCGGAGTCGGGCCCGATCAGCCGATTGCATCGAACGATACCGCCGATGGACGCGCACGCAACCGGCGCATTGAATTCCGCGCGGGATCGTAAGCGGACCACTGCGCCATTGCTGAAACTACTCGCACAAAAAAGCCTGGCTTGGTCAATAGACTCGCAGCCAGGCTTTTCGCTTTTCGACGCGGACGTCTAGCTGCTTTCTTCCGGCTTCACGCCAAGCAACTCGCGAATATGCGCGAGCGATCCGTCGTCTTTCACCACCGTCGAGAGCCACTGATGCAATGGCATATCCGCCGCCTCCGCAGCTTTTTCCGCGAAATAGGCGGCGGGATTGTGCGGCTCGGTGTCGCGAAAGAACCGCGCCACCGCACGCAACTGCGCGACGGCTTGCGCGCGGCTCTGGATTCCAGCCATCGGGCTCGTCGCCGTGGTCGTCAACACGAGTTCCTCACGTTGCGGTGAAGTCTTGAAGGTCGGCTCGGCGCGTTCGTGCGCGTGAGGCGTAGGCTCTCCGGATGCATTACCAGGCGCCTGCTGCGATTCAACGCTCACACCCAATTCGCGTGCAAAACGTTCGGCCAGACGATAAACGCTTTCATACGCATCCTTCGCCTGACGGAAGCTTGGCGCGGAATCAACGGCACGCCGGTCCAATTCCTTTTCGAGCGCGAGCATCGCGGCTTCGAACGCCTTGAGCTCGACCAGTAGTGTCGAATAAAACGCTGGCGGCGTAGCGCGTTTCGATGCGTCGATCTGCTCGATGGAAGGCTTGCCGCGTACGATGTCGTCAGCATGATCGGGATCGCGCTTCACGGCTTGCGCGACGTGCGTGGCCACGTCCCAATCGATCGTGCTGTACACGCTCCCTTGTGATGATGTGAGCGGCATCGCGCGCAGCAGATCGCCGGTTCGTCCGACAAGCCACGCGACATTGCCGAGGCGATACTCGGTGTCGTCCCCTTCCGGCAGCGGATGAACGGCATCCCAGTACTTTTCGCACAGCCCGGTGAGTAGCGCATAACCTTGCGTGAGCCCGATCACGCCTTCTTCGATAGCAAGCGCTTCCGTGAGCCAGACAGCGAGCCGCAAGTCTTTGGTCTGCGTTTGCAACAAGGCATTCGAACGTTCGATCACGAAAGGCCAGTCGGCTTCCTTGATTTCGGTGACCCACTCGCCTTGATCCAGCGACGGGTCTTCGAAACGGCGAGCGTGCTGAATTGCATCGAAGTCGGCGGAGAACAGCAGATCTTCGCCGCAGGGCGCGGCTTCACTGATGGGAGCAAGCAGGGTGTTCAGATTGGTCGGCATGGCAGAAAGCTATCAATTTGCATTCATGAAACTACTTATACGACCGCATAGTCGAACTCGCCCGCTTCGCTCGCGCGCACCGAAATACGCTCGATCGCCGCGCCGTTGGCAATGCGCTCCAACACCTGCTGCGCCACCTCGGGCAACAGCGTGCCGTTCAGAATGTGATCGACGTTGCGCGCGCCGGAATCCACTTCGGTGCAACGCGCGAGCACCGCATCGATCAAAGACTCATCCCACTCGAACACGGCCTGATGATTCGATTCGATGCGGCGGCGAATCCGTTCCAGTTTCAACTCGATGATCTCGGCAAGCACGTCGTCCGAGATCGGATAGTAGGGCACCACTTTCATGCGTCCAAGAAAAGCCGGTTTAAACGCTTTATATAGTTGCGGACGCAGGGTTTCCGCGAGTGCGTCGGCGTCGGGTAATTCGTCGGCGCTCTTGTTCAGGCAAGCCTGCATGACCGCTTGCGAACCGATATTCGACGTGAGGATGATCAGCGTATTGCGGAAGTCGATTTCCCGGCCTTCGGCGTCATCCATCGTGCCTTTGTCGAACACCTGGAAGAACATTTCGAGCACATCGGGATGCGCCTTTTCGACCTCATCCAGCAACACTACCGAATACGGATTGCGGCGCACCGCTTCTGTCAACACACCGCCCTCACCATAACCGACGTAGCCCGGTGGCGAACCTTTCAGGCCCGACACACTATGCGCTTCCTGATACTCGCTCATGTTGATCGTGACCATCTTGCGTTCGCCGCCGTACAGCACATCGGCGAGTGCGAGCGCGGTCTCCGTCTTGCCGACACCCGACGGTCCGACGAACATGAACACACCGCGCGGCTTGTTCGGATCTTCGAGGTTCGCGCTTGCCGTGCGCACTCGCTGCGCAATCGCTTCGAGTGCATGGTCCTGACCGATCACGCGCGCGGCGAGCAGCGGTTGCAGGTTGAGTACAGTCTGAATTTCATCCTTGACCATTCGGCCGAGCGGAATGCCTGTCCATGACGCAACAATTTCGGCGACCACATGGCCGTCCACCTGCAACGGCACCATCGGCTGACCGCCCTGCAGTGCATACAATTCGGCGACACGCATCGCAAGTGCTTCGCGCGCCTGTTGGGCCTTCCCCGCCTGTTCCGCGTCCGCACTGCTCACGCGAGCGGCGTCGATGTCCGCACGCAAGCCGACGATCTCGGTCACCAGTACGCGCTCCTTGTCGTAGCGCGCTTCATCTTCGGCGAGATGCTGGAGGTCTTCTTCGCGCAACTGGCGCAATTCCGCGAGCCGCTCGTCGTGCAGCGCCCCGCTCGCCACCTCGCGTTCGAGCGCGGCGATTTCCGCGTCGATACGCTCAATGCGTTTCTTCGTGTCGTCGATTGCGGCCGGTGTCGAACTGTGTGCGAGCGCGACTTTCGCGCATGCAGTGTCGAGCACGCTGATCGCTTTATCCGGCAGTTGCCGGCCGCTAATGTAGCGATGCGAGAGGCGCACCGCTTCGGTAATCGCGTCGTCGAGCACGCGCACATTAAAGTGCTTTTCCATCAACGACGCCATGCCGCGCAACATGGCCGCCGCGAGTGACTCATTCGGCTCTTCGATCTTCACGACCTGGAAACGGCGCGCGAGCGCGGCGTCTTTTTCAAAGTACTTTTTGTACTCGCTCCACGTGGTCGCCGCGACTGTGCGCAGTTCGCCGCGCGCCAATGCCGGTTTCAACAGATTCGCGGCGTCGTTCTGTCCGGCCTGGCCGCCGGCGCCGATGATCGTATGCGCCTCGTCGATAAACAGAATGATCGGATGCGGGCTCTTCTTCACCTCGTCGATCACATTCTTCAGGCGGTTCTCGAACTCGCCCTTCACGCTCGCGCCTGCTTGCAACAGCCCCATGTCGAGCACATGCAACGCCACGCCTTTGAGCGGCGCGGGAACGTCGTCTGCTGCGATGCGCAGCGCGAGACCTTCGACCACCGCTGTCTTGCCGACGCCCGCCTCGCCGGTCATGATCGGATTGTTCTGCCGGCGTCGCATCAGAATGTCGATGGTCTGGCGAATCTCGGCTTCGCGGCCGATCACCGGATCGATCTGGCCTTCACGCGCGCGCTGCGTGAGGTTGCTGGTGTAGGTATCGAGCGCGGGGGTTTTCGATGGCACGCCGGACGTAGCATCGGAAGGCGCTGCATGGCTCGTGTTCTCTTCGCCCTGCGCCGCATTGCTGCGCTCGACTTCGCGCGAGCCCGCGGTCAGCTCGTCGAACTTGTGCTTCAAATCCGTCACGCGCACATCGCGCAGCAATGGCGACATGCGCTCGGCAAACTGCGCGAGATCGGGCGCGCTCACCAACGCGAGCAGCAAATGTCCCGACCGAATGCGCCCAGTCTGCGAATCGAGCGATGCAATCAGCCAGGCCTGTTCGAGCAGATCGATCAGATGTTTCGAGAACACCGGCGTGCGCGTATTGCCGGTTTTCAGGCGCTGCAATTCGCGCTCGATGTCCGCGTGCAACGCATGCGGATCGATTCTGCTTGCACGCAGCACCAGTGCAACGTCGCTTGCGGGTTCATCGAGCAGCGCGAGCAGAAGATGCTCGAGGTCGACCTCGTAATGACCACGCGCGAGACAGTTGTTCGCCGCGAGCAACGCCGCCTGCCGGCAGGTCGAATTCAATTTGGCGATCAAGGTATTGAGGGACGTGCTCATGTCGTGCGATCCGGTCGGTTCTATCGTAATGGTCAGTGAATCACGTGCAATTCGTAGCATGCGTCCGCGCGATCGCGGTCCGCATCTCGCGTGCAGAGAAACGCGTCCCAGCCGAGACGCGCGCCTTTGCTGAGGAGCGCCGGACCGACGGCTTCGCGGCGCAGCACCAGCAAGACTTCGTATTCGAGCGTGATACCCGCAAGCAGCGTGCGCATGCGCTCAAGCGCGACGGCGCGGTCGGCGCCGGGTAGAAAGGCCTCGTAGTCGGCCTTGTCGAGCGGACCGATTACGAGCCGCGCTCGCATGTCGCGCTGCCAGACGCGCTCGCCCGCCAGCGCTGTTGCGCCGAGCGTCGCATTGACGCTACCGAGCATGGTCAATTGATCGCGCGGCACGTCGTACCATTTGCCGACGAACTGCTCGACGCGCACCGGCACCTTGAAGTAGTCCGACAGCGTGCGTTGCAAATAAGCCGCCGACACTGGCCTGTGCCGCGCAGGCAGCGCATAGCCGGCTATCGCCTCATCGAATAGCGCGCCCTCGCCGCTTTGCAGACTGTTGCGCGTGTCATTGTCGGCAACGCCGGCAAGCGCGAGCAGTAACGGCAAATAGCGTTCATCGCGATCCAGTTCATAATGAAACGGCAAGCGGTACTTCTTCCACGCCGCGTAAAAAAGTGCGGTGGCGCGATTCGAAAAGACATCGAAGAATTCCCGCGCTGCACGGTCACGCTTGATCTGCTCACGCGCGATGATCTGCTCGGTGTAATGCAGCGGCAACGCGCCCTGCCCGCCCAGCAAACCGAAAAACGCCGGCGTGATGTCCACTTTCTCAAGCGAGCCGTCTGCGAGCGCCGCCGTGCGTTGCGCTTTCTCCTTTAGCGCGGCGCCTTCGTCGTCGTAAGATTGCGCGCTGTGAATTTCGCTCGGCGGAAACGACATCGACAGCGAATTGCGAAAGGCGATGCGCTGCGCGACGACCTCGCCCGAACGCCCGACAGGTGCCGGCGATTGCTGCGCGAACCAGTTCTCGAGCAGCCGCACCGCCTGAAAAAATTCAAAGCGATGCGGCTCGTCGAGAAGCTGCTCGACTACGCCAGGATCGATTCGCCGCTGCGCGGTTTGCATCGCAAGATCTCCTCGCCGGTGCGCTTCGACACGACGACCAGTTGCACAAAGCTGTTCAGATGCACGTACAGCCCAAAGAATGTGTCGATCACTCGCACGAACGAGGCGAGACTCGTACCGACAAAATGCTCTTCGTCGATGGTCAGGCGAATCTCGATGCCGCGTACGAATGTGGCGAACGGTTTGCCCGGCAGCCATTGCACGGCCGCGCGCTGCTCGATGCCCACGAGCCCGTCGATATGCCGCGCCGACACGGCCGTGCGCCGCAAATCGTAAAGCACGAGCATTTCTTTCAACGCGGACAGACCGCTATTCGCCAGCGACACATGGTTCAGCGCGAGATGCGAAATCAGCCTCCAATGCGCGGCGCGCCCGCGCTCGAAACGAACGCTCGGCGTAGGCCGGCGCAACATCGTAATGCTGCCGGTCAGCGAACCGCCTTCGAGAAACAGATCGCCGCCTTCGAGACCCACGGCGAGGCCGGCGGGCAAGTCGCGATTGGTACACGTGAGGTCGAGACTCAGCGTATCGGTTTGCGGCGCGGCCGGTTCGAAGTCGATATCGACAATCGAAATTTCAGTCTCATAGCCGGGGCTCTTTTGCGCGACCCAATCGTCGCGCCGCGCGAACCAGTAGTGTCCGGCGCGCGCCGCTTCGCCGTGATGCAGCGAGTAGAACGGCCGGAATTCGATGACCGATTCCTGATGCGCCTGCTGCCTGACGAGCTTCACCGAATCGATTGAATACACTTCGTATGCAAATGCGCGGCGTACCTCAGCAACGACCGGATACGAGATCGCCTGATGGCTCACACGAATCGGCTCGCCGTGCTGTTCGAACAGATTGACCACCGGCGTGCAGAACAGGCGGAAATGATGCGCGGACAACGCATCGAGCAAACGTGCGACATGCGAATCGCTGCGCACTTCTTTTAGCACGACATGCAGTGTCAGGCGCTGACAGCGGCCTGTCGCATGTGTCATTGCCGCCAGATCGAAGTCGGCGAAATTGAATTTCTCAGGGAATGCAAAGTACTCGGTCAACAGCCGGTAAGCCGGATGTGATTTGGCCGGATAGTCGATCAGCGCGTCGTTTTCGTCGAAGCCCGCCTGTGCGAGCGGCGTCGTACGCAATTGCTTCCATACGCCGCGCCTGTCGGCTTCGACATACGTGGCCATTGCATTGACGAACAGGCAATCCGCCAGCGCCGCAATGAACGACTGTTCGCCATGCAAATGCGTGCGCAATGTGCCAACTTTCAGTGCGGACAGATCGAGTTGCGTGGCGGTGGATTCGAAAGTGATCGACACAATAGCCGTGGCATTGCCCGGCAATACCGTCGCGCTCGGGGCCATGGCAACGGACGTGTACTTCGCCTCGGAGATCCGGACCGGCGCAAGCGTCACGTCGTACGCGGTACGGAAACGGCATTGCACACCGCGAATGGGCCGCGACTTGAGTTCAGTGCCGCGTTCGATCGTGACCGGCTCGGTCAGATGACTCAGCGCGGCCGAGCTTCCTAACTGCGCGATGGAGCACGATGGAAATGGCCGCAGATAATGCGGGTACAGTACTTCCAGCAGCGCTTCGGTGAATTCGGGGTAATCGTCGTCGAGCTTCTTGTTGATGCGCGCACCGAGTAGCGCGAAGGATTCGATCATCCGCTCGACGTGCGGGTCCTCGCAGTGCTCACCTGACATGGCGAGACGCGCCGCGATCTTCGGGTAGCGCTCCGCGAAATCGCGCGAATAGCGCCGCAAAAATGATAATTCGCGCTCGTAATACGGCAGCAATTCTTCCATCGATCTATCCCCGGACCCGAACCCTCTCCGCTTGAACTGTCATCACCGTTGCGCGTCGCGGCGGCGCTAAAGCGGTACTGAAGCCAAGCGGTATTAAAACAACTTCTACAGTTTCGCGCGTGCGCGCGTGACCGAGTATTGCAATGTGGACGGCTGTAACATTGCATCAAAACTCACCGGTTCTTCCGCCGGATGAACGACCAGCAGCGCCTGAATTGCAAAGTTCAGCGCATTAGTCGATTGTTCGTTCAGTTCGAGCGTGACCGACACTTGCTGTAGGCGCGGCTCATGCCGTGCAATGGCCTGTTGAATCGATTTGCAGATGAACGTGCGGTCATAATGACTCGCAAGACTCAAGCCGGCGAAATCGTTCAGACCGTACGTCAGCACCGAGCGCTGACATTCGGGCAACGCCGCCAGTTCATGCTCGGTTAGCGCGATACGCGTGTTCAGAATCGCCTCGACGTCGCGCGCGACGGTGCCCTTCAATTCCTCCAACGACAATTGCCGCATCGCCGGTGAAGCCGGCAGATGCGGTTCGTCGTCGAACAGCTTGTCGAGAAAGCTGGGTTCGAATCGTTTCATCGGCGTCCGAAGAAGCGGTTAGCTGCACCGTGCACGCCGTGCGCGGCAGCCCTTTCGGACCGCGCGCGCCGCGTGCGCCCGTGCATCAGACCGCGTACGTCTTGTCGTTCTTCGTCAGGCTCCACGCGCCTTGCGCGTTGCCGCCCTGGTTGCCGCCAATCTTCTGCTGTGTGTACTTCCACTGCACGGCAGCATACTTCAGCGAGAACTGTTCGCTCGGCAGACCTTCGCCAATAACGCTCGGTGTCACGCTCGAAATGATCACGTACTTCAGCTTCACTTCGAGGTACTTGATGCGATTGCCTTCGCCGTCCGAACGCATGAAGTCGATCGTGACTTCGTCGAACGTGGTACCGCCCGACGCGTGCTGATAGATCAGCGGGCTAACCACGTCGATGTCTTTCGTGAACTGCATGTCGGCGTGCTCGCAACGCTCGGACGTGTGGCCGCCCGCGGTCGAAGCCGTAGCCGAGCGCGGTTGCGTAATCGAGTGGCTCCACGAATCGATTTCGATCCAGCCAGCGTGATCTTTATCGGCGGACTCGCCTTTGATCGCCGGATTGCCGAATTTTAAATAGATGTCCTTCATAACTCATCGACTCCCCAAAGAGGTGGTTTTAACAGCTAACCCGGACGGCCAGCCCGGGCTTTCTGACTTCGTTTATGAATTGGCCGGTTTCGGCAGGTCGGCGACGAGCCGCAAGGAGATCGACAGTTCGTCGAGCTGGAAGTGCGGACGCAGGAACGCGACCGAACGGTAAGCGCCGGGTTTGCCCGGAATCTCCGAGACCTGGATGGATGCCTCACGCAGCGGGAACTGCGCTTTCTGCTCCTGAGTTGCGTTGTCATCCAGCAGCACGTACTGCGAGATCCAACGATTCAGGAAGACCTCCACGTTCTGTGCCGATGCAAAGCTGCCGATCTTGTCGCGCATCATCGCCTTCAGGTAATGCGCGACGCGCGATACCGAAAAGATGTACTGCAATTGCGCGGACAGTACAGCATTCGCGTTCGCGCTGTCGGTACTGTATTTCTTGGGCTTCTGCACCGATTGCGCGGCGAAGAACGCGGCGTAGTCCGAGTTTTTGCAATGCACGAGCGGAATGAAACCGAGGTCGCTCAGTTCTTTTTCGCGGCGATCCGTAATGGCGATTTCGGTCGGACATTTCAGCGCGACTTCGCCGTCGTCGGTCTTGAACGTGTGAGTCGGCAGGTCTTCGACCAAGCCGCCGCCTTCCACGCCGCGAATCGCGGCGCACCAGCCGAAGTCGTCGAATGCGGCTGTGAGGCGCGCAGCGAATGCCCACGCCGCGTTACACCACAGGTACTTGCTGTGATCCGTGCCGTCCACGTCTTCGACGAAATTGAAGCCTTCCGCCGTGGCGCCGTCTTTCGGATTGAACGGCAAACGGCCGAGAAAACGCGGCAACGTGAGGCCGACATAGCGCGAATCTTCCGAGTCGCGGAACGACTTCCACTTCGCGTATTCGACGGTATCGAACACCTTGCCGAGATCGCGCGGCTTGCCAAGATCGGCAAACGTTTCAAGGCCCAGCAACTCAGGCGAGGCCGACGCGATAAACGGCGCATGCGCGGCCGCCGCGACATGCGACATCTGCTCGATGAAATACACGTCTTCCGGCTGACGTGTTACCTCGAAGTCGCCAATGATCGTGCCGAACGGCGAGCCGCCGAACGTGCCGAATTCTTCTTCGTAGATCTTCTTGAAGAGCGCGCTCTGGTCGAATTCGATCGCGGTCTTGAAGTCGCGCACGAGATCGCGCTTGGACGCGTGCAACGCCTTGATCTTAACCGTTGCGCCGGTGTTGCTCTCCTTGCACAGATAGTCCAGACCGCGCCACGTGCTTTCCACGCGCTGGAATTCTGGCGCGTGCATTACCGCGCTCAATTGCGCGGAAATCAGGCGGTCGAGCTCGGCGACGCGTGCGTCGATTGTGGCCGACAGGTTGTCGGACACCACCACCGTGCCGTCGAGTACCTGGTGCACGAGTTCGCCGATCAAGTCCTTCGCGCGCGCATGTTCGGATTCGGACTTCGCCACGCGGCTTTTCTCGACGATCTGGTCGAGCAGCGTGGTTTCCGCACCGCTTTGCGCGGTGGCGAGTTGGGCTGCTGCCGTTTGCTGGTTCATCTCACACCCCGTACTTATTCGCCTTGCTTGTCGTGATCCGGCGCGCTGCCGTTCTGGTCCGCCGCGTTGCCCTGGTCTTTCGCCAACGTTTGCAACTGCTGCGTGTTGTTGAGCACTTCGGAGAGCAGATCTTCGAGCTTGTCATTGCCGGCGAGTTTGTTGCGCAGGTCGGCAAGCTTCGAACGTGCGTCGAGCAGACGCCGCAGCGGTTCGATTTGCGCGACCACTTCGTCCGGATTGAAATCGGCCACCGACTTGAAACGCAGATCCACAGCGAATTTGCCACCGGCTTCGCTCAGCCGGTTCTCGACCTGAAACGCCGCGCGCGGCTCGATCGCCTTCATCACGTCGTCGAAATTATCGCGGTCGATGCTGACGAACTTGCGATCGCGCAGCTTCGGCTGCTCGACTTCGGACTGCCCCGCCAGATCGGCCACCACGCCGACGACGAACGGCAGCTCCTTCACCTCGATCGCATCGCCGCGCTCCACCTCATAGGTGAGCTGCACGCGGGGCGGCCGCACTTTTTGCAAGCGTTTTTGTATGCTTTCTTTCTTCGCCATCGTCGGCTCCCGAATGCTGATGGTGAGGCATGTGAATCAGCGCAGCGCGCTGAACGGATCGGACGCGCCGCCGCTTTGCGCGGCTTTGGCGGGCGCTGTGGGCGCCGCCGGGGCAGGAACCGCCGCGGCGGCCGGAGCCGCGGCGCTGGGGCTCGCTTCCGGCGCTTCGGCAGCCTTGCTTTTTGCGACGCGGCGAATCACACGCTTTTTCTTCACAGCCGTCTTGTCGTTCGGGTCGGGCGGGAACAGCGTGGCCTCGCCGAGCGTGTCGCGCAACTGCCTGGCAAGCGCCTGCGCGTCCGACTTCGCGTCGCCCGCGAGCGACGCGTCCTGACGCAATTCGCCGAGCGATTGGGTGGCGACGCGCAGACCGGCCACGGCGAGAACGCTCTTTGCCTGACGGTCGCTCTGATCGCGCTGCAGCGCTTCTTGCGCGGCGACGATAGCCTGACCGTAATGACCTTGCGTGAACTGGATCTGCGCAATGCGCGACCACGGTTCCTCGCGTGTCGGATCTGATTTGGAAAGCTGCTGATAAAGCGCGATAGCGCGATCCTGATCGCCGCCTTTCGCGACGGTATCGGCATCCGCGAGTTGCTTATTAAAAGCCTCCGGTGTGGTCGCCGCGTTGTTGCCCTGTGTCGCGCAACCGGCCATCACGCCGCATGCCAACACAACCCCAGATAGTTTTACTAACAGACGGTCATTCATCGTTTATCACCGACGTGCGAATTTTTTAATTCAAGGAGAAACCGGAGTTTTGCTTTGCTTCAAGTGCGCGGGTATAGTACAGGCCAATTTTCGATAATTCAACTTTCATGTGAAGAAGCATTGCACGAAAAAAATCCGCGTGGATCTTTAAAACGAAGCATGCAGAAATTGTTTCCTGGCGCAATAGTGGAATCTGGTCTCCGGAAAAAATTGCCACTGACAGACGGCGAACCCGGTGTGCGCCAGGAATTACATGCGTGCTGCATGGCGCGGCAGTAAACGGCATAAAGCGGCATTAGTTGCTGAAATTTTGCCGAAATCATTTGGTTATTGATGTTTAGACGGGGGACGGCGGCCAGCCGGTCGGAGTATATGAATTCGCGTCTTGTTCGCCACGCATCGTTATTGATTGCAAATGCCTCCTTTTGCGCGCTGCTGGGCGGTTGCGCCGCCGGCGTGACCGTGCTCGGAGCCGCTGCCAACGCGGCTTTGCAGGCGAGCGGCCTCGGCAAGCCGGAATTGCCGGACGCGCAGAAGCCACCGCGCAATGTCGGTCTCACGTTATATGCGGCGCCCAATCTGAACGCGGCAAATGACAAACGGCCATTCGCACTAGTGGTGCGGCTTTACACATTGAAAGATCCCACTTCATTCCAGCAGGCGCCATTCGATGCATTTACCGATCCGGCGAAGGAAAAGACCATACTCGGCGGCGATCTGCTGGGCGTGCGTGAAGTGACGCTGATCCCGGGCCAACGTTACGTTGTTACCGAAAAGGTATCGCGTGAAGCGCAGGCATTCGGCATCGTCGCTCTATTCCGCGACCCGGCCATGCAGCGTTGGAAATTCGCCTTCGACCCGGCGAAGTCGGAGAAATCCGGCATAATGATCGGCCTGCATAACTGCGCAATGACGGTGACCAACGGCACGGTGATCCCGCCAGAACAGGGATTGCCCGCGCAGCCGCTAAATATGCTTTCTTCGGTTAGCTGCGGTTAGAAGATGCCGGGAAAGATGCCAGGAGAATGCGATTTAACATTTTCTAGAGAATTAACAATGCGACGCTCGAATGCGGTTATTCCGGGCGCGCTGCACGCTGAACCCATATAACAGGTTTGAGATGAGTTATTCCGCAAAAGTGCTCTGGGGGGAAGGCCTGTTTCTGCGGCCGCAGCATTTTCAGCGTCAGGACGCCTATCACGAGGCGCGCCTGTTCGAGTCGATTCAGGCCATTCAGCCGTACAACTGGGGTGTGCGCTCGGCGCGCTTCGACCGCGACGCGCTCGGCAGCAACGTGCTGCGCATGAGCGAACTGTCGCTGGTGTTTCCCGACGGCGCGCTGTATTCGGCGCCGCAAGCGGACGAGCTGCCGCCGCCCATCGCCCTGGACACGTTGCCGGACGGCATCAACGAATTCACGTTTTATCTTGCGCTGCATCCGTTGCGCGAGACGGGCGCCAACTATTCGCAGGACAGCAACGCGGGCTTCGTGTCGCGTTACGTGAGCGAGCAGACGCCGGTTGCCGATCATTTCACCGATGCCGCGGAAGCCGACATCACGTTCCTGAAAACCAGCGTCAAACTGATCGCGCACAGCGAGCCGCGCGACCAACTGCTGTCCGTGCCGCTTGTGCGCGTGCGCCGCACCGCCACGTCGGGATTTGAAATCGACGACAGCTTCGTGCCACCGTGTCTTGCAATCGACGCCTCGCCGGTCCTGCATCAGCGGTTGCGCCAGCTGATCGACGCGTTGCAGGCCAAGGTTAATGCGTTGTACGGTTTCCATCGGGAGCCGACCAAGAACATCATCGAGTTCCGTTCGGGCGACATTGCGTCGTTCTGGCTGTTGCACACCGCGAGTGCGGCGTTCGCATCGCTCGCGCATCTGTATCAGCATTCGGCGCTGCATCCCGAGCGGTTGTTTCAGGAATTACTGCGCCTCGCCGGCCAGTTGATGACATTTTCGAAAGGCTATGCGCTGTCCGACCTGCCGGCTTATCGTCACGACGATCCGGGTCCCGGTTTCGCGCGGCTCGATACGATCCTGCGCGATCTGCTCGAAACGGTGATCTCCGCGCGCTACTTCGCGATCGCGCTCGAAGAAGTGCGCCCGTCGTTCCATGCGGGCCGACTCGATTCCGGCAAGATCGACGACAAAACGCTGTTCTACATTGCCGTATCCGCCGACATGCCCACCGCGGAACTCGTCGAAGCGGTGCCGGCGCGCTTCAAGGTCGGCGCGCCGGACGACGTCGACAAGCTCGTGCTGTCGGCCATGCCGGGCGTGCGGCTCGTCTACACGCCGCAAGTGCCGCCCGCCATTCCGGTAAGGCCGGGCGCGTGCTACTTCTCGTTCGAATCGCGCGGCGCATTGTATGACCGCATGCTGCAAGCGCAATCCGCAATGATCTATGCGCCTTCGGGCATCAACGATCTTCAACTTGAACTGATCGCCGTCACATCATGAGCTACGCGCCTTCCCTCTTCGGCGGCAGCACGCCTGCCGCGACGCCCGCCCCGGCGACCGAGCCGAGCTATCAGGTCCGCTCGCTGCTCGACCTGCTGTACGACGGCTTCTTCATGCTGTTCCTGCTGAAAAACGGCCGCGAACCTGGCGACGCGCACGAATTCAGTCAGCGCATCCAGCAGTTTCTCGGCGACTTCGAGCGCGGCGCGAAAAAGCTCAATGCCTCCGCGGACGATGTCTACGCGTCCAAGTTTGCGTTCTGCGCGGCGATAGATGAGTCGGTGTTGTCGTCCACGTTCAAGATCCGCACGGAATGGGAGCGGCGGCCGCTACAACTGGTGCTGTTCGGCGAACAACTCGCGGGAGAAAAGTTCTTTCAGTACCTCGAGGAATGCCGTGCGCAAGGCGCCGCGCGTCTGCAATCGCTGGAAGTGTTCCACATGTGCCTGCTGCTCGGCTTTCAAGGCAAATATTTGCTGGAAGGACCGGAGAAGCTCGCGTATCTGACCGCGCGCATCGGCGACGAAATCGCGCATATGAAGGGCAAGCGTGCGCCGTTCGCGCCGCATTGGCCGCTGCCGGATCAGGTCGCGCACCGTCTGAAGCGCGAAGTGCCGTTGTGGTCGATCGGCGCGGTATTCGCGCTGGTTGGACTGCTGGCCTATCTTGGCCTGAACACGTATTTGCGCGATCAGACTTTGCGCACGTTGGCGCCGTATTCACAGGTGGTCAAGCTCGGGCCGCAGTCGGCCACGCTGACCATTTCGCTGCCCTGACGTCAGTCCGATAACGAAAACGGCCCGCATTATTCAGTGGGCCGTTTTGCATTGCGCGACAGAAAGAACCGCTTACTGCGACTCTTCCGCCCAGACGGCATTTTCGCGCGCCATCAACGCCGTCGACGCAGCTGGCCCGAACGTTCCCGCGGTGTAGTTGCGCGGCCGCTCGCCTGACTTCGCCCAGCCGTCCAGAATCGGCTCGGCCCACGCCCAGGCGGCTTCCAGTTCGTCGCGGCGCATGAAGTGCGTCAGACGCCCGCGAATCACGTCGATCAGCAGACGCTCATACGCTTCCGCGCGGCGCTCGGTGAAGGCCTGCTGCAAATCGAGGTTCAGATTCACCGGCAACATGTGCATGCCGCTGCCCGGCTCTTTCGCGAGCATCTGCAACTGGATCGACTCCTCCGGCTGCAACTGGATCACGAGACGGTTGCCGTAATTGCGCCCGCCGCTCGGAATGATTGAGAACGGCAGTTCGGAGAATTCGATGACGATCTCCGAGACCTTCTTCTGCATACGTTTGCCCGTGCGCAGGAAAAACGGCACGTTGGCCCAGCGCCAGTTATTGATATGCGCGCGCAACGCGACGAACGTCTCTGCGCGACTTCCGGCCGGCACGTTTTCTTCCTGGAGATAACCCTTCACCGCCTCGCCGTCCACTGCGCCCGCCGTGTACTGGCCGCGTACGGTATCGCGAGCAATGTCCTCGGGCGTCATGGGCCGCAGCGAGCGCAGCACCTTGAGCTTTTCGTCGCGGACCGCGTCGGGATCGAGCGAGACCGGCGGCTCCATCGCGACGATGCACAGCAATTGCAGCAGGTGGTTCTGCACCATGTCGCGCAACGCGCCGGTTTTGTCGTAGAAGCCGGCACGACTGCCCACGCCAACGGTTTCCGCGACCGTGATCTGCACACGCTTGATATACGGCGCCTGCCACAGCGGGCCGAAAATCGGATTGCCGAAGCGCAGCACCATCAGGTTCTGCACGGTTTCCTTGCCGAGATAGTGGTCGATCCGGTAGATCTGCGCTTCGCTGAAATGCTTGCCGACCGCCGTGTTGATCTCTTGCGCGGACGCGAGATCGTGACCCAGCGGCTTCTCGAGCACGACGCGCGATTTCTCGTCCACCAGCCCCGCCGACGACAGGTTCTCGCAAATGTTCATGAACAGATCCGGCGACGTCGCCAGATAGAACACGCGGCGCACGCCGTCACGCGACGCTTCCTTCAGCCGCTGATAGTCTTCGGCCGAGTCGACGTCCATGCGCACGTATTCGAACAGCGCGAGAAATTTGTCCCACGCGGCGGCATCGAACGCTTTCTTCTCGATGAAGGGCTTGGCCTTCTGCTCCATGAACTCGTTGATGTACTCCTCGCGCGACCAGGGCTTGCGTCCGATCGTGACAATGCGCGTCTCCGGCGGCAGATTGCAGTGCAGATGCGCCATGTAGAGCGCGGGCAGCAGCTTGCGAAACGACAGGTCGCCGGTGCCGCCGAAAATGATCATGTCGAGCGGAAGGTCGGGAATGGGTGAAGCGTGTTGGGTCGTCATAGCGCGGTCGCAGCGTCGTGGGAAGGAAGGCGTCGATAAGGCTAAAGGTCAGGCAAAGACAGAAAAACTGATGCACGGTCTGAGGAGACGCACGTCGGAAGATTTTCTGGCAAACGCCTATGGTGCAACGTTTTCCGATTGTTTGCACGGCAACATGTGCCGCAGGTTGGCGCAATTTGCCAAACCGCTTCGGCAAAGGCCTGTTTTCAAGCCGTTTTACTCTATCGGCGACTATCGGCGACTATCGGCGGGCTCGCGCGCCGCCGCTTCGCTCGAACGGGGTCACACGCTCGACAACGCCTCGCGCGCAACGCGGCATGCCGCCAGATCCCACGCCGCACAGCCGACGCTTTTGAACACAACGGGTGTTTGCGCCGGCACGGGTGCCTCGTTGCTGAGGATTGCGGCGATGCCCTGCACGCCTGCCCAATCCACGCCCGCCTGGATGAAATCGCCGGCCTCGTGTTTCGCGCCGGCCTGGTCGTCGACGAAAAGCGCGCTGCCCGCAATCGTTCGCGCGCCGATCTCGACCATTTCAGGCGTGAACGCGCCGACGCCGATCACGAGCCGACCGGCGCGCGGCGCTTCGTCGTAGACCGGTTGCCGGCTCGTGGTCAGCGCAATCACCGTATCGACCGAATCGGGAAGCGCAGCATCAGGCTCGGCAAGCGGCCGGACCTCGAATGCCTTGCCGCCATGCGCGGCGCAAAACGCTTCGGCGCGCGCCGGCGCGCTGCCCTTCACCCACACGCGCGCGTCGGGAAAAAGCTCGCCAATCGCCTCGAGATGATTGAGCGCCTGCGTGCCGGTGCCGATCAGCAGGAATTCCCGCGGTGTGACCGCGGCAAACGTCTTCACGCCCAGCATGGACATGGCCGCGGTGCGGCGTCCCGTCACGGTCGGCCCGTCGAGAATGAATAGTGTCTCCCCCGTGTCGGCGTCAAACGCCATTACCTGGCCGTGGATGGTCGGCAGGCCGCGCGCGCCGTTGCCCGGGCAGACGTTGACCAGCTTGTGGATTGCCAGATCGGGCGCCGTAGCGGGCATTGACAGCAAAATGCCGCCCTCGTTGAGCGGCACGACGAGCCGCTCGGGACTCGCAATGCATTGCTGCGCATAGTCGATGGTCGCGCGCTTCAACGCGTCGACGAGTGCGGCATAGGGTATGAGCCGCGCGGTCGCGGCGGCGTCGAAGATCTGCGTAGTCGGGCGGGTCATGAGCGGATGTTTTATTCGCAGTCGGGAAGAAGCGATTCTACGACGCCCACCGCGCCGCCGGGTCGCATCCGAGACGCGCGATACAAACGGCTGCGGTGACGCTCCAGTCAAAGTGAACTCACTGCGCCCCGCCTGGATCGCCGCTCTTGTCGCCTGACTTCTTGCCGTCCTTGAACATTGCGCGGCAGGGCGGACTGAGTTCGTCGATGTGCTGCGTCATGCAGGCCGTGATCTTCGCTTTGTTCGGGATGTAGGCCGAACAGAAATGCATTGCGTCGCGGCGGCAGGCCTTGGCCTGCTCGTCGTGGGTGGCAGCATGGGCCGCGGTGACGGCGCTGAGTGCGAAAAAACCCGCAGCAAGCCAGGCGCTGGTTCGATTCATGCCGGATCCTGTATCGCAAATGTCGATACGACGTTTCAGCAGAAAACGGACCTGATCAATCGCACTCCTGGCCGCCCGCGCTACGTGCCAAGCGCTCCGGTCCGGCTGAGCGTCATGCCGCGGCCGGCGTAGAAGCGCGCCATCGTGGCGAACGGCAGGTAGACGTCGGCCTGTTGCGGCGCGATGCCCGAAGGGTTGTGAAACCATACGCCGACCGAATCGCGTCCATGCAGCAGAATCAGATGCCCGCCCTGCCGCTGATTCGGCCGCTCGGGGTAACGGATCTCGGGGCTCACGGATGCGATGGCAAGCGTCTGCCGATCCAGGCGCGCGGCAATCTCTTCGAGCGGCGCTTGCGGCAGCACGTCGACGTGCACACCGAATGCCTCGCTCACCCACGTCGCAAACGGGCGATAGATCAAACCGTCGACGCCGCCGTCGTCCCTCATGCGATACACGCCATGCCGCAACGCTTCGTCGAGCAGCGCGGCGCGCGGCGGGTGTTCGATACGCCAGTAATCGAGAGCGGATTCGAGGCATGTCAGGCCGCAGAGGCGTTTCGCCCAGAAGCGATACCGTTGCGGGTCCGGGAAGCCGCTCTTTCGCCAGCCGGGATCGTCGCAAGGATCGCCCTGCTTCTCGACGATATGACGAACCCATTCGGGACTGCCCCATTGCGTGTGGTACGGCACGCCGGCGTGGCGCAAAGTGAGTTCTTTCATGCGTGCGCGATGTGTGCGAAGTACGAGGGATGAAAACAGTGAGGCGCCTTCACAGCATGCTGCGAGGCCGCTGCATGGTGCCGTCGACAAACCGCTGCAAACGGAACGCCGACAGATCCAGCGAAGCGTGTGCGCCGTCGGTTATTTCCGCCAGCAGTTTGCCGACGATCGGGCCCATCGCGAAACCATGGCCGCAGAAGCCCGTCGCAATCGTGAGGCCGCTGACTTGCGGCGGCGCATCGATCACTGGAATACCGTCGGGCAGCACGTCGATCAGACCCGCCCACGATTCGACCACCTGTGCGTCCTTCAACGCGGGAAACAGCGCGCGCAGTTTCCTCAGCGCGCGCGGCGCATGGCTCACGTTGGGCTGCGGATGCGGATCGCGCGGATGCAGCACGCGCTCGCTCTGCGGCACGAGACCCGGCAGACGGTCGCGCAAGTCGCGCAGGCAGGCGCCGTTCAGATGGAAGCTGAACTTTTCGCGCTGACTCCACAGTTCAGGCAGAAACCATTTCAGCGCGCGAAAATGCCCGAGCGTCATGTCGACGTCGACCTGCATGTCGTCGGCGAGATTGATTGCGCCGTTCGCGCGCTGCCGCACGCCGAGCCCGTGGCCCCAGAACGTGGACGCCGTGACGCGCGGCAACGGATTCGTGCGCATGCAGGTGCCGCGCACCGCCTGCTGCGGCAACTCGAGACCCAGCGTTTTGAGCAGGCGCCAGCTACTGGCACCCGCCGCGCAGATGAAGCGCGACGTACGGACCGTGCCGCGCTCCGTCACCACGCCGGCAATCGCGCCGCCCGCGCGTTCCACGCCGAGTACGCCGCAGCCTTCGAAAAACAGCGCGCCGGCTTCGGCCGCCCGCGCCGCGAAAGCAGCAGCGGCGCGTCGCGGTTCGGCCTGACCGTCACTCGGGGTGTAGAGGCCGCCGAGCGCCGGACCTTGCATGCCGGCCACCACCGTGTCGAGCTGCTTGCGGTCGAGCGTGCGCGTATCGAGCCCGTGCTGACGCGCGACGTCCATCCATTGCTGGAACGAGGTCCAGTCCGCTTCGCCGGTAGCGACGTAAAGGCAACCGCCCTGACGCCATTCGAGATCGAAATTCAACTCGCGCTCGAGCGTTTTCCAGAGCGGGATGCTTGCCATCATCAGCGGCACTTCGGCGGATTCGCGGCCCTGCTGGCGCACGAAACCCCACGCTCGCGACGACTGCTGCCCCGCGATACGCGATTTGTCGAGCACGACGACCGACAGCCCGCGCCGCGCAAGATAGTAAGCGGCGGCGCAGCCGATGATGCCCGCGCCGGCAATCACCACATCGGCATGTTTCGGAAACGGTTGATCGCCGGCAGTGAAGCCGGCATGCAGCGGATAGGTCGTCGTCATCGGGCGAAGGGTTTTAAGCGTGAGCCTGATCTTCGCAGGCGAACCCATTGACCGCAATGCCGGTTGCTCAAAAATTCTGTCCCGAGCCCCGTCGCAGCAGGCTTTCGCGACGGATGAGGTCACCTTGCCAATTATCTGCCGGACGAATATTTGGCGAATATTCGCCAGACAGACAACTTCATTCGCCCGCTGGCGGAGGCCACTACCGGCTGACACCGCTTTACGACGTCATGTCGATCTGGCCGGTCGACGGCAATGGTCCGAACCAGTGGTCCTGGTTCAAGGCGCGTCTAGCGATGGGCATGTGGTCGCGCAGCAAGCACGACGCTTTTCCCGACGTGCTTGCTGCGCCACTTCAACACCATGGCGCTCAAATGCTCGTATGGCGCCAGCGCCGAACCGCTGATCCAGCGGCTGATCGAGCAGAGCCCCGAGGTGATCGAGCGGTCCCGGCGCGGAATTGCCCGAACGGTTCCCGGCCGGAGTCGCCGAGTGGATCTTCAAGGGCCTCGACAGCTCGGCCGCAAAACCGGCGAAGATGCCCGCGTGCCAGGCAGGCTTGAAGTCCTTCGGTGGATGTGGCCCGGTTTCATCGGTAAAATGCATTTGATGTGAAATGCATAAGAAGCGCAGCGATACGACCGCCGCAGCTGTCGGATTTTCGGCTTGCTCTGACAGACGCAATAGCGCCAATACAAAAACCCTGACCGCGATGGTTTTACGGTACATTTGCTGTCCCCCGCGTACCCTGCGTCACTGTGCGTCTGATGCATGGCCGAGTTACGCCTGCCGTATCGCCCCCACAGCCCTTTAAGACGGCGGATCCTCACGCAGTATGACCAACGAAACACACTCACCAGACTCCATCGCAGTCGCCGAGCGCGTGCGCGAGTTGATGAGCCGGCACGGAATCGGCAAGCGACAGCAGACCACAGAACTTTGCCGCATCCTCGATCTGAGCTTTTCGCAAGGGCACCGTAAGCTGCGCGGCAATAGCCCGTGGACCCTGTCGCAAATCAAGAAGGTCGCAGAAGTGTACGGCGAGCCCGCCGCGCAGCTATTCGGCGCGCAATCGCTCGATCCCGGCATGGTCGGCGCCATCGCGCAAGAGGCGGTGTTCTGCATCGGCGCTATCGAGCTGCCTTGCACCGCCTGGGTCGGCGCGGCGCTTGAGCCGGGCAGCCGGCCGGAATTCGTCGCTTACTCGAAGCTCGGCCAGTGGCGCGTGGCGCGTCATGACGGCGCGCTGTATCAAAGCGCCTACGAGGTCCACAAGATCGAGATCTACCCGCGCCGCGCGGAAACGGACAAGCCGACCATCGCCGTGGTCGACGACGATCAGGCCAGCGCCGACAATCTGCGCGACTACCTGGAGCGCAGCGGTTTCACGGCGGTGGCAATCTACGGACTCGCCGCTTTCGCCGAGCAACTGCAAACGCAGGTATTCGACGGCATCGTGATCGACTGGCTGTTCGGCTCGCAAACCTCGGCGGCCGCGATTCGCGCGGTGCGCGCGTCGGAAAATCCCGATGCGCCGATCTTCGTGCTGACGGGCGAATTGCTGACGGGCAAAGCGAGCGAATCCGAGATCAGCCAGGTGATCCGCAATTACGACGTTGCCTGCTATGAAAAGCCGGCGCGCATGGCGATTCTGGTGGCCGATCTGTCGAAGCGGCTGAACCGGCCCTGAAGCGCGCCTGAACCGCTGCTCAAGCGGCGTTGCTGGCCCGCGCCGTCTCAGACGGTATTCCGTGAAGCCAGCGCACGCTGCAACGCGTTGCGTAGATCTTCGTAATGTACCGGCTTTAACAACGCTTCGAAAAACGGCGGCGTGCCGCCCTCTCCCTGATCCGCTTGCCCCACGCCGGCCTCGGGCGCATAAGCGCTGACCACGATCACCGGCACGCCCGACGACGGCCCGCCGCGCGCGGCGAGATCCGCGAGAAATGCGTAGCCGTCGCGCTCCGGCATATGCAGATCCAGCAACACGACGTCGCAGCGGCGCGCGTCGAGCCAGGCGAGCGCGTCGTCGGCGTTGGCGACCGCGTGGGCGTCGAACTCCATATGCGCGACCATTTCGCTGAGCGACTCGCGAATCAGCCGGTTATCGTCGACGATCAGCACGCTCGGCCGCGCGCCGTCCGCCCCCGCACGCGTGGTCACGCCCGGCGCATGCGCAAGCGCGACCGGCGTAACCGGAATCGTCACCGTGAAGGTCGTGCCCTCGCCCAACGTGCTCGCCACTTCGACGGTGCCGCCGAACAGCCGCACGAGTCCCTGCACGATTGTCAACCCCATGCCCGCGCCTTCGAAGCGGCGCGTGCGCGAGCTGTCCAGCTGCGTGAACTCCTCGAAGATGAGCGGGATCTGCGCCTGCGGCACACCCGGCCCCGTGTCGCTGACGACAAAGCTCAGCAGCGCCGGCCGTTGCATCAACTTCACGCGCACGGTGCCGGTTTCTGTATAACGGATCGCGTTGGTGACGAGGTTATTGACGATCTGGCGAATGCGGTGCGGGTCCGAATCGACAACGCCGCTCACGCCGCTCGCCTCGCTCTCGAGCTTCAGGCCGCGCGCGGCGGCGGACATCGCATGTTCGTCGACGATCGACGCCAGCAGTTCGCGCGGCTCGAAATGCTCGTGACGCAGTTCGAGCTTGCCGGCGCCGAGACGCGCGTAGTCGGTCAGGTCCTTCATCTGCGCTTCAAGATGCCGCGCCGCGGTTTCGAGCCGGTGGATCACCTTGCGATCGGCTTCCGAGTGATAGTTGAAGCCGAGCAATTCGATCGACGACACGATCGCATGCAAGGGCGTGCGCAGCTCATGACTGATCATGCCGAGAAACGCGTCTTTCGCGAGACTCGCCTCGCGCGCCGCGCGGCTCGCCTGGTGCTCGGCTTCGAGCGCCGCATGCTGCTGATGCATGAGACGCGTACGGCGCCGGCCGTTGAGTACGAGCAGGAGCGTGGCCGCCGCGGACAGCAAAAGCAGAAGCAGGCCGCCGGCAAACAGCAGCCGGCGCTTGTCGATGAAATCGCGGTTCATCGCCTCGCGGTCCGCGACATCGGCGAAACGGCGGCTCAGCGCGAGATCGTTGACTTCGTTCCAGTGCTGGCGCAATAGCGCGACGATCCCGTTGACACGGCGGCGGTCTGTCGGCAACGCCGCAACCTCGGGCGCAAGACCGGTCAGCATACGATCGAGCGCGTGGATTTCATCCAGTTGCCGTTGCAGCAATGCGACCTGCGTGGTGAGCCGGCGCGTCGAGCCTTCCGTCACGTGCAGTTTCGATTGGAGCAACTGGTAACGCAATGTGAGCCGCTGAAAATCGTCGTCGACACCCGCCTGATACAGCAGCAGTTGAGTTTCGAAGCGCGCGTAGGCGATTTGCAGTTGCGCCGCGTCCCAGTAGAAGCCGTCGTACGAGCCGGTCAGCGGCTCGGTCGTGCGCGGATTGAGCAGGTTCGCGTAGAGCAGATAGCCGATTGCGCCGGCGGGCGCCGCAAGCGCGGTCAGCCAGATCAGCACATAAAGAATACGGCGCCACGGACGGCGCTTTATTTGATGATGAGTGCCTTGATCTGCCATACGAATTTCGAATCGCCCGAAGCGCCCGCGAGTTCCGGGAACGCGTCGCGCGGATAGATGAGAAACAGAGGCCCGAAGTCGCTGATCTTCAGACGCCGGCCGTTCATGCTGTACGCCACCACCACGCCATAGCGGTCGCAGTCCGATACCGGAACCGTGTAGGTGTAGTCGTCGAGCGTATGGATTTCAACCTGCGTGCCCTGCGCGCCGACCGTCTTCAGAATATCCGCGAGCAGCGGTCCTGTGAAGGTGGAGCGCGGCGTCCAGGTGGTCGCTGTCGTGATGGAATGGGCCGGCAGCGCGAGCAGTTGCGCCTCGTCGAAGCGATAGGAACGGTGGGCCGCGTCAGTGCTCTTGCCAATTTTGCCTGTGACCTCGAGCGACAACGCCGCCGGGTCCGTCTGCGCCTGCACGCTCCACGCGGCCAGCGCGAACATCAACCCCATTGCCCGGCGCGCGCTGGCATACGCGCTGAACCTGCCTTGCATTGTTGCGGTCACCTTGGTCATTTGCTTTTTTATCCGTGGTCTATTTTTCTTGCGACGACGCCGCCCTCGCGGAACACCTTGCCTCACGTTGGCTCCGATTGGCTCCGATTGGCTCGGACTGGGTCGGACTGGCTATACGCGCGTCACCCCGACGCGCGATCGTCGAACGGCATGCATAATATCGTCAAAATTCGTTGTCTCAAAAAACGAAGACCCGCCGCCGCGCTCGCCGCACAGGCGCGTGGCGCATTCGGAGGCAGTCTTCTCACCCGCCTTACGCGACCCGACGAGCGTCATGAACAAGCCGGTTTTGCCCCTCACGTACGAGCAGCTCGATCACTGGATTGAATCGCTGCAACCCACGTTGCTTGCGGAAGATTTTGCGATGGCGATCGGCATTCTGCGCGGCGGCGCGCCGCTCGCGCTGATGGTTTCGCACTCGGCCGGCACGCCGGTCGCATTTCTGCGCTACGACCGCGCGTCGCGCAAGGTCGCGTGGGACTCGACGCTGCCGATTCCGCCTGCCGGCTCGAAGGTCCTGCTATGCGAGGACATTGCGGGCCGCGGCTTTACGCTTGCCGATTGCATCGCGTTCCTTCAGCAACAACGCCTCGACGTAAAGACGCTGACCGGCGCGGTCGACGACCTGAGCCGCACGCAGCCCGATTATGCGATCGATGCGCGCGGCTACTTCGCGCTGTTTCCATGGGAGCGCCAGGCCTACACGCAGCGTTATCGCGACGACTGGGCGCGGGTCGAAGCCGGCGACGCGCCCGCGATGGCGGACGATCACGAATATGCGACCTACGCGATCGACCTGGACGGGATCCTGCTTCCCGACGTGCCGCTGACACGCTACGACGAAGATCTCGCGGCAGCATTGCTCGAACGCGACGCGCTGCTGCCGTTCGACGTGCTGCCGGGCATCGACCTGCAACGCGTTCGCACGATCATCACCGGCCGGCCGGAAACGGACCGCGCACGCACGCTGGCGTGGCTCGAGCGGCACGGCTTCGGCCATATGCAACTGGTGATGCGCACACCCGGCACGCACGACGAAAGCCCAGCCGGCGCCGCCGCTCACAAGGCGGCCGCGGCACTCGCGGGCGGCGTCACGCATTTCGTCGAAAGCGATCCGGTGCAGGCCTTGCTGATCGCGCAGCAAGCGCCGCTCTTGCGCGTGATCTGGTGGGATGCGCATACACGCACCGGCATGCTGGTGGGCGCGCGTGCGTGGACCTGAACACGGACGTTCGCGCATGCATCCAAGGCACTTCAGGCTTCGCGCACCTCTTTGTTGTCTTTGCTGTCCTTGTTCTCCTTGCCGTCGCGCAGATGCAGATGCCGCGCGGCGCGCTGCGAGGCGACGATGATCAGTTTCATCGTCGCACGCGTCGCCCCGACGAACAGCTTGCGCGCGATGCGCTCGTCGAATGCATCGAAATCGACTTCGGTCAGAATCACGCACGGCGCGGCCTGGCCCTTGAAGCGGTAGATCGACTCGAATAGAACGTCGCCGTCGCGATACTCTGGATTGCCAAACAGATCGTACTTGCCGGTGAAGCTGCGCAGCCGGTGCGGGCCGAGATGATCGTGCGCGGTCATCGCGGAACCTTCGCGTCCGCGAAACGACAGCACCGCGATGTCCTGTTTGCGAAAGCCGAGCGACAGTGCCTGCGTGATGGCGCGTTTGGTCGCGTCGATGCTGCCTTCGACGGCGTTCGCTTCGTCATAGACAGACAGGGCAATGTCAGAGCCGTCGAACGGACTGCCCGACGCCAGCGCCGCCGCGACAGGCACCGACGCGCCGACCACCTCGCGCACATAATCGAGAATGTCGCGCGGGCTGCGATAGTTGGTGGTTTCCTTCAACGTGGTCCAGCCGGGCAGTGCTACCGGTTCCCGCATATAGAGATTCTGCAGCGGATCTTCGAGCCACCACCACGCGCCGCCGGGACGCAACAGGCGTTCGAGCGCGGCGACCCACGGCTGCTGGAAATCCTGGCCTTCGTCGACGATCAGCACATCGAATTGCCAGCGCGCTTCGATCGTCGTTCCGGCGAACATCGCTTCGAGCTGATCGAACACTTCGCCCGACTGGAAATCGGGCTTGCGGCCCGCATCGCGTGCAATCCAGTCGCACAGTTGGTGATAGTTCGCCACCTTCGCCTCAGGCGGCGCGACGCGCGCGATGTGATCCGCCAACGGCCGGTTGAAGCACACATACAAAGGACGCTGGCCGCGCGCCACGGCGTCTTTCATCACCTGCACCGCGAGTTGCGTCTTGCCGGAGCCGGCCGTGCCGATCACGCGCAAGCGAAACGGCGAGAAGTCGAGCCGCCGCGCCCACGTGGCAAGACCGCCCGAGAGCCGCGTGACGAGCGTGCCCGCCTGGCCGACGAGCGCGCTCGCGTCGGGCGTGAGCGCGAGTTCATCGGCGAGAAAGTGATGGATTTTCGGCGCGCAAGCGAGACGCGGCTCGTCGGCCGGCAACGCTTCGCGAATTACCGCGGCCAGCCGGTCACGGCGGGTCGCATCGACGATTCGCGCGGGATTTACGCCGGCAATCGCGGCGTCCTTCACGATATGGTCCGGGCAGTACAGCAGTTCCTCGATAAAATACGTGCCGGCGCCGAACGCGGCAGTAAAACGCCGATGCAGACTTTCGATGGTGTGCGCAAGCGCGATCGCCACATTGCGCTCGGTCTGCAGATAAACCTTGACGAGCCCCTTCGGCGTTTCGCGCAGAAAGCCGGTTTTCTGTTCGACGATCATCACGCGCCCCGCCGGACTGACGATCACGAAGTCGGCCTCGCCGAACACCGAGAAGTTCTGGTTGAGCCGCGTCCAGTGCACGCCGTGATAGACGGTGTAGTTATCGGGAAGCGCCTGTTCCAGTAGCGCAAGCGTTTCGCGCTCGCGCGCCGCCGCGCCGGTAGCGGCGAGGCTCTTCCAGTCGTCGGGGACAATGCGGGCCATGCGGTGCCTCGTCGTATTTCGGTGCGCTCATTGTACGCAACGTAGGAGGGTGCCCGACCTGGTTCACGCCGGTGCGGGCGCCGGTGCCCGCGCCGGTGCCCACGCCGGTGCCCGCGCCGGTGCCCATGCATCCAAACCCATGCGCATCGTGTATCGTTACTGGCTGAACGCCGCGCGCGAGGTGCGGCTTGCCAACTGCCGACAAAAGGATTAACCGGATGATTACGATCTGGGGACGAACGAACTCAGTCAACGTGCAAAAAGTGTTGTGGTGCTGCGATGAACTGGTGCTGCCGTATGAGCGCATCGACGCCGGCATGCAGTTCGGCCGCAACGACGAACCCGCCTACCTTTCGATGAACCCGACCGGCAAAATTCCCACGCTGGTCGACGACGACTTCGTGCTGTGGGAATCGAACTCGATCCTGCGCTATCTGGCGCTGCAATACGGCGCATCCAGTCCGCTCTATCCGGCCGAACCGAGACTGCGCGCGAGCATCGACCGTTGGCTGGACTGGTCGCTGTCCACGCTGCAACCCACGGAGCGCCCGGTGTTCTGGACGCTGGTGCGCACGCCGCCCGAACAGCGCGACGCGGCGAGACTCGCAGAACACATCCGCGACGTCACTGTGCTGTGGCACCTGCTGGACACTCATCTGCAAGGGCGCTTCTTTGTGGAGAGCGACAAGTTCACGCTGGCCGATATCGTGATCGGCGCCTACGCGAAACGCTGGTTCGGCCTTCCCGGCGTCGAGCGTCCTCCGCTGCCCAATGTGGAGCGCTGGTATTCGCGCATTGCAACGCGTCCGGGGTTCAAGAAATACGTCGACTTTCCGTTGACGTGAGTCGACCAGGCCGTGCGGCTTTCGCGCTGAAGCGTCGGGCTCCGCTGCCGGGCACGACCGCAGTGCGCGGCCGCTGCGACGCAAGCCGCCGCAGCAGAAGGCGTTGACCTTTATAATCGACGCATGAAGAACGCCAAGTCCGCCGCGAACGCCGCCAATACCGCGACCACAGCCAGTCCGGGGAAAACGGAGAAAGCTGCCTCCGCCGCTTCCGCTCACGCACATGCTCACGAGCCGGGGCATATGCATGACGACTCACAAGAAGCCGCGCTCGCCCTCGCGGAAGAATATTGCCGCGAACGCGGCGAGAAGCTCACCCCGATCCGCCGCAAAGTGCTCGAATTACTGCTGAATTCGGGGCGCGCCACGAAAGCCTATTCGCTGCTCGACGAAATGCGCCAGATTCATCCCGGATCGGCGCCGCCCACGGTTTATCGGGCGCTGGACTTCCTGCTCTCGGCGGGACTCGTGCATCGGATCGAATCGATTAACGCGTTCACGGTCTGCCACGACCTGACGCAATGCCAGCACGGGATTCTGGTGGTGTGCCAGCAATGCGGCAGCGTCACCGAACTGCATCAGCCGAAGCTGCGCCAGGCGCTCGTCGCGCAAATTGAAGATGCGGGCTACCGCATCGCGAGCGATGAAATCGAACTGAAGGGATTGTGTTCCGCGTGTCAGGCGGTGGAAGCGGCCGCAGCGGCCGGAACAGCTTCACAGGCGGGATCGACGGTGCCCGTCGCCGCAAAATAACGGCGATTCTTGTGATAAGCGCGGCGCAAACGCTCTCTGCCTTTGCGCCCCGGTCGCGTTGCGCTTCGCTTGGCCCCGGTTTCGCGTGACCCTTCAACGCGCCGCACGTGCACCAATGGCGTCGTGCAGCAACGTCACCAGATCTTCCGGGCGAGCCGGCTTGGTCATGAAATGCTGGAAGCCTTCGCCGATGCTTCGCAGGCGGTAAGCGTCGTCTGTATGGCCCGTCAGGGCCACCGCCACGGAAGGCGCGTGATCGCCGCGAATTTCGTGGTCGCGCAGTCGCTGGATCAGATAAAAGCCGTCCATGGCGGGCAGTTCGAGGTCGCATACCACCGCATCCGGCAGCAGCCGAACGGCCGCTTCGACACCCTCTTCCGCATCCGCCACCGCGACGACGTTTGCACCTTCCGCTTCCAGTAACAAGGTCAGCGATTCGCGGCTGTCCGGGTCGTCTTCTACGAGCACGATCGTGGCCTGATCGAGTCTCAATGCTCCGTTCATTTTCTGTTGTTGCTCTAAAAGTCCGGTTAGGCCGTCAGACATGGCCAACGTATCGCCCTGCTGTTCGTGCTGCTTGCCGCCGATTTGCGCGGCCGCGGTGTTGCTGTTCATGGTTCGAACTCGAATTCATGTGCCGAGTTGCAGAAGGCGCACGATTGTAAACCTGGCCGTAGGCAACGCGCGCACGGTAACGCGCCAAAATTGCACGTCGATGAAAAAACGGCTCCCGGCGCCTTGCTCCGCGGCAACCGAGGCCGGCACCCAACTTCGCCAGGCGGCGCGTGCGGTCCATCGCACGAGGCTTGCCGCCACGGCATCTTTGCGTGTTTCCTGCATTGATTTCTTCTGCGACGCCTGCAGCCCCCGTTTGCGCGACGCTCGCATTCATCCCATCGGTAGCACGTTATGTGCCGCGGATCCGGGCGCAAAACAAGGCATGAAGTTGCCTGAGTCAGTCCGCTTTCCTCGGACCTATTCCCTGCACCAGCAACGCGACGGCGTGACGGGCTATCTCTTCGCCGCCGATCTGGCGGCGTTGCGGATCGTTGCGCCATAGCCTGGATGTGGCCAGCGGCAAGACCGTCAGCCCGAGCAGCGTGACCAGGACGAGCGACGGCTCGAGCGCCGGATTTAAACGCCCTTCTTTCTGCCATCGCTCGATGGACGCCAGCGACGCCTTCTGATGCCCGTCGCCGAAGCGCTCCTGCATGCGCTGACGCAGCAGGCCGCTGTCGCTCATGACTTCGCGCACCCATAGCGACGCAAACCAGGGACAGTCCACCGCGGCTTGTACCATCCGCCGCGCAAGCTGCGAAATGGCCGCCACGGGATCGTCGGCATGCTCCTGGAACGGCACGCCAAGGCTCGCGCGTAACGGGCCGAAACGCTCGTCGATCAGCACATCTAGCAGTTGATCGCGCGTCTTGAAGTAGTAATGCA
This sequence comes from Paraburkholderia rhynchosiae, assembly GCF_002879865.1. GTDB lineage: Bacteria > Pseudomonadota > Gammaproteobacteria > Burkholderiales > Burkholderiaceae > Paraburkholderia > Paraburkholderia rhynchosiae. The sequence continues at coordinate 141,631 of NZ_PNXY01000012.1, forward strand.
TCATGGCCGGCGTGAAGCCGGCTTCACGCGCAATCTCGCCGAGCGTCGTGTCGACGATGCCCTGCCGGGCGAACAGCGCAAGCGCCGCGTCCAGCAGACGATTGCGCTGCTCCGGACCGCGCGCCGCGCCTGACGGTCTGCCCGGGCGCCTCCGGGGCGCAGCTTGTGACGCGGGTTTCGCCGAAGCTTTTTCCGCAATGTCGGTTGCGACGTCTGCCGCAGCGTGCGTCGCAACACTCGCCGTAGGGTCCGCCGTCTTGCGCGCCTTCACCGCGACCGCGCCGCGTGACTCACTCTTCGCGCTGCGCATCTTTTTACCAACCGACGGAATCGTTGCCATTGCACTCGTTTGACGGACGACAGAATGTCGCATATATTAATCTCTGAATTAATTAATTTCAAGACGCGCATGCCATGCAACACTCGACCATCACGCAGCCCGACCACCTAATGAACGGCCACTCGCAGGCCGTTGCACCGCCAAACGAGGCGTCAAGCACTCAAGTTGCCGATCATCCGCCGATTCGCCTACTGTTCCCCGCGCTGCTGCTCGTCATGCTGCTCGCAGCGCTCGATCAGACCATCGTGTCGACCGCGTTGCCGACCATCGTCGGCGAACTGGGCGGACTCAACGATCTGTCGTGGGTCGTGACCGCTTACCTGCTCAGCTCGACCATCGTCGTGCCGCTCTACGGCAAGCTCGGCGACCTGTTCGGCCGCAAGATCGTGCTGCAAACGGCGATCGGTCTGTTCCTCGTGGGCTCCGCGCTGTGCGGCATCGCGCAGGACATGACACAGTTGATCGTGCTGCGCGCCTTGCAGGGACTCGGCGGCGGCGGCCTGCTTGTAGTGACGATGGCCGCCATCGCCGATGTAATCCCGCCCGCCGAGCGGGGCCGGTATCAAGGCGTGTTCGGCGGCGTGTTCGGTCTCGCGACCGTGATCGGTCCGCTGCTCGGCGGCTTTCTCGTCGAACATCTCACGTGGCGCTGGATTTTCTATATCAACCTGCCGCTCGGCATCATCTCGCTCCTCGTGATCGGCGCGGTTTTCAAGCCGCACGTACGCCACGTGAAGCACACCATCGACTACATGGGCGCTGCGTTTCTTGCCGGCGCGCTCACCTGCATCATCCTGTTCACGAGCCAGGGCGGCACGATCCTGCCCTGGTCGTCGCCGCAATTGTGGTTCACGCTCGGTATGGGCCTCGTCTCGCTCTGGGGTTTCATCCACGAAGAACGCAGCGCCGCCGAGCCGATCATGCCGCTCGAACTTTTCAGGCAGCGAACATTTTTGCTGAGCAGTCTGATCGGCTTCATCGTCGGCGTCTCCATGTTCGGCTCTGTTACGTTTCTGCCGCTCTATCTGCAGGTGGTCAAAGGTTCGACGCCGACGCAAGCCGGCATGCAGATGCTGCCCATGATGGGCGGCCTCTTCACCATGTCGATGGTGACGGGCCGCGTAATCAGCAAGATTGGCCGTTATCGCATGTTCCCGATTGCGGGCACGTTGCTCGTGGCCATCGCGATGCTTCTGCTTGCACGTTTGCAGATCAGCACGCCGATTCATGTGATGTATCTCGACATGGGCATTCTGGGCTGCGGTCTCGGCATGGTGATGCAAGTGCTGATCCTCGCCGTACAGAACACTGTTGAATTCAAGCACATGGGCGTAGCGACGTCGGGCGCCACGCTGTTCCGGTCGATTGGCGGTTCGATCGGCGTGGCCGCGTTCGGCGCGGTGTTCTCGAACGGCCTCGCCGCGCGCCTCGAAAACCTGATGCCCCCGGACACCCAATTGCCGCATGCGCTCGGGCCCACGGCGATTCATCAGTTGCCCGGCGCATTGCGCGCCGATTATTTGCAGGCATTCGCGGGTGCGTTGCACACGGTATATCTGTCGGCGGCTTGCGTGGTGCTCGCCGCGTTCGCATTGGCCTGGCTGCTCAAAGACCATCCGTTGCGTCAACACTGACGCTGTTGCACCTATTTGGGCACGTGTGAAAACACTGATTGCACGCGCCTGAAGTTCCGCCTTCAGCGGCGCGCCATAACATAAAAAATACGACGCCCGTTCGTCTTCCTGACATGCGCGATCATTCGTCCTACCTGGTAATGTGCGGTAGCGCACACAACATAGGGTCGATCGTCCATTGACGCGCACGCCGAAACGCCACATATTGAAACCCGCGGCACGGCAAGCTTGACTTGCGTGTCCGGACTCTCTGGCGCATGTAGATCGTGGTTTCCGCGGCCCCCCACACCGCCTCAAACGCGATCGGGAGCATGCCTTACGGCATTGTTTTCCACAGGTGGAGCCATAGCATGTCCACTCAGACTTTAGCCGGCCATCATTTTCCGACGCCCTGCAAACGATGTGGCGGTGCCCTGTACCGGCAAGTCGATTGTTGCCCGTATTGCGGCGCGGTTCATCCGCTCGACACGGACCCGCCTGTCCATAGCACGTTGCACGCTACCCGGGTGAGCCCGATGAACATGTCGACGCTGCACGACAGCTTCGGGCCGCCAGCGATCAATGAGCCCGACTTCCCCGGCGGCGCACTGCATGCCGGTGTAAATCTCGCTCCCGCCACCGCGCTTCATGCGTCGTCGTCGTTGCTCTCGCACGATACGCCGATGGTCCCGCTCCCCGAGCCCGTCGAGTTCGCATATCGCAGCAGACTGCGCATACGCAACGCGCTCCTCACGATCGCGGCCGTTGTCGCCACCGGGCTGGCCTATGTCGGCTATGCACTATTTAGCGACAGTCGCGAATCGCGTTACGGCAGCAGCGAGCAAGCCGCGGAAACGACTCACGACGCGAGAACGACAACCGGCACCATCGCGCGATACACGCCGGACCCGGCGACTGACTCGCGCGCCATCGCCACGCCGGGCAAAGCCGTTATGGCAGCCAATGCACCGAACGTCATCCAGATGACGTCGACAGCGCCGCCGATCGCCGCGGCTTCGGCTAAACCTGCGGCACCGCAATTCCGTAGCGCAGCGCAAGCGTTGCAGTCGGCGCGTGTCGCATTCAACGCCAACGATCTCAGCGCGGCGCAAGCCGCCCTCGGCGCAGCGCTGTCGCTGCAACCGGATAGCAGCGATGCGCAGAGCCTCGCCTCCGAATTGAAGCCGTTGACCGCGCGCCGCGATGCCGCGTTGCTCGCGGCGCAAATGTGTGCGGGGCAGCAGTCATGGCCTTGCGCGCGTGAGCATGCGAACGAGGCCCTCGCGATCGACACCGGTAACGACGCCGCGAAGACCATTCTGGAACGTGTGATTCGCGAAACCGGCTGGGCGCCGCTCACTTCACCGCCCGTGACCGGCGCTCAGGCCCATCGACAGGTCGCCAATCAATAGCCTGGATACCGAATCGAATGGACAGAGCTGCACCAACCTGATCGATAGGTGAAGACCATGCTAAAGCAACTTATGACGGGATGGCTGGGACTGGCGCTGACGGTCATGTCTTCGCTGGCCAGTGCGGAACCGGCGCACTACAAGATCGTCACCGGCCCGGAACGGGGCACGTACATCCAGATCGGCCAGGACCTGTCGAAATGGGTCGCACAGCCGGCGGGCATCGATCTCGCCGTGGTGGCGTCCAAAGGCTCCGCCGAGAACGTACAGCGTATGCGCTTCGAGCCGGGCGTGAAGCTCGCGCTGGTGCAGTCCGACGTATACCAGGCGTACATCGATATGGCTAACTCGGGCAATCCTGACGCGGGCACCGCGATCCGCCCGCTGCGCCTCATCATGCCGCTCTACGACGAAGAAATTAACGTCGTTGTGCGCGCGGATTCGCCGCTGAAAACCCTGGGCGATATCAAGGACAAGACCATCAGCGTCGGTCTGCTGGGCAGCGGCACCGCGCAATCGGCCACAACGTTGTACCGTCTGATGTTCGGTCAGGCGATTCCCGAACAGAACGTGCAGCATCTCAGCAATGAGGACGCGCTCGCCGCATTGATCGTGAAGAAGGTGGACGTCGCGATTATCGTGGTCGGCCAGCCGGCCAAACTCTTCAACGACATGAATCCGGAGTTGCTGCAAGAGATCCGCCTGCTGAAAGCCGATCCCGCCGCGCCTGAAACGGTGCGCGCGAAGCAGACATATTTCCCGGCGACGATCCGCGCAACCAGCTATCCGAACTGGCTGAAAGAAGATGTCCCGACATTGACGGTCAAGGCTTTCCTCGTCACCTACGACTACGGTCTACGCGATACCGTCGGCAATCTGAATCACTTTGCCGACTCGCTCTGCGCCAACTTCGACAATCTGCAGGAACATGGGCATCCCAAGTGGAAGCAGGTCAAACTGGAGTTACCCAACCTCGTGCGCGGCTGGAAATATTACCCTCCCGTCGAGAAGCATTTGCGTGCCTGTCTCGCGAACCGAAGCGCGGGCATCAACGCGGCGGCGGCTCAGGCCGTGCAGAAGCCACGCAGTAATTGCACGGAACAGGAACGCCTGCTTCTGCTTTGCAAGTGAGTTCGCGCGGGCGCCACGCTCGCGGACAAGCCGACCGTCATGCGCGCTCGCTCACGACCGCCGCGTTTTCCATCGCCCGCTGCAAGGCCTCGTAGACCTTCGGGCGGTTGCATTGCGACACGTTGAACCGTAAGTAGCCCGTCGCGGATTGCGACACGCTGAACACATTGCCTGGCGCGAACACGACGTTCGCGCCCAACGCATGGCGCGCGATGTCGGCAGCGTCGAGCGAATCGGGCAGACGCGCCCACACGAACATGCCGGCACGCGGCCGCGTCCACACGTCGAGGCCCGCATAGCCGAGGCGCCTCATGGTCTCGCCCATCGCATCCGCGAGCTTCGCGCGCATTGATTCCAGATGACGCCGGTATGTGCCGTCCACCAGCAGGCGATGCACGACGCTTGCCGTGAGTTGCCCGTTGCCGAACGACGTGGCGAGCTTCAGGTCGATCAGCGGCTCGATCCATTCCGCGCGCGCGGCGATATAGCCGCACCGCGCCGCCGCGGAGAGCGTTTTCGAAAAACTGCCGATGGACACCACGCGCGAGAGCCCGTCGAACGCCGCAAGACGCGGCGCGGCTTCATCTTCGAAGTCGGCGAAGATATCGTCTTCCACGACGATCAGACCGTGTTCGCCCGCGAGTTTCAGCAACCGATGCGCGACCGCGGGCGCGAGCGTCGCGCCGGTCGGGTTATGAATCGCGGAATTGGTCACATAAAGCCGCGGACGATGCTCGATCAGCGCCCGTTCGAAGACCACCAGGTCGGGACCGGACGGCGTATAAGGCACCCCGACGATGCGCGCGCGGTGGGCCCGCAGCAACGCCTGAAAGTTGAAATAGCACGGGTCGTCGATCAGCACGGTATCGCCCGGTTCGAGCAGAAAGCGGCACACGAGGTCGAGCGCGTGCGTGCCGCCGTCGGTCAGGACGATCTGTTCCGGCGGCGCTTCAACACCATGCTGCGCGAGCCGCCACGCGAGTTGCTGACGCAACGCGGGCAGCCCGTACGGATTCGAGTATTCGGCGAGCGACGACTGCGGATCGCGCGCAACCGCCCGCAACGCGCGGCGCACGCCGTCCTCGGGCAGCCACGACGCGGGCATCCAGCCGCAACCCGGCTTCAGCACTTTCGAGCCGGCCTGAAGCGACTGGCGCGTGAGCCATAGCGGATCCACCTCCCGATCCAGACGCGGCCCAAGGTCGGCGAGCGCGAGCGGCGGCGCATGACCCGACACGAAAAATCCCGAGCCGCGCCGCGCGACGATCACGCCTTGCGCAACCAGCCGGTCATACGCCTCGACCACCGTCGACTTCGAGACGCCGAGCGCTTCGGTCATGACGCGAATCGACGGCACGCGAGCGCCCGGCATCAGCGAGCGGCTGGCAATGCGCTCGCGCAGATTGCCCATGACCGTACCGACACGCGTGCCTTGCGTCCTTTCAATCGCCTGCTTCGGTTCACTTTCGCCCATCTGTACTGCTCCTTCGTCGGTACAGTTTGCATGAATTGTACTGATCCGTAGCTTAACGTTTCTACGACGGAAGCGGATGCTGTAGGCTTCATTTCAATGCGTATGGACCCCTCCGATGGACAAGACAACGAACGGCTGGTTAAGCGGACTCATAGGCGTGTTGATTTTTAGCGGCTCGCTGCCCGCCACCCGCATCGCCGTGCAAGGGCTCGATCCCGTGTTCCTGACGGTCGCGCGCGCGACCATCGCGGGCACGCTGGGTCTGTTGCTATTGCTCGTGTTTCGCGAGGCACGTCCGGCGCGGCGCGATCTCGTTCCCCTCGTGGTGGTCGCGCTCGGCGTGGTGGTCGGCTTTCCGCTATTGACGGCGCTCGCGCTGCGCCACGTGAGTTCGGCGCATGCGATCGTGTTCGTCGGTTTGCTGCCGCTTGTCACTGCGATTTTCGGCGTACTGCGCGGCGGCGAGCGTCCGCAGCCGGCGTTCTGGCTCTTCTCGGCGCTCGGCAGCGGCGCGGTGGTCGCGTTTGCGATGCGCCACGGCCTTGACGCGTCTCCGGTGGGCGACGCGCTGATGCTCGCCGCGATCGTCGCTTGCGGGCTGGGTTATGCGGAGGGCGCGCGGCTTTCGCGGCACCTCGGCGGCTGGCAGGTCATTTCGTGGGCGCTGGTGCTGTCGCTGCCGGTCATGCTTCCGCTCGCCCTGTGGACCCGGCCCGCGTCTTTCGAAGGCATCAGCCCCGCGGCGCTGTGGGGCCTCGCCTATGTGTCGCTGTTCAGCATGCTGATCGGCTTTGTGTTCTGGTATCGCGGCCTCGCGCTCGGAGGCATCGCGGGAGTTGGGCAACTGCAATTGCTACAGCCGTTTTTCGGACTACTGCTCGCCGGATGGCTGCTGCATGAACAGGTGCCGCCTTCAATGATCGCCGTCACGGTCGCCGTGGTGGCCTGCGTGGCGGGCGCGCGGCGTTTTTCGAAAAACACGCCGGTGCGGCGCGCGGCCTGAACGCCGCCCACTTCACGCAACGATTTTTGACCGGCTTCAAATTCTCGCGCGCGGCGGGCATAGTAAAACGTATCCAGGAACCAGTAGGCCACCACGGTCCACACCACGACTACGTATGAGCACAACCCGCCCCGCATCCGTCACGTCTGGCACAACCGCTGAAACCGCCGCGTCGCCCGGCAATGCCCCGCTGATTCGCGACGCGACCGAAGCAGACCTGCCGGCCATCCAGGCCATCTACGCGCACCATGTGCTGACCGGCGTCGCGTCGTTTGAAGAAGACCCGCCTTCCGTCGACGATCTGCGCATGCGGCTCGCATCGGTGCGCGGTCATGGCCTGCCCTACATGGTCGCCGAGATCGACGGCGAAATCGCGGGCTATTGCTACGCGACGCCGTACCGCCCGCGAGCCGCGTACCGCAACACCATCGAAGATTCGATCTATGTGAACGACGCCTATCGCGGCCGGGGCCTCGGCCGCATATTGCTGCAGGCGTTGATCGAACGATGCGAAACGGGGCCGTGGCGCCAGATGATCGCGGTCATCGCGGACGGTGGCAGTGGTGGATCACTGTCGCTGCACAAGCAGTTGGGTTTCGAATTGACCGGCACCTTGAAGGCGGTCGGTTTCAAACACGGCCGATGGCTCGACACCACGTTGATGCAACGGACTTTGGGCGTAGGCGATACGACGCCGCCGGATCTCGGCTCCTAAAAGCACACGGCAGGCGCCATGCTGGTCCGCCCGAAGGTAGCACGTTAAAATCCCGCGCATGCCCAACATGCCGCCTTCCGCTCCGCCCTCGCCCGCTGACTCCGATATGCCGGCAAGCGCCGCGTCGCGCAACGAATACACCGTCGACGAACTGGCGCGCGTGAGCGACACCACCGTGCGCAACGTGCGCGCGTATCAGGACCGCGGCCTTCTCGCGCCGCCTGAAAAGCGCGGCCGCGTCGGCGTGTACGACGACACGCACGTGTCGCGTCTAAAGCTGATCAATCATCTGCTCTCGCGCGGCTACACGCTCGCCAACATCCAGGATCTGATCATGGCCGTCGACGAAGGCCACGATCTGCGCTCGATCCTCGGACTCGAAACCGCGATTGGCGGCCGCTGGTCGCGAGAGCGTCCAAAGAAGTACTCGCTGATCGAGCTGCTGCAGATGTTCGGCGATAAAGCCTCGCCGGGCGCGCTCGCGAAAGCGGTCGATCTCGGCCTGCTTGAACGCGACGGCCTGTCGTTTGTGTCGGGCAGTCCCACTGCTCTCGCCGCCGGCGCGACGCTCGCGAAGGAGGGCATTCCGCTTGCCGATCTGCTCGACGCCGTCGGCATCGCGCGGCCGCATTTCAGCGCGGTCGCCAAGGCTCTGGTCGATCTCGTGGTCCATCAACTGGATCGCTACGACCCGGACGCGCTGCCGCCACCCGCCGACGTGCCCGCTCTCGTCGACGCCATCTGGCGCGTGCGGCCACTGGCCATGGTGCTCGTGGAAAGCGAGATGAACCGCGCGCTGGAAGAAGCATCCGGCGATTATCTCGGCGACCGCGTCGCGGCAATCATGGAAAAGAAGCTGGGCCACGCGGCGCAAAGCGACGCCGGCAAGAACAAGCGGCCGAAGAAGTAGCCCTATGTCCTGCGCGCCTGTCGGCGCAGCGTTGACGATCGCATCAGCCCAGGTACCGCCCGCACCCTAGAGTTTCGCGTCTAAACGGCCTCTTGCGTCATCCGTTTCCCGCCACTATCGTTACATCAATCAATGTAACAGTTAAGAGCGTAAAAAGGAGTCGGCCCGGATGAACGCACGCATGCCCGATGACGCCGCGGCGCACGACCGGTCCGCGCCCCTCGAAACCGATATCGCTATTATCGGGACCGGCTTTGCGGGTCTCGGCATGGCGATTCGTCTGCGGCAAGCCGGCATGACCGATTTCGTCGTCGCCGAGAAAGCCGATTCGGTGGGCGGCACGTGGCGCGACAATCACTACCCGGGCTGCGCATGCGACGTGCAATCTCACGTCTATTCGTTTTCGTTTGCACCGAATCCGCGCTGGACCCGAATGTTTGCGCGTCAACCGGAAATCCGCGCTTACCTGGAGGAATGCACGCAACGCTTCCGCGTCGAGCGCCATTTGCGTTTTGGCCACGAACTCGCGAGCGCCGTCTACGACGAGGCGCGCCACCGGTGGCACCTGACTTTTTCCAATGGACAGCAATGGTCGGCCCGCGTGCTGATTTCGGCGATGGGCGGCCTCTCGCGCGCGGCCATGCCGGACATTCCCGGCATCGACAGATTCAAGGGCAAGACGTTTCACTCGCAGCATTGGGACCATACGTATCCGCTCGAAGGCAAACGTGTCGCTGTAATCGGCACGGGCGCGAGCGCGATCCAGTTCGTGCCGCAGATTGCGCCGCGTGTCGCGCATCTCGACCTGTTCCAGCGCACACCGCCGTGGATCATGCCGAAGGCCGACCGAGCGGTGAAGCCGTTCGAACAATGGCTCTTCAGACACGTGCCGTTCACGCAGAAAATCATGCGCTCGGCGTTGTACTGCATGCTCGAATCGCGCGCGCTCGGCTTCGCGATTCATCCCTCGCTGATGAAGACTGCGCAGAAAGTCGCGGAGCGGCATTTGCGCCGCCAGGTGCATGACCCGCAATTGCGCGCGACGCTCACGCCGAACTACACGATGGGTTGCAAACGCATTCTGATTTCGAACGACTATTTCCCCGCTCTCTCGCGTGAGAATGTTTCGCTGACGACAAGCGCGATCGAGCGCATCGACGAAGGCGCAGTGATCACCAGCGACGGCGTGCGTCACCCGGCCGATTGCCTGATCTTCGGTACCGGTTTCCAGGTCGCGGATCCGTTTCCGCCGGGAGTCGTGCGCGGACGCGGCGGCGTCGACATCGTCGATACATGGCGAGATGGCGCGCATGCGTATCTCGGTACGACGTTACCTGGTTATCCGAACTTTTTCATGATAGTGGGTCCCAACACCGGGCTAGGCCACAATTCGATGGTGTTCATGATCGAGTCGCAGGTCGAATACATTCTGCGCGCGCTGAAGGCAATGCGCGCCGAACGGGCCGAAGCGATCGAAGTTCGCCCTCACGTGGAGCGCGCATACAACGAGCAGATCCAGCAGAAGCTCGGCCGCGCGATCTGGTCGACGGGCGGTTGCAAGAGCTGGTATCTCGATCCGAAAACCGGCAGGAACACCACACTGTGGCCCGGATTCGCGTACAAGTTCCGCCAGGCGACCCGCACCTTCAGCATCGACGATTACTTCGCTTATTCGCCCACGCCGCAAACCATGAGCACTTACGCCGCCTTGCAACAGTCTGCGCGTGCGCATGGTAATGCGGGGCCGTCTGCATCCGCGGAACCGATCTGAAACACACATAACGACAGCGCACCTTCAGAGAGGACAGGAGATAAAGCCAATGAAGCATTTCACCGATAAGGTCGCCGCGATTACCGGCGCGGGCTCCGGCATGGGCCGCTCGCTCGCGATCCGGCTCGCGCGCGAAGGCTGTCACCTCGCGCTGGCCGATCGCAACGCCGCGAGTCTCGAAGAAACCGCGCGACTTGCGCAGGCCGCCGCGCCGCATATCGTTGGCGCGCCGTTGCTCATCACCACAGCCGTGCTCGATGTTGCCGACCGCGCCGCGATGTTCGCCTGGGCCGCCGAAACGGCGGCGCAGCACCGTCGCGTCAACCTCGTGTTCAACAACGCGGGCGTCGCGCTGTCGAGCACCATCGAAGGCATGGACTACGTGGATCTCGAGTGGATCGTCGGTATCAACTTCTGGGGCGTCGTGCACGGCACGAAGGCATTTCTGCCACATCTGAAGGCTTCGGGCGAAGGCCATATCGTCAATACGTCGAGCGTATTCGGGCTGTTCTCGCAGCCGGGCATGAGCGGCTACAACGCGACGAAGTTCGCCGTGCGCGGCTTTACAGAAGCACTGCGCCAGGAACTCGACCTGATGAAATGCGGCGTCTCGGCCACGTGCGTCCATCCAGGCGGGATCCGCACGAGCATCGCGCAATCGAGCCGCATTGCGCCGAACATGGTCGGCTTCATGCTCGAGAACGAACAGCAAGGCAAGGACGACTTCGAGAAATTCTTTATCACCACCGCCGACGAAGCCGCGCGCGTGATCCTCGATGGCGTGCGCAAGAATAAACGGCGCGTGTTGATCGGCCGCGACGCGCGGGCGGCCGACTGGCTCGCTCGCACGCTGCCCGCCGCGTATCAGGTACTCGTCGTGCTGCAAACGCGGCGCATGAAACGCATCGCCGTGAAGCGCGCGCGGCGCACGGCGCAATTGGGTGGCAGGCGTGTGTGACGCAAACCGCTCGACAGCCTCTTCAGCACGACGCAGCAGGATCAAAAGCAATACAAGCATTGCAAGGCTCACAAGGAGAAAGGCCATGATGCCGGTTCGCCGCGACCTACGCTTCAATCTTCCGCAGGACCGTGCCTGCGATTGGCACGCGCAAGGCTCGCATGTGACACACTTCTTCAACGCGCTTTCGCTGCTGTTCCCGGCCGGCGAGCGTTTTTTCATGGACAGCGTGCGCAATTATCGCGGCGAGATCGACGACCCAGTGCTGAAAAAGCAGGTGCTCGGCTTCATCGGCCAGGAAGCGATGCATACGCGTGAGCACATGGAATACAACGATCTGCTGCAACAAGCCGGCTTGCCCGCGCATAAGCTCGACAAACGGCTGTGGGCGATCCTGAACTTCGGCCGCAAAGTGCTGCCGCATTCGTATCAGCTTGCGGTCACGGTTTGCCTCGAACATTACACGGCGATGCTGGCTGGCCTACTGCTCGAAGACGGATCTCGCATCGACGGGTCCGTCGAAGGTTATGCGCAAATGTGGACCTGGCACGCGCTCGAAGAGACCGAGCACAAGTCCGTTTCCTACGACGTGTGGAATACAGTGCTCAAGCCCGGCTTGGGGCGTTATCTGTTGCGTACGGGCGTCATGCTTGCCACCACGTTAACGTTCTGGCTGATCGTGTTCGACTTTCATGTGCGTCTGTTGATCGCGGACCGCAAACGCGGCGATCATCTGCGCGGCATGTGGCGCGTGGTGAAGTATCTTTACGGCCCACGCCATGGCGTGTTTCCACGCATCGCAGCTGAATGGCTGAGCTTTTTCCGGCCAGGTTTTCATCCGTGGGATCACGACAATTGCGCGCAACTTTCGCGTATCGATGGCCTCGTTGCCGCGGTCGACGCCTCGAACGCCAACACGCCGAATGCGCGAAGAGCCGCGCGGAGCGGCATGCAGGCCGCTGCGTGATACGCGACACGCTATGGGTCGATGCCGGCGATGTGCGGCTCGCGGCCTACGTAAGCGGACCGCAGGACGCGCCGCCCATCCTGCTCGTGCATGGTTATCCAGACTCCGCAGCAGTGTGGGAACCGGTGCGCGCGCAGCTCGACGCGCGCCACCGCGTAATCAGTTACGACGTGCGCGGCGCGGGTGCCTCGCAAGCCCCGGCAACGCGTAACGGGTACCGTCTGGAACGACTCGCCGCCGACCTCGCGGCGGTCGCCAATGCAACGTGCGGGCGACAGTCATTTCACCTGGTTGGCCACGACTGGGGTTCGATTCAAGGCTGGGAAGCGGTAACCGATCCGCAATTCAAAGGCCGCATCACGTCGTACACGTCGATCTCCGGGCCGTGCCTCGATCATGCGTCGTTCGGGTTGCGCGACAGACATGGTGCTGATGATAAACATAGGATCTCGAAACAATCGCTTCGTAGCGGCTTTCGTCAAACGCTCAAGTCCTGGTACATCTTCTTCTTTCATCTACCGTGGCTGCCGGAACTCGTGTGGCGCCTGGGCGGCGCACGCATGTGGCCGCTGTGGCTGCGCGTGACCGAACACCTGCAAGCGCCGCGCGACCCCGCGCAGATGCGCAACGCGATCAACGGTCTGAATCTTTACCGCGCCAATTTCCTGGACAAACTGCTGCACCCGCGCCCACGCCACGCGCATGCGCCCGTGCAGTTCATCGTACCGCTGCGTGACCGTTACGTCGGACCGGAGTTATCGGTCGGGCAGGAAGGCTGGCTCGGGCCCTATGAACGCATCGAACTCGACGCGGGCCATTGGGTCGTGCTGCGTGAGCCGGAATGGATCGCCGCCAACATCGAGCGCTTTGTCGCGCGGCATCGAGCGGGCCCGGCCGGGCCGGCCACGTGCTCAATCAACGCTCGCGCGGGAGGCGAGTAAACAGCGTCGGATAGTCGATCACGAGGCCGTCTTCGTCAACCTTCATATTCGCCGTGAAGTTGCGGAAGATGCCTTCGTAGCGGTACTCGCGGTTCAACTCGATACACGAATACGCCTGCTCCACGCGCGTGACCTGCAAGTCCGGCGTCGAAATGTACGCGACCGAAATCGGCTGACGCTGCCCCTCGGCGAGTTGCAGCCGGCGAATCGGCAATGTGTTGGTGAACGGCGTCGCGGCGATATCGATGTCGATGCATCCTTCGATCGCGCTCAATACGAGGCCGTGACCATCGCGCCAATGACCGTCGCCGTCGCCATGCAACTCCAGCTCTCCCCCGCCGACGATCTTTAGCCACGCATACCGTGTGCGCCATTGCGCGTCGCAGCGCACTCTATAGTGCAATCCGTAGCCCTTGCCGTAGCGCTGTCCGACCACGGTGCTTTCCACTTCGAAACCGTCGCCGCGTACGTCGAACGCCAGATGTTCGATACCGTCGCCCTCTTGCGATGCCCAACGTAGTTCTCGCATCAGCCCGTCTCCTCGTGAAGTGCGCAGCAAGCACGCGCGCCGTGGTCCATATCGTAGCGCGAACGGTTGGCGTTCGCCGATGCGTCACACGCCGGCCATCACGCGCAGGTGTTGCAAATAGCGACTATCAACGCGCGGGCATGCTCGCAGACGTGCCGCTGCCCTATGCTCGCGGTTCACATTTATGCGTCGCGCCGCGCGCGATTGCATTGCAGGACGCACACCGCAGAATGTTCATCACTTTCAAGCCATGCACGCCGCCGCGACCGAAGCACACTCCGCCGCCTTGCGCACGCTGTTGCGCAGCATTGGCCAGATCGTGCTGCAAGCGAACGCATTCACGGGCATATGCCTGCTCGCCGGCTGGCTTCTGTGCGACCCGCGCCTCGCGTGCGCGGCGCTGATGGGCGCGGTCGCGGCCAACGTGAGCGCGGTGCTGGCCGGTCATCGCGACGATGACATCCGCGCCGGTCTGCACGGTTTCAACGGCGCATTGGCCGCGCTCGCCGCGTTCAATTTCATCGCCAACAATGCGACCGCGGTCGCAGTGGCGATTCTCGCCGCGACAGGCACGTCGTGGCTTCTCGGACCGTGGTCGCGATGGCTGCGCTCGCGCGGGCTCGGCTATTTTTCGAGTCCATGTCTGATCGTCACGTGGCTGTGGCTGCCGACGGCGGCAGGCGTCGCTCGACCGGCAACGATGCAGGCAACGCATCCACTTGACGCAATTGAACTCAGCACCGGGGTGCTTGCCAGCCTCGCGCAAACCGGTTTTGCATCGAGCGCATTGGCCGGCCTGCTCGTGCTGATCGGGATCGCCGCGGCGTCCGTAAGGCATGCGCTGCGTGCGCTGATCGGCGCGTCGCTCGCAAGCGGCGCGCACGCGCTGTTGGGCGCGACGACAAGCTCGTTCGACGCGGGCCTGCTAGGATTCAACGGCGCGCTCACTGCCCTCGCGCTGACCGATTGCGGCCTCGCGTGGCTGCTCGGCGGCGTGGCGATGTCGGCGGGACTGCAAGCGGCGACCGCTTGCGTTGGCTTGCCGGCGATGACCGCGCCCTTCGTCGTCGCCACGTGGAGCGTGCAATGGCTCAGGCAGCGCGTGATGCGAAACTGGCTGCGTGACAAGCCGACACGTCGTGCATAAGGTGCTGAGGCCGCCGTCCATCAGGCAATATCAGGAGACATCTCATGTCGTTTATCCATACACCCGCAGGCCGCATTGCGGAGTGCGGGCCGCAATCCGAAGCCGAGCGGCAGACCCGCGTCGACCTCGCCGCCGCCTATCGCCTCGTCGCGCTCAACGGCTGGGACGATCTGATCTACACGCATATTTCGGCGAGTGTTCCTGGCGAACCCGGCCATTTTCTGATCAATCCGTTCGGCCTCGCGTTCGACGAAGTAAGCGCGTCGAACCTGGTGAAAATCGACATCGACGGCAATATTGTCGGCGCGAGCGAACATGCGGTGAACGTGACCGGCTTCGCCCTGCACGCCGCCGTGCATGCGGCGCGCGCCGACGCTTTCTGCGTGATGCATCTGCATAATACGGCGGGCGTGGCGGTGTCGGCGCAACCGGCGGGTTTGTTGCCCGTGTCGCAACACGCGCTGCGCTTTTACGGCCAGCTTGCATATCACGACTATGAAGGTCTCGCGTTTACACCAGCCGAAGGCCGACGCCTTGTCGAACATTTAGCGGATAAACCGGCCATACTGCTGCGCAATCACGGCACGCTGACGATCGGGCGCACCGTCGCCGAAGCGTATGTGCTGATGGCCACGTTGCTCAAGGCGTGCGAGATCCAGTTGCAGGCGCAAGCCTGCGGTGCGCAACTGGTCGTGCCCGACGACGCCGTCGCCGCGCGCACGGCAGAGCAACTGTACGACGGCGGCGCAATTGAGGGCGGGCTTGAATGGCCCGCGTTGCAGCGCAAGCTCGACCGGCTCGATGCGGGCTATCGCAACTGAACTGAATACCGCAGCCAAATACCGGAACCGGTTACACGCGCCTGAAGACGCGGCAAATTCGCGTCGATCACATACTCAACGGAGCCAAACCATGCCCACGTTTCGTATCGAACTGTTTGAAGGCCGCTCGCTGGAACAGAAACGCGAGTTTGTCGAAGCGATCACGAAGGCGACTTGCGAGTCGCTCGGCGTGGAGCCGAATTCGGTGGATATCATTCTCACCGACGTGAAACGCGAGAACTGGGCGACCGGCGGACGCTTGTGGTCCGATGGCGAGAGCTGAATTGAAACACGCTGCGCGCATGGCGCGCGCAGCGTTTTGATGCTCAGCGACGCATGATTAAGACGCGTCGCTGTGGCGGCATAACAACACGCCGC
The DNA here is from genome assembly GCF_002879865.1 of Paraburkholderia rhynchosiae. GTDB lineage: Bacteria > Pseudomonadota > Gammaproteobacteria > Burkholderiales > Burkholderiaceae > Paraburkholderia > Paraburkholderia rhynchosiae. The sequence goes on from NZ_PNXY01000012.1 coordinate 157,741, forward strand.
CCCCAACCCTGACCAATCAGAAGCGGTGGATGATGCCCACGCCGGCAGCAACCTGACTACGCGACGAGGACGGCGCGCTGTTCTGACCGTCGCCGATATCGGCCGTTGCATTGATGATGCTGATGCCGTTGTTGCCGATCGTCTGGCCGCTCGCACGCTGATACGCTTCCAGCGCGTACAGACCGGTCCGCTTGGAGAGGCTGTAGTACTGCGAGAGGTTGAACTGGTGATAACGAGCCGCGCTCGAGATGCCGTTCGACTCTGTTGCACGCGTGTAGCTATAGCCGGCAGCCAGATCCAGCGCGCTGATCGGCTTGAAGTGCAGCACGGCGCCAGCCGTGTTGAACGTCGCCTGATGACGGAACGCCGAACCCACGCCCGGGATGTATTGCACGTTCGAGTACGAGAACGACACGTCCAACTGCGAGCTGAACGCATAGCCGCCGGTGACCGCAACGCGCTGCTGAGCCTGCGCCGTGCGATAACCGTTGTTGATGCCCGACACGCCCGGCTCAGAGCCATTGTTCGATGCGGTCGAATCCGCGCCCCAGGCACCGCCGCCCAAAGTCGAGTTATTGATGCGCTGGAAGCCTGCCGCGATACCGAACGGACCGTTCAGGTACTGCACTGCCGCGCTCCAGGTCGAGCCGGCATTGAGCCTGCCCGCCACGCCGCCCAGCGCATACGAACCGCTTACCGTCAGGCCGTGCATATTCGGCGACGTGTACACCAGCGAGTTGTTCACGCGATACAGCGTATCCAGCGAGTCGATATCGCCCGGATGCGCGCCGTAAGCGCCCGTCAGCCACGTGGTCGGGCTATACGGCGACAGCAGCGTGTAGTACGACGTGTACTGGCGGCCGGCCGTCAACGTACCGAATGTGGAATTCGTCACACCAACCCATGCCTGGCGATTGAATGCGAGGCCGCTCACGCCTTGCGCGCCGGTCGCGCTGTTGAAGCCCTGCTCCAACTGGAAAATGGCCTTCGTGCCGCCGCCAAGATCCTCACCGCCCTTCAGGCCGAAGCGGCTGCCCGCCCAGATGCCATTGTTCATCTTCACGACCGAGCGGCCGCCCGAGTTCGAACCGAGCGCGGCCGAGCTGCTTTGGTAGCCGATGCCCGTATCGACGATACCGTACAACGTGACGTTGCTCTGGGCGTGCGCGCCAAGGGCGATCAGACCCAGGGCTGAGGTTGCTAGTGCCTTTTTCATTTATGCTCCTCTTAAAAAACTGTTCTTGACTACCGGCGTTTTGTGAACAGCGCCGCCGGTGAATCGTGGGGATTGAGGTCAGAAGACCGGATGCCCATTAATCAGGCTCGGCAACCACGTGGAGAACATTGGCACGTAAGTCACAATATTGATGGCGCTGAAGATAGCGAGGTAATACGGCCACGCCACCTTAGTAGTTTCCCCAATCGACACATTGCCAATCGCGCATCCGATGAATTGCACTGAGCCGATCGGCGGATGCACGAGGCCCAACGCGCAGTTCAGCAGAATCATGATGCCGAATTGCACAGGGCCGACGCCGCTATGCATCGCCATTGGCAAAAACAACGGCGTGGTGATCAGGATGTGTGCCGCCATGTCGACGAACGTCCCGAGGAAAATCTGGATCACGTTGATGTACAGCAGCATCAACCAGGGGATGCTCGTCGCGCCGTCGAGCATGTGCTCGATGGCGTCGGGGATCTCCAGATAAGCCATCTGGAAGCGCAGCATGTTCGACACGCCGATGAGCAGCAGCACCACGCCGGTCGTTTTTGCGGCTTTCGAGAGTGCGAACGAGAGCTTCTTCAGCGTCATCGTGCGATACACGACGACCGTCAGCACCAGCGAATAAAACACCGCAATAGCAGCGGCTTCCGTCGCCGTTGCAATACCCTTCGCCACGCAGACCAGAATGATCGCGATGACCATCAGGCCCGGCACGGCGCCGAGGAACGTACGCGCGACCGCGAACCAGCCAGGAAAACGCTGCAATTCGGTCGAACCGTCGGGACGGCGCGGATAGCCGTAGCGCACCGCTTGCCAGTACGCGGCGATCAGCACGAAGCCCATCACCCACAACACCGGCAACAGACCCGAGAACAGCAGATCGCCGATCGACACGCCGCTCATCGGGTGTCCGTTCAGCGTGCCGGTAATGCCCTGCGCCGCGAACGCGTAGATGATCATGTTGGTCGACGTCGGCATTAGCGCGCCCGCCAGCGACGAATGCGTCGTGACGTTGACCGCATACGCCGCGCTGTAGCCTTCGCGCTTCATCAACGGAATGACGACGCCGCCCATTGCCGACGTGTCGGCCGTGGGCGAACCCGAGACGCCGCCGAACAGCGTGCACGCCACCACGTTGGCCATGCCGAGGCCACCGCGGAAATGGCCGACCGTGGCCTGCGCGAAACGCAGGATGCGATCGGCGATACCGCCGTGCAACATCAACTCGCCGGAGAAAATGAAGAACGGCACGGCGAGGAACGAGAATGCGTTCATCCCCGAGACCATCGACTGCATCGCGGTGGCCGCGGGCAGCCCTTCATACAGATACGTCAGCACGCACGACAACCCCAGCGCGAACGAAACAGGAACGCCGAGCACCAGAAAAACGAGGAAACTGATAGAGAGGAGGGCAAGTTCCATGATTGTTCTAGTTGTGTTTCTTTGCGAAAAGCGCCAGCAGGTTCTCGAATGAGAACAGCGCGATGCAGACGCTGGCAATGACCGGGATCACGTAGCGCAGCGCTTCGGGCAAGCCGAGAATCGGAATCCGGTCATGAAAGGTGGTCTCGGCCATTTGCAGCGAGCCGAAAAAAATCGCTACGGCGAGCGCGATCAGGCACATGTGCTGGAACGCATGCGCGACGATCTGACCTTTCGGCGGCAAGTTCTTCACGAGCGAATCGAGCCCGATATGGCCGCCTTCGCGAACCTTGAGCGCGGCGCCGAACATCGCGATCACGATCACCAGCAACAGCGCGATCGGCTCGACGAAATCGGGGGCGTCGTTAAAGACGTAGCGCATCACGACGCTGTAAATCACGAGCAGACTCAGCACTGCCAGACTGAGCGACGCGGTGATCACCAGCGCGTGAAAGAGAAAATCGTTTGGCCGTTTCATGAATTTCATTGACCCCATCCTTGCCTACGACGGACTGCTTTTACTAGTTAGTAATGCTATTTTCCGTCACCAGTGACGCAATCGGCTCGCAGCGGGAAAGCCCGCAGTTGGTCCTGCAAACTTTCCCGCTGCTGTCAAAGCGCTATGCGAGTCTTACTTGATTGCCTGGATCTCGTCGACGAGCTGCTTCATTTGCGGCGTCTTCTCATACTTCGCCCAAACCGGCTGCATCACCTTGACGAACGCCGCGCGATCGATCTGCGACGATGCGACGATCTGCGCCCCGCCCTTCGTCACCGTCTTGCCCGCGTCGTTTTCGCGCGCGGTCCAGAGCTTCTGGTAGTAAGGCACGGAGTCGGCCGCGGCCTTCTTGATGATGTCCTGCTCCTGCGGCGACAACGTGTCCCAGATCTTCTTCGAGAAGACGAGAACTTCCGGTGTCATCGAATGCTGGGTTTCCGAATAGACCGGAGCGACTTCGAAGTGCTTGGTTTCTTCGTACGACGGCAGATTGTTTTCCGCTGCGTCAACGAGGCCCGTCTTGAGGCCCGTATAGACTTCGGCGAACGGCATCGGCGTCGGCGTGCCGCCCATCGCCCTGATTTCGTCGACCATCAGATCCGACGGTTGCACGCGCACCTTGAGGCCCTTCATGTCGGCCGGCGTGCGGATCGGCTTCTTCGTGTAGATGGAACGCGCGCCGCTCTCGTAGAACGTCAGCGCGATCATGCCCTTCGCCTTGAAGGCGTCGAGAATCTTCTGGCCTTCAGGGCCGTACATCACCTTGCGGAAATGATCGACGTCGCGGAACAGGAACGGCAGCGACGGAATCATCGACTCGGGAACGATTTCGTTGAATGCCGCGCCGTTGGCACGCGCCATGTCGAGTGCGCCGATGCGCACCTGATCGATCGTATCGTTCTCCGAACCAAGTGCGCTGTTGCCGAAGACCTTGACCGAATCCTTGCCGCCGGTTGCCTTGTTGAGCTGCTCGCCCATGTACTTCACAGCCATGTTGGTCGGATACGTGTCGCCGTGCACGTCCGACACGCGGAACACGCGCGCTTGCGCGGACATCGCGCCGAAGGCCAGCACCGAGGCGGCGACGATCAATGAAACACGGGAAGAGGCAAATTTCTTGTTCATCGTGACATTCCTGGAAAAATAGACATCCAATCGATAGCGGAGGGCCGCTGGCGGAGGGCCGCTGGCGGACGATCGATTGCGGATGCGACATGGTTTTACTGCGTCTCCCGGCGCTGCGCTCGCGGTCTCCTCCTGCTTGCGAACGCTTTACCGTGCTGTCCCGTGCAATCTCCCGAGCACAAGGAACAGCACTCCTGCCAGACAACTCGACTTCTTTTACTTCTGCTACGTCGGCGTGCGTCTCGCGCGAATAGTCGTGCGTGAAAGCCGCCCGTATCGCGCGGCAATTTCGAAAACAACAGAAAGCAATCTGTTTGCGCTTATACGTTGTATGACGACATATGAAGTCTATAAAACGCAGTTTGGGTTGTACAGACGGTATTTACCCGAGGAAACAGACGGTCGGCGGGATGACCCGAAAGGCGTGCGGGGCCGCGGCGGCAGGGCAGTCAGCGTGCAAGCACAAAGTAGTGAACCGGCGATGTAGAAATGTCGTTTCTGTTAACCAATCACCCAAACCGTGGCGCCGACGCCACATTGTTGTACGACGAGTGATGAATGGTAGCGAGACATCCAGCGATGAAGGCGCCAGTGTGACAAGACACTGGCCCCTGCTCGGCCCGAATGTACCGCTTATAGTTCGCCCGCGAATTCGGGCTCGGGCAAGCCGCTCGCGCCAGGATGTACCGCGAAAACATGCCCGTCATGCTCGCTCGCGCCGGCTGCGGGACGAATCGACGTGACAAACAGCGTATCCAGATTGCGTCCGCCGAACGCGCACATGGCCGGCTTCGTTGCGGGCACAGCGATCTGCCGGTCGAGCTTGCCGTGCGGCGTGAAGCGCAGCAGCTGACCAGCATCGTTCGCGCAGATCCAGTAGCAGCCGTCGGCATCAACGGCAGCGCCGTCGGGGCGGCCCACATAGTGGTTCAGGTCCGCGAACACGCGCCGGTTGCGCGGCTCGCCGGTTTCGACGTCGTAGTCGAAAGCCCATATCTTTCTGCGCGACGGATGCGAGTCGGACAGGTACATCGTCGTGCCATCCGGCGACCAGCCCAAGCCGTTTTGCGTGATCAGTCCGTCGACAACCGGCGCCGACAACACGCCGTGCGCATCGAACCGATACAGCGCGCCGGCCGGATTGGCCGCGGCCATGTCCTGCACCATCGTGCCGGACCAGAAACGACCTTGCCGGTCGCAGCGGCCGTCGTTGAAACGCATGTCGGCGCACGCGAACACAGGAGCGGCGAGCTTGCGCCCCGTCACTTTCACAGGTTCGTTACCGCGCACGGCTTGCGTTGCCGCATCAGCCGAAGCCTCGTTCAGCGCAACCGCAAACAGGCCCGTTTCGCAACCGGCAAGCACGCTGCCGCGACGATCGAACGCAATGCATGCAACCTTCTCGGGCAACAACCATTCTGAGCGCTCGCCCGAATCGAGCCGCAAACGCACGATCTTTTGCGCCGGAATATCCACCCAGTAAAGCGCCTGCTCGGCAACGCGCCACACCGGACTTTCACCGACCCTAGCCGGCGCCTGCCCCGCCGCCTCGACCCGTTCGACGCGCGGATTGCCCGCCGCGCTCACCGCTTCGGCTCCATCGGTCCGGCGAGCACGAACGCGCCGCCCTGAAAGCGCTGCGTGGGATCGTCGAGATCGGCGGTTGGCGCCGTAACAGAAAAGAGATGCTCGAATTCGACAGAGCTGTCCTGCGGACGAAAACCGAGAAACGCAGCCTTCGTGTTATCGACCCATTTGGTGCGGTTATCCGAGACGCCGTACACGATCGCATGACCGACACGATTGGTGAACAGCGAACAGCGCACCAGTTCGATGAAGTCGCGATAGCTGAGATACGTCACAAGCATGCGCGGGTTCTTCGGCTGCTCGAACGACGAGCCGATCCTTAGACACACCGTCTCCAGGCCGAAGCGGTCGAAGTAATAACGCGACAACGATTCGCCGAAGCATTTCGTCACGCCGTACAAGCTGTCGGGGCGCAAAGGCGCGTCGACATCGACCACTTCCGTCACCGGATGAAAGCCCACCGCGTGATTCGAACTGGCATACACGATGCGCTTCACGCCATGTTTCTGCGCAGCTGAATACAGGTTGTACAAGCCGCGGATGTTCGCTTCGAGCAGGTCTTCGAAAGGCGCTTCGACCGAGATGCCGCCGAGATGAATCACGGCGTCCACGTCTTCGAGCAGCGCATGGACCGCAGCTTCGTTCGCGAGATCCACGATCGACGCTTCTTCGTGTGCGGCCACATCGCCGAGGGGCGCGATGTCGGTTACGCGCACGACATCGGCCCACGCCGCTAACGCGCCGCGCAACTGCGTGCCGAGATTGCCCGCCGCTCCCGTGAGCAGGAGGCGTCGGAAGGGTTTGCGTGCAGCGGCGCGGTCAGGATTCGAATCAGTCATGTCTTTCTGTTTATTGATTAGCCACTGTCAATGAAGCGGATGAAGCCAATGAGGCAATGAAGCCGCCAAGCAAAACGAGCCGCGAAAATCGCGGCTCGTCAAAGGAAAAGACAATCAGGTCACCGGCGCCGGATTGAAGAGCGCCAACGCATTGTGCAGCTTGAGTTTCTCCGCACAGGTCTTCTTGCGCCCGCTCGCGACGTCGATCATGAAGTGGAACAACTCCCAGCCCACCTCTTCGATCGTCGCCGTGCCCGTTGCAATGGTGCCCGCGTTGATGTCCATCAGATCATGCCAGCGGCGTGCGAGATCGGAGCGCGTCGCGACCTTGATGACCGGCACTTCCGCGAGACTGTACGGCGTGCCGCGGCCGGTCGTGAAGACGTGCAGATTGATACCCGCGGCAAGCTGCAGCGTGCCACAGATAAAGTCGCTCGCTGGCGTCGCCGCGTAGATCAGCCCTTTCTGGCACACCTTTTCACCCGGCGACAACACGCCGGAAATCGCCGAGTTGCCCGACTTGATGATCGAACCCATCGCCTTTTCGACGATATTCGACAAGCCGCCCTTCTTGTTGCCGGGTGTGGTGTTCGCGCTGCGGTCAGCGCCGCCGCGCTTCAGATAATCGTCGTACCACTGCATCTCGCGGATGATCGCCTGCGCCACATCTGCGTTTGCCGCGCGCGCCGTCAGTTGATCGACGCCGTCGCGCACTTCGGTAACTTCCGAGAACATCACCGTGGCGCCCGCGCGTACCAGCAAGTCGGTCGCGAAACCCACGGCCGGATTCGCGGTGAGTCCAGAGAACGCGTCGCTGCCGCCGCATTGCACGCCGACCACGAGGTCGGCTGCGGGACACGTCTCGCGACGCCGATTGTTCAGCCGCTTCAGATGACCTTCGGCCGTTCTCATGATCGACTCGATCATCGACTGGAAGCCGACGTGCGATTCGTCCTGCAGTACGACGACGTCGCCATTCTCGTCAGCGCCAAGATCGCCAATATCCGCAATTTCCGAAGGATTCGCCGCCGCGGTGATCGGAATCGTGCCCGGCGGCATCAGACGCTCGGGCTGCAGCTTCTCGCAACCGAGGCTGACCATCATGACTTCGCCGCCGAAATTCGGATTGAGCGCGATGTTGCGCACGGTGCGGATCGGCACCATCGCGTCGGGCGCGTCGATCGCCACGCCGCAGCCGTAGGTGTGGCCGAGGCCCACCACGTCATCGACATTCGGGTACTTCGGCAACAGCTCGGATTTGATGCGCGTGACTGCGTGTTCAACCACATCGGCCACACATTGCACGGTCGTCGTGATCGCGAGAATGTTGCGCGAGCCCACCGAACCGTCGGCGTTGCGATAGCCCTCGAACGTGTAGCCCTCGAGCGGCGGCATCTCGGGCGCCTTGATGGTGGCGATCGGCAGATCCTCGAGCCCCGGCGGGCTCGGCATGCGGATCACGTGTTCGTTGATCCAGCTTCCCTTGGGCAGCGCCTTCAGCGCATAACCGATCACCACGTTATAGCGGATGACCTCGTCGCCCTCGGCCAGATCGGTGAGCGCGACCTTGTGCCCTTGCGGCACGCGCTCGCGCAGCACGAGGCCGTCGGGAAAAACCGCGCCTTCACCCAGGCCGCCGTCGTTGACGACGATCGCGACATTGTCATTGGGGTGAACGCGAATGTAGAGCGGGGAAAGTTCCATTGCATCGATCCTTATGGCGATTTATGCCTTCTGCGCCAGCTATTCATACGTCATCCTACAACACGTGCATTGATGGGGACGTTCCGTATTTACCCTATGGACAGCATTATGCCGCGAAAACACCGTTGAGTTAGCCGAATTGTTGTTGTACGATGACGTATAAGAAATCTTCATTTCTATCCGATCTAACAGATCTAACGGATTCGCCCTAATACCGACGCCTGGATACACACATCATGACAACACCGCAGGAACTCAAGCAGATCGTTTCGGAAGGCCTCCTGTCCTTCCCCGTCACCGACTTCGACGAACAAGGCGACTTTCGCGCCGACACCTATGCCGAGCGCCTCGAATGGCTCGCTCCGTACGGCGCGTCGGCACTGTTCGTCGCCGGCGGCACGGGCGAATTTTTCTCGCTGACACACAACGACTATTCGAACGTCGTGCGCACGGCGGCCGAGGTGTGCAAAGGCAAGGTGCCGATTCTCGCCGGCGCAGGCGGCCCGACGCGCGTCGCGATCGCGTACGCGAAAGAAGCGGAGCGCCATGGCGCGAACGGCATTCTGCTGATGCCGCACTATCTGACCGAAGCCTGCCAGGAAGGCATTGCCGCGCACGCCGAAGAGGTCTGCAAGTCGGTGCCGAACATGGGCGTGATCATCTACAACCGCGCGAATTCCAAGCTTAACGCCGATATGCTCGAAGGGCTGGCCGAGCGCTGCCCGAACCTGATCGGCTTCAAGGACGGCGTGGGCGAGATCGAAAACATGGTGACGATCCGCCGCCGCCTCGGTGACCGCTTCTCGTATCTCGGCGGCCTGCCGACCGCGGAAGTCTACGCCGCGGCCTACAAGGCGCTGGGCGTGCCGGTGTACTCGTCGGCGGTATTCAACTTCATTCCGAAGACCGCGATGGACTTCTACCGCGCCATCGCCGCAGACGATCACGCGACCGTCGGCAAGCTGATCGACGAATTCTTCCTGCCGTATCTGGCGATCCGCAATCGCCGTGCGGGCTACGCGGTCAGCATCGTCAAGGCGGGCGCGAAGCTCGTCGGCCACAGCGCCGGCCCGGTTCGCGCGCCGCTGACCGATCTGACGGAAGAAGAAATGGCCAGCCTCGACACGCTGATCAGGACGCTCGGCCCGCAGTAATGCAGCGCTCGCGGCCGACGCGTTGACGACCCGCCGGCCGCGTCAATGAGAGCCGCATAGACGGCAGCGCGAGTAGCGCCCGGGGACGGCACGTCGCCGGGCGTTTTTCGCACATGCGGCCCAGGCCGCCACGCCACAAAAGGCCGGGAGCCCCGCTCCCTTGTATAAAAATTCAGGAGATGACCATGGAAATGAGCCGCACGGCGAGTTCCGCGAACGTCGCGAAGCGCACCAAAGTCCGCTACGCGATCCTGCTACTTATCTTTGTGATCACCACGTTCAACTACGCGGACCGCGCGACGCTGTCGGTCACAGGCTCGGCAATGCGCGGCGAGTTCGGCTTCGACGCGATCAAGATGGGCTATATTTTTTCGGCGTTCAGCTGGGCCTACGTGCTGTCGCAGTTGCCGGCCGGCTGGCTGCTCGACCGCTTTGGCGCGCGGCGAGTGTACGCCGCGAGCATTTTCTTCTGGTCGCTCTTTACGCTGCTGCAAAGCTCGATCGGCTTATTGGGCAGCGCGGCCGCCGCGGTGACTGGCCTCTTCGTGCTGCGTTTCGCGATGGGCGCGGCGGAATCGCCGGCCTTTCCGGCCAACGCGAAAGTTGTAGCAAGCTGGTTCCCGACCACGGAGCGCGGCACCGCATCGGCAATTTTCAACTCGGCGCAATACTTCGCCGCGGTTGTGTTCACGCCGCTGATGGCGTGGCTTACGCACGCGTTCGGCTGGCACATGGTCTATGTCGTGATGGGCGCAGCCGGGCTGCTGCTCGCCCTCACCTGGCTCAAGGTGATGAAGAATCCGGCCGACCATCCGGGCGTGTCGGCCTCCGAACTCGAGTACATCGAACAGGGCGGCGGCGTGGTGAACGGTCACCACAAAGCGCGTCCCGACGACGTCGCCAGAACGGGCGGCTGGTTCCTCGTGCGTCAACTGCTCGGCAACCGGATGCTGGTGGGCGTCTATCTGGCGCAGTACTGCATCAACGTGCTGACGTACTTCTTCCTGACGTGGTTCCCGATCTACCTCGTGCAGGCGCGCGGCATGACGATTCTGCAAGCTGGACTCGTCGCCTCGTTGCCCGCGATCTGCGGATTCTCGGGCGGCGTGCTCGGCGGCATTCTGTCGGACTCGCTGATCCGGCGCGGCCATTCGCTGACCGTCGCGCGCAAGGTGCCGATTGTGGGCGGGATGCTGCTGTCGGTGTCGATCATCGGTTGTAATTACGTTTCGACGGACTGGATCGTCGTCGCACTGATGTCGCTCGCATTCTTCGGCAAGGGCATCGGCGCGCTGGGCTGGGCGGTAGTCGCGGATACGTCGCCGAAGGAAGCGCTCGGCCTGTCCGGCGGCATCTTCAATATGTTCGGCAACGTGGCGGGCATCGTCACGCCGATCGTGATCGGCTACCTCGTTGCCAGGAGCGGCTCGTTCAACGGCGCGCTGGTGTTCGTCGGCGCGAACGCGCTGCTCACGGTATTCAGCTACCTCGTGATCGTGAAGGACATCAAGCGCGTGGAGCTGCGCCCGCGCTAAGCGCCGCGCCGTGGTCCTACTTCCCGCCGTGCCCGAGGCCCACCGGCTCACAAGCCCGGTGCCCGGGCACGGCGCTCAAAATGATCCGAGCCTTTCTATAATCAGTCGTCAGACGACGGTATAATGGATCGCAGGAAGTATCTGCAACTATCTGATTCAAGGGGCGTTTTCGATGGCTACACCACTGGCATCCGCGGCACCGCCACGACGCGCTCGTAATCTTGCCGAGCTCGTCGTCAACTACGTCACCGAGCAGATCGCGTCCAACGCACTGAAGCCCGGCGACAAGCTGCCGACCGAATCGCAACTCATGGTCACGCTGAGCGTGAGCCGCACGGTCATTCGCGAAGCCATTTCGCGCCTGCAGGCGGGCAAGGTCATCGAGACGCGCCACGGCATCGGCAGCTTCGTGCTCGAGCCGCAGCGCGAAAAACTCGGCATCGACATGGTGCCGGCCACCACGCTGCGCGACGTGTTGTCGATTCTCGAACTGCGCATCAGCCTCGAAACGGAATGCGCGGGTCTCGCCGCCCAGCGTGCGAAGTCCGACGATCTCGCTCGCATGCGCACCGCGCTCGATGCAATCGAAGCGACCCGTCACAACGGGCTCGACAGTGTCGACGCCGACTTGCAGTTCCATATCTCGGTGGCGCGCGCCACGGGCAACCGCTATTTCGTGGACATCCTCACGCAAATGGGCAGCGCGCTGATTCCGCGTAACCGGCTCGACTCGGCCGGCATTGCGCGCGCGGAACCGGACGCGTATCTGTCGCTCGTCAACCTGGAACACGAAAGCATTCTCGAAGCGATCAGCCGGCACGACGCCGAAGGCGCGCGCGCGGCCATGCGCATGCATCTGTCGAATAGCCGCGAACGCTTACGGCGCGCGAATGAAACCGCTGAGACGAATAATTAAGCGGAGCAAGTAGCTGATTTTTTCCGACGCACGTGAAAAAGAAAATGGCCGGGGAGTTCACCTCCCCGGCCATTTTTTCATTTCAAGCGCGCTTAGCTACGCGTGATCTCGCCATCGCGGCGACGCCACAATTCCAGCGGATTGCCGTCGGCCAGCGCTTGCGGCAACAGATCGGCCGGGAAGTCCTGATAGCAGACGGGACGCAGAAAGCGCTCGATCGCGGTCGAGCCCACCGAGGTCGCGCGGCTGTCGGAGGTAGCCGGGAACGGGCCGCCGTGAACCATCGCGTGACATACCTCGACACCGGTCGGGAAACCGTTGACCAGAAGCCGCCCGGCCTTGCGTTCGAGAATCGGCACGAGCTTTTGGGCGGCCGACAAATCGGCGCTGTCCATCTGGATAGTCGCGGTCAGCTGGCCGGCAAAGTGCTCCGCCACCTGCAGCAGTTCCTGTTCGTCCTTGCAACGCACGATCGTCGATGCCGGTCCGAACACCTCGTCTTCCAGCGCCGGTGTGGCGAGGAACGTCGGCGCGTCAGTGACGAACAACGCCGCGCGCGCCTGGGTCGGGCCCGTTACGTCGACGCCGCGCGCCACTGTCTCCACGCCTGCGATCGCCGCCAGCTTGCCCTCGCCTTCCTGATACGCCGAGTGGATGCCCGATGTGAGCATCGTCTGCGCCGGCTTGCCGCCCAGCGCCTCGGATGCCACAGCGACGAATTGCTTCAGCGCATCGCTATCGACGGCAATCGCAAGGCCGGGGTTGGTGCAGAACTGGCCAGCGCCGAGCACGAGCGAATCCACGAAGCCACGTGCGATGCTCCCGGTGCGCTGCGCGAGCGCGTTCGACAGAAGGAATACCGGGTTGATGCTGCTCATTTCCGCGTAGACGGGAATCGGCTCGGGGCGCGCCGCCGCGACGCGCATCAGCGACAAGCCGCCCGCGCGCGAACCGGTGAAGCCCACTGCCTTGATCGCCGGATGCGCGACGAGCGCTTCCCCGACGGAATTGCCCGCGCCGACGATCAGCGAGAACACGCCTTCCGGCAAGCCCATTTCCTGCGCGACGCGCTGAATCACGCGACCCACCATCTCCGACGTGCCGAGGTGGGCGCGATGCGCCTTCACCACGACCGGGCAACCCGCCGCGAGCGCCGCAGCCGTGTCGCCGCCCGCGACCGAGAATGCGAGCGGAAAATTGCTCGCGCCGAACACGGCAACCGGGCCCAGCGGAATCTTTTGCATGCGCAGATCGGAACGCGGCAGCGGCTTGCGATCCGGCAACGGCGAATCGAGCGTCGCGCCGAGCCACTGGCCCGAGCGCACGACTTGCGCGAACAGCTTGAGCTGGCCGGTCGTACGACCGCGCTCGCCTTCAAGGCGCGCCTTCGGCAAACCGGACTCCTGCTGCGCATGTTCGACCAGCGCGTCGCCCAAAGCAGTGATACCGTCGGCAATGCGCTCCAGGAATTCGGCGCGCACGGCGAGCGGCAACTGGCGGTACGGGTCGAACGCTTCCTGCGCCAGTTCGCACGCAAGGCCGACGTCACGAGCCGTGCCGCTGCCGAAGACCGGTTCGGCGATATCCGAACCCGTGGAGGGGTTGAACGCGTGTAGCGGTTGCTCGGCGCCGCGCACGGCCTTGCGGCCGATCAGCATTTCGCCGGTGATCTGGCTGGAACTCGACATGTTTCTTTCCTTGAATTAAAGGCCGTAGATATAAGTCATCCTACAACATAGAGAGGTGCTCGTGCAACCGCGACCCACGCGTGAAATCGAGAGTTCGGGTTTACGTGGCCGTTACAACGGCCGGATCGGGTGCTAATCTGGAACAAGACATACGACGACCTATAACATGTGGTTTAGCTGTCGTCGGAACTTACCCGATCCATTGCCGTTCGAGGAAAACGTTCATGCCAGCCGCGCCCAGCCAGCCCTCTGAGTCCTACCCGTCCTTACCCAATAGTTTCCGCCACGCGGTACGCGGCGGCGAAACCCTGATCGGCTGCTGGGCGTCGCTCGCCAGTCCGATCGTCACGGAACTGCTCGGCGTGATCGGCTTCGACTGGATGCTGCTCGATGCCGAGCACGCGCCCAACGACGTCCTCACGCTGATACCGCAACTGATGGCGCTCAAGGACAGCCGCAGCGCGCCGGTCGTGCGCCCACCGGCCAACGACAGCGTGATCATCAAACGGCTGCTGGACAGCGGGTTCTCCAACTTCCTGGTGCCGTTCGTCGATAACGCCGACGACGCCGCACGCGCCGTCGCCGCGACGCGCTATCCGCCGCTGGGCATACGCGGCGTCTCGGTAGCCCACCGCGGCAACCGCTACGCGACGGTACCGGATTACTTCGAAATTGCCAACGACAACGTCTGCGTCATCGTGCAGATCGAGAGCCGCAAGGCAGTGGACTCGATCGACGAGATTCTCGCCGTCGACGGTGTCGACGCGGTTTTCGTCGGCCCCTCGGATCTTGCGGCCGCGTATGGCCATCTCGGCAACGCCGCGCATCCCGACGTGCAGCAAGCGATCGCGCACGTGTTCCAACGCGCGCAGGCCGCGGGCAAGCCGAGCGGCATTCTCGCGCCGGTGCAGGCCGACGCGGAGCGCTATCTCGCGATGGGTTGCCGCGTCGTCGCCGTCTGCGCCGATCTCGGCCTTCTGAAGAACGCCGCGCAGACGGTCCACACCCACTTCATCCAGAAACCGGCGGGCCAGGCCTAAGTCAGGCACGAACGTGGCCGCCATGACATCTCCGGAGCACTCCATGCAAAAAGCAGGCTTTATCGGACTCGGCATCATGGGCAAGCCCATGGCTGCGAATCTTCTCAAGAACGGCGTCACGCTCGCCGCCTTCACGCGCAGCGGCGTTCCCGACGACCTCACGCAAGCCGGCGCTCAGGCGTGCGACAGCCCGGCCGCCGTCGCCGCGCAGGCCGACGTTATTTTCGTGATGGTGCCGGACACGCCCGACGTCGAACGCGTGCTGTTCGGCGAACAGGGACTCGCGAGCGCGTTGCACGCGGGACAAACAGTGGTCGATATGAGCTCGATTTCGCCGATGGCCACGCGCGAATTCGCCGCTCGTGTGCGCGAGACCGGCGCGGATTATCTCGACGCGCCGGTGTCCGGCGGGGAAGTCGGTGCGAAGGCGGGGTCGCTGACCATCATGGTTGGCGGCGAACAGGCAAGCTTCGACAGCGTGAAGCCCTTCTTCGACATGATGGGCAAGAACGTCACGCTGATCGGTGCAGTCGGCGCGGGACAGGTGTGCAAAGTCGCGAATCAGGTGATCGTGGCGGCCACTATCGAGGCGGTCGGTGAAGCGCTGCTGCTCGCGTCCAAAGCCGGCGTCGATCCGGCACGCGTGCGCGAAGCGTTGATGGGCGGCTTCGCGTCGTCGCGCATTCTCGAAGTGCACGGCGAGCGTATGACCAGGCGCACCTTCGACCCGGGCTTTCGTATCGAGCTGCATCAGAAGGACTTGAACCTCGCCCTTTCGACCGCGCAGGCGCTCGGCGTCTCCTTGCCCAATACCGCCACCTGTCAGGCTCTTTTCAATGCGTGCGTAGCGCACGGCGGCAAAGCGTGGGACCACTCCGCGATGGTGCGCGCGCTTGAAGTGCTGGCCAATCACGAGATCGGCCAGAAAACCGCCTGATCGCCACACCGGCTTTAGCAGCGCCGCTTCGCCTGTTCATGCATATGGATAGGTCAGGCGGCGCTGGTTTCATCCAGGCGTTGCGCAAGTCAACAAAAACCCTTCATTTCTTTCAATTAATAAGGATGACTGACGGAATGAAAGCAGTTGCAACGAACAGAACGCGTTCGAGCATCAACGATTATTCACAACGCCCGTAAAGGGCAAGGAGACACGTGTGGCAACCCAATATAAAAACAGCAGCAAACGGGCGACATCGAGAACCCCTGCTCAGCCCCAACCCGATTCGCCCGCCCGTCGGGCATTCATGGTGTTCGCCGGAACGTCCGCGGGCGCAACGCTGCTGGGCGGCTTGTCCGCATGCGGCGGGTCCGGCAGCTCGGGCCTCACACCCGAGGATCCGATCTGGGGCAGCTACGGCGCCGCCACCCAAATCATCGCTTCGCTGAAAAACATCACGCAGTCGATGTTTGCCTCGCGCGATTTCGTCGTCACGCAATACGGCGCGCAACCCTGCGCGGTGGTCGCCGCGACGAACCCGTACACGGGCTCTTCGTCGCTCGCGAGTCCGGGCTCTAATCAGACCAACGCGCCGTCGTCGTTCGACTCGCGGCCCGCGTTTCTCGCCGCGATTCAGGCGTGCAACGAGGCCGGCGGCGGCCGCGTCGTGGTGCCGTCCGGCACCTGGTATTGCGCGGGACCGATCGTGCTGCTCAGCAACGTGAACTTCCATCTCAGCGCGAATTGCACGATCTATTTCAGCCCGAATCCGGCTGACTATGCGAAAGACGGCCCGGTGAACTGCGGCGCGAACGGCAACCTCTTTTACAGCCGCTGGCAGGCAAACGATTGCCTGAACTATGGTTCGCCGGTTTACGCGCGCAATCAGACCAACATCGCGCTGACCGGCGAAGACGCGACGTCGGTGCTGAACGGCCAGGCGATGACGCCTTTCTCCGGTTCGGGCAACACAGCCACGTGCTGGTGGACCTTCAAGGGATCGAACGGCGCATACGGTTGCGTGAGTTCGTCGACGCCCTCACAGGTGTATCGGAATCCGAACAACGTCGACCTCAAGACGGCGGCGCCCGGCATTTCCGACGCGCTCTATGCGCAACTGACGAGTCCGACCACCCCGTGGCAAGAGGATCAGAACTACTTGCCCGCTCTCTCGGAAGCGGGCGTTCCCATTGCGAAGCGCGTTTTCGGCATCGGTCATTATCTGCGTCCGTGCATGGTCGAGTTCATCGGCTGTACAAACGTGCTGATGGAAAACTACTGCACGAACAACACGCCGTTCTGGCAGCATCATCCGACCGATTGCAAGAACGTCGTGATTCGCGGCGTGACGACCAACAGCATCGGCCCCAACAACGACGGCTTCGATCCCGACGCATGCGATAACGTGCTCTGCGACAACGTCACGTTCAACACGGGCGACGATTGCATCGCCATCAAATCGGGCAAGGATCTCGATACGCAATACGGTCCCGCGCAGAATCACGTGATCCAGAACTGCACGATGAATAGCGGCCACGGCGGCATCACGCTCGGCAGCGAAATGGGCGGCGGCGTGCAGAACATCTATGCACGCAATCTGCAGATGCTGAATCAGAATTGGGCGACCAATCCGCTGAACATCGCGATCCGCATCAAGACGAATATGAATCGCGGCGGCTTCGTGAAGAATTTCTATGTCGACAAGGTCGCGCTGCCCAACGGCGTCGCGTTGAAAGGCGGCGGCTACGGCAGCGCGCTCCTCGCCGGCAGTCCGATCAACGGCACGGTGCCGCTCGGCGTCGCCACCGCGACAGCGGCCAATCCGTCTGCTGCACAGGGCGGCCTGATCACCTTCGACTGCGATTACCAGCCGGCCAACGACGCGATAAGAACCCGCCCTGCCGTCGTGCAGAACGTGAACATTTCGAACGTGCAGGCGAGCAACGTCACGCTCAACGGCGTCACGGGTTCGTGCTTCCAGGCGATCGTCGCGCAAGGCCCGGTCGCTTTCGACTACAACGGCCCCGCGCCCGCGCCGACGATTCCAGCAATCACGGGCGTCACCATTTCGAACTGCAATCTGGGGACGGCGGTCAGCGCGGGACCGGCCACATCGACTACGCCGGGGCCGATCTATGCATACAACGTCAACGGCATTGCGCTGAAGAACGTGGTGATCGGCACAACGACATACAACACGACGGTGGTGGATCAGCGTTAAACACTAAGCGTTAAGCAAAAAAGCGGGCAAAAAGCGGCGCGGCGCAAGGAGCAACGTTGTTCGCCGCGCCGCCTGAAAATGGCGAGAGATAAAACCCTGCGAATCGAGCATAAAAAATGGCGGCGCCCCAAAGGCGCCGCCATTTTATTTGCGCTTGCACGCAGTCGCTGAGACTAGCGGATCACTTCGCCGCAGCGCCTGCCGCAACCCAACGCGGCTCCGGCGTCTTGTCCGTGCTTTTCGCGAGCAGGCACACCACGCCAGCCGCGATGATGTCGAACACCGCCAGCAGCACGAACAGCGGGCTGTAGCCGACCTGCGTGACCAGCACACCGAACAGGGCCGTGAACGCGGCCGCACCGAGGTAACCGGCCATGCCACCCATGCCCGTCGCGGTGGCGACTTCGTTCTTGCCGAACATATCGGACGTAATTGCGTACAACGCGCCCGACAAGGTCTGGTGCGCGAAACCGCCCACACACAGCAGCGCGACCGCCACGTACGGACTTGCCACGAGGCCCACGCACGCCGGCCCGATCATGCACAGCGCGCCGACCACGAACACCATTTTGCGCGACGTGAAGAGCGATACCTTCGCGTACTTATGAAACAGCGGGCTCAGATAGCCGCCGAGCACGCAGCCGATATCCGCCGCGAGGAACGGCATCCATGCATACAGCGCGATTTCCTTCAGGTTCATGTGACGCTCGGTCATCATGTAGAGCGGAATCCACGCGTTGAAGGTTTGCCACGCCGGCTCCGACAGAATCCGCGGAATGCCGATCGCCCAGAAGTCGCGGCTCCCCAGCATCGCGAGCCAACTGCGCTTGGGCGCGCCGGCGTCGCTGTGCTTCGCTTCCTGGCCGCTGAGAATGTATTCGCGCTCCGCGTCGCCCAGCAGTTTCTGCTTGCGCGGATGCTTGTACAGCAGCATCCACACGACGCTCCACACAATCCCCGCCACGCCGACGATCACGAAAGCCAGTTGCCATTCGCCGTGCAACAGCGCCCACACCACCAGCGGCGGCGCGAGCAACGCGCCGATCGACGAACCGATGTTGAACCAGCCGATCGCGACCGAACGCTCTTTAGCCGGGAACCACTCGCTCGTCGCCTTGACGCCGGCGGGAATGCCTGCAGCCTCCGCAATGCCGAGCAGGCCGCGGAAGAACGCGAGGCTCTGCCATCCCGTCGACCACGCCGCCGCCGCACAGGCGAGCGACCAGGCCACGGCGAACGCGGCGAAACCGATTTTCGTGCCGACCGTATCGAGCAGGAAGCCCGCGACCGGCTGCATGAATGCATAGCAAAGCTGCCACGCGACCACCACGTGAGCGTATTGCTCGGTGGTGATGTGAAGGTCCTTCATCAACGTCGGCGCGGCCACCGACAACGTATTGCGCGCCAGGTAATTGATAATGAGCCCGGCTGCGACCAGACTGACCATCCACCAGCGGATGCCCTTGATCTTCATTGCTGCGTCTCCTAACGATGCTTGAACTTTCAGGACGGCCGGGCCGCGGAAGCCGCGGCGTTATCGGCGCCGGTACCCGCGTCCGCGTCCTCACGCGAATAATCGATGCCGACAAAGCTGCCGCCCTGGAAGCGCTGGCCCAGCGCATCGAGCGGATTCGGACGGGCCAGAATTTCCTCGGCGCAGTCTTCGGCGTTTTGCGTCGGCTTGTAGCCCAGACGGTCGGCGCCGCCGTTGTCCCACCAGCTGCGCGTGTTGGCGGAAACGCCCCACACGGTGATGAAGCCGACGTCCTCTACGTCGATGCAGCGGTCGAGGAAATGCATCAGATCTGCATGACCGAACCAGGTGCTCAGATGCCGCGGCTCGGTCGGACGTTCGAGACAACTGCCGATGCGCACGCACACGCTCTCGATGCCGTGTTTGTCCCAATACATCCGCGCGAGTGCTTCGCCCCACACCTTGCTCAGGCCATAGAAGCCGTCCGGGCGCAGTTCGCAGTCGAGGCTGAGACGCTCAGTCACGGGATACATGCCGATCGCGTGATTCGAACTCGCGAACACCACGCGCTTGACGCCGTGCCGGCGCGCGCCTTCATACACTTCGACGAGACCACGCAGATTGTTTTCGATGATCTCGGGCAGCGGACGCTCCACGCTCGTCCCAGCGAAGTGGATCAGCACGTCGACGCCTTCCAGCAGACGATCGACGACCGCGGCATCGCGTAGGTCACCATGCATCACATCCTCGCCGTCGACGAGCGGGGTCAGCGGTTTGGAGCCCGCCGCCGAGCGCAGCGGGGTGCCGCGTGCAATAAACGCAGCGCGCACGACCGAGCCAAGCTGGCCTCCGGCGCCACTCAGGGCAATCTTTTTCATAGGGGTTCCTTTACTGCATCGGCTCGCGAGCGACGAGGATCGTCTGCGGCGCGACGTATGTTGTACGATAACGTACTATCGGCGATCAGGAAGCTGATTTCAACCAGGCATTTACCCGAATTACGAAGGGTCCTCTGAGAGGATTTCGTCTGAGAAACAACGCGCCAGCACATCTCAGTTTGTGCGATGTCGTATAACATTCGCGAACCTCCGGCGCATAAAGATTCGTCCGGCCCGGTCGTCCTCAGCACTTACCCCGCGCATCCCCGGTGCGTCAGAAAGCCCGCTGCGCCGCCCTCCCGCCCTTGCTGCGACGCGGTCGATTGCCGCAGTTTCGCGCCGTCAAGCCAAAACGCGCGCTCAAAAACACTCAGAAAAAGCTGATACACATCAAGACCTTGCCGTCAAAAAAACGGCCAACAGCCCGAAACAAGGCGGTCTTTTGACGCACGTCGCACCGCAGCATAAATCCTGCGCTTCCTCTAATCTTCGACCATCTGCGAAACGCAGTGCGCACCGACAACGGTCGACGCGCTTAGTCCGCCTCTGCGGCATCACGCACTTCACGATCATGAACTCCGCAATATCGGCATTCGATCTCGCCCGCATCCAGTTTGCGTTCACCGTCTCTTTTCATATCGTCTTTCCGGCGCTGAGCATCGGCCTCGCCAGCTTTATCGCCGTGCTCGAATGGCGCTGGCTGAAAACCGGCAAGGCGTACTACAAAGACCTGTGTCTCTTCTGGTCGAAGATTTTCGCGGTGGCCTTCGGCATGGGCGTGGTGTCCGGGGTCGTGATGAGTTATCAGTTCGGCACCAACTGGTCCGGTTTCTCCAGCTTCGCGGGCCCCATCACCGGACCTCTGCTGATGTACGAGGTCATGACCGCGTTCTTCCTCGAAGCCGGCTTCCTCGGCATCATGCTGTTCGGCTGGCAGCGCGTGAGTCCGCGCGCGCACTTCGGCGCGACGCTGATGGTCGCCATCGGCACGCTGATCTCCACCTTCTGGATTCTCGCGTCCAATAGCTGGATGCAGACGCCGCAAGGCTTCGAAGTCGTGAACGGCCAGGTCGTGCCGCTCGACTGGTTCAAGATCATCTTCAATCCGTCGTTCCCGTACCGGCTCGCGCATATGGCGCTCGCGGCGTTCATCGTCGCGGCGCTTGTCGTGGCGGCGGTGGGCGCATGGCATCTACTGCGCGGACGGCGCGACCCCGCCGTCAAGAAGATGTTCTCGATGGCGCTCTGGCTGCTGCTGATTCTCACGCCAGTCCAGGCATTCGTCGGCGATCAGCATGGTTTGAACACGCGCGAATATCAGCCGGCGAAGATCGCGGCGATCGAAGGTCTGTGGGACACCGAAAAAGGCGGCACCGCGCTAAACCTGTTCGGCATTCCCGACATCCAGGCGGAAACCACGCGCTATGCGGTGTCGATTCCGCATCTGGGCAGCCTCATTCTCACGCATAGCTGGGACGGCGAAATTCGTGGCCTGAAGGAATTCGCGCCGCAGGACCGGCCAAACTCCACGGTCGTATTCTGGAGCTTTCGCATCATGGCCGGGCTCGGCGTGCTGATGATCGTGATGTCGGTCGCCGCGTGGGTGCTGCGCCGCCGCGGACGCCTGTTCGAATCGAAGTGGTTCCAGCGCGTGGCCGTAGCGATGGGCCCGAGCGGTTTCATCACACTGCTGGCCGGCTGGGTCACCACGGAAGCCGGCCGCCAGCCGTGGGTCGTGTATGGCGTGATGCGCACGTCGCAGGCGGTGTCGCCGCTCACCACGCAACAGGTCGGCATTTCGCTGATGGCGTTCGTAGTCGTGTACTTCCTGGTGTTCGGTACGGGCGTCTACTACATGCTCAAGCTGATGCGCTCCGGTCCGGCGCTGCCCGGACAGACGCCGCACGGCGTGCCAGAGCAGACACTGGATCAGACCGCGCGCCGCCCCTTCTCCGCCGCCGATCAGATGATCGACGCCGCCTAACCTGGTCGACTTGCGAGAAAGAAAATGGACGTAACCGTAGTGTGGGCCGCGATCATCGCGCTAGGCCTTTTCATGTATGTCGTGCTGGACGGCTTCGATCTTGGTATCGGCATTGTCTTTCCGTTTTTCCCCGACGAGAAGGAACGCGACCTGATGATGAACACCGTCGCACCGGTCTGGGACGGCAACGAAACGTGGCTCGTGCTCGGCGGCGCCGCGCTGTTCGCCGTGTTCCCGATGGTGTATTCCACCGTGCTGTCCGCGCTCTATCTGCCGCTGATCTTCATGCTCGTGTGCCTGATCTTTCGCGGCGTGTCGTTCGAGATTCGCGCGAAGGCCAATCGGACCAAGCACATGTGGGATCTCGCGTTTATCGGCGGTTCGGCGGGCGCCACGTTTTTCCAGGGCATCGTGCTGGGTGCGTTCCTCCAAGGCATTCCCGTGATCGACGGCGCCTATGCCGGCGATGCGTTCGGCTGGCTCACGCCGTTCAGTCTGCTGACGGGCCTCGGGCTTATCGTCACGTACGCGTTGCTGGGCTGCTGCTGGCTGGTGGCGAAAACGGAAGGCGACTTGCAGCGCCGCCTGCATCGGGTGGTATGGCCGCTGACTGTCGTGCTGCTCGGCTTCATCGCGATCGTGAGCCTGTGGACGCCGCTGCAGGACCCGAACATCGCGCAACGCTGGTTCCACGACGGCCTTCTCTACCGACTGCTGCCCGTGCCATTCATGGTCGCGGCCTGCGCGGTCTTCATGCGCCGCGCGGTACGCGAGCGGCATCACAACACGCCGTTCATACTCGCATTGCTGCTCGTGCTGCTCGGTTATGTCGGGCTGCTGGTGAGCCTGTGGCCGTATGCGATTCCGTCGAGCGTGACGCTGTGGGAAGCGGCCGCGCCGCGCTCCAGCCAGACGTTCACGCTGGTCGGCGCAGCGGTGATTCTGCCGATCATCATCGCCTATACGACGATGGGTTACTGGGTTTTTCGCGGCAAGGTGCGTCATGGCGACCAACATCACTATCACTAAGTCCGCGAGCAAGCTGCCGGGCTGGCTCTGGTTCGTGGCGCTCTGGTGCTTCGGCGTGGGCTCGGCGATGTCGCTCGGCTTCGCCTTCAAGCTGCTGATGAATGCGACGTTATTTGCCGTGAAATGAGCGCTAGGCGCCCGTCGGCTCACGCGCTTTGATCCGGCTGGCATAACCTTTCGAAGCCGTCCGAAACGGCTTCAAAAACGGTGCGCGCGGCTCGTCTACGTAGCAAGCCGGAACCAATGCGCGAGAGACCTGCCTGTAGAACACGCAGATGAAGACGCAGATGAAGACGCAGATAATGTAGCGCCGGCGATCCCACAAGAGAGAACGACCGGCGCGGAGAGCCGCAAGGCACACCGCGCCACACCGATCGGCTTATGATCACGGGGTAGCCGGCAATGATGCGATTCACGACAACAGAAGTAAAACAAGACCCTGCAACGGCGGTAGTCCACAACGCGCAAGCCCGACTCGTGGAGACATCATGAAGTTTCTTGTGGCGGACGACCATGAACTGATCCGGCAAGGCGTCAAGGGAATGCTCCGCGGTCTGGATCCCGACGCCCAATTCGACGAAGCCGACACGTGGGAAACCTTGGCTGCGGCCGCGCGGCCCGACGCCGATCACGATCTTGCGATCGTCGACCTGCATATGCCGGGCATGAGCGGCGCGTCGTCGCTTGAAGTGCTGTTGAAGGCGAATCCAGCGCTGCCGGTGGTGGTGCTTTCCGCCGAAGAGTCGCCGGACGAAATGCGCGCGGTGCTGGCCGCCGGCGCGCTCGGTTTTGTGCCGAAGCGGCAGCCGGCAAGCGTGATGCTGAAGGCGATCGAGCTCGTGCTGTCGGGTGGCGCTTATGTGCCGATGGAAGCGCTGAGCCTGCTCGGCTCGCGTGACGGGCAATCCGCGGAGGTCTGTGCGCAGAACGCCGGAGCCGTTCAAGCCACGGCAACCGCGCGAGGCCAGAGCGGCGCGACACTGACCGAACCCATCGCGCAACTCCAGGCGTTGCAGCCGCATCAGCAGCACTTGCTGGAGAATCTGTCGCCGCGTCAGCAGGACATCATGCGGCTCGTGCATCGCGGCTGGACCAACAAGATGATTGCGCGGGAACTCGGCGTGGCGGAAGGCACGGTCAAGGTGCATCTGTCGGTGATCTTTCGGGCGCTCGGTGTCCACAACCGGGCAACCGCAATCGCCGTGATCAACGGCTGGCTCGAAGCAGGGAAAACGCTGTAGCGTTCGTGGCAGTAAAGGCCGCGAGGTCGCGCGTATTAGCTTTCATTGGCGATGCGCTCAGCTGCGCGCACAGCAACGCGCGGTCGCCGCGATGAGCGCCTACCCTTCCTCTTGCGACGCGCTTTGCGGACGATGCCGCGCTTCGATTCGTGCAGCGCCTGGCGGCATGGTTACTCCGTCGGCGCCGGTGTCTTTGCTCGACGAGCCTCCCTTACTGCCCGCATCCGTGACCTTATCGGCGGCAGGCAATTCCACCACGGCCGCCGCCCGTCCCTTGTCCAGCTCCGCCTGCTGCCACAGCATTTCGAGCGTGCGCCGCAGACGCGCCGCCGTGACCGGCTTGTGAAGCACGGGAATTCCCTGCAACGCGAGCGCCGCCAGTTCCGCCGAGGCCATATCGCCCGTGATCAGCAACGTCACCACGCCTTCGTGACCGGCGCGCGCGAGCATATTGCGCACAGCCGTAAGCGCCTGCGCGCCGGTCCGGTGATTGGCCAACTGGTAATCGCAGAGCACCGCGTCGGGCACAAAGCCGTCCGCGAGCGCGGCCAACGCTGCGGTTTCGTCGCGTGCACCGCGCACGGTGCATCCCCAGCGCCCGAGCAGAGCGGAAAGGCCTTCGAGTATCGACGGTTCGTCGTCGATGCACAGCACCTGTCGCCCTTGCGCGGACGCCCCCCCCGCCACCGCTTCATTCAGGCTCGCGACGATGCCGCTCGCGTCGCCCGCCTGCACCGGGAAGCGGAACACCGAACCGCGGCCCGGTGCCGAGCGCAATTGCAATTCGCCGCCCAGCATGCTGACGAGGCGCTTGACCGTCGGCAAACCGAGGCCGTGCCCCTGGCGCGCGTCGCGCTGCGGGTTGGCGACCTGATAGAACTCCTCGAAGATGCGCTCGTGCTCTTCGACCGGAATGCCGATGCCCGAATCCCGGACCTCGATGTAGCCGCCCGTGGCCCGCCCCGCGCGCCGCACACCGAGCCAGATCGCGCCTTCTTCCGTATAGCGCACGGCGTTCGACAGCAGATTGCTAAGCACGCGTTCGAGTAGAACCGGATCGTCGTGGACCACCATCGACGTCGGCGCGATTCGCAGTGCGAGCCCTTTCGCCGCGGCCTGCGGTCGATACTGGCTGCCGACCCGCTCGAACAGTTCGGAAAGCCGGAAATGCAGACGGATCACTTGTGTGACACCGCTTTCGAGCCGCGCGAGATCGAGTACCTGGTTGAATAGCTGATTCAGCGCTTCGACGTTATAGACAATGTGCTCGGCTGTCTTTGCATGCTGCGCGGGCGTCGCCGCCGGATCGTTGAGCGACGCCGCGAGCAGGCCGATCGCATGCAGCGGCTGGCGCAAATCGTGGCTCGCGGCCGCAAAAAAGCGCGTTTTCGCGAGACTCGCCTCTTCGGCGACATGCTTTTGCACCGCAAGCGATTCCGCGAGGTACTGCTGATCGACGCGCGCCTGCACCACCTGCTGAAACAGCTTGCGATAACTCAGCGCATATACGTTGATCGCGCAGAAGAAGAACGCCAGCACGATGGCAACAATCGTGCGGTCGAATGTATGCGTGCCGAAATGCAGCACGATCGACGGAAACAGCAGGAATGGAATAGCCGTGGCGAAGTTCAGCAGGTCGAAGCCGTTCGACATGAACACGCCCGCTGCGAGCGTGACGAGCATCACCGTGTGCAGCAACGGCAAATCGCTTTGCGGACTCTGGAACGCGAACCAGATCGCGATGCCGGGCGCGCTGTACAGCAACACCCCCCGCACGGCGTGCAGGTTGATCCAGCCGCGCGGCGACATGACATGCGGATAGCGCCGGTTGCAGATCCACAGCGCGAGGCCGGCGCAATTGGCCGCTGCATAGAACCCGAAGCAGGCGATAAAGAGCGGCGGCGACGGTATCGCAGGCCAGTAGATCGCCACCAGCACCGCAATAGAAAACCAGTGCGAAAAGAATGCGATCGGATCTTGCGCGTACAGCACGCGCACCAGGTCTTCGTCGATTGCACGCTGGATCGGGTCAGCCCGCATCGCGCGGTCTCCTTGTCGGGCACGGCAAATTCGGTGATGTGGCGCGGAAGCCCGGCGCTGCATGTAACGCGGCCGGGCGCAATGCGCAAGAGCCTGCACGGTCCTACTGCAATGAAGCGGCGCGGTCCAGCCGCTTTCTCATCAGACGAATGAGAGGCGCGCTGCCAGATGGTTTACCCGGCAGTTTACCCATCAGCTACCACTTAATCTATATAGGCGAGACCGCCGCCGGCGACCATACTGCCTTCACAACACAGCGCGGCCGCAACGCTTCTATCATCAACTCTTCGCCTGCAGTCGAGGCTCACCGCGCTTCTTGCCTGACCCAAATGGAGGCTTTCATGGGCGCAGTTCCGAGCCACGAGTTCGTCCGCAATCTCGACGATGCGATCCTGCCCGATCTATGGCGCCGTCGTACGCGGTTGTCCGCCGACGAAATGGTGTCGATGGTCGAACTGGTCAAGCGGGCCTTACGCACCTATCACCCGCTGGAATTGCAAGCGCTCGGCGAAGACAAGGAAGAACTCGTCGCACAGTTCATCTATTCCAAGGTGCTGCGCCTCGCTCCCGGCCACACGGAAACGCATGCCGGCGCCGACAGTGCGCCGTCCAACGGTTACGCATTGTGCGCCTATTTCCGACGCTATCTGATCGACTGCCTGCGCAGTGCCGGCCACCAACGCAACGTGTCGATGGAACTCGACGGCATGGCGCAGGAAATCGATCTGCATGCCCAGGCATTGGAAGACCCGGTGCAAAGCGTGCTGCTGCAATACGGTCTCGACGAACAACGGGTGAGGTTCGCGGCGCGCGCTTTTATCGAAAGCCTCGACGAACCCGAACGGATCGTGCTGGCCGGTAGCCTCGGCTGGTGCTCGGAAGGCAAAGGCGGATTGTCGGCGGTTGCGGCTCAGCATCGCGTGCCCTCGTATCACTATCGCGCGGTCAAACTCGGCGTCACCATGAAAAAGACGGCCACCGCCCGCGATTTTTCCAATACGAAGATCGGCCGCTGGCTCACGGACGTGCTGGGGATCGATATCGATATCGACAATCGCGGCGCCATTCTGCTTGTGCTGAACCTGCTGGCGGCCGAATCGAGCGATAGCGAAATGAATGAAGTGGCCGCGTAACAGGCCATATTGACGGGGTGGACGGGGACAAAAACCGAAGGCGAAACGAACACTGCATGGCGCATCGGATCCGATGCACCTTTTTTTGTCATCGCGCACCGCCTACGATACAAAAGCCGCGGCCGCGCGCCGTCTTCCTTCCGAAGCCTGGTCCCTTCCCTGCATCGATTCCTGACGAGGTGGTCCTCAATGAACCGCTTATCGAGCGCCATGACGGCGATGAAATCGCATTACGAAGTGATCGTGATCGGGTCCGGTTATGGCGGCGCCATTGCCGCCAGCCGCATGGCGCGCGCGGGCCGCAGCGTGTGCGTGCTCGAACGCGGCCGCGAATTCATGGCCGGCGAATTCCCTCGCACGCCATTCCAGGGCGCCGAACAGATCCAGTACAACACCGCGCTTGCGCAAATCGGCTCGCCACTCGCGCTGCTCGAAGTCCACGTGAACGACGACGTCAACGCTGTGGTCGGCTGCGGTCTCG
Organism: Paraburkholderia rhynchosiae; assembly: GCF_002879865.1. Classification (GTDB taxonomy): domain Bacteria; phylum Pseudomonadota; class Gammaproteobacteria; order Burkholderiales; family Burkholderiaceae; genus Paraburkholderia; species Paraburkholderia rhynchosiae. The sequence goes on from NZ_PNXY01000012.1 coordinate 185,893, forward strand.
GCGGCACTTCGCTGATCAACGCGAACGTCGCGTTGAAGGCCGAGCCAAGGCTATGGGACGACGAGCGCTGGCCCGCCGCCTTGCGTGGCGATCAGGCCGGGCGCGACAAAGGTTATGAACGCGCGTGGGCGATGCTGGAACCGTCGCCCGTCCCGAACCGAATGCGCGAGTTGCCGAAACTGCTGGCGCTCGGGAAATCTGCCGAGGCGCTCGGCATGGGGGATCGCTTTAGCACTCCGCCAGTGACGGTCACTTTCGAGGACCGCACGAACGCGGCCGGCGTCGCGCAGCAAGCGTGCAACGGCTGTGGCGACTGCAACTCGGGCTGCAACTACAACGCGAAGAATTCGACGCACATGAACTATCTGCCCGACGCCGTCGCGCATGGCGCGCAGATTTTTACGGGTGCCGCGGTCCATTCTGTGACTCGCAACGCCGATACACGGAAGTGGCAAGTGGCCTACCAGCTCGTGCATCTGGGACGCGAGAGTTATGACGCGCCCGATCTCTTCGTGAGTGCGGATATCGTCATCGTGTCGGCGGGGACAATCGGTTCGACCGCGTTGCTATTGCGCTCGCGTAACGAGGGCTTGCGCGTGTCCGGCGTGCTCGGCCAGCGCTTCACCGGTAACGGCGACGTGCTCGCTTTCGCGTACAACACGGACGACGTGATCAACGGCGTCGGCTGGGGCGCGCATGGGGAGGGCGATATTCCGGCTGTCGGGCCGACCATCACCGGTCTGATCGACCATCGCAATACCGCGGACGTGAAAGACGGCTTCGTGATCGAGGAAGGCTCGCTCGCGGGGCCGGTCGGCGCGGCGCTTGTCGGGCTGCTGAGCGCCGCCGCGCCGCTCGAAGGCGTGGACGTCGCCGGGCCGCGCCCGGTCGAACGGCAGCTTGCCTACGACGCACGCGTTGTCGAAAGTTTTTTGCACGGTCCGTATCGCGGCGCGCTCAACCACACGCAAAGCTACCTCGTCATGGCGCACGACGACGAAAGCGGCCAGATCAGCGTGAACGACAAGGGACGGCCACGCATTGCATGGGAAAACGCCGGCAAACAGCCGATCTTCGAAACTGTCGAGGAGACGCTGAAGAAAGCGACCGTGCCGCTCGGCGGCAAATACCTGCGCGATCCGATTGCCAATGACATCTTCGGCAACCGGATCGTCACCGTGCATCCGCTTGGCGGCTGTGCGATGGGCGACGACGCTGAACATGGCGTGGTCGATCATATGGGGCGCGTTTTCAGCAGCATGACCGGCGCTGGCGTGCACGAAGGCCTCTACGTGATGGACGGCGCAGTCATGCCGATGTCGCTCGGCGTCAATCCGCTGTGGACCATCTCGGCGCTGGCCGAACGCAACAGCGCGCTGCTCGCGGCGTCGCGCGGCTGGACGATCGACTACGATTCGAAGGGCACCGCCGACACACCGCCACCGCAAAAGATCGGCCTGCGCTTCACCGAAACGATGGTCGGCCACTACACGCCGGCCGGCGCGAACGAGGCAGCTGCGAGCCCGATGGCCTTTACGCTGACGGTTGAATCCGACGACCTGGCCAGGATGCTCGGCGAGCCGGATCATATGGCGCGAACCGCCGGCACGCTGACCTGCCCCGCGCTCTCCGCGCAACCTATGACGATCACCGAGGGCACCTTCAATCTGTTCGTCGTCGACCCGCAGGATGTGGACGAGCGCAACATGAACTATCGGATGACGCTCAATTCAACCGAAGGCAAAACCTGGTATCTGAGCGGGCAAAAGATCATCACGCGCACGTCGCCGCTCGAATTGTGGGAGCAAACGAATGCGCTGTACGCTGAACTGCGCGATACACCGCAAGCCGACGCGCCGCCGATCGGCAAGGCGAAGCTGATCATCACGCCGGAAAACTTCCTCAAGCAGCAGCGCACGCTCGAGGTCACCAACGCGCCGGACGTGAAGACGCGCCTCGAATGGACCTTAAAGTTCGGCAAGTTCTTCGCGGGCGTACTGTTCAGCGAATATGGCGGCGTGGCCGCGCCTTTGCAGTATTACGACGCCGCCGCATCGCCGCGTTTGAAGCGCGCACTGCGCGCGCCGGCGCCGCAAGTGTTCTTCTTCCATACACCCGATGGCACGAGCTTGCGGCTGACACGCTACGTCGATCCCGCTCGCAAGAACGCGCGCCCTGTGTTGCTGATTCACGGCTCCGGCGTGTCGAGCCGCATCTATTCAACCGATCTCATCGGCACGAACCTCGTCGAATATCTGTGCGCCGCGGGCTATGACGTGTGGCTCGTCGATCTGCGCGTCAGCATCGAAATGCCGAGCGTGCTGGTGCCGACCAATGTCGATAAAGTCGCGCTCGAGGATATTCCCGCAGCGGTCGCGAAGATTCGCGAAGTGACCGGCGTGACGGACATTCAGGCGCTCGGCCACTGCATGGGCGGCCTCGCGTTGAGCATGTCGCTGATGGCGGGACTCGAAGGCGTGCGTTCCGCGGTGATCTCACAAGTCGCCGTGCATCCGGTGCCCGGCAGACTTGGCAGGATCAAGGCCGGCCTGCACATTCCCGACATCATGCAGTACCTTGGCGTGAGCGACCTCACCGCTTATACAGAGAACGAAAAGTGGCCGCACAATCTTTTCGACGAAGCGCTGCGGCTCTATCCCGTGGATCACGACGAGGGTTGCGGCAACGCGATCTGCCATCGTGCGACTTTCATGTACGGCCTGCTTTACGAACATGTGCAGCTAAGCGAGACACTTCATTCGAATTTGCAGGAATTGCTCGGCGTGCACGACGTCGGCGTGTTCAAACATCTGGCCGCCATGGTGCGCGCGGGCAAGGTCGTGGACGCTGATGGTGACGACGTCTATCTGAAAGGCGCGCGCGGTATGAAAGGCCTGGAAGGCATGCGCATTCCGATCGGTTTCATTCATGGTGACCGCAACGAAACGTATGTGCCGGAAAGCACCGCGCTCACCTACGAGATGCTCGTCAACGCGTTTCCCGAGCAGCCGTATGAGCGGCATCTGATTCCAGGGTACGGACACATCGACTGCATCTTCGGCAAGAACGCAGCGGTCGATGTTTACCCGACCATCGCGAGCTATCTGAACGCGCATTGAAGCCGCGATGTTCAGAACAGCTTGCCCGGATTCAGAATGCCGTGCGGGTCGAGTGCACGCTTGATCGCGGCCATCGCCGCCAGTTCCGCGGGCGAGCGCGAGATCGGCAAAAACTCACGCTTGAGCAAACCGATCCCGTGTTCCGCCGAGACCGACCCGTGCAGCGGTCCAAGCATTTCATAGACGAACGCATACACCGCGTGATGATCGACGCCGGGAATCGAATGCCCGTCGACGGTGACATGCAGATTCGAATCGCCGATGTGCCCGAAGAAATACGATTCGTTGCCGGGCCAGCGCTCATCCAGCGCCGCGCGGCAACGCTCGACAAAGCCGCCGATTCCACTGATCGGCAGGCTCACGTCGAAGTTGATCGCGTCAAGCCGCACCGGAAACTCAGCGGTGCATTCGCGAATCGCCCACAACGCGCGCGCGTCGGCTACCGATTGTGCGATCACCGCATCGCGGATCAGGCCCGCGTCGAGCGCGTCGGTCAGCGCGGTGGAAAAGCGTTCGCCGTCGTCGCTCGAATCGAAACTCGCATGTTCGATTAGCGCATAAAGCGGATGCGCGCCGTCGAACGGCGAGCGCGTGCCCGTCAGCTTGACGCCGAAGTCGTAGAAATCCGGCCACATGATTTCGAATGCGCCGATGTCGTTGCCGAAGCGCGTCGCCAGACGCCGCAGCAGATTCACGGCGGCGTCATATCCATCGAGCGCGATGAGCGCCGTGTGACGCGCAGCACGCTGCGGATGAAGCCGCAACACCGCACGCGTGATGATGCCGAGCGTGCCTTCCGAGCCGATGAACCAGTGCTTGAGGTCATAGCCCGTGTTGTTCTTGACCATCTTGCCGAGCGAGGTCAGCACGTCGCCATTGGCCAGCACGACTTCGAGACCCAGCACCTGGTCGCGCGCGGTGCCCGACTGGATCACGCGATTGCCGCCCGCATTGGTCGCCAGATTGCCGCCGATCTGGCACGAGCCGCGCGCGCCGAGATCGAGCGCGAGTTCGAAGCCTGCTTCGGCCGCGGCTTCCTGCGCGGTTTGCAATGTGGTACCGGCGCGCACGGTCAGCGTCGCCGAAGCCGCATCGATTTCCTCGACGCCGTTCAGGCGTTCGAGCGACAACGCGATATCCGTGGCGCGTGCAATCGCGCCGCCGGCAAGTCCCGTCATGCCGCCTTGCGGCACGACCGGCTGATGAGCCGCGTGGCAAATCGCGAGCGCGCGGGAGACTTCGTCCGTACTGCGAGGCAACAGCAACGCCGCGGGCCGAGTCGGATCGTGACGCGTCCAGTCGGTCATCGCGCGTTCGCCGATCTGCTCACCCACGCGCACCGCGTCATCACCGAGCGCAGCGCGAAGTGCGTCTAGCGTTGCGGCAAGCGGCGCCGTGCTGCTCTGAGCGCTTGCATTACTGTTGTCCGTCATGCGGTGTTCCTTGCGTTGCGTATCTCGAGCTTATCTCGAGCTGATGTCGCGCTTATGTGGTTTTAGCGGCCTGCTTCTTCCGATAGCCCATCGAATCGTTGATGCGCCCGAGAATATAGTCGCCCGCGGCCACCGGCTGGTACTTCAGTTCGTCTGTGCTCGTACCCAGATCGCGCGGATCGACGATCGCGCCGTACGTCGGATCGTAAAACGTCGCGATCGAATAGCGCTCGCGCCCCGATGCATTGATCACGCGATGCAGCGTCGAGCGAAAGCGGTCGTTGGTCCAGCGCGCGAGCAGGTCGCCCACGTTCACCACGAAGCTGCCCTCCACCGGCGGCGCATCGACCCACGTGTCGTTGGCGATTTCACGCACCTGCAAGCCGCCCACCTGATCCTGCCACAGCAGCGTGATGCAGCCATAGTCGGTATGCGGCGCGACGCCGAATTGATCGTCGTCCGACTGAGGCGGTTGCGGCGGATAGTAGACCATCTGCGTACGCTGCATCCGCTTCGTATAACGCGGCGTGAAGAAATGTTCATCGACGCCGAGGCTCACCGCCACCGCACGCAACAGATCGGCGCCGCACGCGGCGACCGCTTCATAGTAGCCATACAGCGCGGGGCGCAACTCGGGCATGAAGTCCGGCCAGTTATTCGGTCCACGTAGTGCCTGCCCCGCGAGCACATCCGGATCGTCTTCCGGCAACTCGAGCCCGATGCTGAAAAACTCCTTGTAATCGGGGCGTTTCGCCTGATACATGGTCGCATCGCCAAGCGCATTGAAGCCCCGATGCCGATGATTGACCGCCGCGCGCCGCTTCGTCTCGGGCGGAAACGCAAAGAACGTGCGCGCTGCCTGCGCGGCGGCGTCGATCGACGCTTGCGGCACGCCATGATTGACGATGTAGAAGAAGCCAATCGTCATACACGCTTCGCGAATTTCCTGCGCCACGCGCTGCAACGCGTGCGGGTCGCCCGCGCGAACGCCGGCGAAATCGATGAGCGGAATACGGGTCACAGGCATCGCGTTGCTCCGTGAAAGGTCGGCGGGATCGCCTTGTCATTGCAGTGGTATATACCGCCAAAAGCGCACCCGCAAGTGACCATGCGGCGCTTCACGTAAGGGCTTTTCTCTACTCGCGCGTTTATTTGTTTCGTGCGAAAACTGCGGTATATACTGCCTCGCATGACTTGCGCCGAGCCGCTTTTGCGCATCTTTTTGCGCGCCGCTTGTGCGACCCTCGCTTTGCCAACCGGAGAATCTCATGAGCATCCTTGCAGGCTGGAAGTGTCGTTTGGTCATGCTGGCGTTGTGCGCGGCAAGTGTCACCGCCCATGCTGAAGACCAGCTCGCCAAAGTGAAGAAAGCCGGCGAACTGGTGGTCGGCACGGAGATGCAGTTCGCGCCTTTCGACTTCCTCGAAAACGGTCAGCAAGCGGGCTTCAACAAGGATCTGTTTGGCGAGGTTGGCAAGGAACTCGGCGTGAAAGTGCGCTTCATCGACTTGCCGTGGCCAAGCGTGCTGCCCGGCCTCGAAGCGGGCAAGTTCGATATGGTGGGCGGCCCGCTCACCGTCACGAAGGCGCGCATGGAGCGCTACACGTACACGCTGCCTATTGCGGACGCCACGGACGCGCTCCTCAAACGCGCGAACGACTCGGCGCTCAAGCAATCCTCGGACATTGCGGGCAAAACCGTCGGCGCGGGCAAGGGTTCGGCCCAGCTCGATCAATTGAAGGCATATGTGGCGACGTTGCCGAAGCCGCCTGAAATCCGCGAATACGTCGACAATAATCAGGCCTATGCGGACCTCGCCGCCGGCCGTATTGCGGCGGTCGCGAACTCGATGACCAACATTGCTTACGTGGCGAAGCAGCGCCCCGAAACTTTTGCGGTGGTGCAACCGCCGTTCGGCGCAAAGGTTTACTTCGCGTACTGCCTGCGTAAAGACGCGGACAGCAAGCCGCTCGCCGACGCCTTCAACGCGGCGCTCGTCAAGATGCACAACGACGGACGCCTCACGGCATTGCAGAAGAAGTGGTTCGGCGTTGCAATGGAAGCCCCCACGACCATGCCCACGCCGAACTATTGAGCGCGCATTGAACACCCGTTGAACCCACATTGAACCCACATTAGCGAGGGCGACGCTCATGTTCAGCACGACCGTCTTCGTTCAGGGCATCCCGCTGCTGCTGCACGCGGCGCTCGCCACCATCGGCGTTTCGCTGACGGGTCTTTTCATCGGCTTCTTCGTGGCAATCGGCGTGTGCGCGGCGCGGCTGTCGCCCAACCGCGCGGCACGCAGATTCGGCGGTGCGTATGTGTTCTTTTTTCGCGGCGTGCCGATGCTCGTGCAACTGCTGCTGGTGTATTACCTGCTGCCGTTCGCGGGCATCAACGTATCTCCGCTCGTTGCTGCCGTCAGCGCGGTGTCGCTGTGTTCGGCGTCGTATATCGCCGAAATTCTGCGCGGCGGTTTTCTCAGCATTCCACCGGGCCATATCGAAGCCGCGCGCATGCTCGGCCTGTCGCCGTTCGACACGCTGCGGCGCATTCTCGTGCCGCAAGCATTCCGCTTGACGCTGCCGTCGCTCGTCAATGAAATGGTGCTGCTCATCAAGGCTTCGTCGCTGATCTCGGTTGTCGGCGTGGCGGAGTTGACGCGCACCGCGCAGAACATTGCGGCGAGCACATACCGCCCGCTCGAAGCGTATCTCGCCGCCGGGCTCATCTACTTCGTGATCTGCGGTGCGCTCGCGCTGGTCGCGCATGCCGCCGAATATCGTTTGCAGCACGCCTGATCGACCGGAGCCTTCGCGATGCAACAGTTCGATCCCACTGTCATCACGCACAATCTTCAGCCGATCGCCGCGGGCCTCGCGACGACGCTCGGCACATGGGCCGCCGGCGTCGCAATCGGCATGCTGATCGGCTTCGTGATCGCAGTGCTGCAACTCTTCTGCGGACGCTGGGTACGCGGCTTGTTACGCTTCTATATCGAGCTGTTTCGCGGCACGCCGTTTCTCGTGCAACTGTTTTTGTTGTACTACGGCGGCCCGTCGTTCGGCCTGACACTCGAACCGATGACAGCCGGTGTGCTCGGTCTCGGCCTCTATGGCAGCGCGTATTTCGCGGAAGCATTCCGTTCCGGGTTTCAATCTGTGCCGCCTGGGCATCTCGAAGCGGCGTCCTGTCTTGGCTTGACACGCATGCAGGCGGTACTGCGCATTCAGATGCCACAAATGCTCGTGTTGATCGTGCCGGCGCTGACGAACCTCATCATCGTGTTGAGCAAGGAAACGGCGGTGCTGTCGATCGTCACCGTGCCCGAACTCACATTCGTGCTGACAGGTATCGGCTCGGCGACCTTTGCTTTCGTCGAAACGCTACTGGTGTTGTGCGTGTGCTATCTCGCGCTGGTCGAACTCACTTCGCGCGCGGGCATGTGGGCCGAAGCCCGCATCGCGCGTTTCATGGCATAAAGGAATCGGATCACCTCATGAACGCCATTGCCGACATGCCCTCTTCCGCATCCAACGCTGCTGCCCACGCTCAACGCGGCGCGCCGCTAATCGACGTGCGCGACCTGCGCAAACGCTTCGGCGAAGTCGAAGTGCTGCGCGGCGTCGATCTGCAGATTGCCCGCTCCGAAGTGGTGTGCATCATCGGGCCTTCCGGATCGGGAAAGAGCACGCTGCTGCGCTGCCTCGCCGCGCTGGAGACATACGATCAAGGCGACGTGCGCATCGAAGGCGAACTGCTCGGCTATAGCGAGCGCAACGGCAAACGCGTGCGCGCGTCGCAAGGCGAGATCAATCGCGTGCGGCGCAATGTCGGCATGGTGTTTCAGCAGTTCAATCTATGGCCGCACATGACGGCGCTCGGCAACGTGATGGAAGCGCTGTTGCGAGTGCAGCGTCTGCCGCACGCCGAAGCGCGCCGCCGGGCAAACGAGATGCTCGAGACCGTGGGCCTCTCGCATAAGGGCGATGCCTATCCCGCGAAACTGTCGGGCGGCCAGCAGCAACGTGTGGCAATTGCACGAGCGCTCGCAATGGAGCCGCACATCATGCTGTTCGACGAGCCGACTTCCGCGCTCGATCCAGAACTGGTCGGCGAGGTGCTGCAAGTGATGAAGCAACTCGCGCGCGACGGCATGACGATGGCCGTCGTCACGCACGAAATGGGCTTCGCCGCGCAGGTCGCGGACAAGGTCATGTTCATCGATGAAGGACGTATCGCCGTGCAGGGCAAGCCGCGCGAGGTCTTTCACGACGCCGGGCAGCCGCGCCTGCGGCAGTTCCTGCAAAACTACTTCGACCGTAACGCCTTCTGGGCGCGCGGTCCCGACGACGAAGCGCCGCTATGAGCGCGCGCTCCATTTTACCCGCCTCGCGCGGACAGTGACTGGGGGCGCCCGATGTCCTCCATGCTTCGCGGCAAGAGCACCGGTAAGCCCTTAACGGCGGCGGCCCACGGTACACCCGCCGCGTCGAAGGGCGCGCGTGCGGCGACGCACGCGCCGGCTGCGCGCTACGAGCAGGTCAAGCATCATATTCGCGGCATCATCGAATCGGGCGCGCGTCAGGCGGGCGAGCGCCTGCCATCGGAACTCGATCTCGTCGCGACGCTCGGCGTGTCGCGCATGACGGTCAACCGCGCGCTGCGCGAGCTCGCGCATGAAGGGCTCGTCACGCGCGTATCGGGCGTCGGCACGTTCGTCGCACAAGCGAGACCGCAATCGACGCTGCTGATGATCGCGCATATCGGCGACGAAATTCGCTCGCGCGGCCACGAATACAGCTACCGCACGGTGCTTTTGCAGCGTGAGACGGCGTCGGTCGTGGTGTCGAATGCGTTAGGCCTTGCGCCGGGCGCTTCGGTGTTTCATGTGATATGCGTGCATCGGGAAAACGGCTTGCCGGTGCAACTTGAGGATCGCTATGTGAATCCGGCCATTGCGCCGAATTTTTTGCAGCAGGATTTCTCGGCGATCCGACCGTCCGAGTATCTTTATGAAACCGTGCCCGCGCACGACGTCGAACATATCGTCGATGCGGGCCTGCCGACTCACGCCGAAGCGGAACTGCTGGACATTCGCGCTGAAGAGCCGTGTCTCACGCTTGTGCGCCGCACTTGGACAAGCGGGGTCGCGGTGACGTTCGCACGCTTCGTGCATCCCGGCTCGCGTTACAGGCTGGGCTGCCGCTTTTCGCCGGATACGTCGCAGCGGCAGGGTTGAAGCGCCACGCGTCATAGCCTCGCATCGCACCGTATCGCCACATCAAACATTCCCCGCCAGATGAAAACGCGACGCCGGGTGCCACAACTGCACGGACGTCGCCACGTCGTCGCCCACCCATGTACGACGCCATAGTTGCAGACACGGCTCGCCAATATCCATCAACAGATGACGCCGCACGTAGGCGTCCGGCTTCTGCGCGTAGATGCGAAACTCCGCGCGCTGGATCGGCGCGAGACGCACCATGTAGTGATTCGGCGTCTCGACGGTGAAGTCCTGTTGCAGATACTCGGGGAACACCTTCGGATTGACGTAGCGGTCCTCGTACTGGATGGGCTCGCCCTCCTCGCTGTGCACGATGCACGAGTGAAACGCCGGGCCGCTCGCGAGGCCGAGCGCTTCGAGCGCCTGCGGATCGTCGCTCGGTTCGAGCGTGAGCACGCGCGCCGAATGCCGATGACCCCGCGCGGCGATTTCGTCGGCGATATTGCGGATCTCCAGCACCGTCGATTCATACCGCTGCGGCGCGACGAACGTACCCGAACCCTGCACGCGCGTCAGCACGCGTTCGGTGGTCAATTCACGCAGCGCGCGCGAGACCGTCATGCGCGCCACGCCGAACTCCTTCACCAGTTCGGCTTCCGAAGGAATCAGGCCGCCCGGCTTCCAGTCGCCTTCGCTGATACGCCGGATCACATACCGCTTGATCTGCTCGTAGGCGGGCATCGCCTTGGCCGGTGTCTCCTTGCAAGCGGCGCGGTCCGTAATGCTGGCACTTTGCGCGCTTATTTGTGCACCGGCTTGTGCACCTGCTTGTGCACGTGTTTGCGCGGCTGTTTGCACGCCTTCCTGCCCCTGCTTTTGCTCGTTTGTAATTGTGTTCACTCCGACCTCTTGGGTGGGTTGCGGCGGTTCGCCGGCGGGTAAGCCCGCTCACCGGCTATGTCTCCATCAAACTACGTGAGCGGCCACCGGCGGGTTGCTTGCGATGGCGACCGAGCCGGCCGCATTAGTCGCGCAGTCCGTATCGCTCGCGCTGTTTGCGGCGGCGGAAAATTTACCCCCAGCGGCCATGCTCGCGACAGATGCACCGGCAACCAGTTCCGCGCCGCCGGTCGAGGTGGCGGTACGCGGCCTCATTTTACCAGGGCTCGGCAAGGGCGGCGGCGCCTCGCCCGCGATCATGCGGAACGCCACGCTCATGTCGTCGGCCAGCGGACGGTCGTCGCGATAGGTCGGCACGACTTGCCGCACGCGTTGCCACAGCGTCTGCGTGTGCGGCGCCGGCGGTGCGTCGGTGGCTTGCAGATCGTAGGCCTGCGCCGCGGCGAGCAATTCGATAGCGACGATGCGCCCCGCGTTGTCGACGATTTCCAGCGCCTTCAGCGCAGCGGGCGTGGCATGGCACAGGTGATCTTCCTGCAAGCCCGACGTGATGCCGCCGTCGAGACTGGCGGGCAACGCGAGGCGCCGGTTCTGCGCGACGAGCGAGGCCGCTGTGTACTGCGCGATCATGAAGCCCGAGCAGGTGCCGCCCGGCTCAGCAAGAAACGCGGGCAAGCCGCTGACGAGCGGATTGACGAGGCGGTCCAGGCGCCGCTCGGCCATCGCGGCGACTTGCGCAATGGCGGTGGCGAGGCTGTCCATCGCAAGCGCAATCGAGGCGCCCACCGCGTGCGCCTGCGAATAGACGCGCGGAGATTCCGGCGTGCCGGCGACTATCGGGTTATCGGTAATCGACGCCAGTTCGCGATCGACCACGTCGGCGGTCCCGGCCAGCACGTCGCGCGCGGCGCCGTGCACGTGCGGGATGGTGCGCATGGAGAGCGGGTCTTGCGTGCGCTGGCCGACCACCGCCGCGAGAATGCCGCTGTCGGTAAGCGCAGTGCGCATGCGTTCACCCACCAGGTTCAGCCCCGGTGAAATGCGCAACGCGAGCGAGTCTTCATCGAATGCGGCAAGCTGGCCGCGCAGATTCTCGAAGCTCATCGCCGCGACGACATCGGTCCAGTCGAGCAGGCGTGCCGCGCGCGCAAGCGCCAACGCCGCAAGACCCGTCACGCAAGGCGTACCGTTGATGAGGCTCAGCCCTTCCTTCGCTTCGAGAACGAGCGGTTCGCGGCCGAGCATGCGCAACGCGTCGCGGCCCTTCAGACGCTCGCCGCGATACCGCACATGACCTTCGCCGATGCACACCAGCGCGACGTGCGCCATGTGACTCAGGTAACCCACGGAACCGAACGCCGGCACTTCGGGCAAGCAATCGGCATTGAGCAAGGCCACGAGTTGATCGGCGACCTCGAGACGAATGCCCGAGTGCCCATGCGCGAAATTGTTGACGGCGGCGGCCATGATCGCGCGCGTCTCGGCGACACCGAGCGGTACGCCGACGCCGACCGCGTGACTCATCAGTATGTTGCGCGACAGCGTGCGCTGCTCGCTCGGCGACACAATCACATCGCACAGCGCGCCCACACCGGTATTCACGCCATACGCGCGAATGCCGCGCTCGACGATCTGTTCGACGAGCACACGCGCCGCCGCAATGCGCGCGCGGGCGTCGGCGGAAAGTTCGAGCGGCTCGCCGGCAGCGACTGCCGCCACCTGGGCCCAGTCGAGAGGACGATCGGAACGGATCACGGGCATGATGGTGCTCTACTCGGTAAATTGCCTGGCGATACGAATCAGTTGGTCGCGCGGTCCTGATGACTCGACACGAATTGCCGGAAGCGCTCCGACTTGCACTCGACAAATACTTCGTCGGGCGTACCGTCGGCTTCCACCTGCCCTTGATGCAGGAACATCACGCGGTTCGACACGTGGCGCGCAAAGCCCATTTCGTGCGTGACGACCAGCATTGTGCGGCCTTCTTCGGCAAGCGAGCGCATCACGCGCAAGACTTCACCCACGAGTTCGGGATCGAGCGCAGAAGTGGGTTCGTCGAACAGCATGACCTTCGGATGCATGGCCAGCGCACGCGCAATCGCTACACGCTGTTGCTGGCCGCCCGAGAGATGCGCCGGATAGTGGCCGCGCTTCTCCGCGAGACCGACTTTCGCCAGCAGAGCTTCCGCTTCTTCAACCGACTCTGCGCGGCTGCGCTTTAGCACGCGCATCGGTCCTTCGATCAGATTTTCGAGCACCGTCATATGCGACCAGAGATTGAAGTTCTGGAACACCATGCCGAGTTGCGAGCGCACGCGGTCCACCTGGCGGCGGTCGCTCGGTTGCAGCTTGCCATCGCCGCGGCGTTTCATTTTCAGCTCTTCGCCGGCGAGCGCAACCGAGCCGTCGTCCGGTGTTTCCAGCAGGTTCAGGCAACGCAGGAAGGTGCTCTTGCCCGAGCCGCTCGCGCCGAGAATCGAAATCACGTCGCCTTGATGAGCGTCGAGCGAAATGCCCTTGAGCACATGATGGTCGCCGAACGATTTGTGAATGTTCTTGACCGACAGTGCAACGGGTGCGGTAGCGTTCATGGAATTCTCCAGGTTCATCCGGGGTGGCCGGGCGCTCAAGGCGCGGCGCGGCGTGCTTCGGTGGTGGCGGACACCGGGCGGCTCGGCGCGGACTGCTTCGGCGCCGCACGCAGATGCCGCGACAGACGCGTCTCGAGCATGCCGAGTGCGCGCACAATAATGAAGTTCAGGAACAGATAGATCAGCGCGGCGCAGATGAACACTTCCGTCGTGCGATACGTTTGCTGAATGATCTGCTGCGCGACGCCGGTCACTTCCCACACGGTGACGAGACTCGCGAGCGCGGTCGATTTGACGAGCAGCACGGCTTCTGTCGAATATGCGGGCAGACACTGGCGCAGTGCGATTGGGCCGATCACGCGGCGCAGCAGCGCGAAGCCTGACAGGCCGATCGAATAGCCTGCCTCGATCTGACCGGCAGGCACGGCCATCAAGCCGCCGCGAATGATCTCAGCGGTATAGCCGGCCGTGCACAGCGCAAGCGATAAAACCGCGCACAGGTACGGCTCGCGCAGCACCGGCCACATGAAGCTCTCGCGAATCACGCCGAACTGCCCCATGCCGTAGTACACGAGAAACATCTGGATCAGCAACGGCGAGCCGCGGAACACGAGAATATAGGCACGCGCGAAACGGTTCGGCAGCCAGTGCGGCGACACGCGCATCGTCACGATCACGAGCGAGAGCAGGCCGCCGAGAATCAGCGAGCAGAAGAAAAGGCCAAGCGTGGTCGGCGCGGCGGCAAGCAGTTGCTTGACCGTGTCGAGCATAAAGTCGAAGTCGAAATTCACGATGCCGTTCCCGTCAGTTACGCGCGAAGTTGCGCTTGAAGGACCGGCCCACGCGTGCCTCGGCGCGGCTGAAGACCCGGTTCGAGATGCTGGTCATCAGCAGATACAGCGCGCCGCCGACCACGAAGAACGTGAAGTATTGATGCGTGGAGCCGGCCGCCACCTGACTCGTGCGCAGCAGTTCTGCGAGGCCTGTCACCGAGATCAGCGCGGAATCCTTCAGGCTCAGTTGCCAGACGTTGCCGATGCCGGGCAACGCGAACCGCAGCACTTGCGGAACCAGGATGCGGCGCGCCATGGTCATGGTCGGCATGCCGATGGAACGGGCGGCTTCGAGTTCGCCGCGCGACACCGCGAGCACCGCCGAGCGATATACCTCCGCCTGATACGCGCCGGAAATCATGCCGACGGCAAGCGCGCCGATCACGAACGGCGGCACACCGACGAAGCCCTCGGCGCCGAACCACTGACCGACGGTCGTGACGAGCGTCGAGCCGCCGAAGTAAAACAGATAGATGACGAGCAGTTCGGGTACGCCGCGAAACACCGTCGTATAGATATCCCCGATCACGCGCAGCGTGCGCAGGCGCGACAGCTTGGCCGCCGCGACCAGCGCGCCGAACACGGCGCCGACTGCAAGCGCCGCAAGCGTGAGCGCGACAGTCATCAACGCCGCGAGCAGCAGCACGCCGCCCCAGCCTTCCGGCCCGAAGCCGAGCATCTCTATCAGAGCCATTTTCTACCTCTCATCCATGACGGCGGATTGAACCAGCGGCACCCGCGAGGTCTCGCCGCGCATGCCGCATTCCTGCAACGCCTCGTGAATCAAGGCGTGACGTCGGTCTTGAACCACTTGTTCGACAGCTTTTTCACGGTGCCGTCGGCGAGCGCCGCGCTGATCGCCGTGTCGAACTTCGCCTTCAGGTCGGCGTCCTGCTTGCGGAACGCGAGGCCTTCGCCCGGACCCCAGATGGAACCACCGATCTTCGGACCGGCCATCACAATCGACGCCGTTTCCTTCTTGTCGATGTTCGCGGCGTAGTACGTCACGTCGTCGAACGAAGCGTCGATACGGCCGTTGGCGAGATCGAGGTCACGCTCCGGTGACGTCTTGTAGACGCGAATCGTGGCGACGTCCTTGAAGCCTTCGTTGATGAACTTCGTATAGACGGTGCCGGACTGGATGCCGATCGTCTTGCCCTTCAACTGTTTGCGCAACGCGTCGACGGTCGGTTGATCGGACCTGGGATCGCCCGAGAGCTTGACGACGCCCGCGCCAGCCGCGGCCTTGGGCAGCACTTTCCCGTCAGCCACTGCAAACGTGGCGGGTGTGGCCGCATACGGCTTCGAGAACGCGATGATCTTTTCGCGCTCGGGCGTGATCGAGATTGCGTCCATCAGCACGTCGAACTTGCCGGCTTGCAGGCCCGGAATCATGCCGTCCCAATCTTGCGCCACCAGATTGCATTGCAGCTTGATGCGCTCGCACAGATTGGCGACCAGTTCCGGTTCGAAACCGCCGAGCTTGCCGCCGGGCAAGGTCAGGTTCCATGGCGCGTAGCCGCCTTCCAGCGCGATCGTCACCGTCTTCCAGTCTTTGGCCTGCGCCGGTGCCGCGAAAATCGTCGCGGCGCCGAGTACGGCGCCGATCAATGCTTGTGCTGCCAGGGTGCGTCTCACTTTCACGTCGAAACTCCTTTGATTGAGGGAACCGTCGAACTGGATGCGAACTGGATCTTTAACCGCTGCTTAATTTGTATAGACAAGTCTGCATGAGTCAAAAAGCCGTCGCAAGCGGATTCACGAAAAATTGCCGCAATCATCGGGTAAGCCCCTAGATAATTCGACAGGACGGGCCTTCCACGGCCCCTTTTGGAACGAGCGTGCGCGTGCATGGCCGCAGACCGGACGCGCCGGACTGGCGCGTTTTGTCTAGACAGGTTGACGCGTGAGCCGTGAAGGGGCGCATCGACCGCGACCGCGCGCCTTTACCAGATGAACGGAATGAAGCGAAAGCGCACGCGCGCCATGTAGTTCGTATAGCCGTCGAGCTGCGCAGCGAGCAGGCGCTCTTCGCGCACCGCGCGCCATCCGAGTCCGATCACCATGACCGGGACAAACGCGAGACCCCACCACGAACTGAGCAGCAAAGGCGTGCCCAGGAAGAAGAGCAACGCGGCCGCATACATCGGATGACGCACACGCGCGTAAGGGCCGCTGTCGATCACCTTATGGCCGCGGCTTGCCTGAATCTTCACGACCGGCGCCGCATAACTATTGGCCCGGAACACGAAGCGGCACATGAAGATGCAAAGGAACACGCAAAGCGAACCCAGGCTCACCAGCGCGACGGGCAGCGGCGCCGACCAGTGAAAGCGCATGGCGTCGAGCCCCATCGCGATCAGCCAGCCGCACCACACGAGCGCGACGCCCATCATGAAGAGCCGGTCCCAGCGGCTTTGCTGGTTCTGCACGAACGGCGCAAGACGCTCGGCAAGCAAGCCGGGATCATGATGCGCGAGCCACACGCCGATCCATAAGCTCAACCCGCCCAACTCGATCAGATACCACCAGGCGGCCGGCCACGCGAGCGTGCCGGCCGCGCCGAACAGCAGCACGCCCATGCTCGCGAGCCATAGCACTGTCTGCACGACGAGGCGCGCGATCATGGCCGTTCGGCTTAGGCGGAATCCGCTTGCGTACGCACGCGGTTGAATATGTCCGCTATGTCGATGTCGCCGGTGTCCAGGCCGAAGCGGTCGCGCAGACAGGCCGCGAGTTCTTCTGCGCTCGTGAGACGCTGCTCGCGGATGATGGCGCCGTCCCCTGCGCGTTCGTTCAATTGAACGTTGAGCAGCGTGAGCCGCGCTTCCGGCAACACGCGGCACACAATCAGATTGTTCGCGAAGATCGCCTCTGGCGACGTCGACGTATACCAGTTCGATGTTTCGTAATCGATCCACTCGACCGGGTGCAGATCGAAACGGTAGACACGCGACCAGGTTTGATCGCGCGCCTGCACTTCGAGATTCAGAGCGTTGTGCGATGCGTCCGCGAGACGGAAGGTGCCGAGGTCCGTGTGTTGCGCGAGACCGGGAGCGAGGCGCAGCGGCGAAGTCAACGTGACACTGCCGAGGCCCACATCTGCGATCCATGCTTCGTTGTCGATGTCGATGCGCAACACCATGTGAGTACGCGGCGGAATCGCGTCCGGCTCGCGCCCCCACAACACTCGTCCGAGCAACGGCGTTACGTTGAAGCCCAACTCCTTCAACACATTCGCGAGCAGCGCGTTCTGCTCGAAGCAGTAGCCGCCCCGGTGATCGTCGACGAGTTTTCTTTCGACGGATTCAAGGTCGAGCTTCACCGCGCGGCGCGTCAGCGGATTCAGATTTTCGAACGGAATGGCTCGCGGATGCAACCGGTGGATTGCGTAAAGCACGTCGAGCGTCGGCGCGCGTGGGCCGGTATAGCCAATGCGCTTGAAGTAGTTGTCCAGATTCAGTCTGTGTGACATCGGCATGGTCCTGTATGGTTCTCTTCCTGTTACTGCCCGCCTCCGAGTGCAGACTTCGCGATCGACGGCACGCTGATACCGTGGCTCGATGCAAACTGTACCGCGGAACTGAGCGTGGACATCAGCGATTGCAACTGCCCCGGCGCCGATTGCGCGATATACGACGCGCTTTGCGCCGTCTGCGGATTCATGCCGGCCTGCAACAGCGAAGACGGATTCATCTGCCCGATGCTGCCGAGTCCCGACTGCAGACTCGAATACTGACTCACACCCTTGCCGAGCGACGCAAGGCCGTCGGTGAACGCCTGCTTGTTGACCGGTGCTTGCGACGCGCCGCTTGCGCCACTTGCGCGGCTCGCGAATGCCTGCGTCAGCGTTTGCGACAGCGACTGCTGCGTGCTGCCCACTTGCGTCAACTGACTGACGGACGGCGTGCCGCCGCTCAGCAAACCGGCCGCCTGTTGCGCCTGGCCGGCGGCGCTGCTCAATCCCATCGCCGATGCGAGGCTCGACTGACCGCTCAGCACTTGCTGATTCGCGCCCACGTAAGTTTGCAGCAACTGTGACAGGCCACCCGACGACGCCGCGCCGCCAGCATCCGCCGAACTGTCTCCGCCGCCGATGCCGAACTGCTTCAGATTCAACTGTGCGTTGGAGACGCCGCTCGTGAACAGGCCGGCGCTCGCCAGCAACGAAATCAAAAGGACGCGCTTGTTCATTTGTAACTCCTGGTAAGGTAGTGCTGAAACTCGTGCGGTTCGACAAGCGGCATTCGCACGCGTTCGCAGCGGTTCTGCAATTCCTCGGTTCGCCGCCATATTTTGCCGCGAATCGTTCTCAGCTCGTTGACGCACCTATCGTGCGTCGGTACGATCACGCCCACCCCGCAGTCCTCGCGAACCGATGCCCGCAGCCGTCAGGTTAAACAGCCATTTAACGCCGTGAAGCGCGGAGCAGTGCATGCAACATTAACAAGGCTTTCGATGAAGTTCGCCCCCATCTTCCAGCGCGCCTCGCCTGCATGTTTCTGCCGCGGCTTTGCGCTGGTCACAAGCTCCGCGGTTCAATGCTCGCGCTTGTCGTCGATGCGCCGCGCGGCGCTATATTCGGCGCTCGCGTGGGCTTGCGTATCAGGCGCGGCAATGGCTGAGGCCAATACCGATACCGCACGCGAAGCGACCGAAGCCACCAGCGCTGCTGAAGCAACCGGCGCCGACGCGAGCAAGGCGGCGGCCAGCGAGGCCGGCTTCTGGGAGCGGCCGCAGATGCTCGGTGACATGGGCGGTCTGCGCCCCTGGCTCGGCAAATACGGCGTGACGTTCGCACTCACGGAAACGAGCGAACTGCTCGGCAATCTGCGCGGCGGTCTCGCTCGCGGCGTCGCGTACGACGGCGTGACGACCGCGACCGTGCAACTGGATACCGAAAAGGCGTTCGGCTTGCCCGGCGGCCAGTTCAACGTGAGCGCACTGCAGATTCACGGCCGCAATCTCAGCAGCGACAAACTCGGCACGCTGAATACGGCAAGCGGCATTGAAGCCGATGACACCACCCGCTTGTGGGAGTTGTGGTACCAGCAGTCGTTCCTGAACAAACGCGTCGACGTGAAGATCGGTCAGCAGAGCATCGACCAGGAGTTCATCAGCAGCACGTACTCGGCGCTCGTCATCAACACGATGTTCGGCTGGCCCGCGCTGCCCTCGTACGATATGCCGTCCGGCGGGCCGGCGTATCCGCTGTCGGCACTCGGCGTGCGCGTGCGCGGTCAGATCACGCCTTCACTGACGGCGCTCGCGGGTGTGTTCGACGGCGATCCGCTCGGCAACACTCCGAATAACAGAAGCGGCACTAACTTCAACCTGCATAACGGCACGCTATTCATCGGCGAGTTGCAGTATGCGATCAATCAGCCGGCCGATGGCGACGTGGCCGGCGCGGGCAGCGCGAGCCGCGGCGGCTTGCCGGGCACTTACAAGATCGGCCTCTGGTATAACAACGGCAGCTTCGCGGACCCGCGCTACGACAACAATGGTGTGTCACTCGCGAGTCCTGCGTCCACCGGCGTCGCGGCGAACCATCGCGGCGACTACAGTTTCTACGCGGTGGCTGACCAGATGATCTGGCGTCCGAACCCTGACGAAGCCCGCAGCCTGGGCGTGTTCGCCCGCGTGATGGGCGCGCCGGGCGACCGCAATCTGGTGAGCCTCGCGGCCAACCTCGGCATCGTGCTGAAAGCGCCGTTCGCGGGCCGCGACAACGACAGCGCGGGCCTGGCGCTCACCTACATCAAGGTCGGCAGCCACACATGCGGAATCGATCAGGATAACCAGGCATTCAGCGGCGGTCCCTACGGCGTGCGCACCAGCGAAACCGCGCTCGAAGCGACCTACCAGTACCAGGTCAACCCGTGGTGGATCCTTCAAGCGGACGCGCAATATACGTTCAACGCGGGCGCCGGCCAGAACCCCAACGATCCGACCAAGCCGCTGCGCAATACGTTTGTTGTCGGCGTGCGGACCAACATCACGTTCTGATGTCATTCGCGATGCGATTGCACGGGTGAACGGCGTTTCGCCAAATCACGACGCAGCCGCCGACCCGCGCGGCTGCCCGCGCAGCGACAGATCCTGCACCATCTGCGCGGCCAGATAGTCGCAAGTCGGCCGGTCCGATTTCGCGCTGCGCGCCACCACGATTTCCAGCGGCTCGATGTTCGGCAAGCCTTGCGCTTCGCCAAGAATGGCAAGCCGCGGCGGCACGCTGCAACGCGTGAGCGCCACCACCGACAACCCCGCGTCCACCGTTGCGACGAGGCCCATCAGGCTCGCGCTGCTGAACGCCGCTCGATAGCGAATCCGCGCGCCGTCCAACGCGGCGAGCGTATGCTGGCGCGCCACGCAGCCGGGCTCGTACAGCCCGACTGGCAATGGCGACGCCGCCAGCACCGGCGTATCGATGGAAGCGCCTACCCATACCATCGGCTCGCTGCGCACGAATTCGCCGCGCAATTTGCGGTCGCGCGTGACGAAGGCGAGATCGATCTTGTTGTCGGCCAGCATCGGCGCGAGCGACGTGCTCTGCGCGCAGACGATCTCGATTTCGACGTGCGGATACAGATTCGAAAACCGCCGCAACACGGGTGACAACAACGACGACACATAATCGTCCGGAGCGCCGAGCACCACGCGCCCGGTCACTTCGGGCCGCACGATTGCGGACCACGCCTCCTCATGCAACGCGAGCACACGCCGCGCATATTCAAGCAGCGTATTGCCCGGCCGCGTGAGCGACAGATTGCGCGTGTTACGCGCGAACAGCGTGGTGCCCAGCATGGTTTCCAGCCGCTTGATCTGCATACTGACAGCCGCCTGCGAGCGATGCACGCTCGCCGATGCCTTGGTGAAACTGCCTGTGTCCACTACCGCAACAAAAGTGCGCAGCAGATCGACGTCGAATTCCGGGTGCATGACTTATCAATCCGGCTTATGGAATTTCTCAATTTAATTCGTTTGTGCGTGCCGTGCAACCCGCGCAATACTTGAGACATCACTTTGCGGAGACCGTCTGGTATGTCCCTCACCCAACGTCAACATGGCGCCATCACGCTGGCCAGCGGCGGGCTTCTGATGGGCACGCTAGGAATCTTCGTCGAGGAAGCGCGGCTCGGGGCGCTGACACTGGTGTTCTTTCGCTGCCTGTTCGGCTTTCTCTCCCTGGCCGCGTACTGTGCGTGGAAAGGCTTCTTCACCCGCGCGCACTTCACGCGCCGCACACTCGTGCTGGCGTTGATCTCCGGCGTACTGATGGTCACGCAATGGGTCGGTTTTTTCGATGCGATCCATCGCACCAGCATTGCGGTCGCGACCGTCGTGTTCCATGTGCAGCCGTTCTGGGTCGTGCTGATCGGCGCGGCGCTTTTCAACGAGCGGCTCGGCGCGGACCGGCTCGGCTGGATTGCGACCGCCTTCGCGGGGCTCGTGCTCGCGTCGGGCGTGGCGGCCACGGAAAATCTGCAAGGCCATACCAGTTATCTGATCGGGATCGGTGAAGCGTTGGTGGGATCGGTGCTGTATGCAAGCGTCACGTTGATCGCCAAGGGACTCGGCAATTTGCGGCCGCATCTGTTGACGCTCGCGCAATGCGCAGTGGGCGTGGTGTGTCTGCCGTTGATCGCGCCGCTCATCGCGCCGTTTAACGCCATTCACATCGGACCCATGCAGTGGTTCTGGATCGTCGGCATGGGCGTGTTTCACACGGGACTCTCGTATGTGCTGATCTATGGCGCGTTGCCGAAGCTCACTACACCGATCATCGCCGTGCTCCTATTCGTTTATCCGCTCACCGCCATCGCCGTCGATGCAATCGTGTACGGCCGCGCGCTCTCGTTGCCCCAACTCGCGGGCATGGCGCTGATCGTGATTGCGAGTCTTGGCGTCAATCTGGGCTGGCCGCTCTTTTCATTGCTGCTTCCCGGCGGCCGGACGAGGCGTCACGCCGAGTGAATTGCGGCGGCGGGCTTGATCGCGCTGAGCAGCAAACCGGCGCTTGAACAGCGCCGTGTTTCTGATGATCGCCTGGGGTCACTCACTGGTCGTAGTGAAAGCGGCAGGCAATCACATAGACCTTTCCGCCCCTCGGCAAATACACGAGGCGATCCGCATGCGTGATGCGGCGCGACCAGAAGCCGCTCAAGCTGCCGACCAGCGGCTCCGGTTTTCCGGTGCCGGTGAACGGATCGCGCCGGCACTCCTCCAGCAATGTATTGATCTTGCGGACGACCTTGCGGTCGGTTTCCTGCCAATACACGTAGTCGTCCCAGGCGTCGTCGGTGAACATAAAAATACTGTCAGCCTTTGCGGCCGCCTCGTTGCGGCTTTTCTGATGGTTCATCGGTCAGCAGTTCGCGCGCAGCCGCACCGCCGGCATTCAATTGGGCGATGGATCGGGCGAGCCGCTGTGCATTCTTCGACGAGCTCAACAGATACAAGGTCTCCTGCATCGCGTTGAAATCTTCGAGCGAAACCATGACTACATTTTCGCCGCTCTGTCTGGTGATGAGCATCGGCGTGTGGTCGCGGCAGACGTCGTCCATCGCTTGCTTAAAGCCGGCACGCGCCTCGCTGTAAGTAAGGACGTTCATGGGTTATCCGGCCTGTGAGGTCGCCCTCGGCCGCTCCTGTCGAAAGTTAGAGACGCTTCCGCCGCATGCGAAACCTGCTGGATTACCTGCTCGGCGGGGCTGCCAGTTAAACCGTGGCGCAGATGCGAGGCCTGAAACACGGCCTGAACAAGACCAAAGGCACGGCTTCTGAGCCACAGCGATCATTGTACAGATCGCTGTACGCAACAGCCAACCACGAAAACGGAGGAATGCGTCATCTAACGGATAGGAAGGATGCCTGCCCGCAACCGCGCGCGCCAGTCAGCCAAACGGCCAATCCCTACTGCGGCGGCGCTTCGCCGTTGGTCTTCGGCGCGAACGGTATCACGAACAGGCCGGCAGAAGAGGCAAGCGCCGTCAGTGCAACCGGCAGGCCAAGCGTGTGCATGTGAAGAACCGCCGCGCCGAGCAGAAAGTTCACGCCCGCGCCGATGAACCGTCCGAAAGACAAGCCCGCGATTTACGAGCGATCCAACCGCGTCGGACGCCGCGCGGCCGATGTCGGAACTTCCGGGTTTGCCCGTCTGTAAATAGCGCATTTTTATATACAATATTTTAATCATGAACGACGCAACCGACGGTTTTCCCTTGGACGCTTCGGCGCGCGGCCCCCTTCTTCAGACGGCGCCGGCGCGCGAGAGCACATCCCGGGTGATCGCTGAAGGGCTGCGTGAGGCAATCATTGACGGCACTTTGGCGCCCGGCGCGCCGCTGCGCCAGGACGCGATCGCGCGGCATTTCTCGGTCAGCGCGATCCCGGTACGCGAGGCTTTGCGCCTGCTGGAAACCGAAGGCTGGGCGAAGGTCACGGTGCACAAAGGCGCGACGGTCGCGCCTTTGTCGGCGGATGAAGCGCGAGAAATCTACGAGATCCGTTCGGCACTGGAAAGTCTCGCCATCGGGCTCGCGATTCCCAAACACACCCCCGCCACGCTGCGCGAATGCGCCGCGCTGTGCCGCGCCGCCGAGCGCGAGTCCGACCCGTCGCTGTACGTCGCGCGCAATGCCACGTTTCACATGAGCCTCTATGCACCGGCCGCGCGTGCTCAGTTGGAAGATTCGATCCGCGTGCTGCATCGGCGCGGCGAACGGTATTTGCGCCTGAAGCTCGGCTTGCCGTCGTACAAAGGGGAGTCCGACAATGAGCACAGCAAGTTGCTCGACGCCGTGCAACGCCGCGACGTGCCTGCTGCTCAAGCGCTCGTCGTCGCGCATCTGCTCGGCACGGGCGACCTGCTGCACCGTTTCCTGACCGAACGCGCGCGGGCGGAAGCCGCGCTCGCGAACCGACCCAAGCCGCGCGGCAGACCTCGCGCATCATCACCGGGAGTGGATTGAGCCGATGAACCGACCCGCCGAAGCGTCATCCGCCGCGCGTTCGTGGACCACGCGCCGCGACGAAAAGAATCGCCGCATGGCGGCCATCGCGCCGTGGCTGGAGGACGGCGTGCTGCCGGCAAACCGCATCGTCGATGCACTCGAAACGCTGATCCAGCCAGGCGACCGTGTCGCCCTCGAAGGCGACAACCAGAAGCAGGCCGACTTCCTGTCGCGCTCGCTCTCGAAGGTTGATCCGCAGAAACTCCACGACGTGCATCTGCTGATATCGAGCATCAGCCGGCCGGAGCATCTGACGCTGTTCGAGCGCGGCATCGCGCACAAAGTGGATTTGTCGTTCGCCGGGCCGCAGAGCTTGCGCGTCGCGCAATTGCTCGAAGACGGGCAACTGGAAATCGGCGCGATCTATACGTACGTCGAACTCTATGCGCGCATGTTCGTGGACCTGACGCCGCATGTCGCGCTGCTCTGCGCGGAAAACGCCGACCGTCACGGCAATCTCTACACCGGTCCGAATACCGAAGACACGCCGACCATCGCGGAGGCTGCCGCGTTCCGTCATGGCATCGTGATCGTGCAGGTCAATGAGATTGTCGATGAACTGCCGCGTGTCGACATTCCCGGCTCGTGGGTCGACGTCGTCGTGCAGGCGGACCGGCCGTTCGCCGTCGAGCCGCTTTTCACGCGCGATCCGCGGCATATCGGCGACCTGCAGGTGCTCACTGCGATGATGGTGATACGCGGCATCTACGCGCCGTATGGCGTGAGCTCGCTCAATCACGGCATCGGCTTCGACACCGCGGCGATCGAGTTGCTGCTGCCAACCTATGGCGAATCGCTCGGCCTGAAGGGCAAGATTTGCCGCAACTGGACGCTTAATCCACATCCCACGATGATTCCGGCCATCGAGTCGGGCTGGGTCGACAGCATTCATTGCTTCGGTAGCGAAGTCGGCATGGAGGCGTATATCGAGGCGCGTCCCGATGTGTTCTTCACCGGCAACGACGGCACGCTGCGCTCGAATCGCGTGCTGTGCCAACTGGCCGGGCAATACGGCGTCGACCTGTTCATCGGCTCCACGTTGCAGATCGACGCGGACGCCAATTCATCCACCGTGACGCGCGGACGTCTCGCCGGTTTCGGCGGTGCGCCGAACATGGGCCACGATCCGCGCGGCCGGCGTCATTCGAGCGAAGCGTGGCTCAAGCTGCTGAAGGACCAGGGGCCTGTGTCGCGCGGTCAGAAGCTCGTCGTGCAACTGGCGGAGACGTACAAGAAAGGCGGCGAGCCGACTTTCGTCGATGAACTCGATGCCGTCGCGGTGGGCGCGAAAAACGGCATGCCGGTCGCGCCCGTCATGATCTATGGCGACGACGTGAGCCATGTCGTCACCGAGGAAGGCATCGCGCACTTGCACAAGGCCGAAGGCATCGACGAACGGCGCGCCGCGATTGCCGCCGTGGCCGGCGTGACGCCGATCGGCTTGCGCGCGAAGCCGCAGAAGACAGCGGAGTTGCGCCGGCGTGGGATTGTCGCCTATCCGGAGGATCTCGGCATTCGACGCGGTGAAGCGAAGCGTTCGCTGCTGGCGGCACGCAGCATCGACGATCTCGTGACGTGGTCAGGCGGTTTGTATGCGCCGCCGGCGCGATTCAGGAGCTGGTGATGAAGGCGGCGGCGGTCTTAGCGAAGCGTGCGGGTCTTCAGCCGCGCATCACCTGCAAGTTCAGGAGCTGGTGATGAGGGCGGCGGCGGTCTTAGCGAAGCGTGCGGGGTCGTCAGCCGCGCATCACCTGCAAGTTCAGGAGCTGGTGATGAGGGCGGCGGCTGTCTTACCGAAGCGTGCGGGGTCTTCAGCCGCGCATCACCTGCAAGTTCAGGAGTTGGTGATGAGGGCGGCGGCTGTCTTACCGAAGCGTGCGGGGTCTTCAGCCGCGCATCTCACCTGCAAGTTCAGGAGTTGGTGACCATGGCGCCTGCCGTTTTGCTCAAGCATGTGGAGTCGTCAACCGCTCCCACCAACAACCCCAAGCGCAATCTGCCGACCGACGCGCAATTGGCCCATTACGCCGTCACCGCGCTAATCGAGGAAGCCGAGCTCACACCCAAGCCCGCGCTGGTGGACCGGCGCGGCAGTGGCGCGCATCGCGATCTCGACCTCAAGATCATGCTGCGCTCTGCGCGCACGCTCGAGCCGGCTTTCGCGGCGCTCGCGCGCGCCGCGCGCCGCCGCGGCAAACCGTCCGCGCTGTTGCGCACGGAACTCGCGCAGATAGGCCGCGCCGGCGAGCGGGAGATGCTGCGCGCCACAGGCGGCAGCAACGCGCATCGCGGTGCGATCTGGATTGTCGGGCTGCTGGTCGCGGGCGCGTCGATATCCGATGCCGCGACTCGGCTCAACGCATCGGCCATCTGCTGGCGCGCGGCACAAATCGCCTGCTTCCCTGACCGCTTCGCGGCTCCGACCGACAGTCACGGGGAGCGCGCGCGGCAGCGCTATCACGTCGGCGGCGCGCGACGCGAGGCGCAAGAAGGCTTTCCGCATGTGATCGAAACCGGCCTGCCCGCGCTGATCGCAGCGCGTGAGCGCGGCATCGCCGAAGAGGCCGCGCGCGTCGACGCCCTGCTCTCGATCATGGCCTCGCTCGACGACACCTGTCTGCTGCATCGCGCGGGTCTGCCTGGCTTGCATGCCGGTCAGCACGGCGCGCGGCGCGTGCTTCAAGCTGGCGGGAGTTCGACACGCGAGGGCCGTAACGCGCTCGCCGCGCTCGAACGCGAACTGCTGTCGCTCAACGCCTCGCCCGGCGGCGCAGCCGATCTGCTCGCCGCCACCCTCTTTCTCGACATGCTGACGCGTCACGACGCCGGCGGGAGCCCAGTCACATGGAACATCTGACCTTCGACTATCCGGCGCAACGCGCCGTCACGACTCGCGCGCATGTCGGCGTGGTGGGTTCGGGCGATCTGGAAGTGCTGCTCGCGCCCGCCGATAACGCGAACGGCATGACCGCGCATGTCGTCGTGCGCACCAGCGTCGATGGCTACAGCCACATCTGGAAAAGCGTGCTTGACCGCTTTTTCACCCGCTACGACGGCGCCGCGCAAATCGAAATCAACGACTTCGGCGCGACGCCAGGCGTGGTTGCCTTGCGGCTTGCTGAAGCCGTGGAAGCCGCCGAACAGGGAGACGACGCATGAGCACGCTCGCAACCACGCATGCAACGCCGATGCTGCACGACAGCTTCATCGAATTGCCCGCGCGCGAACGCGCCCGCTCGCTGCTGGATGCGGGTACCTTCCGCGAATTGCTCGGCCCGTTCGACAAGCTCGAGTCGCCGTGGCTGCCGCTGCAAGGCGTCGTGTGCCAGGCGGATGACGGCTGTGTGATCGCGCGCGGCACGATCGACGGCGAACCCGCCGTGATAGCCGCGATCGAGTCCGCGTTCCAGGGCGGCAGCATCGGCGAAGTGTCGGGCAGCAAGATCGCCGCGGCGCTCGAACTGGCGCTGCGCGATTGCGAACGCGGCAAGCGCGTGCGCCCCGTCGTGCTGTTCGAAACCGGCGGCGTGCGTCTTCAGGAAGCCAACCTGGGCCTTGCCGTGATCGCCGAAATTCAGGCGGCCATCGTCGCGCTGCGTCGGCATGTGCCGGTGGTAGGCGTAATCGCGGGGATGGTCGGCTGCTTCGGTGGCATGTCGCTCGCAGCGGCGCTGTGCTCGTACTTGATTGTGACTAAGCAGGGACGGCTCGGCATGAACGGGCCCGAGGTAATCGAACAGGAAGCGGGCATCGACGAACTCGACGCAAGCGACCGGCGTCGCGTGTGGCAACTGATCGGCGGCGAGCAGCGTGTGGCGACGGCGCTTGCCGATCAACTCGTCGACGACGATGCGCAGGCCATGCGCGCCGCCGTGCATGCCGCGTTTCTTCAGGGCGTGCCGGCCGCGCATCGAAGCGAACAGGTCGACACGTTTCTACAGCGGCTAGCGCAAATCGACCCGGCCAGCGTCACGCCGGAAACCATGCGCGACGTCTACAAGGCCCAGCCCACAGAAAACGCACCGCGCAAGGAGCAAGCATGAGCGACACGCAACTCAGCCGCGGCGCGCGCTGGTTTCACGCGCTCGCCGGCGAATCCCGCAGCGCGGCGCCGGTGTGGCGCGGCGACGCGCTGCTCGGCGGCGAGACCGCCCGCTTTATCGCCGTCGTGCCCGATCCCGACAACCGCTTTCCGCGCGCGACCGATAACGTGGTCGGTCTCGAACAAGGCTGGCAACTCGCGCGAGCCGTGCGCGAGGTAATGGCTGAGGACGCGGCAAGCGGCACGCGCCGGCCGGTCGTCGCGATTGTCGATGTGAAGAGCCAGGCCTACGGCTATCGCGAAGAGATGCTCGGCATTCATCTCGCGTGCGCCGCCGCGGTCGACGCCTATGCGTCGGCTCGCGACGCGGGCCATCCGGTGATCGCGCTAATCGTCGGACCGGCGATGTCGGGCGCGTTCCTCGCGCACGGCTATCAGGCCAATCGCATCGTCGCGCTCGACGCACCCGGCACGATGGTTCATGCAATGGGCAAAGAAGCCGCCGCCCGAGTCACGCGCCGCACGGTCGAAGCACTCGACGCGCTTGGCGAAACCATCGTGCCGATGTCTTACTCAATGGCATCATTCGCGAAGCTTGGCCTGCTCGATCAACTGATCGAAGGCATTGATGCCGACGCGCCGGAGGCCGCGCAAATCGAGCGCGTGCGGCAGGTGTTGTGCGAACAGATTCGCAGTGCGCGCACGGATAACCGCACTCTGTTGCACCGGCTCGAATCGGCGGCGGCACAGAAGACCCGCGCGGCGTCGATTGAAGTGCGGCGGCGTCTCGCTCAACAATGGGATGCCCTGTGATGACGGTCCGCGCCCCCCCGCCTTTCGCAAAAGGGTCCGCTATGTCGTGCGCTGTGGCATGCGATGCGCGCTTGCGGCCGCACGACTTGCTGCGCTTGCGGCACCTGCCTGCATTCGACGGCGAACCGGCGTGGGTCCGCGACGCTTTCGAGCGCGCGCCCTATGCAGTCGTGCGACGTGCGCTCGCCGCCGAAGGCTTCGTCGCAATTGGCATGCGCGGCGCGCAGCGGTCGCAGCGGTATGGCACCTGGGTGACATCAACGGACATTCTTGAAGCTGTTTCGCCGGAAGCTTTGGCGCGGGGAGAACCGCTTGCCGGGCGCGGCACTTTGCCTGCTTTCGCCGCGCTCGCCGCATTGCAGCGGGATGCAACGAATCCTTTGCACGGACTCGTGTGGGGTCCAACCGGCAGCGCAGGTTTCGAACTGGCCACGCAGCTAACCGCAGTGACCGAGTCAAGCGATCTCGATCTATTGATTCGGACACCAGATCGATTTTCACGCGAGTCCGCTGCGGGCTTGCTGAACCTTTTGCAAACGCTCGCGCGGCAAACCGGTATTCGCGTCGACGCACAGCTTGAAACACCTGCAGGCGGCGTCGCGCTGGCCGAGTGGGCCGCGGGCAAAGCGCGCGTGATGGCGCGCCAGGCAAGCGGCCCGCAACTGATTGCCGATCCGTGGGCCGCCGCTCACGTCGCCGACACCTGATGCTCGCGCTGATCTTCCCAGGCCAGGGCGCGCAGACCGACGGCTTCCTGCATCGCTTGCCGTCCCATCCCGCCGTGCATGCCACGCTCGACGAGGCATCCAGCGTACTCGGCGTCGATGTGCTCGCGCTCGATACGCCAGACGCATTACGCTCGACGGTTGCCGTGCAGACCGGCTTGACCGTTGCGGGCGTGGCCATTGCCCGCGCGCTCGCCGATGAGCGACTGGTGCCGGACATGAGCGCGGGTTTATCGGTGGGTGCCTATCCGGCGGCGGTGAGCTGCGGCGCGCTCGCCTTCGACGACGCGTTGAAAATGGTTCGCCGCCGCGCCGAACTGATGGAAGCCGCTTATCCATCGGGCTACGGTCTCGCGGCGGTGTCGGGTTTAACGGAGCACGAACTCGCGACGCTCGCCGCCCAGCATGCGAACCAAAGCCAACCGCCCGTCTATATCGGCAATGTGAATGCGCCGCGCCAGATCGTGATGGCGGGCGCGAATGCCGCGCTCGACAGCTTTATTGCGCGCGCGCTGGCCGCGGGCGCGCGCAAGGCGACGCGCCTTGCGGTGAGCGTGCCTTCGCATTGCGAATTGCTCGCGCACGCCACCGGCGAACTTGTGGCCTATGCCCGTTCGATCCCGTTTCATGCGCCGCAAAGCATCTATGTCGGCAATCGCGGTGGCCGGCCTTTATACACTGCGGACGCGATTCGCGAAGACCTCGCGACCAACATGCGCTACACCGTGCGCTGGTTCGACGCGCTCACCGTGATGCAGGAAATGGGCGCGCGCGTGTCGATTGAAGCGCCACCGGGCCAGGTGTTGACGGACATTGCGCGTGAGCATTATCCGGACATGGCCGCGCTCGCAGCCAGCGCACTTCCATTCGACCGGCTCACGGCAACGGCGCGGCGGCGTCTCGACACCGCATGAGTGAACTGGGCTTGATCTCTAGCGCTTCATCTAACGCTTCTCGATCAACTGCCGTCCCATTGCTTTGGCATATTGATCGCAAGCATTGCGCGCGACGCGTGCGGCCGCGAGCACGCCGACGTCCGCGTCATCGCGGTAATACATCGCCACGTTGATGGCTGGCGGCAGCGGACGCACCTGCAACTGGCCCAACTCCCCACTCTCCAGATACGGCTCGACGAACAACGCGGGCACGGCTGCAATCCCATAGCCGTCGCGCAACAGCTTGACGATCACCGCCACCGACGGCATGCACGTCACTTGCGCATCGGCGAGCGGTACGCCAGCGCGCCTTGCCAGCGTTTGCACGATAGCCTCAACGGCGATTTGCGGCGCGGTGCCGCGGCCGAACGTGAGCACCGGCTTGCTCAACAGCATGCCAACATGCTTCGCGCGACTCGCGGGAATCAGATCGCTGCGCGCGATCCAGCGCACCGGATAACTCGCGAGCAGCGCTGAAACAATCGACGCCTCCTGGTCCCCCGCTTCTTCCACCTGAATCACGAGATCGAGTTCGCCCGCGCGCAGCCGCGGTCCGAGCACCGCGCTTGAATCGACGGTGAGGTCCACGACGATGCGGTGGTACTCCACGTTCAGCATGCGAATGTAGTCCGGCAACCAGCTATGCACGACCGTTTCGATCACACCAAGCCGCAGCCTCGTGGCCAACTGCGTGTCGTCCTGCGCGGCCAGTTGCAGTGAGCGCGTGGCCTGCACCACCGACCGGGCATGCGTGAGCAGGCGCTCGCCGTGTGCCGTTAGCTTGAAGTCGGGCGCATCGCGCTCGATCAATTCGACGCCAAGCTCCGACTCGAGCGTCTTGATGCGCAGCGAAATCGCGGCGGGCGTTGCGTGCATCGCCGCCGCGGTCGCGCGAAAACTGCCGAGCCGGGCGAGCGTCAGAAATGTTTCGACGAAGCGCGTATTCATTACATGAGGTCTCGCAGCAGCAGTTGAAGATGCACGATCATCGCCGGTAAACGGCTCGCGCCGCCGTTAAGTTTAATTTAACGAAGGGCAAGAAAAACTCGCTGGATGGATATTTTTGACGTTACTAATCTGGAACGCATCGTCAGGTCCAGTATCGTCAACGGAGTCGAGCAGTTCATGTCCTATACGCCATCCGAGTTTCGTCAGCAGATACGCAGCGGCCGCTTGTCCGGTCCCACCGCGGGTTACTGCGGCGACTATGCGCAAGCCAATCTGGCCGTCCTTCCGCAGCAATACGCGGGCGATTTCCTGCGTTTTTGCACGCTCAATCCGAAGGCGTGCCCGTTGCTTGGCATTGGCGAACCGGGCGACTGGCGCGTGCCGTCGCTTGGCGCCGATCTCGACATTCGCAGCGACGTCCCTGCGTTTTACGTGTACCGCCAAGGCGAACGCGCCGAGGAAGTCCGCAACCTCAACGAACTCTGGCGCGACGATCTCGTGGTGTTCGCAATCGGCTGCTCGTTTTCATTCGAGGAAATGCTGCGGCGCGAAGGCATCGGCCTGCGCCATATCGAACAGCAGGTCAATGTGCCGATGTACCGCACGCATGAACGCAATGTGCCCGCCGGCGTATTCGGCGGCAACCGCGTCGTTTCTATGCGGCCGATGAAAGCCGCCGACGCGATCCGCGCGATTCAGATCACGAGCCGCTTCCCCGCGGTGCATGGCGCGCCGGTGCATATCGGCGATCCGTCGTTAATCGGCATTCGCGATCTCGCGCGGCCGGATTTCGGCGATGCGGTCGAAGTGCGCCGCGACGAGCTGCCGGTGTTCTGGGCTTGCGGCGTCACACCGCAAGCCGCGATTGAAAGCGCGCGCTTGCCGTTCGCAATCGCGCACAAGCCGGGACACATGCTCGTCACCGACATTCCCAACACTACGCTCGCAGTCATCTAGCCGCGGCGCAATTTCATCCACGAGCCGCGCGGCAAGACGCGGCCCATCACGACGACCGGAGTTCAAGCATGGAAACCGAAGCGCAGTTGCCCACAGACGCCGAACGCTATGACCCGTCCGACACGTCCGACGCAAGCAAAGGCCCATTCGCGTGGTATCGGCAAATCTCCGCCGCCGAGAAGCGCGCGTTCTGGAGTTGCAAGATCGGCTACGTGCTCGATGCAATGGACACGCAATTCCTGAGCTTCGTGATTCCGACGCTGATCGCGACATGGGGCATCACGCGCGGCGATGCGGGGCTGATCGGCACCGTCACGCTGCTGAGTTCGGCGGTCGGTGGCTGGGCGGCGGGCGTGCTGTCCGATCGCGTCGGCCGCGTGAAGACCTTGCAGATTACGATTCTCTGGTTCGCGATTTTTACGCTCGCGTGTGCACTGGCGCAGAATTTTTCGCAACTGCTGTGGGCGCGCGGGCTGATGGGTTTGGGCTTCGGCGGCGAATGGACGGCGGGCGCGGTGCTGATCGGCGAAGTGATTCGCGCGCGCGATCGCGGCAAGGCGGTGGGCCTCGTACAGGCCGGATGGGCGATCGGCTGGGGCGTGTCGACGCTGCTCTTCATGGCCGTGTTCTCGCTCGTTCCCGCCGATTACGCGTGGCGCGTGCTGTTCGCCATCGGCATTGCGCCGGCGCCGTTCGTGATCTGGATTCGCCGCTTCGTCGAAGAACCCGAGGTGCATCGGCGGCAGAAGGAAGCGCAGGATGCGGGCGAGGCGCGTCCTTCGCTGCTCGACATTTTCCGCGGCGACATCGTATGGACGACGTTGCGCGCATCCGTTCTTGCGACGGGCGTGCAAGGCGGCTACTACGCGGTGACCACGTGGCTGCCAACGTATCTGAAGACGGAGCGGCACTTGAGCGTGATCGGCACAGGCAGCTATCTTTGCGTGGTGATCGTGGGATCGTATTGCGGCTATCTGACGGGCGCGTATGTCAGCGACCGCATCGGACGCAAGCGCGCGTTCATCGCGTTTGCGCTGGCCTCATGCGCGATTGCGTCGATCTACACGCAGCTTCCGCTCGATAACCTGTCGATGCTGATGCTCGGCTTCCCGCTCGGCTTCTGCGCGTCAGGCATTTTCTCGGGCATGGGCGCGTTTTTGACCGAACTGTTTCCGACGCGCATTCGCGGTTCCGGCCAAGGGTTCTGCTACAACTTCGGACGAGCCATCGGCGCGACGTTCCCGTTCCTGATCGGCTACGTGTCGCAAACGATGACGCTCGGCCACGCAATCGGCGCGTTCGCCGCGGCGGCGTACGGCATCGTGATTCTCGCGGCGCTCACGCTGCCCGAAACCAGGGGACGCGCGCTGAGCGAGTAAGCCCACGTGGGCCGGGCTGCACGGGCTGGACGCGCGCGCCGGGCCACACGCTCAGGCCGCTGCACGCTCAGGCCGCTGCTCGCTTAAGCCTGTTCGGGCGCACGCCCTATCACATGCGAGTCCGATGCGGTCGAAGGCTCTGCATGCCCGCGCTCGCGTCCCGATGTCACGACCGCGCCGGTACCGCCAGGGCGCCGTGCCGATTTCGCATGCCGCTCGATCAGCCGTTGCAGCAGGCAGAAAGCACACAGCAACGCGCCGATCACAATGCGGGTCCACCACGAACTGAGCGTGCCGTCGAAAGTAATCAACGTCTGGATGGTGCCGAGAATGCCGACGCCGAACAGCGAGCCGACGACATAGCCTACGCCGCCCGTCAACAAGGTTCCGCCGATCACGGTCGCGGCGATGGCGTCGAGTTCCATGCCCTGCCCTTGCAAGCCGTAGCCCGACAGCACGTAGAACGTGAAGACCGCGCCGCCAAGCGCCGAGCAGAAGCCGCTCAGTGCATAGACGCCAATGCGCGTGTGCGCGACCGGCAAACCCATCAGCAACGCCGAACGTGCATTGCCGCCAACCGCATACACGTTGCGGCCAAAACGCGTGAAGTGCGCGACGTAAATTGCGCCCAGCAAGGCGACGAATGCGATCAGCACGTTCGCGGTAACCGAACCGACGCCGATGTCCAGCCGGAATGCCGAGATGGCCTGGAAGGTCGGATCGGTGATCGTGATGGACTGCGTGGTGATCAGGAAGCACAAGCCGCGCGCGAAGAACATGCCGGCCAGTGTCACGATAAACGGTTGCAAGCGGAAAAAGTGAATGAGCGCGCCCTGCACAGCGCCGAATACTGTGCCCATCAGCAGAACGATCGGCACGATGACCCACACTGAAAAATGCAGGTGTTCAGAAAGCACCGCCTCGACGATGGTGGTGAGCGCGACCACGGAACCGACCGACAGATCGATTCCGCCGGACACGATCACGAACGTCATGCCGATCGCGACGATCAGCAGGAAGGCGTTGTCGACCAGCAGATCGAGCAGCACTTGCCACGAGAAAAAGCCGGTGTACATCACCGAGCCGAAACCGAACAGCGCGCAGAACAGCAGGATCGTGACCGCGATGGGCAGCGTGCGCGGATCGACGACATGAGCCCACGCTTCGAAAAGTCGTCTCATCGCGCCACCCCGCGTTGCTTAACGATCTGCATGCCGAACGATATCGCGAGCGCACGCGCGGCCGGCGACTGGATCACGCTTACGGCGAGCACCACCGCTGCCTTCACGACGAGCGTCGCTTCCGGCGGTACGCCGATCGAATACGTCGTGTAGGTCAGCGTCTGAATGATCAGCGCGCCGAGCACCGTGCCTGCGAGACTGAAGCGGCCGCCGAGCAGCGATGTGCCACCGAGCGTCACGGCGAGAATCGCGTCGAGTTCGAGCAGCAGGCCGGCGTTGTTGCCGTCGGCGCTGCGCACGTTCGAACTGATGAGAATGCCGGCCATCGCCGCGGTCAATCCCGAGAATCCGTACACCGCGAAAACGAGCGCTTTGGAGCGCAAGCCGACGAGGCGGGTCGCGACTGGATTGACGCCAATCGCGCGAATGAAGAGACCAAGCGCGGTGCCTTCGATGAGCGCGGCAGTGGCCAGCACGGCAAGCGTCGCGATCCACACCGAACACGGCACACCGAGCCAATATCCGCCGCCGACGAACAGATAGCCGGGCGCACCGATTGGAATGATTTGCCCCGCCGTCAGCAGTTGCGCGATGCCGCGGCCCGCGACCATGAGGATCAAAGTGGCGATGATCGGCTGCATGCCGACAAAGGACACAAGCAAGCCGTTCCACATGCCGCTCAGCACGCCCACGATCAACGCCGCCAGCAACGCTTGAGCGACGAGGCCGCCGGTCGGCACGGGCTGCGTCGCAAGAATCGTCGCCGCTGCTGCACCGGCGATTGCGACCACGGCGCCGACCGAAATGTCGATGCCGCGCGTCGCGATGACGAGCGTCATGCCGGTCGCGACGAGAACCAGCGGCGCGGCGCGATTCAGCACGTCAATCGGCGCGCCGAACAGATGGCCGTCGAGTATGCGCAGCGACAGAAAATGTGGATTCACCCAAAGGTTCAGCGCGCACAACAACGCCAACGTCATGCACGGCCAGATCAACGGACGCTCGACGCCGTCGCGCGCGAGCCAGTTCGATAACTTCATTCGCCGCTCCCTGCGATGAGTCGATAGATATTGTCTTCGTTCGACGCCTTGCCCGCGACCTCGGCAATCTTGCGACGGTCGCGTAACACCGCCACACGATGACTGACGCGCAGCACCTCGCTGATCTCCGACGAAATGAACAGAATGCTCAGACCGTTCCCGCACAACGCGAGCAGACGGTCCATGATGTCGAACTTGGCGGCGACATCGATGCCGCGCGTGGGTTCGTCGAGAATCAATAGCTTTGGATCGGTGGCGAGCCAGCGCGCCAGCAGCGCTTTCTGCTGATTACCGCCGGACAGAAGTCCGATAGGCTGTTCGGCGTCCGAGGCCTTGATGCCGAGCCGTTCGATCCATAGATCGGCCAGTTCACGCGCGCGTTGGCGGCTGATCTTGCGCCACCATCCGCGCCTCGCCTGCAAGGCCAGCAGGATGTTCTCGCGAATCGACAGGTCCGCGACAATGCCCTCCTTCTTGCGGTCTTCTGCGCAATAGGCAATGCCGTGGCGCACCGCATCGTGCGGCGATCGCAGCCGCACAGCCTTGCCATCCACGAGCATGGTGCCGCTATCGGCGCGATCGGCACCGAACAGCAGCCGCGCGGTTTCCGTGCGGCCTGAGCCCAACAGGCCGGCGAGCCCGAGTATCTGACCGCGCTGCACGTCGAGATCGATCGGCTGCAACGTGCCCCGCCGGCCGACGCCGCGTAGTTCGATAAACACCGACGCTGCGCGTTCGCTTTGCGAGAGCTCCTCGGGATCGGATGCTTCGTGAGCGGCTTCGCGCAAGCGCGCGCTCATGCGCTCGTGACCGACCATCTTCGAGACGAGCTGGTCGGCGGACAGATCACGCGCAAGGTATTCGCCTTCACGCTCGCCATTGCGCATGACCGTGATGCGGTCCGAAATGGCATACGTCTGCTCGATAAAGTGCGTGACGAACAAAATCGCAATGCCAGATTGCTTAAGATGCCGAAGTATTTTGAAGAGCTGCGCGACTTCGCTGTCGTCGAGGCTCGAGGTGGGCTCGTCGAGTATCAGCACCCGTGCGTCGACGGAAAGCGCTCTTGCGATCGCCACCATCTGTTGCACTGCAATAGGGTATGCGTCGAGCGATCGCGTGACGTCGAGTGTGATATCGAGGCGTGCCAGCGCGGCTTGAGCGCGGCGTTTGATGTCGGGCCAGTCAATCGCGCCAAAGCGCCTTGGCTGCCTGCCCGCGAAGATATTCTCCGCGACCGACAGGTTCGGGCACAGGTTCACTTCCTGGTAAAGCGTACGCACTCCAGCGGCTTCGGCTTCCTGTGGCGACGCGAACGCCACCACCTCGCCCACGAGACGGATTGTGCCGGCGTCAGGCGCGACCACGCCGGTGAGTACGTTGATCAATGTTGATTTGCCGGCGCCGTTCTGCCCCATCAGCGTGTGAACTTCGCCGGGGAATAGGCGGAAATCGACGCCTTGCAGCGCCTTCACGCCGGGGAATGTCTTGCTGACGCCGGTAGTGGCGAGAATCGGCTCGCGTGCATTCGCGTCGCCGTTGCCGGCAGCGGTGGCTGCAACGGACGCGGTCGTGCTCATGGCCGGCGGATTCGGTTCGGAAGCGGGATGCGTCATAGACCTCGCTCGATCGGCGGTGCGTTGGTGTCTTCTTGCGTCGGTGCGGCAAGCTCCAGCATCTGGTGAAAAGAGACCGTCCGCTGCCCAAGCAATCGGACGGTCAGGCACCGCTGGAGAAACCTTTGCGATCTGTGTTGTTAATGGGCTTGCTTGCGCTGCTGTTTGCCTTGCTGTTGCGTCTTTAGCGCGGCATGCAGTGCTGAATAGCAAGGAAGCCTAAGTATCTTCGTCTAGTACTTTCGCGTCGGCAACGTTTCTGCCGCAACGCTCATCGGGAAGACCGTTTCCTCCGTCAGAATGCGCTTCGGCAAAGGCTTGCCGGCCACGACGTCCTTCACTGCCGACATCAGTTGCGGTCCGAGCAACGGGCTGCATTCGACATCGACATTCATCTTGCCCGCGGCCATGGCCTGGAAGCCGCCCTTGGTGGCGTCGAACGAAACCACGATGACGTCCCTGCCCGGATGCATGCCGGCCTCTTCCATTGCCTGGATTGCGCCGAGTGCCATGTCGTCGTTATGCGCATAAACTACATTTATTTTATTTCCGTAACTCTTTATAAACGCTTCCATGACCTGCTTGCCGCCGGCCAATGTGAAGTCGCCGCTTTGCGACGCAATGATCTTGAACTTCGGATCGCTCTTGATCACTTCGATCAGGCCCGAGTGCCGGTCATTGGCAGGCGCTGAGCCGACCGTTCCCTGCAGTTCAGCGATGTTGATCGGACCTTGCGCGCTTTTGTAGTGATCTGCGAGCCATTTCCCACCGCGCCGTCCTTCTTCGAGGAAGTCGGAGCCGATCATTGTTACGTAGAGCGAGGTGTCCTTGACGTCGATGTTGCGATCCGTGAGGATCACCGGAATCTTCGCGGCCTTGGCCTCACGCAGCACCGGCTCCCAGCCTGACTCAACGACCGGCGAGAAGGCGATCACGTCGACCTTTTGCGCGATGTAGGAGCGGATCGCCTTTATCTGGTTTTCCTGCTTTTGCTGCGCGTCCGAGAACTTGAGCTTGATTTTGGCCTCGGTCGCCGCGGATTTCACCGACTCCGTGTTGGCGGTTCGCCATGCGCTTTCGGCTCCGACCTGCGCGAAGCCCAGCGTGATCTGTTTGTCTTGCGCGTAGGCACCGTGCGTTGCCAGCGTCAGCGTACCGAAACCCGCGCACAGCGCAAGCGCGCCCAACGCACGACATGCAGCGCGTCGTGTATTCGCCATGACTGTCTCCTGATCGTTGTTGTGTAGGCGACCCATCGAATCCGCCGGCCATTGCGGCCTTACGGTGTGTGGATCGTGATGTAGCGTAGTGCGCGGGGCGTTAACAGTCCAATCATATGATTCGCATCCGCAATATCAATTTTGGTATAGGACTCGGGATTGGTGGCGGTGTGATGGGTTCTACGAGCACGAAGGCCGGTATTGTGGCTCGTGATGCGCGCGGTGACGGCCCTTGGTTTCTATGCGTTTACCCTGCTCGTTGCGACCGCTGGCTGCATCCCCGCACGAAATCAGCGTGTCGCGGCGCGCGGCGTGACCCATCTAAACGTCAGGTTGATGCGTTCGCCAGTGACGCGCGGCTCCTTCGGTACCCGATGCCGCCACTCAGCCTGCGTCTTGCCCTTCATCACGAGCAGGCTGCCGCCCTTCAGCGAAAACGACTGCACGACGCCGGTCCTGTTATGCCGAAGGTCGAAACTGCGCGCCGCGCCGAGACTGACCGATGCAATGACCGGGTGCGAGCCCAGTTCGGGCTCGCGGTCGGCATGCCATCCCATACTGTCAGTGCCGCTGCGGTAGCGGTTGAGCAACACGCTGTTGAACCGAGCGTCGCAGGTCGCTTCGGCGGCGGCTTTCAACTTGGCGACGGCGGGCGTCCACGGTTGCGGTAAGTTGCGGATCCCGGAATAGACATACACCGCCTCCGGATCGCCCTGCCAGGCGGTCAGCCGCGGCAGCGCGACGCGGCCGCCGGGCGTGCCGATCGTGTCCTGCCGCCACTCGACTTCGTCGATGAGTTGAGCCAGGAACTGTTCCGCCGTGGCGGGCGCCAGCCATTCGGGATACCAGTCGACGTCGGGCGCCGGGAGGTCATCGAAAAGATCTGTCATAAGATTGTCTGACGCAAGTGCGAGGTGTGCGCGGTGGAACGTTGGCTAGTATGGGGCATACGGTAAGCCGCTCACCTCTGCGGCTTGCGGTTTCATTGCGGTTTCATTGCGGTTTCATTGCGGTTTCATTGCGGTTTCATTGCGGTTTCATTGCGGTTCAATGACGCGTTGATTGGCGCTTTTATTGATGTCCTTATTGGGCTTTTGACGGCGTGGTTGCTGTGGCGTCAATGCGCTTTTCGATTTTTCCCCTCACGGGACCATTACCATGACTTTCTCCGATCAGGCGCTCGACCAACTGTTTCGCCACGCGCGCACGCACAATGCCTGGCAGCCGAAACCCGTTAACGATGCGGCGCTCCAGGAACTTGTCGATATGCGCGGCTCCGCCCGACGTTGGCTGTAGTGGTCAACTAATTTCGGACAGGCAGATAGGTTCTTTTGCTGTCGGTTTCGCCTCGTAAGCGGCGGGCGACAGATAGCCCAGCGTGGAGTGCAACCGCACCGGATTGTAGAAAGCGACTATGT
>NZ_PNXY01000130.1 GCF_002879865.1 Paraburkholderia rhynchosiae
GTAACGACTTCGCTGGTGGCGTCGATCTTCGTGAGCGTGTGTACGGTGGCACTCGCCATTGCTTCGCTCATCGTGACCGACTTCTATGTGCCGCGCTATCGCCCGTCGGCCGAGCAGGAAATGCGCATGACACGCTGGATCTCGCTGGCGGTGGGCGTGCTGCCACTGGTGTTCGTGCTGTTCGTGCCGCAAATCCTGGCGCTATCGTTCTTCACGCGGGCGCTGCGGCTGTCGGTGTCCATCGTTGCGCTCATCGGCATCTATCTGCCGTTCTTCAACAGCAGTCGTGGAGCCGTTTCGGGCCTGATCCTGGCCGCGATTGCAACCACCATCTGGTATCTGCTCGGCAACCCGTTCGGCGTCGACAACATGTACATCGCGCTCGTCACGCCCGCCCTCGTTCTGGTGGTCGAGAAGCTGCTCTTTCGCGCGGCTGAGCCTGCACAGGCC
>NZ_PNXY01000131.1 GCF_002879865.1 Paraburkholderia rhynchosiae
GGGTGACAGGTGCGCTTGTAAATTTATACGACTGAAGGCTGACTTTCTAAGTGATAATTTCTAGTCGCTTTTACCGGCCATCTGTGCCGGGTCTGAAATGAAAGGAAGGTGACCATGGATCACTTCGCCGCCGTGCGCTCCACCATGTTCTCGTCAATCCCGCAAACGTCATCGTTGCGCGCCAGAAGCGTCGACCTTTTCCGCGAGCCAGATCTTGATGAGCGATTGGTAGGGTACGTCTCGTTTGCCCGCCGCGATCTTGATCCGTTCAAGCAGCGCGTTCGGCAGCCGCAGCGAGATTGATGTCGAGGATGGTTTCAGGTTCGGCATGCGCACACGTTCAGCCTTGCTCCAGTCGACATGATCGTCGGAATCCTGGCTTTCCCAAAAGGCGCGTTCTTCCGCTTCCGTCTTGAATTCCGGTACTGGCTTAAACGTCTTGCTC
>NZ_PNXY01000132.1 GCF_002879865.1 Paraburkholderia rhynchosiae
AGCGTCTGCTTTATGGCCAGGACGTCAGGATCGCGCGCAGCCTGGAGCAGAAACTGGACCACCACGTCGAAGGACTCGTAGGGGTGGTGAACCACCATGTCCTTTTCGCGGATAGCGGCGAAGCAATCGCCGGCGTGTTCGCGGACGCGTTCGGGAAATCGCGCATTGTAGGAGGGGAAACGCAGATCGTCGCGCGGTGCCTTGGTGATCTCCGACAGCGTGTTCAGGGCCAGCAGGCCCGGCAGAACGGCAACGCGGTTATCGGGCACGTTGGTTGCCTGAACCACGAACTGGCGCAGCGAAGCCGGCATCTCGGAGTCAGTTTCAAGACGGATGACCGAACCGCGGCGGCGGCGCTTCAGCGCGGTTTCGAAGAAGCGGACGAGATCTTCGGCTTCTTCTTCAACTTCGATATCGCTGTCGCGGATGATGCGGAACGTACC
>NZ_PNXY01000133.1 GCF_002879865.1 Paraburkholderia rhynchosiae
CAATTTTATCTTCTGGTGCTAAAGCATAATTAACATCTTGTTGTCTCTCACCATTAATATAAATCGCACCATTGTTAACATCTTCACGTGCTTGTCGTTTAGAAGGAGAAATGCCTGTTTCAATAAGGACTTCAACGATATTTGTTGTGTCATTTGATAATGTCACTTGAGGCACATCTTTAAATCCATCTTTTAATTCTTTCGCTGATAATGATTTTAAATCACCACTAAATAATGCTTGTGAAATACGGATTGCATCATTTAATGCATCTTCACCATGAATAAATTTAGTTACTTCTTCAGCTAATGTTTTTTGAGCTTCACGTAAATGCGGTGCTTCATTTTTAGATTGTTCTAAGCGATCAATTTCTTCTTTTCCTAAGAAAGTAAAGTATTTTAAGAATTTAATTACATCTTCGTCTGATTGATTAATCCAGAAT
>NZ_PNXY01000134.1 GCF_002879865.1 Paraburkholderia rhynchosiae
AGATAATACCAAAGGTGATTAACGTGGCAAAGTTAAACATGAACAATGAAATTAAGAAAGTGGAACAACGACTTGAAAAGGCAATAAAAAGTAAAGATTCTGTATTAGAACAGGCATCATTACACTTATTGTCTTCTGGTGGTAAAAGAGTACGCCCAGCATTTGTAATTCTGAGTAGCCAATTTGGCAAAGATGAACAAACGTCTGAACAAACGTATCAAGTTGCAGTCGCATTAGAGTTAATTCATATGGCAACACTGGTTCATGATGACGTTATTGATAAAAGCGACAAGCGTCGAGGCAAGTTAACCATATCAAAGAAATGGGATCAGACAACTGCTATTTTAACTGGGAATTTTTTATTGGCATTAGGACTTGAACACTTAATGGCCGTTAAAGATAATCGTGTACATC
The DNA here is from genome assembly GCF_002879865.1 of Paraburkholderia rhynchosiae. GTDB lineage: Bacteria > Pseudomonadota > Gammaproteobacteria > Burkholderiales > Burkholderiaceae > Paraburkholderia > Paraburkholderia rhynchosiae. The sequence goes on from NZ_PNXY01000134.1 coordinate 415, forward strand.
AATTAATATCTGAAT
>NZ_PNXY01000135.1 GCF_002879865.1 Paraburkholderia rhynchosiae
ATTAAATACATCGCAGTATACCTTAGAAACGATAACTGAACGTTACACGCATATTCAATCATATAAAGAAAAACTATTATTATCTATGGCGTATCAACTGCTAATGCACAATAAATCGCAGACATTGCAACAACTAGAGCAAGATTATCTATTATCTAAAACTGTGCTCAACGACTATTTCGTTCGAATTCAACAATGGTGTCAAAAATTTAATATCGCTTTAACAATCAAGAAAAAACAAGGTATTGTGGTCGATGGAACAGATAATGATATCACTAATGCCATCATCCATTTAAATCAATTATCATCAGGGCATGTACATGTTGAAGACCTAATTTTAAATGAATTACCTGATTCACACCAAAGGATGATTTCGCATATTATACAAGAGACACTTCAACAACATAGTATTGAAACAACTGATA
>NZ_PNXY01000136.1 GCF_002879865.1 Paraburkholderia rhynchosiae
GTATGGACAGCAGGAATTCAACCTGTTGAAGTTGTTCGTAACTTGCCGATTGATATAAATAGTAATGGACGCGTGATAGTTAACCAGTATCATCAAGTACCAACATATCGTAACGTCTATGTAGTTGGTGATTGTGCTGATTTACCACATGCGCCAAGTGCTCAGTTAGCCGAAGTTCAAGGTGATCAAATTGCCGATGTGCTTAAAAAGCAATGGCTAAATGAACCATTACCTGACAAAAGGCCGGAACTAAAGGTACAAGGTATCGTTGGGTCATTAGGAGATAAGCAAGGTTTTGCATATATCATGGACCGCACTGTAACAGGACGACTCGCTTCTATTTTAAAATCCGGCGTACTTTGGTTATATAAATATCATAATGGTTAAAATTAAAAAGCAATGTCAGTTCACACTATTACTG
>NZ_PNXY01000137.1 GCF_002879865.1 Paraburkholderia rhynchosiae
TTCACTAACTGCTCTATTAACTAATGCACCATTATTAATTTCAACAGCAAATTGCTCCAACATATCTTGAGACCATAATTTCTGTTCATAAATTTGTCCTACGACACTCTCATGCCAACCAATAGATAATGCTGTGGCACCATCAAGTTCGCCTAAAAATGATTGCAAAATAACCATGTCTTCTATGGTCGAACCTTAACCACCATATTCTTTTGGTAACGTTAATTTTCCATAACCTTCTTTAATTAACCATTCAATATTTTTATATGGAAATTGGCTATGTTGATCATTATATTCAGCCTTAGCCTTAAATGTATCTCCAATTACTTTGAATTTTTCAATCCATTTTCTTTGAATTTCCGTTGTTATTAAAAAGGAATTATCCATATCATTCATATTAGCCACCCCACACAACAC
>NZ_PNXY01000013.1 GCF_002879865.1 Paraburkholderia rhynchosiae
CAGTGCAAGCCGATCGAGTATCCGAAGCCGGATGGCAAGCTGACGTTCGACCGTCTTTCTTCAGTGTTCATCTCGAACACGAATCATGAAGAGAACCAGCCGGCGCATCTGACGCTGAAAGATCCCATCGTGCCGGTGAACGTCAACTGGCAGACGTATGCCGGCCCCGAGTCGCGTTATTGCCCGGCCGCGGTCTATGAATTCGTGAAGAACGATGATGGCAGCGAACGGCTCGTGATCAACGCGCAGAACTGCGTGCACTGCAAGACCTGCGACATCAAGGACCCGACGCAGAACATCGTGTGGGTCACGCCTGAAGGTGGCGGCGGACCGAACTATCCGAATATGTAATTGAAGGACAACATGCAAACCATTGGAATCGTAGGCGCCGGGCAGATGGGAAGCGGCATCGCACAGGTCTGTGCAACAGCGGGCTTGAACGTAATCATCACGGATCGCGATGACCATGCGGTGAAACGCAGCATCGAAGGCATCGCGGCGAACCTCGCGCGAATGGTGTCGAAGGGCAAAACGGCTTCAGCCGATGCTGCCGAAGCGCTGCAACGAATCAACGGAAGCACTCTGTTGACTGAGCTTGCCGCATGCGATTTTGTGATCGAGGCCGCGACGGAAAACCTTCAGGTCAAAGAGGGCATTCTGCGAACGCTCGATGCCATCGTGCGGCCGGATGCGATCATCGCGACGAATACGTCTTCGGTATCCATCACGAGGCTTGGTGCAACGCTCACTGATCCGAGCCGCTTGACGGGCATGCACTTTTTCAACCCCGTTCCGTCGATGGCGCTAGTGGAAGTGATCCGCGGCCTGCAGACCAGCGACGACGCATTCGACGTAACCATCGGGCTCGCAAAGCGTATCGGCAAGACCGCGATTTGCGTGAAGAATTCGCCAGGCTTCGTGGTCAATCGCATCCTGATACCGATGATCAATGAGGCGATTTTCGTGCTGCATGAGGGCCACACAAGCGCCGAAGAGATCGATGAGGGCATGAAGCTGGGTGCCAACCATCCGATCGGACCGCTTGCGCTCGCGGACCTGGTCGGACTCGATACGATACTGGCGATCATGAACGTGTTGTACCGCGATTTCAATGATTCGAAATATCGTCCGGCGCCGTTGCTCAAGGAAATGGTGGAAGCGGGCCACCTTGGGCGAAAGAGCGGGCATGGATTTCATAGGTATCCGTAACGTTGAGGACGAAAGTGAAGATCATTGTCGCTGTGAAGAGAGTCGTGGATTACAACGTGAAGGTCCGCGTGAAGGTGGACAACACGGGCGTCGACATTGCGAACGTGAAGATGTCGATGAATCCGTTCGACGAGATCGCCGTCGAAGAAGCCGTGCGTTTGAAGGAAGCCGGCGCGGCGAGCGAGGTCATTGCGGTCTCGTGTGGCGTGGCGCAATGTCAGGAAACGCTGCGCACCGCGTTGGCGATTGGAGCGGATCGCGCCGTGCTGGTTGAAACGGCAGAGGACTTGCAGCCGCTGGCGGTAGCGAAGCTGCTGAACGCGTTGGTCGAGAGAGAGCAAGCGCAGTTGATCATCGTCGGCAAGCAGGCCATCGATGATGACTCGAATCAAACGGGGCAGATGCTCGCCGCGTTGGCCGGCTTGCCGCAGGCGACGTTCGCATCGAAGCTCATTGTGAGAGACGGCATGGCAACGGTGTCGCGTGAAGTGGATGGCGGTTCTGAACAGTTATCGCTGAAGCTGCCTGCTGTCATCACAACCGATCTGCGCCTCAATGAGCCGCGCTATGTGACGTTGCCGAACATCATGAAGGCGAAGAAGAAGCCGCTGGAAACGATCAAACCGGAAGATCTCAGTGTCGATGTCACGCCGCGTTTGAAGACGCTCAAAGTCAGCGAGCCACACACGCGCAACGCCGGAGCAAAAGTGCCGGACGTGAAGGCGCTGGTCGAGAAACTCAAGACCGAAGCCAGAGTGCTTTGATCGCGACAAGCATGGATTTTCGGAGATCAATCAAATGAAGATTCTGGTAATTGCCGAACACGACGCCGGTGCGTCGCTTAAGGCAGCAACGTTGACCACCATGGCCGCTGCTCACGCAGTGGCCAGGCTCACAGGCGGCGATATTCACGTGCTCGTCGCCGGTCACCATGCTCAAGGCGCGGCTGATGCGGCGGCGAAACTCGCCGGTGTTGCAAAAGTGCTGTTGGCCGACGCGCCGCAACTGGCGGAAGGACTCGCGGAAAACGTCGAGGCGACAGCACTGAAAATCGCGCACGGTTATTCGCACATCGTTGCGCCCGCTACGGCTTATGGCAAGAACATCGCTCCGCGCATTGCGGCAAAGCTGGATGTCGCGCAGATCAGCGACGTGATCGCTATCCAAGGCCCGGATACGTTCGATCGTCCCATCTATGCCGGCAATGCAATTGCAACGGTGCGGTCGCAGGACGCAATCAAAGTGATCACCGTCCGGACTACGGCCTTCGATCCTGTTGCCGAAGGCGGCAATGCTGCGGTCGAGAAGATCGACGCCGCACCGGATGCCGGCATCTCGCGCCTGATCGGACGTGAATTGACGAAGCTGGATCGCCCGGAACTGACGTCGGCGAATATCATCGTCTCGGGCGGCCGCGGTCTGGGTAGCGCCGCGAACTACGCGACGGTGCTCGAGCCGCTGGCGGACACACTCGGCGCCGCAATGGGCGCATCGCGCGCGGCGGTGGATGCTGGCTTCGCGCCGAATGACTATCAGGTGGGCCAGACCGGCAAGATCGTTGCGCCGCAGTTGTACGTCGCGGTCGGCATTTCCGGAGCGATCCAGCATCTTGCGGGCATGAAGGACGCGAAGGTGATTGTGGCGATTAACAAGGATGCGGAAGCGCCGATTTTCAGCGTCGCCGACTATGGCCTTGTCGACGATCTGTTCTCAGCAGTGCCGGAGCTTGTCGCGCAAATTTCCGAAGGGCAGCATTAGGCTCAATCGCGAAGGCGTTGACTTCAGGCCGTGGCTCCGCGCAGCGAACCACGTGCCGATGTTTTTGTCGGTGGTCCTGGCTTGCGTGTGCTGCCTCGCACGATGAGTGTGGCAGGCGAGATCGACGTATACGGCGAAGCGGTGGCCGAATTTTGCCGCACGTGATGCACGAACCAGAGCCCGCATGCGGTGGCCAGGTCGTGCACGGGAAGTCCCACCGTGGTCAAGCCCGGTCCCCACCAGCGGAAGCCGAGTTCGTCGCCGAATCCGACGACCGACAGATCGTCCGGAACCCGCACGCCTTGAGCCAACAGTTCTTCAAGGATGCCTTGGGTCATCTGGACTGTACCGGCCACGATTGCCGTTGGCGGCTTGGGCAACGACAGCAGCCGGCGCGTTGCGTTGGCGCCGAAATCCATCTCGCCCGGCGCACCGAGTTGCACCAGCGCGGGGTCGCCCGACTCGGCGCCGACCAGTGCGTTGTGATAACCCTTCAAGCGTGCGGAGCCGGTGGGCAGATCGTCGGTGCCGCCGATATAACCGATCCGGCGATGGCCGAGCTGCACGAGGTGGTTGACCGCCTCGAAGATTGCCTGCGTGTCGTCGATGCCAAACCACTGGTCCCCAATTGCGGCGTGCCTGCGCAGCAGTTGCACATGCGGCGACAGCTTGACCAGGCGGATCGTTTCGCGATGAGGTTTCGCGGTCGGCACAATGATTATCCCCGCGACATTCGCGCTGGCCAGTTCTCGCACGCTCTGCAATTCGACCATCCGGTCGTCGTCGGTTTCGGAGAGCGCCAACTGATAGCCGGCTGCCTGCAGGCATTTCGACAGCGCATGGGCGATGGTCGCGTAGAAGCCGTTCCTGATGTCGGGCAAAACGAGGCCGACGAGATTGCTCGATACGCCTCGCATCATGCGTGCAGCGAGATTGGCCACGTAGCCCATTTCGTCCGCGACCTGGGCCACTTTCTGTTTCGTGGCTGCGCTGATACGTGGGTCGTCGGCAAGCGCCCGTCCGACCGTCGACGGAGAAACCTGGAGGCGAGCGGCGATATCTTTGATGGTGATCATGGGTTGTCCCTGAGCCTGCTTTTTTATAACGATAGCACAACGGCTTACAGTTCATGGACCGGTGCGCGGGATTTCATCTGACGTGACCCTCGAGGCTATGCAGGAGCACAATCCGCAAGCCACTCCGCGACACTTCCATGGGCGGCGGAACGCACCGCTGCCCAATGAATAAGTCGTTTTGTCTCGCGGTTTCGCCCCCGGCGGTGCTAACGTAAGCGTCTTTGTGTAGCCAGATTTAATTTGACGCCTCGAAAAAGCGCAACTATCATCGTGCTAACGTTAGCGCGTCGATTGGGTCATGCCGCATGCGTTGGGGAGGCGGAGCGATGTTTGAAGAGGGAACGTTGCGGTTCCATGTCGAAAAGTGGTTTGGGCGAACGGCCATCCCGACATTGGAAGTGAACCGCGTAAGACCAGCCAGGCTGGGACGAAACCGCTGTGTACAAGTTGTGTCGTCAAGAGCGGATAGCCGCGTGACGATATTTTTCTTCCAGCACGGCGACGGTAGATGGAGCGTGTCCCCGCCGCCAAACCGACGCGCAACGTTGACGATTCCGAACTGCTAGCAGCATGCACAAGCCGTACGACGCGCTGGCGTCGAGTAACGCCTGCATCGACAGGACCGGCGACTTAATAAATGCAATACAAGGAGACGTAACGATGAATGCCCCTCGACATGACGTTCGCTATGAACGCGGAACACTCGCGCTTCTCGGCATTGGCTTTGGACTGGTCGGCTTCGATCGCTGGCTGCTGGCTCCGGTGTTTCCGCACATCATGCACGACCTTGGGCTCAACTATTCGCAACTGGGCAGCCTCATCGGAATACTCGGCGTCGCATGGGGGCTGTGGTCGATCGCGATGGGGCCGCTTGCTGACCGCATCGGCCGCAAGAAAATTCTTGTCACGACGATGATCGCCTTCTCGGTGTTGTCGAGCCTTTCCGGACTCGCGACGGGCTTTCTCAGTCTGCTGTTGTTGCGGGCCGCAATGGGCGTCGCTGAGGGCGCCTTCACGCCGGCCAGCATCGCCGCGAATAGCGAGGCTTCGCTGCCGGCGCGTCGCGGACTGAACCAGGGCATACAGATCAGCATGATCCCTTTGATGGGTCTCGGCTTCGCGCCTATCGTCGCCACGCAATTGCTCGAGATCGTTCCAAACTGGCATTGGGTGTTCACGCTCTCGGCCGTGCCCGGTTTCATCGTTGCAGCGCTGATCTGGCGCTACGTGCGCGATCGCGACATGCCGGCGAGCCACATGCACATGTTGTCGCGGGAATCCGTCGTTCGGCCGCGCTGGACCGAGCTCTTTGCGAGCCGTAACGTTGTCGTCGCGACCTTCGCCATTCTGTGCGCGATGAGCGGCATCTTCGTGATTGGCGCGATGGTGCCGATGTACCTTGTTTCCATCGTTCACCTCGACATGCGAAGCATGGGATTTGTCGCGTCGGCAGTCGGATTTGGCGGCTTTGTCGGTTGCTTTGCGCTTGCGGGTATCTCGGACTACATCGGTCGCCGGCCGATGGCCTTGATCGGTTTCGTTTGTGCGGCCGCGTTCCTCTATCTGTTTTCGCACACCGGTCAGAATCCGACGATGCTGTTCGTTCTGCTGTTCGGTGTCGCGTTGTTTGCGACCGGCCTGCTGAGCCTGCTCAGTGGTCCTATAGCAACGGAAGCCGCGCCTGTAGGGCTTATTGCATCGACGATCGGTTTTGTGTCGGGCGTGGGCGAGACGTTTGGCGGTGGAGTCGCGCCGGTCATCGCGGGGTTTATTGCACAGCACTTCGGCCTTGCGCACACGCTCGATTTCGCGCTGTACAGCCTGGCGGCGGGAGCAGTGGTTGCGTTCTTTCTCCTGGAAACGGCACCGCGCAAGCGGCGTCATGGCGCCGCACAGACGCAGCGCTCAGCGGAGAACATTCACGGCGTCATCGCACCTAACGGCGACGCATGAGCCTGGATTCGCAAGAGATACCGGCGCTTGTAACCACCAGAACGACTACTGTCATGCTTCCCGTACTTATCAACGTTTCATTTGCGCATTGCACGCCGTTTCCGGCGTTGTCGACTGAAACGCATGCACTCGCGTTGGCGTATTGGGCGCCCCTGGGTTTGCGCGGAACCGGATGCATCGAAACGTTCCTGCGTGAGTGGGACGCCAACGCGGCCTTGCTAAAGCAGATATCCCACGATGCCGCGACTTTCGATGCAATCGTCGAAGACGGCATGCCGCTTTCGAGCTTCCGGATGCATGCGCCAGTCGCACCGCGCCAGGTCTATTGCACGATTGGCAACTACCGTCGCCAACTCCTGGAAGCCGCTCTCGATGCCGGCGATGGACCTGATGGTCCCGGCGCATCCGCACGCCGCGCTGTTTTACTGGATTCCATTGAGCCGCGACGCAGCGACGGCGCGCCGTACATATGCCTGAAAGGTGCCGTTTGCGTTTCGGGACCGAATGACCGGCTTTCCATTTCGCGCGATCTCACGACGCTCGATTGGGAAGTGGAGATTGGCGTGGTGATCGGCAGAAGCGTCGCGCACGTCAGTGCCGAAGACGCGCTCCATTGCATTGCGGGCTACTGCGTTGTCAATGACATCACGTTGCGCGAGCGGGTATTTCGCCAGGATGTGCCCGCAGTGGGCACGGACTGGCTGCAATCGAAATCGCGGCCCGGTTGGCTTCCTGCCGGACCGTGGATGGTCCCGGCATGGAATGTCGCCGACGCGTCACAACTCAGACTGTGGCTTCGTTTGAATGGCTCCGCGATGCAGGACGGAGTGGCCAACGACATGATCTTCAGTATCGGCGAGCAGATTGCGTATCTGTCGAGCGTCACGCGGCTCGAGCCCGGCGATCTGATTTGCACCGGCACACCGGCCGGACTCGGCAGCCACTATGGACGCTATTTGCGCCCAGGCGATCTCGTCGAAGCAGGCGTCGAGGGTCTCGGCTCTCAGCGTGTGTTGTGCGTCGACGAATAAAACCGCATAAAAATTCCCGAACCCAGGGCTTCGTAGTTTGCTGAGACCAGCAATGTACATTCAATAGAGGAGATCATCGTGCATCAATGTTCACGACAATGGGCCGCAGCCTTACTCATATCGGCCATGCCGCTTATGGCGGACGCACAGACGCAAGCGGCGAGTGCGCCCGTGCAGTCGCAGTCGGGTCCAACGGCGGCTTCGGCGAGCAGGGCCGACAGTAAGGCCGACAGCAAGGCCGACAGCAAGGCCGATACCAAGGCGCAGAAGCAGGCGCTCAAGGCACAACGCAAGGCCGAAAGAAAACAGGCGCGTCAGGTGAGAAACGCCGAATTGCAGAACCTTCAACGTAACGGATATGGACCGCAGGCCGCGCCCGATCAGTATCCCGAGAACCTGCTGAATGCGGAGCGCAAGTCCACGCCGCAAAAGGCGGCGCCATCGGCGCCCGCATCCGCGAATTAACCGGCTCGACAGGACGAACCAAAAAAGGAGTTGAAATGGAACGGAGACAATACACGTCCATCGCGAAGATCCTTCACTGGACGATGGCAATAGCGATCGTCTGCGCATGGATTGCGGGGTACTACTCCAGTACGCTGAACGTTGCGCAGAAGATTCAAGCGGACAGCATCATGCTGCACAAGTCTATCGCGACAATTACGCTATTTCTGCTGGCCGCGCGTATTCCATGGCGGCTCATGCATGGCGCACCCGAGGCTTCATGCTCGGTTCCGTCGCTCGAGCGCGCCGCAGCGCGTGTGGGCCATTTGTTTCTCTACCTATGCATGCTCGCTCTGCCGTTGTCGGGATGGCTCTGGAGTTCGGCTGCGGGATACAAGATTCCGGTGGCGGGTCTGTTCTTCTTACCGCCTTTGATGGACAAGATGCCTGCACTCGCGCCCATCTTCAAAGAGGTGCATATCTGCCTCGCGTATACGATCGCTGTTCTGGTTTGCGGGCATGTCCTGATGGCGTTGAAGCACTACTTTGTCGACCACAGCGATTCGTTGGAGTCGATGCTGCCGTCCCGCCTTATCCGCAAACACGATGACGGCGAGCGCAAACAGCGATCGGCAGCAGGCTAGATGTTGGGTGCATGTTGCTCTGCACTTCGTTCATTCGCGTGCGAGAGCGCGGATTTTTGCCCGGCGAGAGCCGGGTTTTTTTATACGCGGGCTCATGCTGATAAAAGACCGCGTCTGAGAATGCAGTCAACCGTTCGGCGGTTACCTTTGCTTCACGCATAGCGGGCTCCTCGGAGTGATGGCCACGTTTGCAACGATCGCCGCATACTGCTCCCGCATAGACCTACATTGCATTCGGCCCGGCGACTCGTTGCAGCACGGTCATTGGACCGAGCTTTCTGATCGTTTCCATCTGCATCCCGTTCCGAACGAAAAGCGATCCGGCAAATCCCAGCGCGTTGACCGCGATTCCCTCGGTGCGTTCGGTGGAGCGAGGCACGAGCATCATCCATCGCGTGGTGACAAGCAGGTTATACGGCGCCGATTGCTGTGGCTCACCGTTCACATCGATAGCGTGCAAACCGGCCGCATCGAGCAACGACATATAGCGGTCGAATGCATTGCGCGCGAGGTCCAGTGGGCGAGTTGCAAGCAGCGGGTCAAGGCGGACGAACGCATGCGGAAAGTGCAGCCCAGGCACGGTGCCGATGGCGTCGTCCATGCGCGCTATTACAGCCGCAACCAGCGGCTCAATGGGTAAAAGAGGCGCGGCGTCATCGAGCGGTAACGGCACGATCTGCAAATGCTTGTGAGGCTGACTCGCGCCGGCGGCTGGGCCGCTATTGTAGAAACCGAGGCCGTCGAATTGAGTGATGCAATTGAATAGCGCGCTAAAGTCCGCCAGATTCAGAAAATTCTCCTGAAGCTCGAAGCGACGCGTGACGATCAGAAGATGGTGGTCGATCACGTTGAACTTGTTGAGCAGCACGAGATGCGTGTCCGAGATGTTGCCGACAAACAGATTTGAATCGTAGGGGAGAAAAGGGTTGACCGCGCACTTGTCCGCCGGCTTGGCCTTGCGCCGTTGCTCGTCCTTATCTTTGCGCGCAAGACTCGAGACCTGGCGAATCAGAAAACACACGCCGCTATCTTCTATCGTTGCGCGGGTTGTCTGGATTGGGCACAGCGCGCCGCAATTCAGCGCATGCGCGGTTTGGCGCAGGACAGCGGGCCACAAGGTACCGGATTGGAGAAGGGACGTGTTCATCGAAATAAACGGCTCCGGTTTTGCACGACGCGCAGCTTCCTTTATACACTTAGCGACGCGTGCATTGCGCGACGCATTTCGCCTCTGTTCCCCGCCTCGGCTGCAAAGTTAGCGCCTCAGTTCGGCGATGATCTTCTCGGCCAGAAAATCACATGGCGGCCGCTTCGATGCCGTGCTTCGTGCGAGCACGACTTCGAGCGCCGCGATTTCCGGCAAGCCCTGCGCGTGGCCGAGAAGCGCGAAGTGCGCGGGGACAGCACATTGCGCGAGCGGGACGATAGCAAGGCCGGCTTCGGCCATCGACACCAAGCCCATCAGACTCGGGCTTTCATATGACGTGCGGTAGCTGATCTTTGCCTGTTCGAGACTGCGGATCGCGTTCTCGCGCGCGACGCTGCCAGGCAAAAAGACGGCGATCGGCAACGGCCTTTCGCGCCAGATGTCATGAGCGCTCGGCGACGCGGCCCAGACCATCGGCTCGAGCCGGAGAAACTCTCCCGACAATCCCTTGACTCGCGTCGCGCAGACGAGGTCGACCGAACCGTCCTTTACCATGGGCGCGAGCGCGACGCTCGGGAGGCCGACTACCCGAATTTCCACCTTCGGATAAGTCGCGGAAAATTTCTTGAGGATCGGCGGCAGTAGCGACGACGCGTAATCGTCCGGTACGCCAATGCTCACGCGCCCGGTCACGTCGGGCCGAACCACGGCGGCCCAGGCTTCATCGCGCAGCGCCAGCATGCGGCGGGCGTAAGTCAGCAGAACCTCGCCGTCCTGGGTCGGCACGACGCTTCTCGGCTTGCGCACGAAAAGCGGCTTGCCGAGCGCGGTTTCGAGCGTCTTGATCTGCATGCTTACCGCCGACTGCGACCGATGCACGAGTTCCGCGGCGCGGCTGATATTGCCGGCATCCGCCACGGCGACGATCATCGTCATGACATCGAGGTCGAGTGCTTTCACGGTCGCGGTATCAGAAAAATAGATGGATACCATCAATATTACGCGATTTTCTTAAATATTGACGTCGGGCATAGTTCGGTCAAAGGAGCCTGTGTATGAACGCCCGAACCGATTTCTCAGTACTTGCCGTGCCGGAACTCTCGTTTGCGACCATCGCATCGGGCATTTGCGTGCCCTACGTCGAGTGCGGAGACGGGGAGCCGCTCGTGTTCGTGCACGGTTCGCTGTGCGATTACCGCTACTGGAGCGCGCAGACGGCGGCACTGTCCGAACATTTTCGCTGCATCTCCGTGAGCCTGAGCCATTACTGGCCGGCAGTCGAGGCGTGCATTCAGGGCGAATTCGGCTGGCAGACCCACGTTGCCGAATTGGCCGAGTTTATCGAGGCGCTTGACGTTGCACCTGTGCATCTGGTCGGGCATTCGCGCGGCGGCTGCGTGGCATTCCACGTGGCACGCGAGTACCCGCGGCTCGTGAAGACGCTCACGCTGGCGGACCCTGGCGGTCCGTTGCAGATCGACGGCATGCCGGACGCGTCGTTGCCGACCGCGACGAATGCGCTGCGTGCACGCGTCGCCGAACTGATCCAGGGCGGCGAGATCGACGCGGGCCTCGAACTGTTCGTCGACTCGGTGAGCGCGCCGGGTTCGTGGCGCAAGAGTTCCGTCGCATTTCGCACGATGGCCACGGACAATGCGGCCACCTTGCCGAAGCAGTTGCGCGATCCTTTGCCCGCCTATTCGCGCGAGACGGCACGCGATGTGAAATGCCGGACGCTGCTGATCGGAGGGCAAAGGAGCCCTCGCATGTTCCGCAACAACGTCGAAAAACTCGCGGACTGGATCGAATGCGCGGACAGACAGACGATCGCTGGCGCGTCACACGGGATGAATGTGTCGAATCCTGGCGCTTTTAATCGGCTCGTGCATTCGTTCGCGAGTTTTTGAGCGGCATGATTGCGGGCCTCGCGCGAGGCCGCTGGTCATGCACCTGCCGACGCAACATCCTCAAAGACTTCCCACTTTTGCCGCCGATGCACTGGACCTTCGTCCAAGGAGCCGGCCGCGAATCCAGTCCCTCAACGGGGCAACCAGCCGCTCCTGAAAATATACAGCCGCAATGACCGTCCCGATGAGATAGAGCGGATAGGTCGCCATGCTCGGTACAACGTCTTTCGAGGTGGCGACGCACTCGGAAAAGTGCGAAGCGCACCACAGCGGCGATTTGCCAATGGAAAGCAGTTTCAGCACTTTCATCAAGACGAGAAAGATCGGTACATGAATCGCAAAGAGAGAGAGCGCTGAATTGCCCAGACGTGTCGCTATTCCCGCGAACCGGGAAGGAATCGCGGCGGCGGCAAACACCATGACGAGCACTACCTCCGCAGGCATCAACGCGCCATTGTGAATGAGGTAACGTGTATAGATGGCCCCGTACGATTCAAGCCACGCAGCCAGAACAAATGAGCTTGCAGCGACGAGCAAGGCTGCGACGAGCTTCGCACGAGTGCTGTAAAGGACACTCAAACGTCCCTCGCGGAACAGGCCATACAGGACGATGCCGACCAGGAATTCGGGCAGCCGCAACAGGGGGTTGCGCGTGATGATGCCGACTGCGGCGGGACTGTACCAGTGCATCAACGTGGCAACGCCAGGCGGGATCAGATAAAGCACCCAGAAGATCAGCAAAAGCCGATATTTATTCGCAGCTTTCAGAAGCCGCGGTGCGACGAATGGAAACGAGAGATAGAAGAAAAGCAATGTGGCGAGCGACCATGAGGGCGGATTGATCGATCCATACACGGGGTTCCATACCTGCAGCAGAAGCATATTCAGTACGAAGTTGATGGCGGTCTCTGAAGAGCTTAGCGTGACGAAATTCTCGCTGTCGTCAAGCGACATGACCGCAAACTGATCGTACCCGCGCGTGCCCGCCACTGAAACGAGAAGTACCAGTACAAGCGCGATCAGATGCACAGGGTAAAGATTGGATAGACGCTTCACGAAGAACTCACGCGTGCCACCACGCAATTCCGCGGTGCGGCCAAAGTAGACGTGCGCAAGAATGAAGCCCGACAGGATGAAGAACGAGCTGGTGGCAAATCCGCCGACGTTGGCGAGTTCAATGAACGGAAGCGTCACGTACTGCGGATACTGGTGTATCGAGTGAAACACCATCAAATACACGGCAAGGGTGAAACGGAGAACGTCGAGTCCAACAAATTTGTTCATCATGAAGTCTCATGCGAGAGGGTTACTGTGAAGCGCGTCACCAGAATACCGGCAACGATTGGCATGTTGCTTCGGATGACTAAAAGCGACGCCGGGCAAGCGGGTTGGCAATATAGCGAACGGCGAAATCGGAGAGTGCCGAAAAGGGCAGGAGGCAAAGACTCGACAGAGCGAGCGTACCTATCTTTTTCTTATAGCTCCAGAATGGATTCGCGACTATCGAGCGAAAGTAACTATGTGACTGCCGGCTGACCCATCGCCAACGCTTCCTGAAAGGTGCCTGGTACACGGCAGAGCAAAAATAGGATTTCTCGAGCGAGAAGTCATAAAACGAAAGTGGGAGGTCGATGTCCAGGCGCGAGCGCGCCATTTGCCGTAGTATCGCCCAGCGGTTCGTCAGTGCCTTGGGCGCTTTGTCGCTGCTTTCGGAGTTGGCAAAATCAATTCCCAATACTTCCGTGCGATGGACTCGATATGCGCCAAGCGATTCCGGAATCGTCGCGACCGCTCCCAGCAATGCAACGCCATAAATTGCGTAGAAGTCTGCCCCATAGCGGTTAATGTGCGCCTCGGGAACAGGAAAGATTCTCTTCAGTGCGCTCGTCCGGTATGCATTTCCGGATGCAGGCGGTGATGGGTATAACCACCCCTGGCGCAACAGTGCGCCGCAGTCGCTGGGGGCGGCGGAGTGGGGCACGTAGGCCCCCGACGGCTTGCCGGCCGAGTCGATAACGTCGAGGCGAAATTGAACCTTCACGAAGTCCGCGCCTTCGAACACTCGCATGACGCTAGACACCGCATGCGGACACAGCAGATCGTCGGAATCCAGCAGCATGACGAATTCCGTTTCGATCATATTGACTGCGTCGTTATATGCTGAAACCTGGCCGCCGTTCTGCTTATAGAGCGCTTTAACGCGGTGGCCGTAGCTCTTTATGATTTCGCGCGAGTCGTCTGTCGATCCGTCGTCGATCACCAGCACGCGCGTGGCGGCATAGTCCTGAGCAAGTGCTGAGTCGACGGCTTTCGCCAGGAAGCGACCGTAGTTGTAGTTGCAGATCACGATCGTCATGTTTTGCATGTCACTTCACCACTGTCATGAACGGGTACTGGGGCGTAGGGCGACGGCCGCGCTCATTGCGCTCGCGGTCCATGGATCGCTTATTGGGCTAACACAATTGAATTTACCTTGCCGTTCGTTGCGCCGCCAACAAACGGTAATGCGATATGTGCGGTCGATAACACAATCGGCCCGGGCCTGATTTTGCGTCGGTAACGAAGAAATCAGCGCCTATGCGTGGCGCATAATACTGAATGAATTTGCCGGAAAATCGGCAAGCATTACGCGGCTGGGGGTGAAGTTTCCGGTAAAGGCGGCCTTGCCGACAGGAACGCGTCGGGTACCAGTTTTCCCCACTCGTAATCGATGCTGTCTGGCGTGAACGGCAGCACGCCGGCGCCCGGCGTGAACGTCAGTTCACCGAAGTAGACGTGGTTATCGGGCGCGTACAGGTCGACCCGAACATAGTCGAAGTCTTCGCATAGCTTGACGGCAGCGTCCACAATGGCATTCAGGTTCTCGGGACGAGGGGCCGGTACCGGACTGCGTTTGTAATAACCGATTGCTATGTCCAGGTGATTCCAGTCGACGTCGTATACGTCGCCGCGCGTGTCGGCGCCGAATCTGTCCGCAATCACCAGGATGTAGATGACGGGTTGTCCGCTTCTTCCGCCAAAGCAGTGCAGCTTGAAGTCGGCGGGGATTTTGCCGCTCTCGTCGAGCAGCAGTTTCTCGAAGAAGATGCGCGGCTTGATGTGGCGATAGTGTCTTTCGCGAGCGATCTTGTAGAAGTCGAGAGACAACCAGTAATTCGCGAGTTCCTGTAGCGCCTCGAAAGAGGTGGCCGATTTGTCTCTCACCACCTCCACGTAGCTGCTGCCGTGATTCGCCTTCATCACGAACGAGTTGGGCAAGGCATCGAATACTTCTTGTGTGAAGACATCCGGGGCGCAGATCAAAGGTATCACGTGCTTTTCGCCCAGCTTTCGCGCGACATAGGCTCTAACTGTGAGCTTGTCGGTCAACTCCACGAACCATGGGTCCGGGCGTAAGCTCTTCTGCAGGATCTTCTCGTTGAATGTCGTGGGGCGAAGCACATTCGGATAACGGCCGATACATTTGTGATGCAGCATGCTCAGAAATAGCGGCGCCGGCAGCATCGACTTGGCCGCTTCTTTCACCTTCCGCATAGTCGATTGTCTTCGCGGAGATGTAGTACTTGCAACCACTTCGACTTCCTGCTGCGGAACAGATCTGCCGGCTTCGCTCGGGAATTGCACGGAGTTGCTCGTCGTCATTTTTATGCTCCCACAAGTTATTCGCGTTTTATGGGAGGCCGGGTCAGGCCTCCCGATGTGTCACGAGAGATTAACGTATGGAAGTCGTCGCGATTTACGACGTCGCTAAACGAAGGTGTTTTGGCCCAATCCCATGAAGGCGGCCATTTGTGCCGTATGGTTCGCCGATGAGTTACTGATTCGGCATGATCAGGCTTTTAAAGCTACAGTGGGCTCTCGGAATCGTTAGAGATAACCGGCACGCCATCGATCACATCGAGGAGATCCGCGGGTCTCAAGGGTTTGACGAAATGGTGATCGAAGCCGGCCGCACGGCTGCGTTCACGATCCGCTGTCTGGCCGTAGCCTGTCAGTGCGACGAGTACGCACGGCCAACTGCCCGATCTCTCTCGCAACTGCCGCGCAAGTTCGTAGCCGTCCATCACAGGCAGTCCGATGTCGAGAACTGAAACAGCGGGCCGGAAAATGTCCGCTTCTGCGAGTGCCGCGGCAGGATCGTAGACGGTCCTCACCGAGTGGCCATAGCTTTGCAGCAGTTCCGCCAGCGCATCCGCGGCATCGACGTTGTCGTCGACAAGCAGAATGCGTCGTTGTTGCCCACGGCCGTCGAACTGTTCGCGAGGCACGATTACCGGTCTTGCTCCCGCGATGCGAATGGCTGCCGCCGCGTCGCTGGTCATCACTTCGCGCATCATCGCTTGCGACGATGCGCGGGGCAGAACGATCGTGAACTGGCTGCCAAGACCGAGCCCGTCGCTCGTCGCCTCGACGTGTCCGCCATGCAATTTCACGAAGTTCTTGACGAGCGCAAGGCCGATGCCAAGCCCGCCCTCCGCGCGATCGATTGTCTGCTTACCCTGGTAGAAGGTATCGAAGACGCGAGCCAGAACCTCCGGTGCCATGCCGATGCCGTTATCGCACACGCGTATGCGCAGATTGTCCGCATCGATGCCCGCGGCGCTGACTGCGATTTCGCCTCCCGCTTCAGTGTATTTCGCGGCGTTGATCAGGAGATTGGCGACCACCTGCGCGAGCCGCATTGGATCGGCGACACACTTGAGCGCGGGATCCACGTCGATGCTTAACCGGTGAGAGCGTTGCTCCATGAGCACGCTCGTCATTTCCACGGCCTTGGTAACGACTTCATGCACGTCGACGAGTCGCTTGTCCAGTTCCACATTGCCGCGGATGATGCGAGAAACGTCGAGCAGATCGTCGACCAGACGCACAAGATGATCGACGTGACGCTGGATGATCGTCCGCTCACGCGTGGCCGAACCATTGTCGCGCAATTCCATCAGCTCAAGCGCGCTCACAATGGGCGCGAGCGGATTGCGCAGTTCATGTCCGAGCATCGCGAGAAACTCGTCTTTTGCGCCGTTGGCCTTGCGCAGTTCCGCGAGCAGAACTTCGCGGTCGGCGCGGGACTTCTCCAGCGTTTCGCGAGCGCGCACATATCCGGTAACTTCGACTGCACTCACAATGACACCGTCGATCTTGCCGGACGCTGCACGCAGCGGCTCGAAGTGCAGCGTGTAGTCTCGCGCGGAGATCGCGTCGCCGCTGTCTTTCCGCCCGCATCGATATTCCTCGTGCACGATAGGCAGTCCATGCGCGGACACGAGTTCGAGCGCGGCGGCGATCGGCCCGTCACGCTCGCCGGGGAATGCGTCGAGATACGCACGGCCGATCAGATCGCTGCGGCTCACCATGTCGAGGTATCGCGGGTTCGCCAATTGGAACGTATGGTTGTCCCCAAGAAGAAGTGCGGACGCGACGGGCGAGCTCATCAGCACTGCGTCGCGCTGATGCTCGGCGGTTCTTCGGCGATTCATCTCGTCTTCGAGCGATCTTGCGCGCTGCTCGGCCAATGCGAGCCTGAGGTGCAACTCCTTATTGTCCGCTTCGCGCAATGGGATGCTCGGCAACACATGCCGATGTGCGTGGCAGATGTGGCGAAAGAGTTGCGTGTCCTCCGCACCTGGGAACGCGCTGCCGGGATAGGCGCAAAACAGCGAGAATCTATGGTTCTCACCGAGGCGGTTCCACAGTTCCTCGAGACGCAGCGCCGCTTCGCCCCGCCCCTGTTCGCAGAGAATCGCGACCATCTCTCCGAATGCATGCAGCGGCCGGTCCGCCCGCGCGGCGTTTGCGACAACCGCGCCAACAGTCGAGACGAACAGTGCCTCATCGGGCCAGCCGTCGACCATGAAGAGTTCGAGCGTGGCGTGCGCGTCGAGAAGAATGAGCGCATCACGAGGCTCGCATCCCACAGTCGCTGCTTGCCGTGCATCGAGCCATGACCTTAGCGACGCGAGGTGGTTGGCGGTGGCGATGGCAATCGCACTGCCGCCCGCATTGAGCGCGCTCAGCAGAAAGACGCCGACATCTTCCGTCAAACCCGTTTCGGATTCGTAGAACTGGACGAAATGGCCGCAGTGGTGCGCGGCCTCGATAGACGGGTCTTTGCTAGTGAGCATCTTCAACTGCCATGGCGAGACGTTCCACCGCGCGAAAATTACTCGCAGTTTTGTAATGCGGAACAAGCGCTGCAATAAAACCGCGACGGCGCTCGCGCAAAGGGCGAGGCCGAGGCTTGCGGCGCGAACAGTCGGTAGTTCTAGACCATGCAACGAGCTACCGACACAAGCCGCATAGCCAGCAAGGCGCGTGCCTGGCGTTCGTCATTCCGTCAAAGCCTTCTGGCGAAAACGCTCGTCGACATGAGCAAGAAGATTGCGCGACAGACGCGTCGCGCGTCCCTGAATCATTCGGTCGGATAGGCGCGAAAACGCATAGGAGGCCGCGAGTACCGCCAGCACCGTCGCGATGAACAGTACCAGCGACGTCTCGCGGCCGCTTCGCCCGAACACGCCTTCAAAAAAGTGCAACGTCGCATAAACGCAGATGAAGTGCCACAGATAGATGCCATAGCTTTCTCGGCCGAGGGCGTCGGTGCAGCGGCGAATGAACATGCCACGCTGCTGTTCTTCGCCGCTCGCCGGACGGCTGCGCGAGCAGACGAGCAACAGAAACGCGACCGCGCTGCACGCGGCAAAGACCGGCGCAAGTTCATGCGCTTTAGCGAGCCACACGCCGAGCGCGGCGGTTATCAGCGAGAAGCCTGAGGCGAGCAGCAAAAGCAGGCACGCGGTGCGCCGTGTCACGCTGGCTGCGCCCGTCAGATGCGAGCGGAACGCGTACCAGGCCCACATCCCGACAATGAAGCATGGCCCTTGCACGGGCGGCCAGAAGTAGCTGAACGAGTTGTTGCTCACATGACAAACAAACCCGTCATGGCAGCCGTTAGTCGCCAACGCGATGACCGACAGCGCCAGCAGCAATACTGTCGCGATCAGCAGGCGGACACGGTTCATTGCGACGAAAAACAGCAGCGGCGCGATCAGATAGAACAGCATCTCCACACCGATCGACCATCCTCCGGGCACCACGTTGTTGATCGCGGTGGGTGATAGCGCGTGCAGAAAGAGCACGTTGAGCAGGATATCCGTGGCGCCATGCGCGCCCAGCACCCAGGCGCGTTCGTATCCAGACTGTGCCGCGCCGTAGCTGATGAACCCATACACTGCGATCGCCGCGTAGTACATCGGGGCAATGCGAAAGAAGCGCTTGATATAAAAGCGCAATGTGACGTGCGGTGCGCCTGTGCAACGCCCGAGTTCGGCTTCGAGTGTCATGAAGATCGTGATCGCGCTGATCACGAAGAACAGTTGCACGCCGTATTGGCCCATGCGCGCCAGGATCGCGACCTGGTGCGGCAG
This sequence comes from Paraburkholderia rhynchosiae, assembly GCF_002879865.1. Taxonomy (GTDB): domain Bacteria; phylum Pseudomonadota; class Gammaproteobacteria; order Burkholderiales; family Burkholderiaceae; genus Paraburkholderia; species Paraburkholderia rhynchosiae. The sequence continues at coordinate 18,594 of NZ_PNXY01000013.1, forward strand.
ATTGGGAAACTGGAACGACAGGTGTACTGCAACGACACCGACGATCGCGAGCGCTCGACCGACATCGAGCGCGGCAACGCGTCTTTCTTTCATCGGCTAGATCCTCCTCGGTGTTCGAGGCCGCCAATTGGCGGCCTCGAGCTTCGTGGACAGGATGCGTTTCCTCAAGTTCCTGCTTTTTTATGCTGGAAGCTGCGCGGTCCAACGGCGCACAGGCGGCTGGAGGTTGCCGTACGGGAGGCGGTCGAAGGTCCGCTTATCGCGCGTCTGAAGGCTGAGAATCCGCAACCAACCGCATCGATGCAGCGCATGATCCAGGCCGGCGTGGCCCTGCCCGCAAGCAGATAAGCAGATAGCCAGGTAAGCAGCTAAGCAGCTAAGCAGCCGCGTTGCCCGGCTTCACGCCCAGACGTGCGGCGCGTAAATCACGGCGGGGTCTCGCTGAGTTGTGTCGTGCAGCGCTTCCACCAACGGAGCGCGCTGCGTCAGCACGGCACGCTGATTGATCGAGCCTTTGTCGGTAATCTCGCCGAGGTCGAGCGACGGCGCGACGTCGAGCAGACGCAGCCGTGCGATAGCGCTCGCACTGCCTGTCGATTCGCGGTTGAGCTGATCGAGCAGTTCAACGAAGAACTGACGCACGGCGGGTGCGTTCACAACCTCGAACGCACTCGCCGACGAAGGCAGTTGCGCGAGCCGCCGGCAATCGTCGACTCTGGGAAAGACGAGCAGGCCGACGTCGTCGCGATTCAGACCCGTGACGACCACGTCCTGCACATACGGCGCTCCCGCTGAAATGACGCGAGCGCGCATCGGCCCTACGCTGACGAACGTGCCGGAGCTCAGCTTGAAGTCTTCGGCGATGCGGCCGTCGAACATCAGGCCCAACTCCGGTTGTTGCGGGTCGACAAACTTCAGTGCATCGCCGCTACAGTAGTAGCCTTCGTCGTCGAACGACTTCGCGATGGATGCATCGTCCATTCGCCAGTAGCCGCGCATGACGTGCGGTCCGCGAAAACGGGCTTCGAGCTTGCCCGATACGGGCACGAGCTTCACTTCACAGCCGGGTGCCGGCACGCCCACGTAACCCGCGCACATGGCAGGCCGCGTCGTGAACAGACACGACGGCGAAGTCTCCGTCATGCCAAGACCCGCCATGATGCGGATGCGCTCGCCGCAGAAGCGCTCGGTGACTTGCTGCAGACGGTCCCACGCTGCCTGCGACAGTCCGGCTCCCGCGAAGAAATACACCTTCACGCGCGAGAAAAACGTCTCGCGCAACTGTGCGTCGGTTTCGAGCGCGCTGGTCAGTTCTTCCCAGCCCTTGGGCACATTGAAGTAGATCGTCGGTGCGATCTCACGAAGATTGCGCAGCGTTTCGTCGAACTTCTTGCCAACGGGCTTGCCGTCGTCGATATAGAGCGTGCCCCCGTTGTAGAGCGCGATGCCGGCGTTGTGACTGCCGCCGAAGGTGTGATTCCACGGCAGCCAGTCGACCAGAACAGGCGGCTCGTGAGCGAACTCGGGAAACGTTTCGAGCAGCATCTGCTGATTGCTGCACAGCATGCGATGCGTCGTCGGCACGGCCTTCGGCAACATGGTCGAGCCTGACGTGAAGAGGAATTTGGCTATGCTGTCCGCGTCGATGGATTCGTGCGCAGCATCGACGGTGGTTGCAACGGTGCTCAATAGCACGGACAGGTTCGTCACCTCACGCGTGCAGGAGCCCGTGGCCGTAACGACTTCGACATCGGCAGCAACGGTCGCGTCGATCGCGGCGGCAAACGCATTGGCATCGGTGGCGAACACGAGCCCGGGCGTGAGCAGGTCGAGCGTGTGGCGCAGTTTGCCGAAATCGCTGGAAACGAGCGAATATGCCGGCGAAATAGGCGCATACGGCACGCCGGCCCACATTGCGCCGAGCGCGATCATCATGTGTTCCAGATCGTTGCCGGAAAGAATCGCGACTGGCCGCTCGGCCGACAGCTTGCGATCGAGCAGCGCCTGGCCGATGGCCCGCGCGTGCTGCAACATCTGCGCGTAGCTGATGCCGTGCCATTGACCATCGGCGCCGCGGCGCGCAACGAGCCAACGGTCGGGATGCGCGCGCGCGCCGCTCGCGAGCCGGTCGGTCAGGCGCTTGGGATAGGCGCCGGGCAGGGCGGCGGACTCGATGTACCAGACATCTTCCTCGCGGCGAACGCGTGCGGGCGCCGATCCGATCCGCACCTCGCGATAGCGCACGGACGTGTCACTGTCGACACTGGATTGCGTCGGCTGGAAATTCACTTGTTGTCTCCTATATGGGCTCACGCCGTGAGCGCATGAGGCGCGGCGTGCTGTCTCCGTCTTGTGCGGAAAACGCCGGATTCGAAGATTCCGCTAACGGCGCGCCTCTAGATCGGATAATGCCGCGGTCCCGTCTGGATCGTAATCCAGCGCAGATCCGTGAACTCCGCAATCGACGCCTTGCTGCCGAATCGGCCATAGCCGCTACCTTTCACACCACCGAACGGCATCTGCGCTTCGTCGTGGACGGTCGGCCCGTTGATGTGGCAAATGCCCGACTCGATGCGCTTCGCGACCTGCATTGCGCGCGCGAGATCGCGGCTGAAAACGGCTGCGGACAATCCAAACTCGCTGTCGTTCGCCACTTGTACGGCCTCGTCGTCGCTGTCCACCCGCAGCACCGTGACGACCGGTGCGAACGATTCTTCCGCGTACAGCTTCATCGCCGGACTCACGCGGTCGACAATGGTCGGCTGCATGATCGCGCCGGCGAGCGTGCCGCCGCCGAGTATCTTCGCGCCGTGATCGAGCGCGTCCTGCACAAGCGCCGCGGCGCGTTGCGCGGCCTGTGCGCTGACCATTGCGCCGAGCACGGCGCCAGCGGCAGTGGGCGCGTCAGCAATCAATGTGCGCGTTTTTGCGGCGAGCTTGTCGACCAGCGCATCGGCCACGCTTCGATGCGCGATCACGCGTTCAGTCGACATGCAGATTTGCCCCTGATTGAAAAACGCGCCGAACGCGATCGCATCCACGGCGGCGTCAAGGTCCGCGTCGTCGAGCACGAGAACGGGTGCCTTGCCGCCGAGTTCGAGCAACGCGGGCTTCAGGTACCTGGCCGCGTGCATGGCGATAATGCGCCCGACGTGCGTCGAGCCCGTGAAGTTCACACGCCGCACGGCAGGATGTGCAATCAGCCTTTCGACGATGGCAGGCGCGTCGTCGGGCGCGTTGGTCACGACGTTGATGACGCCGTCTCCGAGCCCCGCTTCATGCAACACGCTGCCGATCATTCTGTGCACGGCCGGACACGCTTCGGATGCCTTCAGCACGACCGTGTTGCCGCACGCGAGCGGCATCGCGACGGCGCGGGTGCCGAGAATCACGGGGGCATTCCACGGCGCGATGCCGAGCACCACGCCGCACGGCTGACGAACGGCAAGCGCGATGTTGTCGGGCGTATCGGTCGGAATGACGCTGCCGTCGATCTGCGTGGTCATTGCCGCTGCTTCGCGCAGCATGTTCGCCGCGAGATGCACGTTGAAGCCGTACCAGTTCGCCATCGCGCCCGTTTCCGCCATGCCGCATTCGATGAATGCGCCGGCTCGCGCGTCCATGATGTCGGCGGCTTTCAGCAGGCGCGTTCGGCGCTCCGTCGGCCGCAACGCGGACCAGGCGGGAAACGCGGCGGCGGCGGCTTCAACCGCGGCGTCGGCGTCGGCGAGTGTGGCCGCCGGCGCGCGCGAAGCCACGCTGCCGGTGACCGGGTTCGTCCGGTCGAAGGTCGCGCCGCTGGATGCCGGACGGTCCTTGCCTCCGATCAACATACTCACTTCGTTCACGATGGCTGTCTCCTTTGCATGCTTTTCCCGCGTGCCCCGCGCAGGTACGCAGGGCACGCAGGGCACGGGATGAATATTCATTCGGCGCTCATTATTCAGTGCGCTTATACGCCTGAAGGCCCGGCTTGATCGACTTCTGGTCGAGGAACTGCCGCAGTCCTTCCTCGCGCCCTTTCTCGGGATCGCGCAGTTGTGCCTGGTCCAGCTTCGCGTACAGGTAGTCTTCGTTCTGCTCCCACGTCAGTTCGCGCGAGCGCTTGAAGCCATGCTTGGCGGCGCGCAGAACCACAGGGTTCTTTTCGAGCAGCTTCGCGGCCAACGCGATGGTTTCGTCGCGGAGCTGTTCGCGCGGGACGCTCTTGTTGACGAGACCCATTGCAGCGGCTTGTGGGCCGTCGAACGTGTCGCCGGTCATGATGTAGTACAGCGCCTGCCGATGCCCGACCGTATCGGCCATTGCCTTGCTGACCAGATTGCCCGGCGGAATGCCCCAGTTGATTTCGGAGAGGCCGAACACGGCTTCGTCGGCGGCAATCGCGAGATCGCACGCGACGAGCGGCGAGAAGCCGCCGCCGAAACACCAGCCGTTGACCATGGCGATAGTCGGCTTAGAGTACATGCGCAGCAGTTTCCACTGCCACTGGCATGCGTCGCGGCGAATCTTTTCCTGCAGGATTTCCGGGCCGGCGTCGACTTCGCGGAAGTATTCCTTCAGGTCCATGCCCGCCGTCCATGCATCGCCCGCACCCGTCAGGACCAGCACCCTCGCGTCCGCGTCCAGTTCCAACGTTTCCAGTACCTGCACCATTTCGCTATTGAGCGTGGGGCTCATCGCGTTGCGCTTCTCGGGACGATTGAACGTCACCCATGCGATGCCTTCCTGAACCTTCACGTCGACCGTTTTCCAGCGACCCTCATAACTTGCCATGTTCGTAGCTCCAGCGCGACTGTGCGCGTATCAATGTATGTCGTGATGTGCAAGCACCCGATACCGTCTGCATGAGCGTTGTTGTATCAGGTAGCCTGATACAAGTCTAGTATCAAGCGGCCTGAGACACAATCGTTGTGTGATCGGGGAAAACCCTTGAGCGCGGGCCTGCCACCACCAGTGTGCGCCGCAATCGCCACGCCGGCACGGGCTCCACGAGATTGCCGCCGTTCAATGTGCGCAAGCCGCGTGTAGCACCTGGGGTATTCACCAGACATCCTTACCTTGTTTTGTCAGGGTGCCTGATATTTAATATCCTCCATCGCGATGAGTTCTGGCGCGTTCTTACGAACGCGCTTTTGTTCACCCACAGTGTCAGGCAGCCTGACATTATGGGCGCGACGAGGAAGCATGTGGCGGCCATCGACAATAAGCAGCAACCAACTTGCATGGGACCGGAGTCAGTGCTTTGCATGAACTCTGGCCGACAGGAGACAGACATGAAATCCACCAGAACAGTACTGCCAGGAGACGGCATCACGCAGACCACCGCGCGTACCGGCGCCGTCATGACGTTGAGTCTTTGTTTTGCGGTTGCCCTTCTCGAAGGGCTGGACCTTCAATCGGTGGGCGTCGCGGCGCCACGTATGGCACGCGAATTCGGCCTGAGCGTCGCGCAAATGGGCCTTGCGTTTAGCGCGGGTACGTTCGGCCTGTTACCCGGCGCGATGTTGGGCGGCCGTCTGGCGGACCGTATCGGTCGCAAGCGGATACTGATTCTGTGCGCATGCCTATTCGGCCTGCTGTCTATTGCGACCGCGCTGGTCAGCAGCTTCGGCATGCTGGTTTTCGTGCGCGTGTTGACGGGCATTGGTCTGGGCGGCGCGTTGCCGAACCTGATCGCGCTGTCGTCCGAAGCCGTGTCGCCGAAGGCGCGCAACACAGCCGTCAGCGTGATGTATTGCGGCATTCCGTTCGGCGGGGTGATCGCTTCGATTGTCGGGATCATCAGCATCGGCGATACGGAATGGCGTCATATCTTCTATGTCGGCGGCGCTGGGCCGCTCATTCTTGTGCCGCTGCTGCTTGCATTCCTGCCTGAGTCCAGCGCGTTTCAAAAAGCGTCGCACGGCATGAGCGCGAAGCCCGCGCCGATCGGCGAGGTGCTGTTCGGCGGGAGTCGCGGTCTTTCGACACTGCAGATCTGGATCAGCTACTTCTGCACGCTGATCGTTCTGTACTTCCTGCTGAACTGGCTGCCGTCGCTGATGGCAGCACGCGGACTCGCGCGCGCGGAAGTGGGCTACGTGCAGATCTTCTTCAACATTGGCGGCGGACTGGGCGCGCTTTTCATCGGCATGTTGATGGACCGGCTGCGCGGAGGCCTCGTGGTGTCCGGCATGTACATCGGGATCATCGCGTCGCTCGCGGCGTTGTCGATCGCGCCTGGCTTCGCGGCGCTGACCGTATCGGCGTTCTTTGCGGGGATGTTCGTGATCGGCGGGCAATCGGTGCTGTATGCGCTTTCCGCCGCTTTCTACCCGACGGCGATGCGCGGCACCGGCGTCGGCGCAGCGGTAGCAGTCGGCCGCGTGGGTTCGGTGGTCGGCCCGCTCGCGGCGGGCCAGTTGCTGGCAATGGGACGCAGTTCATCGACGGTGATCGGCGCGAGCATTCCCGTCACGCTGATTGCCGCGGCGGCCGCGCTGCTGCTGATCCGCCGCCCGCGCGCCACCGACTGACGAGCAACTCTCAAAAGCCGACCCTTGAAAGCGACCCTGAAAAAAACACAACGTTTGGAGACAACGACGATGCAAACCATCACGACCCGCCTTCTGATATCCGGCGCGCTCTGCGCGCTGAGCACGACGGCACTCGCCCAATCGAGCGTCACGCTGTACGGAATCATCGATACGGGCATCGAATATGTATCGCATGCAAACGCCGCAGGCGGCCATGTGTTTCGCATGCCCGCCGTGACGGGCGAGCTGCCTTCGCGCTGGGGCTTGCGCGGCGTCGAAGATCTCGGCGGCGGCTATAGCGCCGTCTTCACGCTGGAAAGCGGCTTTAACGTCCGCGACGGCAGTTCGGGCCAGGGCGGCCGGCTGTTCGGACGACAGGCGTTCGTCGGCCTCAAGGGCCCGTATGGAACGGTGGCATTCGGCCGGCAATACACGATGACGTATCTGGCCTTGCAGGGCGCCGACATCATCGGACCGGACATCTACGGCATGGGTTCGCTCGACGCGTACGTCCCCAATGCGCGCGCCGACAACGCGGTCACCTACATGGGCGCATTCAAGGGCTTCACGCTCGGCGCGAGCTATTCGTTCGGCCGCGATTCGGCGGGCACCGGCAATTCGCCGGGGCAGGGCACCTGCACGGGCTCGGTGCCGGGACATCAGACCGAATGCCGCGACTGGTCGGTGATGCTCAAGTACGACGCGCCGAACTTCGGCATTGCGGCTTCCTACGAGGAACAGCGCGGCGGCACGAGTGCGCAGGCGAATTTCTTCGACGGTGTGGCGCCCACGCGTCTCGCCAATGCCGCCGATAAGGACGCCCGCACGCATGTCAGCGCCTATGCGCAATACGCGGGCGTGAAGCTCGGCGCCGGCTGGCTTGGCCGGCGCGTCGTGACGGATTCGCCCGCCGTGCCGAACGTGCGCTCGGATCTTTTCTTCGTCGGCGCTTCGTATTTCGTGACGCCGGCGTTTCTCGTCGATGGAGAAGTTTTCCGCATCGTCAACAGTGCCCACGACTCGCGGGCGACGATGGGCACACTGCGCACCACCTATCTGCTGAGCAAGCGCTCGTCCGTGTATGCGCAGGCGGCCTATCTCGCCAATAGCGCGAAGGCGCGTTATTCGGTGAGCGGCGGCGGTGGCGGTACGACGCCCGCTGCCGGCATCGGACAAACAGGTGTGATGGTCGGCATCAAACACGCGTTCTAGGAGACATGAAATGAGAAAGTCTGTGATTGCAATGTGCGTATCGGCCACGCTTGGAGCATGCGGCGGGTCCGCGGATAACACATCGACGCTGCCCCAGCTCAGCGCGGCGACACCCGCGACGCTCGCGGGAAGCTGCGCGGCGCTGGCGGCCAAATTGTCCTTCGCGAATACGACGTTCAGTTCCGTACAGGACGTGCCCGCCGGGACATTGAAGGTAGCGGGCAAATCCATTGCCGAACATTGTGTCGTGCAGGGACAGATGAATCAGCGCGTGAGTGCCGTCGATGGAAAGACCTATGCGATCGGCTTTGAGATGCGTTTGCCGCTTGCATGGAACGGCCGGTTCTTTTATCAGGCCAACGGCGGGCTCGACGGCAACGTGGTGACGGCGACCGGCGAGATCGGCGGCGGCGGCCCGCTCAACGATGCGCTGAACATGGGGTTCGCCGTTGTCAGTTCCGACGCCGGGCACTCGTCGTCGCAGAATCCGCTGTTCGGTCTCGATCCGCAGGCGCGTATCGATTACGGCTACAACGCGGTCACGACGCTCACGCCAATGGCGAAAGAGGTGATCCGGACCGCGTACGGCAAGGCGCCGGATCGCAGTTATTTCGAAGGCTGCTCGAACGGCGGACGTCACGCGATGGTGGCGGCGGCGAGGTCGTCGGCGGAATACGACGGCATCATTGCAGGCGATCCGGGCTTCCATTTGCCGAAGGCGGCAATCGGCGAAATGTGGGGCGCGCAGCAATTCGCGAAGGTGGCGACGGCGACGACCGCGAATGGTCTGCCCGACATCAAAACCGGCTTCACGACTGCGGAACGGCAACTGGTGGCATCGCGAATCATCGCAAAGTGCGATGCGCTGGACGGTGTCGCCGACGGCATGGTGCACGACATCAAGGCGTGCCAGGCGAACTTCAACCTCGCCAACGATGTGCCCACCTGCTCGGCCAACGTGCGCGACGGCACGTGCCTCACTACCGCGCAAAAGGACGCGATCGGCAACGTGTTTTCAGGCGCGCGCAACAGTGCGGGCACAGGGCTATACGCGAGCTTTCCCTACGATGCGGGTGTGAGCGGCGCGGGCTGGGCGGCATGGAAGCAGAGCAACTCGATCACATTGGACCCCGCTGCCGCTGCCTTCACGTTCACGACGCCGCCGCAAAGCGCTTCATTGCTGAGCCAGTTGTCGTCGTATGCGCTGAACTTCAGCATGGACACCGACGCGCCGAAAATCTTTGCGACGAGCGGTGCGTACACGGAGTCGTCGTGGTCGTTCATGACGCCGCCCGACGAGACCAATCTCAAGGCGCTCAAGCAACGCGGCGCGAAGCTGATGGTGTATCACGGCACGAGCGACCCGGTGTTTTCGTCGAACGACACAACGGACTGGTATCAACGGCTGATGACAGCAAATGGCGGCGATGCGAGCAACTTCGCGCGGCTCTATACCATTGCGGGAATGAACCATTGCGCGGGCGGGCCAGCCGCCGACCAGTTCGATATGTTGACGCCGATGATCGCCTGGGTCGAGCAGGGCAAGGCGCCAGATAGTGTTATCGCAACGGCACGCGACGCGAGCAACGCGATTCCGAACAGCGAGGTGCCCGCCGATTGGGGCGCGGGTCGCACTCGGCCGCTGTGTCCGTATCCGAAAGTCGCGCGTTACAAGGGCGGCGACGTGAATTCGGCGTCAAGTTTCTCGTGCAGTTAAAGCGTCAGTGAAACGGTGGCGGGTTGCGCGCTCGCCACCATGTTTTCGGTCACTGCTGTTCGTACCAGGAATAGGTGGCCAGCGTGCTTACCGGCGTCGTGCCGATCTGCAACGTGATGTCGCGTAGCGACGTCAACTCGATGTCGCGGATATCGCCCATATAGCGGCGCGAATCGCCGTTGTCGTTGATATACGCGACCACGGGTCCCGTGATGCCCGCGACGTTCGTGCTGGTGAGCGGTTGACCCCAGATATCGAAGAACTGGCCCAGCGTAAAGGTCTTGAACGTGGGCGTCTCGATATGGATGATGCCGGTCTGGTCGTGCGTATGCATTTCATAGTTGCACTGGGACAGTATGCCTACGTTCATGGGCAGCCCGAGCCACTGGCCGTCCTTGAAAATCGCGAGGTGCGCGTGGACGTGATACAGCTCGCTCATGCCTGACGCGCAGATCAGACCGTCCACCGCCGCGCCGGTGCCGCCCGTCGATGTATTGCCGTTCGGCCAGTACGTCGTGCCCACCACGCCCCCGTACGTGAGGGTGATCGGCTTTGGATCGAATGGCGGCGGGTCGGTCCACGTATAGCTGGGGATCTGCTTCAACGGTGTGCCGGTTACGATGGTGACCTCGCCATGCGGCGGAAGCACGAGGCTCGCGGGATCGCCCTTGTATTGCGAAAGTGCGCCTCCGTCGTTCACATAGATCGTAACGGGCGACCCGCTCAAGCCGGCGACGTTCGACGCGCCGAGCGTTTCTCCCCAGATCGCGAAGAACTGGCCAAGCGTATACGACGCGCCGGTGCTGGTATCCATGCGGATCTTGCCGCTTGCATCGACCGTGTGCAGCGGATACGCACAACCGGTCTGCGCGGCCATGGTCGGCTCGACCATGCCGATGTTGGCCGGCAGCGCCAGCAGGCGGCCATCCTGGTAGATCGACAGATGCGTGTACGTATAGGCAGTGCTGCGCAATGCGCAGTTCAGGCCGCTCACGGGCTGGCCGAGTCCGCCGGACGACGTGGAGCCCGTGGGCCAGTGCGCGTCGCCGAGCGCCGTGCCGTCGATCACCGGCGTGGCGGCGGCCAATGTCGGTGTCGTGGCGCTCGTGTCCGACGCGCCGGTTGCGGATGACGCCGCTCCGGACCCGCTGCTGCCGCCTCCGCCTCCGCCACAGCCCGCAAGAATCAGGAAGACGCCAATAGCGACGAATCGCGAACCCAGCCGTTGCAACATCGCGGACTCCATGCCGTGGTTGAAGAGGGATACATAGAGGCAGACATCACGCCGGCTTGCGCGGCATTGCCTTCTTTGCGCGGCGTAGCCTCCTCTGCGCGGAGAGGCCGCAAAGGAATGCCGCTGGCTAGCTGGCGCATTGGCGTCAGATCACAGAATCGGCTGATTTAGCGTAGCAGATGCATTCCCGAAACGAACCGTATGAATCACAACGTTTTGCGACTTTTTGTGTCGCATTTTGGCGTGTCGGGGGCGAAGGGCTATCGAGGATGGGGTGATTTACCGGCGCAATCTGCCCGGTCATATTGAACCTGGATGGCAGCGGCTTTCGCCAGCAATAGAAGTTCGACATTGCCTCGCGGATGGCCGACAATCAGCGCAATCACAATGAGCCTGCCAAGCCGGCAAAAAAGCGCGGGCGGGAATGTGCCGTGATCCGAGCTTTTCGATTCGCAAAAGAGAAATCGAACTGGAGACGTGCGATGAACGCAACAATCGAACGGCCCTGCAAACGCTGGGCCGTGATTGCAAGTGCATTTCTGCTGGCGTCGTGTGGCGGGTCGATCGATTCGAACACGGCCGTCCCTGAGCCCATCATGCGGGTGATGCAAAAGCCGGCCTATCAGAATGCGGCCTGGTCGATGCAGGTTGTCGATCTCGACACAGGGCAGGTTATCTACGATCTCAATTCCAGCGGGCAGGTGTTCATTGCCTCGGTGCGCAAGGTCTTCTCGACCGGCAACGCGCTCAACGCGCTCGGCGCGCAGCACCATTTCATTACGCCGGTCTATCGGCAGGGCACCGTTGCGGCGAACGGCGCGCTCAACGGCAATCTGATTCTGGTTGCGAGCGGCGATCTGACGATGGGCGGCCGCGCCAATGCGGATGGCACCATCGCGCTGACCAACTTCGACCACAACGAAGCCAACTCGCTTGGCAATGCGGTGCTGTCGACGCCCGATCCGCTGGCGGGCTACGACTCGCTGGCGGCGCAGGTGGCTGCCGCGGGCATCAAGACGATCAACGGCGATGTCGTGATCGACGACCGTCTTTTCGAGCCGTTCAATTTTCGCGGCGAGTTCAACGTGCGGCCGATCTTCGTCAACGACGATCTGATCGACGTCACGCTCAGTCAGAGCGCGCAAGGCGCCGCCGTTCCGTTCGACTGGCGGCCAAAGTCGGCGGCATTCTCGGTGCAATCGACGCTGACGACAGGCAGCGCGACGTCGGCGCTGGACATCGAGCTCAATCCGGAATTGCCGCTGTGCATCGGCTCGGCAAATTGTGTGGGCGAAGTGAGCGGCAATGTGCCGGCCGGTCTCGTGCCCATTCTGACCAATGCGTATCCGCTGATTCGCACGTTCCGCGTGACCGAGCCGTCCAACTACACGCGCACGGTGTTTATCGAAGCGCTCGCACGCGCCGGCGTGACGGTGACGGCGGCGCCCGTCGCGCCTAACCCCGTGCAGCTGCTGCCAGCAAAAGGCTCGTATTCGAGCGCGCAGCAGGTGGCGCAGTTGACATCCGCGCCTTATGCGCAGGACATCCGGTACGTCAATAAAGTCAGCTACAACATCGGCGCGGACGTGACGCTGATGCAGTTCGGCCTCGCGCACAATGGCTCTACGACGATGGCCGGTTCGCTCGCGGCGGAACAAGGCGAGCTGTCGGCCTCCTTCAATATTTCGCCGGCCCAATATCATTTCATCGACGGCAGCGGCGGCGGCGATACGACCGCGAATGGCCGCGCCGTCATCGCGATGCTGCGCGGCATGAGCACGAAGGCTGCGTTTGCGCCGTACTTCGATTCGATGCCCGTGCTGGGCGTCGACGGATCGCTCGCCACTATCACGGACTTCGAAGCCGACTCCACGCTTGCGGGCGCGAAGGGCCAGGTGCACGCCAAAACGGGGACGTACGTCGCGGAGAATCTGTTGGTGCCGGGCAAGCCGATCCTCAAAGGGCAAGCGCTCGCTGGTTATATCGATGCGAAGAGCGGCCGGCGGATTGCGTTTTTCCTGACGGTGAATAATGTCCCGATCACGGGCATCCCTGATGTGCTGACCGTGTTCCAGGACGAAGGCACGATCGCGGCGATGCTGTGGAAGATGCAGTGACGCCGCCTTTCAGTACTTCGAATAGACGATGCCGAGTATCCGCGCTTCGTCGTCGAAGACGTCCAGCGTGTCGGTGAGCGCGGTGACGGGGCCGGCATTGTTGACGAAGAGTGCATACGCGAGCCGGCGTCCGCTTCTTGCTTCGATGTAGCCCGCCATGTTCATCGCAACCATCTGACCGTTGGCGACGGTCGCGCCGCTTTTCACGAAGATGTGCTCCTTGCCTTGCACGTCCTTGCCGACAGCCGCAAGCGAGCCGTCGACGCCGAGGATCGACAGCGCGTCGCGATACACCGGATAAAGCGGCCGGCGGCTCATCGTGGTGAGGAGGGTCGCGGTGGTGCGAGCCGTCGCGCGGCTATCGGGCGTGCCGCTGCCGTTGGTCGGAAAATCGAACCCGGAACCGTCGAGCCCAAAGTTGCCCGTCAGGTACTTTCGCTCGGTGACGAGTGCGTCGCCGACGGTTCTCACCCCTTGCGCAAGGCCCTGATACATGAGGCTCAAGTTCGCGCCCGTGTTCAGGCTCACCTTCAGGACAAGTTTCGCAAACTGCGAGTAAGGCAGGGACGTAAAGCTGGCAACTTGCGTTGCGCTCGTGTAGGTGGCCGGCGCCGGCAAGGCGGTCGTGCGGTTCGGCTGCACGGCGGGCGCCGACACGGTCACGCCCGCGCGAGTCAATGCATCGATAAACGCCGTGCGTGCGAAGGACGGCGGATCTTCGACGCGCAGCGTGCTGACATACAGATTGTTGCCGACGAGCGGCGCCACATAGCCGAGCGGAATCGCCGCCGGCATATCGAGGCTGGCCTCGCCCGACAGCGTTCCCTTGCAGCCGGGCGCGGCGAGACAGCTTAGCGGTCCCGCGTCGAGCGCGTCACCGGATACGGCGATATCGGCCGCGCTGCCCGCTGTCATGGTGACCGACGTACCTTGCATGGTCATCGCGCTGGTGCGCGGCCGCCAGTCGAGCACGCCGGCTTGTCCCACGCTCGCACCAGGCGCAAGCGTCACATCGATCACGTTCTCGTTGACCACGATCGGCGAGATCAGCACGTTGCCGTTCGGCACGCGGAACGCATCGAAAAGGCGATCGTCGACGATCACGTCGCCGCTGATCGACGTGATGCCGGAGGCCCTGACTTGCGCCGCCAGATCGTTCAATGCAGTCAATGGATCTTCGGGCGTCAGGATCGCGCCATCGAAGCCGCGCGCATCGTTGTGATCGAAGTCCGTGAAATCGACGGTGCCATCAGGCTTCTGCCGCCCGCCGAATGTCAGATCGCCGGAGGCCTTCAGGATCAGGTCGCCCGTCAGCTTGCCAGACGCGTCGACCGTGCCGTTCCGGTAGACGGGCGTCTGGAAGCGATGATCCGCGCCGATGACATCGAGCGCGGTCGCCACAGAATACAGCTTGCGCACCGAGGCCGTTAGCACGAGGGTATCGGGTCGCAAAGCGTCGAGCACCTGGCCCGTGTTGGCGTCCATCACGATCATCGACCACTGCGACTTCGCGCTCGCATAGCGCGGCTTGTTCATGATCTGCGAAATGGGATCGGCCGAGACGTCGCTGCCACAGCCGGCGACGAGCGAGCAGCAGACGACCAACGCCAGAACACTGGGGAACTGTGCGCGCATGGATATTCCTGCCGATCGACATGAGGAAACTACAGCATAGGATCACTATGACGGGAATGCCAGGCGGCGACACCATGGGAAACGATTTTCAGCGGCGAGGTAAGTCATGCCCGATTGCCGCAGAGGCCGACCGCAGATGCCAAAGACTACTAATGGATCGGATGGTAGGGCACGATGGAAATCGTGGGCTGAGAATGTTCTTCGCCATTCTTTGCACAGTTGCAGCTAAGATGCCGTACCCACGATCGTCAGGTATCCGACTCTTGAGGCGGCATAGGGGCCACGACCCTTGGCGCGAACGATCGCGGCATTGTCACACTTAGCAATGGAAAGGACCGCTATGAAAACAGTCTACATCGCAGCGCTGGTATTCACGTGCACAACGGGGCTCGCTTTTGCCAAAGACACGGTACCTGTCACCGTCGATAATTTTGTTCGCGCCGAAACCGATCTTTACTTTAATAATTCCGTGACCGGCGGTGGCTTCGGCGGATGGCATCATATTCGCGAACTTCTGCCAATCGATCATCAGCCAGTTATCCGCGGCAATCGCGATACGTTGTATTCAACGCGCGTCTTCGATCTCGACGCAGGACCGGCCACCGTTACGCTGCCGGATGCCGGGCAGCGGTTCATGTCGCTGCAGATCATCAGCGAAGATCAGTACACCACAACTGAATACGGCGCAGGGCCGCATACGCTCGACAAGGCGAAAATCGGCACGCGTTATGTGCTTGCTGGCGTGCGTACCGTGGTGGATCCGAACGATCCCAACGATCTCGGACGGGTTCATGCGCTGCAGGACGCAATCAAGGTTTCGCAACCGGGCGGGCCAGGCAAGTTCGAGATTCCCAACTGGGACAAGACAAGCCAGACGAAGCTCCGGGATGCGCTCCTCGTTCTCGCCAGTACAGTCACCGATACCCGGCGCGCCTTCGGCACGAAAAACGAAGTGGACCCGGTTCAATATCTGATTGGCGCTGCCTCGGCGTGGGGCGCAAATTCGCCACGTGACGCTATCTATCTGAACGTTGTTCCGACAAGGAACGACGGAGCTACCCAATACGCATTGAGTGTCAAGGACGTGCCTGTCGACGGCTTCTGGTCGATCAGCGTCTACAACGCCAAGGGCTACTACGAGAAGAACCGCTACGACGCATACACGCTGAACAACATCACGGCCAGAAAGGATGACGCCGGAACGATCACGATCCGCTTTGGCGGCTGCGACGGCAAAGTGCCGAACTGTCTGCCGATCGTGAAAGGGTGGAACTACATGGTGCGGCTCTATCGGCCGCGCGAGGAAGTGCTCAACGGCAAGTGGAACTTCCCGGAAGCGAAGCCGGCAACCTGACCTATCGCGGCAGCGCGCGATGCGAAGCTGCCGTTGGTCAGCCAGGCTGTGTCGGTCTCAACCTCAATTGCCCACCGGAATGGTCAATTCCGTCTCGCTCGTGTCCACCACGAAAACCGCGAGCAGTTTGGCCGGCTTCGTCTTGCTCGCATTGGCGCTGACGGCGTGGCGGTCGCCGGGCAGTTCGGAGAAGCTCTGTCCGGCCTTGTAGAGCGTCACCGGCCCGTCGTTGACCTGACTGCGGATCGCTCCCTCGAGCACAGTCGCGTAAATGAAGGCGGACTTGGGGTGCGTATGTCCGGGCGAGTCGCCACCCGGGCCATATTCGACGAGCACGCCTTTCATGCTTTTGCCTGGAACGTTCGGCAATTCGTGCTGGTAGACGAGCGTCACCTTGGCGTTCTTCGACTGAGCCGTATCCGCGAGCGGACTGCCGAACGGCAGCGCGGCCAAAAGCAGCGTACAAAGGATGCGTTTCATGGAGCACTATCCTTCCGTTGGCGGATACGCAATCACGCGGCTGCCTGTGACCGGCGCAGCCATTCGTCCGGCGCAATGCGGCCGAGGCGCGCCTCGCCCAATGGCACGAGCGAAAGCTCGTCGACGCGGCCGCCGAAGTAGCGCGCCTCCGGATCACGCACGACCTCGCGCGGGTCGCCGATCGCCTTCAGATAGCGGGCGATGATTTCATCGAAAGGCGCCCGCTCCGGACCCGCGATTTCGACAATGCCGTTGCGCGGTGCGGCAAGCGCCACATCGGCGACACTCGCTGCAACGTCGTCCGCAGCGATGGGCTGGAACAGACCGGGCGAAAGCCTGACCGTGTTGCCTTCCGCTGCCGACGCCGCGATGCCTCCGAGAAATTCCAGGAACTGTGTCGAGCGGATGATGGTGTACGGAATGCCGGAGGCTTCGATCAGTTTCTCCTGCGCAACCTTCGCGCGGAAATAGCCGTTCTCCGGCGTCCGGTCAGTGCCCACGATAGACAGCGCGACATGATGCCTGACGCCCGCCGCGGCCTCTGCCGCATGAAGATTGCGACCGGACGTCTCGAAGAATTCGAGCACTGCCGCGTCTTCGAACGACGGCGAATTGGCGAGGTCGATCACCACCTGCGCGCCGGCCAACGTCTCCTGGAGCCCCTCGCCGGTGATGGTGTTGATGCCGCTTTTCGGCGATGCAGCAACCACTTCGTGACCGGCCTCGCGCAGAATCGTGACGGTCTTCGAGCCGATCAGGCCGGTGCCGCCGATGACAACGATCTTCATGGTCCACACTCCATAGCTGATTAGCGGCAAGGCGCCGCATGAAACATCGTAGGCGGCCCCGGGGGGTTGCGGTAGGTCCGCGCACGAACTCACCGTGTTGTCTCATGGACACCAATCCGAAATCGAACAGGCACGCTTTCGCCCGACGAAAGTGCATATCGTTTAACCGACGGCCGTCGCGACCTGGGTAGTCCCTTGTCCGGCCGACTTTGCATATGGCGCCATTGCCGCCAGGCATTGCCAATCCAGCGCTCTTGTATGCTCGGTCATATAGTCGACGAACACGCGGATTCGCGCCGGAAGATGCTTGCGGCTGAGATAGCAGATGTAGTGGCCGCCGTCGTCGGGTGCATGGTGCGCGAGACAAGCGATCAATTGGCGCGCGCCAAGCAGATCGCACACCTGATAGGCCGGCAACTGCGCGATGCCGAGGCCGTCGAGCACCGCTTGCAGGATCAGATCGGCGTCATTGAACGTGTGCTGCGCGACGGGCAGGCGCCGCTGTGCTACGCCGTCGACCTTGAACTCCCACTCCTTGATGCGGCCGGACCCGGTGCGCAAGTTGATGCAGCGATGCTCCGCGAGTGCGTCGACGTGGCGCGGCAAGCCGTGAATGCGCGCATAGGCCGGCGATGCGCAGACGATCATCTGCATCGGAAGCAAGTGCCGCGCGACGATCCCGCTGTCCTCCATGCGTCCGTCGCGAAACGACACGTCGACGCGATCGGCGGTGAAGTCGGCGGGACGGTCGTTCAGCAGCAATTCAAGCGCGATGTCGGGATATTGCGAGTGAAAGCCCTGCAGCAGCGGAGCGACGATCTTGCGGCCGAAGCAGGGCGTCGACGCGATGCGCAGATGGCCGCGCGGCGGTCCGTTGCGCAGCTCGCGCATTTCATCGAGCGCCTGGACGATGCGCTCGATGCCGGGCTGGCAGTTCTCATAGAAAAGTTGGCCCTCACGCGTGAGCGACGTGCTGCGCGTGGTGCGCAGGAACAGACGCACTTCGAGCTGGGCCTCGAGTTTCTGCACGTTGCGGCTGACCGACGAACGGCCGATGCCGAGGCGATCGCCCGCGCGGGCGAAGCTGCCTTCATTGGCGACGGCCAGGAAAGAAACGACGCCGGCGTAAGTCGTCGCAAAGCTGCTCGCGAAGGGGTCGTTGCTGCCGGTGACGGGGCGACGTGATGGGTAATCTGACATGCAGGCGCGAGTCTTGAAGTCCAAACACGGCTAGACGTATCAGCAGCGGCATCTGTGACATCGTCCGCCATTTTTGTCGGCTAAGGCGTCGCGCGGAACATGCAGGGTCAACCGTTGGCGTATGCCGCGGCAATGCGCGCGAGCTTGTCGGGATTGCGCTGCACGAGGATGCGAACAATGCGCTCATTGTCCGTTTCGACTGACTGTGCCGATTCGAGCTTGCCTTCGATAAAGCGCAGCAGCGCCCACTGGTCGTTGAGCTCCACGAGCCTGACGCTGACTTCGCTGCCGTAACGCCGCGACGACGCGTAGAAAAGCTGCGCGATGCGCCGGCCGCCCACCATCGGCTTCGGGAAGCTCTGCACTTTGCCGCCGCCGTCGCCGATCAGCATGGCGTCTTCGGCCAGCAATGCGTTGATCGCCGGGAAGTCGCCGCGCTCGACCGCGTGCGCGAACATCCGCAGCAGACGATGATGCGTCTCGCGTGGCACGGCATAACGTGGGCGCTCATCGCGTAGTTGCGCTTTGGCACGGCTCACGAGTTGTCGACAGGCCGCCTCGGTCTTACCGATGATCTCGGCGACTTCGCCGTAATCCGCGTCGAAAACTTCGCGCAACAGAAAGGCTGCGCGCGCTTCGGGCGTCAGCCGTTCCAGCAGCATCAGAAACGCCACGGAAACGTCATCTGTGCGCTCTGCGGCCTCCTCGGGAGTAGGCGTGGGTGCGGAACCGGTGATCTGTGGCTCGGGCAGCCAGATGCCCGCGTAGTGTTCGCGCTGGGTTTTCGCGGCGCGCAGACGGTCGATGGATACGCGTGTCGTGACGGCGACGAGCCATGCTTCGGCGTTTTCGATGCTTTCCCGGGCCGCCGCATGCCAACGCAGCCAGACGTCCTGCACGATATCTTCGGCTTCCGCGACGGAGCCCAGCATTCGATAGGCAATCTTCTGCAATCGCGGGCGAAGCCCGTTGAAGGCGTGCACGTCGTCGTCCATGGAGAAGCTTCCTGTTGCTTTGGCACAAGGCTCACCAGAAGAGCGTGCCGGCAGTGCGATATTGCCATGGACGGACGACGCTGAAGACATTCGGCGCCGCCTGTGGTCGTCGCCGCGCCTTTCAACCTAGGTTTCGCTACCGGCGCGACGGTTTCGCTCTATCGGGGCCATGCACGCTCATCGGTCTGCGTACTATGCGTCATCCATCTCTGAGCAAGCGTGCGCCATGACCATCCGACTCCCTACTCATTTGCCGTCGTCCGAATCCGTCGACGACCGGTCTCAAACGTCTCACGGAGAGAACACCGCCGCGCGGCCGGGAGTGGGTGGCTCGCGCTCGCGCAATGGGATTTTCCAGTCGTTGAGCCAATTGCGCGGCACGTTGCGGCAGTCCGGCGCGGCGCCTCGTCGGGCAAATCCTGCGCAGATGCCGACTGCTTCATCGGCCACTGGATCGGTGGCGGACGGGCGGAGACCGGCGGGAAGCGCCGCCGCCGTGCGCGCCGATGGGAGCGCCGCGCGATTTCGCGGCGTTGCCGGGCCTCGGCGAGGACATTCGAACAGGGGTGCTGTGACGGTGCTGAACATCGACGGCACCGGCATCGCCCGCTCGATCGGCAGCGCTGGAAGGGTGGTCCGGCGTCTTGCCGGGCGGTTCATGGAGCGTCCCCGGCCAGAGGCGCGACCGGCGCCGCCGGCCGTGGAATCGCGACCGGTTGCGCTGAATGTGCCGCTCGATTATGGCTGGCCGCTTGGCCTGATGAAACGTCAACATCTTGAGTCACTGCCGCTCGATCAGGCCTATGAAGAGGCTTTCAGAACGCATAGGGCTCGCGTCGATACGGCGGTTCATGCATCGGCCACACAGCGCTTCGGGCATGCGCACATTGACGACAAGGAACTGCGAGCGCAATTGCATGCGTGGCGCGATGGCGACGGTGGAGTGGTGGAGAACGACGACGTGCCGTGGCGGCCGGAGTCGGAATCCGAGTGGGAATCGGAGCGGGAATCCGACATCGAATCCGAAGCAGGCAGCCACAGCGTGTCGCCGAAGCGCGAATCCGAAATCCAGTCGGTGCATTCCAGCGCAGCACAGTCTGCCGCGATACCCGGCGAAGCGGGGACATCCGGGATGCGTCGCGTGCGCTTCGCACCGCAAGCCGAGGCCCGCGTGATCGACGATGAGCGCTCCACACTGAAGCCGGAAATCGAGAGATTTCCGATCCATTCGCCGCAGCGCGAGTCGGTGAAGCCGAAGCGTCATGCACCTGAGAGTCCGGAGTCGCATGCGCTCTACCGGCAACGCTCGGTCAATGGGGCGGCGTGGGACACGGTGATGCGAATGAAAAGCCCACGGTTCGGACCCGAGGACAAAAGGATGACCCAGGAGATGCTCAAACAGAACAAGCTCATATTCTCGGTCAAGCGCGAGTACAAGGTCACGTCCGAAGAAGAACCGGTGGCGGTCAAGCTCGTTCACGCATTGGATCGCGAGACGCAGGGGCCATCGTTTGGCGGGAAAGTAAAAGGTCTAATGCGGCGGCTTCGAGGCAAGGACCGGCTGCCGGCCAGAATCGCGATCCCCGGTGAAGACATCCGATACGAAACCTTGCAGCGGGCCAACAATCAATGAACCATGCCAACTACACAGCGCTGATCCACGACATCTGCGAAACCGCGGGGCTCGGCGATTCTGCGGGCCTTATCGGAAGCGGGCGGCTCGCTGTTTATGGACATGCGGTAATGCTTCGCTACGACGAGCGCAAAGATCCGCTGCACGTGCGCGTTCAGGTGGATCTGGGCGAATTGCATGCAAGCGAGCGCGAAGAGGTGCACCGCTTTGCACTGGAGGCGAACTTTCATGCCGCCGCCGCGTGGGAGGGCGCGCTCGGTCTCGACCCAGAGTCGGCACGGCTCTGCTATCTGATCTTCTTCCCGCTTGATGGCTCGTGCGACGCGGCCGACCTGCTCGGCTCGATCACAGAACTGCTGGACGAGCGCGATGACGAAGCCGGTCGTCCCGAAGAAGCGACCGTTGAAGCGCAAAGAGCGCTGTAGCGGCGGCATGAATGTCTTACCGACAACTTATAGCGGCACCTGTCGGCGACATACCGATAGCACGACTTGCCTGAGCCAACGGTGAACCGGGTCGACTTCTAAACGCGGGTGCCACATCTGCGACACGATGATGTTCTCCGTCGCGACAGGCAACTCGAACGCGTAGCTTCTATCGCTTACGGCACCTTCGTGGTGTCTGGCCTCAGTGCCCAGGAAAGATGCGGGCACGAGCGCTATCAGATCTGAAGTTCGAGCTACAGCCAGTGCAGCGGGAAAGCTCGGGACCACCGCCACGATGGTTCGCTCAAGGCCTACAACGGCCAAGGCTTCATCGACAGGCCCGGTTGCCTTGCCTCTTCGTGAAGCAACCACGTGGCCGAAAGCGACGTATCGTTCAGCGGTTATCGGCCCATCGAGTTCCAGCGGATGGCCTTTCCTGACCACACCGATGAAACGATCCCGGAATAGGGCCTGCAAGCGCACTTCCGGACCCATTTCACCCAGGACACCAATCTCCAGATCAGCCGAACCGTCTCGCAGATGCGTCGCGGTCTTGTCGGGTTTCGGGGCGAAGCGCAAACATACCTGCGGCGCAACCGCCCTTACCGCAGCGATCAGCGGCGAGCCGAAAGCTTCGACAAAGCCGTCGTTGGCTCGAATGGTAAAAGTTCGCCGCAACGTCGGGAAATCGGGCTCCGTTCTCGACGGACGAAGAACGGCGCGAGCCTCATGAAGCGCGCTTCGCGTGCGTTCACGAATTTCTTCGGCATACGGCGTCAAGACCATCTGGCGTCCCGCGCGAACCAGCAGCGGGTCACCTGTTGCCGCGCGAAGTCGCGTCAGGGTTCGGCTCATTGCAGAGGCACTCAGGCCCAATCGACGGGCAGCGCCTGCCACGCTTCCATCGGCTAGCAGCATCTCGAGCGCAATTAACAGGTTCAGGTCGGGTTCGGGCATGTCCGATCGTAACACCCAGTGGCGCGACAAGGCGTTCGGTGCAGGTTATGAATGCAGGCGTTGCGTCTTCCGCCATCTTCTACGTGCCGATATATTTTCTGGACCGATCCGCTAACGGCGAGCTTTATTCCGATGTGTTCGGACAAGCCTCATTGACAGGGATAGTTCATATGCAAACCGTATCTCGGCAGAAGACCGTTCTTCTTATCGGCGCGTCGCGTGGTCTCGGATTCGCGATGACCCAGCAATACCTGAAGCGCGGCTGGTGTGTGATTGCCACCGCGCGAGCCAACTCGATGGAAGGCCTTCGCAAGCTTTCTGGCGCACTCCAAATAGAGACGCTGGACATAACGCTTGAGGAGCAAGTCGCAGATCTACGCGCTCGTCTCGAAGGCCGGCGGCTAGACGTGCTCTTCGTGAATGCGGGCGTCAAAAACGATGATCGTGAAACCATCGCGGATGTGTCGACCGAAGAATTCATCCGTGTGATGGTGACAAACTCGCTAAGTCCGATGAGAGTGATCGAAGCGTTTCAGGATCTCGTTCAACCCAACGGCACGATTGGCGTGATGTCTTCGGGCCAGGGCAGCGTCACGAACAACGTGAACGGGAATTACGAGGTCTACCGGGGCAGCAAGGCCGCGCTCAATATGTTCATGCGCAGCTTTGCGGCACGCCACGCCAATGATTCGCGAAGCTTGTTGCTGATGGCGCCCGGTTGGGTGCGCACGGACATGGGCGGCCCTCAAGCGCGTTTAAGTATCGAAGAAAGCATTCCGAATTTGCTCAATACGATGGATGCTTACGAAGGCCGCTCAGGATTGCATTACCTGGATTATCTCGGTCGAGTCGTTCCCTGGTAAACGGCGGAGGCGGTGCTCGTCCGCGGCAGACGAGCGTGGCGGCCATCAGGCCGAATCTTTTGCGACGATCGTAAAGCCTACGTCGACTTTGCGCTGGCGCATGGAGCCTGTTTCTATCTTATTGCTGGGCGTAGGGTTGCGACAGCGCTTTCGCGGACCTGATGAGGTCTTCCAGCATCATCGCGCGCTTCTCCGGAGGCGTGTCGCGGCTCGTCATGAAACAAAGCGCGGCGACGGGTAGACCCCTGCGGTCGCGTATAGGCGCCGCCATGCAGAGTCGAAACGTGTGGGATAGACCATCCGTGCAGCAGTACCCCTGATCGGCGGCGCGTTCGACATCGCTCAGAAAGTCCTGAAATTCAACGCGTCTGCCGTTGTCGAGAATAAAGTCCTCGTCCGGGATTAACCTGTGAATTTCCTCCGCGCTCAGGTGGGCGAGCAGCAGGCGGCCGGATGCGGTCCACGGAATTGGCACCTTTACGCCAATGTCGGAACTGATGTTGAAGGGTCGGGAACTGTTCTCCGATAGAACCACCGTGTACTTGTTGCCTTCGAGCATGCACAACTGGGCGGTTTCATCGTGCGTGCGAACGAGCGCGAGAATTGCCTGGTGGGCGCGACTGATTAAATCGTTGTGGACCGCATAGTCGGAGCCGTAATAGTGCATCTCGCGGCCGAAGAACACGCTGCCGTCGGCGCTTGTCTCGAGCCATCCGGCTTCCGTGAGCATGCTAACCAGTTCGTAGATGCTCGAGCGCGGCGCGCCGGTCGCTTCAATCAGTTCGCGCATCGTCATCGGACGCCGCGCAATATGCAACTGCTTGAGAATGCCGATGACGCGGTCGACTCCCCTGGCCCTCGATGATTCTGGTGCGGACATTCATTCAACTCCGTCGGCGATAGGGTTCGCGGTTCATCTTTTTGTGCGATGCCGGTTCAGTGCGTAAAGTGCGAGCCGCCGTCAGCCTGCGAACCTGGGACGGCTGCGGTCATATCTCGCGGCTCAATGGTCGAGCACACGATGCAGGAACTGCCGCGTACGTTCGTTCTGCGGGTTCACGAAGATCTGCTCGGGGGCGCCCTGTTCGGCGATCACCCCCTTGTCCATGAACACCACGCGGTCGGCGGTCTTGCGCGCGAAACCCATCTCGTGCGTAACGACAACCATGGTCATCCCGTCGCGTGCGAGTCCGCGCATGACTTCGGTCACTTCGCCGACGAGTTCGGGATCGAGCGCGGATGTGGCTTCGTCGAAGAACATGATGCCTGGCTCCACGGCCAACGCTCGTGCGATGGCCACACGCTGTTGCTGGCCGCCGGAGAGCTGGCTGGGATAGTGCTCGGCTCGATCCGCAAGACCCACCCGATCCAGCGCTTCCATCGCACGCTTGCGTGCGTCCGCCGCACTCATCTTGCGTGCCTTGATTAGCGCGAGTGTCACGTTGCCCAGCGCGCTCTTGTGCGGAAACAGGTTGAATTGCTGGAACACCATGCCGACATGACCACGGATTTCCTTCGCCCGGCGCGCATCGTGCAGCGGCACTTCATTGACCCAGACCTCGCCCGTGTCGGCTGTTTCCAGGCCGCTCATGATGCGTAGCACCGTACTCTTTCCCGAGCCCGATGCCCCGATCAGCACAAGCACTTCGCCCGGCCGCACGTCAAGGTTGATCTCCTTGAGAACCTGCAAGGAGCCGAACGACTTGCTGACGCCGGTCAGGTTGATGACGGGTTTCGACGTGGTGACAGTGGTCATGACAACAGGCTCCTCCTACGGTCATGGTGGCGCACCCACTGCGACAGTGGAAAGCACACGATGAAATAAAGCACGGCGACGAGTCCATAGATTTCCACGGGTTTGCCGACCCGGTCGACAATCGCCTGGCCTCCATGCATCAATTCCGACATGCCGATCATGCTGACGATCGACGTGTCCTTGATAAGCGATAGATACTGGCCGATGAGCGGCGGCATCACGATCTTCCCGGTCTGCGGCAGGATCACGGAAAAGAACGCCTGAATCTTGCTGAGCCCGAGGATCTGCGACACTTCCCACTGGCCTTTGGGCACGGCTTCGATGCCCGAGCGGAAAACCTCGGCAATGTAGGCGCCTTGATAGACGCTCAAGCCCACCACACCCGCCGCGAACACATCGATTGCGTAGCCGAAGTACGACACGCCGAAATAGATGAACATCAGCGTGATCAGCACGGGTGTGCCGCGAAACAGTTCTATATAGAGTTTGGCAACGCGCGGCGTGCCCCATGGCCCGAATGAGCGCAATACGGCTGCCAGCAGGCCGATCAGCGTTCCGCCAACTATCGCCGCGGCCGACAGGAGCAGTGTCGCCAGCAATCCCTGAAACAGGATCGCCAGGCTGGTCATTAACAATTCGCTCGACATGTTCGGTCTCCGGTTTGAGCGCTCAGGTGCGATCGGCCTGTCGTGCGACGACGAGCGGCCGGCGCGTGCGTTTCTTCATGACGAGCGGCGGATGAAAGACACGCACACTGATCTGGCCGGCGAGCCACGACAGCACATTGCTCAGGAACAGATACGCAATCAGCGTGATCGTGAAAGTCTGGATATAGAGCAGCGTGCGCGCGTTGATCACCGTCGCCGTGCCACTCAACTCCGGCAACGCGATGGCCGACAGGAGCGACGTGCCTAGCAACAGCTGAATCAGGTTGTTGACGATCGCCGGATAGACCGCGCGTGCGGCTTGCGGCAGCACCACCTCGATGAAAATCTGCGAACGCTCCAGACCGAGGATCGAGGCTGCTTCAAGCTGACCGCGCGGCACGGACTGGATACCCGCGCGAAACACTTCAGCCAGATAGGCGCCGACATTCACGCCTAACGCAATGACGCCGGCCGTATAGGCGTTGAGCGTGATCCCGAGCGATGGCAACCCGAAGAACACGATAAAGATCTGCAACAGGACCGGCGTATTGCGGATCGCCTCGATATAGACACTCGCGATTGCCCGCAGCAGCCGCACGGGCGATGCGCTTGCGAGTGCGGTCAGCAAGCCGAGCAGCATCGCTAGGACAAAGGCCAGCAGCGTGACCTGGAGCGTCAGCCACGACGCGCGAACGAAATCGTTCAAATAACCCGCAAGGGTCACCCATTCGTAGCTCATGGTTCCTCCGTCCGTCGAACGGCGCAGCGCAAGCGCGGTTTCAGTACTGCGGGTTCAGCGGAAAGCGCGGTTCGGTTCCAAACCACTTCTTGTACAGCTGCGCATTCTGCTTCGATGCGTTGATATTGAAGAGGAACAGGTTCAGGTAGTTGAGCCAGACCTGATCGCCCGCTTTCACGCCGAATGCGTTGTATTCGAGCGGAACCAGAGCTTCGTTGGTGACGGTCAGATCCGGATCGAGCGTTGCCTGAAAGGCGAGAAAGTTGTTGTCCTCGATCATCGCATCGGCCTGGCCCTGCTTGACCGCGAGAATCGCAGCCTGCGAGCTGTCGAATTCCTGAATCTTCACCTGCATGTTTAGCGAGCGCACTTCGTCGCCGTTGGTCGAACCCTTGACGGTCGCGATGGTGCGATTCGACATATCGTTGATGGACTTGATACCGCTGCTCTTCTTGACCAGTAGCGCCTCGCTTGCCACTACATATGGATTCGTGAAGGCGATTTCCTTCGCTCGCTCGAGGTTGCGGGTGAAGTTGCAGAACACCACGTCGACCTTGCTGGTTTGCAGGTTCGGAATGCGGTTGGCGCTCGTCGTGTTCACGACCTCGAGCTTGACGCCCATCTGCTTGGCGAGTTCTTTCGCCAGGTCGACGTCGTAACCGTCGGCTTGACCGTCCTTGTTGTAGAAGCCGAACGGCGCAAAGGTCAGACAGTCGCCGACCCGCAGCGTGCCGCGTTGCAGCACCTGCTTGAGCGTGGAATCCGCCGAGGCGCCCTGTTCCGGCGAGGCGACCTTCGTGCAGCCTCCGAGCATCAGCAGACCGGCTACGGCGAACAAACAGGCGAATTTGGCGCTGTCCTTGACGAATCTCATGTCTCGATCCCGATCTGGTGTGAGAGCTTCATGCGCGGAGGAAACGGCGATCGACATGGCCTTCGCGGCATGCAAGATCAATGACATCGAAGTGAGATCGCGCGCTAACGGTCGGTTGTCTGGTATGTCGGACTCATGTCCGGCACAGCAGATGAAGCGCAGTGTTTCACGAGAAAAAAATAGTTGCAACGGGTCTCAGCGACCTGGATAACACGTTCCTCTGCATGCCACGGTTGACCCTGCGACTACAACGAAAACTCTTCGAACACCAACTGCCGCAGCCATTGATTGCCGGGCTCCCGATGATTCTTCGCGTGCCACAGGACATTGATGACGATGTCGGGAATCTTCACCGGGCACGCAGCCTGTTCGAGCGCGAAGGGCGCGAGCGTTCTTGTCGCATAGGCCTGCGGCACAACGGCAATCAGATCCGTCGTCTGAAGGATGTGGCCGACAGCCACAAAGTGCGGTACGCGCAGCCGTATGTTTCGCGCGACGCCTGCACGCTGGATCACATCGTCCACCATGCCGTGACCGGTGCCTTCGGCCACGATCGACACATGCTCGGCCTCGCGGAACGCGGCGAGCGTCATGCCCGCTTTGGCAACCGCATGCCCCTTGCGGAAGATGCACACGTACCGTTGCCGGAACAACCGGCGCTGAAAAAAGCCTGTCTTCAGATCGGGAATGAAGCCGATTGCCAGGTCGACGCGTCCGGTTTCCATCTCTTCCTGAAGTGTTTCCGATGTTCTGCGCACCGTGCTGATGGTGACGTTCGGCGCGATCTTGCCAAGCCGTTTCATCAACGCGGGAAGGAAATAGATTTCGCCGATATCCGTCATCGCGATAGTGAAGGTGCGGCTGCTCGAGGCGGGATCGAATGTCGTCGTCGCGTTGAGCGTGTTGTAGATTGCGCCCAGCGCGAAGCCGATGGGCTCTGCGAGCGTTTC
This sequence comes from Paraburkholderia rhynchosiae, assembly GCF_002879865.1. Classification (GTDB taxonomy): domain Bacteria; phylum Pseudomonadota; class Gammaproteobacteria; order Burkholderiales; family Burkholderiaceae; genus Paraburkholderia; species Paraburkholderia rhynchosiae. The sequence continues at coordinate 46,688 of NZ_PNXY01000013.1, forward strand.
GGCAAAAGGCGTCGGGATCATGCCCTTCGATGTCCGAAGGAACAACTCGTCGCCGAGAATGCGGCGCAGGCGGTTCAGCGCATTGCTGATGGCCGGCTGCGAGATGCCGAGCTTCTCCGCAACCGCTGACACGCGACGCTGCCGCAGCAGTTCATTAAAGACCACCAGCAGGTTCAGGTCGATGTCGTGAAGTTCCATAGCTTGTCTCCGGTGGCCGCTGGCTCGCATTATCACTGCCAGTGATGGAGCATATCAAGCATCTTCTATTCATTTATAGCGCAGCCGGCGGCATCATGGCCTCATCAAGACCAGCCCGGAGACACTGGCGCCATGAAAGTATCTATTCTGCCGCTTCAACGCGCGCTCGACGCGCGTGCGGGCGACAACCTGCTCGACCTCCTGCGGGCCAACCAGATCCCTGTTTCGTATAGCTGCATGTCGGGCCGCTGCGGCACATGCCGTTGCCGCGTGGTTTCGGGCAGCGTGCTCACGGCCGGCAGCGGCGAATCGAATGCACCAATCAACATGGGCGAGTCGGTGCTGGCGTGCCAGACGACCCTCGTCGACGATTGCGCGATCGAAATTCCGGAAGTCGACGAGATCGTCGTTCATCCCGCGAAGATACTGAAGACGACCGTGCTGTCCATCGAGGACATGACCCACGACATAAAGCGTCTGCGCCTGAAGCTGCCCAAGGCATTCGAATTCTCGCCGGGACAGTACGCGAATCTTCAGTTCACGCCGCAACATGCGCGGCCGTATTCGATGGCGGTTACGCAGAACCCCGACGAGATCGAATTCCACATTCGCGTCGTGCCCGATGGCAGGGTCACCTCTTACGTTGCAAACGAGTTGAAGGTCGGCGACAGCGTGCGCGTGAGCGGTCCTCTGGGCACGGCATATCTACGCCGCAAGACGACAGGTCCCATCGTATGCATCGCGGGCGGCACGGGACTCGCGCCGATTCTCGCGATTCTGCGCGGCATCGAGCAGGCCGGCATGGACAACGACGTGCATGTCTATTTCGGCGTGCGCTCGAAGGCCGACATCTACGGCGAACCGTGGCTCGATGAATTGCAGCGCCGGCTTGGACGTATGCGCTTTCACGTCGTCGTTGCATCGGGCAAGCAAGTGGACGACTACCGCAGCGGCGTCGTCACGCAGGCCGTGAGCGACGACTGGAGCGACATGAAGGGCTGGAGCGCATACGTGGCCGGCGCGCCGGTTATGGTCGACGCCGCTTCGATCCTGTTGCGACAGAAAGGGGTTCAGCCTGAGCGGATCTATGCCGATGCGTTTCATTCGAGTGGCGTTTGATCTGTGCGCGTGGGCACGCATCGTCGCGCCATTAATCATTCTTGGAGACAACACATGATCGAGGCACCCGTTGCTTTCAGGCAGCCGGCATGGAAGGACGAAGGCAGTAGCCGCATCCCCTTTGCCGCCTATACAGACGACGCCATCTACAGGCGCGAACTGGAGCGCTTCTTTTATTCCGGGCACTGGTGCTACGTAGCGCTGGAAGCCGAAATACCGAATCCTGGCGATTTCAAGCGCACCGTCATCGGTGAGCGTTCCGTTATCGTCACGCGGGCTGCGGACGGCGAGGTCCATGTCGTCGAAAACGTCTGTGCGCATCGCGGCGTGCGCTTCTGCCGCGAGAAGTCCGGCAACCGGAAGGATTTCACGTGCCCGTATCACCAGTGGAACTACGACCTGAAAGGCAACCTTGTCGGCGTGCCTTTCCGCCGCGGCGTGAAGCTCGACGGCAAGATCAACGGCGGCATGCCGCCGGATTTCGATCCGAAAGAACACGGTCTCACGAAGCTGAAGGTTGCCGCGCGCAATGGTGTGGTGTTCGCATCGTTCGATCATGACATGCCGTCGCTCGAGGACTACCTTGGTCCGACGATCCTCGGCTATTTTGATCGCGTTTTCGACGGACGCAAGCTCACCATTCTCGGCTACAACCGGCAACGCATTCCGGGCAACTGGAAACTGATGCAGGAGAACATCAAGGACCCGTATCACCCGGGCCTTCTGCACACGTGGTTTGTCACCTTCGGCCTCTGGCGCGCCGACAATAAATCCGAACTCAAGATGGACGAGCACTTCCGTCACGCCGCGATGATCTCGGCACGCGGCACCGGCGGCAAAGGCGACGTGACGAGCGGCGTATCCAGCTTCAAGGAACAGATGACCCTGCACGACGACCGCTTTCTCGACGTGGTCAAGGAAGAGTGGTGGGGCGCCCCGACCGCCGTCATGATGACGCTCTTTCCGAGCGTGATCATCCAGCAGCAGGTCAATTCCGTTTCGACACGGCACATCCAGCCGAACGGCCATGGTTCATTCGATTTCGTCTGGACGCATTTTGGCTTCGAGGAAGACAGCGAGGACATGACGCAGCGGCGGCTTCGCCAGGCGAACCTGTTCGGGCCGGCTGGGTTCGTCTCCGCGGACGATGGCGAGGTGATCGAATTCTCGCAGGAAGGCTTCGAGCAGAAGCCGTTTCACCGAACCGTCGCGGAACTGGGCGGGCGCGAGGTCGCCGACACGGACCACATGGTGACCGAGACGCTGATCCGCGGCATGTACCGCTACTGGCGCCGTGTGATGGAGGCTTGAGATGCTCGACTTCAATACCTATCAGCAACTGCTCGCGCTCTATGCCGACTACGCCGCCGCGCTCGACAACAACGAACTGGACAAGTGGCCGGAGTTCTTTACCGACCAATGTGTGTACAAGGTGCAGCCTCGCGAAAACTTCGAGCGCGGCTATCCGCTCGCGACGCTTTCGTTCGAGAGCCGCGGCATGCTGAAGGACCGGGTCTTCGGCGTGACCGAGACGATCTTTCATGACCCGTACTACCAGCGGCATGTGGTGAGCGTGCCGCGCATTTTCGAAGCCGACGCGCAACGGATTCGCGCGGAAGCGAACTATGCCGTGTTCCGGACCAAGCCCGACGACATATCCACTGTGTTCAACGTGGGGCGCTACATCGACACGATTCGCCGCACGGATCACGGCTTGAAGTTCGAGTCGCGCATCTGTGTGTTCGACAGCGAGATGATTGCCAACTCGCTGATTTATCCGATTTGAGGTTGCTCATGACACAGCAATGGACAAGAGTTATCGAACTGGTTGAAGTACCGAGCGACGATGTCGTCGCAGTGCAGGCCGCCGGCAAGGAACTGGCTATCTACGGCGTCGGCGGCGAAGTATTCGCCACCGACAACATCTGCACGCACGGTCACGCGCGTCTGTGCGACGGTTTTCTCGAAGGGCATGAAATCGAATGTCCGCTGCATCAGGGCCGTTTCGACATTCGCGATGGACGCGCCATGTGCGAACCGCTCACGAGCGATATCCGGAGCTATCCGGTCAGGATCGAGGCGGGCAGCGTGTTCGTCGATATCGACAATCAATCCTAGGAGACGCACATGAGCGCGCAAACGCAGCAGGACGAACGCACAGCCTATTACGAACGGATCGCCCAACAGCGGCTCACACCGCTGTGGGAGTCGTTACATAACCTCGTGCCGAAAGCGCCGCGCCCGCAAGCCCAGGCCGCCATCTGGAAGTACGCGGAGATCCGCGATCTGGTGTTGCAGTCGGGCGCGTTGATCAGCGCCGAGGAAGCGGTCCGCCGCGTGCTCGTGCTCGAGAATCCCGGGCTGCCGGGCAAATCGAGTATGACGCCGACGCTTTATGCCGGCCTGCAACTGATCCTGCCGGGAGAGATTGCGCCGAGCCACCGGCATACGCAATCCGCGCTGCGCTTTATCGTCGAAGGGCAGGGCGCATGGACGGCCGTGAACGGCGAGCGCACGACCATGAAGCCCGGCGACTTCATCATCACACCGTCATGGACGTGGCACGACCACGGCAATCCGTCAGTCGACGAAGGCGGTGAGCCCGTGATCTGGCTGGACGGCCTCGATATTCCGCTCATTGCGGCGCTCGATGCGGGATTCGCCGAGACGTACCCGGAATCGACGCAACCGGTGCTGCGCCCGGAAGGCGACAGCTTCGCCCGCTTCGGACACAACATGATGCCGGTGAGGCATCGGGCCACGGACCCCTCGTCGCCGATCTTTAGCTATCCGTACGAACGCAGTCGCGAGGCGCTCGACGTGCTCTACCGGAACGGCGAACTCGACGCCTGGGACGGCGTGAAGCTGCGCTATGTGAATCCCGCGACTGGCGGCTGGCCGATGCCGACTATCGCGACGTTCATGCAATTCCTGCCTGCGGGATTCGCGGGCCGCACCTATCGCAGTACGGATGCCACGATCTATTGCGTCGTCGAAGGCGCGGGGACGGCGCGTATCGGCGACACAGCGTTGCCGTTCGGGCCTCACGACGTGTTCGTCGCGCCGTCGTGGCAGCCTGTCGCGCTCGACGCGTCGACCGACTGCGTTCTGTTCAGCTATTCGGACCGACCCGTTTTGTCTGCGTTGAATCTGCTGCGCGAAGAACGCGTGTAGATGCTGCATGTCAGCGGCGGCGCGTGTCCACCGTGCGAGCGAGGCGCGTGTGATTTTCCACCATTTCAATCAAGCGAGTTCCCTCATCATGTCATTCGTTTTTCCTCCTGAAGCACCTGTTGCCCTGCCCGTTGTCGGCAGCGATGCCCAGTTCGCCGTGCGCCGCGTCTACTGCGTAGGCCGAAACTATGCCGCCCATGCGCGCGAAATGGGCTTCGATCCGGATCGCGAGCCGCCGTTCTTTTTCTGCAAGCCCGCGGATGCCATCGTGCCGGTCGCATACGGCGAGACGCTGGCGCTGGAGTATCCGTCGCAAACCGGCAATTATCACTATGAGGCCGAACTGGTAGTGGTGATCGGCAAAGGCGGCTCGGATATCGGCGTGGATCGCGCACTCGATCACGTGTGGGGCTATGCAGTCGGGCTCGATATGACGCGCCGCGATCTGCAGATGAAGATGCGCGAGATGGGTCGTCCTTGGGAAATCGGCAAGGCTTTCGACCGCTCGGCGCCCGTCGGTCCGATCCATCCCGTTGAAGACGTCGGCCATTTCGCCGCGGGCGGCATCTGGCTCGACGTCAACGGCGTCACGAAACAGAAAAGCGACGTGTCGCATCTGATATGGTCGGTAGCGGAGACGATCGCGGATCTGTCGAAGTTCTTCCACCTGCAACCGGGCGATGTGATCTTCACCGGCACGCCCGAGGGCGTTGGCGCGGTCAACAAGGGCGACACGATGACCGTCGGCGTTGACCGGCTTGGCGAGCTTACCGTTGCGGTCGTCTGAGACGGAGGAACGCGCGATGCAACTTCATAGTTTCTTCAACAGCTCGACTTCGTACCGCGTGCGCATCGCGCTCGCGCTGAAAGGGCTCGCTTACGACTATCAGCCCGTCAACATTCGTGTGGGGGAGCATCGCGCCGAGCGGTACGTGGCCGAGGTCAATCCGTCGGCAACGGTGCCCGCGCTGCAAGACGGGGACTTCACACTCGGCCAGTCGCTCGCGATCATTGATTATCTCGACGCGCGGTACCCCGAGCCGCTGCTGATTCCCAATGAGCCCGCGCTACGGGCGCGTGTGCTCGAGCTGTCCTCGCTGATCGCCTGCGACATGCATCCGGTCAACAATCTCCGCGTGCTCGGCTATCTGCAGACGGTGCTGAAGGTGTCGCCCGAACAGAAAGACGCGTGGTACAGGCACTGGGTGTCGGAAGGGATGAAAGGCGTGGAGCGGATTCTTGAGCGTCATGGAAGGGGCGCGTGGTGCTTCGGCGAAGCGCCGACGCTGGCCGACTGCTGCCTGATCCCGCAGATGGCGAACGCGCAGCGCATGGGTTGCGATATGAGCGGCTTCCCGTTGAGCTTTGCCATCTATGAGCGCGCGCTGAAACATCCCGCTTTCGACGTCGCGCAGCCGCAGAAGCAGCCCGATTTTGTGACGCCATAAGTTTAGGTTTCCAAACTTAAGCCCGTGCCAGGGGTTTTTCACTGCGCAACACTCGACGCGGTGCGTCCGCTGAATATCAGCCGGGCGCACCGCGTTTTGCGTTTAGAACTTGTGCCGCAGTCCGACGCGAAGCCCCAACTGTTTGTTGCTTGCCGATGGCGTAAAACCGCTGACATTGGCGACCGCCGACTGCCCGAGCGAGTCATGCCCACTCGCGCGTTGCAGCACGGCGAGCGCATACAGGTCGGTGCGCTTCGACAGGTTGTAGTCCGCGCCGAGATCGAGCTGCATGTATTTGGCGCCGCCGTCGCCCTTGACCGAATTGCGCTGCGTGTAGTCGAATGCAATGCCCGTCAGCAGCGTCGGCGTGATGCGCACGCGCACGCCCAGTTCGCCGCTCGTGAAAATGGCATTGCCCGTGTAGCCGAGCGGATTCGGTCCCGACGCCGAGCCGAGCGATTCGAAGCGCGTATTCGTCACGACTGCGCTGACCGTGGTCTGGCTCATCGTGTAGGCGATGCCCGCGCCGATGATTTCCAGCGTCTTCGCCGACGCATATCCTGCCGATCCGGGCGACGCCTCGGGCGTGGTGGCCGAGCCGAATGAGCCGATGTTGTTCGCGGAAGCAAGGCCCTTGTTCGGCGTATTGCCGTAGAACGACACGTTCGGATCGCGTGCATTCAGGTAGCCAGCGCCGAGGGCGAGCGATCCACCGTTGTAGCTGACGCCGAGCGACCATATCTGGTTCTGTGTCGTGCTGCCCGCTACGCCGCCGAGACTATACAACCCGCCTGCGCGGATGCCGTGGAAAACAGGCGTCGTGAACTTGATCGAATTGTTGATGCGATTCGTATTGCTGAGATTATCGACGTCGTTCAGATGCGACGACATGTAGCCGCCCCACACGCCCGACGCGCCGAACTGCTGCACCGACTCCACGAGCGGATCGTACTGGCGGCCCGCTGTCAGCGTGCCGTAGCTGGAAGACAGTAGACCCACATACGCCTGACGCCCGAATTCCGCGCCACCTTGTGCAAGGGCACCGCTATTGGCCATGAAGCCGTTCTCGAGCACGAAGATGGCCTGAAGTCCTCCGCCGAGGTCTTCGGCGCCGCGCAAACCCCAGCGGCTGCCGGACAGGCCGGTGGCGTGCGCATCGGTGAGGGCGAACTGACTGGCACCCTTCGGATGCCCGCCGGTCTTTCCCGTCTGCGCACTGTTGGTGTAACTGATGCCAACGTCGATCAGGCCATACAGTGTGACGCTGCTTTGTGCGTGCGCGGCGCCTGCCGAAAGGGCAAGAGCGCAGGCAGCGGCGTGCCTCTTCATAGAAGTCTCCAGGTGTTGTGCGAAAAGTAAAACGCGCCTCGACGAGGCATGCGGGAAGCGATGGCGCCGGCTTGAGCCGGCGCCCGAAGTGACAGATCAGGACGGAGTCAGGCGACGGCCGATAGCGTGCGATGACGTGCCGTGTGGACGCCGCACGCGTAGATTGCGGCGGAAGCGATCGCAGCGGGAACCGCGACGATGAGAAACAGCACCGAAAAGCCGATGTCCGCGCCGAGCAGCACGCCGCCGAAGAGCGCACCGCAGACCGAGCCGAGCCGCCCGATGCCGAGCGCCCAACTGATGCCGGTCACGCGGCTCGCGGTCGGGTAGTAGCGGGCCGCGAACGCGTTGGCGCCGATTTGCGAGCCGCTGATGCAGAAGCCGACGCCGGCAACCGCCACGGCAAGCAGTGCGCCTTGCGCAATGCCCGTCAGGGCGAGAAATAGTGCGCCGGTCGCGTAGGCAAAGCCGAGAACTGCAGTCGGCGCAAAGCGGTCCATGAGCCGGCCGATGACCAGCGCGCCAACCGTGCCGCCGATCTGATACACGACGCCGATTCGCGATGCGACAGCGAGCGACAGGCCGGCGTGATGGATCAGCGTCGGCAACCAGTTCGTCAGCAGATAGACGATCAGCAGGCTCATGAAGAACACGGACCAGAGCAGCAACGTACCCGTGCGGAAACCGGGCGCAAACAGCTGTCTCAGGGGCGAGCCTTCGGCCTTGATCTCCTGCAGGATGAAGCGCGTATTTCCGTCGACCGGCAGCGGTGCAATGCGCTTCAGCAGCGCTCCGATCTTCGACGAGGGGTAGTCTTTCGCGACCATGAAGCGCACGGATTCCGGCAGCAGGATCACCATGATGGGCACGAGCACGAGCGGCAATACGCCGCCAAAGAGGAGGACGCTGCGCCATCCATGATCGGGCATCAACTGGGCGGCCACGACGCCGCCGAGTCCCGAGCCGAGCGTGAAGCCGCAAAACATCACGGTGGTGAGGAAGGATTTGCGGCGCTCCGGACAATATTCGGAGGTAAGCGCAATTGCGTTCGGCATCGCGCCGCCCAGCCCAAGACCGGTGATGAAGCGAAGCGCGATCAGCGCGCCGACGCCGGGTGACCACGCAGCGGCCAGACTTGCTACGCCGAAGAAGGCGACCGTTGCGACGAGCGTCTTCTTTCGTCCGATACGATCGGCGAGCGGGCCGAAGAGCAGTGCGCCGACCATCAGGCCGCCAAGGCCCGCACCGAACAGCGTCCCCAGTACGGAAGCGCCGATGTGCCACTCGCGCATCAACGCGGGAGCGATGAACCCGACACAGGCGGTATCGAAGCCATCGACGGCGACGATGCAGAAACAGAGGAGCACTACTCTCCACTGGAACGAAGAGAAAGGCTGCGCGTCGAGCCAGCCGCGAACGTCGATGACGGGGGAAGGTGAATTCATGCGTTGTCTCCAGACGGCATTTATCGTTTTGCTATGCCGTGCAAGGTAAATGGCCGGTCGCCTGCTCGTCTATGGAAGCAGGTGAATAGTCGACATTCACGATAGTTATTTCACGCGTCTGGCCGACGCGTGATGCACGGGGGAGGACAACGGCGGCGGTGGGAGCGCCGTCTTTGCGACAGGCGGTCATGGCGCGGTGGATGAAGTCCGCGCCAGGGGATTCCATTACGGGAGTACCCGCTCAACGGTCTCTAATACTTGTTGTGCGCGGGTTGACCCGGCTCCCTGTAAAGCATCTGCTCGCTCAGAGCGCCAACTGCAAAAGGTCAAGATTCAGACTTCGTCGGCGGGCGCGGTCAGCTCTTCCTCCAGCCTGTCCAGCAACACGAAAATATCGGACAGATTCTTCTTCAGTGCCTTCAGCGCCGTTGGCGAAAGATTGCCGATCGCCACAGCTTCAAAGTGTTGAGCGATCGGCACGAGTTGCTGAAGCAGTTTGTCTCCCGCACTCGTCAAATTGATCGCCACCGTGCGAGCGTTGTTCTCCAGCCGACTGCGCGATACCAGCTTCATTTTCTCCATCGTCCCGATCAGCCTGGACAGTGTCGAAAGCTCGATGGTCGTCATATCCGCGAGATCGTTCAGACGTTGTCCGGGCACCTCGTGAAGCGCAGCCATAACCCGGTACATCGGCAAGGTCACGCCGTAGGACGCTATGCGGCGCGAGAAAAGCTCACCCATGCGAACGCCCACGCGGGCCAGCAGGTAAGGGAAAGAATCGGTCAGCTTGTACACGATGGGGCACCTCGTTGTCGATTGACAGATTCTATCAAGCAACAGTTTCCACCTCATTATTTTCATTGCCAACAGTTGCAAATGAAACTATAGTCGCTTCAACACGGTGCCTTGAAGCCCGGATTCCAAAGGAGACGTCATGGATACGCCCGTCGTATCGCTTCCACCCCAAACCGCTGCTTCCTTCCGGGCTGCCATGCGCCGGATTGCTTCGACTGTGACTATCGTGACTGCTTCGGACGGCGAACGCCGTCACGGAATGACGATGACGGCCGTCAGTTCGTTGTCGATGGACCCGCCCTCGATGATCGTGTGTGTGAACCAGACGACGTTCCTGCACGACATCCTGATGTCGGCGCGAGTCTTCTGCGTCAATGTCCTCAGACACGATCAGGCCGATGTATCGACTGCGTTCAGCGGGGCCACCCCGCCTGCGGAACGTTTCGATATCGGTGCGTGGAAACGCAATGAGCCCGGTATCGACTATCTGACAACGGCACAGGCGAATATCTTTTGCACCAAGGTCGCGGCTTTTCCGTTCGGTACACACACCATTTTTATCGGTAAAGCGGACGAAGTTCTCTTGAACGAAGACGACCGCCCGCTCCTGTACAGGAACGCTGCTTATTGTTGAGCGCATGGAGGCCGACCGTCTTTTCGGACCGGAACGCCATAGCGGGAATTGATATCTGGAGGGACATTATGTTTGTTGCAGAAAAAGAGGACCGCGCGACTGGCGATGCGTTGCGGCCTACAGCGGAACACATCCGTACTAGCGTGTCGGCACTGAGCGCGGTGCTGAAGTCCCGCGCTCAAACGGTTGAAGCTGAACGGCGCGTTCCAATGGAAAACATCGAGGCTTTGCGCGCGGCGGGTTACTTCGACGTGTTGAAGCCGAAGGCATTCGGTGGTCTCGAGTACGACTTCTCCACGCTCGTAGATCTGAATGTCGACCTCGCCAGAAGCTGCGCATCCACGGCGTGGGTCGCGGGCCTTCTCGCTGCGCATCAATGGTTGGTCGCGGGATTTCCTGAGCAGGCTCAGCACGACGTGTGGGGCAGCAATCCTAACGCGCTTGTTTGCGGTTCCTACGCGCCGGCCTGTCAGGCGCAGGCAACCGAAGGGGGTTACCTGATCAGCGGGCGATGGAGTTTCGCGAGCGGCTGTGAATGCGCTCAATGGTCCCTTTGCGCCGCAGTCATTCCCCCGGACGGTGACCGGGATAAGCCTGCTCCCGCTTTCCTGCTGGTTCCCGAATCCGATTACGTCATCGACGATACCTGGCACGTTGTAGGATTGGCCGGTACAGGCAGCAAGACGCTGGTTCTCGATAATGTGTTCGTGCCGAAGCATCGCCTGCTTTTCTTCTCGGAGACAACGAGCGGACAAACGCCGGGGGCGCAGACCTATCGCGAGAACCCAGGTTTTTCGATTCCGATGCTCACTGCGATTCCGTCCTGCCTCGCCTCGGTTGCAGTAGGCGCCGCGCTGGGCGCGCTGGAAGACTACCTCGAGCGCACGGCGCGGCGCGTGACGCGAGGCGCGGTCGCCGGCGCACAGAATCGCATGGCCGAATTTCCGACGATCCAGTTGCGCGTCGCCGAGGCTACGGCCAGTGCGGACGCCGCGAGAAAGATTCTGTTGAGCGACCTGCGCGAGCGGGAAGCCACGGTTTATCAGGGCGAACGCGTTTCTGTCGAGGAGCGCATTCGGAGTCGTCTCGGACAGGCATTCGCCGTTTCCCTCGCGATTCGCGCAGCGGAGGCGCTGAACGCGTCGACGGGAGGGCAGGGCCTCGATCTCTCGCATCCCGTTCAGCGCGCCTGGCGCGATGTCAATGCAGTGGGGCGCCATATCAGCATGAACTGGGATACGGTAGGAACCATGTACGGCCAGATGGCGCTCGGGCTCGAGCCCAAGGGTCAATACTAATACGATCGGAGCATCGCATGTCTTTCAAAGCAACCAGGAAAATTGCGCTCGAAGAGCACTTCGCAATCGACGCAACGGTTCAGGATTCCGCCGGTTTCGTGCCGGCCTCATATTGGGTAGAACTCAAGGCGCGCCTGCTGGATATCCAGGGCCGGCGTATCGATGAAATGGATCAGAACGGTGTCGACCTCATGATCCTCTCGCTCAATGCGCCGACCGTACAGGCTGTGCCGAATATCAAGGATGCGTACGACCTGTCGCGCCGCGCGAATGACTTTCTCGCCGAGCAGATCGTGAAGCGCCCGGACCGGTTCAAGGGTTTTGCCGCATTGCCCATGCAGTCTCCGGAACTCGCCGCGCGTGAACTCGAGCGCTGCGTCAAGGAGCTGAATTTCGTCGGCGCGCTGGTCAATGGTTTCTCGCAGCTCGAAGGTTCTGACGCAGCGCTTTACTACGACTTGCCCCAGTACCGGCAGTTCTGGTCAGTCGTTCAGAACCTCGATGTTCCTTTCTATCTGCATCCGCGCAATCCGCTCGCCTCGCATGCGCCGATCTATGATGGACACTCGTGGCTGCTCGGTCCCACGTGGGCTTTTGGTCAGGAAACGGCGGTGCATGCGCTGCGTCTGATGGGCTCGGGTCTTTTCGACGAGTATCCGGAATTGAAAATCATCCTCGGACATATGGGAGAAGGTCTGCCCTATAGCATGTGGCGCATCGACAACCGCAATGCGTGGGTGAAGACCGAGCCGAGCTATCCCGCGAAAAAGCGCATCGCGGATTACTTCCACAATAACTTCTGGCTGACCACGTCCGGCAATTTCCGGACTCAGACGTTGATCGATGCAATGCTCGAGATCGGTTCCGACCGCATTCTGTTCTCGACGGACTGGCCATTCGAGAACGTGGATCACGCGGCTCACTGGTTCGACGAAGCCGCTATCAGCGACAACGACCGGATCAAGATCGGAAGGACCAATGCAGCGCGCCTGTTCAAGCTGGAGCCGTAATGGTCCTGACTGAATGCGGCAGGCCATGAAGCGGTGAAGCGGTGAAGCGGTGAAGTGAAGGATACTGGCACGGGCATCGGCAGCGCCGATTAGCCACGCTGCCTGATACGAAAATACAAAATGGAGTGAGACACATGCACAACGATTCGATCGATGTGAATGATGAACTATCGGATGCGCCTGTCGGCAGGATGCACATCAAGCTTGGCATTCTGCTCGCCTTGATGACGCTATTCGACGGCTACGATACGTTCAATCCTGCGTACGTGATCCACTATGTGCGCGGACCCTGGCAGTTGTCGCTACAGCAGGCGGGATTGCTGGTTTCGAGCGGACTGGTCGGCTTCCTTTTTGGAGCCGCCATTCACGGTGCGATTGCTGACCGGTTTGGCCGCCGCATCACGCTCATCGCGGGGCTGTGGATTACCACCGTCTTCTCCGTGCTGACGGCACTCGCAGCAGACACTTTCGCCAGCTTCTGCACACTGCGCGTTTTGACGGGGCTCGGTCTGGGCGTTCTGTTGCCGCTTGCCACCACCTACATCAATGAACTCGCGCCGAGGCGCGTCGAGAACACTTTTGCGTTGTGGGGCGTGGCCCTGGGATGGGCTGCAGGCGGCGCCGCGGCGGGACTCGTGGGTGTGTTTCTCACGCCTCACACCGGCTGGCAGGGACTGTACTGGATCGGCTCGCTGTCCATCTTGCTGATTCCTTTCGTGCACCTCTATCTGCCGGAGTCGCCGAAGTTCGCGCTACTGCGCGGCCGTGAAAGCGAAGTCAGGGACATTCTTGCGAAGCTGCGACCGGAGCGCGCGCATCTTTATCAAACGCTTTCGATCAGGAAGCCGCTCGTACCGGAGAAGGCTCCCGTTCTTGCGCTGCTGGCCGCTCCATACCGCCGGCTTTCCATCGCCATCTGGTTGACGAGCTTTCTCAGCCTTTTTTGTATCTTCGGCCTTTCCGGATGGATTCCGACGCTGATGCAGGCGCGTGGCGAGAGCTTTGGTGCGAGCTTCGCGTTCGGTGCGTTGATGCAGGTGATGTCGTTCGTAGGCGGCCTGGTGTGCGGACGTCTCGTCGACCGGACGGGGCGTCCGCGGTTCTGGCTTTGCATGTGGTGGGCCGCAGGGGCTTTGTCAGTGCTGGCGCTCGTTTTTCTGCAGTCGCACTGGGTCAATCTGATTTGCAGTGCAATGGCCGGTTTCTGCATCATCGGCGGCCAGTTTGTTCTCAACAACTTTACGGCTGCCTCCTATGAAACGCGGATGCGGGCGACCGCCGTGGGCATGGAGCTCGCCGTCGGGCGACTTGGCGCGATTCTCGGGCCGTTTATTGGCGGAGCGTTGCAACAGATGTTCGGCGGCACACAAGCGATGTTGCTCGCCATCGTCATCGCAGCGGGCGGCGCGGCAATGACTGTGCGGTTTGCCACCAGATCGGCCGGTTGCCGCTTCGATAGCCGCGGTGAGGCTGACGATGTGGCAACGGCAACTGGCATTACCTCCACGAACGGGCTGAACCAGGAAGTGGGTTAGCAGCGGCTATAGCCACGCTGTCGGCGCATTCAATAAAAGCGGTGCAAATTAATAGTAGAACTAATGGAGACTTCGTAATGAAAAAGGCGGTGTGTGGTGGTGCGGTTCTCGTGACGGCGTTGTCGGCGCATGCGCAGAGCAGTGTGACACTTTATGGCGTTGTCGATGTGGGTATGAGCTATCAGAACAGCGCGCAGACAGGAAAATCGGGCGGTCACGTGAACGGGAAAAGCCTGGTTGCGTTGACTGACGCACATGCGACAGGTTTGTCGGGTAGCCGCTGGGGCCTGCGAGGCGCCGAAGATCTCGGCAATCAGCTCAAGGCTATCTTCGTGCTGGAGAATGGCTTTATGGTCAATAGCGGCGCGCTGGCGCAAGGCGGGGCCGAGTTCGGCCGGCAGGCATATGTGGGGCTGTCGTCGCCGAACATCGGCACCATGACGGCTGGCCGCCAGTACGATCCCGTGGTCGAGTCGATCCAGCAGTTTTCGGCTCCTTACTGGGCTGGGTATATGTCGTCGCATATCGGAGACGTCGACAATCTCGCGAATACCAGCCGCATCAACAATTCGGTCAAGTATACGACGCCAAGCTTCGGTGGACTGAAAGCCGGAGCCCTTTACAGTTTCGGCGGAGTGGCGGGCAGCCAGTCGCGCAATCAGATCTGGTCGCTCGGTGTCAGTTACAACGGAGGCGCGTTTTCTGCGGGCGCCGGCTACCTGAATGCACGTAACCCGAACGTCTCGTTCTATGGAAACACGCCGAACAAGGGTCTCGCGACGGTGAACAACATCGGCTCGCTCGGCTCGGCGACCGCACCGCAGGCGCTACCGGCCTACGCCGGCTATGCGTCGGCCAACACGCTCGAAATCATCGGTCTGGGGGCTTCATATGCGCTGAGCCAGACAACGGTCAGCGCGGTCGTTACCAACACGCGCTTTGAAGGTCTCGGATCAGCTTCTGGACCAAACCCGTTTGGGTACCGTGGCAATGCGGTTTTCACGAACGCGGAACTGGGTGTGCGGACGTTGATTACACCGGCGCTGCTGGCCGGCGTCGCATTCGACTATACGACGCGTAATTCCGTCAAGGGCGATGGGGGAGCCAAGTACATGCAACTGAACTTCGCAATGGACTACAGTCTGTCAAAGCGCACCGACATCTATGCGCTAGTGGCGTTGCAACGGGCGACTGGTCGCGATTCGCTCGGACAGTCGTCCGTCGCTGCCATCAGCGGATTTTCGCCTTCGGCCACGGACAAACAGGTCGGCCTGCGCCTCGGCATGCGTCACAAGTTCTGAACCGGTAGAAGTGGGAGATTACGATGCGCAACGTCGACGAAAACACCATCACACAGATTGTGTTGGCAAGACATGCTGAAGGGGCAAATCCCCGCCTCAATCAGATCATGACGAGCCTTGTCCAACACCTGCACGCATTCGCTCGTGAGGTCAGATTGACCGAGGAGGAGTGGTTCAAGGGAATAGAGTTCCTCACGGCCGCCGGCCATATCACCGACGATAAACGCCAGGAGTTCATTCTCCTGTCGGATACGCTCGGTCTGTCGATGCTCGTCACGGCGATGAATAACCGCAAGCCGGAGGGATGCACCGAGTCCACTGTGTTGGGTCCGTTCTTCGTCGCCGATGCGCCCGGGTATCAGAATGGCGACGACGTCGCGAACGGTGCGAAAGGAGAGCCTTGCTTGGTCACGGGAAGAGTGAAGGGGCTCGACGGTGAGCCCGTCGCAAACGCCATTATCGACGTATGGCAGGCTGACTCCGACGGCTTCTACGACGTGCAATACGAGGGCAACGCCGACGCGCTCGGTCGTGGAAGGTTGCGTAGCCGCGCGGACGGTTCATTCAATTTCCGTTCCGTCACGGCCGAGTCGTATCCGATTCCGTATGACGGCCCCGTCGGAAAGATGCTCGAAGCGCTCGGTCGTCACCCGTGGCGGCCCGCGCATCTGCATTTCATGATCGAAGCGCCAGGCTACGAGCGCCTGATCACACACGTCTTTCGCTCGGGAGACCGGTATCTGGATTCGGATGCGGTGTTTGGCGTGCGCTCCTCTTTGATTGCCGACTGGCAGCAGCACGACGCCGGCATCGCACCGGATGGTACAAAGATCGATGTTCCATACAGCACGCTGGATTTCACATTCGTGCTCAACCCTGCGCATGAAAGCGCGGTGTGAACCATTAGTCCAGGTTATCTGACTCTCCAGGTGCGTCATGGAATCTTTTATCTATCAGGCGCAGCCCGCTCGCGTCATCTTCGGTTCCGGGACCGCAGCGCAGCTTGCCGATGAGGCTCAGCGGCTCGGACTGAAGCGCTTGCTCATACTATGCACACCTGGGCAGGCCGCACTGGCCGAGCGTGCACGTCAATGGGCGGGCGAACGGGTGGTTGGCATATTCGCCGGGGCGACCATGCATACGCCCGTCGATGTGACGGAACGTGCACTTCGTGTCGTGCAGGATCTGCATGCCGATGGCGTGGTCTCCATTGGCGGCGGATCGACAATTGGCTTGGGCAAGGCGATTGCACTGCGCACCGATCTTCCGCAAATTGTCCTGCCGACGACCTACGCCGGTTCTGAAATGACGCCTATTCTCGGCGAAACGAAAGACGGTCTGAAGACGACGCAGCGAAGCCCGAGAATCTTGCCGGAAACCGTTATCTACGACGTCGATCTGAGTCTCTCGTTGCCCTCACCTATATCGGCCCTGTCTGCATTCAATGCAATCGCTCACGCCGTGGAGGCGCTCTACGCACCGGACACCAACCCAATCATCTCGCTGATGGCACAGGAAGGTGTGCGCACGCTCGTCCGTGCGCTGCCGCAATTGATCGAAACGCCTCACGATCCGGCCGTCAGAAGCGACATGCTATACGGCGCGTGGCTGTGTTCATATTGTCTCGGCAACACCACGATGGGATTGCATCACAAGCTTTGTCATACATTGGGCGGCGCGTTCAATCTTCCACATGCGGAAACCCATACGATCGTGTTGCCGTATGTGCTGGAGTTCAATGCACCGGTGATACCCGACGCAATGGCGCGTTTGTGCCACGCGATGAACGACGACGATCCGGTCAATACTCTCCTTGCTCTCGAGCGTGCCTGTCGGATTCCCATGGCTCTGAAGGACATTGGTATGCCGGAAGAGGGTATCGCCGGCGCCGTGCAGCAGTTGCTGGCAAATCCGTACGCCAATCCACGGCCGCTCGAAACCATTGAACTGACCACACTGCTCGAACATGCATGGGCGGGAACTGGTAGTCGGGCTATCGGATAACGCAGGGTCGCGAAAAGTTCGTCCACATGCCAAGTGCTGCGCGGCGCGGCTAGCCTGACGCAGATTTGCCCCTCATGAACTCGACAGAGCTGTGTGCGGGAATAAGTAATTTCCCCTATAAAGAAGCACGCCAAATATTCATTTTACGAAGTTAGAATGATTCCACTAATTGGGAAATGCATTCGCTGAGTCAAATGATTGTTTGCGGGCTGGCGCCGTGCTAACCGCCGACATAGTTGACGAACTAAAACGATAATCCGGGAGGACTGTCCCTATGTCTCCGCACCTTCAAGCACAGAAGGAGTTGGATCACCTTAAGTCGATCATCTTCTATCTGGAACGCGGACGGTCCGAAATCGCAGCGCCGACAAGCGCGGTGGCGGAGATTGACTACTGGCGCAGGCGCATCCGCGCCGTGTTGATGTTTCCCAATACGCCAAGGCAAATAACCGATCAAGCATCAGCGCTTCTGGCCAGGCTGGATCGCATTACTGCCGCAAAGCGCGAGTGTGATGGCTCCGGGCACATAAAGGCAGCAGCATAGTGTGTCAGGTGCTCAAGCAGTTCGTCCTTTTCGGCTGATCGTCGGCCTGGTTAGCCGCTAGCCGGGCTGATGCGCGTCGATGCCTCAATCGCTTCGTTCAGAAGGCGATCGATGACTTCTGCGGCCGACGTGCGTTTATCCACCAGCGCCGACGATTCCCCAGCAAACAATGCCATCTTCTCGAGATCGCCGGTGGTGGTGCGCAATGGCGAGTTAGTGCTGAACTTATAAATCGGGTAGTCCGGTTCTTGCGCGATCACTTCGCGCGGCAGGAGGTAAGGATTGTTGCCGAACAGATGATCGCCCGCCTCGCGAGTCACGCTGTTGGCCAGCACTCGCACGGGCGCGCCCGGCGGCCAGTTGATTGCATAGACGTCGGTGTGGACGGTATCGCCGGCCTGCGCCTCCACAATGCGTTGCTTGTGGTAGTCGTGTGCAAACGATTCATGAGTCGGGAGGAACACGGTGCCACAATGAATGCCCGACGCGCCGAGTGCAAGAGCGGCAATAAGTCCGCCGCCAGTCGCGAATCCGCCAGAGGCGACCACTGGGACGTGCAGACACCGTGCAATCTCGGGCAGTAGTGTAAGGATGCCTGTGCGTCCACGCACGTGGCCGCCGGCCTCAATTCCTTGAGCAATGACCACATCGGCACCGGCCTTTTCGGCAGCAATTGCGTCCTGAAGAGAGCCGACCTGATACAGCACGATTGCCCCTGCATTCTTCGCACGTGCGACTACTTCGGGGAATACGTCCCAGAAGAAGCACATCGCCGGCACATGCGCTGACAGGCATACGTCGAGTTCGGCCGCGAGAAGCCTTGGCTCGGTCCCCGCCGGGATCAGGTTGACTCCGAAGGGCCGATCGGTCGCCGCGCGCACCGCAGCGATTTCGCGCTCGATCACGTCGGGCGGCTCCCGAACCATGCCGAGCAACCCGAATCCGCCAGCATTCGAAACGGCCGACACGAGTTCGGCACGCGCGGGGCCGCCCATGCCGGCCGATATGATTGGATGCCGGCAGCCGAGCAGGCGGGTTAACGCGGTCTCAAACCGGGCGACTTTCTCGGTCATGGCCGTTCCTTTGCCTTTCAGGCTTGATGCACATGCCGCGAACAGAAGGCATTACTACTCAAGGGTCTATTCGGGGTTGTCGGGCCTTGCGCGGGCCAAGGCTTCTCTACAGAGTAGACCAATCCGGCTTCCGGCCCGAGAATCCTGGCGGCCCCAGAACAATAGAGCGGACGTCGAACGTCTAGGCGAGAAGTTGCAACGCATCCGTGAGCGACAGCACCGCGGTGCGCGAATCGGATGCGGTGGAGAACAGATGTTCATGTACCACCTGATCGGGTCGTAACAGCAATCCTTGACCGTGTACAGACGGAAGTCCGCGTCGCTCGCATAGGCTACCGACGACAGCACCACACTGGTCGATACAATGCCGACCATGATCAGCGAATCGGCCCGATCGGACACGACATCAGCGCTTCGAATAGCGATGAAAAGGGCGTTGGACCCAAGCCGCCGGGTCGCCTACGGAAGTTGGGTGTCGATGCCCGTCGCCAGTCAGCATTGGCGCATCGTCTCTATACGCTGCTCGCGAATATCCGTAGATCTTGCGTACCGGCGCACGGCACTAGCCCTTGCTGAACAGGCTCAAGACACGGGAGATAGACTTCGCTGCCACAACGAGCAGAGCGCCCGAGACGTTGTAGTCGACGTTGTACATGAGGTCCGTCAAGTAGAACATAGATAGCGCAATGAGCGGATGGTACATCGTACGGCTTAGCAGGCTTTTCATAGACGTCTCACGCAATTTCGTTTGCCCGAAGCGGTAGGTCACTGGACGTGAACTGATGTGGGCATCAGGTGGCGCAGCGGGCTTCGGTAAACCATGGAAGGTCTCGCCACGAGAACGGCTGACGTTGATCCGTCGCGTCCCGTACCAACTTTGCCTCTCGCAACCGCTTGCGGTCCTGCCCGCGCGTCGGCTTTTTTTGCCCGATCGTCCAAGTCTTGCCGTTGATCGACGTTGCCATTGCCGGGCGTCCAGAAAGATTGCCGGGCACTCCTGCACAAGTACACGATCTGTCTGCACGCGGCTCTATCGCATAGGCGGCGCAGACGCACACAAAGGTATGCGGGTAAACCCAATGAAACGGTAACGACGAGGCCTGACGTCACCACGTTGGCAAACGCGAACTAGGATCGCGATTGCCGCGTAGATCGTAATGCAGAGCAGAATGAGCGAGTTCCACGCGACGCAGGAACCGGGCGGCGAAACACGTTGCTAACGAACTGGCCGCGCGCGGCCCGACGCATCACAAAGCGCCTCACAGGCGGGGCGAAATCATCCGTAAGCGATTTGTTATCGAACGACGCAACGGGGTATAACATGTACCCGCGGCCGAACGACAAATGCTGCCGCCGCACTTCCTTGCCGGGGAAATCGCAGTTCACGTGAGCTATTCATGGATGCAGTTTCTGACGTTCTGCGCGCTGTGCGCTTAAGCGGCGCTGTGTTTCTGAACGGAACCTTCACGGCACCGTGGTCGTTGATAGGCCGCACGGATGCTGCGCTGTGCGGAGCTTACTTGCCGAGTTCGGAGCGGGTAGTCTCATATCACCTGATCATAGAAGGGAGTTGCTGGGCGAAGTTGCCGAACGACCCCCATTCAGCTATTCATCTCGATGCCGGAGAACTGCTGGTGGTGCCGCAAGGCGAAGCGCACGTGATGGGCAGCGCCATGGATCTTCCGCCAACGCCGTCGGAGTCGCTATTAGGGGGCGTGATGGCTGAAATGCCTGGCGAGGTGATGACGCTGTCCCACGGCGGCGGAGGAGCGGCGACTCGCATCGTATGTGGCTTTCTGGCCTGCGACGATACCCTGAGCAACCCGCTGCTCTCATCGCTGCCGCGACTCTTCAAGATTGATATGCGTCACAATCCGCGCGCGGCATGGATCGAGTCCTCTCTCAAGTTTGCTGCCGCCGAGGCAGGGGATTCACGTCCGGGCGGTACGATGGTGCTCGCGAGACTGTCCGAACTTCTGTTTGTCGAGGCGGTGCGTACCTGTATTGAAGCGCTCCCGGCGGATCAGACAGGATGGCTGGCCGGCGTACGCGATCGCTATGTAGGGCGTGCGCTTTCCTTGCTACATGCTCAATCGGTTCACCCATGGACCGTTGACGAGCTCGCGCGCAAAGTGGGGTTATCGCGCTCCGCGTTGGCGCAACGGTTCGCCGATCTTCTCGGGCAACCGCCAATGCAGTACCTGGCGCGATGGCGCATGCAGATTGCGTCGCACGAACTGTTGACCGGCGGAAAGTCACTCGCGGCTATAGCGGAGCAAATTGGCTACGAGTCGGAGGCGGCGTTCAGTCGCGCCTTCAGGCGCGAATTTGGAATGCCGCCGGCAGGCTGGCGCAGGAGCAAAGGAAAGATAGACGGTGCTGCCGTCTCCAGGCAGACATCACTCGGTGCAAGTGGTATCGCATCCCCACCGGTTTAGTAACACTGGCAGCCGGGCGCAACGGTGCCTCGATAACGTCAGCAAGGGCCCGAACTGATCGGTAGCTCATTGCGCCAATTGGCCAGATCAAATCGCCAGCGTGCCTCTGGCATGCCAGGCGCAACTTCATTCACGCGCGTCAAAGCTGATTCGGCGTTTCGGTCATATCGTCCGGCGGCCCAATCATAGAACCTCGCGTCTCCCAACCGTACATTGAGCCTGCCGGAATGCCAGATCAGCAATCTGGTTTTGACCGGCAGACGGACACGCACAGTTCGACCGCGAGGCGGTCTCTATTGGGAGCAAGGCTATGAAAGCAGTATCGCGACTTTCCGACCGCGATCGTTACGCCCGGTGCATTCGCGCCTCAAAGATGGTCAGTTGGGATATCGACCGTGACGTGATCGGAGGTCGCACTTTCGACACATCCCAGAAGTATCTGCCCGACGGGCTCTCACTGGCGCCGAATTTCTTTACCCTCTCTGCCAGTGAGAAACGGTTTGTCAGTCAGATTCAGGGCCGCACGTATGCAAACGTGTTCGGGTTGGTGGAACGCTTCATCAACGCAAAGGTGCTCGAAGTCGGCCGCGACTACTGGCTCGGCGACCAGGTGGCGCTTGAGGCGCTGGTGCGGTTCAGCGAGGAGGAACTCAAGCATCAGGCGCTGTTTCGCCGCATCGACAGAATGATCGGTGAAACCCTGCCTGCTGGTTATCGCTTCGACGTCGACCCCGATGAAATTGCCGCTGTGATCCTCGGGAAGAGTACCTGGGCGGTACTCGCGCTGACGTTGCATATCGAACTCTTCACACAGCTTCACTATCGTCAGAGCATCAATCCAGACGATCAGCTATCCGAACTATTCAAGAACGTATTTCTCTATCACTGGAAGGAGGAGAGCCAGCACGCCATCCTTGATGAACTCGAATGGCAGCGTCACGACGTCACTGTGACCGCCGAGGAGCGCGATAACGCTGTCGATGAGTTCATCGAACTGGTCGCCGCAGTCGACGGCATTTTGCAGGCGCAGGCCACAGCCGATGCGCGCTATTTCGTGGCGAACTGCGGCCGCGGAGTCGACGAAGTTGAAACGCTATCGATCGAAGCGAATTTCCTGGAGGCTTACCGGTGGCAATACATCCATTCCGGTGTACGTCATCCTCACTTCAAGGAGGTTCTTCATAGGCTCATCTCCGAAGACCAGGGCATGCGCATCCAGGCTGCGCTAGCCACGCTGCAATGAGATTAATCGAAACGGAACAACCCGCGTATTAAAGGAGATTCGACATGAATGCGAATGCACAGCACAAAGAACCTAACGTCGTGAACGGCCTCAACGTGGACGACCTGTTCGCGCTGATCGAGGGCGTCAGGCGCGACGCCTCGAAAGCCGCCACCAGTTGGCGCATTGCTACGACATGGCAAGGCCAGACCCGGACTCGCGCGGAGGTAGACGGCTTCTCGATCGGAGGACAGGACGTGTCGCGTCGGTTCACAATCGATATCGACGAGCCTTGCGAACTTGGCGGCTCTAATCAGTTTGCCAACCCTCAGGAGCACCTGATCGCGGCGCTGAACGCTTGCATCACGGTGGGTTACGCGGCGCAATGCGCGGTTCGCGGCATTACGCTCCAGTCTCTCAAGGTTGAGACTGAGGGTGAAATCGATCTAAGAGGGTTTCTTGGGCTCGATTCCAAGGTCGCAAACGGCTACGAGAGCTTGCGTTTCACCGTTCGTATCAAGGGCAGCGGCACCAGGCAGCAGTTCGCCGAAATCCACGACGCCGTCATGGCCACTTCTCCGAACGTCTATAACCTGGCGAATGCGGTCGCATTGAAATCGACGGTTGTCGTCGAGTGACTTCGGGATAGGGCACGCCGAACGGCAGCAGCGGGGTCACATGCTGCCGTTCGTAGCCATGATGCGAAGCAGCGGTTTGCCATCGACATTCTTCAGCGGGAAATAAACCCGGTGCGTCGCGGTATCGACACCAACAACATGTGCATTCGCTCCCACGAAGCCCTCGCCAATCTTCGATATAGACGAGCCCGACACGCGGAACATCGACGCAATCCCCGCTTCTCCGGCGACATAAAGCACGCCTAGGCCTGGATCGTACGAGAGGACGTCCGGCGCTCCGCCTACTTCGAAGGACTGGATCACGCGCGTTGTCACCATGTCGAGTACAAGCAGTCGGTTGTTGCCTTCACAGCCGATGAACGCGCGATGCAATTGCGGCACGATAGCGAGGCCATGATTGCCTTTAGCGCCAGGCAGTTCGATCCGACGGGTAATGGTATCGGTCAATGGGTCGATTTCAACGAGTTCTCGCCGCGTCTGGACGTTCACGAAAATATGACGGGATGCAGGATCGTATTGCGTGTTGCCCACTTCGCCACCCAGCTGGATTGTGTTTATTCGCCGGTTGGTTCGCGTATCGATCACGGTTACCGTGCCTCCGGTTTCGTCCGAGACATAGAGTTTGCGGGAATCCGGTTCATACGCGATGCCATCGGGATAGACGCCACCCGGCACACGCGCCACAACGTGCATGCTTGCCTCGTCGATCGCGACGACCTCATTGGTACCCGTCGCAGACGCATAGACGCGCCCCAGTTCGGGCACGGCCAGCACGCCATGTACGGAAGCGAGATTGCCGATGCGCGACACAACTCGCGAGTTCAGCGTATCGAAGACGATCACTTCACTGTCACCAAGATGAGCGATGAACAGCAGATGCCGGTCCGCGTCATAACTCATGTAGTCCAGACGCGTGGCGCGACCCGGCAACGGAATGTCAGCGATGTGGCTAAGCGGCAGGTCAGCCGCTGCCTGTCCGGCGGCAGCCGGTGAAATGCCGCATACCAGGATGCCGGCCGCTGCCGACACCACGACCACTATCGCGTACCACCATACCGCTCGGGCTTTGTCTGTTTCTGTGCGCATCATGCGAACCTCCTTCCCGACGTGGGAACGTGTTCATACAGAAAACGTTACCTATTGGCAGTTCCCGCTACAAGCTAACTTGTCCACTGTCCTGCATGCGTCCATTCGGCCCAAATTGCGCGATTACGCTCCGTCCAGTAGCTACGAGCGGTAGAACCGGTGTTGTCCACGCTCAGCTGCTGCATTGCACAATTAACTACCCCTCCCATACGTACTAGCCCGAATACAAGAAAGTATTGGTTGGGGGTCTTAATTTCAGTGGTGAACTCTCTGCTAGAGAGTTATTTTTCAGTTACGACGGAATGCAGTACGTGTAAGCGTAAGCGTACTGCCCAAAAAGACGGAAGGAGGACAGATGCACGCCACTCGGGGTGCCAGGGCGCACAAAGAAGCACGTAGCGCCGACATCGTTCAGCCGGACCTCGAACTGGTCGACGCGCCGCGCCATGGGTCGTTCAAGGTCTGGTCGCATGGGTATCCGTATCGAACGGTGCGCTGGCATTTCCACCCGGAATACGAAATTCACCTCATTACATCTACGACCGGCAGATACTTCGTAGGCGATTACATCGGCAACTTCACGCCCGGCAATCTCGTGATGATGGGCTCGAACCTGCCTCACAATTGGGTTAGCAATGTGCCGCAAGGCGCCCCTGTGGATGAACGCTGCCTGATTGTGCAGTTCGACGCCGAGTTCGTCGCGCGAGCCATCACGGCTTTTCCGGAACTCAGGCGCGTGAAAGGCTTACTTGACGCATCGCGCTCAGGTGTCATGTTCTCTCAGCAAACGGGTCTGGCCGCCGAACCGATCATGCGCGAGATGCTGGCCGCACAAGGCATACGGCGCATTACGTTGTTCATTGCGTTGCTCGATCTACTCCTCGAATGCGCGGAACCGGTGAAACTGGCGAGCGCCGCTTTTCGCGCAGACCCGGCTTGCTATGCCGCCACGCGCATCAATCACGTGATTGCCTATATCGGCAAGAACGTGTCGCAAGAGTTGCGTGAAATGGAGTTGGCCGAACTCGCGGGACAGAGCGTCAGTGCCTTCTCGCGGTATTTCCGCCGGCACACCGGCGTGCCGTTCGTTCAATATGTCAATCGGCTGCGCATCGATTTCGCGTGCCAGTTGCTGATGTCGGGCGAACTGAATGTCGCCGCTATTTGCGATCAGGTCGGGTTCAACAACCTCTCGAACTTTAATCGCCAATTCCTGTTGCTGAAGGGAATGGCTCCGTCACGATGGCGTGCCTGTCAGCAGCTCAAAGCGGACAGCGCGAATGAACCGTCCGATGTCGCACCCTTTCCGGAAGGATTCGGCTCGGGCGTCTTTTGCCAGTAAACCGCAGAACGCGGAACTGGTGTTAGTACCGCGCGAGGCGGACTCGCCCTTGCGGTTTTTAAACGAACATGTACAGGAAGCCTCACCCGCAGCCCGCCCACGGCACCCCATGCGCCGGGACTTTACTAATAAACGGAGACACTCGATGACCCGACTTTCTAACCAGCTCATGGGCGCCAGCGCGCTGAGCCTGGGCCTGTTGAGCAGCACGGCGGCACTGGCCGCGCCCAGCGGCACGGTTGCCTTTCTGATGCCCGACCAGGCATCGACGCGCTACGAACAGCACGACTTTCCCGGCTTCAAGGCTGAAATGGGCAAGCTTTGCCCTGACTGCAAGGTGCTGTACCAGAACGCCAATGCAGACGTCTCGACTCAGCAACAGCAGTTCAACTCGGTCATCGCGCAAGGCGCCAAGGTGATCGTGCTCGACCCGGTGGACTCGACGGCCGCCGCATCTTTGGTCCACATGGCGCAGGGCCAGGGTATCAAGGTGATTGCCTATGACCGGCCCGTGCCCTCGACGCCGGCCAACTACTATGTGTCGTTCGACAACGAAGGCATCGGTAAGGCCATCGCGCAGTCGCTTGTCGAGCATCTGAAAGAGACTGGCGTGCCTACGACCAAGGGCGGCGTGCTCGAAGTCAACGGTTCGCCGACCGATGCAGCGGCGGGACTGATCAAGAAGGGTATCCACGCCGGCTTGCAGGGCAGCGGCTATAAGACGCTCGCCGAATACGACACGCCTGACTGGGCGCCGCCGAAGGCCCAGCAGTGGGTCAGCGGGCAGATCACGCGCTTCGGGTCGCAGATCGTCGGTGTCGTGGCGGCCAACGATGGCACGGGCGGCGGCGCTGTCGCGGCCTTCAAGGCGGCCGGTGTCAACCCGGTGCCGCCCGTGACCGGCAACGACGCGACACTTGCGGGCCTTCAGTTGATCATCGCCGGCGACGAATACAACACGATCCTGAAACCCAGCGAGATCGTCGCCGCGGCGGCGGCGAAGGTTGCCGTCGGCTTCCTGTCCGGTCAGTCTCCGAAAGCTGAAACGACGCTCTTCAATACGCCGTCGCAACTGTTCAAACCTGCAGTCATCACGGCGAAGAATCTCAAGGCGGAGGTTGTCGACAAGGGCTTCGCGAGCAGCAAGGAGCTGTGCACCGGCCGCTATGCCGAAGGGTGCAAGAAGCTGGGCATCACGAACTGATCCGGCGCGACGTTGACGGGGTCCGGCTCGTGCCGGGTCCCTCTACTTTCAATGAGGTATCCGTCCCATGAGTGACAACTCCACAACACGGTCCGGACCCGGCGGCGAACTGGTGCTGAGCCTGCGCGGTATCTCGAAGCACTTCGGAGCGGTCTCGGCCTTGACGGACATCGAGCTCGACGTGCATGCCGGCGAAGTAGTCGCCCTGGTGGGCGACAACGGCGCAGGTAAGTCCACCCTGGTGAAGGTTCTCGCCGGGGTCCATCAACCCAGTGCGGGCACGATCACGTTCCGCGGCGAGGAGGTCGTCCTGGCCGATCCGGGCGCCGCGCTCGATCTGGGCATCGCCACAGTTTTCCAGGACCTTGCGCTGTGCGAAAACCTCGACGTCGTCGCGAACATCTATCTCGGGCGCGAACTGGGCCCGTTGCGCCTCGACGAGGTCGCGATGGAAGTGAAGGCGTGGACGCTGCTGAACGAGCTGTCGGCGCGAATCCCCAGCGTGCGGGACGTCGTCGCTTCACTGTCGGGTGGGCAGCGCCAGACTGTGGCGATTGCACGTTCACTTCTGCTCGACCCGAAGCTGATCATGCTCGATGAGCCGACGGCGGCGCTCGGCGTGGCGCAGACGGCCGAGGTGCTGAACCTGATCGAGCGGGTGCGCGACCGCGGCCACGCAGTCATCATGATCAGCCACAACATGGAAGACGTACGCGCCGTGGCGGATCGAATCGTGGTGCTGCGGCTCGGCCGCAACAACGGTGTGTTTTATCCCGACTCGTCGAACCAGGAGCTGGTGGCGGCGATCACTGGCGCCACCGAGAACGCCGTGTCGCGTCGCGCCGGCCGGCGCCAGGCCGAACAAGGTGCCTAGACCTAGGGAACGATCATGAGTAACGAAACGCAAGGCGCCCCGCAGCGCGAGCCGCAAGGCACGCCGCAGCCGTCCACGCTGCTCGACCGCAGCGATGTCCGCGTCAAGCACGCCACCGGAATCGGCGGCACGGTCGCCGCTTTCGTCGAACGGGTTCGCTCGGGCGATCTGGGATCGCTGCCGGTCGTCGCAGGTCTGATCATCATCTGGACCGTATTCACGAGCCTGAACCCGGTGTTCCTCTCGGCCGACAACCTGGTGAACCTGCTGTTCGACTGCTCGACGGTCGGCGTGATTTCGCTCGGCATCGTCTGTGTGCTGATGGTAGGGCAGATCGATCTATCGGTGGGCTCCATGAGCGGTTTCGCTTCGGCCCTGGTGGGCATGCTGTGGGTCAATCATGGCTGGCCGGTGCTGCTGGCCATCGTCGTTGCCATCGCCGTTGGCGCGCTGGTTGGCGCGGTGTATGCGCTGCTGCTGAACCGGCTTGGTATGCCGAGCTTCGTCGCGACGCTGGCCGGACTGCTCGCGATCCTCGGGATGCAGTTGTACGTGCTTGGCGCCACCGGGTCGATCAATCTGCCGTACGGCTCGACGATCGTGAACCTCGGGCAGCTGATCATCATTCCCGCCGTTGTTTCATATCTCCTTGCACTGGTCCCCGGCGTCGTGATGCTGGTGATCGGGATGCGCACACGTGAACGCCGCCGTGCGTCCCAGCTCTCCGCGCCCTCGATGGGCAGCCTTGTCGTGCGCGCGCTCGCCCTCACGATCCTGCTCGAAGCCGTCGTTGCGTACCTTAACCAGGGACGCGGCGTTCCGCTGATGTTCGGGGTCTTTCTCGGCCTCTCGGTCGCAATGGACTATGCACTCAAGAGAACGCGCTGGGGCCGCTCGATGCACGCGGTGGGCGGCAATCACGAGGCGGCGCGACGGGCAGGCATCAAGGTCGGCGCCATCTACACCAGCGCTTTTGTGCTGTGCGCCAGTTTCGCTGCGCTCGGTGGCGTGCTGACTGCGGCACGGCTCGCTTCGGCCAGTCAGCAGGCCGGTAGTGGCGACGTCAACCTGAATGCCATCGCTGCCGCGGTGATCGGCGGCACGAGCCTGTTCGGTGGCCGCGGCAGTGCGTATTCAGCGGTGTTGGGCATTATCGTGATCCAGTCGATTGCCAGCGGGCTCACACTGCTGAACCTGTCGTCGTCGCTGCGCTTCATGATTACGGGCGCGGTGCTGGCGATCGCGGTGATTGTCGACTCTCTTGCCCGGCAGTCCCGCGTTTCGCATGGTCGGGCGTGATTCGTTAATGCTGTGATGATTTTGCATGGGAGCCGGAGTCGCAGTCAAAGCGCTAACTCCGGTCGACTCGCCGTCTGGCATG
Source organism: Paraburkholderia rhynchosiae (assembly GCF_002879865.1). Taxonomy (GTDB): domain Bacteria; phylum Pseudomonadota; class Gammaproteobacteria; order Burkholderiales; family Burkholderiaceae; genus Paraburkholderia; species Paraburkholderia rhynchosiae. The sequence goes on from NZ_PNXY01000013.1 coordinate 75,780, forward strand.
GGACGGGAGTAAGCGCTAAAGCGCTAACTCCCGTCGACAAGGAGAGCAGTCAATGAGTGAGTCCATGAAGGGAAAGGTTGCCGCCATCACAGGTGCTGCATCAGGTATCGGCCTTGAGTGCGCGCGCACCCTGATAGCAGAGGGCGCCAAAGTCGTTCTGATCGACCGTGCGAAGGAGAGGCTCGATCAAATTTGCGCGGAACTCGGGCCGAATGCGTTGCCACTGGTCGTGGATCTGCTACAACCGTCCGAAGTTTCAGCCATGTTGCCGAAGATCCTCGACCTCGCCGGCGGCCTCGATATCTTCCATGCGAACGCCGGTGCCTACGTCGGCGGCGAAGTGGTAGACGGAAATCCGGACGAGTGGGATCGCATGCTCAACCTGAACGTCAATGCGGCGTTCCGCTCAGTCCACGCCGTGCTGCCGCACATGGTCACGCAGAAGTCGGGCGACATCATCTTCACCAGTTCCATCGCCGGTATCGTTCCGGTCGTGTGGGAGCCGATCTACACCGCCTCCAAATTTGCGGTGCAGGCGTTCGTTCATACGACCCGCCGCCAGCTCGCCAGGCATGGCGTGCGGGTCGGTGCGGTGGCGCCGGGCCCGGTCGTCACGGCGCTGCTCGACGACTGGCCGAAGGCGAAGATGGACGAGGCGCTCGCCTCAGGCAGTCTGATGCAACCGAAGGAAGTCGCCGATGCGGTGCTCTTCATGCTGACGCGGCCACGCAACGTCACGATCCGCGATATCGTGATCCTTCCGAACAGCGTCGACCTTTGAAAGGCGTTGATAGACGCAGGATCTGGCGTTGGCCCGACGCCGATCTGAAACGCCTTCAATCACATCCGCAAGCGGCCGCTCGAAGCCCACATTTCTAGCGACGGCCGCTGCGACCCCACACGTAGCGCACCCAACGTTGCCATCGGCTCTCTTGCGCAGCGGTAGCATTGCGCTTTGCCCGCTCTTCGCGGTCGCGCTCGACGCTCTTCTGAACCTGTTCGTGGATCTGGCGCAACGTCGAGCCACCAGGTCCTTTCAATTCGTCCGGATCGGATTTGTCTGTCATGGGAAGAACTCATTCCTGAGAAAATCGATTTGATCTTGATACATACGGGCGGGCGCGGCAAGCGCAGCCACTGCCTTCGAATCTGCAGGACTGGCACAATCGAGATGCTCTTCGATCCGCTCGGGAATCCTTATGCCAGACGCCGTTACGCCTTCGCCGCCTCCGCGGGCTATCGCCCCGCTGTTTGCCCTGTTCCCCTTCATGCGTCCGTATGCCGGGCGCTGGGCGCTCGCGTTCCTCGCGCTGGTGACGTCGGCGGGCGCCACCCTGGCGTTGCCGGTGGCGTTCAAATACCTGATTGACCGTGGCTTCGCCGCGGGCGACCGTGCGCACATCGATCGCTACTTCCTCGCGCTATTCGCTGTTTCGCTGGTACTGGCCGGCGCCACGGCACTGCGCTTCTACCTCGTGTCGGGGCTGGGCGAACGGGTCACGGCTGATTTGCGGAGGGCGGTCTACGACCACGTGCTGGAGATGAGTCCACAGTTCTTCGAAACCACGCAGACCGGAGAGGTGCTGTCGCGGCTCACCACCGACACCACCTTGATTCAGACGGTGGTGGGCACCAGCCTGTCGCTGGGCTTACGCAACTTCTTCCTGCTTACCGGTGGCGTGGCAATGCTGGCAGTCACCAGTCCGGTGCTGTCAGGCTACATCATCGCTACGCTGGTCGTGGTGGCCGCTCCTATCGTTATCTTCGGCCGGCGCGTGCGGCGACTCTCGCGCGCCAGCCAGGACAAGGTGGCGAACGCGAGTGCGCTGGCGGGCGAGGTCCTCAATGCGATGCCGACCGTGCAGTCGTATACGCAGGAGCCGTTTGAGGCCCGGCGGTTTGCGAGCGCAGTGGAGGCGGCCTTTGAAACGGCGCTCTCGCGCATTCGGGCGCGTGCCTGGTTGACGGCGGTGGTTATCGTGCTGGTGTTCGCCGCCGTCGTGTTCGTCCTCTGGCTTGGGGCGCAGGCTGTGCTGGCCGGGCGGATGACGGCCGGCCAGTTGTCCCAGTTCATCCTCTACGCAGTGTTCACCGCAGGCGCTGTGGGAGCGGTCGCCGAAGTGTGGGGCGATCTGCAGCGGGCTGCCGGCGCCACCGAACGTTTGTTGCAACTGTTGGCGGCACGGTCTCCGGTGGTGCAGGCCGAGGCCACAGAAGCGCTGCCTACGCGTGGGGACGGCATCCGCTTCGACAATGTTGGCTTTTCGTATCCGTCCCGCCCCGGTATCCCTGCGCTCTCCGGACTCTCACTCGAGGTCCGCGCGGGCGAGCATGTCGCGCTGGTTGGACCGTCTGGCGCGGGCAAAACTACGCTGTTCCAACTTTTGCTGCGCTTTTACGACCCCCAGGCGGGCAGCATTCTGATCAACGGCGTGCCGACGCGGCAGGTGCCGCTCGTCGAATTGCGCAAGACAATCGGGGTGGTGCTGCAGGAATCCGTGATCTTCTCGGGCAGCGTGCTCGACAACATTCGCTACGGCGCGCCGGACGCCACACTCGCACAAGTGCAGCGGGCTGCCCAAATGGCCGCTGCGGCCGGCTTTATCGAAGAACTGCCACAAGGCTACGACACGTTTCTAGGGGAGCGCGGAGTACGGCTGTCTGGCGGACAGCGCCAACGCATTGCAATCGCCCGCGCGATCCTGAAAGATCCTCCCATCCTGCTGCTGGACGAGGCGACCAGCGCGCTCGATGCCGCCAGCGAACGCCTCGTACAAAAGGCGCTGGACAATGCCGCGCTGAATCGCACCACGCTGGTCATCGCACACCGCCTCGCGACCGTACAGCGAGCCGACCGCATTGTTGTGCTGGAGCGAGGACGCATCGTCGCGCAGGGTCGTCACGCCGACCTTCTTCTGAACTCGCCGCTCTATGCCCAGCTTGCCGCCCTGCAGTTCGGCGAGCAGCTAGGGCGAAGGGGGCAGAGCGGGGCTGTGTGCGATCGTGTCGATTCTGCGTGAAGGCGCGATTCGGGTTGGCACGGCCGACCACAAGTCTCAAAAGATTGACGAGAGTTCACTAGATCAGCATTACGCTTTTTGGATGGCTCCTGCTAACCAATAAGGACGTTAGGGCCAAGCGCCGTGGAAAGCAGTCACCATCGCATTCGGCGCGAAATGCAAGCCTGGGCAGAATATCGAAGTTCTGCTCAGAGAATTGGGCTCCATCCGCAGAGACTCAAATTACTTGAGGCGGAATGGACTGCGCGGTATTTGCGCGGGTAGCCTCGGAAAACCAACATCATTGGAATACGAAATGCGCGATCTGTATGACCTTCAGCGCTTTGTCGACGCCCAGGACCCGGTGTACGCCCAGGTATGCGAAGAATTGAGGCATGGCCGTAAGCGAAGCCACTGGATGTGGTTCGTGTTTCCGCAAATCCAGGGCCTCGGGGCAAGCGCAATGGCGCGGCGGTTCGCGATCTCGTCGTTGGCCGAGGCCGAAGCCTATCTGCGCCATCCGTTACTCGGCCCACGGCTGCGCGAATCGACGCAACTGGTCAACCTTGTCAACGAGCGCTCCATAGAGGAAATTTTCGGGTATCCGGATTACCTCAAGTTTCGATCGTCGATCACCCTGTTCGCGCACGCCACGAGCGACAGCGACGTATTTGTGGAAGCTCTGCGCAAGTACTTCGACGGTGAAGCCGATCCGCAGACTCTGCAGCTGCTCTAGGCCGCTTTTGTCCCGAGTCTGCGCGCGTGCCGGAGCGGATTTCGGAATTTCAGTGACCGCACAAGTATGTTGTCATTTCCCGCTCGCATCTGATGCGCGGGACCGGTAGAGCAGCAGATGATCGGTGCTGGATTCGGATAGCCAGACCTCGCCCGGGCGCCCCATCATCTGACGTACGTTCGCGTGCGCGCGCGGCAGTGGAAACACGTCGAACCGTTCGGCACGCGGATCAAAGCGCACGAGCGCGTTGGCGCTCCATTCACTGAGCCAGACGATATCCTTGTCGTCGACAAATATTGCGTACGGGTGAGGATCGTTGCCGGGCAGTCGCCATTCGCGCCACTGGTGCGTCACGGGATCAAATACGCCGACTTGTCCCACGTTCCACTCGCTGACCCAGACGCGTCCCTTCGAATCGGCCCATACGCGGCGCGCACCTTGGTTCGACGTCGGCGGTTCGATGACCTGCGCCGCACCGCTCGCGGGGTCGATGCGGCCGAGATAACTTCCGGCCAGCGATGCGAAATACAGGTCACCGCGCGGGGTCACGCAGATGCCGTACGGCCCGGGCCCGCGCGGCGCATCGAAGACTCGAATGCGGGCGCGTCGCGGATCGAGTTCGCCATAGACGCCGCTTTGTCCGGTAAACCACAGATGCCCTTGTTTGTCGAATACGGCGGTGTTGAGATTGGCGCCTGGCCGGTCCTTAGGCAGGGGAAAACGCGTGACGTCTAGCGTCCCCGGATCGATGCGCACGATCGCGTTCTGACCGCCGTCAGTTACCCACGCAGCGCGATCGGGACCCACGATTACGCCGTGCGGCGCCGATCCGGCGCCGAGCGCAACCTTGTCAATCCTGCCGCTACGCGGGTCCAACCGTCCGACCGTGCCCTGTGCCTGCGCGGTGTACCACACGGTGCCGTCCTGCGCCGGTGCGACGTCATGCGGCGCGCTGCCGGTCGGAACAGCGAAGCTCTCGAACGACGGCGGCTGGAGCTGCGCGTGCGCCGGGCCGATGGTGAGTGCAGCGCTCGCCAAAGCAAACGCGAACCACAGTGCCAGACGTGCTTCGAGAATCGTGTTCACCGTTGCGACAACCCGTTTCCTCGTGATCGCCAACATGCTCACCTCCGTGTCGCGGATGAGGTTCAAAGGGCGCTGATGGATTCTGATTGTTGCACTTATCTGTAGCCGTTGCTGCGCCAACTCTGTCCATGCGTGTATGGATGAGAGTCCCGTTGGCCTTGTTGGTGCGACATGCATGCTCAGCCAACTTTTGCAGTTGCGCCCACAGGGCCGCAATGCGCGTATCCGTTGGGCTGATGAATTGCCGGGGAGGCCAAAAGCGAATGGCTGCTGTACTTTGGCGTTTGTCCGAGCGGAAGCAGCTACGAACGCGCTGGGGAATTGAGTCGGTCACCCGCCGCTATTGAGGTCGAAAAACCGCATGCCGCCGTGGTAAACACAAAACGCGGTTGCCTGAAATCTCGAAATCTTCGTATCGGCCAAACGTTTGCTGTTTCACGCCACGCGGTCCGCAAGCCGCGCTACGGACCACTATGATCCATCAAAGGCGACGCAAAACGCATGGCGAGCACGAGAGCGTGCAATGTGCTGCATGAAGTATTGTGTTCGGCGCCAAGCCGCCGGTCTACGACGGCCCAGAATTCAGACCCACGAGAAAGTGCGAGGGTGATTAATTTCGTTCGTAGAAATCTGGCGGCTTCGCCAACCTGGATTCTTGCGGGGCGAACCCATGACCTACATGGGTGATTTTATTTCGAGGGCTCGGAATGCAATTACTTCGGACTACATGTAATCGAAGGTCGAGGCTCAGGGCACTCGGAGAGATGAAGAACGTAAGCGCAACACGCGGTGATTTACAGGGCTGTCCAATGGACGGAAAGCCGGACTAATTTCTTACTGAACGCCCAACTCTGCCGGGTAAGTACTGCGCTGATGGAAGGCCCGACAAGTCAACCTTAAACGCTCGATCAAGCTTGTTGCTAAGGGAGGTGCCTATCGCAGATGCTTCGAGTCATGCCCCCTCATACCGGTTGATCGCCGCCCCGACCCTTCCGGGCGATGCTATTTCGGACTTACGAATTGCGTCCGTCGTGACGCAAAACGGTTCCGTCGTCGTACCGCGGTTGCTTTCGTCTCTCACTCGTCTACCCAGCACGTATCTCGTGAACCGCAGGTTGCGTGGCCCTGTTTGCATTAGTCCCGCGCCTGCCTTTATGGTCAAACGCTTTCATCGGGAGAATTGGCATGCGAATTAACACATCTATCTCCGTTGTTGCCGTAGCCCTCGGCCTTAGCGTCGCTTACCCGGCGCTCGCCGGGGAAAATGACGATGACACCGGGGCACGCTGCACGCTGCCGCAAGGGACGGTCTCGTTGGTCGAGAAGCAGCTTTTCACTGTCGTCAACCTGAGTGACGCCAACGGAGGCATTTTCAAACCGAACCGGATGTGGGCGGCAATCGTGGACCGTGAGGGCCATCTCTGTTCCGTGATCAAGACGGGAGACGCATGGCCGGGCAGCCGTGCAATCGCCATTGCAAAAGCGTACACGGCGAATGGCTTTAGCAATGATGCGCTCGCGCTCTCAACCGCCAACCTGTACGCGGCGACGCAGCCCGGTGGATCGCTCTACGGGCTTAACAATTCCAACCCGTTCAATCCTCGTTTCCTCGAACGGGGCACCGGAATCGGCCATACAGTCGGCGGCGTCATCACGTTCGGCGGAGGGGTCGCACTCTACGCCGGCGGCAAGGTCATCGGCGGCCTGGGGGTGAGTGGCGACAGCGCGTGCGCCGATCACGCCATCGCGTATCGAATGCGCAAGCTCGCCGGTCTCGGCACAGTCCCGAAGGGCCAGGGGCCGAACAACACCGACAACATCGTCTACGCTGCAAGCTCGTCACCGATGGGCTTCGAGCACCCGCATTGCTTTCCGAGCGACCTGAGTGCGAGCGCTATTGAGAACGTTGGCGGCCGATAATGGACGACGCGTGACTACCCGCTAGTGAAGAGGTAGGGCGGATACAAGGAGGCCGGCGGTGAATGGACGATTAGTGTCTGCACCACATGTCCTGGCCTACAATGGTTAGTCGGGGTGTTGCACGCCGCCCGGTCTTCGTCAGTAGCAGCACGTGCAAGATTTGTGCTGGAGGGATGCCATGCCGACTTACCAATATCGTTGCGAAAAGTGCCATGAGACTTTCGAACGCGTTGAACATCTCGCAGAGCATGAAGCCGCCCATCCGCAATGCCCCAAGTGCGGAAGCGAAGAGGTTCAGCACGTACTCACGCAATTTGTCGCAAAGACGTCGAGAAAGAGTTGAGATCTGCCCACATCATTCGCTTTTTTGGTGCGGTGACACTTCCCCAAACGAATGACGTCTGCGCGGCGCGTGTATTGCTGCGTGCAAGACTTGTGCGCTAGTTGCTGTAGTGTGACCGGGTTCGGCTATCTACGGGTGTTCGCCCACGCCGTCGCATGGATACACGGACGTCAGATACGCGCAGATAGCGGGGCGGGCTTAAAAAAGTCGAGGCTTTTCACGCCTGGTTCTTGTCATAGCAGGCGTGATTGCTTCTGCGCATCGCCAATCGACTATGGACGACGCGGCACGCGATTTGTTAGTTCCACTCCGAGCCGGACTTGAGTACGCTGACATCGTTCGACGTGAGCGCGGTCGCTGGCTGGACGCCTTCGGCTTCGGCCCGATCGAGACGCCGTCTCGCGTGGTGCGCTCCTGGCCCGGGGCGGAGCTTCGCGCGTATGGAGAGACGGGCCAGGTTTCACAGCCCTCATCCGCCGCGGCTCTGCTCATCGTCCCGGCACCAATCAAGCAGGCCTATATCTGGGATCTCGCTCCCGAGGTGAGCGTGGTGCGCCGCGCACTTGAGGCAGGTCTGCGGGTTTATCTCATTCGCTGGAAGGAGCTGAAGCGCGACGCCGCTGAACAGGATGACGGGCTAGCCGCCTACGCTGACAGCTTGATCGCGCAGAGTCTCGAAGCGATCGGTGCTGATGGGGGGCGTCGGGCGACCGTCCCGGTCGTGCTGGTGGGGCATTCATTGGGCGGCACACTTGCGGCAATTTTCACCGCTCTGCATCCGGAGACCGTGCGGGCCCTCGTCATCCTTGAAGCACCTGTCTGTTTCGCTGGGTCTGCCGCCGGCGCTTTCGCGCCTCTGGCGCAATGGGCACCGCCTGCCGACGCGATCGTCGCCGCACTGGGCGGCCAGGTGCCCGGTTCGTTTCTCAATCTCGTCTGCACGTCCGCGGCACCTGACGAATTTCAGTGGGAACGTTGGCAGGACGTCGCGCTAAGCTCTTCTGATCCATTGGCCCTATGGCTGCACCTTAGGGTGGAGCGCTGGACGCACGACGAGTTCGCATTGCCAGGCCGGCTCTTCGCGGAGGTGGTCGAATATCTATATCGCGAGGATCGGTTCTCGCGCGGAACGTTGAACATCGACGGCCGCTTGGCCGCGCCGGCTCACATCAGCGTGCCGGTGTTGGCCGTATTCAATCCGCGCAGCCGCATCGTACCGGCGGTATCCATCGTGCCGTTCATCGGCGCTTTGGCGATGCACACCGACGCCCAGGCGCTGCGCTACGAGGGCGACACCGGCGTTGCATTACAGCATGTGGGTGTCCTCGTTGGCCGCAACGCCCATCTCAGGCTGTGGCCGGTGATCCTGGACTGGATCCGGCAGCACTGCCAACGCACCGCAGAGAGGTGAAACGCTGTTCAAGGTGACGGCTCAATGCGGCCAGTTGTGGACGTCGGCGGGCGCTATCGGACAGACATTCGAATGTCGCCTGCACCGGTTGAATCCGCCCGAGGCAGCGGACATTCGCGCCGATTCCGTGTCCGGAGGTTTGTTGGCCTTGCCACACAATCCGGATCGTGGGCAAAGGCTGGCCGGGACCGTCATCCGGATGTGTGCACCCATGCGCAGACGGATCGTCCGCTCCCTGAGCCTGATTGTCCGGACATGTCGGACGCATGTTCTGGACGCGCCTTCAACTCGTCCCCGGCGTGACACCTGTCCAATTTCAGTCATCCCGATCCCATGGGGGCGCCCCGCCGAATGCATCGACCAGGAAATCGATCATTACACGCACTCTGGCGCTCAGGTGTCGACGGCTCGGGTACATGGCGAGTATGTCGATCTCAGGCAGACGATACTCAGGCAACACGTGAACGAGCGTGCCGGCACGTAGGTCGTTGCCGATCAGGAAAGTGGGTTGCCAGATCACCCCTTGCCCGGCGAGTGCTGCTGCGCGCGCCGTATCGCCGTTATTCGTATGCATGTGACAGTCGACCTTCACCGTGTGAGTCTTGCCGCCACCATCGATCAGTTGCCACTCATCGCCGGTGGCTGCATAGGTGTACCCGATGCAGCAATGTTGCATCAGGTCCGCTGGCGCTGTCGGCACTCCCGCGCGAGCCAGGTAGTCCGGCGACGCGCAGAGAATGTTTTGCGATGTCGCCAGCTTGCGGGCTGCATGGTTCGAGGAGCCGGCTCGCGAAATGCGGATGGCGAGATCGTAACCTTCATCGACGATATCGACGACACGGTCAATCAGCCCAACGTCGAGTTCGATGCCAGGATATTTGCACATGAACTCCGGCCATAGCGGCGCAAGATACAGAATGCCGAAGCTCACGGGCGCATTGATTCGCAGGCGTCCGCGTGGTTCGACCGACGCGGATGACACAAGCCCCTCAGTCTCAGCGACATCGTCGAGAATGGACTTGCAGCGGGCGTAAAGCGTCTCGCCGCCCTCGGTCAGAGACAGCGTACGTGACGTGCGATTCAGCAGGCGCGTGCCAAGGTGCGCTTCCAGTTCATTCACATACCGGGTCACGTTGGCGGGCGACGTGCCGAGCACATCCGCGGCGCGCGCGAAGCCACCACGGCTCACCACCGTCACGAAAACCTCGAAGGCGCGCAAGCGGTCCATCCGAACCTCCTATCATTCACAAAAGCTGACTGATACGACCATTTTTTTGGCCTTTCCGCCATCAGGACTGAAGCTTATAGTGCTTCCACAGGCCAAGGCATAGGGCACTGGCTAACACATCAGGAGAGAGAGAACATGCAACGCTTGACCGGAAAAGTCGCTATCGTGACAGGTGCCAGTGCAGGCATTGGCCGCGCTACTGCAAAGCTGTTCGCGAAGGAGGGCGCCAAGGTGGTCATTGCGGCCCGTCGCGCGGCGGAACTCGAAACGCTCGCCGCGGAGATCGCGAGCGAAGGCGGCGAAGCCGCGTATCTGGCGGGCGACGTGCAATCGGAGGACTTCGCGAAGGCGCTGGTGGAACTTGCAGTCGGCCGCTTCGGCCGTCTGGACATCGCCTACAACAACGCCGGTACGCTCGGCGAGATGGGCCCGAGCACCGGCATTTCCGAAGCCGGCTGGAACGCCGCGCTTGCGACCAATCTGACCAGTGCGTTCCTCGGAGCGAAGCACCAGATACCTGAAATGCTGAAGCAAGGTGGCGGATCGATCATCTTCACGTCGACGTTCGTCGGTTACTCGTTCGCGTTTCCCGGTACTGCGGCTTACGCGGCGAGCAAGGCCGGGCTGATCGGTCTGACGCAGGCGCTCGCCGCCGAGTACGGCGCGCAAGGCGTGCGCGTCAACGCGGTGTTGCCGGGCGCCGTCGACACGGAGATGTATCGCGGCATGAACGGCAGCGATGAATCGCAGGCATTCGTGACCGGCCTGCATGCGCTCAAGCGCGTCGCCAAGCCAGAAGAACTGGCGCGTTCGGTGCTCTATCTCGCGTCGGACGATTCGTCCTTCGTGACCGGCACCGCCTCACTGGTCGATGGTGGCGCATCGATTACACGTACGTGAACCTCCTGGCGGCATCCGGCGTTCAAGCCCCGATGCCGTCGTCATTACTTCATCCATAGAAAGGAAATCACTCGTGCACTTGAATCCCACAGGCAAACTCGCACCGGTGAGCGGCAGCACAGCCGGCATCGGTTAGGCTATCGCCAGCACGTTGGCGCAGGAAGGCGCTCGTGTGATCGTGAACGGCCGCTCGCAGTCATCCGTGGATGACGTGGTCGCACAACTGAAAGCCGAGACGGGCACCGACGCGCAGGGATTTGCGGGCGACCTCCCGTGCTGCGTGATTAAGCGAATGCCCGTTGTACCTCGGAAGCTGCCCTTGATTTCGCGTTGAGCCGAAGGGCCGAAGAGGGTCGCGTGACGAAGTTCGCACCGCAGTCGCCGCAGTGGCGCGGCGGAAAACTGTGGATTTCGGCAACCGGGTAGGCAGCCGTCAGGTTGTGGTGACTGGGATCACCCTTTTATTTGAACTTTGTCGGTCTCTTTAGGGGCGGTTCCGAAGCACACGAACCCGCCTCACCATCCCCTAAGATGAACAGTTGCGATCGGCTGGAGCGGGCGTCGCCATGCCGTCATGGTCGCGCCCACCGTACCTCGCATTACTGCGACTCTTGTGGCTTCTGATGCTTGCGGTGCTTGTGCGAACCATGATGGCTCGGGCGGGTACTGGTCGGTCCCGACGTGTTGTCTCCTCCGGCAGTCGGGGCCGCCGTCGCCGCGCCGTGCGCATTGCCGCCGCCTGATCCGCCGTTGCCGTTCCCGCCCGCTTGCGCACTCGCTGTGCCAGAAACGGCCAATGCGGCCAGCAGTACAAGCATCGATTGAATGCCTCGCATGTTTTGCTCCTGTAGTTGACCCCTCGCTCGGACGAAGCGGCCGTCACCGCGCCGCAGACGCATGAGAGCATATGCAATGCCTGAAAGGGGCGCGAGGCAGTCTGGCGCCGACATCGCTTCTCGCGATCTTTTGTGCCCCAGATAACAGTTAGCGCGGACGCAGCGTGTGAAGATCCGTTGCACGAATCGCTGACGCGGTGTACGCAGCGACATTCAAAAACGATAAGCGCGATACGGGGACATCGACATGAAAAAACATCCAGGCTTACTCTTCGCCCTGCTGCTCGCGGGCTGTGGTGGCGGCGGAGGCGGCAGCAGCGCCAGCACGTCATCAGCAGCACCTGCGTCCACCAGTCCCAAGGCATGTACAGATGGCCCGTACACGACGGACGCTGCAAAAGTTTGCACCGACGCAAGCGGCAATCTCGTCACGGCATATGTCTATGTGCAGCCGAACACGGTCATTCCGGACGGCACGGTCATCACCGCGGATACCACGTGGCAGGCGAGCGGCTCTCCCTATTTTCTCGCCGGCACGGTGCGGGTCGCGCCGGGCGTCACGTTAACAATCCCCGACAATACGGTCGTGGAGACGTACCGCTCCGTACCCTGTACGGCCGACTGCGTGGGTACGATTCCGACAAAAGGGATCATCAACGTGGCGGGCACGCTCAACGTGGGAAGCCAGGGTCCGGTTCAACTGCTGGGCGTGACGGCTGCCAACACCTCGTTGACGCAAGACGCGGGTGGCGGTGTGGTCAGCATCACGCATACGGTCTTGCAAGACGCATTCGTGCAGATCAGCGACGTCGCGCCGTTCTCGATGACATACAGCCAGGCTACGCATCTGAACGTGACGCCGATCGTTCGCAACGGCGTGACCACCTTCGAACCCGGCACGAACGGCTACCCGCGCTTAAGCAGGTCCGCGACCGTGACGGGCAATACGTTCGTCGACTCCGCAGCCTTCGCTTTTGATCCGTCGGTCTTCGTGCAAAACAACCTGTTCATCAACATGGTCGACCCACTCGTGTTGATCGACGCGTTCCCGGCCGCTGGACAGCCGCCCAGCGGCATCGCGCAACGGAACTCGTTTCTCTTCAAGAAGGATTCACCGAATTTGAATCGCATCGTGATCGAGTCTCACGGCACTTACAACGCTTCCACGGTTCATTCGCTCCACTTCTCGAATAACTTCTGGGGCGTGACGGATAACACGACCATCCAGTCGCGCGTGCTGGACAGCACCGACACGGCCAACCCGCGGCTGCCCAACGTGATCCTCTACGCACCGCCGCTGCAGACTCCCGATCCCGCCACGCCGGCGGACCCGCAGAGCGCCACGCCGAATGTGTAAGCACTGAGACAGCGCGATCGGCGTTGGGCGGTGCCGAGCGCAGCACCGCCCACTCGTCCAGATGGCTCACTGGCGCGGCGCGTAACGCCGCGCACACCACAGCCTCTACGTAGGCCCTGACCCGTCATTCGGAACATGACGCTCCTCGCCCGAAATAGCCGCACCGGTGAGATCGTTGCGCAAGTCGCCATGTTGCCACGTGCACGCATGGTCGTCCGGCAAGCAATCACTCTTGCTGAGCGGGAGTAGCATCGGAATCGCCTTGTACGAGGGCGTGCCGCTGCGGGCATCGCAGTCGTGCAACGCGACGAGCCCGTTCGCATCGGGATAGTAAGCAGCCATTGAGCTGCGCGGGACGGGACACCAGTCTAGTCAAGTTCATGAAGAAAATCGGGGACCGCACTTCCAATCGAGGCAAGATATCCCGCCATAGCGCCGGCAACTTTTCGCACGGCAGGACGTGCGATCATCCGTTCACGCCAAGCCAGCAGGTTAGGCGTCTCCCCTGTTATCGGCGCACCCTTGCGCGCGCCGAACAACTGCGCCATGTAGAACGCAATGTCGGCATAGGAATACGTCTCGGCCAGAAATTCTCGAGCCGCAAGAACTCGTTCCATGCGTCGATAGTATTGCAACGCTTCGTTGCGCGCAGTCTGCGCCGCAGGATCATGCGGCGCATCTTCAAGTCCCATCAGTCGGACAATGTGGGGAAAATAGATTTCATCGCTGCAGTGTTCGAGTTGACGCGCCATGGCGCGCGCCTCGGGATGCGCCGGCCATAAGGCGGGATTGGGCTTCAGGTCTTCAAAATACTCAAATATTTGCGTGGAATCAAAAATCTCCAGGTTGCCGTCTATTAGTACCGGCACCTGATGGTTCGGATTGACGCGCAATACATCTGGATGTTTGGGGTTGTAACCGCGCAGTTGGTCGAACGGAGCCATCACCAGTTCGAAGTCGATGCCCTTTTCGTGCGCGGCGATCTCGACCTTGGCACCGAACATGCTCAGGGGTCCAGAAATTATTTTCATTTGTCTCTCTTCAATTGGTCCTGTGTCTCGCGACAAACTCACGACCGAACAGATCGATCAACACGTCGCGTTTTTGGCGATGAAGGGCGGCGTAGTTCAATGGCCTTGAGTTGCTTTTCGTGAATGCTCCTGTCCTTCTTTACCTTTGCATCGATAGAGCAGATGAGGGATGTGGCAGATAATAAGTCCGTTAACATGACACCTTATGTCATGTATTTGAGGTTGGGCGCCATTTATGAAAGCTAGCCGCCTTTTGTCGATCATGCTGATGCTGCAAGCACGCGGGCGTATGACCGCACCGGCTTTGGCTGAAGCACTGGAGGTTTCCGAGCGCACGATCTTGCGCGATATCGATCAGCTCTCTGCTGCTGGCGTGCCCATCTGGGGGGATCGAGGTCGCAACGGGGGATTTCAATTGCGGGAGGGCTGGAGTACCGATCTCACAGGGCTCACGGAGCACGAAGCGCATGCGCTGTTTCTGGCAGGTTTGCCAGGGCCTGCGACAGAACTGGGCTTGGACGGCATGGCAACCTCTGCGTGGCTAAAGATGATTGCCAGTCTGCCTCCGGACTCACGCGAGAAGGCTGATCGTGTCGCTAGCCGACTGCACATTGACACTGTGGATTGGTACCGTGCTCAAGAAACGCCGTTATTTCTGCGTGAAGTCGCCAATGCCGTGTGGAGTTCGTACCGTATCGAAGTGAAGTATGAAAGCTGGCATGGCTTATCCCGCCGCGAACTTGAGCCGCTCGGTTTGGTGCTCAAAGGAGGTACCTGGTACCTGATTGCCAAGGTGGTGGGCAGGCCCGGCGCACTGACCTTTCGACTAGCGAATATTAGTGAATTCAAGTCCTCCCGCCGCCGTTTCAAGCGTCCTGCGCGATTTGACCTGGCGAAGCACTGGCGTGACGCGATGGACCGCTACGAGACCGACCTTTATCGGTTGACGGCACATGTCGCCGTGTCGGCGCGTGGCGAAAATTGGTTGGCCAACGCGCGTATTAAAACCGCTCCGGTTTTGCAGGGTGCAAATAGTGCGGACGTGCCACCGGGATGGAAAGAGTTTTTGGTGCCCATCGAATCCATCGAGCACGGCGTGCGGAAGCTGCTGGAATACGGTTCAAATTTGAGGATCGTAGGGCCGCGCGAACTTAAGAATAAATTTATGGAAGAGTTGTCACAGTTGAAAGCGCTCTATAAGAGGAGCGCATAATTTTGGTGAGACGTGAAGCCAGGAAACCTGGACAATGAAGGCCGTGTTTGAACGGCCGTTGTCCGGCGAATCGAAGGGCAGTTGCGGGTCGACCTGAGCCAACCATTGAGAGCCGTCGCGCGCGTTCTCTTAAGCAACCAGCTCAGTCATAGCGTCGAATATCCATACCTGAGAAGTCGAGATTATTGCATACAGACGTATGCTGCGGATTTCAACGGTTCGATCATTCGGAACGGCGGCTTTTGAGAAGACCAGGAGGCGCCTCAGGCTCGACAAATGCGGAACCGCGGTTAACCCGCGGACGCTCAGGTCCTGGCACGAGTATCCGCTCAACCAGGCCGCGTCTGCGGGCATTCGGTCAGATACCAGGTGTCGACCCGGCGCTGCGCGACCTCCAGATCGGCTGGGTAATAGGGATCAAAGAACCATCCGGGGTGGTAGCCCGCTTCTTCCAGGGCCGCCAGTTCACTCATACTGCGCTCCCGTGTGACGGGTGCCTTGTTTCTGATCTCCGTCAGGTCGCGGCATTGCGTGGCGCTAAGGTGCGTTCGCGTGCCTGCCTGCATGCCGCCTGCGGTACATCCAGCGAGCAGGAGCGTCAGCGCCGAAAGCATCAGCCAGAGCCTGGTTGCGTTTTTCATTTCGCGTCTCCTTTGAATGAGGCAACGCTTACTGCGCATGGGCTATTCCCGGCCTGAGCCCGCGCGCCGGAACGGCCGCCGCGATAGGTATCCCACTCATGTATCAAAGGCCTTCTACTGGATGCGACGGCATCAGAACAGATGCAGTGTTCTAAAGACGTGTTACCTGTCTACCTGTATCGCGTTCTGTGAAGACGTGAACACAAGAAGATTGCCAGCATGCATCTCGATCAGGGTTAACCCATTCGAAACGCTGCACCAAAGGACATACAGTATGGTGCATGCCAGCCGGCCTCAAACGCGGGCATCTCCGCCCAGGCGTGTCCGGCGGTGTTTCCCTGGTTCCGCGTGATGAAAGGAGATGACAGATGGAAATCCGCGATCCTTCTTCCGGCCTCTACAACGAAGATCTCGCGCCCGCCAGGCAGCGCAACTGGGGCGCTTTCAGCATCTTCAACGTCTGGACCTCGGACGTGCACAGCCTGTGGGGCTACTATCTCGCCGCCAGCCTGTTCCTGCTGTGCGGTAGCTTTATCAACTTCCTGCTGGCGATCGGGCTCAGCTCGCTGGTGATCTTCGCGCTGATGAACCTGATTGGCTTTGCCGGCGAGAAGACCGGCGTGCCTTATCCGGTTCTGGCGCGCGCCTCTTTCGGCGTGTGGGGCGCCAACCTGGCGGCACTGGTTCGCGCCGTGGTGGCCTGCTTCTGGTACGGCGCGCAGACGGCTGCCGCGTCGGGTGCGATGGTCGCGCTGCTGATCCGCAGCGACAGCATGATGGCATTCCACAGGGGCACGCACTTCCTGGGCCACTCCGGGCTGGAGGTGATCTGCTACGCGATCATCTGGGCGCTGCAGTTGCTCATCATCCAGAAGGGCATGGAAACGGTGCGCAAATTCCAGGACTGGGCGGGTCCGGCGGTGTGGCTCGCGATGCTCATCCTGGCGATCGGCCTATGCGTCAAGGCCGGCGGCTTCTCGTTCGACCATGGCATTCCGATGAACGTGCTGCTCGAGAAGACCCGCGATGCCGGCGTCAGCGGCGAGCCCGGCTCGTTCTGGGCGCTGATGGCAGTAGGTGCGACCTGGATCACCTACTTTGCGGCGCTATACCTGAACTTCTGCGACTTCTCGCGCTACGCGAAGAACCGTAACGCAGTGAAGAAAGGAAATCTGTGGGGCCTGCCGGTCAACCTCATCGCGTTCTCGCTGGTCGCCGGCGTTACCACCATCGCTGCCTTCAAGGTCTACGGCGAAGTGCTGCTGCACCCCGAGCAGATCTCGGCCAAGTTCGACAGTTGGTTGCTGGCACTCATCGCGGCGCTGACCTTCGCGGTCGCCACGCTGGGCATCAACGTAGTGGCGAATTTCGTCTCGGCGGCGTTCGACATTTCCAACGTATTCCCTCGGCAGATCAGCTTCAAGAAGGGCGGCTACATCGCCGCGATCATTGCGCTGGTGCTCTACCCATTCGCGCCGTGGGAAGGCAACGCCGCGCACTTTGTCAACGCCATCGGTGCCACGATGGGCCCGCTGCTCGGGATTATTCTGGTGGACTACTATCTGGTGGCCAAGGGCAACGTCAACGTCGCGGCGCTCTACCACGAGCACGGCGAGTACCGCTATGAAAGCGGGTGGAACGTCAACGCGCTGGTCTCCGCCGCGGTCGGCAGCGTGTTTTCCACCTTCCTGCCTAACTTCACCAACCTGCTGCCGGTCTGGTGGAATACCTATGGGTGGTTCTTCGGCGTGGTGATCGGCGGCGGGATGTACCTGATCATGGCGACGCTGCGCCCGCGTACCGCGATCGCGCCGACCCGCGCTTGAGGGTTTTCCTGAGAAGCGTGTACGAGTGACAAACAGAGCGACAAGCGCGCGCACGCCACCGATCGGGCTACATGCCGCTTGCGGGGCTGAGAGTTCAAGCCTGCCGGCGCCGCCGCTCTCCGACAAGGTGCCGGGCTTCGTCTCGGCCGCCAGCACAGAGAACAGGCACCGCAACAATGCCGATGGTTGGACGATGGCGCTCATGCTAGGATTTCTCGCAAACAACTCCGGAGACTGCTATGCCGTTCATCTGCGAAAACGTCGAATGTCGTGCCGTCCTGGCCCGCGGGCAGGTCGGGTCCATTCGCGAGAACGAGGGGTGGTGCTTCTACTGCCCAGACTGCAAAGTGAGGAACGAGCTCAAGAACATTGGCGTGCCGGGCGGTCCTGTCGAGTTGATTCAGCCGGAGAGATCCGGTCTCCCGCACAAAGTCATTGCAACTGCTCGACCACTGGAGGACGGCAGGTACTCGGCGCAGTTGCGCGTACAAAGGGCACTCGGTATGAAGGGGACTTACGCGGCCGAAGAGAATTGGGAACAGCTCGGCGTGTTCCTTAACGCGCACGAGGCTGTCGCTCATGCGAAGTCCATTGCGGCAGACTGGCTGGGCGAAAAGGCATAGCCCAAGTGAGTGGAACGCTGGATTTGGCCGTGCGCGGATCTTTTGTGGCTGGTCCGCGCCCCCGATCCGCACGACAACCTGATGCTGTATGGCGCCGGTGCCGTGTAGGCAACGGTTCAGCTTTCGCTACGCTCAAATAAGCGAGGCCAATGGCCAGACACGACGTCAACATTTCAATACGTACAACATCACTCACGACGCTCCGACCGAAGCGACGTTCACAAATAGCTTGGCTGCTTCGTTGCCATGGGACAAAGCACGCAGTGCAAGGGAGAGTGCTAGCTGCGCGTCGTGGGCGACTGCACTGCGGTCCTGATCGAAGAGCTTGACGGCATGGCGCATATGCTGCGCGGCCTGGTCGTGAAGCTCCGCTGCCGTTGCATGATGTTTTGCCGCCATCTCGCTGTTTTTGCCGGAGCCGGTCGACGCAGGTGTTGCCGGCGGCGTACCGGTGCTGTGCGCACCGGCATCGTGTGCCTGGTCGATCGCATGCAAGGTGTGGCCGTGGGCCATCATCGACTGAAGGGCGGCGTGGGCATAGTCTTTACCGGCCTCGAAATGCCGCGACGCCTCCCGGTGATAGCGCGCTGCCTTCTCGTGATGTGACGCCGCGGCTTCCAGATGTTCTCTTTTATTGTGCTTCGTGTTCATACCGGCTCCTGTAAGAGTGGAGTGTAGGACTTACTCCATGGCGACCGATTCGAAGACGCGGTGGCGGGTCGCAAGCCACTGGATCCGAATTTACACGCACTTGCACTCTCGATGATGTTTTCCTCGCTTGGTAAGCTCGTGACACCACGGTCGGCTCATGCAGCGTGTCGTCCGCGTCCTACGTCAGCAGCAACGCAGAGAGCCGCTTTTCAACTGTCTCGATACAACTTAACGCGACCGGCACGACAGGATTAGCCGACGTATGGCTATAGAACAGTTGCACTGTCTCGAGAAAACGTGTGCCGTCTAACGGGAGGATTGCTAGCTTCTCGCTATTCACGCCATGACGCGCCACTGCCAGTGGCATCAAAGCGAGAAATGGATACGCCGCGATCATCGCTTCATTGGCTTGCAACGAGATCGATTGCACGCATCCATCGGGAAGCTCGAGTCCGCGTGCGTGCATCCACGCCTCGAGCGCGAGAAACGTAGGCGCTTCGCGCGGCGGCAGAATCCACGGCAGCCCGGAAAGATCGGCAGGGCTGATCGTGCGGCGCGCAGCGAGCGGATGATCGCGCCCGCACACCACCACGATTGGATCGTCGAGAACGGCATGCGAAGCGAAGGCCGCCGCTTCGGCGCGCGGCGGGGCAGTGCGGCTCAGGACGAAATCGAGCGCGCCGGCAGCGAGCATCGGAAACAGCCGGTCGCTGGTCGCTTCGTAAAAGCTCACGTTCACATGCGGCGCACGCTTTTTCAGTTCGATCACCAGTTCGGGCGCGAAGACGGGCATCACCGTCGCGACCGCGCCGACGGAAATTTTTCCGGATATGCCGCTCGTCAACGCATCGACTTCGAAACGCGCCTGCTCGAGCTGATGAAACACCTCGCGAGCGCGCTTAGTCAGTGTCTCGCCGACGGGCGTGAAAAACAGCCGGTTGCCGACGCGGGTGAGCACGGGAACGCCCAGACCCGCTTCCAGTTCTGCCAGCTGCTTTGACACGGCGGGCTGCGTGATATTGAGCTTCTGGGCGACGAGCCGGATCTGGCCAAGACTGTCGAACATCGTGAGCAGGCGCAGGTGGCTGAGCTTCAGCCCTGCCTGAAAAAAGCGTTCGATCGGATCCATGGAAGCAAGACCGGGAAAACGAATAACCGATGGTTATGCGCTTCGCAAAAAATGTCAATTGAAAGTCATGCGCCGCTGTACGACCATGAATCAAAGGAGACGCGGCACCAAAGAATCCGCCGCAAGACCACTGATGAAACCCACAAACGTCCTCTTCATCTTGTCCGACGAACATCAGCACAACCTGATGGGATGCGCCGGGCACCCGATCATCAAAACGCCCTCGCTCGACGCGCTCGCGCAGCGCGGCACGCGCTTCAGCAACGCCTACACGCCGTCGCCCATCTGCGTGCCGGCTCGCGCAAGTCTCGCGACTGGGCGCTACGTTCACGACATCCGCTGCTGGGACAACGCGGTCGCCTATGACGGCAGTCCTCCGGGCTGGGCGCAGCATCTGTCGGCGAGCGGCGTGCTGACGGAATCGATCGGCAAGCTGCACTACAAGTCGGAAGCGTCGCCGGTCGGGTTCGCGCGGCAGCATCACGCGGTGCATATCCTCGATGGCATCGGCCAGGTCTGGGGCTCGGTGCGCAATCCGATGCCGGAGACGATGGGCCGCTCGCCGCTCTATGACAAGATCGGTCCTGGCACATCGGATTACAACCGCTTCGATATGCGGGTTGCCGATACCGCGTGCGGGTGGCTCGGTGAACACGCGCGGGACGACAAACCCTGGGTGTTGTTCGTTGGACTCGTTGCGCCGCACTTTCCGCTCGTCGTGCCGCAACAGTACCTCGACCTCTACGATCCACGCGGGATTGACTTGCCGGCGTTGCATCCGTCGACGGGATATGTGCGGCATCCGTGGGTCGAGCGTCAGGCGCGCCATATGGATCACGACGCCGCCATCGGCAGCGATGAGCGCCGCCGCCTCGCTGTCGCTTGCTACTACGCGCTAGTGTCGTTCCTCGACGCGCAGGTCGGCAAGGTGCTCGCCGCGCTGCGGGAGAGCGGGCTCGACGAATCGACGACGATCATCTACAGCAGCGATCACGGCGACAATCTCGGCAAGCGCGGCATGTGGAACAAGTGCCTGATGTACCGCGAATCGACTGGCGTGCCGATGATCGTCGCCGGTCCCGGCATTCCGGTGGGGAAGGTGAGCGAAACGCCAGTGTCGCTTGTCGATATCCAGAACACGCTGCTCGAATGCACGGGTTGCGACGAAGCGCTGATCCGAAGTCCGGGCGAATCGTTGGCCCGTCTCGCCTGCGCAGACGACGCGCCTGAGCGCATCGCGTTCAGCGAATATCACGCGGTCGGTTCCGAGAGCGCTGCATACATGCTTGCGAACGCCCGCTATAAGTATCACCACTACGTCGGCATGCAGCCGGAACTGTTCGACGTGCAGAACGACCCCGAAGAACTGCATGATCTCGCGCCGCTGCCCGAATACACAAACGTGCTGGTCGGATTCGAAAAGCGCCTTAGAGCGCTGGTCGATCCGGAAGGCACCGACGCCGCCGCGAAAGCCGATCAGGACAGACTGGTCGAAGCATTCGGCGGCCGGGATGCCGCGCTGAAAACGGGCACGCCGGCTGCGACGCCGGTGCCCGTCGAATAGCGCGCGGCCCGAGACGCACAGACAACAACGATGACGGAGACAACTCGATGGCCTCAGCAGACATTGCGGCGCTTCCCAGCCAGCCAGCGATCAGGCAGAAGTGGAAGACGGTGATACTCGCGAGCCTCGGCGGCTCGCTGGAGATTTACGACTTCATCATCTACGGCGTATTTGCGCGCGAAATCGCGCGGCAGTTTTTTCCAGCCACCGATCCGCTTGCGTCATTGATCAGCACATTCAGCGTGTTCGCGATCGGCTATGTGTCGCGTCCGTTGGGCGGCATCGTGCTGAGCAGTCTCGGCGACCGCTTCGGACGGCGAATGATCTTTCTGGTGTCGGTGCTCGCGATGTCGGCGGCGACGATCGGCATCGGGCTGATTCCCAGCTATGCATCGATCGGCGTGATGGCGCCTGCGCTGCTCGTGCTGCTGCGTCTCGCGCAAGGTTTTTTCCTCGCAGGCGAATTACCGTGCTCGATCACTTACGTCGTTGAAGAGATTCCAGTGCGCGCGAGCCTCGTCAGCGGACTTGTGATCTTCTGTTTGAATTCCGGCGTACTGACGGCGACGCTGATCAGCCTCGCGCTGCATTCGCTGCTCAACGCCGCGGATGTACTCACGTACGGCTGGCGCATCGCCTTCATCTTCGGCGGCGTGATCGGTCTCGTCTCCTACTGGCTGCGTACATCGCTTGAAGAGTCGAAGGAATATCAGCGCCTCAAAAGCCACAAGGTGAAGCGCCCGTTCAGAAAAGTGCTGACCGGGTACCCGAAGCAGGTGGCGATCGGTGTCGGCGTGGCGGGGATCGTCAATGCGTCGAACAGCCTGCTCTTTGTCGTGCTGCCGTCTTACATGACGACGGTGTTGCACTACGCGCCCGCTACCGTCAGCGCCGGACAGAATCTCGGCATTGCGACGATGTCGGCCTCGTTGCTGCTCTTTGCGTGGCTCGGCGACACCATCCCTTCACGGCATTGGCACCGCCTCGGTTCGCTCGTCATGCTGTTCGGAAGCTATCCGTTCTATCGGCTCGTCGCGGCGCATCAGATCGATCCGTTCGTCGCGTTCATGACGATCGGCTTCGTTGGTGGGTTCGTGAACGGCGCATACGCGTATCTGCTTGCGGACCTGTTTCCGACCAACGTCCGCTTCAGCGGCATTGCGCTGTCGCTCAATCTCGCGACGGTCGTTTTTACAGGCATCACGCCGTTGGTTGTCACGCAACTGCTGCATCACACGGGTTCGACGACTGCGCCGGGCATCTTTTTGACAGGCATTGCGCTAATCGCGCTGCTTGCAGGGGCTTTCGTCAACCGCTTTAGCGGACAGATTGCACGCGCAACGAATTGAAGTCGCGAACCGCTGAAAGTCTGGGCGAGATCATCTACAACGTAGCACCATTAGAAGTGCCGCGTCAGCCGGGCAGTCATGATGATTCGGTCGGAACGAGTGCAGTTCAATTGTTCCTCGGTCGCGCGCGCCGATAGATCGACCATTCGCATCTGGACGCCGGCAGCATCGCACTCGCGATGCAAATTTGCAGACGTCTGGATGGCTTGCCGCTCGTCAGCAGATAGCGCAAGCGTTTTAGTACCTTGGCCCGCGCCCGGCCAGGCGTCGTCGTCAATTCTCTCATCGGCGACTTTCTATCGCCGCGATTCTACGCTCCCCCTCTCCTATTGCGACGCAACCGTTCGCCAGGCTTCGGTGAGGCGAGTCGGCGTCTTCAGCGATGCTGCGCGATGCGCCGCTACCTGCTTTTCGTCTTTCATTGCGAGTCCTTGATGGAGGCTAGTGAGTGGATGTCGAGCGTGCCCCGCTCATGCGCCCATTGAGCGCATCCCCAGTGTAGGAACAGCGCGTGCATAAAGTCCTGCAGAAAAAGATGAAAATTTCTGAGGCGCGTGCGGATACTCGCCGCGGCAGTCTTCGAGGACGGCTATTTAAGAACTATTAAGGGCTTCGACGATGGCGTGCTCTATGGACTCGATATTCTGGTTCTCGAGTTCCTCGCTTGGCGCTTCATGCGCCGCCGCGACGCGAGGGCGCGGATCGCGTTGCGCGTGCTGGCGTTCGGCCTATATTTTGTCTGCGTTGCCCAATAACGACGACAGTTTGATTGACTGACTGAATTCGATGTACTCACATATGGACTGATCGATAGAATCATCGTGGCCTGAGCACGGCCACATTCCATTTGATGCCGGACGGAACGTGCACGAGGCGGACACGATCAAGTTCCTCAAAACCGGCCCTCAACCGTTTCCATGTGTTCACGCCGTCGGCGTGGTGCCACATGCTGACGATAAGTATTCCGCCGGGCGCAAGAGATTGTGCGAATCGCCTGACATGGTCTTCCGGAGTTTTTAGGTAATAAAGTATTTCGTTAAAGACAATGACGTCGAACACCTCTGAAGTCTTGAACGCGGTGACATCCGCTACAGCGAACTCCGCTCCCTGGATGTTCAGCTGGCGCGCCTTCTCGATGGCGGCTGCCGACAGGTCGATACCCAGATAGCTGGATATTGCGGCACTCGAAAGCCAATGGGCCAGGATGCCTGTGCCGCACCCGACGTCCAGAATGCGCGCTGCCGGCTTGAAGTGCAGACAATATCCGAGAATCACACTATACCGGCCGACTTCCTTTGTGGTGGAAAGAAAGTCCCAAGCTCCGGAATCGTACTCGTGATTCCATGTCTTATCCGAGATTGAGGTGTTGCGAGGCGACAGAATCACGGCCTTGATCGCAACTGGCATGAACTTATGAATAGGCCATTCCAGAACTTTTTTGAGTAATCTTGCAGTGCTTGCAATCTCATTAGCAATGAACAAAGCTACCTCCTTCCAGAAACCGGCACTAACAGTGCAGATGCAGAATATCCGAATTGATGTCCTGGGTATGTGCTTATCAATGGTCTCAGCAACCATGCTAACGGGTTGAAGGTACATGCATCGATGACGCTTCTTGATAGGGCGTACTGTGGCGGACAAATGGCGGAAAGCCACTTACCATCGCCGCATGGGAAGCCGGAAAGACGGCGCGTTGAACGCTGAACATCGACTCGGTGAGCGCGGGATGTGGTAAATGCGATAAGGAATGTTGCCGTCTGCGGCGCATCTCGAACCGCGGACGGCAAGTGATTTGCACATTAACGCGAGTGCGCTACTTCCATTTTGATCCGAGATTTTCCAACCCAGCTTTCATGAGGTCTTGTGGCAACATCGCGACGCGCAACTCGCAATCGGCGTTGAATTTCAGGAACCACGGTTCCGCAAGCGCGGGAATGTCCGACGCGTCATCGAGATGGATCACGAGCACTGCGCCGCGTGTGCCATTCTGCTCGGTGAAGTAGGCGGCCTCCGGTTTGGTCTCTTCGAGTATCCTCGCGATCACGTCGCCGACAGTGCCGGCACGGACTAGAGTGTTGAACGGTTCGTGCGGTATCCGTACGTTGAGAAGCATGCGCATGTCATCCTCCTGATTGATGCCCAAAGGGCAACTTAAGGATAGGTGCTCGACGCGTCGCTGTCGCTGTTCATATCGAGCCGGCCGCTTCCTGGCCGCTTCCAGGTCGCTTCCTGCCCGCTTCCTGGTCGATTGCGTCCTCCACTACGTCGACGAGCCAGTCGCGGTACACCTGCCCCGCAGGAACCTGTGGTCGGCTGCCTGACTGGCGTCAGACCGTGAGAGGTGCACGAGCAGCCACCGATGATCTGGCTCCCCATAAGCCGCGCTAAAAAGTCCGATGCGATGTCTTTCGCGGTCGGCAAGACGGAGCGCCCGAGACCGGGCGGTCATACGTTTCACGCGGTGGCTGGGATCGGTTCCGGCATACGGTAGCTGTGCAGCAGCCTCTCTTTCTCTTTTGCCACGGCTGCCATATTGCGTTCCTTCACGTGGCCGAAGCCGCGAATCCGGTCCGGCAGCGCGGCCAGTTTCAACGCGGCAGGCAGGCGTTCGTAGTCTAGTGTCATACAGAATTCGTCCACGAGCGCGATGTATTCAAGAATCAACCGCCGCTCCGCACGTCGCTCGCCGGTCTTTCCAAAGATATCGAACGGCGTGCCGCGCAGCCTTTTCATTGTCGCGATAAAGCGAAATACGGGTAGCATCCACGGACCAAAGCGTCTCTTCACCAGGTGACCATTGTCGTCGCGCTTCGCGAGCAATGGCGGGGCAAGGTAGAAGTTCAGCTTGTAGTCGCGCCCCGGTTCGCCGTCGAACTGCGCGCGCAGTTTGTCGAGATAGGCAGGATCGGCATAGAGCCGCGCCACTTCATATTCGTCCTTGTATGCCATCAGTTTGGCGAGGTTTGTCACCACCGCGCGCGTGAGCGGCAGCTTTGAATCGCGCCCGAGTTGCTGTTCCTTCGACCGAATGCGCTCGACCACGCCGCGATAAGTTTGCGCATACGCAGCATTCTGATAAGCGGTGAGAAGCGCCTCGCGCGTCGCGATCAGTTTGTCGAGCGACTCGGGCATTTGCATCACGACGGCCTGCGGCGTGGCCCGCCGATTGCGAAGCGCGTCAACGGCTTCCGAACCTTGGCACGCAATATAACGCCCCCAGTTGAACGCCTGCTGATTCCTGTCGACGGATACGCCGTTGATCTCGATCGCTTGCCGAAGGCTCGACAATCCCAGCGGCAACCAGCCTTTCTGCCATGCGAAGCCAAGCAGCAGCGGGTTGCTATAGATCGTGTCGCCGAGCAGCGCAAGGGCGAGTGCATTGGCGTCGATGAACTCGCATCCATCGCCGATGCTGTCGCGCAGTTGCGCTTCGGTCTGCGCACCCGGAAACGTCCACTGCGGGTTTTTGACGAAGTCCGCGGTCGGCGTCGCGCCGCTGTTGATCGCGGCGCACGTCACGCCATGCTGCGTGCGCGACAGCACGTCATTGGATGTCGATACGATCGCATCGCAGCCGATCACGAGGCGCGCTTCTCCCGTCGCGATGCGCGTGGCGTGCAGCTTGTCCGGTGAAGCGGCAACCTGCACGTGGCTCAACACGGCGCCGCCTTTCTGCGCGAGGCCGGCCATATCCAGCACGGTGACGCCTTTGCCTTCGAGATGCGCTGCCATGCCGATCAGGCCCCCGATCGTCACGACGCCCGTGCCGCCAACGCCTGTAACGAGAATGCCGTATGGCCTCGCGAGCGCAGGCAGCGAGGGCAGCGGCAAGCCATCGAAATCAGGCTTGGCTGCCCCGCCGGTTTGCGCGGCCTGAGGCTTGCGAAGCTGCGCGCCCTCGGCCGTCACGAAGCTCGGGCAAAAGCCGTTCACGCACGAAAAGTCCTTGTTGCACGACGACTGATTGATCTTGCGCTTGGTGCCGAACGGCGTTTCGACAGGCTCCACGGACAGGCAGTTCGACTGCACCGAACAGTCGCCACAAGCTTCGCAGACGGCGTCGTTGATAAAAGCGCGCCGGGCCGGATCGGGATACGTGCCGCGTTTGCGGCGGCGGCGCTTCTCTGTCGCGCATGTCTGGTCGTAGATCAGCACGGTCGTGCCGGCAGTGTCACGCAGTGTACGTTGAATCGCATCGAGCTGATCTCGATGATGAACATCGACGGCCGTCGGCAACACGACGCCGGAATGATATTTTTCCGGTTCATCGGTCACGATCACGATGCGCTTCGCGCCTTCGGCATGCACCTGGTGCGCGATCTGCGGCACGCTCAACACGCCGTCGACAGGCTGGCCGCCGGTCATGGCAACCGCGTCGTTATAAAGAATCTTGTACGTCACGTTTGCATTCGCGGCGATCGCGGCACGAATGGCGAGGAGTCCAGAATGGAAGTAGGTGCCGTCGCCCAGATTGACGAACACGTGCTTGTCGCCGGAAAAGTGCATCTGGCCGAGCCACGCGACGCCTTCGCCGCCCATCTGGCTGAACGTTTCTGTCTTTCGGTCCATCCACATCGACATGTAATGGCAGCCGATACCCGCCAATGCACGCGAACCTTCGGGCACATTCGTCGACGTGTTGTGCGGGCAGCCCGAACAGAACCACGGCTTGCGTTCGACGGACACTCGCGGCTTCGCGGCTTCGCGCTCCTTCGCTTCGATGATCGCCACGCGCGCGAGCATGCGCGCGCGCACGTCGTCGGGCAAATCTGCACGCGTGAGGCGCCGTGCGATTGCCTTGGCGATCAGCGCGGGCGACAGCTCGTAATGCGCCGGCAACAGCCAGTCGCCACGCGGCACAGACCATTCGCCGCCCTTGTTGTCGCGCTCGTCGAACTTGCCGTAGATGGTCGGGCGCACATCCTCGCGCCAGTTGTACAGTTCCTCTTTCAGTGCGTACTCGAGAATCTGGCGCTTTTCTTCGACGACCAGAATCTCTTCGAGGCCTGTCGCGAAAGCGCGCGCATCCTGCGCGTCGAGCGGCCACACGCAGCCCACTTTCAGGAGGCGCAAGCCGATTCGCGCACAGGTGTCGTCATCGAGGCCGAGGTCGCTGAGCGCCTGGCGCACGTCGAGATAAGCCTTGCCCGCGGTGATGATCCCAAAGCGCGGCTTCGGCGAGTCGATCACCACGCGGTTCAACTTGTTCGCGCGGATGTACGCGAGAGCGGCATACCACTTCTCGTCGAGGAGCCGCGCCTCCTGCGCGAGCGGCGAATCGGGCCAGCGAATGTTGAGGCCGCCCTCGGGCATCGCGTAGTCGGTGGGCGTGACGATTTCGATGCGATCCGGATCGAGGTCGATCGACGCGGTCGATTCGATCACGTCCGTTACGCACTTCATCGCGACCCACAGGCCTGCGTAGCGGCTCATCGCCCAGCCGTGCAGCCCGTAGTCGAGATATTCCTGCACGTTCGCGGGATACAGCACGGGAATGCCCGCCGCAATGAACGCATGCTCCGACTGATGCGCGACCGACGACGACTTCGCCGCATGGTCGTCGCCCGCCAGCACCAGCACGCCGCCGCGCACGTCGCTGCCCGCCGAGTTCGCGTGCTTGAAGACATCACCGGTACGATCGACGCCCGGCCCTTTGCCGTACCACATGCCGAACACGCCGTCGCGCGTTGCGCCCGGCCACAGGTTGATCTGCTGCGAGCCCCATACGGCGGTCGCGGCCAGGTCTTCATTCACGCCGGGCTGAAAGAACACATCGTTTGCCTGCAGATGCTTCTTCGCTTTCCATAGCGATTGATCCAGCGCGCCCAGCGGCGAACCGCGATAACCGGAGATGAAGCCGGCCGTATTCAGCCCAGCCTTCAGGTCGCGCGCTTTCTGCAGCATCGGAAGACGCACGAGCGCCTGCGTGCCGCTGATATACACGCGGCCTCGCTCCAGCGTGTATTTGTCGTCGAGAGATACGGATGAGATCGGCGCTTGTTCTGGTAGCTCGGCTAGGGTGGCGCGTTCCTGGGCATTCATGGCGAGACTGTCTCCGTGAGAATGTATTTTTCTCGCCGAGTATAGGAAGCCGTATTGCCATCGTAAAATCACAAATACGCAACCTTGATATTCGAAAAACAGATGGCTTTCGATCTCACACTCCGGCAGTTGCGCTACTTCGTGGCGGCCGCGCAAACCGGTCAATTTTCGATGGCGGCGGCGCAGGAACACGTGTCGCAATCGGCGATCACCAACGCGGTTCTGGCACTGGAAAGCGGTCTCGGCACGCGGCTGTTCGAACGGATGCCGCAGGGCGTCGCCCTCACGCCGGATGGTCACGACTTCCTTAACCATGCGCGTCGCGTGCTGGATGCAGCGCGCGACGCCGTGCACAAACCGCCTTTTCGCTCACACGACATGCGCGGGACCGTGCGCATCGCAGCGTCCTATACGCTGTTGGGCTATTTTCTGCCTGAGCTGCTGGCGCGATTTCGCGCGACGTATCCGCTGATCGAATTCGACCTTCGGGACATGGAGCGGGAGGATATCGAGCGAGCCGTGCAGGACGGGGAGATCGACATCGGCGTGGTGCTTCTTTCGAATGTCGAGAAACCCGGCCGCTTCGGGCGCCATGTGCTGATGCGCTCGCGGCGGCAGTTGTGGGTTGCGCCGTCGCATCCTCTGGCGCAACTGGATGCGCCGTCGCTCAAGGACATTGCGGCTCATCCATACATCCTGATCACAGTCGACGAGGGCGAACAGTCGACTCTGCGCTACTGGAACAGGAAAGGACTGGAACCGGACATCGCCTTTCGCACGAGTTCCATGGAAGCGCTGCGCGGACTCGTCGCGCACGGCTTTGGCGTGACGGTGCTCTCGGACATGGTGTTTCGCCCGTGGTCGCTCGAAGGCAAGCGCATAGAAGCGCGGCCGATACTCGACACCGTTCCTCAGATGGATGCGGGCATGCTGTGGCAGAAGGGCGCGCAGCTAAGCCGTCCGGCAACGGCGTTGCAGCAGTTCCTCATCCACGCATGCGGTACATGACGAGGCGCAACGGCGCCACTGACAAGAAGGTAGCAGGCGCCGGACGAACCGAAGGTTCAGTGCGAAATGCTCTCGAGCGACTTGCCGAGGGTTCGCGGCCCCATCAGGCCGATCGCGACGATCACGAGCGTCATCGCACCCGCGATGAAAACGAACACGCCGCTCACGCCGAATTCCCTCAACGTGAACGCAATGACGAACGAGCTGAATACCGCCGACAGGCGGCTCCACGAATAGACGAAGCCCACCGCGCGCGCACGAATCGCCGTCGGATAAAGCTCCTGCTGGTACGTGTGGTAAGTGAACGAGATGATATTGCCGGCGAGCGTCAGCAAAACGCCGAGCGTCACGATCGCGACCGCCGCCGACGCCTGGCTGAATAGCAGGCCGCTCACGATATTGACCGCGGCCATGAAGACGATCACGTGCTTGCGTTCGAAGCGGTCGGCGATCCAGTAGCCAAGCAGCGGACCGAGCGGCGCGGCGAGGCCGATAACCGTGGTGTACAGCAGGCTGTGCGTCACGGTGATGCCTTGCTTGACGAGCAGAGTCGGCACCCAGTTCGCAAAGCCGTAATAGCCGACCGTCTGGAAGATATGGAAGATGATGAGCATCGCGGTGCGGTTGCGATAGGGCGGTTTCCACATGTCGCCGAAGCCTGCCTTGCGCGGCACCGGGTCGGCGGGTCCAGGGGCAGGCAGCGGCTTGCCGTGTTGTTGCGCGACTTTTTCTTCGAGGCGCGTGAGGACTTCGTCCGCTTCGCGCATGCGGCCTTTGCTCGCCAGCCAGCGCGGACTTTCCGGCAAGTTTCGCCGGAAGTACCAGACAAAGAGCGCGCTGATGCCGCCGAGCAGCACGACCCATCGCCAGCCGTCGAGTCCAAATGGCGTTTTCGGCACGAGCAGATAGGAAAGAAACGCCACGACCGGCACGGCCGAAAACCCGATCGCCTGACAGATGGCGAAGGCCCGGCCGCGCAGGTGCTTCGGCGCGAGTTCGGACATGTAGGTGCCGATGGTGATCAGTTCGACGCCGATGCCCATGCCCGAGATGAAGCGCCATAGATTCAGGCCGTGCGCCGTATCCTGACAGGCCATCACCGTGTTCGCCGCCACGTACCACAGCAGGGACCACGTGAAGATCGCCCTGCGGCCGAAGCGGTCGGCCAGAAACCCGCACGCAATGGTTCCGACAAACAGCCCGGCGAAGAGGGCGGCAACGAAGCTCGCCACGCCGGAAGTGCCGAAAAGACCCGAGGTGGTCGGCGTGAGAATCCCGCTCTTCACGAGACCGGGCGCGACATAGCCGGTAAAGAGAAGATCGTACAGTTCGAAGAAGAAGCCGAGGCTCAGCAGCAGGATCAGCTTCCAGACCGCACGCGTTGCGGGAAGCCGGTCGAGGCGCGCCGAAATCGCCCCGGTGCTGGCGACCGCGGCGGCTTCGGCTCGTGTTGCATCGTCACCGACGCGTAGCGGTGACGCGCCCTCCAGAATGGCCATGTCTGTCTCCAGTATCGTCTTTTGAATAAGTCACTACTTGCACCGCGGCCGTGGGTCACGCGTGCTCGTACTGTTCCTGCAACTCGGCGAAAGAAGCAATCTTGCCCACGAGCGCGCTTGCCACAACCGTCGGCGGGCTTGCGAGCCAAACCTGGCCCGGTCCCGAACGGCCGGAGAAATTGCGGTTGATCGCGCTGATCGTGACCTCCCTCGCGTCGGTAGAGGAGCCGGGTCCGCAATTGGCGCATGCACCGCACGAGGGTTGCAGAAGGATCGCGCCGGTCTGCTCGAATGCCTCGATATAGCCGCGTTCGACGCAGTAGTCGCGAACGTCGGATGTGCCGAACTGAAGATACAGCTTCACGTCTGATGGCACCCGCAGGCCGCGCGCGGCAGCCCACGCCAGCACCTCGTGATAGTGGTCGAAGTCTTCGCGCTTGCCGGCGGTGCATGAGCCGCCATACGCGATATCCACGTGCGGGCGTTCCGCGAGATCGCGCAGCGCAATGCCGTTGCCGGGATCGCCGGGCGCGGCGAGCATCGGCGAAATGCCCATACAGTCAATCTCGATGACGTCGGTGTAGGCCGCGCCCGCATCGCTCGCCATCCACGGTTCGACGATGAAGTCGACGCCCCGGCGTTGCTTCAGGAAGCGGACGGTTTCCGCGTCGGGCGCGACGATTCCCGAAAAACCGCCGAGCTCGGCCGTCATATTCGTGAGCGTCGTTCGCTCATCGGTCGTCAACTGGGCGATCGCGGAGCCGGCGAACTCGAACACCTTGCCGACGCCCGCGCCCGAACGAATCCGGGGCTCGGCGAGAAGGTGCAGCACGAGATCTTTCGCCG
The DNA here is from genome assembly GCF_002879865.1 of Paraburkholderia rhynchosiae. Classification (GTDB taxonomy): domain Bacteria; phylum Pseudomonadota; class Gammaproteobacteria; order Burkholderiales; family Burkholderiaceae; genus Paraburkholderia; species Paraburkholderia rhynchosiae. Next base: position 108,018 of record NZ_PNXY01000013.1, read on the forward strand.
TGACGCCGGGCGCGATGGGACCGTTGAAATTCACGCGCAGCGATTCGGGGACGGTCATCCGCACCGCGCCGGTGACGAACGCATTCGCCATGTCGGTCGTGCCGACGCCGAACGCGAGGCAGCCGAGCGCGCCGCTATGCGGCGTATGCGAATCCGTGCCGACGATCAACTGCCCCGGCAGCGCGTAACGCTCGGCCATCATCGCGTGAGAGATGCCTTCCGAGCCTTCGGTGAAGCTACTGCCGACTTCGCTCAGGTAGCCGTGATTCGTGATTGCGTAGTCGTGAGCGAACTGCCGGTGTGCCGCCGACAACTCGCGGACGTCGGGCAGCAGGCCGTTCCTGACATGAAGGTCGCTCTTGTGCGAATACGACAGGTGATCCTCGAACGCGAGAATCGATTCGGGCTCGCGAAGCGTCAGCGGCTTGCCGAACGCGGCGTGCAGCATATGTGTCGCCATGCCCGTGTAGTACTCGTGGATGAAACGCCAGTCCGCGCGAACGAACGCACCGCTGCCGGGCGTCGGCGTCTCGCCGGTGGCTTCGGTGGCAAGTGCATGACGTTCGAGTATTTTTTGCGCGAACGTGCGAGGCTGCTTACCGGTATCCGCATCGGCAGTGGGAGTCACCAGCCGGATCTCGCGCATATGTTGCGCGCCGTAGTGCAGCAGGCCGCCGCGTCGAAGGATCGCGGCGGCGAGGCTGTCGCGCGAGGCTACGAGTTCTTCGATATCGATCGGCTCGCCGCGCTGGATGCGCTCGATGAGCCCGAAGTCCGTCGATGTGAAAAGACCCAGGTTGTCCGCGTTCTGGCGATAGATGCGCTCGAAGCTCCTTGCGATCACGAGCCGGATGCCGGCGCGATACTCCGCGAGCGGACTGTGTTCGCGCGACGATCCTTTGCCATACCGGTTGCCCGCCACCGTCACGCAAAAGCCGCCGTTGCGGACAGCGTCGATACCGATGGGATTCTTGCCGCCCGCTCGGAACCCCAGATAGGGGACCCGGCCAAGGCGTTCGTCGAAGCGGGTCAGCACGCTCATCGGCGTGATCTCGTCCGTCGACACGTCGTCTCTCAAGGTTCCAGCCGCGGCCGTGCTGAGATCCGTACCGTCGAGCTGTTGCGCGATCTGTTCAGGGTCCGTGCAAAGAAACAGTACCCGGCCGGTCAAATCCAGTTTTGCCATCTGATTCTCCTTGAACCGGAATCTAGACGGCGGCGCGAGTGCTGCGAAGTGCTGGATTGGCAAGAGGGGCATCGCGATTCGCGATGCCCTCGTTAACCCGGAGGGTAGTCCGCAGGCTGCGTCAGTGCATCGATCAACGCCTGAACCGCCTTCAGACGGGACGATTTCCGCAGCGCGTGAACTCGCAACGTGCGGCCGGTCGCCCAAGTCTCATCGAGCGGCCGGCGCACGAACGCGTGCGAGCCGGCAAAGGCGGATGCCGCGCTAGTCGGCACGATGCCGATGCCGAGCCCCGCTTCGACCATCCGGCACTGCGCGTCGAAACTGTTGACGGTGACGGAGAGCTTGAGCGGTGTGCGAGCCGCATCGGCGCGCTCCTTGATGATCTGGTCCAACGAGCCACCCGCCTGAAGTGCCACGAGCGGAAAGCGGATGACGTTGCTGAACGTCGGCGCTTCGATGGCGGCGAGTTCATGATCGCGCGGGAGCACGACCATCAGCGGATCGTCGGCGAAGTGCCACGATTCGAGGCCGCTGGGCGTTTTGGTACCCGCCGAGATGCCGACGTCGGCGCGATCGTCCATGCACGACCGGATGACCTCGTCGGTGATCTGCTCGGTCAGCGCGATCCGCACGAGCGGGTAGTGGGCCTGAAAGGCCTTGAGCCGCTCGGGCAAAAAGCCCACGATCGCGGACGCGTTCGCGGACAGACGCACGAAGCCGGCAACCTGACCGCTGAGCGACTGAACTTCGCGTGCGAGCGATTGCAACTGGTCGTGCACCGACACCGCGCGCGCAAACGCATGACGGCCAGCCTCGGTCAATTCGACTCCCGACGACGAACGAATCAGCAACGCAACGCCCATTGCCGATTCGAGATCCGCGATGCGTCTGCTCAGTGCTGAAGCGGCGATGTGGTTACGGCCGGCTGCCCGCGCAATCGAGCCCTCCTGCACGACGGAAATAAATAACTCCAGGCTGTACGGATCGATTCGCATACCGCCAGATTCTCCCGGATGTTGATGGGTGGGAGTCGGGACTCGCCGACGGTGCCTGTCAGCGCGGACCTGGTGCGCTCAAAAAGCATCGCCACCACACGTCGCATTGGACCATTTTGTCCGTTGATTTCGGCCCGCTAATGGGTGTCAGGTTACCTTCAACATGCGGGCGGCGCCAGGTCTAACGCCGGTCCGGGTGTCCGGAGGTCCGGCGCGACGCCACACCGGAGACGCGGCGTACAGACGTCGGCACTGCGCATGAGGTCCATCCGGCAGGGCCAATCCACCCCTCCAGCAATGGGACCAACTCTTGCTGTGCAATAGGTGCACGGGAGACGATCATGTTCAGACTTTTCGGTATCCTGGCGCTCGCGGCTGCCGTCTCGGGATGCGTTGCCGCTCCGCCGTACGATTCCAGCTATCCGGCGTATGGTCCGGGCTACTATGCGCCGGGTCCGAGCATCGGCGTCGGTGTTGGCGGCGGCAGCTTTGGGGGTGGCGTCGGCGTAGGTGTAGGCGTCGGGTTCTGAGCACTTTCCGCGACAACGTCGCGCGATAGCGTTACCACCGGTCAGTAGGAGCCGCGCGGGTAGATCACGCTCTCCGCCTTCAATGTCGGCGATATTCATGCACAACCAGCCGCCACCCAGGGTTGCGACGGCATCCGTCTGTGCGCGCACGGTTCAGAACGCGCCGGTCGCGCAATCCACATCCTATAGTTACTGGAGAAGGCAACGAAAGAAGAACGTCACGAACAGGAAGGGAACAAGCGATGGCCACTTCAGCAACCCCCCAATATTTCTCGAACGAAGCGAAGCGACTTGCGCGTGGCATGTATGCCGTTACTTTGGCAATGGCCATTGGCGTCACGGTTTGCGCTTGTGGCGGCGACGGCACGCTGACGTCCAGCGAGCCGGCATACGCCACACAAGCGCGCCCGCAGATCAATGCATTACTCGCAGACACGATGACGTCGGGTGCAGTCGTGTATGTGCAATCGCCGCGGGGCGACTGGCTCGAATCGTTTGGAACGGCAGTGCGAGGCACGAACACGCCGATACCGACGAACGCGCATTTTCGCGTCGGCAGCGTGACGAAGACGTGGACCGGCACGGTGATCCTGCAACTCGTGCAGGAAGGAAAGCTGAGCCTGAGCGATCACGTCAGCAAATTCATCGCCAATGTGCCCAACGGCGATTCGATCACGATCGGGCAGTTGCTGACAATGCGCAGCGGCCTCTACAACTATTCGACAAATCTGGCTTTCAATCAGACGCTCGACTCACAGCCGAATAAAGTATGGACCGCCGCGGAATTGCTGAGCATTGGTTTTAGTGAGCCGGTTTATTTCCCGCCGGGCGCGGATTTTCATTACTCGAATACGAACACGGTGTTACTCGGACTTATCATCCAGCAACTCACCGGAATGAGTGCCGCCGATGCAATGAAGGCGCGACTTTTTACTCCGCTCGGTTTGACCGATACATATCTTCCGCCGCAGGACGATACGTCGCTGCGTGCGCCATCGCCGCATGGGTATCAATGGGGCACCAACGCCGAGACAACGAACAGCGACGCACTATCTCCGGAGCGCCAGGCGGCCGCGAAAAATGGCACGCTGCAACCAACGGATGTGACTAGTGTGAGCACATCGTGGGCGTGGACGGCCGGCTCGGGCATTTCGACGGTGACGGAACTGGCTGCGTACGTGCAACGGATGGTGGGCGGCGGCTTTCTGAACGCCGATCTGCAGGCGCAACGGCTCGCCAGTTGCACGGCGCTCAAGCCGTCCGATCCGATGTCGGCCGGTTACTGTCTGGGCCTCGCCAGATTCGGAACGTTCTATGGGCATACGGGCGAAATACCTGGTTTCAATACCTTCATGGGCTACGACCCGGCAACGAAAACGACGATCGTCACGTGGACGACCGCGGCTGCCGCGCCCGACGGACGTGCGCCCGCCAACGCGATCGCGCGGATCATCATGGGCGAACTCAGCAAGACATCCGAAGTGCCGAGCGAGGGACGGCCGTAATCAGCGGGATGGTGAGGCCGTCAGTGCGGCAGCATATCCTTGCGCCCGGTCTGTTCCGGGCGGTAAGAGCATGCGAAAGACTTTCGTTGCTAGAAGCGGTAAAGCACCGACGCCATGCCGTTGAGGTCCAGCCGGCGCTCAGTGATCGGACTGCCTGCGGCGTAACGCTCAAGGCGTCCCACAACTGCTGCAACGTTCGCCGACCAGTGCGGGCTGATTTTGTAAGTCGCATTCACGTTGAAGTGAATATCGCGCAAACCGGAACCGGTATCGTAGTGCGGCAATCCCGAAGCCGCGCTTTCCCGCGGCGTCACGCCGAACAAGGTCTGCGTATAGGTCGCGTTGGCCCATGTGAGGCCCGGACCCATGGAAATGAGCCAGTTGCCGATCGGCGCCGATACGAATAAATCGGCCGTCGCCGTCAGACCTTGTCCTGTTCCCGCGATGTCCTGATAGACCGCCGTCGCGCCGGTAAACGCCCACCATGTGTAATCGCCGAAGAGCCGCAGCTTCGGTCCGTAGTGCACATCGGGCAAGCCTTTGAGCCGCGCGTCGTCGGACGACGATCGCGACTGGAAGTCGAAACTCACCGACATACCGAGGTGATAGTTCTCTCCATGCAGCACGTTGACGCCGAGCACATCCGGACCCTGGGAGAAAAAACGATCCTTCCATGAAATGTCCTGCACAGGGAAGGGAAGCACTTGAAGCTGTGAGGAGCCGGGGAACTTCGGGAACACGTACATGCCCGGCCCGACCGAGAATTTCCAATCGCTGTCCGTCTGCCTTTCATCGGCGTGCGCGGCGCCAATCGTGCAACCCGCGGTGACCGCTGCGAGCGCTAAACAACGGCGTCCAGAAGATGTGATGCGGTGCCTCATGCTTTCCTCGCTACGGCGGCCAACTGTCTGAGGCGCCGCGCGAGCGCCCGTGATATGACAGGCGTCGGATTGTTGCAGGATGCCGACGCCGCAGCGCTTTCGCGCATGAAGAGCGCGCATTCCCGCGCGACGACCTCGCGCTCGTTGTCCGATGTGATCATGTGATATGAGTCGTCGAGCCAGATGGTGCGAAGAAACGACGCTCCGACGTTCGCCACGACGTAGCGCGCGTTGTGCGGGCTGGACGTCTCATCGTCGATCGCATGAATGATGAGGCAGTCAGTGTTGATGCTCTTCAGTTTCTTGCGCACGGAGCTCGCAAGCCGACTCGCTTCGTGGAGCGCGGGCATCGCAATGGATGCAGGCCCCACTTCGCTGATTTCGCCTTTCTGCATCACGCGCGCAATTTTCGAGCGCAATGCCTCGTTACGCAAGCCATAGGGTTCATGCTCGCGATAACGGTAGCGCGAGCGCAATGGCGTGTAATAGACGTAGTCGAGCAGAAATCGATACCAGGGAATCGCCCAGCCGTCGTAACTGAGTGTGATTGACAACAGTAGCAGCGCGCGCGCAGTCGGGCGCTGCTCAGCGACTGCGGCGGCCAGCGTGGCACCCATGGAGAGGCCGCACACCGAAACATGGCGGTGTCGCGCCGCGAGCGCGTCAAATTCGGCGACGGCTGCGCTGATCCACTGTTCCATCGGCATATGTCCCGTGCCGGCGCTGTAGCCGCGAAGCTCTGGCGTGTAGGTCGCAAAACCTTCTTCGATGAGCGCGCGAGAGAGGAATCGCAATTCCGCCGGAGAACTCGACAGGCCGTGCAGAAGCAGGACGGCGTGATCGTTGGCCTGAGCAGTGGGAGATTGAGAGGCGTTCATAGTCAATCTTCCGCCCGAAGGATCAGAAATTCGCCGGACGGTGTCGTGAAGCGTTCGCACACACATTCGACGGCGCGCCAACTGTGCCCATTCGATAGAAAACGCATACGGTGATGACCCGGCACTAACCGGTCGTTCACGCGCGCGAGATCATCCTGATGCACTTGCGAATGCCTGGCGCCGTAGGCGATACCGGTAAGAAACGTTTCGTCTTCGATGACTCCGGTGGCAGCAGAGGTTGCCGCTGCCGCGGCGAAACTGCCTGGCGGTGCGCTCGTTGCCGGATCGAGCGCCTTGATGAGAATGAGCGACCGGTTGTGCTGCGCGATGTGATGCAGCATGCGATGCATTTCATCCGTGGCACGACGCGCGATCAGGCGTTCGTTATCCCCTCGCAGCAGCATTTCGTAGCGCGAGTGCGCAACAGCCGCCAGTAGCTCGGCGCGATACTGCGCGCGTCTCAAGCGCTCGACCAGCGTGATGACAACAATCGTGATGAGCGTATACGAGACCAGCAGACGGATGTCCGACGCATCGATGATGTCGATACGTCCGTATGGCGGGACAAAGAGGTAATCCGCGAGACAGAGTCCCGCCAGCATCACGCTGAATGCCGGCGCGAGGCCGCAGTAATACTCTACGAGCATGGCGGCGATAAGAAAGGCGGTGCCCGGCATGATCGGGCCGAGCAGCGGGTGAAGTATCGATCGAATGGCGGCGGCGGTAAAAAGTGCCGCCGCCGCGATGATCCACCGTCTGCGGCCTCGAGAAGCCCACCGCCGAGAGTTTTTGACTTTCATTCGTTTTATACAGCGAGGTGACGTTTTCCCATAAGCCGGTGATTGTGCCAGACACTTCGGTGACATTAGCCGCTCTATTGCTGCAAAGTTTGGTTGAACGGTTCGCAGGTGCGATGGCGTCGAACAGAGCATGGCGATTGGCGCATCGAGCCGAAGATCGTCCGTATACTGGTGCCAAAGCCGATAAAGCCCGCCCAGCGAGACAAAGCATGCGCCTGCTCACCTATACCTTGTGCTTTGCCGTCGCTGCCTATCTGAGCGCGGCGCTGGCGTTGTATCTGATGCAGGACCGCTTGCTGCTTCCATCCACGCCCGACACAGCCCATCTGCACACGGTCATTGGCTCGGGTAACCACATTGACGCGTGGAAAGCGCAAGGCGAGTATGCAGGTTACGTCGTTACGCCGACGGAGCGCGAACCCCGCGGCACGTTCATCGTCTATCACGGTAACGAGGAGTCGGCGGAGACCAAACTGCCGCTCGCACAGGTATTCGTGCGCGCCGGGTATCGCGTCGTCATTGTCGAGTATCCGGGGCACGGCAAGCGGCGAGGCGAGCGCACCATGAAAGCGGCGGTCGTTGCTTCGCGCGACGCCTTGTCGGCCGTCCTCTCGCAGTGGCGCGGGCCGGTCTATCTGGTGGGCGAATCGCTGGGGGCGGGCATGGCATCGCAAGTGGTCAAGGGCGATGAGTCGGTGATCGCCGGCGTCGTGCTTATCACGCCTTGGGATTCGCTTGCCGCTGTGGCCGCTGAGAAGTATCCGATCTTCCCCATACGGTGGCTGCTGCATGACAGCTTTGATTCGATCGCCGCCGTATCGGGTTACGACGGGCCGCTGATCATTGTCGGTTCCCGGCGGGACGAGTTGATTCCGGTCGCGCATGCACGACGTTTCGCGAATGAACACGATCACACGCGGCTGATGCTGCTGCCCAATGCCGATCACGACGGTTGGTTCGACGCCATGACGCAGGAGGACTGGGGACGCATTCTGGAATGGCTTAATGCCGCGTGACCTGAAGGCTGGCCGGAAAAGCAGGGGCCTTGCATGGCTTTCGCCGAGCTTGATGACGACCGATGCTTTGCCGGCGTTTCAGAGCGTTCAGAGCGTTCAGAGCGTTCCGAGCGTTCAGAGCGTTTGCGGGAGTGGCGAACCGGCGACAAGCGAGCCCTCTTCGCACGGTCTGACGATAGAGGACATTGAAGCGCCAGCAAGGGCAAAACGGACGGCAAAAAGTCTGGTGCCGGGTTGACGACCCGAACCTGGCTGTCAGGCGCCCGGTGACTCAGCGATTTTCCGGCTTCACCGGACGCATGAAGCCGGCGACGTCTTATTGCGCCTGCGCTGCGTGACGTTGTGCGGCCTGCTGTTGGGCGTGCTGTTTCGCAAGATGCCTGCCAACCATGCAGCCACCTACCGCACCGACAACAGCATGATGTCCCGCGTAATGTCCAGCGACACCGCCCACTACCGCACCCTTTAGGCAGCCTGCGGCGTTTGCCGTGCCTGCCGTCGTGAAGACCAGCGCTGTGGCAATCAGGGCGATTCTTATCAAGCTAGCTTTCATTCGAAGATACTCGGAGTTTGGATTTTTCGGATGTGGCGCCTTACGGCGCCGTTTCAATACCCGCGCCAATTACGACGCTCGCGCCACTCTTGCGGGCGCCGTTCGTCATAGCCGCTGTCTGTATGCGACGGCGACAGCCGCGGGAGCATACACGACTGGAGGCGGAGACTCGTACACTGGCGCAGCCGGCGCATAGACTCCGACGGGGATACCGATACCAATGCCGACGTCGACATGTGCAGATGCGCCCGTCGATGCCGCCAGTATCGAAAGACCGAGTGCTGCGCCACAGATATTGTTATTGATTTTCCCGACTCCCCGCACGCGTTGCGTGCGTGTCGGTAAATCATGGCTCGGAGTGTACGAGACGGTGTCCGACACAAGTGAAACGACGGTGCGAGATCGGTAACAGCGGATTACTGGTGGCATCGCGACTAACGGCGCATCGGCCTGTCCCGGCAACGCATTCGCTACCACTGCGGCGACCCCAACTGTTCGCCTACTGATCGGTATGGCCGCAACGTTGCAGCCATACACGCGCTTCTTGCGATGTAATGTCAGGCGCGACAAACTTTCGGGCGCCGATGTGCCATGATGGCAGTACGAAGGACGACGCAAGATGGTCACATGGCCAATCGGGCAAAGGAGGCAAAAGTGACGGATGACCATAACCTGGCGGGCGACCGGGCCGAGCAAGTACCTGAATCGCTGCAGACACTCGCCGCATACCTGGAACGGTCACTTGATGCAGCCACAAGCGTCGTGATGATGCGGCACACGACCGAGGTCTGCACCGTTTATCTGGGTGACCCCGAAGGCTCACGCGAAGATCTGAAGCAGATTGGCGCAATTTCAGCATCACTCGCAAATGGCGTGCTTGAATCAACGTCTTCGGGCGTGAATCTGATGCAAATCCGCGGTCAAGCCTATCGCTTCGCACGAAGCTTCACGCAGGTTGACGGCATGGCGGCTGTTGTCTTTTCCACGGAATAGACCACGGCACTTTGCTGGCAAACTGGATTCGCCACGTTGACGTTGCGCGTAGCTTCGGAAGCTGTTGGGAAACCGATTTTCGGATCTGAATGCGTGTGAGAAAGAGGCCGCCGGAGGAGTGGCCGGCGACCTTGAGATCCAAAACCTCGGCGACAAGTCCGGGCGATTCGGAAGGATAACGAACTAAGCTGACTGGATCCAACCGCTTGGACCCCCCGCTGCGTTCCCCGTTTATGAAACTGTCAAGGAGATCTTAGGCGAACTTCGGTTGCCAGAAAGAACGCCCGCATCTCAAACTGACCGACAGCGCTGCGGTTGTAGTTCGTGAACGCTCAGCGAGCACACCTCAGAGCGGCGGACTGTACCGTGCCAGTGCGGCGCGCCGATCGTCGAACTCACGCCCTGACAAACTGCAGGCCGCCGAAATTCTGGATGGTGGGAATGTCGACCTTCGTGTACGTGTCAATCTGGGTGACCGGCGCGACCACGATGCTAGGGCTGGCGAAGCCGCCGCCATAAGCAGCATTGACGTTTCCAAAGTTGTAGTTGCTGCCGCCGCGCACAGCGGACAGTGCTTTGGCGGAGAGTTCTTCGGCGTGGGCGATGTCTTTGATGGTCAGCGAGGTCATGGTAAATCTCCTGGATCTGTTTCGGGTTAAAAGCACGATTTGTTGCGCAAGCGGAAGGAGAGTGCACTTGTGTGGGATTTGATGTCATCCCCTGTGAGGGCGACTCTCCTTCGCGTTTAACTCAGGCTTTGGCAAACTGCAGGCCGCCGAAATTCTGGATGGTGGGAATCTCGACCGTCGTGTGCGTGTCCGTCTGCGTGACCGGTGCCACCACGACGCCTGGGCTGGCGAAGCCGCCGCCATAAGCAAGGTTGAGGTTTCCGGCGTTGTAGTTGCTGCCGCCGCGTACAGCGGACAATTCCTTGGCGGAGAGTTCTTCAGTGTGGGCGATGTCTTTGATGGTCAGCGAGGTCATGGTAAATCTCCTGGATCTGTTTCGGGTTAAAAGCACGATTTGTTGCGCAAGCCGAAGGAGAGTGCACTTGGGTAGGATTTGATGTCCTCCCCTGTGAGGGCGACTCTTCTTCGCGCTTAACTCAGGCTTTGGCGAACTGCAGGCCGCCGAAATTCTGGATGGTGGGAATCTCGACCGTCGTGTGCGTGTCCGTCTGCGTGACCGGTGCCACTACGACGCCCGGGCTGGCGAAGCCGCCGCCATAAGCAGCATTGACGTTTCCAAAGTTGTAGTTGCTGCCGCCGCGTACAGCGGACAGTGTTTTGGCGGAGAGTTCTTCGGTGTGGGCGATGTCTTTGATGGTCAGCGAGGTCATGGTAAATCTCCTGGATCTGTTTCGGGTTAAAAGCACGATTTGTTGCGCAAGCCGAAGAAGAGTGCACTTGGGTAGGATTTGACGTCATCCCCTGTGAGGGCGACTCTCCTTCGCGCTTAACTCAGGCTTTGGCGAACTGCAGGCCGCCGAAATTCTGGATGGTGGGAATCTCGACCGTCGTGTGCGTGTCCGTCTGCGTGACCGGTGCCACCACGACGCCTGGGCTGGCGAAGCCGCCGCCATAAGCAAGGTTGAGGTTTCCGGCGTTGTAGTTGCTGCCGCCGCGTACAGCGGACAATTCCTTGGCGGAGAGTTCTTCGGTGTGGGCGATGTCTTTGATGGTCAGCGAGGTCATGGTAAATCTCCTGTGAGTTGCCTTGGGTTTGGAAGGAAGAGCACTATTTGTCGCGCTCACAGGGTTAATTGCACAGGCTGTGCCAACTCGACCGTGCTCGAAGAAAATACTCACTAACCGTTTGAAAATAAAAGAAAAAATAAGCGGCTCGCCGATATTTTTACGAGTCTATCGAGGGTGGACGCGCAAGGCATGTCGTGCTCTGGCAAACACGTCCATTGGCGACTGTTCGCTGTGATCGAACAGCCCGACTTCGCGCCTTCAATTCATGGCCCTCACGTCCAGGCTGCTCAGGAAATGACCGCTCGCTTCGTCAACAGGCACCCTTGGCAGAGCTTTCAACGCGACCGTGGACCGGAATGAGGCGTTGTCCCATCTCTGAGACGAAGTCTCTCTATCACGGCCATCACTTTCCGGCAGACCTCTTCAGTTGCGCCGTTTGCTAACGCCGCAATGCAACTTGCAAGTTAGGCCTGCTAGAAATAAGAAAGGAAAGGCGGGGGCATTGCGCACGTCGACCGAGTCGACCAACCAACTCACCGGTACGCTTCATTCGTTGACAAACAACCTCGGTTGGCTGCGGCCCGCCGCCAGCGAGAGCCGGAAGACTCGCTCTTCGCGCAGCGACCTGGAGAGCCATAATTCGGCGGGAATTGTATTTGAGCCCTGAACGAACCATACTGACTCTGTCCAATATTGTTCCTGGCGAACTGCGATGAACGGAAGCGACTCTGGAGACAACCATCGCGAGCATGCACACGACGACGCTCACGGCCACGGCAATGCGTTGTCAGAGATGGATCTGCGCGTCCGTGCTATGGAGTCCCTGCTGGTAGAGAAGGGTTATATCGATCCGCACGCCCTGGATCTGCTGATTGAGACTTATGAGCATAAAGTCGGGCCTCGCAACGGCGCCCGCGTAATCGCGAAGGCATGGTGCGACGCGACATACAGGCAATGGCTGCTCGACGACGCTACCGCTGCGATCGCATCACTGGGCTACGCCGGCAGGCAGGGCGAGCACATGGTCGTGCTGGAGAACACTCCCGCAGTACACAACATGGTGGTCTGCACATTGTGCTCGTGTTATCCGTGGCCCGTGCTCGGGCTGCCGCCGGTGTGGTACAAGTCGGCGCCGTATCGTTCGCGCGCTGTCATGGATCCGCGTGGCGTACTGAGGGAGTTCGGTTTTGAATTGCCTGCGGATGTCGAGTTTCGCGTGTGGGACTCCACGGCGGAACTTCGCTATCTGGTTTTGCCAATGCAGCCGCCCGGAACGGATGGCTTTTCCGAAGAGGCAATGGCTGAGCTGGTAACACGTGATTCGATGATCGGCACCGGGTTGCCGAAGACACCCGAATCGAAACCGGAGGCCGTATGAACGGCGCGCAAGACCTTGGCGGCATGCAGACCTTCGGCCCAATCTGCCTCGATGACGGTGCTTCGCTTTTTCACGCCAACTGGGAGCGCAGGGTACTAGCGATAACATTGGCCATGGGCGCAGTCGGCAAATGGAACATCGACATGTCTCGTGCTGCCAGGGAGAGCTTGCCGCCGGCGCAGTACCTCTCCAGCAGCTACTACGAAATCTGGTTCGAGGGGCACAGGAAGCTCTTGCAGAGCACAGGCCTCGCAACGGACGACGAAATCGAGGCTGGCGAGTCGAGGAATGCAGCAGCGCCTGTCCCTCGCGTATTGATGGCAAATGACGTGGCTGCTGCGCTGCTCCGGGGTAGCCCTGTCAATCGCCCCGTTGCTGCCCGAGCACGGTTTGGCATCGGCGACGCGGTAAGGACCCGTCAAATGAATCCGCCCTCGCATACCCGGTTGCCACGCTATTGCCGCGGCCGGCAAGGGCGCATTGTCGCTGTACATGGTGTGCACGTCTATCCGGACGCCAACGCGATCGGGCTTGGCGAGCAACCGCAATGGCTTTATACAGTACGCTTTGACGCCGCCGAACTGTGGGGGAAGGAGACCACCGCGGCGTCCGTGTGCGTAGACTGCTGGGAACCCTACCTCGACGAACCGCCCGCCCGAAATGACTGACGCCTCGCGGAGCCTGTCCGAACTGCACGCCACTTTGGCCGCATTGCCTTGCGACGATTCAGGGCCCGTTTTCAATGCCCCGTGGGAGGCGCAGGCGTTTGCCATGACATTGGCTTTGCACGAGCGAGGCGTGTTCACGTGGGCGGAATGGGCAATAACCCTGAACGAGGCCATCTGCGCCGCTCAGGCCTCAGGCGACAGAGACCGTGGCGACACTTACTACAGTCATTGGCTGAGCGCGCTGGAGAACATTACTTCAGCGAAGGGACTCGTGACGCCCGACTTGCTCCTGCAACGGCGGTGCGCGTGGGAGGCCGCTGCACTCAAAACGCCGCATGGACAACCAATAGAACTCGGCTAACTGTTTCCCGCCACGGGCCCACGATCCAATTGCCTGTGACCGGACCGGATCTGGGCCGCGACGCCCGAAAAGAGTGCGCGCTGATGCATCTCAGTGCAGGCCATCACTGCCCAAATGCACGAAAGTCGTTTGACACGCGCGGAAAGCGCAATTTCCTGGTTGGCACGCTTCCCGCTTAACAGAGTGGGCAAGGGGCCGGCGCATCATCCGGTTCATCAAACAATCTGGAAATGGACGGCTAGGGTTCCGGCCTGCTTCTCGCAGGCGCTGGTCCGAGAGCTGTCGACCTCAGGCGAGGTTACACGGCGGGATAAAAGCCCGGGAGAGAACGCGATGTTTGCGCTGCTCCCTGCCGTCGCTAACCGTCCCCTTCGAGGTCAACCTCATGCGCAAGCTCGTTCGCTGTCTTTGCATTGCCGCCATCTCCCTCGCCACACTCGCCTCCAGTGCCGCGTTCGCCGCAGGTCGCAACGACTTCAAGGTTTGCTGGACCATCTACGCGGGCTGGATGCCGTGGGGACAGGCGAAAACTCAAGGCATCGTCTCCAAGTGGGCCAGGAAGTACGGCATCAACATCGATGTCGTGCAGTTGAACGACTACGTTGAATCCATCAATCAGTACACGGCCGGCAAGTTCGATGGCTGTGCAATGACCAATATGGACGCGCTCACCATTCCGGCCTCGGGCGGTGTCGATTCGACGGCGCTGATTGTCAGCGACTACTCGAACGGGAACGACGGCGTGCTCATAAAGGGCAAGGGCAAACAGATCTCGGACCTGAAGGGCCAGCAAGTCAATCTCGTGCAGTTCTCCGTGTCTCATTACCTGCTGGCACGCGCATTGGAAAGCGCGCATATGAGCGAGCGCGACCTCAAGGTCGTGAACACGTCAGACGCTGACATTTCAGGCGCCTTTGCGACGCCTACCGTCCACAACGCCGTCACGTGGAATCCGATGCTCGCTGACATGAAAGCGCAGCCGAACGTCACCGAAGTCTTCGATTCGAGCAAGATTCCAGGCGAAATCATGGACATGATGGTCGTCAACACGAAGACGCTGCAGGCCAATCCGGCGCTCGGCAAAGCGCTGACGGGTGCCTGGTTCGAAATGGTCGCGTTGATGCACAGCAACTCTGCAGAAAGCACGTCTGCTTTGACTGCGATGGCGAAGGCCTCAGGCACCGACCTCGCAAACTTCAGAGGTCAGCTTTCGACAACCGCGCTCTTCTACACGCCAAAGGCGGCACTTGATTTCGTCACGAGCCCCGACATGCCGAAGATCATGACGCGCGTCGCAAAGTTCTCTTTCGACCATGGCCTGCTCGGGCAGGATGCCCATAGCGCGGACGCTGTGGGCATGGCATTCGACAAGAACGTCGTGGTTGGCAACAAGAACAACGTCAAACTCCGCTTTGACCCGACCTACGTCGAGATGGCTGCCGCGGGCAAGCTCTGACACGCATATCCCCGGCTTAAAGAGGCGGTCACCATGAGACTCATCAATCGACATCCGAGCCGGATCGGCGGCCTGATGCTACTTCTGCTGCCGTTCGTCGTGCTGTTGGCAGTCTATTTCACGGGGTCCGCCGAGCGTCTGAAGCTCAACTCCGATGACAAGTTGCTGCCCGGCGCGACGCAGATGAGTGATGCCGTGAAGGCGGCCGCATTCACTGAGGACAAGCGTACTGGCGAGTACCTGTTGTGGGCCGACACGCTGTCGAGCTTAAGACGACTCGGGATCGGACTTCTCGTGAGCGCGGTGATTGCTCTTGTGGTGGCGGTAGCGACGGGCTCGTTTCCGGTGGTCAGTGCAACGCTGTCGCCGTTCGTCACCGTGATCTCAATGGTGCCGCCGCTGGCGGTGCTGCCGATTCTTTTCATCGTGTTTGGACTCGATGAGTTGTCGAAGGTGGTTCTTATCGTCATCGGCATTACGCCAATGATCATTCGGGACTTGCATGCTCGCGCGAGAGAAATTCCCACGGAGCTGTGGGTCAAGGCTCAGACGCTGGGAGCCAACAGTTGGACTTTGATCTTGCGGCTGGTGCTGCCACAACTGTTGCCGCGATTGCTTGCAGCGATGCGTCTTTCGCTCGGGTCTGCATGGCTCTTTCTCATCGCAGCCGAGGCGATCGCTTCAACGGATGGTTTGGGCTACCGAATTTTTCTCGTGCGCCGCTATCTGTCGATGGACCTGATTCTGCCGTACGTCGCGTGGATTACGCTGCTCGCCTGGCTTACGGATGAACTGCTTCACCGGATCACGCAGTGGTCCTTCCCGTGGTATGGCGGAGGCGCGCGATGATCGAAGTCCGCAACGTCTGGAAAGAGTATGGCGATCAGGTTGTACTTGAGCGCTTGAATTTGACCGTCAAGGAGGGTGAGTTCTGTTCGATGGTCGGCGCGTCTGGATGCGGTAAATCGACGTTTCTGCGACTTCTGCTGGGACAGGAGCAAGCGACGCGCGGCGAGATTCTGCTGGACGGCCAGGCTCTGCCGGGCGAGCCGGACGCGCATCGTGGTGTGGTCTTTCAACGCTACTCCGTGTTCGACCATCTGACTGTGCTGCGCAACGTGATGCTTGGACTGGAGCTTCCGCGAGCGAAGTTCACGGGTCGGCTGTTCGGCGCACAGCGACGTCGAGCGCGCGACGAGGCTGCTGCGATGCTCGAACGCGTGGGTCTTGGCGCCGCCGCAAACAGGTATCCGCAGCAACTCTCCGGTGGTATGCAGCAACGCCTTGCAATTGCTCAGGCGCTGATGATGAAGCCTCGCGTCCTGCTGCTTGATGAGCCGTTCGGCGCGCTCGATCCCGGCATCCGCCGAGACATGCACGAGTTGCTGTCTGACCTGTGGCGCGAATCGAAGCTCACCATCTTTATGGTCACGCATGACCTGAAAGAAGGTTTCACCTTGGGTAGTCGCGTGCTCGTCTTCGACAAGGCGCGGGTGGACCCGCAAGCGCCCGGAGCGTACGGCGCGCGCATTACCTACAACATTCCGCTCGACCGTAGCCGCGACTCCGTGTCCGCTGTTCATCTGGCCCAGGCGGCGGTGCAGGGCGCGTCGAGTGTCGAAGCAATTCCGGACTGAAGGGAACCCGATATGAATTTGCTGCTTGAAGAAACCGTCCCTGGCGGCGGTCATACCTCGCTCATCGTCAAACGCGGACAGTCGCTTCGCATCACGGACCTGCGCGGTGGCGCAAACGTCAGCGTCATGATGGTCAATGCAACGGAAAAGAGCGAGCGGCTCAATCTGCCTGATTCGCTCAAGTGCCAGCACACCGCGAAGCTAACGACGGGTCACTGCCTCTATTCGGACATGGGGCGCGTTCTCGCTGCCATCGTGGCAGACACCTGCGGCTGGCATGACAGCATTGGCGGCGTATCGAACGCTGATGAGGTTTTCGAGCAATACGGCAGCGGTCGCTACCAGGAGTTGCGCAACTCCTTCTATCGCAACGGCACCGACAACCTGCTCGTCGAAATGAGCAAGTGGGGGCTCACCATCTCCGATTTGCTGATGACGCTGAACCTCTTCAGTCGTATCGACGTTAGCGACGCGGGAACGCTCAGCTTCGTGACGGGCAACTCGAAGGCCGGCGATTACGTTGAGCTATATGCGCCGATGAACACGCTGGTCGTGCTCACTGCGATCCAGCACCCGCTCGACCCCAACCCGGAATATTCGCCGAAGCCTGTGAAGCTCGAACTGAGCGAGGCTGACCGGGGCGTGGCCGAAGTGTGTCGGACCGCATGCGATGAGAATGTGCGCGGCTTTATCAACACCGAACGATTCTTCCTCTGAGCGGGGACTACTCATGACTAGTACACTTGTTGTCAGTGACAAACGTCCCGAAACCGCGTCTTTCCGTCAGACCGTCGCGGCTGGCGAACCCTGGCTTCACGAGGTGAAGGCCGGGCGCACATTGCGCATTGTCGATCTCGAGGGCAATCAGGCGGTAGACACGCTTTTCTATAGTCTGGCCGATCCTCGCGAGCGTTTCGACCCGCAACGCACGTTGCGACATCAGAAAAGCCTGTACCTCACAGCCGGTTCCGTTCTGTATTCGAATCGCGGTAACGCGATGTTGACCATCGTTGCAGACACCTGCGGTCGCCACGATACGCTCGGCGGTGCGTGTGCGCAGGAGAGCAACGCGGTTCGTTATGCGCTTGAAAAGCGCTACATGCACAGCTGCCGCGACAACTTCCTGCGCGCCTGTGCTCATGACGGTCGCCTCGCTAAACGGGACGTCGGCGCGAACGTCAACTTTTTCATGAACGTGCCGGTGACTGCCGAGGGCGGCCTTACCTTTGAAGACGGTATTTCTGCACCCGGCAAATATGTCGAGCTACGCGCGGAGATGGACGTCATCGTGCTGATTTCCAATTGCCCGCAGTTGAATAACCCGTGCAATGCCTACAACCCCACGCCTGCGGAGCTACTGATATGGGACTGAAGCGTATTCGCAGTTATGCCTACTTCCTCTTGCTTGTTCGCTCCGGACGCTGCATGACCTGCACGCGCGAACAATTGAATCTCGCAAATCGCTGACGCGACTTCGGCCGTGGACGACCGCGGCTGCAAATTCCCACGGCGGGACGGCCCGCCTTCGAGTTTGGGTTCTCCCATGTTTGAGAAGATCCTTATCGCCAATCGCGGCGCAATCGCTTGCCGCATCCTCAGAACGTTGCGCGAACTCGATGTAACGGGAGTCTCCGTTTTCTCAGAAGCCGACAGGGGGAGCCGTCACGTGAGCGAAGCGCCGATTGCGCATGAACTGGGAGACGGCCCCGCAGCAATGACGTACCTCGACTCGACGAAGATCCTTGAGGTTGCGCGTCGCGAAGGCGTGCAGGCTATCCATCCAGGGTATGGGTTCCTGTCCGAGAACGCGGCTTTCGGCGAGGCATGTGAAGCAGCGGGTATCGCGTTTATCGGCCCGACGCCCGCGCAGTTGCGAGTATTCGGTCTTAAACATACGGCTCGCGAAATCGCCGGTAATGAGGGCGTGCCGATGCTCAACGGCACCGGCTTGCTGGAAGACTTGCCCGCAGCGCTCAAGGCAGCCGAAACCATTGGTTATCCGGTGATGTTGAAAAGCACTGCCGGCGGTGGCGGTATCGGCATGCGAGTGTGTTGGCATGCGGACGAACTCGGTGCGCATTTCGATGCTGTCAAACGCCTGGGCGAAAACAACTTCAGCGATTCGGGCGTGTTCATCGAGAAGTACATCGAAAGGGCCAGGCATCTCGAAGTTCAGATTTTCGGCGACGGAAAAGGAGACGCGATCGCGCTCGGCGTGCGCGACTGCTCGGTACAGCGGCGCAATCAGAAGGTGCTGGAGGAAACCCCCGCGCCCTGCTTGCCGGAAGGCATAGCCGAAGCGTTGTGCGACGCGGCGCTCAAGCTCGCGAAGGCGGTCGATTATCGCTCTGCCGGTACGGTCGAGTTCGTGTACGACAGTGCGGCCCAGCAGTTCTACTTCCTGGAAGTGAACACGCGTCTGCAGGTGGAGCATGGTGTGACAGAACAGGTCTGGGGTGTCGACCTTGTTCGATGGATGATTGAATTGGCGGCTGGAACACTTGCACCTCTGAGTGAGCTCGCCGCAGGTCTAGCACCGCGCGGCCATGCGATTCAGGCTCGACTTTACGCTGAAGATCCGGGCCGCGATTTCATACCGAGTCCGGGCCTTCTGACCGAGGTTGCTTTTCCGCAGGCCGACGGAAGTGCGCTGCGTATCGATACGTGGATCGAATCCGGTTGCGAGGTGCCGCCGTACTTTGATCCGATGCTCGCAAAGATCATTGCGTGGTCGCCGACGCGCGAAGAGGCGCGACGCGCGCTGGACGATGCGTTGCAGAGCACACGTATCTTCGGCGTCGAGACAAATCGTGACTACTTGCGTCAGATTCTCCACGACCAGCCGTTTGCTTCAGGCGAACCATGGACCCGCTGCCTGGAGGGCCTCAAGTATCGAGCGAGCACGGTTGAAGTGCTCAGCGGCGGTACGCAAACCACGGTGCAGGATTTTCCCGGTCGACAGGGCTTCTGGGCGGTAGGCATTCCGCCGTCAGGTCCGATGGATGACCGCGCCATGAGGCTCGGCAATCGCCTGCTTGGCAACGCGCCGCAAGCGGCTGCTCTTGAAATCACCATGAGCGGACCGACGCTGCGATTCAATACCGACGCCGTCATCGCCATCACCGGTGCGGATGTTCCAGTGCTGCTGGACGACGTCAGGCAACCGCTGAATACCAGCATCTTTGTCCCGGCGGGTTCGGTGCTGGCTCTCGGCGCGATTCGGGGCGCGGGCGCGCGCGCTTATATGTGCGTGCGCGGTGGCCTGGACGTTGCGGTGTATCTGGGAAGTCGCAGCACTTTCACGCTGGGTCAGTTTGGTGGGCATGGTGGCCGCGCCATTCGCACGGGCGACGTGCTTCACCTTTATCCCCTGCAGGATACGCAAGCTGGCGCGTCGCTCGCCGATGTACCGAAGCTGGAGAGCGTTCGCACGATACGCGTGATCTACGGTCCGCACGGCGCGCCGGAGTACTTCAGTGCCGGCTACATCGAGCAGTTCCTCGATACGGAGTGGGAGATACATTTCAATTCGAGTCGTACCGGTGTGCGCCTTATCGGACCGAAGCCAAAGTGGGCGCGCGAAGACGGTGGAGAAGCCGGGCTGCACCCGTCGAACATTCACGACAATCCCTATGCGGTGGGTGCCGTCGATTTCACTGGCGACATGCCTGTGATTCTCGGGCCCGACGGTCCGAGCCTCGGTGGCTTCGTCTGTCCGGTGACGATTATTGAGGCCGACCTTTGGCACATCGGCCAGCTAAAGGCCGGCGACAAGGTTCGTTTCATACCCGTAGAAATCGGGCATGCGCGCGAAGCGGCACGCGAGCGCAACCGCGAGCTGGAGAGCCTCGAGATTGGGCAATGCGCGCCAATCGGGAGACGCTCGTCGCTGACGTCTCCCATTGTTCTCGACACGGGCTCTGCTGACGAAAGGCTCGCGGCACGCTTGTCCGGCGACACGCATCTTCTCCTGGAGATTGGTCCGCCGGAACTCGACCTCGTTTCGCGTTTTCGCGGGCATGCACTGATGCAGACACTGGAAGCGAAAGCGCTGCCGGGCATGATCGACCTCACGCCGGGGATACGTTCGCTTCAGATTCACTATCGGCCAGAGGATGTGTCTCTTACTGAACTGCTTGGCATCGTAGAACAGGCCTGGGAACGCGTCCTGTTGATGAAAGACCTTCGCGTGCCTTCGCGCGTCGTCCATATTCCTCTTTCATGGGACGACCCCGCGTGCCAACTCGCGATTGAAAAGTATATGACCACCGTACGCAAAGATGCGCCCTGGTGCCCAAGCAACCTCGAATTCATCCGGCGGATCAACGACCTCGAGTCTATCGATGCAGTCAAGCGCATCGTCTTCGACGCGAACTATCTCGTGATGGGGCTAGGCGACGTGTACCTGGGCGCACCGGTCGCGACGCCGCTCGATCCGCGTCACCGTCTCGTGACCACCAAGTACAACCCGGCGCGCACGTGGACTGCGGAGAATTCGGTGGGCATCGGCGGCGCATATCTCTGCGTGTACGGAATGGAAGGGCCGGGCGGCTATCAATTCGTGGGCCGCACGCTGCAGATGTGGAATCGCTACCGCAACGTCGCGGACTTCGCCGGGCAGCACTACTTACTGCGCTTCTTTGACCAGATCCGCTTCTACGAAGTCTCGCCAGAAGAACTGCTGCGCATTCGCGCTGACTTTCCGCTCGGACGCTACCCGCTGCGGATCGAGGAATCGGAGCTTTCTCTGCCGGACTATCAGGCGTTTGTTGCGAGCGAATCTGCCAGTATCGACGAGTTCCGGTTCCGACAACGGGTCGCGTTCGAAGCCGAGCGTGAGCGCTGGCGTGAAGCGGGTACATTGGAAGAGGCAATCGAGGCACCCGTGGCCGAAGATGCGCAACTGGCTCCTCTCGAAGATGGCGAGGTGGCAGTGGACAGTGAGATTGCCGGCAGCCTCTGGCAGGTGAAGGTAAGGACTGGCGACGTAGTTGCCGCAAATGACGTACTGGTTATCATCGAGTCGATGAAAATGGAGATATCGGTGTGTGCTCCGTGCGCTGGAACGGTCGGCGAAATCTACGTGGGTCCTGGCTCGCCCGTGCGCGCGGGGCAACGGATCGCAGTCATTGAACGTCACTGAATACGAGGACACACAGCCATGTCGTCATTTGACCTACGCCTTCCGGCACTGCGGAATGCATACCTTGCTGGCACTCTTGCGCCTCATACTCTCGTGAATGAGCTTCTTGCGAAAGCCGCGGACCTGAATGCAGAGTTCAACCTCTTCATTCATCTTCTGAGCGAAGAAGAAGTCGCGCCGTATCTCGATTGGCTCGCCAGGCAAGACATTGCCAACCTGCCGCTTTACGGCATTCCATTCGCCATCAAGGACAATATCGACCTCGCCGGTATCCAGACCACGGCTGCGTGCCCAGCTTTCGCGTACACGCCTTCTGAATCGGCGACGCTGGTCGCGCAACTGATTGCGCTCGGCGCCATACCGCTGGGGAAGACCAATCTCGATCAGTTCGCTACCGGTCTTAACGGCACTCGCTCGCCTTATGGAAAGTGCCGCAACAGCGCGCATCCCGACTATCCCTCGGGCGGTTCCAGCGCTGGTTCATCGCTGGCTGTTGCGCTCGGTGTCGCGAGTTTTGCACTTGGTACTGACACAGCGGGTTCTGGCCGGGTGCCTGCCGGATTGAACAATCTGATCGGACTCAAACCAACGAAAGGTATCTTGTCCACCGCGGGCGTGGTGCCTGCTTGCCGCACCCTCGATTGCGTGACGTTCTTCACGGCCACAGCGGAAGAAGCGAGTGAGCTTCTCTCGCTGACTGCACTGACCGATCCTCGGGATGCATATAGTCGCAAGAATCCGCAGTGGAATTGCGCGCAAGCATTCGGCGCGCCGGCCGCTTTCCGATTCGGCGTTCCTTTGCAACTGGAGTTTGCGGGATGCGCGGAGAGTCCGGCGCTGTTCGCCGCGGCTCGCGCGATGCTGGAAGCGGCAGGCGGCGAGGCTGTCGAGATCGATTTCGCGCCGTTCGTTGAAGCAGCAAATCTTCTTTATCAGGGGCCCTGGGTCGCGGAGCGTTACAGCGTGGCGGGCGAGTTGATGTCGACCAGGCCGGACGCTGTGCTTCCAGTCATTCGCGATGTGCTCGCCAAGGCGCCGGGCGCAACCGCTGTCGAATTATTCGAGGCGCAATATCGCCTTCAGGCATTGAAAGCCCGTTGCGATGCATTGATCGAGACACTCGACTGCGTTCTCACACCGACATATCCGCGCCCTGTGACGCTCGCCGAACTGGAGCAAGATCCAATCGGACCGAACTCGTTGCTTGGCTATTACACGAACTTCATGAACCTGCTGGACTACGCGGCCGTCGCGACACCAACCGCATTCATGAAGAACGGGCTTCCGTGGGGCGTAACCGTTTTTGGCCGCGCGTTTACCGACCAGTATCTGTTAGGTATTGCGGACCTTTTGCAACGGACAAGCGGCATCGAATGCGTTGGGGGTAACACAATCGCGCCTTCTGAGCGACGCCCCGCAACGAACGATCGAATGCTCGTCGCGGTATGCGGCGCGCACATGCAAGGCTTGCCGTTGAATAGCGACATGCTTTCTCGCGGCGCGCTTTTGCTGCAGTCCACGCATACAGCGCCGCACTACCGACTTGCCGCATTGCCGGCGTCGCCGGATCGCACACGGCGTCCGGGGTTATGGAGAGTGGGCGATGGCGGCGTCAAGGTCGAGATCGAAGTGTGGAAGATGCCTGCCTCGGAGTTCGGCTCGTTCATCGCGACGGTTCCATCGCCGCTGGCTCTCGGCAAGATCGAACTCGCGGATGGCTCGTGGGTGACCGGTTTCCTGTGCGAACCGTATGGCGTTCAGTCGGGGACCGATATCTCCGAATTCGGTGGATGGCGGGCATGGCTCGCCCATGAGCGCGGCCTCAACGCTCGAGCGTCGAGTTTGGCTTGAGAGCCGTTCGTATCTCCGGGCTCTGATGTGATGGACGCTGCCGCCCTTCGTGGCGACTTTATACGCGACCGGCAGGAAGACGAATGTCGGGGGGAAAGCTCAAACAGGTTGGGTTCACAACTCAACCCGGTCGCACGCGGCCAGCTTTACCGTCAGCATCGTTGGGCGCAACTTTCTTGATGTCACTTCCGACCCAACGCTCCTCGGAAGCTTTCAGATGCGATCGCATCGCTGCTTCAGCGGCAAGCGGGTCTCCTGCTTGCAGGGCATGCAGGACTTTTTCGTGTTCCTCAACGGCAGCCATCCATGTCGCCGTATTTTCGGCGAGTTCGCTAATCCTCGCCCCGATCGGATCGCGTCTCGCGTCGAACAGATCGGCCACGTACCGGCTCAACATCGTGTTGCCAGCCGCTTGCGCAATGATGAGGTGGAACTGCCGGTCCGGTTCCAGAGGAGATTTGCCGGCGGAGGCGAGGCGATGCATCGCCTCCACGCTGCGCTCCAGCCGGTCCAGAGAGGCGGCTGTCAGTCGCGTGCTGGCAAGCACGACGAGGCCGCCTTCGATCACAGCGCGCGCCTGCATGATTTCCGTCGGGCTTTCGCCTAACACCGCCAGCGATCCTTCGCTTTCGTTTGCGGTGTCGCGCACGTAGACACCCGAACCCATGCGCGTCTCGACGCTGCCGCCGATTTCCAGGGCGATCAACGCCTCGCGCAGCGACGGGCGCGAAACACCCAGTTGCTGCGACAAATCGCGCTCTGCCGGCAGTCTCGACCCCGGAGGGAAATCGCCTCCGTGAATGAGGCCGCGAATCTGGTCGGCGACCAATTGGTAAAGCCGCTTTGGTTCGGTCTGTTTCATCTTGTTGCCGGAAGGAAAAGTGGCCCGATCGTCTGACCGAGCCCGCGATCAAGTCTACCACGCCGACTGGCGGGGTTTTCCGCATCGTTTTCCATGGAGGATACGGGTTTGTACTGGGTAAGGCCAATGAAAACAACGCATAAATTGGCTTGACCAGATGCGCGATTTATTCTCTAATCTGCGTCAGATTGGCCTGACCAACACAAGCGCCGCATACAAGAAAGGAGACACGCGTGACAGATCTGAGCGCCGAACTGGCCCCGCGCGCAGTGGGCGGCCTCGCTGCAGAGGAACCCCAGGAGCTATTGAAACTGAGCGGGTTGGGGAAGCGGTTTCCCGGTGTCATTGCACTGGAGGACGTGCACTTCGAATTGCGCCGCGGTGAAGTCCACGCGATTTGTGGCGAAAACGGCGCTGGCAAGTCGACCCTGATGAAAATCGTCAGCGGCCAATACCGGCCGGATGCCGGCACGATTGTTTTTCGCGGCATGGAAAGGCGGTTCGCGTCCTCGCTTGAGGCACAGGAAGCAGGGATTGCAATCATTCACCAGGAACTGAATCTGGTGCCCCACCTCTCCATTGCGGAAAACATCTACCTGGCGCGCGAGCCCAAACGCGGACCGTTCATCGACCGCGCGAGGCTCAATGGCAATGCCCAGCGCGCGCTCGCCCGCATTGGATTGTCGTTGCCGCCCACCAGGCTGGTGGGAACGCTGTCGATCGCCCAGCAACAGATGGTCGAAATCGCCAAGGCTCTCTCGCTCGACGCCCAGGTGCTGATCATGGACGAACCCACTTCGTCGCTCACCGAATCCGAAACCATGCACCTGTTCCGGATCATCAAGGAATTGCGCGAGAGCGGGGTCGGCATTGTCTACATCTCTCATCGTCTGGACGAAATGAAGCAGATCGTCGACCGCGTGACCGTGCTGCGCGACGGACATCACATTTCAACGGACGATTTCGCGGCGACCAGCATGGAGGAGATCGTTGCGCGGATGGTCGGCCGGGCGCTGAATGATGCGTACCCGCCGCGCCGCTCGGTGCCGACGCAGGACGTGCTGCTGCGGGTCGACAATCTGTCGCGCGCACCGGCATTCGGGCCGCTTTCGTTCGAACTGAGGCGAGGCGAGATTCTCGGCTTCGCCGGTTTGATGGGCGCGGGGCGGACCGAAGTGGCACGGGCGATTTTCGGCGCAGACCAACCGGACGGCGGCGAGGTTCATATCGGGGGTGAGCGCGTCTCGATCCGCTCGCCTATCGACGCGATTCGCCACGGCATCGCGTACCTGTCGGAAGACCGCAAGAGCGACGGCCTCGCGCTGAAGATGCCGGTCGCGACCAACATCACGCTGGCCAACATCGAGGCGGTGTCGGGCCGCGCGGGCTTCATCCGCTTCGCCGAAGAAGCGGCCACCGCACAGCGTTATGTCGAAACGCTCGGGATCCGCACGCCGACGGTCCATCAACTCACGCGCAACCTGTCCGGCGGCAATCAGCAGAAGGTCGTCATCGGCAAATGGCTGTTTCGCGAATCGAAGATTCTGTTCTTCGACGAACCCACGCGCGGCATCGATGTCGGCGCGAAATACGCGATCTATACGTTGATGGATCAACTCGCTGCGCAGGGCATCGGCGTCGTGCTGATCAGTTCGGAATTGCCCGAGATTCTCGGCATGTCCGATCGCGTCGCGGTATTCCACGAAGGCCGGATCGCCACGGTCCTGGAGACGCGCCACACCAATCAGGAAGAAATCATGCACTTCGCATCGGGACGAAATCATGCTTGAAATAACATCCGAACAGATCACTACTGTCGACACGAGCGCGAAGCTCCGGCGTCGCGACCTGATCCAGAAATTCGCTGCGCTCGGCAGTCTGATCATGCTGGTGCTCGTCTTTTCATCGACCAGTTCCGCGTTCTTCTCGGTCGGAAACGGCATGACGGTCGCCTTGCAGGTGACGTCGATTGCCTATCTTGGCGTGGCGGCAACCTGCGTGATCATTACGGGTGGAATCGACCTGTCCGTGGGTTCCGTACTCGCGCTGTCCGGTGTGGTCGCCGCGTTGCTCGTCAAGGCCGGCGTGCCGATTCCTCTCGGCATGCTCGGCGGCGTGGTGGTGGGCGGCCTGTGCGGGCTCGTTAATGGCCTGTGCGTCACACGCATGGGTCTGCCGCCCTTTATCGCCACGCTCGGCATGATGCTGGTCGCGCGCGGTCTCGCGCTGCAGATCACGGGTGCGCGCCCGGTTTCCGGACTCGGCGATGCGTTCGGTGAACTCGGGAATGGCGCGTTGTTCCGCATCTCGCATATCGGAGCAGATGGGTTCCCCGATACGGTATTTCCCGGGATTCCCTATCCCGTGATCATCATGGTCGTGCTGGCGGTGGCCGTGTCGATCATGCTGACGCGCACCTCGCTCGGCCGTCACATCTACGCAGTCGGATCGAACGCCGAAGCCGCGCGGCTCTCCGGCGTCAATGTCCGGCGCGTCACGTTGTTTACCTATGTGCTGTCCGGGGTGCTCGCCGGTCTGACAGGCTGCGTGCTGATGTCGCGCCTCGTCACGGCGCAACCCAACGAAGGCGTCATGTACGAGCTCGATGCGATCGCCAGTGCCGTGATTGGCGGGACGTCCCTGATGGGCGGTGTAGGCACGATCTCCGGTACGGCCATCGGTGCGTTCGTCATCGGCGTGCTGCGCAATGGCCTGAACATGAACGGTGTATCGAGTTTCGTCCAGCAAATCATTATCGGCCTGGTCATTCTCGGCACCGTCTGGATCGATCAGGTCAGAAACCGCCGATAAAGCACATCGAATGATGTCATTCGAGAAGTCCAACAAAGCAGTGCAATCACCAACCCAAGGAGTGAGACATGAGGAAGACGTATCTGGCATTGGCCGCCGCACTTTTGACCGCAGCGACGGCGCACGCGAATGCGGCGGGCGGAGAGATCGCCGTTATCGTCAAGACGGCTAACTCGAATTACTGGCAGAACGTGCAAAAGGGCGCGACGGAGGGCATGAAAGGGCTGAACGGCTACACGATGACGTTTCAGGGACCGGCGACCGAGTCGGCCGTGGCCGACGAGGTCAATATGGTCGAGAACGCGGTGAACCGGCATGTCGCGGCGATCGTGCTCGCGCCGTCCGATCCCGACGCACTGGTCCCGGCAATGAAGAAGGCCTGGGAGGCAAAGATTCCAGTTGTCCTGATCGATTCGCTCGTGTCCGATTCGGGCAAGCAGTATTACCAGTCGTTTCTCTCGACCGATAACGCCAAGGCCGGTGAGTTGTGCGCGAAAGCGATGATCGACCGGGTTGGACAAACCGGGAAGGTCGCTGTGATGTCGTACGTGGCTGGAGCGGGTTCCGAGATTGGCCGCGTGGGCGGGTTCCGCAAGTATCTCGCGCAGCACTCGAAGCTGCAGATTGTCGGACCGTTCTACTCGCAGTCGCAGATGGCGACGGCGCTCAATCAGACGACCGACGTGCTGTCGGCCAATCCGGATCTGAAGGGCATCTTCGGTGCGAATGAACCGACGGCTGTGGGGATGGGGCGCGCGTTGGCGCAGTCCGGCAAAGCCGGCAAGGTCGTCGCGATCGGCTTTGACGGCAACCAGGACCTGCAGGGCTTCGTCAAGGACGGAACCATCCAGGCCATCGCTGTTCAGGGCTCGTATCAGATGGGCTACAAAGGCGTCAAAACGGCGGTGGAGGTTATCGAACACAAGCCGGTTACGAAGCAACTGGATACCGGTGTCGTGATGGTCGAGAAGGACAACATCGATCAGCCGGTCGCGAAGAACGTGTTGTATTGAAGCGCGGTGCGGACGACGCCCGACGGCGTTGTCCGCCCTTGATGACTGCGCCGTTCAGGACGTGCGGTAAGGCGTTGAACGTTCAGCAACGAATCCCTGGAGGCGGAATTTCTGATGAAAGCAGGTGATCTGCGCGATCTGTCGCGTGGGGCAGTGCAACTGAGTGCACTCGGTATGGGCTGTTCGCAGCTTGGCGGCTTGTATCGCACTATGCCGCCGGAACAGGCGCGTGCGCTGATGGACGAAGCATGGTCGCTCGGTCTGCGCTATTTCGACACTGCGCCGTACTACGGGTACACGCTTTCGGAGCGCCGTGTGGGTAACGCGTTGTCAGCGCGGCCGCATAACGAATTCGTGCTGAGTACGAAAGTCGGCAGGCTTCTTCGGCCGGATCCGACTGTTCGATGCGGCGATGACGGCTGGGCGGAACCGCTCCCTTTCCGACCGCATTACGACTACAGCTTCGACGGCGTCATGCGGTCTTTCGAAGACAGCCAGCAGCGTCTCGGTATCGCGCAGATCGATCTGCTGTATGTGCATGACATCGGTCGAATGACACATGGCGATGCAAACGTCGAATTCTGGAAACAGTTGACAGACGGAGGGGGTTTCCGCGCACTCGATACGCTGCGTAGTGCAGGGCAGGTCAAAGCCATCGGTCTTGGAGTGAATGAATGGCAAGTCGTGCATGAAGCCATGCAGGAGATACAGCTCGATGTGACGCTACTCGCGGGCCGGTATACGCTCCTCGAGCAGGATTGTTTCTCGCCGTTTCTCGACAACTGCGTACAGCATGGGAATTCGATCGTGGCCGGCGGTGTGTTCAATTCCGGCGTGCTGGCAGGTAATGGCAAGTTCAATTACGGGGATGCCCCCGCCAGTGTTGTGTCGCGCGTCCGCCGGCTGGCTGAGGTTTGCCGCGAATTCGAGGTTCCGTTACCCGCAGCGGCACTGCAGTTTCCGCTTGCGCATCCTGCGGTTGTGTCGTGCGTGGTGGGCGCGCGGAGCGTCGAACAACTCCGGCAGAACGTCGCGTGGTTCGAGCAGACGCTGCCGGCCGGATTGTGGCAGGAGTTGAAATCGAATGGTCTGATTGCAGACACCGCACCTGTGCCCGAGGTCGTCCAGTGAGCCTGCGTATCGACGCACATCATCATTTCTGGCAGCTCACGGCGCGTGTGGGGCATTGGCCACCTGCCAGCCTCGGAGCGATCTATCGAGACTTTGGACCGGCCGATTTTGAACCGCTGCTTGAACAATGCGGCATTGACGGAACCGTGCTGGTCCAGTCCTTACCGGACAGCAAAGACACCGGGTTCCTGCTCGAACTGGCGGAGCGTCACTCTTTTATTCGCGGGGTGGTGGGATGGGCCGACCTGAAAGCACCGGACGCGCCGCAACAGATCAATGCTTTAGCCCGCCACCCGAAGCTGAAAGCGCTGCGGCCGATGCTGCAGGATCTTGCCGACGACAACTGGATCGACGACCCGGCATTGCGACCGGCGATCACTGCGATGATCGAGAATGATCTTGCATTTGATGCGCTGGTCGTCCCGCGTCAGCTGCCCGGATTGCTCGCGTTCGCGAGGCGTTATCCAAGCCTTCGGATTGTTATAGATCATGCGGCCAAGCCACTGGTCGCTATCAGGCAACTGGAGCCGTGGCGAACCGCCATGGAAGATCTGGCAAAACTCGAAAACGTACATTGCAAGCTGTCCGGCTTATGGACGGAGGCGTCGCAGGATACCGACATTGTCGCTTTCGAGCCCTACGTAGAAACGTTATTCCGGCTGTTCGGCACACATCGTCTTATGTGGGGAAGCGACTGGCCTGTCCAGCGACTCGCGACGCATTTCGGCGACTACGCAGGGTGGCTTGCCGCCTGTGAAAATTACTGTGACCGGTATGCCCGCGATGAGGATAAAGACGCTGTATTCGGCGGCAACGCTTGTCGTTTTTACCGGCTCGAAGAATAGGGAGAGTGTGATGCAACGAATGGGAATGGTCATCGGTATCGATCCTCAGTACATCGATGAATACAAACGCTTGCATGCACAGGTGTGGCCGACGGTGCTCGCCCGTCTGAAACGCTCGAATGTCACCCGCTATTCGATTTTCCTGCGGGAGCCCGAGAACCTGTTGTTCGGTTACTGGGAATACGTCGGAGATGACTATGAAAGCGATATGGCCGAGATTGCGAACGACCCAGAAACACAACGTTGGTGGCGCCTGTGTGGCCCGTGCCAGAAGCCATTGCCAAGTCGTGCGCCGACGGAACACTGGGCACGGATGGAAGAGGTCTTTTACCTCGAATAGTGTTGTCCCGCATTGCACTCGTTGACTTCGCCATGAAGAGACGAATTAGCCGAGCTGGCATCGAAACCGCAACATGGCTTCGCGGGCTCTGTATCTGAAAAAGGAAACTTATGCTCACCGTTATTTGTGAAACTCCCGGCGTGCTACGCGCTGAGACGCGCTCAAGGCCATTGCGCGAACGCGGCGACGTGTTGCTGCGAGTGCGACGCGTCGGTGTATGCGGCACTGACCTGCACATCTTTACTGGCAATCAGCCATTTCTCGCCTACCCCCGCGTGATGGGACACGAACTGTCGGGTACGGTAGCAGAAGCCGATGCGGATTCCGGTCTGGCCGCGGGCGACCCGGTCTACGTGATGCCCTACCTGTCATGCGGCCAGTGCATTGCTTGCAGGAACGGAAAAACGAACTGCTGCGTGAACATTCAGGTATTGGGCGTCCATCGGGATGGCGCATTGACGGAGTATCTGAGCGTGCCGCGTCAGTTCGTTCACAAGGCTGAAGGAATCACGCTCGATCAGGCGGCAATGATCGAGTTTCTCGCCATCGGCGCGCATGCAGTTCGCCGCGCAGACGTTCAGGCGGGACAGCGCGTGCTGGTAGTCGGCGCAGGTCCGATCGGTATGGCTGCAATGATTTTTTCACGTCTGCGCGGGGCCACAGTGACGGCACTCGATACACGGCTCGATCGTCTGAACTTCTGCGCCGAGAAAATTGAAGTGGCGGCTACTGTGCAAATCGGTGATGCCGACGTCGACCAGCTGGCGAAACTTACTAACGGCGAATTCTTCGATGTGGTTTTCGATGCGACGGGTAATCCGGCGGCCATGGAGCGTGGCTTCGAGTTTATCGCGCACGGCGGGAAATACGTGCTGATTTCCGTGGTGAGAGACCCGATCACTTTCTCCGATCCGGAGTTCCATAAGCGCGAAGCCACCTTGATCGGAAGCCGCAATGCGACAGCGGAAGATTTCGAAACTGTGCTCACGGCCATGCGTGCCGGTCAGGTGCCCGATGCGGCACTCAACACACACCGGATGAAGCTCGCCGATGTCCCTGCGGAATTCTCGAAACTGCTTGAGCCGTCCGCCGGCGTAGTGAAAGCCATCATCGAATGCTGACTCTGACGCATATCCGGTGTTTGTCACGAGCTAGCCAATTCTCCAGTTTGGCATGATGCACGCAACTTTGTATTGGCCGGTGTCCATTGGCTGAAGATCGTTTAGATACTGCGTGGGCTGGTCCTCCTCATTTTCGTAGACCCTTTGCGATATGCAAGCCATGCTTAAGCGCGATAGCTCAACGATAATGCAGTTCTTGACGTCTCCAATCGAAGTCGAAGAGGGCAGGGCAACACCGATTGCGGGAGCCGAGGAACGTGTAATACAGGGCGGCAAATTCTTCGAGCCAGAAGCCTCTTCTTTCCCGTGTTTCCTGGCTGATCGTGCGACGTCAGTACCATGAGGATCTTCATTGTCGTGCTCCATTGTGAGTAACCAGGCCGCCGCTTACGGTTCATGAGGGCTCACCGCCGGGTTTTCGAACCTGAAGAGTGTCGTCTGGTGTCAGGAGGAGTCGAAGAACCAGGGGACGTGGAATTTCGTCATGGAGCTGCTGCTGGGAATCGTGAAGGTGCCGGCAGTACTGCACTACGTGGGGCCCCAGGCAACCGCGTCGACCGCACCGGATTACCGGTCGATGCACATTGCTCGCCAGGGGAAGTACCTGCACGCAGCTATTGACGAGTAAAGCGCAGCGAGATCCCTCCGTTCGTTTTTTGCGCTGACATCGGACCGCGCCATTGGAGCCTATCAGTCATCTGATTGCTGGCATCACCTTTGCGTCACTCACGCATCCGAGGTATCAATAATGATATCTCTTCGCCGACGCGCGATTCCGCGCGGGGAGGGCAACATGGAGCAGTCAGCGGGCTCAGTATCCGCGGCGCGGGCGTTACCCGTGGTGCTCCTGCATCGCAAGTCACCTAAGGCGGCGCCAGGGGGCCACGAAGCGGACACCATTCGGGAACTCGCGCGACAGATCGCGGAGCTGAAAGGCACGCAGTTTGCGGGCGAGTTCGACGAAGAATGCGCTTACCCGGCGCATCGTTATCTGATCCCCGACGACACGCTCACCGTGGCGCTCGCGCACAAGCTAGGCGTGCGGTCCGTGCGCGATTTATATGGCGGCGTCGTGCCGTTTCCCTTTGTCGCGACAAAGCTGATTGCGCACGGCCTGGCAGATGGCGCAAAAATTTCACCGCCCGGCTGGTCACGTGCGTTCAGCTCGCGTACTGCGTCGCTCGTGTTGCCGGGCTACTCGGCGTTTTCACGCGAGGATGCGCGCAACGCCGCCCGCGGACTGTGGGAAGGCGGTCCCGTGCGCGTCAAGCGGCCTTATGGAATCGGCGGCGCCGGACAGGCGGTGGTTGCCAACCGCGATGAACTGGAGGCGCAACTCGATGCGCTCGGCGACGAGGCGTTGCGGGCCGAAGGCATCGTGATCGAGCGGCATCTGGATGCGATCGAAACATTCAGCGTCGGTCAGATCGCGCTCGACGACATGCTAGCGAGCTACTACGGTGTGCAACACCTGACGGTCAACAATCACGGCAACGAAGTTTATGGCGGCTCCGATCTGGTCGTGGTGCGAGGTTGCTTCGATGCGCTTGTGCGGCTCGACCTTCCGCAAAACATACAAGACGCCATCGCGAAAGCGCGCGCATTCGATGCCGCGGTGCACAACCACTATGCCGGATTCTTTGCGTCGAGGCGCAATTACGACGTCGCTCACGGACTCGATGAAGCGGGCGTCCTCCATTGCGGTGTGCTTGAACAGTCGTGGCGCGTCGGCGGCGCCACGGGCGCCGAGATCGGCGCGCTGCGCACATTCAGGGCCGACCCGGACGCATATCTGGTGCGCGCATCGACACGCGAGATCTACGGAGAGGATGCACAGATACCCGCTGGGGCGTGCATGGTCTACCGTGGTGTCGACGCGCAGGCGGGTCATATCACGAAGTACTACACGCTAGACAGGGAACCCTGCAAAGGAGCGCCGAGCAGATGACAGCAGACCGTTACCGGCTACAGATCAAAGTCGAAAAAGGCCATCTCGACGGCACAATGCTTGTGCCGAAAGCGACCGTGCCCGGGGTGCTTTTCGTGCATGGATGGGGCGGCAGTCAGGAACAGTACCTCGAACGCGCGAGGCAGGCGACGGCCATGGGCTGCGTATGCCTGACGTTCGATCTCACAGGGCATGCGCGGACGCGAAGCGAACAGCAGACAGTGACGCGCGAGACGAACCTGAACGATCTGATTGCCGCATATGACACGCTGGTTGGCCATCCGTTGATCGACCGCAATTCGATCGCGGTGATCGGCAGCAGTTATGGCGGCTACCTCGCGACCATCCTGACGGAGTTGCGTCCTGTACGCTGGCTCGGTCTGCGCGTGCCCGCTCTTTATCTCGACGACGGCTGGGCCACACCGAAGCGTGCGTTGCATGTCGAGCACGATCTTGTCGAATATCGCAAACGCATCGTGCCGGCGACGGAAAACCGGGCGTTGCGTGCGGCCGCAAACTTCAATGGCGATGTGCTGCTGGTCGAATCGGAACACGATCAGATTGTTCCGCACACGGTCATCGCCAGCTATCTGCAGGCCTTCCTGTGCGCGCACTCGCTGACGTATCGCGTCATCGAGGGCGCGGATCACGGCCTCTCCGACGACGGCAGCCAGCGCGCATACACGGCGCTGGTTGTGAACTGGCTAGCGGAGATGGTTGCGGGCTTGCGCGCCGGCAGCAGAGGCGCGGCGCCGGATCATACGAGAACGTAGGCGCGACATTGCTGCCGCCTTTACATTTCTGCCGGTGCCTTTCGGGCGTTGCTATTTACCGGCTCCGTGCGATGCAACACAGCTAATTGCGAGCGTGCCGGCCTTCGCCTCGGGGCTGACTGCGGCGGTATGGAATTCCTGTGCGCCGCACTTCCATTCCGCCCGATAGTTCTTCTTGCATTCGGGCAATGGATGGTCCGTGAGCCGGTTTTTTATGACATATCGACATGACATGCGGCCACTGCATTCCGCCGCAAGGTGCCGTGTATCGTTACCGTGGCGCACCCCGCAGTTATCGCCGTAAGTACCGGAAACAATTGCAATGGTCTGTGCGATTGCGGTAGAGGCTAGCGAGAAAAACACAACGGTGAGCGTCGCAGCGGCGAGATTGCGAAATCGGACGGTGGTCTGCGACCTCGGGCCGGCCGGACAAGTTGCGCAGCCGCGCGGAAAAATGACAGGCGTTTCATGATGGCGCATGGACAACACCTCCAGCGCAAAAGAACCGAAAGCGACCCGTTTCAGGTGGTGGCATTCACGATTGTAGGACCGCAAGGCAGTAATGCAAGAACGCTTGCTCCGGCGGCGGCTGAACCAGGGATATTTCCCGGAACGGGATTCCCAGTCGTGACATCTATCTACATACACAACGTCGCGTTGGGCTGGCCCTGGTCGTTCCGGGCTGGTTCGAGATATCAACGGAGATACCATCATGAGATTCATCAACCCAAGCTGGCTCGGCGTCCTGGCCCTGGTCAGTGTCGCTGGCTGGGCGCAAAACGCCGGACCAACCGATCCGCAGATCGCGGCGATCGTGGTGACGGCCAATCAGGTCGACATCGACGCAGGCACACTCGCAGAGTCGCGGTCGAAGTCGACGGACGTAAAAGCGTTTGCCCAGCAAATGATTACCGATCACAGCGCGGTCAACAAATCGGCTGTGGATCTCGTGCATAAGCTGAACGTGACGCCTGAGGAGAACGCCACGAGTCAGAGCCTGAAGAGCGGTGGGGATGCGAATCTCGCGGCCCTCCGGAAACTGGATGGTCACGCATTCGATCGGGCCTACATCGACCACGAGGTGGCGTATCACGAAAGCGTTCTTGATGCGCTCGACAAGACTCTGATACCGAATGCAAAGAACGAACAGTTGAAAGCGCTTCTTGTTAAGGTGCGGCCGGCCTTTGTCGCGCACCTCGAGCACGCGAGGCACTTGCAGGCGTCGCTGGGAAAAAGCGGTGGCTAGGCGAGGGCGCGCTGCGGGAGTCGAACTGATGGCGGCTCACATTCAGTCGGCTGGCATCGCGCTGGCGTGCAAGGTCGTCACCTGTGCGATGCTGGTATCCGCTGGCCATGCGTTTGTAGCGCCGCAAACGTACGTCGTCGCGGTCGAAGACATGCGCTTCAGTCCGGCAACACTGAAAGTAAAACGCGGGGATCGCATTGTGTGGATCAACAAAGACCTGTTTCCCCATACGGTGAGCGCGGATAACCACGCATTCGACTCGGGGAGCATTGCAGCGGACGCGTCGTGGTCTTACGTCGCCGGTAAGGCCGGCACATATCCCTACGGATGCCGCTTCCACCCGACGATGCACGGCTCCGTTACTGTGCGATGAGAGGCAGCACGCAATGACGAACACCACTTACCTATCTTCCGCGCCCAGCGACGATGACCTGTCCATCGCTGCACGCATTGCCGCAGGCGACCATTCGGCGTTCGAACTGCTTATGCGGCAACACAACCGGCGCCTGTATCGTCTGGCACGCGCGACACTGCGCGATGACGCGGAGGCCGAGGACGCGTTGCAGGAGGCATATCTATCGGCTTACCGATCCATCAGCCGGTTTCGTGGGCATGCGACCTTGTCCACCTGGCTGTCGCGGCTGGTACTGAACGAATGTCTCGGCCGGTTACGTCGTGGGAACCGCAGGCAGAACATCATCCCTATGGTGAGTTCGGACACCGCTGACATTGAAAGGGACGCCATGCCATTACCTGATTCTGCTTCTCCGGATAAGGCGCTGGCACGCGCCGAGATGCGCGCGCTCATCGAGAGAAAG
This sequence comes from Paraburkholderia rhynchosiae, assembly GCF_002879865.1. Classification (GTDB taxonomy): domain Bacteria; phylum Pseudomonadota; class Gammaproteobacteria; order Burkholderiales; family Burkholderiaceae; genus Paraburkholderia; species Paraburkholderia rhynchosiae. The sequence continues at coordinate 144,457 of NZ_PNXY01000013.1, forward strand.
CTGGATACGTTGCCGGAGTCTGTGCGCATGGTATTCGTGCTCAGGTCGGTGGAAGAAATGAGCGTCGAAGAAACCGCGCAATGCCTCGGTATTCCCGAGGCTACGGTCCGCAGCCGGCATTTTCGGGCGAAGAGCCTGCTGCGCGAATCGCTGGCGCAAGACATCGATCTTGCCGAGCGCGAGCTCTTCGAATTCGCTGGTGCGCGCTGTGACCGGATTGTTCAAAACGTCATGGCCCGAATCGCTGGAAACGAAGGTTCCAGGCGCTGACGGCGTCCGATGCCGTGTTCGTCGCGAAGGGTATCGCCCCGACGGACTACAGCACCGAAATTGTGAAGGAGATTTCAATCATGGAACCCGGCCTGATTCTAAAGACCGCGACTGTATTGCTCGCGCTTGGCGCACTCGGTGGCCTGCTGATGGCCGGTATGCGATTTGCCGGACGGCCTCATCCTCCGGCGTGGCTCGCGATGCTGCACGGTGTGCTCGCAGCCTCCGCTATCACCCTGCTTGCGTATGCCGCCGCAACGATTGGACTGCCGGTGCTGGCGATAGTCGCGCTTGCCTTGTTCCTGGTCGCGGCGGCCGGCGGTGCCGTGCTGAATCTCGGCTATCACTGGAAGATGATCGCGCTGCCGAAGTGGTTGATCGTCGTCCACGCCGGCATCGCGGTATTGGGGTTTGTGCTGTTGCTGATAGCGACATGGGTGCCGTCGCGCGGATGAGCCCGCGTTGCCGCGTTCGATGCCTGGCACGGGGGGCGACCGCAAGTCCACGCAAGCCCGTGCCGCACGTCAGGATGAAAATGATGCGGCCGGTGCTGGTAGAAAGATGGCGCACCCGGTTGCTATGCGGCCACCACACGGTTGCGGCCACTGTGCTTGGCCCGATATAGCCGCTCATCGGCGACGCGCAGGAGAGTGTCGATCGTGTCGCCGTCGCGGCCGAATTCGGAGATGCCGACACTGACGGTAACGGCGACGGCCCGCCCCGTTCCGGTATAAAGCTCCTCGGTCGCCACGGCGCCACGGACGCGCTCCGCGATCGAACGGGCCACTTCTAGCGCGGCCTTGGGCAGCAGCACCATGAACTCTTCACCGCCGACGCGCGCCACGCCGTCATACGGCCGAATCGCATCCAGGCATTTCTGCACGAATCGCTGCAACACCTCGTCACCCACCTGATGGCCATAGTTGTCGTTGATCAATTTGAAGTGGTCGAGATCGAGCGCCAGCAGCGAAAACGGCGCGCCGTCTCGCCTCGCACGTGCGATTTCCACCTCCACTTGTTGAATGAACTCTCGCCGGTTAGCGGCACCGGTCAGGGGATCGGTCGAGGCGAGATGCTCAAGCTTGTGATTGGTGCGTTGCAGCTCCTGCAGCGCGCTTTCGGTCCGTGCCATCGCCTCGGCGAGGCGAGCCATCAGTTCTTCCTGACTGTAGATCGCCGAAAAGGACTGCGTGGTGCGAAACGCCTGGACGACGCCATAACTCAGCACGAAAAAGCCGGCGGCGAAGATCGCATGCGCCAGCCACCACATATGATTCCAGGGCTTGCCGAGAATGAACGCAAGCGACGCGAGCGCGAACGAAGTGATCGAAATGCCGTAGATCAGCATCAGCGGCGAGCGAATGCGACGGAGCATGAGCGCTACGACGTTCAGTGTCGAGAAGACGAGCGCTCCACCTTCCATCGACAGCCGTACCCAGAGATCGCCCGCGATCGGCGAGTTCGCGACGACTCCAACGGCCACATCTATCACGACGAATGCGGCGATTGCGAGGAGCCATGGAAGCGGTTTCGAACGCCGGTCGACCGGGTCGGGCACGCGGTGATACGAAAGAAGGCCGGCCAACAGCAGTACCGACATCACGAGGCGCGATGCCGGTCCATAGAGCAGGAAGAGCCAGATATTGTGATGAGCCATGCCGGTGAACGCGCCGTGCGGCAAATACACCAGCACAAAACCAAGAAAGCCCAAAGTCAGCCACCGCAACAGCGGTTCGCCCGACGACAGATAACAGCGCCATGTCACATAAGTGACAAACAGTCCCTCCAGCGTTGCGGCCGCGATCGCGACTTCGTGGAAGATGTGATTTTCGAACTTCAGGCTGGGGTCTTGAAAGAAAGCCAGATAAGCAATCAGGTAGGCGGGGACAAGCGCGAAACCGATGACCAGAAAAACCGAGTACAGCCTGGTCAGGGCCGCGATGATGCGGGGCGGCTCTTCGATCGAAAAAGTCGTGCTCATACGCCGGTCTCCGACAATATTGCTGTGATTTTCTGATCGTCGCGCGACTGCCCCGTGAACCGGGCCAACCGGGACGCCGGATCATGCGGTCATGCCGAGCTGGACACACCGCGCCGGGGAATATCTTCAGACCATGGGAAGTATAAGCGTCAGATTTCATCTGACAAGGAAAATGCCGGCGATCGTCTGATCGCGGCTACATAAGGATGCCGGCTGCATGCCCAATACATCGATATGCGGTAGTGGGCAGGCCAGACATGTTTACAAATTGTCCTTGAAAATCGCTCGATGTTGTTTAGTCTACCGCCATGATATCGATTTCAAGGCGCGAACTATTATGGGTTCTCTTAAGAGTTTGGGGCATTTTCTCTGGCTGGTGCGCAAAACCTGGCTAACCAGGGGCGCGCGCTTGTACTACTCGCAGTTTGGCGAAGATGCCGTACTGCGCGAGATAATCAGTCCAACGTGCACCAAAGGGGTTTATGTGGATGTCGGTGCATACCATCCCATCAAGTTTTCCAACACTTATGCATTGTATAAGCGCGGGTGGCGGGGCATTAATATCGACATGGATCCAGTAAAGATCGAAGCGTTCAGGCTCGCGCGAGCTTCGGACACGAACGTGTGCGCGGCCATTTCCAGCGAGAAGGCCGTGAAAGACGTCTACAATTTTTCGGATTATGGGCTGACCTCCACTTTGGATCCGGAAGTGGCTGCCGCTGAAACCCAGGCGCCAACGTCGGTCCGCAGTGTGGAGACTGCGACGTTAGACGATGTCCTGGAGCATAGCTGCTACTCCGATCGCGAGATCGATCTGCTTTCAATTGACGCGGAAGGTCACGACTATCAGGTGCTAACGTCGATCGATATTGAAAAATACAAGCCGAAGATCATCATCGTCGAGTCGTCGTCGGTTTCCATGCGGGATGTGATGCGTTCCAGAACATATGATTATCTCGAGAAGCGCGGTTATCGGTTGGTCAGTTGGACACATCTATCCCTGATTTTCAGGGTCGATAAGTCGAATATATTCAGATACCAGCTATAAGCGCGAATCCGTGCGCAAGAACAGTATCCCTCCAGTCAATCCAGTTTCACCATGTGATGCGCTTCAAGAATCCAGCCGGCGGGAAGACCGGTAGCAACGGTTCAATCCTCCACGCCTCCATGCAACGCCGCGCGCCATTCCGCTTAAGGTTTCCTTCAGGTTTGCTCCGTACCATCTGCGCGAATCTTGCCGTCGTGCTCGCGATCCCGCGAGTTCCAGTTCCGAAAGTTTTCCGACAGAAAACCGAAAGCGCCCGTTCAAGGCTTGCTGGAGCATCCATGAAAACTCTGTTCTTGCAGGCGCCGTCGTACGACGGCTTCGATGGTGGTGCAGGCTCGCGTTATCAGGCGAAGCGTGAAGTCCGCTCGTTCTGGTATCCGACGTGGCTCGCGCAACCCGCCGCGCTCGTTCCCGGTAGCCGTGTGCTCGACGCGCCTGCCGACGGCTTGTCCGTCGAAGCGTCGCTCGATATCGCACAGCAATACGACCTGGTGATCATCCACACCAGCACGCCGTCCTTTCCCACCGACGCGCTTTTCGCGGAAGACCTGAAAAAGCGCAAGCCGTCGGTGCTCGTCGGTATGGTCGGCGCGAAGGTTGCCGTGGACCCGCACAATTCGTTGATCGCGAGCGAGGCGATCGACTTCGTTTGCCGTGAAGAGTTCGACTTCACGTGTCAGGAAGTGGCCGAGGGCAAACCGTTCGCGCAAATCAAGGGCCTCAGTTATCGCGCGGCCGACGGTTCGATCGAGCACAACGAAGCGCGCCCGATTCTCGAGAACATGGACGAGTTGCCCTTTGTCGCGCCCGTCTACAAACGCGATCTGAACATCGACAACTACTTCATCGGCTACCTGAAGCATCCGTATGTGTCGATCTACACGGGACGCGGCTGCCGCTCGAAGTGCACCTTCTGCCTGTGGCCGCAGACGGTGGGCGGGCATCGCTACCGCACGCGTTCGGTGGAGAACGTACTGGAAGAAGTGAAGTGGATTCGCGACAACATGCCCGAAGTCAAGGAGATCATGTTCGACGACGATACCTTCACCGACTTCAAGCCGCGCGTCGAAGAAATTGCCCGCGGACTCGGCAAGCTCGGCGTGACGTGGTCGTGCAACGCGAAAGCGAACGTGCCGTATTCGACGCTGAAGATCATGAAGGAAAACGGTCTGCGTCTTCTGCTGGTCGGCTACGAATCCGGCGACGACCAGATCCTGCTGAACATCAAGAAGGGCCTGCGCACCGACATTGCGCGCCGCTTTAGCGAAGACTGTCGCAAGCTCGGCATCAAGATTCACGGCACGTTCATTCTCGGCTTGCCCGGCGAGACGCAGGACACGATACAGAAGACGATCGAATACGCGAAAGAAATCAATCCGCACACCATTCAGGTGTCGCTTGCGGCGCCGTATCCGGGCACCACGCTCTACAACCAGGCGGTCGAAAACGGCTGGCTCGAAGAGAACAAGGTGATCAACCTCGTCAGCAAGGAAGGCGTGCAGCTTGCGGCAATCGGTTATCCGCATCTGTCGCGTGACGAGATTTATCACCAGCTAGAAAACTTCTATAAACGCTTCTATTTCCGTCCGTCGAAAATCTGGGAGATCCTGCGCGAAATGTTGACGAGCTGGGACATGATGAAACGGCGTCTGCGCGAAGGCGTCGAGTTCTTCCGGTTCCTGCGCGCTCACGAGGCGTGAGCGCCGCGCATTGGCTCGCTGCCGCGCCGGCCTATGCGTGCGCGGCGTGCGCGCTGTTCGGTATCGGTTATACGATGCTGGCGAGCGTGCTGATCGGGCGGTTCTTCGCGCGAGCGGTGGCCGAGCCGTTGAGCTTTCCGCCCGTCACCATTGTCAAGCCGTTGCACGGCAACGAGCGGGCGCTACTCGATAATCTGTCGAGCTTCTGCACGCAGCGCTACGTGGGCGACGTGCAGTTCCTGTTTGGCGTACATGACCCCGCGGACGCGGCGTTGCAGGCCGTCGACGAATTACGGCACCTGCATCCGGCAGCGGACATTACGGTGGTCGCCGACGCGCGCCTGTACGGCCCAAACCGCAAGATCAGCAACATCATCAATATGCTGCCGCAAGCGCGGCACGACGTACTGGTCTTTGCCGATAGCGACGTGAGCGTCGGTCCCGACTATCTGCGCAATATCGTCGGCGAATTGCAGAGGCCCGGTGTGGGGCTCGTGACCTGCGTGTATCGCGGGCAGGCCGAACCCGGCTTCTGGCCGCGGCTCTCTGCAAAGGCGACCAACTATCAGTTTTTGCCGGGCGTCGTCACCGGTCTCGCGCTCGGTCTTGCGCAGCCATGCTTCGGACAGACGATTGCGATGCGGCGCCGCACGCTAGAAAAGATCGGCGGCTTCATGCCGTTTGTGCGCTATCTCGCCGAAGACCACGCGATAGGCGAAGCGGTGCGCGCGAGCGGCGAACAAGTGGCGATCCCGCCGTTTGCGATCGCGCATGCCTGTGTCGAACGCACCGCGACGCAATTGTTCGCGCACGAACTGCGCTGGAGCCGCACGATCCGTAGCATCGATCCGCTCGGTCATCTGGGCTCTGCGCTGATGCATCCACTCGCGTTTGCGCTGCTCGCGGCGGCGTTTTCTGGCGGCGCGTGGTGGGCATGGCTCATTGCGGCGCTCGCGGTCTGCGCGCGCTTTGCGCTGAAGCTGCGCGCCGACCGCGCGTTGCGACAGATGCATGGCGGCCTGTGGCTGCTGCCGTTTTGGGATATCGTGTCATTTGCGATTTTCGTCGCGAGTTTCTGTTCCTCGCGCGTGACCTGGCGCGGCTTCAGCTTCAACGTGGATGGCGAGGGCCTGTTGTCGGCCGCGCAAGACGAGTAACGATGAATGTCAGGTTAATGCAGCAATGATCCGCAGTTTCGTCGAACCGAAGGATGAACGGCAATGTGCGTATGCGGCACGCCTGCACGAGGTGTCCGCATGATGAAGCATCTAGGCCGCGTGGCCGCGCTGGCGGGTCTGCTGGCTTCGCTATGGCTCGTCTGGCACGACAACCCGGGTGCAGTGCTCGGCGCGTTGCGTGCCGCCGGCGCGGGTCTCGCGCTCGCGGCGCTCGTGCATCTGCTGCCGATGCTCGCCAATGCTTGCGACTGGCGCTCGCTGATTCGCGGTGCGAACCGGCCGGGCATCCTCAACATGCTGCATCTGGTGTGGGTGCGAGAATCCGTCAATAGCATGCTGCCGGTCGCGCGTATTGGCGGCGAAGTGGTGTCGTTTCGCATGCTCAAACGCTGGGGCGTACGGCCGTCGACGGCGGTGGGCAGCATCATCGCCGACATGCAGCTCACAGTCATCAGCCAGTTGCTCTTCACGATGGTCGGCATCGGCTTTCTGTTCGCGCATGCGCACTCGGGCACGCTGCGGCTCGCCGGGCAACTGGCGTGGGGCGTGGTCGTGCTGACGCCGCTTCTCGTAGTGTTTGCGCTGGTGCAGCATGCGAGTCCGTTTGAGCGCATGACGCGGGTGCTCAATCGCGTGACGAGCGGCAAGCTTGCGGCGCTCGTCGGACAATCGGCGCAGATCGATCAGGCCATCAAGCTGATCTGGCGGCGCCGCGGCGTGGTGCTGCGCTATCTCTTCTTCTGGCAGCCGCTGCAGTGCTTTCTGACCTCATTGGAAATCTGGCTCGCACTGTATTTTCTCGGCACGCCGGTCACGCTTGTCGAAGCCGTGGTGATCGAGTCGTTGATCCAGGCAATCAGCAGCGCGGCGTTCTTCGTACCGGGCGGTCTCGGCGTGCAGGAGGGCGGCTTCGTCCTGATTGGAGGCGCTCTGGGCCTCGATCCATCGACATGTCTCGCGCTTGCCGGCGCACGGCGGATTCGCGATCTGCTGATGTTCGTGCCGGGGCTGATCGCGTGGCAGTTCGCGGAGGCGTCCAACCGTGCGCCCGCGCAACATTCAACGCGACGCTCAGGTCGTCACTCGGGGCCGGCGCAACTCGCGGAAGGCAGCGTCGCCAGTGAAACGAACCGCCGCTAGGCAGCCGGCTGCAACCGTTCATCAGGGGCGGCCGCGTAAGCGGGAAACGACACCTCCACCGTGAGGCCGCGCTTGCCGAGGCCGCTATCGAAATGCACGCTTCCGCCGAAATGTTCGGCGATGCGCACGACAATCGACAGGCCCAGGCCGCTGCCGGTCGCCTGATTGCCGGTCGCGCGGAAAAAACGATTCGCCAGACGAGCCAGGTCGGCCGGCTCAACGCCGGGGCCGTCGTCGCGCACGCTTACCAGAACGCGCTCGTGCGCCGGGTCTTTCTCAGGGTTTTCGAGGCGCTGCACCGCGACCTCGATGCTGCCGCCTTCACTCCCATACTTGATGGCGTTATCCAGCAGATTGTCGAACAGGATGCCGATGAGCACTGGCTCGGCGTCTATCTCCGCACGCATATCGCAATTCAGCGTCACGCGGATGTTTTTTTGCTGGGCGTTGCCCGCATTCGCCAGCAATGCGCTCTTCGCGGCGGCGCCGGGCGCGAGCGGCGCGGTCGACATTTTCTCGTGCATGTCCAGCCGCGCGAGCAGCAGCAACTGCTCGGCAAGCCGCGCGCTGCGATCCACGCCTTGCACGACGCGCTCCATCGCCAGCCGTTGCCGCGCGGCATCCGGTTCAGCTAGCGCGACTTGCGCCTGGACCTTGATCGCGGCGAGCGGCGTCTTCAGTTCGTGGGCCGCGTCGGCGGTAAAGGCGCGTTCTCGTTCGAGCGAATGCAGCAGGCGCGACAGCAGCAGGTTGATCGCATCGACGAGCGGCCGTACTTCGGTCGGCGCGCGGCCAATGTCGACAGGCTCGAGGCGGTTGATGTCGCGCGAACGGATCGCCTCGGAGAGCGTGCGCAGCGGCGCAAGACTCCAGCCGATGCTCGACCAGACCAGCAGCGCGAGCACCGGCAGCGCGATCAGCGCAGGGCGCGCGATGCCGCTCGCGACGCCGCTTACCAGATCGCTGCGTGTATTGGCCGGCTCGAACACGCGTACCGTGTGGCCTAACGCGGTATCGCGCAGCGTGAACGAGTGGTAAATCTGCCCGCCCAGCATGACGTCTTGTGCCCCCGTGAGGGGCGGCAGCGGCAGGTCCCATGCGTTGAGCGCATGCAAGGGCGGGCTGCCCGCAATCACCTGACCGTTGCGCGCGCGCACCTGGAACAACGCGTCGCGCGGCAGTGAGTCGTCGTCATCGCTGTTGTTCGCGCCCGTTTCGCCGCCTCTCTCTTCCTCGCGCACATCGATGCGCGCATTGGCGAGCGTGGCAAGATTCGACTGATCGAGCAGCGCGAGCATCTGTGCGAGTTCGGTAAGGCGTGCCTCTTCCCATTCCGCGACTTCGCGCGTGGCCTGACGATAGCTCGACGCGAGCGCGATTGCCCAGACCAGCGCGATGCTGCCGAGCACGAGCAGCATGAGGCGCCGGCGAATGGATGCGCCCATTTACTCTTTCTCCACCACGTAGCCGATATTGCGCACGGTGCGGATCAGCTTTGCGCCGAGCTTCTTGCGCAGGTTCGAGACATGCACCTCGATTGCATTGCTTTCGATTTCTTCCTGCCATCCATACAGGCTCTCTTCAAGACGCGAGCGGGACTGAGGAATGCCCTGGTTGGCCAGCAATTGCATGAGGATTGCCCATTCGCGCGACGTGAGGGACACGCGTGTGCCGGCGACTTCAACCGTTTGCGCCACCGGATTGACCGACAGGTCCTGATAGCGGATGACTTCGACGCTGCGGCCTTGCGCGCGACGCAGCAAGGCACGGCAACGGGCGATCAGTTCGGTCAGGTCGAAGGGCTTGCCGAGATAATCGTCGGCGCCCGCTTCGAGACCGCCGACGCGGTCGACCACGGTGCCGCGCGCCGTCAGCACGAGCACCGGCACGTCCTTGCCGGCGTCGCGCAGCCGTTTGAGCAGGTCCATGCCCGGCACGCGCGGCAGCCCAAGATCGAGCAGCACCAGCTCATAGCTGGTGGTGTCGAGCGCAAGACTGGCCTTGTGACCGTCGCGCGCCCAGTCGACAGTGAAACCCGCTTGACGCAAACCTGCTTCGATACCGCAGCCGATCAGGTCGTCGTCTTCTACGAGGAGTACACGCATGAGGCATAAATTCCGTTGGATGCTTTTAAGCGTTGCAGCAGGCATACCGCGGCGTACCAAGCCGCAACGTCGAAGTTTGACCATGCTGTTCATTAACTGCTTTATACCGCTTTTTGCTTAAGGTTTCCTTCAGCTTGGCCCGATACTATCGCCCAACAGCTTTCTGCCGTCGGTGACATGAACGCGCGGCGCCGCGTTTCGTTGTCGGTCCGTCGAAACGCAATCGTAACGACATCGGTGAAATGCGCGGCGGCCGCGTTCAGTTTTCCTTTGCGCTGAAGATTGACGCGAATGTTAGGCGTCAATTGCGTGCGCCGACCCGCGCAATGCTTTCATCCGGCCACGAGACCTCGCCATGAAGCCAGTCACCGTCGATATGCTGCGCGCTCACCTGATGGTGGCCTCGCTCACGGCTCTCGCCGCGGACGTGCTCGCATGCGCGACGGCGCTTCTGGTGCCCGGCGCGCAGTACCTGTTCGTCTCCGCAGCTTTTCGCCTGATCGCACTCGCCGTCATGGCAAGTGGCGTGATTGTCACGCGCCAGTTCGCGCACGCCGCGTTTGAGCTTGCCGTCGAAGGCCGTCATGTGAGCGTTGCGGGCCGTATTGCCGGCGAGTACGCAAGGCCTGTCGCCCTCGCGTCGAATTGCCCGCGGCTGTGGCTCGTCATTCTTCATCTGCGTCTGACGGGCAAACCGTTCATTCTGACCGTGCACTGACGGAACCCGTGAATGACTGCGCATGCATTGACCGTATGCCAATGGATTCTGCTGGCCGGCTGCATCGGCGCGTCGCTGTATGTGACGACGGCCGCGGTGGCAATGCCGTTCTTCACGCTGCGCCGCGATGCTGTTTCGCGCTTTGCGCATCTTGCACAAACCGTCCGCGCGGTCGATCCCGCGGGTCTCGTGCACCGCGCGGACATCGACGCGGCAGGCTCGGTTTCGCTGTATCCGTTCGCGCATGCCGGCGTGACTGTGCTCAAGCCGCTTTGCGGCGCCGAGCCGCGTCTCTATGAAAACCTTCGGACGTTTTGCGAGCAGCGTCACGGGCATTTTCAACTCGTGCTCGGCGTGTCTTCTCCCGACGATCCCGCGATCGCTGTCGCGCGCCGTTTGCAGGCTGCGTATCCGGCGCTCGACATCGAACTCGCCGTCGATACGCGCGTGCACGGCAGCAACCTCAAGGTCAGCAATCTGATCAACATGGCCGAGCGCGCGCGCCATGACGTGATCGTGATCGCTGACAGCGATATTGCCGTCGAAGCGGATTATCTCGACAGCGTGGCCGCGCCGCTCGCCGACCCGCGCGTGGGCGTCGTCACGTGTCTTTATGTGGCGCAGGGCGTGGGCGGCTTGTGGCCGCGCGTGGGCGCGCTCTTCATCAACGAATGGTTCGCACCTTCGGTGCGCGTCGCGCATGTGGCCGGCTCGCGCCGCTTCGGCTTCGGCGCCACGCTCGCTTTGCGGCGCGCGACGCTCCAACGCATCGGCGGTTTCGAGGCCCTGAGAAACTGTCTCGCGGACGACTACTGGCTCGCCGAACACGTGCGCGCGCTGGGACTGCGAACCGTGCTCTCGCGAGTGATGGTCGCCACCGACGTGATCGAACCGACGTTTGCCGCGCTATGGCAACGCGAGACGCGCTGGCTGCGGACCATACGTTCGGTCAATCCGCTCGGCTTCGCGTTTCTGTTCATCACGTTTCCGACGCCCTGGCTCGTTGCCGGCGTGTGGCTCACAGGCGTATTGGCGGCAGGCGGGAACGGTGGTCCGCATGGCTGGGCGGCGCTCGTGAGCGCGGCGAGTACGGCTGCTGGATTCACCGCGCGTCTCGTGCTGCACGCGCGTGCAGCGCGTCAGGAGAGTGCATTGGGCCGCGCGTTCTCGGGCGCGTTTGGGCGCGGGTTCTGGCGCGATCTGCCGCTCGTGCCGTTGCGCGACACGTTGCTCGCATTGCAATGGGTCGCCGGCGCTTTCGGTTCTCATGTGATGTGGCGCGGCGCGCGTGTGCCGGTTGAAGGTTCACATTCGGCGGCACGCCGTGAGCGGCTGCGCGTGATGGACGTCATGGAGGCATCCGATGGCCGCTAAGCCGCGCGCCGCTGAGCCGCGCGCCGCTGATCTGCCCACCCCCAGGCCGCGTGCGCTGATCGTCACCGCCGACGACTTCGGCCTGCATCCGCGTGTGAATCTGGCGGTGGAGCGGGCGCACTGCGACGGCGTGCTGACGGCCACGAGCCTCATGGTCGGCGCGCCCGCCGCAAGCGACGCGGTGGCGCGAGCCCGCGCGTTGCCGCACTTGCGCGTGGGCCTGCATCTGGTGCTCGCGGATGGCGACCCCGTCCTGCCGCGTGCCGGCATTGGCGCATTGCTCGACGAGCATGGCCGCTTCGGCAGCAATATGGTGCGCGACGGCGTACGGTTCTTCTTGTTACCGCATGTGCGCAAACAGCTTGCCCGCGAAATTCGCGCACAGTTCGAGGCGTTTGCAAAGACCGGGCTCACGCTCGACCATGTCAACACGCACAAGCATTTCCATTTACATCCGACGGTGCTTGGTTTGATTCTCGAAATCGGCCGCGAATTCGGCATGAAGGCGATGCGTTTGCCGTTCGAAGCGAATGCGCCGCTGTGGCTGAGACCGTGGGTCGCGCAGATGAGGGCGCGGCTCGACGGCGCGGGCGTTCTGCACAACGATTATGTGGTTGGCATCGACCACAGCGGCCGCATGGATGAAGCCGCGTGGCTTGCAGCGCTCGCTTGTCTTGCGGACGGGGTCGGGGAAATTTACTGCCATCCGGCTGTTGCCGGCGAACGCGTATTGAGTCGCGGTATGCGAGAGTATCGGCATGCCGATGAACTGCAGGCGTTGCTCTCGCCGAACGTCGCTCACGCTATTCGAGGCCTCGGCGCAAAGCTGGGCGGATTCACCGATGTGCTGAGCCGATAACTGATGGATGGCCCGGTACGTGGCTCGGCATTGTTTGCGTGACCTGCGCGGGCATCAAGAGACTTGACACGGTGGCCTTGTACTAGCGTGCGCACCAGGGACTGGAGAATTCGAAGCGAAGGGCGGCCATAGCCGCCTCATGTCTGGCATTAAACGGCGACGACCAACCGAACCGCTACGAAGCATCGGCAACATGGCACGCGTGATCGAGCAAGCCTTCGGCTGAGCCGCTGCCGTTGTCTACGTCGAGGCCGCTATTCACGACGAGCCAGCCGTCTTTTGCAGCCGACGGTCCCGCGCCCGTCACGAGGATCGTTTGCATGGCCATCGCATCTGAGCCCGGGTTATCGCGCGAAACGAGGCGAAATGGATCGCTCGCGCTGGTCAGTGCGGTGACGCGCATGATCCGGTAACGGCTGCTGTTTAGCGTGTCCCAATGCCACTCACCGGGCGCGTCTTTCGCATGACGCGCGAGCGCGTCCGTGATATCGCTTCGCATGCAGTCGATGTGAATATGCAACTGGTTCTGCGAGCGGCGATATTGCGAGTTGATTTCGAGCCCCAATTGATTATCCGGCAGCGTTCGTTTGACCGATTGATTGACGTAAGTCCGCGCGGCCCACGCGTCGGTCCAATAGTTTTGCGCGTGCGGCGCCAGCACGAGCGGACTTTCGATACCGCTGATGCGATCTGTCGGAATCAGCAGATACTGCGAGCGTCCGACGATATCCTTCAGGATTGCATAGTGTTTGTCGAGATCGACAGCCGTGCATTGGCCCGGCGTGCCGGTCGCCTGTTGCGACGGCACGCAGCGCAACTCGACGATTTTCCACAACGCGTTCGAATCGACACCGGCAAGGCGTGCGCATCCTGCAGCGGCGAGCGCAATCGCCAGTGCCGCGGCTACTCGGCGGGCGTAACGCGCGCCGTTGTACAGTCGCGCGCGGTGATGAGATTCGGAAAGCGAATACGTATTGGTAAGTGTCTTGGTCGACGGGCGGTGCAAGGCTTTTCTTAACGGCATCTTTTAATCGGAGTTAGAGCACGGGTGGCGGCAAAGCGCCGAGTAATTGTTCGAACGCCACGCCGATCGCGAGCAGCCGCCTGTCGCTGCCAAGCGGTCCATCCAGTTCGAGGCCGACGGGCAAACCTTGCGCGCTCATCCCGGCCGGCAAGGAGAGTCCCGGAATGCCCGACGTGCTGGCTGGATCGGTGTTGCGCAGGAAAGCCTCCATGGTGTCGATCGACGGCGCGCCATCGATGGATACCGTCGACGAACCGTTGATATCGTCGATCGGCACGGCGGCGAGCCGCGTGGTCGGGAACAGTAGCGCGTCGACACGTTCGTCGGCAAAAGTCGCGGCGATGTAGGCCTGCAAAAGCGGCCGCCAGTGATTGAGCGCCGCCTCATAACGCGAGTCGAGCGTGCCCGCGAGCACCTCGTCGTAGATCGCGCGCACGTCGGGGCTCGCAATGCGGGCCGCCAGTTCGGCGACGGTCTGCACTGGCGCCTGGTTGGCGGCGAGCCAGGCGGCCAGATCGTCGCGCGCTTCGTGGATCGCAATCGGGCCGCCGACCATGCCGTTCAGATGTTCAAGCTCGCTCATGGCTACCGGCACAAAAACCACGCCTGCTGCTTCGAGCCGTTTTAATGCGGTCCGAGCGACGTCTTCGACCTGCCGTTCGAGACCTTCCCACAGCGGCGCGGGCAAGCCGATGCGCAAGCCGGTCAGCGAGACCGTGAGCAACGGACCGTCGCCGGTGATCACGCCGTCGAGCAGCGCGATATCGGCGACGGTGCGCGCCATCGGCCCGACTGTATCGCGCGTATGGCTGATCGGCACGACGGCATCGGGATCGTGATAGCGCCGCTCGGCGCCGCCATTGCCCACGGACGGACGAAAGCCCGAGGTGCCCGTGAGCGCGGCAGGAATGCGGGTCGAGCCGCCGGTGTCGGTGCCGAGGCCCGTGGGCACGATGCGCGCGGCAATTGCCACGGCCGTGCCGCCCGACGATCCGCCCGGCATCAGCGCTGGATCGTAGGGATTGCGCACGGGGCCCGCATGCGCGGCCAGATTCGTGCTCGTGATACCGAACGCGAGCTCGTGCATGTTCGCCTTGCCGAGAATGATCGCACCGGCGTCGACGAGCCGCTGCACCGACCGCGCATTGGCGGCCGGCACGAAGCCTTCGAGGGCCGGCGTGCCCGCCGAGGTCTGCAACCCCACGGTATTGATGTTGTCCTTCACGACGATCGGCAAGCCGGCAAGCGGCAGTTGCGCCTTTGCCCCGGCGGGCAGCGCGTCGAGGCGCTGCGCGGCGGCGAGTGCGCCGTCGAGATCGATCACCGTCAGCGCGTTGAGTGTCGAGAGCGCACCCGCGCGCGCGAGCAATGTGGCGACGTAGTCCGTTGCGTTGAGCCGACCGGACTGGATCGCGGCGACGGCTTCGGTTGCGCTCAACGCGAGTTGTTCATCGACGGTCCATGTCATGGTCGCGTCTCCTTATCGTTCAGTGTCCGGCCGGCGCGAACGTTTGATGAAGCGCAGTGCGACACGCGCAAGCGCAGGCACGAGCCGCGGACGCAGCAGCCGTGCATCGTAGCCACCCATGCGCCGGTCGTTTTCCGCGAGACATAGCTCGATGAGCTCGCGCTTTTCCAGCCCTTTACCGATCACGCTGCTGTTTGCGGGCAGGAAGTTCGAATCCCGCGCGACGCCATTCGCGTCGATGCCCCTGGCGATCGCCACGCGATCCCAGATCAGCACGGCCCAGATGGCGACCACGCGCAGTGCATGCCACGGCCTGCGCCATAGCGGCATGTTACGTCGATGCCATGCGACCCAGTTGATGAAAAAAAGAATGTGGCGCGCTTCTTCCTGAATCACGGGTTCGAAAGTCTCGACGAGCGCCTCCGGAAAATACCCCGACTGCTGCGCCGCGCGAAACAGGCCGAACGCGAAGAAACTGTCGATGCACTCGCTATAGCCGGTGCGCATCCACGCCCATTCGGGGTCGCGCGGCGCAGGATAGGACGGCTCAGGCGCGATCCCGATGCCGTAGGCGGCGATCAGCCTGGAGAGCACACGCTTGTGACGCGCTTCTTCGTCGCCGTCCATCGTAATGGCTTCGCGCAGCAGCGGGTCGTTCAATTGCGCGGCGTAGGTATGGACGTTGATCGACGCGCGGCCTTCGGTTTGTACCGCGATGTCCCAGATCGGCAGCGAACAGAGCCGCTGGAGTGCGTCGGGCGGCAGCGCCGGCCAGTCGATCACGGCAGGCTTATAGGGATCATGGGTTTCGAGCAGCATGCTGCAAAACATGTGCTTGTGCGCGCCGGAGCCGATCTTCACGGGCGCAAGGCCGGTGAATGTCCAATGGCGCAGGCTGCGGTCTTCGGCTACATCTGTCAATGTGTCGGCCATGGCAAGCGTACAGGGAGCGAACTCGATGTGTCGCCTATTCTGTCACAACGCCCGGAACGCGACGCTGGCGACGCACGGCCGCCAGCGCTTATCGGCCTCACTGGTGATTATCGACCCACATGCGTGCCCAGCGGAACGCGTAAGCGAGCGCGTGTTCTTCGTCGAAGAAGTAGTCGAGCGCGTCGAAGCAATACGCCTGGCGGCGGCTTGCACTGGCTTTTTCGATGGTCAGGTTGGCGGCGAACAGCCCATTGGGTAAAAGTTGCGCGGCCGGTGCGACTTCGTAGCCCTTGTAGCGGATATGTGAATTCATAGTCGTGGCAGTCAGTATGCCCGCATCTGTTGCAAGGAGCCGGTGCATATAACGCCAGGCGTTCGCGTTTGCGTTGGCATCAGGCGGCGGATGAGTCAGCGGGCAGGCTCAAGCGTAGGCCGCACTGAAGGGCCCGTGAACCAATCTTTCTTCGCATGCAAATCAGCGAGTATCCGGAAGGTTCTTCCTAAGACCGGATAACGGCCTATTCGCTGGGTTCGGACACACTATCCCGCGTGACGGGCGATTGGTCTGTTATGTGCCGCACGGTTCCGGCGAGCGACGGCGCCGTGGCCGCGAGTGCAGCGCGACGGCATCGGGCGAGGCGAGGGCTTGTTTAGACCGCGTGCAGCAGACGCGCAGGTTGCGCTTGCGGGATAGCGCTGCCAGATGCATTCGGGCTTGCCGCGCGATGCGCGTTGAACGCGAGCGCAAATTGGGCGGCTTGCTGGCCGACTGTGGCGAGTTGGTCGACGACCTTCGCGTCCGAACAGGTGTCGCTGGTCTCGAAGCGCGTTTCCAGCGTGTTGATGCCGGCGCCGAACGGCGTGGGCCAGCCGCGCAATGCGTGGACGATCGAACGCAGCGAAGTCAGCACCGAGCCCGCGGCCTGCCAGCCGTAGGCCGTGACGATGCAGCCGACCGCGCGGCCATCCAGATACGGACGCTCGTCGGCGCGCAGTTCTTCGAGCGTGTCGAGCGCGTTTTTCACCAGACCGGAGACGCCGCCGTGATAGCCGGGTGTCGCGATAATTAGCGCGTCGGCGTGGCGCACGGCTTCGATCAATTCGAGCTGCTCGTCGGTGCGTTCGTTGTGCTCGGGCGCGTAATGCGGCAGGCTATGCAGGAACGTGCCGCCGAACAGCCGGGTGTTCGCACCGGCCGCTTCGGCGCCGCGCAACGCAAAGCCGAGCGCACGCTCGGTCGACGAGGCTGCACGCGTCGTGCCGCCAATGCCGATGACGAGCGGCCGGCGGTGATGATCGAAACTGGTCAACGAAATGCTCCTTCTGTAGCGGCTCACTGACGCTCTGGCGCGGGGCTGCGCGCAGGCGCGTCGGGCGAACCGGACTTTGAAGTGTCATCTTAATGAGCGGGGCGTCCGGCACTAAGCGACTTTTTGTTCTAACGATATAACCGCGAGGTGTGGCGGCCGGCGGCGGGTGCGCGAGAGCTGTTCGACACGGCTCGACGGCTGTTTCGCGTGCGCCTGCATTGCCACTGAAGCCGTGCGGATAAGCATATGGCGAACCATTGTTTGGGCCGGCGAGGGCGCGACGCTATGATCGGAGCGTCTCCTCCATGACACTCCTTGACATGGGACTCGGCCTCGCCACTTTGGTGGTGGGGCTTTTTTTCTTCGCGTTGCGCGCGACGCACGCGCATGCCGCTTCACGATTCAGCCGTTTCTCGCGTGCTACGATGGTCCGCGAAACGATTCCAGGCGAGGTCGAGCAGGCAAATGGCAACCCTCTATGACATGCTCGGCGTGCCCATGCACGCCACCGAAGATGAGATCAAGCGCGCTTACCGCAAGGCCGCGATGAAGTGGCATCCGGACCGAAACGCGGGCGCCGAGGCAGTGGCGCGCGCCACTTTCCAGGAGATCAAGGACGCGTACGCGATTCTCTCCGATCCCGCCCAGCGCAAGGTGTACGACGCGGTCTACGCCGCGCAGATGCGTGATTGGGAAGCGCAGCGCACGCGTCATCAGCAGGCGCAAGCGGAGCGCGAGGCGGCGGCGCGTGCGGCTGACGAAGCGGCCTACGCCCAAATGGTTTCGCTCGCCATGCGTTTCGCCGACGATGGCCATAACCGCGATGTGCTGTTCGGCGTGTTGCTCGGGCGCCAATGCGAGGCGAGCCGCGCCGCACGAATCGCGGACAGCGTGGCGGCATTGCAGGCGTCGCGGCGAGAGGCCGCTGCTAATGCGGCTGCTAGTCCGGCTGCGGACGTGAGCGCGGAATCGCCAACCGCGAGCGCCGACAAAAAACAAACTGCCCGTGATGATGCCCATGGCGACGCACAAGACGACGCACACGCCGCGCGTGCGAATCACCGCAAGCACGACGAAGCCATAAACGAAGCCAACCCAGCCGGTGCCCTCGGCGGTCTATGGTTCCAGTTCCTCAATGGCCTGAGATTCTGATTTGCTGCACCCGGATCGAGCGTATTGCGGCAGGCAACCGACAGCCCGGTGAAAGAATTACGCGGCTTTGCTCCGCTCCAGGTACAAATTCCCGTAGCGCGCAAAATAAAGACATCGTAGTGTCACGGGGACGCAAGACTGAGCGGGCACAATCGCATACACAAGAAACGAAAAACAGAGTACGGGGTAAGCGTGACCAAAAAATATAAAGTGCTGTTTCTCTGCCGCGAGAATTCAGCACGCAGCATCATGGCCGAAGCTTTGCTGCGCGAACTGGCCGGACACCGGTTCGAGGCATTCAGCGCCGGGCCGGAGCCGGCCTTGCGGGTTCATCCGCTTGCGGTCGCGCAATTGCGGCCCGGCGTTTCCGATCTCGGCGTGCTGTGCCCGAAGAGCTGGCTCGAATTCACTGGTGAATGGGCGCCGCGCATGGATCTCGTCGTCGCGCTAGATGAAACCGTTGCCGCAAACCATGCGCCTGTCTTTCCGGGGAATCCTGCGCTATGTAGCTGGGATTTTGCCGATCCGCTCGCCGACGGCGTGGCAGATGCGGAACGCGTTCGTCTTTTCGAAAAGGCGTTCTGGCAAATCGTGCGTCAGTTGAGCGCGTTTATTGATTCACCGAAATATGCAGTGCCCGCTGCAGTGCCGGCGCGAGCAACGCCGCTGCACGACGCATGCACTCGTGCGCCAGCCAATTTACCCAACCTGTGACGTACGGCGATAGCGCTTATGCGCTAGCGGCTCAACGATCGCCCGAGCGCGCGAGCGGACTTCCTGCGAACGGGTCGTTCTTCCAGTCCACGCGTTTCTTCGGCTGCGGCGCGGGTGCGGGCGGAGCCGATAATTCAAAGTGGTCGATTGATTGGCCTGCGCTGATTGCCTGCTTGAGCCATTGAGGCATGTCCCCCTGGCCGTCCCAGCTATCGCCCGTTGCGCTGCGGTAGCGAGCGTTTTTTTGCGCGGCCGGTTCGGCTGCCAGTACGGCGGCAAGGTCTTCCGGTTTGATGCCAAACTCTTCCATGCGATGGCGGAGATACGCAATGATGCTATCTCGCTTCCTTTCGTCCATAAGATATTCGTCCTTCTAAAGCGTCCAGCGTTCTGTCAAATGCAGATTGCGAGGAAATCCCGCGAAAGCTTGGAGTCCATTTAAATGGCGCCGGCCCGCGGTGAGGTTATTGATCGAAATTGGGAAAACGATGATGACGATGCACTGATTTCGGGCGGCTGGTCTCATGTCCGCGCTCCGTCTCCGGCCAGTGTTTTGCGCGGAGCCGATTCTTCTGGTTATGTCAGCATCATAACGCACTGCGCGCGTAATGCACGCACCGTTTCCACTGATTTTCTCGCCTTTGAACGCCATCCGTAGATTGCCGGCTCCGCTCGCCGTATTGTTCGCGAGTTCGGGCTCGAGAGTTTGAATTCCTCGGCGCCCGAGCTATAAAAGAAATAGCGGAGAGAACAATCCGTGTTTTCCAGCTTGTGGCGTCTGGTTCCGGATTGCGGTGAATGCATCCGGCACGGCTACAGCGCGGGCGACTCGTTATTGGCTGCATTCGCTGAGGTTGCATCCAATGAGTCAACGCAGCAGGCTCGCGTCACGGTTGGCGCTTCCGTCGGCCCGGATTGGGCTATCTGGCTTTTTCGGACGGATCGATTCTTCAGGAGGGAGGACACTGCTGCGCCGGATTTAAGGAGTGTGGACATGAAACTACCTTTATTGATGGCCGTCGCGAGCGCGGTTCTGTTCCTCGCGCCGCGAGCAGCGAGCGCTGACGATACGATGACTCAACCGGCTGCCGGCACGTCCGCCGGTCACAGGCTGATGCAGCATGCCAATGAATCGGCGCAAGCCACCACCGACATGTCGTTGGGCGAGCCCGCCACGCCGGGCTCGCAATCGGCGCAGGATGTCTCGTATGGCGGAGCGGCGGCAGGGCGGTCGGAATCGGGAAGCCGGCAAAATATGCCTTGCTCCGCCGGACCGCAATGCAGGATTTACTTCGGCCGGTAAGAGTGGCTCATGTGAAGGCGATGCGCTGGAGCCGCATCGCCTCGCGAATCTCTCCATGCTGTTGACGCCTTGCGCAAGCCACATGCCCAACGGTTCCTGCGCGTCCCTATACGGCATAACGCAATAACCCCACCCGCGACTGCAATTTTTCGCAGTCTTCAGCGAACGATTTAATACGATGTTAAGGTGTGTTCCGTTCAGGATGCATCCACCGGTTTTTGTCGATTGATCCAAAAGCAGGCCACTACGGCCTGCTTTTCTATTGGTGCTGTGGTCTGCGCGAATCGATCAGTACGGTGATTTGTCACATGCAGCCGCCCCAATCCCATTCGTTGTTGGTAACCCGCAAACAGTACTATGTTGAGAGAAGATGATCTGCCGACGAGCGCTGTCGCTCCGGACGATGGCGCGTCGTCGCCCCTGCGTTCATGGCTCGCCGTCGTGGCCGTTGCAATCGGCGCCTTTGCATTCGTGACGACGGAGTTTCTGCCCGTCGGACTGTTGCCTCACATCGCGGCCGATCTCGGTGTGTTGCCGGGCACGGCCGGGTTGATGGTCACCGTGCCCGGCGTCATCGCGGCGATCTCGGCGCCCGGACTGATGCTGGTTGCGGGCCGTATGGATCGCCGGCGCGTATTCCTTTTACTCACGGCGTTATTGCTGGCGTCCAACGTGATCTCCGCAATTGCGCCGAACTTCCTGGTGATGCTGGTGGGACGCGCATTGCTCGGCGCCGCATTGGGCGGCTTCTGGACACTCGCGACCGCGGCGTCTGGGCGTCTCGTGCGGCCCAAAGATTCGGCTCGCGCAATGGCGACGATTCTCACCGGCGTAACATGCGCAACGGTGATCGGCGTGCCGCTTGGAACCTTCATCGCAAGCTTCGCGTCGTGGCGCACGTCGTTCATGGCAACCGGCGGCCTCGTCGCGAGTGCGCTCATTGCGCAATTCGTGTTCGTGCCGTCGTTGCCGTCGAGCGCCGCATTGCGTCTGCGCGATCTGATTTCGCTGCTGCGCCGGCCGCATCCGCGCAGAAGCATGATGATGGTTGGCCTGGTATTCGGCGCGCACTTTTCGTCGTACACCTACATCACACCGTTCCTGCTGCACAACGCGAATTTGACAATGCCGACAATCACATGGCTGTTGCTCGGCTTCGGCATCATCGGGTTCATCTCGAACTTTGCCGTTTCGTCGACGGTCACACGCAGTCTCAACGTATCGCTGGGCGCAATGATTTCGCTGCTGATGTTGGCGCTGGTTTTACTGCCGGTGTTGCAGCATTCGTCGATAGGCGTGATCGCGCTCGTGCTCGCGTGGGGCGTCTCGTTCGGCGCGTTGCCGCTATGCTTCAGCATCTGGATTCAGCGCGCGACGCCCGATTCGCCCGAAGCGGGCTCCGCGCTGTTCGTGGGCATCATTCAGGTGGCGATCGCGGTGGGCTCGCTGGTGGGTGGCCTTGTGGTCGATCACGTGGGCATGTCGACCGACTTTCTGTTCGGCAGCGGCCTCGCGTTGCTCGGGCTCGCGGCGCTGGCAAGTTTCGGCAGAAGCGCGGTGGGCAAGTCCGCGGCGAATGCGGCGACTCGTGCCGAATGCTCTGCCGCGTGTGGCGACTAGTCAGGCGGGCAGGGGTGGCGGATATCGCGGGTGTCGTGGCTGTCGACGCGGGTGTTGATTTTCGCGCGGACGCCCACAATTTCATTTGCTGACGATGAAACGCCCGATGACTGCTGACAGGTGAAACAAGAGCCGATGAAAAAAGTGCAATCGACACAACCCTCTGCCACGCGCGCGGAACTGCTTTGCTTCCTCGTGGCAATCGCAGCGGCATCGTACGCGTTGAGTGCACAGTGGCGCGTGGACCACGTCGTGCAATGCTGCCGCCAATGGCTTGTCAAAAACGACATGTCGATGGACTGGCTCGAACGCGTGACGATCGGACAACTCGCTTTGAAAATCGCGAGTCAGGATCTGAAGGATGCGGGCGTGGCCGTTCGACTGTCGAATGTACAGGCGCTGTTCACGAGCGAAATGGAGCTGAACGAAGCGAGCACCATGGTTCAGCGGATGATGGCGCTCTGTCAGGAAGCGCTTTGACATAGCGATTGACGAGCGGTCGCGCCGCCCGTCGCGCCGGCCCAATCGCAATTGAAGCAAACCATTCTTTCGTCTCTTCGCCGCAAGCCCGTTCGTCACTGTGATTTGCAAATCAAATTTGTCCTGACGATTTTATCCAAGCAGTTGATTCAAAACAGATTGTAAGAATCGCTTGCGATCAAGTTGATAAATGAGACTGGCCCGACCCGTGACCGCATTCTTGATGGTTGCGTAAATTAAATCCGGCCTAGCGCGATTCCTCGGCTTCCAGGGTCAATTTTCGGTTACCCAATGCGCTGGCCGACGCCGCGCGGGCATTCGCTTTCGCGAGCAGGGTTATATTTCGGACCATCCATTGTCGGAAGACGGTAAGCGCCTCGCGTGGGCCGTTCGCGATGTTTCGCGCGCATGAGGCACGATAGCGATGGCGCTGAGGTAACGGATAGCTTCCGGAAGACCTCCGGACGATCAGACTGTGGGTGGCGAAGTGGGTTGCCTGGTCAACTCCGGCGCAAACACCGGGATTGGCGTGTCGTCCGCGTGCAGCTTGAAGGACGCAATCGTGCAGATCTGCGGCGCTTCGGTCAACGGCTCGCACCGGGCCTCGCACTGGCCGACCCAGCGCCCCATGCTGGCAGGGTCGAGGTTCACACCGTCGCGTGCGGCAATCGCCGACTGTCGGTACAGCGGTTGATGACCAGCGAACTTCGAGACGAGGATGTCGGCCAGCAGGCTCGGATGCAGCGATGCTGCGCTTAATCGGCAGGCCCGGCATCGGCGGCAGCAGGTGCAGACTGCCTTGCGCCGGATTGTGCGAATCACCTTGAACATTGCAGCGACACGGGCGAGTCGCCCAGACGCGTCGTCGCCGGGTGATTGCATAGCGCCGCCTCAATTGGGCAACTCGAATCGGGTTCAAGTATGTGCTCTTCGCGCGAGAGATGCGGTGGCAACGCCTCCTTCGCGGCTGTTGCACCGACGGCCACGTTTGCGCCCGATGCGCGAGCGCGGCAAACATCCGCGACACCACGCCCGCCGGTCAGTTCCTCCAGTTCGGTCTCAAGCCGTTCGATCTGCCGGTCCAGTTGCTCGGACTTGAGGCTGGCTTTGAGCCGTTCTATCTCGATATCGCGCTCAGCGAGCTGTCCTTGCGACTTCACGTCCGCGATGACAGGAGCGGTGAGTAAGTCCGTCGAGATTCAATCCCGGTCCGCGCGAGGGGCAATCGGACTGTAAGCCGGTGGTGTTAGCGCTGCGCCCGCGTCGTACGACCACACGACCAAACGGCTACACGTGCAATCAACGTTGTACAAAGTGGGCTGTTGGCCGGCTGTTGGCAGCGAAGGCAACAATGGGATGCTCCGACGTCGGCGGCGCGTGGTGATGGGGAGAAGCATTGGTCGTCAAAGGGGCGGCAGGCGGTTTGCGGGGCGGTCCTAATGTCGCACATTCACCATCGTCGTCGTATGAGGCGCAGCGGCCTCGCCTCGTTGGACGTGTTGCAACTGGCTCGCCGTCAGCTATTCCTCCCGGTACTCTGCAAACACGGACGTCGCAGGGCGTAACATGCCGATGCAGCTACAAAAATGAGAGCGCGTCTTGTCAAGATGTTCCTTATTGTCGAGTTAGATGTTTCGTTGCGGCGCTGAGTGACGCCGCACAGCGCGTCCTTACTGGCTGGAGTGATTGCGGCGACGCTCCACGCGCATGCGCCCCGGTGGCTCAAAGTACGTCCCGAACCGCACCAGCCCGGTCTTCTTCATGTGGCACGTCATCTCGAAGCTCACGAGTACGCCGGGGTCCTGGTTGTCGGTAATCTCGACGTCGATCGCGCGAATCCGGGGTTCGTACTTCAGCAGTGTCGCTTCCATCTGCTGCCTGAGCAGATGCGAGGAGGAGGGCAGGGCTTTGTAGATGTTCGTGAGGTCCGGTAATCCATAATCAGGCAGGTGCTTGACCGCACCCGCGCGCGTGTTCAGGATGCGCCGAACGTTCTGCTGGACGCTCATGATTTCGAGCGTCCTGTCGTCGTAGGCGTCGAGCGGCTCGCCGCCGATCTGGCCGAGCAGCATGTCGTAGAGCGAGGGGCCGGGCATCGTCTGCTCCGTCAGGCGCCGTCACCAGCAGGCACGGCGTCGCTCATGGGCGCAACGGCTGCCGCAAATGCGTCGCCACGGTCCACAAAGTCGATCGTGAGCGCCCCGTCGGGCGAACCCGACAGCCGGATTTCCGCAGACGCCTCGCCGTTCGCCATCCGCGAGAGCAATTCACGTGAGACGGTCGGCAGAATGCGCTGGTTGAGGAACGCGTCGACATTGCGTGCGCCCGACTCGCGCGCGAGGCAAAGCTCTGCCAGCGAATCGACGAGGCTGTCTTTGCTTCCCTGTCTGCATGTAGGGCGGGCTGTGCAAATACCGACATCCGGCAGTGATTGGAGGCTGCTGTCCGGGTGCGACGAATAGAAGGTGGCCGACGCGGTGAACGCGGTCAAGCCAGATACCATGGCGTTTGGTCGCCTCGAGCCTGGCGTGTCAACCGTCGACGATGTGCTGCGTCGGGCCGGCAAGCCTGAGACCATCTGGCAGGACGATGATGGTTCCCGGCGATTTGAATTACGATTGGCCGCCAAGCCGCCATTCCAACTCTCCGATTCGCTTTTGCTATCAACCTTGCCAATTCTCGGATTGAGATCGCATCGCGCGCCTCGTATATTGGCGTGAACGGCAGCACACGCCGGACACGACAACAACCGGAGGACACGCCGCCCGGCGCGCCGACGGCACCCGTCATGGGATCGGAGTAAGCGCTAAAGCGCCGACTCCGATCGACAGGAGGCACGAATGAATCGAATCGATCTGGAAGGGCGCGTCGTCGCCATTACCGGCGGCGCGCGCGGCATCGGCTACGCGGTGGCGCAGCGGGCGCTGAACTCGGGCGCGTCGGTTGCGCTATGGGACATCGACGCCGAGCGTCTTGCGCGCAGTCAGCGCGAACTCGCCGAATTGGGCAAAGTCACCGCCGTGACCGTCGAACTCACTCAGGAAGCGGCTGTCGCTCATGCTGTCGCGCAGACCGTCCTCGATCACGGCGCGCTCGATGTGCTGGTCAATTGCGCAGGCATTACCGGCGGCAACGGCGCGACATGGGAACTGGAACCGGACGTGTGGCGCCGCGTCATCGACGTCAATCTGATCGGTCCATATCTCACCTGCCGTGCGGTCGTTCCGCAAATGCTGCAACAGGGCTATGGGCGGATCGTCAATATCGCGTCAGTCGCGGGCAAGGAGGGCAACCCGAACGCATCGCACTACAGCGCGTCGAAGGCGGGACTCATCGGCTTGACGAAATCGCTCGGCAAGGAACTCGCCACGAAGAACATTCTCGTCAATGCGGTCACGCCCGCTGCGGCCAAGACCGAGATCTTCGATTCAATGTCGCAGCAGCACATTGACTACATGCTCTCGAAGATTCCAATGAACCGTTTCCTGCTGCCCGAAGAAGCGGCATCGCTGATCCTGTGGCTCGCCTCCGAAGACTGCGCATTCAGCACCGGTTCGGTGTTCGACCTGTCAGGCGGACGCGCGACGTACTGAGTATCGGCTGATACTTTCGCGCTGCGCGCAGCGCGAGCCGCACATCACACAAAGAACCGCGAAGCCGCCACGGCGCGCTACGCGAAGGAGACGACATGGACCCGCATGCGAGCGCTTCACTCGAAGCGATCAACAGCAAGGTGATGCGCCGGCTGTTGCCATTCCTGCTGCTGATGTATGTGCTGGCGTTTCTCGATCGCGCGAACATCGGCTTCGCGCAAAAAGCGCTGCAGCACGACACGGGCCTGTCGAACGCGGCGTTTGCGTTCGGTGCGGGCGTGTTCTTCGTCGGCTATGCATTGTTCGAGGTGCCAAGTAATCTGCTGATGCATCGCGTCGGCGCGCGAGCGTGGATGTGCCGCATCATGGTGACATGGGGACTCGTATCGGCTGCGATGTGCCTCGCGCATACCGCTACGATGTTCTACACGCTGAGGTTCTTATTGGGCGTCGCCGAGGCCGGCTTCTTCCCCGGCGTGATCTATTACCTGACGCACTGGTTTCCCCAACGAGCACGTGCTCGCGCCGTCGGCATGTTCTATTTCGGCGCGCCGCTGGCCTTTATTTTCGGCAGTCCGTTATCGGGCTCCCTGCTCGAACTGAATGGCGCGTTGGGCCTCGCCGGCTGGCAGTGGCTCTTTCTCGTCGAAGGCATTCTGGCTTCGGCGGTAGGCGTGTGGGCGTTCTGGTATCTCGACAACCGTCCCGAAGACGCCCGCTGGCTCAACGCGCAAGAACGCACGAGCTTGCATTTTGCTCTCGACGAAGACGCGCGTGCAGCCTCCGCTCATGGACCGCATCGCATTCTCGCCGCGCTGGTGGATCGTCGCGTGTTGCTGTTCTCTCTGATCTATCTGCTCATCCAGGTGAGCGTATATGGCGTGATCTTCTATTTGCCGCAACAGGTCGCGGCTTTGCTGGGCACGACGGTAGGTTTTCGCGTCGGCCTCGTCGCCGCATTGCCGTGGCTGTGCGCATTGGCTGTGACCTGGTACGTGCCGCGCCGGGCCGATCGAACCGGCGGACACCGGCGTTGGGCGGCCGCGTTGCTGGTGATCGCCGGTCTTGGCATTGGCGTGTCGGGACTCGCGCATAACCCCTCCATCGGACTGATTGCACTGTGCTGCGCGGCGAGCGGTTTCATCGCGGCACAACCGCTTTTCTGGACCTTTCCCACGCGTCTGCTCACAGGTGCGGCTGCCGCGGGCGGCATCGCGCTCATCAACTCGCTCGGCAGCCTCGGCGGCTTCATTGCGCCGAGCTTGCGCATGGCTGCTGAACGCGCGTTTTCCTCGACATCTGCGGGACTGGTCGTGCTCGGCGCATCGAGTCTGCTGGCGGCGCTGCTGATCGGCACGCTATTGCGCCGACATGGCGCAGAGGCGTCCGGCTCTTTTCACGACTTGCTGCATCGCGCCCGCTAGGCGCATTTCCGGCTACACGTTCGACGCCCATCACGGAGCCCCTCTCTCATGGCCATGCCCACTATCCGGCACGTGCGTGCCTTCATCGTCCGCGGCGGCGGAGCGGACTATCACGACCAACCCGGCGGACACTGGATCGACGATCACATCTCCACGCCGATGGCACGTTACCCTGAGTATCGCCAGAGCCGCCAGTCGTTCGGCATTAATGTCCTCGGCACGCTGGTGGTCGAAATAGAAGCGAGCGACGGCACGGTCGGCTTTGCGGTGACGACGGGCGGCGAGATAGGCGCGTTCATCGTCGAAAAACATCTGGCGCGTTTTCTTGAAGGTCAGCTCGTGACCGACATCGAGAAGATGTGGGATCAGATGTATTACGCCACGCTTTACTACGGGCGCAAGGGCGTGGTGCTCAATACGATTTCCGGCGTTGATCTCGCTTTGTGGGATCTGCTCGCGAAGGTACGCAAGGAGCCGGTGTATCAACTATTGGGCGGTCCCGTGCGCGACGAACTCGTGTTCTATGCGACCGGCGCACGCCCGGACCTCGCGAAGGAGATGGGTTTTATCGGCGGGAAATTGCCGTTGCAGCATGGCCCCGCGGAAGGCGAAGCGGGACTCAAACTCAATCTTGAGAAACTCGCGGACATGCGCAGCCGCGTCGGCGACGACTTCTGGCTGATGTACGACTGCTGGATGAGCCTCGACGTGCCGTACGCAACGCGTCTCGCGCAAGCCGCGCATGAATATGGACTGAAATGGATCGAAGAGTGCCTGCCGCCCGACGACTACTGGGGTTACGCCGAACTGCGCCGCAACGTGCCGCGCGGCATGATGGTGTCGACCGGCGAACATGAAGCGACGCGTTGGGGTTTTCGCATGCTGCTGGAAATGCAATGCTGCGATCTGATTCAGCCGGACGTGGGCTGGTGCGGCGGCATTACGGAGCTGATCAAGATCTCCGCACTCGCGGATGCTCATAACGTGATGGTGGTGCCGCACGGTTCGTCGGTGTATAGCTATCATTTCGTCGTCACGCGTCATAACTCGCCGTTCTCCGAGTTTCTGATGATGGCGCCCAAAGCGGATGAAGTCGTGCCCATGTTCACGCCGCTTCTACTCGACGAACCCGTGCCTGTGAATGGGCGAATGAAAGTGCCGGATACGCCTGGCTTCGGCGTGCGGCTCAATCCGGAATGCGCGCTGGTGCGGCCTTATCCGCGTTGATTGCTTGCGCATGGCCTGGCATCGCTCGCGTTTCAGCATCATTCAGCAAAGGAGAATGACGTGCTGCTCAAGGACAAGGTCGTGATCGTCACCGGCGGCTCGCGTGGCATTGGCCGTGCGATAGCCGTCGCGTGCGCAGCCGAAGGCGCGGATGTCGCGATCAACTACTGGGGCGATAACGACGCATCGTATGGACGCCGTTCGGCCGTCGCTGAAGTGGTCGAGGAAATCGAGGCGCTGGGGCGGCGCGTGATCGCGATTGAAGGCAACGTTGCCGCGCGCGAAACGGGTCAGCAACTGGTGCGCCAGACGGTCGATGCATTCGGCAAGGTGGACGTGCTCGCGAGCAACGCCGGCATCTGTCCGTTCCATGCGTTTCTCGACATGCCAGCGGACATTCTGGAGTCGACCGTCGCCGTCAATCTGAACGGCGCGTTTTACGTCACGCAAGCGGCCGCGCAGCAGATGAAAGCGCAAGGCACGGGCGGCGCGATTGTCGCGACGAGTTCGATCAGCGCGCTGGTAGGCGGCGGCATGCAGACGCATTACACGCCGACCAAGGCCGGCGTCCATTCGTTGATGCAGTCGTGCGCGGTTGCGTTGGGACCGTACGGCATCCGCTGCAATTCGGTCATGCCCGGCACCATCGCCACGGACCTCAACGCCGAAGATCTCGCCGACGAGGCAAAGAAAGCTTACTTCGAAAAGCGCATTCCGCTGGGCCGTTTGGGCCGCCCGGAAGACGTGGCCGATTGTGTGGTGTTCCTCGCGTCCGACCGCGCGCGCTATGTGACGGGCGCGGCGTTGCTCGTCGACGGCGGCCTGTTCGTCAATCTGCAATAACGCGCGATGCTTACTTCAACCGACCGGTGCCGAAGCGATAATGGGTTGCGTGGATGCCGTGGGGTCGTCGCGTGCAAGACGGCGCGAGAAACCGCGCAACAGTTCGATGAAGCGCAGCGCCGGTTCCGCGAGCGGTTCTTCCTTGCGCGTGAGAATGCCGAAGCCGGCAAGGCTCTTGCCGATTTCGAGCGGCAACGCGACCAGCAGTTTGCCGCGCAAATGATCGCGCACGACCGACTCCGGCAGCATCGCAACCGCATCATAATTTTCGAGCAGTTGCAGTGTGGCGAAGATAGAAGCGCATTCGGTGAGATTGACCGGCGTGGCGAGTCCCGCACGCGCGAGTTCTTCCTCGAACAGGACGCGCGCGGGACTCGTGACGGGTTGCGCGACCCACGGCCAGTCGATCAATTCGCGCAGCGTGATGCGCGAACGGCTCGCGAGCGGATGTACCGAACGCACCACGAGCAGCAAGGTCTCTCGCGCCAGCGGCTCGAAACTGAAATCGTTGTGTTGCAAGGGACTTGTCAGGCGTCCAAGCGCAAGATCGACTTCGCGGCGATGCAGCAACTGCACGACCTGGTCGCTGGTTTCACCGAGAATGCGCACGTTCAGCAGCGGGCTTTCGGTTTTCAGCGCGGCGACGGCCATTGCCATCAGATCGGGCGCAGCGCCCATGATCGCGCCCACGGTCAATTGACCATGACCGCCGCGGCGTTTGACTTCGAGGTCTTCGGCAAAGCGCGTGAGTTCTGCGAGCGCGCGCCGTGCGTACGCCAGCGTGACGACGCCAAGCGGCGTAGGCGTCATGCCGCGCGCGTTGCGCTCAAACAGCAGAAAGCCGAACGCTTCTTCAATATCGCCGAGCATGCGGCTCGCGCTGGGCTGCGCAACGTTCACAGCGTCGGCGGCCTGATGGAGATTGCGCGCGTCGTCGAGCGCAACCAGTAGTGCGAGGTGCTTGAACTTGAGCCGATTGACGAGTGCGACGGTAGCTGAGAGTTGGCTCATGGTTGCGGTGCGATTCGGTTTGTGGATCGCCCAATCCCAAACGCGGATTGAGATGCTATCGACGCAGGAATTATAGTCTTTGAAGACGCTTGTACGGCTACGCCGCGAATGCGCCTGAAGAGAGGAGACAAGCCTCATGGAGACAATCGCTTTCCGGATGGTGCTCAACCCCGGCATGCGCGAAGAATACGAACGGCGTCATGCGCAAATCTGGCCGGAACTGGTTGACGCATTGCACAACGCCGGCGTGCGCGAGTACCGCATCTTCTTCGATCCCGGCACGGACCATCTTTTCGCCGTGCTCACGCGGACGACGAATCACACAATGGACGCGCTGCCTGAACTCGAAGTCATGCGCAAATGGTGGGATTACATGGCCGACATCATGCATACAGCCCCGGACCATACGCCGCTTCAGGAACCGCTTGAACAGGTGTTTCGTTTGAGTTCGCTTGGCTGACTCTCACGTTGAGTTTCACGCTTGAAACGACGGAGGCATTGCATGCAGGTTGTCGATTCGCATATCCATTTGTGGGACCTGAAAACGCATCGTTATCCGTGGCTGGAAAATCCGGGCGTTTCGTTCGTCGGCGATGCGCGCGATCTGAAGCACGACTATCTGCTCGACGATCTTCTCGGCGAAGCGGGCGACATCGATGTGAAAAAACTCGTGCACGTGGAAGCGAATCACGATCCTGCCGATCCCGTCGAGGAGACCCGCTGGGTGCAGTCCGTTTCGGATCGTCACGAATCGCGCGGCATGCCGAATGCGATTGTCGCCGCGGTGGATCTGTCCGCAGCCAACGCGCCTGGGTTGCTCGAAGCGCATGCGTCGTTCGCGAATACGCGCGGCGTCCGGCAGATTCTCAATGTGCATGACAACAAGCTGTTCGATTACGTCGGCCGGCATTACATGCGCGAGCCGCAGTGGCGCGAGAACTTCGCGTTGCTGCGCCGTTACGGCATGTCGTTCGATCTGCAACTGTATCCGTCGCAAATGGAAGAGGCCGCAGTGCTCGCGCGCGCGCATGCCGACACCTTGTTCGCCGTCAATCATGCGGGCATGTTCGTGGACCGCGACAGCGTTGCCGGTTATCGGGCATGGCGCGAGGGCATGCGCATGCTCGCGGATTGCGGCAACGTCTGCGTGAAGATCAGCGGACTCGCGATGTTCGATCATCAATGGACCGTGGAAAGCTTGCGGCCCTATGTGCTCGAAACGATCGACACGTTTGGCGTGGAGCGCACGATGTTTGCATCGAACTTTCCCGTCGACCGTCTGTTCGGCTCTTACGCCGACTTGTGGCATGCGTATGCATCGATTGTCGACGGTGCGAGCGTCGCGGAGAAAGAGGCGCTGTTTTGCGGTAACGCGGAACGTTTCTATCGCATATGAAGCGGTTCAAGCGGGCGCGCTGCAAACTCGCGCAGCCTGCGCGCCTCACAACGCCAAAGAAGGAGACACGCAGTGCAGCAACCCTCAACCGCTCAGCCGAGGCTCGAACTGCGGCATGCGAGCAAATCATTCGGCCGGGTCCGTGCGCTATCCGACGGCGATCTCTCGCTGTGGCCGGGTGAAGTGCATGCGTTGCTCGGCGAGAACGGCGCGGGCAAATCGACGCTCGTGAAGATCCTTGCGGGCGTGCATCAACCGGATACCGGCGAGTTGCTCGTGGACGGCGTGGCGCGCCGCTTTGCGACGCCCGCCGAAGCGCGCGATGCCGGGCTCGCGGTGATCTATCAGGAGCCGACGCTGTTCTTCGACCTGTCGATTGCGGAGAACATCTTCATGGGGCGGCAGCCTGTCGACCGGATCGGCCGCATTCAGTATGATGCGATGCGCCGCGAGGTGGACGGCTTGCTCGCGTCGCTCGGCGTCGATCTGCGCGCGGATCAACTGGTGCGCGGCTTGTCGATTGCGGATCAGCAGGTGATCGAAATTGCGAAGGCGTTGTCGTTGAACGCGAACGTGCTGATCATGGACGAGCCGACGGCAGCTTTATCGCTGCCCGAAGTCGAGCGGCTCTTTGCAATCGTGCGCAAGCTGCGCGAGCGGGACGTGGCGATTCTGTTCATTACGCACCGGCTCGACGAGGTCTTCGCGCTGACGCAACGCGTCACCATCATGCGCGACGGCGCAAAAGTGTTCGACGGCCTGACCGCCGATCTCACCACCGAAGCCATCGTGGCAAAAATGGTCGGCCGCGATCTGGAGACGTTCTATCCGAAGGCCGAGCGGCCGCCTGGCGAAGTGCGCCTGTCAGTGCGCGGCCTCACGCGCGTGGGCGTTTTCAAGGACATTTCCTTCGACGTGCGGGCAGGCGAAATCGTCGCGCTAGCGGGGCTCGTCGGTGCAGGGCGCAGTGAAGTTGCGCGCGCGATCTTCGGCATTGACCCGCTGGACTCCGGCGAAGTCCTGATTAGCGGCAAGCGGCTGACGGTGGGCAGTGCGGCGGCCGCGGTGCGAGCGGGCCTCGCGCTCGTGCCGGAAGACCGGCGGCAACAGGGACTCGCGCTGGAGTTGAGCATCGCGCGCAATGCGTCGATGACGGTGCTCGGCCGGCTCGTCAAACACGGCCTCATCACCACGCGCAGCGAGACGCAGTTGGCGAATCAGTGGGGCACACGCCTGCGCCTGAAAGCGGGCGATCCAAACGCGCCGGTCGGTACGCTGTCGGGCGGCAATCAGCAAAAGGTCGTGCTCGGCAAGTGGCTTGCCACGAACCCGAAAGTCCTGATCATCGACGAACCCACGCGCGGTATCGACGTCGGCGCAAAAGCGGAGGTATATAGCGCGCTAGCTGAACTCGTGCGCGACGGCATGGCCGTGCTGATGATTTCGAGCGAATTGCCGGAAGTGCTCGGCATGGCCGACCGCGTGCTGGTGATGCACGAGGGGCGGATCAGTGCGGACATCGCGCGCGTCGAAGCTGACGAGGAACGCATCATGGCCGCTGCGCTCGGACAACCGATTCCACCATTGGGGAACGCGGCATGATGCGCCATTCGTCAACTCATCCCGCGCCGGTCCAGGCGCCGCCGCCGTCCAGGCGCTCGGCGGGTACGTCTGGCGGTTTCGCCGCGAGCCTCGCGAAAAGCCGCGAGACGACGCTCTTTATTGTGCTGATTCTGCTGATCGCGGGAACCGCACTTGCGAGGCCGCAGTTCCTGAATCTGCAAAATCTGCGTGACGTGTTGCTCAATGTGTCGATCATCAGTTTGCTCACTGCCGGCATGACCGTGGTGATTCTGATGCGTCATATCGACCTGTCGGTCGGCTCGACGGTCGGCATCAGCGCATATGCGGTGGGCAGCCTGTATGTCGCGTTTCCGCAGATGCCGGTGATCGTCGCGCTTGCGGCGGGGCTCGCCATCGGTCTCGCGGCGGGCGGCATCAACGCGCTGCTTGTGGCCGTCGGGCGTGTGCCCTCGCTGGTGGCGACGCTCTCCACACTCTACATTTTCCGCGGTGCCGACTACGCGTGGGTACACGGCGGACAGATCAACGCGACCAGTTTGCCTGATGCGTTTTCGCGTCTCGCTACGGGCACGTTGCTAGGCATACCGACGCTCGCGTTGATTGCGGTCGTCGTGCTACTTGCGCTCGCGATTTATCTGAAGCAGTTTCGCGGCGGCCGCGAGCACTATGCGATCGGCTCGAATCCCGAGGCTGCGCGGCTTGCCGGCGTGAATGTCGAAAGGCGTGTCATGGCGGGCTTTCTGCTGTCCGGCGCGATTGCGGGCTTCGCGGGCGCATTGTGGCTAGCGCGCTTCGGCACCGTCGATGCCAGCACCGCCAAGGGCATCGAACTGCAAGTCGTGGCGGCCGCCGTGGTGGGCAGCGTCGCGATTACCGGCGGCGTCGGCACGATACTCGGCGCGACGCTTGGCGCGCTCGTGCTCGGCGTAATCAGCATTGCGCTCGTCGTGCTGCACGTGTCGCCGTTCTGGGAGCAGGCGATTGAGGGCGCATTGATCGTCGCGGCCATTACCGCCGATACGTTGCTGGCCCGCTCCGTCGCCAAACGCATGATGAGGAAACGCGATCATGGCTAAACCGGATTCCGCGCTGCTCACGCGCAAACGTGAAACGCCACTGCAATGGGAAGTGTTGCTGGTGATCGTGCTGATCTTGTCGCTCGTGCTCGGACGCGTGCTGTCGCCGGTGTTCCTGAGCGGCGCGAATCTGAGCAACGTGTTGGCGGATCTCACCGAAATCGCGTTGATGGCGCTGCCGATGACGTTGATTATCGTCGCCGCTGAAATCGATCTGTCGGTGGCTTCGGTGCTCGGTGCATCGAGCGCATTAATGGGCGTGCTGTGGCACATGGGCTTGCCGATGCCGGTCGTAATCGCGCTCGTGCTGGTTGCCGGCGCATTGGCGGGGCTGCTGAACGGGCTCGTGATCGTGAAGCTGAACCTACCTTCGCTCGCGGTCACGATCGGCACGCTGGCGCTCTTTCGCGGTCTTGCGTATGTGCTGCTCGGCGATCAGGCCGTCGCTGATTTTCCGGCGGCTTATACAGCGTTCGGCATGGATACGCTCGGCTCGACTTTTATCCCGGTGCCGTTTGCGATCGTGATTGTCGGCGCGGTGCTGTTCACGGTGCTGCTGCAATCCACCGCGTTTGGCCGCAGCCTCTACGCAATCGGCGCCAATCCCACCGCCGCCGCATTTTCCGGCATCGAAGTGACAAAGATCAGACTGCGTCTTTTCGTGCTGTCGGGTTTAATGAGCGCGCTCGCCGGCGTCGTCTACACGCTGCGCTTCACCAGCGCGCGCGGCGATAACGGCGAAGGCTTCGAGTTGTCGGTAATCGCAGCAGTACTGTTCGGCGGCGTGAGCATTTTCGGCGGACGCGGGTCGATGATCGGCGTGCTGCTGTCGCTGCTGATTATCGGCGTGCTGAAAAACGCATTGACGCTCGATGATGTATCGAGCGAAACGCTCACCATCGTCACCGGCGTGCTGTTGCTTGCGTCCGTGCTGATACCGAACCTGGTTGCGCGCTGGCGCGCGGCGCGCGACCGGCGCTTCATCGCGAAGTCCGCTTCTTCTTTATAACGCGATCATCAAACCTGGACAGCACAACGTCCAACAACAAGCAGGAGACACCTCATGTTCAAACCTCTACGTCACACCGGCGCGGCGACGCTCTGCATTGCGTTGCTCGCGATCAGTTGCGCCACCTCCGCCGCGGGCCTGAAAAACGGCCTGAAGATCGCATTCCTGCCGAAGCAGATCAACAACCCATACGAAGTGATCGCCGACGACGGCGGCATGGCAGCAATCAAGGAATTCGGCGGCGTGGGCAAAGTCGTGGGGCCGTCGGATGCGGGCGCGTCGTCGCAGGTGCAGTACATCAACACGCTCATCACGCAGCGTCAGGATGCAATCGTGATTGCCGCCAACGACGCCAATGCGGTCGTGCCGTATCTGAAGAAAGCGATGTCGCAAGGCATCAAGGTCGTCACGTTCGATTCGGACACGGCGCCTGAAGGCCGGCAATTGTTCGTCAATCAGGCGAACGCGGAAGGCATCGGCCGTGGCCAGATCCAACTCGTGTCGAAGCTGATGGGCGGTGAGGGCGAGTTCGCGGTGCTGTCGGCCACGCCTAACGCGACCAATCAGAACACGTGGATCAAGTGGATGCAGGAAGAACTGAAGAAGCCGGAGTACTCGAAGATCAAGCTCGTGAAGATCGCTTACGGTAACGACGACGATCAGAAGTCGTTCGTCGAAACGCAGGGTTTGCTGCAAGCGTATCCGAACCTGAAGGCGATTGTCGCGCCGACCACGGTCGGCATTGCGGCGGCGGCACGTTATATCTCCTCGTCGTCGAGCAAGGGCAAGGTGGCAGTGACTGGCTTGGGCACGCCGAATCAGATGCGCGCGTTTGTGAAGAACGGCAC
The DNA here is from genome assembly GCF_002879865.1 of Paraburkholderia rhynchosiae. Lineage (GTDB taxonomy): Bacteria > Pseudomonadota > Gammaproteobacteria > Burkholderiales > Burkholderiaceae > Paraburkholderia > Paraburkholderia rhynchosiae. The sequence continues at coordinate 180,845 of NZ_PNXY01000013.1, forward strand.
CGTGAAGGCGTTCCAGTTGTGGGACCCGAACCAGTTGGGCTACCTCGCCGGATACGCGGCGGCAGCGCTCGCGTCAGGCACGATCAACGGCAAGGAAGGCGAGTCGTTCGATGCCGGCAAGCTCGGCAAGCGCACGATCGGGCCGCAAGGCGAGATCATTCTCGGACCGCCGACCACGTTCGATGCGAGCAATATCGACAACTTTAATTTTTGAGGGAAGGGTGCCGCGCATTTACGCGTGGCGTTAACGGCAAAGAGCGAGGCGCGCCGGGCAATGAACTGCTCGTGCGCCTCGCGCTGTTTTTCACGCACGAGTGAATTCAGGCGTGAATCCGCGTTTAAAACCGATGCTGAATCCCTGCAGTGACACCCGTCTGCGTATCCGCCGCGCCGGTCAGATCGCGCGAGAGACTCACTGCGTTGCCGTGCTTCGCCATTGCATATCCACCCGCCAGATAGAGCACGGTGCGCTTGGACAACGCATACTGGCCGCGCAGTGAGAACAGCGTCGGGTCGGCGTCGCTACCATCCTTGATGTCCTGATGGTAGACCGCGCCGAACAGCGAGATGAACGGCGTCACATCGTATTGACCGCCGATCCAGTACATGTCGCTGCGCAGCGTGGGCGTGGCCGTGTGGAACGTGCGCCGGTAGTTCCGGTAGCCGGCCATTGCCTTCACCGCGCCGAAGTCGTAGCTCAACCCCGCATGAATGCCCTGGATGTAGTTGGTGGTATCCGCGGGCGTCACGCTGTCGTTCGCGCCGTTCTGCCGGTCGAAGGTCGCGACCACGGCGAATGGACCGTTCTCATAGCCGAGGCCGAAGTCGTACTTCGAGCTTGATTTCATGCTGCCCGGCACGTTGCCGAAGCCATACATCGCGCCGAATTTGAAGCCGGCGAATGTGCCGTCGTAACGCACCGCGTTGGAAGAACGCGAGAACAGCCCATCTTTACGGCCGCCTGTCGCCGTCGACGACGTCGCCCACGAATAGTTCGGCGCGTAACCCATCGGGTCGAACTGCAGCATGTAGTCGTAGGTGGTCGTGAAGTTGCGGCCGAGCGTGATCTGCCCGAAGCGGTTCTTCAGGCCGATGGTCGCGCGCCGGTCGAAGATCGCGCCGGTGCTATCGTCGAACTGGCCGTTTGCGATGTTGATGCCGCTCTCCAACTGGAACACCGCTTTCAGCCCGCCGCCGAGATCTTCGACGCCGCGCAGACCCCAGCGCGACGTGTTCTTGCCGCCGGACACGAGACGCGTCGCGCCGCCGTCCGCGCTTGCATGATTCACGTATTCGATGCCCGCGTCGACGATGCCATACAACGTCACGCTCGATTGCGCATGCGCGCCTGCTGCAAAACTTGCGAGTCCGGCGCACGTCACGCCGAGGGTTGCTTTCCTGATGCTCAACTTCATCAACAGTCTCCTGTAGCGGCTTTTTTTACTTCGGTTGGTGATTTCGTACTGCGATGCCAGGCCCGGCGCTTCAACTCGCCTGAGCGAACGCCCAGCAGTCGTTGGCGGGGAATTCGATCCAGTGACGGCCGGCCGCGCGCGGCACATTGCCGAATGCACGCAGACGCAGGTCGCCGCAATGGAACAGATACTCCCAGCGGTCGCCGAGATACATCGACGTGATCAGCTCGGCTTCAAGACGGTTTGCGCCCGGACCGTCGGCGACCTGGACGCGCTCCAGCCGGATCACGGCCTGGGCCTCCTGGCCGGCGGTCAGTGCTTCGCGCGCTTGTGCCTGCAATTGCCAGCCGTCGCCGGTCAAGGTCACGCGCTCGCCGTCGACCGCGGCCACGCGTGCGTCGATGCGGTTATTGCTGCCCATGAACTCGGCGGTATAGAGCGAGCGCGGCGCGCCATACAGTTCCGCGGGCGTGCCTTCCTGTTCGATGCGGCCGTTGCGCAGCAGGAGGATGCGATCGGACATCGCCATCGCTTCGGTCTGGTCATGCGTCACGCAGAGCGCGGAGAGACCCAGGGAGACGATCAATTCGCGCAGCCACGCACGCGCTTCCTCGCGCAGCTTGGCGTCGAGATTCGACAGCGGTTCGTCGAGCAGAATCACCGGCGGGTTGTAGACGAGCGCGCGTGCAATCGCCACACGTTGCTGCTGGCCACCCGACAGTTGATACGGATAGCGCGCCGCCAGGTGACCCAGGCCGAGCTGATCAAGCGCGCTCTGTACACGCTTTTTCTGTTCCGCCGCCGAGACGCGCCGCAGCTTCAATCCATAGCCGACGTTATCCGCCACCGTGCGGTGCGGCCACAGCGCATACGACTGGAACACGAGCCCGAGCGAGCGCTGCTCGACGGGCAGATCGACATGGGTGGCGCCGTCGAAGAAAGTCTTGCCGTCGAGCTCGATACGTCCCGACGACGGCTGCTCGAGACCGGCGACCGCCCGCAACAGCGTGGTCTTGCCGCTGCCTGACGCGCCGAGCAGGCACACCACTTCGCCGGGATTCAGTTTAAACGACACACCCTTGAGAATCGGATTGTCGCCATAGCTGAGAAAGAGGTTGTCGACCGAGAGCTTATCCATGAAGTTTCACTCCGAAGCGCAGAGCCACGCCGAGTCCGGCGCCGACCATCGCGATGTTGATGACAGAAAGCGCCGCGACCTGATCGACTGCGCCGGTCGCCCACAGCGACACCAGCAGCGCGCCGATTACTTCAGTGCCGGGCGAGAGCAGATAGACGGCGGTCGAGTATTCACGCTCGAAGATCATGAAGATCAGCAGCCACGCCGCGAGCAAACCGAAGCGCACGAGCGGCAGCGTCACGTCGAGACTGACCCGCGCACGCGTGGCGCCGACGCTGCGTCCCGCTTCCTCGAGTTCGGGGCCGACTTGCAGCAGCGCGCTTTGAATCAGGCGCATGCCATACGCGAGCCACACGACCGTGTACGCAATCCAGATGCTCCACATGGAGTTCTTCAGCTCTTTCAGTCCGGGCACGAACAGAAAGATCCACAGGAACGCGAGGCCGGCGAGCAGACCCGGCACCGCGCGCGGCAGCAGCACGAGGTAATCGAGCAGACGCGTTGCCCAGTCGTTGCGGCGATGGCCCGCGAACGCCACCAGCGAATAGAAGCCCACCGCGACCGCACCGCCGATCACGCCGATCCCGAGCGTGTTGAGCATCGCGCGAACGAGGTTGTCCTGTTCGAACAGTTCGGTGAAGTTGGCGAGCGTCAGCACCTCGGCGAGATGCACACCTTCGCCCCAATTCGTGACGAACGCGCGCAGCGTGATGCCGGAGAGCGGCACGAACACGGTCAGCATCAGCCACAACGCGACGATCGCGAGCGCGACCCAGCGCCATGCGCCGAGCGGCAGCACGGTCTGACGACCCGCCTTGCCCTTTACCGTGACGAAACGGTTCGCGCTCTTGAGTAGCCTGCGTTGCAACAGCACGAGCGGAAACGTGATTGCAACGATGCACACGGCGACCGCGGCCATCAGGTGATACGACGGCACGCCGAGCTTGTTGGTGAGCTTGTACAGATACGTGGCCAGCACGAGGTGCCCTTCGGGGTCGCCCAACACGAGCGGCAGGCCGAACACTTCAAAGCCCAGGAAGAACACCAGCACGCCTGCGAAGAGCAGCGCGGGCAGCGTCATCGGCAGGCTCACGTCGAGCGCGACGCGAAACGGCCGCGCGCCCGCGACGCGTGCGGCTTCCTCGACATCGGAGCCGAGATTGCGCAGCGCCGCCGACGAATACAGGTACACATGTGGCACATGCGTCAAGCCGACGATTACCGTGATGGCGAGAATCGAGTACACGGTCCACGGCGCTTCGGCAGTGCCGAAGAGTTCTTTCCACCAGACCGAATAGAAGCCGACCGGGCCGGCCGCGACGACGTAGCCGAACGCGAGCACCATCGGCGAAACGAATACGGGTGTGAGCAGCAACGGTTCGAGCCAGCGGCGGCCGGGCAGGTCGGTGCGCACCATCAGGAAGGCAAGAATGCCGCCGAGCGGAATCGAAATGAACAGCATGCCGCCCGCGATCACGAATGAATTTTTCAACGCGGACCAGAAGTCCGGGTCGCTGAAAATGAATTCGAAACCGGCGAGGCCGAGCGTGCGTTTTGCGTCGAAGAACGGCGCGTTCAGCACGCTCTGAAACAGGATGAAGCCGAGCGGCAGTGCCACCGCGACGGTCAGCACCGCGACGACGAGCCAGCGCAGCAGCCCCGCCAACGGTTGCAGACCGCCGCGCGGCAGTGCGCCGATGGGGCCGCCGTCTGCCGCGAGCGGTGCGGCGTCGCGAGGCCCGGTTGCGCTAGTGGAAAGCATGAGTGTCCCCCTGCGGCAGATAAGCCGCATATCGACAGGTGGTGGTCAACGGAAGGTCAGGCGTTCGCGCGTGGCGGCGCGAACGCCCAGGTCAGATGCGCGCGCCTAGCGCTTGATCGACTGTTGCCATTGCTTGAGGAATTCCAGGCGTTTGGACTGGTCGAGATAGACCAGTAGGCCCGCGCCGATCGGAATGGGCTTGAGCGAGTCGCCGAGCTGTTTTGTGAGTCCGGCCATCGACGTTTCGCCTTCCACGTCCGAGCGGATCGAGAACAGGCTCGCCTGATTCGCGAGCAGGGTCTGGCCGCGTTGCGACAGCAGATAATCGACCCACAGCTTTGCGGCGTTCGGGCTTTGCGCCTTCTTCGAAATGGTCACGAGGCGGCTCACTACGAGCGTGTAGTCCTTCGGATAGACGTAGCCGATCGACGGGTCTTTTTTCGCCTTGGTGAGCGCGTACGAGCCGAGAATGTTGTAGCCGATCAGGTTCTCGCCCGACGAAATGCGCTCCATCATCGCGCCGGTGCTCGATTGCAGTTTCGGGCCGGTGGCGCCCATTGCCTTCACCAGATCCCACGTGACCTGCGGGTTCACGCGCGCATCTTGCGTCAGATAGTTAAAGCCGACGCCGGATTTTTCGATGTCGTAAGTCGTGACCTTGTCTTTGAACTGATCGGGCTTGCCTTGCAGCAGCTTGATCAGATCGGCGCGCGTTTGCGGCACTTCGCCGGCGGCCAGAAGACGCTTGTTGTAGACGATCGCGAGCGGTTCGTAGGTCGTGCCGTACGCCTGCTTCTGATACTGCGCCCATTGCGGCAACTGCTTGGCTTCCGGCGATTCGTAAGAGGCCATCAGGCCGTCGTTGACGAGTTTCACCTGCAGGTCCATGGCCGAGCTCCACAGCACGTCGGCGCTCGTGCTGCTGGCCGCGTTTTCGCTGATGTAGCGGTTGTACAGCTCGGTGCTGTTCATGTCGTTGTACTCGACCTTGATGCCGTACAGGCTTTCAAAATCCTTGATGAGCGGACGCACGAGAGCCGTGTCTGTGACCGAGTAGACGATCAGTTTGCCTTCCTTTTTTGCCCCGTCCACGGTGGCTTGATAGTCGCTCGGATAGCCCGCGGGAAACGCTGCCCATGCGGAGTTTGCGGCGAGCGCGACAGCGGCGGCGAGAACCTTCAGAGAGATTTGCACGTCTTCCTCCAGAAATCATCATGTTGGTTTTGTGAAGGCGAATAGTAAGAGACGCGCGCTTTCTGAATGCTTTCAATTTGCGAGGGAAATGCGTCACAATGGACGAATTCGCCTCATGGATTTCCCTGGGATTCTGTTCATGCGTGTGCTGCTCGTCGAAGACAATCCGATTCTTTCCCGCTCGCTGACCGACGCGCTGACTAGCGCCAAACTCACGGTCGACTGCATGCACGACGGCGAATCCGCTGATCATGTACTGCGTACGCAGGACTACGCACTGGTGATTCTCGACATCGGTTTGCCGAAGCTCGACGGGCTCGAAGTACTGCGCCGTTTGCGCGCGCGCCGCAACGCGGTGCCGGTGCTGATACTCACGGCGCACGGCTCGGTGGAGGAGCGCGTGCGCGGCCTCGATCTAGGCGCCGACGACTATCTCGCCAAACCCTTCGCGCTCACCGAACTCGAAGCGCGAGCGCGGGCATTGCTGCGTCGCGGTCATGGCCAGGAGCCGTCGGGCGCGCAATGCGGCACGCTGCTTTACGACAGCGTCGATCGCGGCTTCACGCTCGGCGGCGAACCGCTCGCGCTGACGCCGCGCGAGCGTTCAGTGCTCGAGGTGCTGATCCTGCGAAATGGCCGCGCGATCAACAAGGAGACACTGTCGGAGAAAATCTTCGGGCTCGACGAATCCGTAAATGCGGACGCTATCGAAATCTACGTGCATCGTTTGCGCAAGAAGCTCGAACGCAGTTCGGTCGGCATCGTCACCTTGCGCGGGCTCGGTTATCTGCTTGAAGCAAAAACGGCATGACGCGGCCGAACCTGCGCGTACGGGTCGCGCTGTGGTTGTTGCTGCCGCTGCTGCTGCTGCTTGCGCTCGATGCCTGGCTCACCTATCAACGCGCGATGAACGCGGCGCACGTGGCGTTCGATCGCACGCTCGAATTCTCGTTGCGGTCGATCCGCGACGGTGTGCGTCTGCGTGATGGCCGCATCGAAGTCGACTTGCCTTATCTCGCGCTGGAGATGTTCGAATCGAACGGCGGAGGCAACATCTATTATCAGATTCGCGAGGAACATGGTCGCGTGGTGACGGGCTATCCTGATCTCCCCGAAGCGAAGAAGGTCCCGTCCGAACCGTACAGCGTGCAGTTTTACGACGATGTATTTCGCGGCCGTCCGCTGCGCGTCGCAATGCTGAGACTGCCCGTGCACGACGTGCCGAGCGCGCAGACCCGCGTGGTGCTGGTGAGAGTCGGCGAGACGATCGAGCAGCGCCAGGCGTTGGCGCGCGAGATCCTGACGGGGTCGCTGCAACAGGAAGGTCTGCTAGTGGTGCTGGCGCTCGGCATTGTGTGGCTCGGCGTCGCGCGCGGCTTGCGGCCGCTGAACCGGCTCTCCGCGAAAGTCGCCGCGCGCGCCGAGGACGATCCCACGGCGCTCGATACCGTGGGCTTGCCGAGCGAGGTTGCGCCGCTGGTCGATTCGATCAACCAGTACATTGGCCGCACGCAGAAGATGCAGCTATCGCGGCGGCGTTTTTTCAACGACGCCGCGCATCAGTTGAAAACGCCGCTTGCGGTGATTCAGGCAGAGTCCGAACTGGCGCTGCGCGATATCGATGGCGTCGAGGAGAACGGCGCAGGCCAGCGGCGGCAAGGCGTTCATCTGCGACGACTAAATCGCGCCGTGCAGCAGGCCGTGCGGATCGTGCAGCAGTTGTTGTCGCTGTCGCGGCTCGATGCGGACAGCGGCTACACGGTTAGGCAGGCCGCCGTGCCGCTGCATAAAGTGGCGCGCAGCGTGACACTCGACTGGTCGCCGGTGGCGCGCTCGCGCGGCATCGATCTCGGCTTCGAGCAGGCAGCGCGTATCGATGTGACCGGGCAATCCGATCTGCTCGCGGAACTGGTGGGCAATCTGATCGACAACGCGATCCGCTATTCCGGCGATGGCGCGGTCATCACCGTGCGGGTCGCATGCGAAGACGGGCAGCCGCTGCTTCAGGTTATCGACAACGGACCGGGCATTGCCGCCGCCGAACGCGAGGCGGTTTTCGAGCGCTTTTATCGCAGCGAGGCGACGCAAGCGGTGGAGGGCAGCGGCTTGGGTTTGTCGATCGTGCGGGAAATCGCGCGCGTTCATGGCGCGCAGATTGCGTTGAGCGATGCGAGCGGCGGTGGGCTCGTGGTTAGTCTGGTGTTTGCGGCGCAAAGTGCGGCATGACGTGGCAGCGCCGCTTATCTGCGGATCGGAAAACTCCGCCCATAAGCAGCGGCAGGCGTGCCGCTATCCCACACTTTGCCGTCCATAAACGTCCGCGCGTTTTCTTCCGCGGGCACTGCCACCTTCACATGCGCGGCGGCCTCGCGATAAAGCTGCGTCTGATTGATCCGGGCCGCGATCTCCGCGTAATCGCCGCGCGCGTCGATCATGCCCCAGCGCTCGAACTGCGTGAGAAACCACACGCCCTCGAACGGCTGCGGATAGTTCACGTCGCCATTGTCGAAGAAACGCACCGGCAAACCGCGCGGCACCGAAGCGGGAATCGCGTCGCCGAAGCGCGCGGCGATCAATGCTTCGTCAATGCCTATGTAGTCCGGCCGCGCGAGCCAGCGTGCGATCTCGTTGCGATGTCCGGGGTCGTCGAGCCAGCGGCACGCTTCGAGCATCGTTTGCACCAGAGCACGCGCGCTGTTCGGATTCGCGCTGACAAAATCCCGCCGGCACGCCAGCACTTTCTCTGGGTGATCGGGCCACACTTCGCTCGTATAAGCGACCGTTCTGCCGACGCCTTGGGCTTCGGCCATCGCGTTCCACGGCTCGCCGACGCATAGGCCGTCGAGTTTGTCTTCGGCCAGCGCCGCGACCATTTGCGGTGGCGGAATCACCACGCTTTCGATATCGCGCAACGGATGCACGCCCTGCGCGGCGAGCCAGTAATACAGCCACATCGCGTGCGTGCCGGTGGGGAAGGTCTGCGCGAAGACCGGCTTGCGGCCGAGCGTCGCGAGCGCCTTCGGCAAGCTGCCATGTTCGGCGAGCGCATCCGCGAGACGGTTCGACAGCGTGAAGGCCTGGCCGTTGCGGTTGAGCACCATCAGCACGGCCATGTCCGTTTGCGGACCGCCCAAGCCAAGTTGCACACCGTAGACGAGGCCGTAGAGCGTATGCGCCGCGTCAAGATCGCCCGACAGCAGCTTGTCGCGCACGGCGGCCCATGATGGCTGGCGGGACAGTTCGAGCGTGAGGCCATGCGCGTGGCCGAATTCGAGCAGCTTCGCGGCGACGAGCGGCGCGGCGTCTGCAAGCGCCACGAAGCCGAGCCGCAGATGCGTTTTCTCAAGCGGCCCTGACGGGGACGAAGCGGGCGACGAAGCGAGGTGACTAACTGAGTTCATGGGCGTGCTTCACTTGAGCGATTCAGCCGACGCGACTACCGCGCGCGCGACCTCGGCGAGCTTGACGCCCTGATTCATCGCGCGTTTGCGCAGCGTGGCGTAGGCGGCGTGCTCGGTGATTTTCTGCTGATCCATCAGCAGGCGTTTGGCGCGGTCGATCAGCTTGCGCTCGGCGAGTTCGTTCTCGACTTGCGCGAGGCGTTCGCGCAGTTGCGATTCCTGCGCGAAACGGGCGAGCGCGACTTCGAGAATCGGCGCGAGCCGTTCGGTTTCGAGACCTTCGACGAGATAGGCAGTGACGCCCGCGCCGACGGCGTCGCGGATCAACTGCTGGTTGGCGTCGTGGCTGAACATCAGCACCGGGCGCGGCGCAGTCGCGTTCATCACCGCCAGCTGTTCGAGCGTGTCGCGCGACGGCGAATCGGTATCGATGATGATCACGTCGGGCCGCTCGCTCTGAACCACGCTGTGCAGCGCTTGGGGCGTGGCGGTGCTGGCCAGCATTTCATAGCCGAGCCGGGCGAGCGCGTCACGAAGATCGCCTATGGGCTTATCGGTATCGGTGACGAGGAGAACACGCAGCATGGAGTAGTGGCAATCGACGGCTGAACATCATTTAAGCGATTTTCATGCCAACGTCCGCAGAGCTTGGGTCGCCAACCGAATCACGCACTTACGGCGAGCTTTCTCCACTAGATGCGCACCGCGAAAGGGCATGCAACGCCGATGCACCGAAGCAGCGCATGGTCGGACAAGCAAAAAGCCGGGGGACTACATCCGGAGTGCGGGCGAGAATGCAACAGACATCGCAACGAGCGTTGCGACGGGACTTCTTCGATAAAGCGCCGCCGCTGCGCGCCGCTCAGATTCGAATCGAGCCGAACCGGAGAAGGCGCGCGAAAGGCTTCGCGAACAACGTTGCTGCAACAGGCACGCTATCGGCCGTCAGGCCGTGCAAGACCGCGGGGTCCGGCGTGCCGTTCGCCTTAACGGCGACGGAACTGCGAATTGCTGCGGGCTGCGCCGCCACCGCCTGCGCGCTCGTCTTTGTGACGGAAGTTGATCCGGCCTTTGGTCAGGTCGTAGACCGACAGTTCCAGCGTCACGCGGTCGCCCGCGAGAATACGAATGTGGTTCTTGCGCATGCGTCCGGACGCGTAAGCGCCAACCACGACGCCGTTGTCGAGCGTCACACGGTAACGGCTGTCCGGAAGTACTTCGTCGACGATACCGTCAAGTTCAAGCAGTTCTTCTTTCGCCATGCATAACTCCTGGTCGATGGGATAAGGGGTGCGCGACGCTTCGCGGGCGGCGCTGCATCAGATACGGTTGCCGGCGGACTTCGAGCCCGCTGGGTGCGGCATCGGCATATACGCCGATAGTACCGCTCAAAGGTCGGCGACTGACTGGCCGTCCACGTGGCCGTCGATCAGTTGCTCGGCGTGAGCCATGCACGCGATGCGCGCCTTGCCCGTGCCGTCGAACGGAAACAGATACTGCAGGCGGAACACGCGGCCCTCGGCCGCCGGATTCGCGCCCACGCGGCAGATGCGCACCGAGGCGTCGTAGCCTGCGTCCGGATTGCGGCTCGTCTGACCGTCTGTGGGACGGCGCGGATAGACGAGCGGGTGAATCTCATAACCCTTGTACGTCTTGACTGCTGAATTCATAAGCATATGTGTGTCCTGTATTACGTGGCCGGTGTGTCACGCGTGTTACGCGCGGCACGACAGACCGGCGGCGCAGCACCTTGAGGCGCGCCGCCATGGAAAAAGGTTGGCACAGGCCCGGTGGAAAGGGCTTGAGCGCGCCGCGCAAAGTCGCGGATTCGATGGAGAAGAAACACGCTGATGTCGCGCGGACACCGTGCGCGTAAAAGCTGAATCACTCAGCTGCACAACTCGCGACGGCTAATGCAGGGGCGACGCATTGCCGGAGTGACGGGATCGCCGACAGGCGGCGGTCGAACAGCCGGGAGTGTTGCGGAGATGCCGGTATGAGACTGCCAGTGCTGCGAACGCGGAATACGACTATTCCAATATGATGCACTAAATAGTGCTAACTGGATAGCAAAAAGTTCCGCGCACCGGCAAGCCGCCCACCCGGCGGGGCTTGGAGCGCAGCGGGAATGGGCGCAAAAGCGCCGTTAACCCTGCGTCTCGGCGACGCGTTTCTGCAATTCTCGCGAGGCCGCGAGCGGAATGCGCGCATCATCCCACGCGGTGAGCCATTCGACTTCCTTCGACGTGAAGATTTGCCCGTGATTGCGCAACGCGTATTGGAGCGAATCAATGATGTGGTTGCGGATGATTTCCGGCGTTCTCTTGTCGTCGAGCACGGCGTGAAATGCTTCGAGCGTTGCCATCTGCGGCTCCGTGGAATAGATCGCCTGTTATCGCACGAAAAAATATTGCTCGCCAGGCGGACAAAAATCGCCGCGGTCGCCGTGGCCCGACCGGGTGGCTACAATGGCGAGTTGCCGCGCGGGCCGCGCCTCAATGCGCCGCCAATTCCTCGCACAATGCGCCTCGAACACTTTGATTTCCAATGCGCCAGACAACCGTGTCTCCTGTGAAAGACCTGCTGCTGGAGCGCTACGCTCCCATCGCCGACGGCATCGCGGCGCTCTTCTATCCGTGTGCGGAAGTGGTGATTCACGACCTGCGCGACCAGACCATCGCCTACCTCGTGAACAATCTGTCGAAGCTCGAAGTGGGCGGCCCATCGGTGCTCGACGAGGTGCACTATGCGGCGCGCGGCCGGACCATCGGCCCGTATGAAAAGCTCAATTGGGACGGCCGGCGCATGCGTTGCGTGAGCAACATCCTGTTCGACGACAACGGCAAGCCGGCCGGCATGCTGTGCGTCAACTTCAATATCGCGGTGTTCGAAGACGTGCGCTCAACGCTCGATCTGTTCATCAAGGGCGGCAATCTGACCGAGGCGCCCGCCGAAGATCTCTTCCGCGACGACTGGCAGGACCGCATCAACACGTATCTGCACACGTGGCTGCGCGAGCGGCAGATCGGCATCAATGCGCTCACGCGCGAGCACAAGCGCGAGATCGTCGAGGCGCTGCACGCACAGGGCGCGTTTCGTGGCCGCAGTTCGGCGAACTATGTCGCCGCCGTGCTGACGATGGGACGCGCGACCGTCTACAAAATTCTGAAGCAGATGAAAGAGGGCGGGTGAGGGCTCACGCTTTCCACTTCGCGCTTCACATTTCCCAGGCAAGGAGAATTCGATGGTGCGAAACGCACGTTATCGGCATTACAAAGGTGGAATTTACGAACTCATATGCGAGGCCACGCTGGAGTCCGATCCGACTGTGACGATGATCGTCTACAAGGCCAGCAACGGCACGATCTGGACGCGTCCGGCTGCGGTCTTTTTCGAGCCGGTCGAGCATGACGGCGTCAAAGTGGCGCGTTTTACGCTGATCGACTGAGCCTGCGCGCAACTTGTGAAGCGCGCATCGAGCATGCACGCAGCGTCGTTCAGCGTGACGGTGGCAATTCCACCGCGTTTGGCGCTTCGATCACCACGTCCGTTTCGGCAATCGCCACGCACGGCAAGATGTAGCCTTCCTGCTTTTCTTCGCGGCTGAGACCCGGCCATTCAATCGTATAGCGCACGCTTCCCGCCGTCATTTTGCACAGACACGTGCGACAGGTGCCGTTGCGGCAGGAGCGCGGCAGGCGCAGATTCGCAAAGCCGGCGGCTTCGAGAATCGTGAGCGAATCGGGCGCTTCGAAGATATGACCAAGCGGCTCGACGCGAATCAGAGGCGGGCGGATTGAATCGGACATCGTACGCGGATGTGTGACTGGAAGTGTCACACTTTACACGCGGCGGGCAGCTCGGGATGGCAATGCACGGCCGCCAACACGGCGGGGCCAACGCGCAGCGGTCACCACTGCACGAGCCCCGCGCAATTTCGAAATCGCAGCACAAGCGCGTCAATGCGTCGTGCCACCGCGTCGCAGATAACGGTACACCGTGTTGCGCGCGAGCCCCAATTCGCGCGCCGCAGCCGACACGTTGCCGTCCAGTCGCGCGAGCGTCTGCGCGATCAATGTGGCCTGCCAGTCTTCCATGCGTGACGGCGTGGACGCTTGCACGGTGGCATCACTGCCTTTTGCGTCATCGCCGGCCGCGAGCAGTGACTGCGCGTTGTCATTCGCCGCGCTATCGGCGCAATCCTGCAAGAAGTCTTCGGGCAGATCGTCAAGCTCGATCCGGTCCGTTCCCTCGGCCATGATGCTTGCGGTGCGCAGCACGTTGGCCAGTTGCCGCAAATTGCCCGGCCAGCGGCATTGCATGAAGCGCTCCAGCACGGCGGCTGAAACGCGGCGCGGCAAGCCTTCGCCCTCGCGCTGGAGTTCGAGCATGCGCTCGACCAGCGCGGCGAGATCCGTACGCTCGCGCAGCGCCGGCAACGTCACCACGAGTCCATTGATCCGGTAATACAGGTCTTCGCGGAAGGTGCCGTCTTCGATCATCGCGCGCAGATTGCGGTGCGTCGCGCACACGATCCGCAGGTCGACCGGAATCGCGCGTGTACCGCCGAGCGGCACGACCGTGCGTTCCTGTAGCACGCGCATCAAACGCACTTGCTGCGCGAGCGGCATATCGCCGATTTCATCGAGAAACAAGGTGCCGCCGTCGGCCTGCACGATCTTGCCGACGCTGCCGCGTTTCTTCGCGCCGGTGAACGCGCCGTCTTCGTAGCCAAACAACTCGGCTTCGATCAACGTGTCGGGCAACGACGCGCAATTCAACGCGACGAACGGCGCCGCGCGCCGCGGCGAATCGTGATGGATCGCGCGCGCGAGCCACTCCTTGCCGGTGCCCGTCTTTCCGAGAATGAGAATCGGAATGTCGCGGCCACGCACTTTGGCGACGCGCCGCAGAATCGCGGACACTTGCGCGTCGCCGGTATCGAGGGTTTCGAGTGTGGCGAGCGGTGCCGGCTCGACGATACGTGGCCCGTGACGCACAGCGTTTGACGCGGCGGTGCCCGACGTCCCTACGAAACCCTCTGCCGACCCTACGTAACGCTGCGCCGCAAATTCGCCGCGCGCGACGACTCGTACACCGCTCGGCAGCGTGAGCATCAAGCTCTCGCCAGGCGTGCGCGCGATCTGCTGCAACAATTTGGGGAATGCGACGCCCAGCAGCGCCTCGAACGGCTGTCCTTGCAACGCGGCGAGCGGCTGCCCGAACTGGAACAGCGCACTGCGGTTCGCCGATAGAAACGTGCCGTCCGCGGCAAACGCGGCAAGCCCTTCGAAAAGGGTACCGATGAACTCGGCGCGCGCGTGAAAATGCACGCGAACGGCGTCGGCGAATTGATTGGAGAACAGATGATTTTCGATCATCTGCGCCGACATTCTGACGAGCGCTAGCGTGTGCTTGTGGAAACCGCGCGTATCGCCGCTGACGTCGAGCGCGCCGATCGTGCGGCCGAACGGATCGGCAATCGGCGCACATGAGCAGGTGAGAATGCGATTGGCGCGCAGAAAGTGTTCGTCGGCATGCACGACGGTCGGCTGTCCGTCGACCAATGCGGTGCCAATCGCATTCGTACCGCGATCCGCCTCGGCCCACGAAACGCCCGGACACAACGCCACGCGGTTCGCCTTTTCGACGAAATCGCTGTCGCCGAGACTGTGCAGAATCAGGCCGCGATTGTCGGTAAGCAGCACCATGCTTTGCGTATCGACGATCTGCGCATGCAGCGTTTCCATGACCGGCAGCGCGTGCGTAAAAAGCGACTGATTGCGATCGACCAACTCTCGCAACGCGGGCCGGCGCAGCGGATGAAAGTCCGGCGTCTCGGACGCGCGCAGCCCGAGTTCGAGCGAACGGGCGTGAGCTTGCGCGATGACATCGGGCCGACCGATGCGGGACGGCGTGGCAGGGCGATGGGTCAAGGCATGTCTCCGGTGATCGTACGGCGGGTACATTGCCCGCCATTCGATGCCGCAGCGCAGCATGTGCGCGTCGCGGCCGAACACCCGATATTACAGGACCCCAAGCCCCGCGCGCGGCAGGGAAAACACCGCGACGGGGCGACGCATGGTGCCCAATCGCCGCGCGCCCCGCACCGCAATCAGGTGAACCAAAAGGAAAACTTGCGCCGCGCGCCAACTCGTCTAAAGTGAATCAAATCATCCTCGCGAGGCGCGAATTGCGTCGCCGCCGCGATCGGATGACCAGCCCGCGTCGCCAGCATTGGACAAGGAGGAGGGAGCTGCAGGCGCGACAGACGCAACCGGCGTGCGCATTACCCGTGCGAATCATGCGCAGTGCCCAACCTTCCAGGTGACTCCCATGCAGATCCTTTTCCCGAACGAAACTCCTGAATATTCAGGTCGCGAACTCACCTTGGCGTTCCCGGCGATGGTCGATGGGCAGAGGGTGGAATGCATGATCACCGCGGAGGCGCTGGAAGATCACTTCGGCGCCGCGTCGCCGCGCCTGGAAGACATGGTCGGCGCATTCGACACGCACCGCGCGCGCATCGAAGCGGCCACGCGGCGCTTGCTGTCGGAAACGAGCGCGCAGTGTGTGGTGCTGCGAAGCGGCTACGTGCGGTTCTACGAAGCGAACTGGCGTGCCTGAGGGCAGTCGCATCTGACCGGAAGAAGCGACCGGCAGCGCGGCTCGCGAAAACGGCAGGAACCGCAGCGAAACGATGGAGCATGACGCACCGCTCCAGTGAGAGCCTTGTGCGCTGCGCAGTCAACACGGCGCGCATGAGCGCCGAGCCTGTTTTGGAATCTACTCGCTGCCGAGATAGAAATAGCGGAACAGAAAAATCGCGGCGATGATCCACACCACCAGCTTGACCTGACGCGCGCGACCGGTGAGCAGTTTCAGTCCCGCATACGAAATGAAACCGAATGCGACGCCATTGGCGATCGAGTAGGTGAAGGGCATCAGCAGTGCCGTCAGAGCGGCCGGCACGACTTCCGTTGCGTCGTCCCACGGCAGGTCGAGCATTTCGCGCAGCATCAGGCATGACACATAGAGCAGAGCCGGCGCCGTCGCGTAACCCGGCACGACGCTCGCGAGCGGCGCAAAGAAGAGCGCCGCAAGGAACAGCACCGCGACGGTGATCGCGGTCACGCCAGTGCGGCCTCCCGCCTGCACGCCCGACGCGCTCTCGATATACGCGGTCGTCGACGATGTGCCGAGCATCGAGCCGGCCAGAATGGCGGTGCTGTCGGCGAGCAGCGCGCGATTGAGTCGGTGCATCTTGCCTTCGACCAGCAGTCCCGCGCGATTGGCCACGCCCATCAGCGTGCCCGTTGCATCGAACAGTTCGACGAGGAAGAACACCAGGATCACGTTCAGCACGCCGGTGGACAGCGCGCCGCGAATGTCGAGCTGAAAGAGCGTCGGCGAGATGGACGGCGGCGCTGAGACGATGCCGTGAAACTCATTGCCGCCGAAGAAAAAGCTCAGCACGGTCACGCCGACAATGCCGATCAGAATCGCGCCGCGCACGCGCAGATAGTCGAGCGTGACGATAGCGAAGAAGCCGATTACCGCGAGCACCACGTGCGGATTGTGCAGATCGCCGAGCGTGACCAGGGTAGCCGGATTGCCCACGACCACGCCGGCCGTCTTCAGGGAAATGATCGCGAGGAAAAGGCCGATGCCGCCGGTAATGGCAATGCGTATCGAGTGTGGAATACCGGTGACGATCACTTCCCGCACACGAAACAGCGTGACGATCAAAAACAGGCACCCCGAAATGAACACGGCGCCGAGCGCCGCCTGCCACGTAAAGCCCATGCCCTTGACCACGGTGTACGCGAAGTACGCGTTCAGACCCATGCCGGGCGCGAGCGCGATTGGGTAGTTCGCATAGAGGCCCATGATCAGCGAAGCCAGCGCGGCCACGATGCAGGTCGCGACGAACACGGCGTCTTTCGGCATCCCCGCGTCGCCCAGAATTGCCGGGTTCACGAAGATGATGTAAGCCATCGTCAGGAAAGTGGTGAGGCCGGCCAGCACTTCCGTGCGCAGATCGGTGCCGGCGGCGTCGAGGCCGAAGTAGCGTTTTATCGAGTCCATATGGCGGGTCTCTCGTCGTAGGGGCGAGATGATACCTTGCCAGCGCGCGCGGCGCAGCCGCAAGCGAATTTACGATGTCGCGGGGAAACAGGCGGAACGGAGGGAGAAACAGGGGTGGCGCGCCGGGTTCCAATCCCCCGGGACAGGTGCGGTCGCGGGCAGGCCGGCGTGCCGTTTCATCCGCTGAGTCAAAGCGAGTCGACGTGGATTGCAGGACCGCTGACTCATCGACTCACGGAACCGTCGGCTTGGTAAAGCGATCCAGCACAGCGCTCAGCAGATCGATCGGCAGCGGAAACACGATGGTCGAGTTTTTGTCGGCGGCAATCGTCGTCAGCGTTTGCAGGTAGCGCAATTGCATTGCCTGAGGTTGAAGCGAGAGCGTCTGCGCCGCTTGCAGCAACTGCTGCGAAGCCTGCAATTCGCCTTCCGCGTGAATCACCTTGGCGCGCCGTTCGCGCTCGGCTTCGGCCTGGCGGGCAATCGCGCGGATCATCGTTTCGTTGATGTCCACGTGCTTGATTTCGACGATCGCGACCTTGATGCCCCACGCATCCGTCTGCGCGTCGAGCACTTTCTGGATGTCGGCGTTCAGTTGTTCGCGCTCGGCGAGCAGCTCATCCAGTTCATGTTTGCCGAGCACTGCGCGCAATGTGGTCTGCGATAGCTGGCTGGTCGCCTCGAAATAGCGCGCCACCTGGATCACCGCTTTTTCCGGATCGACCACGCGGAAATAGACCACCGCGTTGACCTTCACGGAGACGTTATCGCGCGTGATCACATCTTGCGGCGGCACGTCGAACACGACGGTGCGCAAATCCATACGTACTGCCTGTTGCACGACCGGAATGATGAGGACGAGCCCCGGCCCCTTAACCTTCCAGAACCGCCCCAGCATGAACACGACGCCGCGCTCGTACTCGCGAAAGATCCGTATCGACGAAGCAATCAGCGCGATCGCCATGAGAATCAGAATGCTGCTGAAGCCGAATGTGAATCCGATCATGTGTTTTCTCCTGTCGACCAGAGTTGACGCTTTAGCGTCTTACTCTGGTCCCATGCAAAGCGGTCGACCAGAGTTGACGCTTTAGCGTCTTACTCTGGTCCCATGCAAAGCGGTTGCTTGTTGTATCGCTTCGACAGCAGGAGCGGCCACTGGCTCGACGGTGAGCGTCAGCCCCTGCCGTGCAGTAACCCGAACCGCCTCGCCCGCCGCGACCGGGACCGCGCTCGACACCCGCCAGCGCTCGCCGTTGACCCGCGCCCAGCCAGCCGCCGCGGTGTTTGCCGCTGCGGCGTCGGCAAGCAAACCGTCTTCGAGCACCACGCCGACGCTGCCGATCAGCCCTTCCGAGCCGGTCACCACGGGCCGGCGCCGCGCGCGCAACGCGAGCCGGGACACGCCCAGCACGAATAGCACGCTGAATACGACGACGGCAGCGATCATCGGCAGCGGAATGCCGTAGCCGGGCACATCGGTGTCGATCAGCATCAACGCGCCGATCACGAACGCGACGATGCCGCCGAAGCCGAGCGAACCGAACGTCGGCAGAAACGCCTCGCCGATCAGGAACGCGATGCCGAGAAAGATCAGGCCGAGGCCGACGTAGTTGATCGGCAGCATCTGCATGGCGAAAAGCCCGATCAGCAGACTGATCGCGCCGACCACGCCGGGCAGCACGAAGCCCGGATTCGCGAATTCGAAGAACAGGCCGTACATGCCGAGCATCAGCAGCATCAGCGCAACGTTGGGATCGGTGATTACCGCGAGAAAATGGCTGCGCCAGTCGGCTTCGAGCGTGACGACGGGCGCTTGCGCTGTCGCGAGCCTGACGTTGCCCGCGCTCGTCGTGACTGTGCGGCCGTCGAGCTGGCGCAGCAGATCGGGCACGTCGCGCGCATTCAGATCGACGACATGCTGCGCGAGCGCGTCGGTCGCCGTGAGGCTCACGGCCTCGCGCACCGCGCGTTCGGCCCAGTCTGCGTTGCGCCCGCGCATCTGTGCGAGACCGCGGATGTAGGCGGCGGCGTCATGCACCTGCTTGCGCAGTTCGGTCGATTGAGTGTCGAGCGGCAATGCGCTTGCCGCGCCGCTGGAAGCGCCACTTGCCGCGCCACCCGAAGCACCGGTGGCGCCACCCGCAGCGGCTGTTGACGCCGGAGCCGGCGCTTGCGGCGCGCGATCCCCTGTGCCGGGCAAGCGGGGCGTGCCGCCGCCTCCTGGCGGCTCGGCGCCGCCGATGCCCATCTGGATCGGCGTGGCCGCGCCGAGATTCGTGCCGGGCGCCATCGCCGCAATGTGGCTGGCGTAGACGATGTAGGTGCCCGCGCTCGCCGCCCGCGCGCCGCTCGGCGCGATGAACGTGGCGACCGGAACGGGCGAGCCGAGAATTGCCTTGATGATCTGCCGCATCGACGTATCGAGCCCGCCGGGCGTATCGAGTTGCAGCACCGCGAGTTGAGCGTGATCGTCAGCGGCGCGCTGCAGGCTGCGCACGATAAAGTCGGCGCTCGCCGGACCAATTGCGCCGCTCACTGGAATCACCACGACACTGTTAGGTACGCGCGCCGTGGCGGCATACGCGCCTTGGGCTCCAAACGGCGCAAAGCGTTCGCACGACGCGAATGCAAATGCAAATGCAAATGCCAAAAGCATACCGAGCGCGGTCATGCCGCGCATGAATCGGCGCATGAGTCGGCGCACGACATCGCCGCGAGTAGGCGGCCTGCGTGCGCCACACTGCCGGAACGGGAGACGCGGATGCATGCTCATCGCTAATGGCCACCGCGCGCTGTCGACGGTTATCGACCGGCGCGGACCGACACTCCAGGGAAGGCTAGCCTGCTGCTTACAGCTTAGTCCGATTCCACGCGCCGCGTGAAGTCGGCGCGCGCCGGCCGGTAGTCTGTCGGCCGCATGCCGGTCCATTTGCGGAACGCGCGATGAAACGCGCTCGGCTCCGCAAAGCCCACCGAAGCCGCAATGTCTGCGATCGTGCGCCCCGATTGCTGCAGTTCGCCGATTGCAATGTCGCGCCGCAGGTCGTCCTTGATGGACTGGTATGTGTAGCCCTCCTGCTTCAGACGCCGCCGCATCGTCGCTTCGGCGACGTGCAGGCGGGCTGCCATCTGATCGGCGGCGGGCCAGTTCGCCATGGGCAGCGCCCGCAGCATCTTGCGCACGCGCGCGGCGAGCGAGCCCGGATTGCGGTATTTGACGATGAAGTTGGCAGGCGCGTCGCGCAGAAACGCTTTGGCTGACCTGGCCGTCTGGACCACGGGCAAGTCGAGAAAAACCGTCGAGAGATCCACGTACGACTCCGGTTGATCGAACGTCATGTCGTCGCAGAACATCAGCCGGTATTCGTGCGCGGCGGGCGGCTCCGCGCAGCGAAAGCGCGCCTCTATCAAAGGGATGCGGCGTCCGACGAGCCAGCACAACAGCCCATAGACGACGATGAAATACGTCGCATACGCGAACATCGCCGGCGGCTTCATCCCTTCGCGTTCAACGAAGCGCAGCCGCACGCGCTGCGCATCCGCTTCGATGCATGCGCCGAGGTCGTCCAGTACGAGCCCCATGAAGCCGACCGCGCGCGCCAGCGCCTGCGCGCCGTTGCGCGCCGTCAGTGCGCTCTGCGTCATGGCGATGAAACTGCCGCTTTTCATGCGATGCGAATCCTGGCCGAAGAATTCGTCGTCGAGCGCGCGTGCAATGCCGACCCACAGCGCGCCATATTGCGCCGACGACACGCGGCTTTTCGGCGACGCGAGTATCGGCGCGGCGATGCCCGCGGCTTCGGCGAGCGGCAGCGCATCGAAACCGCGCGCCTTGGCGAGCGCGAGCGCTTCCTCGACGAGACTCACGGAGATCGTGCCTTTATCGGTTTTCATCAGCGTCGTTCAAGAGGTGGCGAGAATGGCAATCGCGCTCAACGTTTTTCCTTGTGACGAATGGCTAAAGCTATGGAAAAGCGTGGCAGCAGTTGCAGCACATGGTATCAGTGTGGCAAATGCGCTCATTCATTATGATCGGGCTGAGCATCGAAGCTGTGCAGCGGCTTGCCTACACTAGGCCTCGAACGCATGCACAGGAACCGGGCTCATGGACAGCTTCTACACCGACGAACAACGGATGATCCGCGACGCCGCCCGCGACTTCGCGACCGAGCGGCTCGCGCCGAACGCCGCTCAATGGGACCGCGACGCGCAACTGCCCGCTGGTGTCGTCACGCAAATGGGCGAGCTTGGTTTCCTCGGCATGATCGTGCCGCCGGAATGGGGCGGCTCTTACACCGACTACGTGGCCTACGCGCTCGCGCTCGAAGAGATCGCCGCGGGCTGCGCGGCGTGTGCGACGCTAATGAGCGTGCACAACTCGGTCGGCTGCGGTCCGATTCTCAAGTTCGGCAGCGACGCGCAAAAAGACCGCTATTTGCAGGATCTCGCGACGGGCCGGCGCATCGGCGCGTTCTGCCTGACCGAGCCGCAAGCGGGTTCGGAAGCGAACAATCTGCGCACGCGTGCCGTGCTGCATGACGGCAAGTGGATACTCAACGGCAGCAAGCAGTTCGTGACCAATGGCGCGCGCGCCGACATCGCGATTGTGTTCGCCGTGACGGACCCCGACCGCGGCAAACGTGGCCTGTCGGCGTTCATCGTGCCGACGGACACGCCCGGCTTCAATGTCGGCAAGCCGGAACACAAGCTCGGCATTCGCGCGTCCGACACCTGTCCAATTTCACTCGACGACTGCGCGGTGCCGCAGGCGAATCTGCTCGGCGAACCGGGCGAGGGCTTGCGCATCGCGCTGTCGAACCTCGAAGGCGGGCGCATCGGCATCGCCGCGCAAGCCGTGGGCATTGCGCGAGCCGCGTTCGACGCCGCGCGGGCCTATGCGAGCGAGCGCACGCAGTTCGGCAAGGCGCTGAAGGACCATCAGACGATCGGCAACATGCTCGCCGACATGGCGACGCGTCTGAACGCCGCGCGCCTGCTCGTGCATCACGCGGCGCGGCTGCGCTCGGCGGGCGAGCCGTGTTTGTCGGAGGCATCGCAGGCGAAACTGTTCGCATCCGAAACGGCCGAACAGGTCTGCTCGAACGCGATCCAGATTCATGGCGGCTACGGCTATCTCCAGGATTACGCGGTGGAGCGCCACTACCGCGACGCCCGCATCACGCAGATTTACGAAGGAACCAGCGAAGTGCAGCGCATGGTGATCGCGCGCCACGTTTAAACGCGGAGTGAACGGCGTTTGAGCGCAAAATAGCTTGCGGGTAAAACTAAACCCGAGCAAAGCGGATGCATACCGCGCCCATCAGGAGACGACCATGACCGCAGCAAAAGCTTTCTTCGACGCGCGTGACCTGTTATTGCGCCATCGAACCGACTACGACCGCGCTTATCGCGAGTTCGCATGGCCTGCGTTGGACGAGTTCAACTGGGCACTGGACTACTTCGACGTGATCGCTCGCGACAACGACAACCCCGCGTTATGGATTGTCGACGATCCGTCTGGAGACGGCCTGCGTTTGTCGTATGCGCAGATGTCGGAACGCTCGGCGCGCATGGCCAACTTTCTGCGCAGCGTGGGCGTGAAGCGCGGCGACCGCGTGTTGCTGATGCTGCCCAACCGCGTCGAGCTGTGGGACGTGATGCTCGCCGCAATGAAGCTCGGCGCGATCGTGCTGCCTGCCACGACCCAGCTTTCCGCCGACGACGTGCGCGACCGCGTGCAGATAGGCTGCGCGAACTTCGTGGTGGTGGACAGCGCGGAGCTGTCCAAATTCGATTCGCTCGACGTGCCGTTGACGCGCCTTTCAGTCGGCGCGCCGCGCGACGGCTGGATCGATATTGCAGCGGCGTATGACGCATCGCCGCAATTCACGCCTGACGGTGTGACGCGCGCCACCGATCCGCTGCTGCTTTACTTCACGTCCGGCACGACCTCGAAGCCGAAGCTGGTCGAACATACGCATCAAAGCTATCCGGTCGGCCACCTGTCGACGATGTACTGGATCGGCCTGCAACCGAACGACATCCATTGGAATATCAGCTCGCCGGGTTGGGCCAAGCACGCGTGGAGTTGCTTCTTCGCGCCGTGGAATGCGCAGGCCTGTGTGTTCGTTTTCAACTTTGCGCGTTTCGCGCCGAAAGAGACGCTGAACGTGCTGGTGCGTTTCAACGTCACCACACTGTGCGCGCCGCCGACTGTCTGGCGCATGCTCGTGCAGGAACATCTCGCCGATTATCCGGTGAAGCTGCGCGAGATTGTCGGCGCGGGCGAACCGTTGAATCCGGAGATCATCGAGCGGGTCCGGCATGCCTGGGGCATTACGATTCGCGATGGCTTCGGTCAGACGGAGACCACTTGCCAGATCGGCAATTCGCCGGGGCAGCCGGTCGTGGCCGGTTCGATGGGCCGCCCCTTGCCGGGTTACGCAATCGAACTGCTGGACGCCGACGATCAGCCCGTGACGGAAGGCGAGATCGCCTTGCCGATTGGACCTGATGGCGCGCAGCGTCCGCTCGGCCTGATGACCGGCTACGCGAACAACGAGAAGGCCACCGCGCAAGCGATGCGCAATGGTTTCTATCGCACGTCCGATGTCGCGCTGCGACGCGATGACGGCTACTACGTGTACGTGGGCCGCGCCGATGACGTTTTCAAATCGTCCGATTACCGGCTGAGCCCGTTCGAACTCGAAAGCGTGCTGATCGAACATGAGGCGATCGGCGAAGCCGCCGTCGTACCGAGCGCCGACGCGCTGCGTCTGTGCGTGCCTAAAGCATTCGTCACCGTGCGTCAGGGCTACGAAGCCGGGCCTGAACTCGCGCGCGCCGTGTTCGCATTCTCACGCGAAAAGCTTGCACCGTATAAGCGGATTCGCCGTCTGCAATTCAGCGAGTTGCCGAAAACCATCTCGGGCAAGATCCGCCGCGTCGAATTGCGGCGCCGTGAAATGGAACGCGAAGCCGAACCCGCGCGCTTGCCGGACGAGTACTGGGAAGAAGATTTCCCGGACCTGCGTTGAGCTGCGTCGAGCGTCATTCAGTATTTTCATTTTCAGTCACTGTCCGGCCGCTACGCGGCCACTGCACAGGAGTTTCAGCATGAGCGCAATTGCTTCGAACACCGTCAAGCTGCTGATCAACGGCGAGTTTGTCGAATCGAAAACCACCGAATGGCGCGACATCGTCAACCCGGCGACGCAACAAGTGCTGGCGCGCGTGCCGTTCGCGACCGCCGACGAAGTCAACGAAGCAATCCACTCGGCGCATGCCGCGTTCAAGACGTGGAAGGACACGCCAATCGGCGCACGCATGCGCATCATGCTGAAGTACCAGGCGCTGATTCGCGAGCATATGCCGCGCATCGCGAAGACCTTGAGCGCGGAGCAGGGCAAGACGATTCCCGACGCCGAAGGGGATATCTTTCGCGGGCTGGAAGTGGTCGAGCATGCCTGCTCGATCGGCACCTTGCAGCAAGGCGAATTCGCTGAAAACGTGGCGGGCGGTGTCGACACCTACACGCTGCGTCAGCCGCTCGGCGTATGCGCGGGCATCACGCCGTTCAACTTCCCCGCGATGATCCCGCTATGGATGTTCCCGATGGCGATCGTCTGCGGCAATACGTTCGTGCTGAAGCCGTCCGAGCAGGACCCTTTATCGACGATGCAACTGGTCGAACTCGCGCTCGAAGCGGGCGTGCCCAAGGGCGTGCTCAACGTCGTGCACGGCGGCAAGGATGTCGTCGACGCGTTGTGCACGCACGAGCTGATCAAGGCGATCTCGTTCGTCGGATCGACGGCGGTCGGCACGCATGTGTATCGACTCGGCAGCGAACACGGCAAGCGTGTGCAATCGATGATGGGCGCGAAGAACCACGCCGTTGTGCTGCCCGACGCCAACCGCGAGCAGACATTGAATGCGCTCGCCGGTGCGGGCTTCGGGGCGGCGGGGCAGCGTTGCATGGCGACCTCGGTGGTCGTGCTGGTCGGCGCCGCGCAGCAATGGCTGCCGGACCTCGTCGCGAAGGCGAAGACGCTGAAGGTCAACGCGGGCAATGAACCGAACACGGATATTGGCCCTGTGGTCTCGCGCGCGGCGATGCAGCGCATTCTGGGGCTGATCGAAGCGGGTGTGAAAGAAGGAGCCACGCTTGCCCTCGACGGCCGCGACGTAAAGGTGCCCGGCTACGAGCAAGGCAATTTCATCGGCCCGACGATTTTCACCGACGTCACCACTGAGATGGAAATTTATCGCACGGAAATTTTCGGCCCCGCGCTGCTCGTGCTCAACGTTGCCACGCTCGACGACGCGATCGCACTCGTCAATCGCAATCCGTTCGGCAACGGCGTCGGCCTCTTCACGCAGAGCGGCGCGGCGGCGCGCAAGTTTCAAAGCGAGATCGACGTGGGCCAGGTGGGCATCAACATTCCGATTCCAGTGCCCGTGCCGTTCTTCAGTTTCACGGGCTCGCGCGGCTCGAAGCTCGGCGATCTCGGCCCCTATGGCAAGCAGGTCGTGCAGTTCTACACGCAAACCAAAACGGTCACCGCGCGCTGGTTCGACGACGACACGGTCAACGACGGCGTGAACACGACCATCAGCCTGCGCTGAGTGAGCCTCGCAAAAAACGGAGAGGCATCATGAACATAGGCTTTATCGGACTCGGCAACATGGGTGCGCCGATGGCGCACAACCTGCTGAAGGCGGGCCACGCGGTCAACGTGTTCGACCTCAATGCACAAGCGGTGCAGGCGCTCGTCGATGCGGGCGCGAAAGCCGCCGCCTCGCCGAAAGCGGCGGTGACCGATGTGCAATGCGTGATCACGATGCTGCCCGCCGCGGCTCATGTGCGCAGCGTGCTCACCGCCGACGGCGGCGTGTTCGCCGGCATCGGGAAAGGCGTGACGATTGTCGATTCGAGCACGATCGACCCTGCGAGCGTGCAGGCCTTCGCCGAACTCGCGCAGCAACACGGCAACACGTTTGTCGATGCGCCGGTTTCGGGCGGCACTGGCGGCGCGGCGGCGGGGACACTCACCTTCATGGTTGGCGGCAGCGTGAGCGCGTATGAGGAGGTGAAGCCGGTGTTGTCGGCGATGGGCAAGAACATCGTGCATTGTGGCGATACAGGCACGGGCCAGGTCGCGAAGATCTGCAACAACCTCGTGCTCGGCATCACGATGGCGGGCGTGGCCGAGGCGATGTCGCTCGGCGAAGCACTCGGCATCGACGTAAAAGTGCTGGGCGGCATCATCAATACATCGACCGGGCGCTGCTGGAGTTCGGACACGTATAACCCCATGCCGGGCGTGATCGATAACGCGCCGTCGTCCCGCGGATATAGCGGCGGCTTCGGCACCGATCTGATGCTGAAGGACCTTGGCCTCGCCACCGACGCCGCGAAGTTCGCGCGTCAGCCGGTCTATCTCGGCGCGCTCGCGCAGCAGCTTTATCAAACGATGAGCGCAAAAGGCGCGGGACGTCTCGACTTTTCCGCAGTCATCAAGCTTTATCGTCGCGACGCTGGCAATGGAGACACGTGATGATCGAACTCGACTACGTGCACGACGGCGCCGTCGCGCAACTCACGCTCAAGCGGCCGCCCGCAAATGCATTTACGCCTGAAGGCTTGTTGCAATTGCAGCAGACGGTTGAGCGTCTGAACGGCGAGCCGCAGGTGCGGGCCATCGTGATTACCGGCGACGGCCCGAAGTTCTTCAGCGCCGGCGCCGATCTCAACACGTTCGCGGATGGCAATCGCGAAGTCGCGCGCATCGCAGCGGCGCGCTTCGGCGCGGCGTTCGAAGCATTGCAGAATGCGCGGCCCGTGGTGATCGCGGCCATCAACGGCTACGCAATGGGTGGCGGACTCGAATGCGCGCTTGCTTGCGACATCCGGATCGCGGAACAGCATGCGTCGATGGCGCTGCCCGAGACGGCAGTCGGCTTGTTGCCATGCGGGTGCGGCACCCAGACGCTGCCGTGGCTCGTCGGCGAAGGCTGGGCGAAGCGCATGATTCTCACCGGCGAGCGGGTGGACGCGGCGACCGCGTTGCGCATCGGTCTCGTCGAAGAAGTCGTGGAAAAGGGCGCTGCACGCGAAGCCGCGGTCGCGATGGCCGCGCGCGTCGCGTCGCTGAGTCCGCAAGCGATCGGCTTCAGCAAGACGCTGATTCATCAGGCGCGCCAAGGCGTGCCGCGCTCGGCTGCGCTTGCGCTGGAACGCGAACGTTTCGTCGATCTGTTCGACGGCGCCGATCAGCGCGAAGGCGTCAACGCGTTCCTCGAAAAACGTCCGCCGCGCTGGGAAGTCACGCGGACCGCACACGCAGACAAGGAGACGCAACGATGAGCGCCTTGCAAAGCGCCGTCTCCGACGTCGCGCTCGAGCCGAGCGTTGAAGCTGAACGCGAGATTCTGTTTCGCGTGATCAACCGCGTCGCGATCATCACGCTGAACCGGCCCGCTGCGCTCAATGCGCTGTCGCATGCGATGATTCGCGAACTCGCCGTGCTCGTCGAACATTGCCGCAACGACGAGGGCATCGTCGCGCTCGTGCTCAAAGGTGCCGGAAACAAGGGATTTTGCGCGGGCGGCGACGTGCGCGAGGTGCATCGGCTCGCGACGAACGGCGACAATCGCTGGCTCGCATTTTTCGTCGACGAATACCGGCTGGATTACGCGTTGCACACGTTTTCGAAGCCGGTGGTCGCGCTGGTCGACGGAATTGCAATGGGCGGCGGCATGGGGCTCGGGCAGGCGGCGCGGCTGCGCATCGTCACCGAGCGCAGCAAGATCGCGATGCCGGAGACGCGCATCGGCTTCTTGCCGGATGTCGGCGCAACGCGCTTTTTGAGCGTGATGTCGGCGGAGTCCGAGTTGTATGTGGGGCTGACCGGCGCGACGTTGTCCGGCGCCGACGCGTTGCGGCTGCAACTAGCCGATCTGTGCGTGCCGGCCGAATGGCTGGCTTCTTTCGAAGAGCGCTTGCGGCGCATGTCCCATGAAGGCGATCTCATCAGCGCGTTGCGCGGTGTGTTCGAGCCGCCGTGCAACATCGTGCCGCATGCCGCGTTGGGGCCGCTTACGTCACTCATCCTGCGGCATTTCGATCGGCGCTCGAGCCTCGACAGAATGATGGCGACGTTGCGGCACGATCTTGAACGCGAGCCGCCGCGCGAAGTCAGGCAGTGGTTGCAGTCCACTTATGATTCGCTCGCCGCCCACTCGCCGAGCATGCTCTACGTCACGCGCGAGGCGCTGCTGCGAGGCCGGCAGATGACGCTCGCCGAATGCTTCCGGATGGAACTGGGCATCGTCAAACGGGCGATCGAGGAGGGCGATTTCTGCGAAGGCGTGAGGGCGCAGTTGATCGATAAAGATCGCAAAGCGCGCTGGGCGCCCGCTACGCTCGCTGAAGTGCGGCCCGAGCGCGTCAGGCATTTTCTCGCTTCGCCGTGGAAGCGGGACGCGCATCCGTTAGCGGATCTGGGCGCGGAGTAGAGTTGATGCGCTCCAGACTGATTTCGGTTCAAGGCTCTAGCCGTTGTCACCGCCGGCAACCGGCAACACGGCACCCGTGATGTAGCCAGCTTCGTCGGATGCCAGAAAGAGAATCGGCGCGATTTGCTCTTCAAGCGTCCCATAGCGCTTGAAGAACGTGGAATCAGCCACCTGCTTCACGGCTTCCCTCATCCACACCCTCTCCTGGTCGTTATCTCCGGCTGTGTTGCGGGGCACGCGTCGCGGCGGCGCCTCTGTCCCGCCCGGGGCAGCAGCGACCACGCGGATGTTGCGTTCGCCGTACTCCATCGCGAGCGACTGAGTCAGGGCGTTGACGCCGCCTTTGGCAGCCGAGTAGGGCACGCGGCGAATACCTCGTGTGGCATTCGATGAGACGTTGACAATGGTTCCCCGGCCTTGCCTCAGCATCTGCGGCAGGACCGCGTGGCACGCATACAGGGTCGGCATCAGGGAGCGGCGGATTTCAGCATCGATCTGGGCCGGTTCGAACTCCGCGAAAGGCCGCATGCGAATGGCACCGCCCACCCCATTGACGAGGATGTCAATCCGGCCAAACTTTTGCGCCGCGAAAGCCATTGTCGAAGCTGCGCCTTCATACGTCTCGAGGTCTGCGACGAAGCCGGCTGTCTGGGCACCAACCACCTCGGCGGCGACATCGGAGACAAACTCGGCGCGGTCCACCAACAGCACTTTCGCGCCCTCCGATGCTGCACGCAGGGCGACGCCCCGCCCGATTCCCTGCGCCGCTCCCGTGACGACCATCACCTTGCCTTCGAACCGTTGGGCGTTCATGCGTCCACCGGGGCGACGTTGGGGGTAAATTTTTCGTAGTGAAAGCTGGTTGGCTCTACACCGTTTTCGTCGAAGTATTTGCGCACAGCATCCACCATCGGCGGCGGGCCGCACAGGTACACGTCGACATCTCCGTCGTTCAGACATTCTGCGGGCATGTGCTGGGTCACCCAGCCCTTGCGCGGGTGGCCGGATTCGGCCGCGGCCACAACGGTGCTAAACGTGAAATTCGGAAGTTTTTCCGTGTATGCCTGGATGGCCTCGACCAGCACCAGGTCGAGGTCTCGGGTCACGCCATAGATGAGGTGCACCTTCTGCTGAGAGTTCGCACGGGCCAGCACTTCCAGCATCGACAGGAACGGAGCGAGCCCCGTGCCGCCTGCGAGGAACAGCAAGGGGCGTTCGACAGCACGCAAATAGAAAATGCCCATCGGTCCGGTTAGCTGAACCTTGTTGCCCGGCTGGGCCGATTCGAGCCAGGTGCTCATTACGCCACCGGAAATCTTCTTAATCAAAAAGCTGATTTTCGATTCGCCGGGCGACGATGAGAACGAGTAGGAGCGGCGTTGGCCACTGCCGGGCACATCGATGTTGACGTACTGACCGGCAAGGAAGACGGGCGGAGCGCCGTCCACGTCCATCTCAAGCACGACGGCCGCGTCGTTGTGCTCCTCGACCTTTGTGACCGTCGCGGCGAACTTGCTGTGCTCAGTCTTGCAGGCCATCGACGATGCCGGGACGGCAATGACACAATTGCTCTCGGGAACCATCTGACATGTGAGGACGAAACCGCTCTGCTTCTCGTCGTCGGTAAGCGCGTCCTCTATGTAGTCATCGCCCAAATCGTAGCTGCCGCTCTCCGCCCGGCATTTGCAGGTACCGCATACGCCGTCAGAACAGTCCATCGGCAAGTTAATCCTGGCGCGAAAGGCTGCATCGAGAACCTTCTCGCCGGCCTTGCATTCGACGAAGCGGGTTACTCCGTCTTCGAAGTTAAGTGCAATGTTGTAGCTGGACATGTTGTCTCCTACTTCCTTGTCTCTGTCCGACCGGTCGCATCAAACGTGATAGACGTCGAGCACCTGTCGGATATAGTCGTTCTTAAGCGCAATCTTCTTGCTGGAAATCAGCAGACGGTCGTCGACCGTGCGCAAGGTTACGTATATCGTGCCGAAGAACTGGTCCGTAATCTTGTAGCGGTGAATAAGCGTGTTGAAGTTGTATCGAAGGTCCACTTCGCCATCACGTTCAGCCAGCACTTCCACATTGGTCACGTTGTGACTCGTGCGCGGTTCTGGCATCGAAGCGCCGCTTCGCTCGGTTTTGATGCGGAATACGCGGTCTTCGAGGCCACCCCGGTCCGGGTAGTACATCAACGAGATTTGCCTCTGTGGGTCCTCCGTCAGCGTGTCGTCGTCGTCCCACGCCGGCATCCAGTAAGTGACGTCCTCCGTGTAGCAGGCGAGCCACTCGTCCCATTGACGGTCATCGAGGAAACGGGCTTCCTGATAAAGGGCGCGACAGAGTTTTTGATAGTCGAAGCTCATACCGACGCCTCCACTTGTTCTTTTCGCAACGCTTCGCGCATCACCTGCAGCCAGTATTCGTGCTGAACCACAAAGAGCCCCTCATCTTCGCTGCGCTCACCAGAGATGA
Organism: Paraburkholderia rhynchosiae; assembly: GCF_002879865.1. Classification (GTDB taxonomy): domain Bacteria; phylum Pseudomonadota; class Gammaproteobacteria; order Burkholderiales; family Burkholderiaceae; genus Paraburkholderia; species Paraburkholderia rhynchosiae. The sequence continues at coordinate 211,829 of NZ_PNXY01000013.1, forward strand.
GCGGATTCAGGCCCATGCTCCTGGCGTTTTCATCCGGTCCGTGAATCCACAGAGGAGCACCGCGCGAGAGGTCGTTCCACATTGTCGTTGAACCGGCGTACCCGGACTGACACGCGCGGAATTCTTCGAGGTCGTCACTGGTCCCCATGCCCGATACGTTGAAGAAATCTTCGTATTGGCGAATGCGGGTCGCGCGGTCTTCGGCACTCTCGCCCTTGGGCGCGAAGCAGAAGATGCTGACTTCGGTCCTGTCCACGCTAATCGGACGGACCACGCGAATCTGCGTGCTGAACTGGTCCATCAGGAAAACGTTGGGATAAAGGCACAGATTGCGGGTCTGGTTGACGACGAATTTCCCTTTGTCTTCGCCGACGCGCGCTGTGATTTCGTCGCGGTGCCGATAAACTGGCCTCACTTCCGGGTTCATGGTGTTGGTCCACAGCAGGATATGACCGTGCTCGAATCCGTACACGCCGGCAACCGACTTGCTCCAGCTATTCGCATCCACTGCCTTGGTGCCTTCGACCTTGCGACGGCCCATCGTTGCGGCGTAGTTCCAGTGGACGGTGCTGACGTGATAACCGTCGCAGCCGTTCTCCATCTGCATCTTCCAGTTGCCGTCGTAGACATACGAAGAGTTCCCGCGCAATACTTCCAGGCCGTCCGGCGCTTGTGCAACGATCTGGTCGATGATGACCTTCGTCTCACCGAGGTAATCCTCGAGCGGCATGACGTCGGCATTCAGGCTGCCGAACAGGAAACCGCGGTAGTTCTGAAAGCGCGCAACCTTCTTCAGGTCGTGCGAGCCTTGCTTGTTGAATTGCACAGGGTATTCGGTGGTCTTCTCGTCCTTTACTTTCAGGAGCTTGCCGACGTTCGAGAACGTCCATCCATGAAAAGGACAGGTGAAGCTGGTCTTGTTGCCATGCTTGCGACGACACAGCATTGCACCTTTGTGCGCGCAGGCATTGATGACCGCGTGTAATTCACCGGTTTTGTCGCGCGTGACAACTATCGGCTGGCGACCAATCCACGTGGTGTAGTAGTCGTTGTTGTCAGGAATCTGGCTTTCGTGCGCCAGATAAACCCAGTTACTCTCGAAGATATGCTTCATCTCGAGTTCGTACAGATCGGCATTGGTGAAGATGTCGCGGCGGCAACGGAAAACACCGTTTTCTTGGTCGTCCTGCACGGCGTTACTCAGCAGGTCTTCCAGCTTCAACGCCTTGTCGATAGTTGCAGACATGTTTGCTCTCCCTATGCGGGCTCCGCGGCGGAGCCCTTGCATCGGTTCAATGATTTATGCGGAGAATCAGGCAGCTAGTCGTTCAGAAAGCTGCCATGTTGAGCGGTTACGCCGCAGCTGATGCGCGCGGGCGATTGACGAGCTGGTTGTCTTTACCCTTAATCAGTGGACTCAGCGCAATGTCGAACTGAATGTCTTTGTACGCATCGGCCTTGAGACCCAGGGCCACGCCGCCCGTCTTGTCGACCACTTGAGGAACGAGTTCCTCACGAGTCGCATAGGCGAAGTCGTCCCAAATGAGCGGGTCGCCTTCGATGTTGATTTGCGTCGTTAGCTTGCGCGTTTTATCGCTGGTGACGAAGAAGTGCACATGCGCCGGACGATTACCGTGCCGGGCAATCATGTTCAGCAGTTGCTGGGTGGCGCCGTGCGGCGGGCAGCCGTAGCCCACTGGCATGAGTGTGCGGAATTCGTATTTGCCATCGGCGCCGGTTCGCACTGCGCCGCGAAGGTTGAACTCGCTTTGTGCGCCGGTCGGGTCGAAGTGCGAATAGAAACCCTTCGAGTTGGCGTGCCAGCATTCGACCACCGCTCCCGCCACAGGCTTGCCGTCGGGCCCAGTCACAGTGCCATGGATGATGAGTGGGCCAGCGTCTGCGTCAGGGTTGACGTCGATTTTCGACACACGGTCGCGGACCGGCGCGCCGGCGACATACAACGGCCCTTCAATGGTTCGCGGCGTGCCGCCATGGACGTCTGCCTCAAGGTCCTGGGCATCCATCCGGATGTCGAGATACTTTTCCAGACCAAGGCCAGCAGCCAGAAGCGCCGCTTCGCCGTCTTGTCCGAGTTTATTGAAGTAGGTCACGCCGGCCCAAATTTCATCGGGGGTCATGTCGAGGTCTTCGATGGCCTTGAACAAGTCGCCCAGCAAGCGATGGGTAATCTCCTTGGCGCGGGCGTTGCCGTCCTCGCAACCAAGATTTGCGGCGGCCTTGAGAAGGTCCTGCACTTCGTTAGTTTCAAATACTTTGGCGTTCATTGTCTGCTCCTGACTCTCTAATTCTTTGCTGGGGGTTAACCCTTGTTTCCGATGGGTTCGAGTATGCCCGGAAGGTATAATCGGGCCGTGAAACGCGGTCTGAATGCAGGATAGTTGACGGCAAATGGACCGGTCCAACACCGATTTAGTATTGGGCTATATCTGGGAGGTATTGAATGGAGCTGCGACACCTCCGGTACTTTGTGGCGGTTGCCGAGGAGCGGAACTTCACGCGGGCCGCGCAGCGGCTTCACATCGCGCAGCCACCGCTCAGTCGGCAGATACAGCAACTGGAAGAGACCTTGGGCGTGCAACTCTTTGAAAGAAACTCGCGCCCTCTGAAACTGACGGAGACGGGCAAGTTCTTCTACGGCCACGCGGTGCAATTGCTGGCACAGACTGCAGAGCTCGAGTCGATGACACGACGGGTGGGCAACATCGAGCGCAGCATGTCTGTCGGTTTTGTCGCATCGACCCTGTACGGGTTGCTGCCAAAAATAATTCGCCGCTTTCGCGACGAGAATCCGACGGTTGAACTCAGCCTTCACGAGATGTCGACTACAGACCAGATAAGGGCGCTCAAGGACGGACGGATTGACGTCGGTTTTGGCCGCATCCGGCTAGAGGATGCGAACATTCGGCGAGTGGTTCTGCGAGAAGAAAAGATGATTGTCGCGTTTCCTCTCGGCCACCCGCTCTCGATTTCCAAGCCTGTTTCGGCCTTGCGGGACCTGGTTAGCGAAACGCTCATCGTCTACCCGAAAACGCCGCGTCCGAGCTACGCAGACCAGGTCCTCGCTGCCTTTCAGGACCGAGGATTGAAGCCGCGAAAAATCTATGAAGTCCGCGAAATCCAGATTGCGCTCGGGCTAGTTGCGGCCGGCGAAGGGATTTCCATCGTCCCGAGCAGCGTCTATGGTCTGAAGCGAGACGACGTGAGCTATAAGGAACTGGACGACCCGACGTTGGTGTCGCCAATCATCATGAGTGTGCGTGCGATGGACGAGTCGCGCGACATCAGCGAGATGCTCAATCTGATTTATCGACTGTACGAGGAAGAGCAGGTCGCTTCCGTCGCCCGTACAGACGGGGGGCGGTAAGCCGGTTATACCTCGGGGGTATGACACTAGACGTCGATGGTCTTGGACAGGGGAAGATTGCGCGCGCAATACTTCAGTAACCTATCCATCTCGTCACCTCAGGTATGAACCCCCAAATCACCTCCGTCGAAGCGATTTTAGTTGACCTTCCAACCATTCGCGCGCATCAGCTTTCCATGGCGACGATGCAGCAACAAACCATGGTCATCATCCGCCTTCGCGCGAGCGACGACATTGAGGGCATTGGGGAAGCCACGACCATCGGTGGTCTCTCTTACGGCGAAGAAAGTCCCGAAGGCATCAAACTGACCATCGACACATACCTGGCCCCGGTGTTGGTCGGGCAGGATGCGACCAACGTTAACGACGCCATGCTCAAGCTGAACAAGGTTGCGCGTGGCAATCGGTTCGCCAAGTCCGGTATTGAAACGGCGCTGCTGGACGCGCAGGGCAAACGTCTTGGCGTGCCATTGTCGGCGCTGCTCGGCGGAGCAGTTCGCAAGACCCTCCCGGTCCTTTGGACGCTCGCGAGCGGCGACACCAATCGCGACATAGAAGAAGCCGAAATGCTTCTCGCTGAACGTCGGCACAATACGTTCAAGCTGAAGATTGGACGGCGTAGCGTTCGCGACGACGTCGCTCACGTGTCCAAAATCAAGGCAGCCTTCGGCGAACGCGCGAGGATTACCGTGGACGTGAATCAGGCATGGAACGAAATCGATGCCGCGCTGGGAATTGCCGCGCTGGAAGCCGCCGGCATCGACCTCATCGAGCAACCGACGCCTCGCGAGCAACGCGGCGCGCTTGCCCGACTCGCTGCTCGTTTCGTCGTGCCGATTATGGCAGACGAGGGGGTAACGGGTCCCGAAGACGCTCTCGAACTCGTACGTGGCTCATGCGCTGATGTTTTCGCATTAAAGATTGCGAAGTCCGGTGGCATCTACGGAATGATGCGGACTGCGGCCATCGCCGACGCCGCCGGCGTGGCGCTGTACGGCGGCACCATGCTCGAAGGCAGCATCGGCTCGATTGCTTCTGCGCATGGATTCGGCGCACTTCCCCAACTGTCATGGGGCACTGAGCTCTTTGGCCCACTCTTGCTCAAGGATGACGTGGTGACGGCTCGCCCCCACTATCGCGATTTCGACTTGCATATTCCTGACGGGCCAGGGCTCGGACTCCAAATCGATGAAGAGAAGCTTGCTTTCTACCGGCGCGATAAAAAGGCGTGAGCACACCAGGTCATTCGACAGTCAAAATGACGCAATCACCCAGCAACGGGAGAAGAGCGTCTCGTAAGGAGCAAAAATGCTGTATCTCGCAAGAATGGACGTACACCTGCCGCAAGATATGCCGGTTGTTCAAGCCAATGAAATCAAGGCCCGCGAAAAGGCATATTCGCAAGAGCTACAACGACAGGGGAAATGGCAGCAGTTGCACCGGGTCGTTGGGCGGTATGCGAACTACAGTATCTTCGACGTCGACTCGCACGACGAACTGCACGAGATTCTTTCAGGCCTACCGCTATTTCCATACATGTCGATTGAGGTGACCGCGCTTGCACGTCACCCTTCGTCTATACGATAGAGGCAGCGCTGGTGGTGGGTCAGTGCGGAACCGGCGACCTGATTAGCGCCATTGAAGAAGGGTGCTGCCACAGCCACAGCGCCTTCAATCAATTCGTGACGACTGGTACCGGAACCTTTGACTCGGATTTCTTCAATGTCGTCATCAGCGCTGACACGTCCTGACTCGGGAAAGGCCTCATCGTCGTGTCGGCGCTCCCGGCGGTGATCGGCTGGCTGTACGGGCATTCCACCGGGATCGAAATGGCGACCCTGCTGGGCTTCCTGCTGTTCACGCTCACATAGCTGATGGGGGCGCTGGGCATTGCGAGGTATATCCCCGAGCTCTTCGCTACGGAGAACCGCATGCGTGCGAACGGCATCGCCGGCTGCGCCGGGCGTATCACCGGCATCCGGCCCAGAACCAGACATCGCCGCGATCACTCACGAAGCCGCGACGGTGTTTGTGGAAAAAAGGAGCGTCAACGCATTCTTGAGACGGGCGTCCAAGCCCTCACCGGGCCAGGTAGAAATCCAAGGGGGTAAGCTTGGCTGTCAGTGCCTGACGAGGACGATAATCGACTGGAGCGGTTCGCTGCTCGCATGGTCCGAATGTCGGTATTCTGTTGAGCATGGAGCGCGCACCGACGCTTTGCGGGGACAGACAATGGTCGCAACCAGGATTCGATCGAAGCCTGCGCCGACCCGATGCCAAATTCCAGGTGCGTTCGAAATTAACGACACCTTAATCTTCGGAGCCGTCTTGATTAAGCTTTACCACTGCATGAGTGCTCGTTCATTCCGGCCTCTCTGGATGCTGGAGGAATTGGGCGTTCCCTACGAGCTAGTGATGTTGCCGTTCCCTCCCCGAGTGCTCCAGCGCACTTATCTCGACGTCAATCCGCTAGGGACGATTCCCTTGCTGATTGACGGCCAAACGCGAATGACCGAGTCGGCCGCGATTTGCCAATACCTCTGCGCAGTCCATGCGCCCACGCCTTTGCAGGTCGAACCGCATGATCACGGGTTTGGCGCATACCTGAACTACCTTCATTTTGGCGAAGCCACGCTTACATTCCCGCAGACGCTCGTGTTGCGATATTCCCGCTTTGAGCCCGAGCATCGGCGGCAGCCTTCGGTGGCGGAAGACTACGCGAAATGGTTTCTGGCCAGACTGCGATCACTGGAGCCGCTGCTTGCGACCCGGGATTTTCTGTGTGCAGATCGCTTTACGGCCGCGGATGTGTCTGTCGGATATGCGCTGATGCTTGCACAACATCTTGGGCTGAGCGCCCAGTTTACGCCCGCCGTGACAGCGTATTGGGAGCGGCTGCAAGAGAGAAACGCATATGTGCGCGCGTTGCAGGCACAAGAAGCCTCGGCGCGCGCGCAAGGCGTGTCGACTGTCCCGGCTCCCGACACTCGATGATTTTGGCGAATCTTAAGTTAGGCGAGGGCGATGAGGGCAATCCTCCTACTAACGTCGACAAGAGCTGCAACCGATCAGCGTAAGCGCGGCGCACCTTCCGCCAGTTGCGATATGCCCCGACCAAAAGAGAAATTCTCGTTCGGTACCGGAACCGATCAGTGGCGCCCAGGACGAGAGCGTGCCCCCGCTGTCACTGCTTCCCCAAATGCCAATCCGATCGGCATCGACTTTGGGGGCAAGCCTCCAGCCAGGAGATCGCGCAACGCCAGTCGTTAACCTGTACCCACGGGGCGATGTCCTGGCGCGCGAGACCATCGCCGTGCGGCGTCTGTTACCGCCTCTTTCGTCTGGCGGCGCCCCAATAACCTCGCCGTAGCCCCGTTTCCACATCCCGCTCATCGAACCTGGCGTGCAGATCTCCCGCACCGGGCTCCCGGACAGGATCACGCCTTCACACACGCCAGGCTATGCCCCCACGTGAGCTCAGACGTACGAGACCGCAGTACCGGTAGAGATGCGGGGATGGATAAATCCCGCCCCTGCGACGTCTGAGGTTGTACTTGTTGCAATACCCTTTGCCGCCGCGAAGGCTCGTGCGACGTGGATACCGCATGGCGTTTCCCGATTTGCTCCTGCAAGACGAAATGCCACTTGCGCCTGCACGCCGCGCCGCCCGCGCCGCTCGTGCACTGCGGGCATGTCCGTTGCGCATTGAACGCCTACACGATTACATATGGAGGACATCATGAGCACATTGGATCCACGAGGCACCGCATCAGGGGCCGGCGGTGCAGACATTGTCGGCAGTGGCACGGGCGACGGTCCCGGGCCGGAGGTCATGGCCGCAGCGACGCTTGACGGCACCCAAGTGGTTTCGTCGGACGGGGAAGATGTCGGCAAGATTTCGGACATCATGCTCGACGTGCGTAGCGGCAGGATTGCGTACGCCGTGCTGTCGGAAGGCGGCTTTCTCGGCATGGGCACGAACCTGCATGCGATACCGTGGAACGCACTCACGCTGGATACCGACGCAAAGTGTTTCCGTGTCAGCATCG
>NZ_PNXY01000138.1 GCF_002879865.1 Paraburkholderia rhynchosiae
CTACAAGATCAAGCACGGCAAGGAAGAGCGCTACATCAAAGACGATGTCGAGATGGCCGCCTACCTCGTGCGCCAGGCGCTGGACACCGCCGTGCTCGTGCGCCCCGACGGCACCGAGATTGCCGGCGACGCCCTGGCCGAACTCGCACGCCAGTACCAGCTCAGCCGCGGCGTGATCGAGCGCCTGTCTCGCGTGATTGACGCCGACGCCCTGCGCGCCATTGCCGAAGGCGTGTCGCTGGACTTGTCCAACGAAGCCGCAGCCGAAGCCAGCGCCCGCACGCTCAAGGCCCGCCTGCTGGAAATGCAAGGCAACGCCAGCAGCGCCAACGGCGGCGCCACCGCAGACGCCTTCATGCAGTACGACGAGAAGACCGAGAAGTACCGCATCATGGTCGTCCGCCGCCAGCAC
>NZ_PNXY01000139.1 GCF_002879865.1 Paraburkholderia rhynchosiae
CATTGGAAATGCTTGTAATTGCTGTCTTACATACAAAATATATTTGATATTTTGTGCATTGCAGTCAAACCATGGCGGAAATTGAACCAATACCATTGCTAATTTTTTCTGTGTATGTAAGGGCTCTAACATATTCTTAAATTGATCAAATAGTTCTTGCCTTGTATCTGCAAATGTTTTGTAGTCTGCATGCAATGTGAGTGCTTGATGAATTTTGACCACAAATTCAAATGTATCAGGCGTTTCTTTTATCCATTTCAATATATTTCTTTCCGGTTGTATCGCATAGTATGTCGCATCTAATTCGACAACCGGAAAATGTCCAGCATATGTTTTAAGTTTATCGGTTTGGCGTTCTAAATCTTCATATAATGAATAGTGATCACCCCAACCTGTTAATCCGATGTTTATC
>NZ_PNXY01000140.1 GCF_002879865.1 Paraburkholderia rhynchosiae
CCCGTAGATGATCAGCAAAATGACCAACAACAGGATCGTGATCGCAAACTCGATGCGACTGCGGTCCCGTTGCCCGGTGAGGTTCAGATCGGCGACGGTGGCCGCGGGCCCGGTCAGGTTAGCCGTCAGTGTCGAGCCTGCGACCTGGTGTTCGACGATGTCAGCGACGCGGGCGTACGCCTGCTTGGACTGGGTCGAACCCAGGTCGCCGGGAAGGCCGACCGGCAGGATCCAGGCCTGATTGTCTTTGCTGGTCATGAGCTCCCGCAGGGGCGGTGTGGTGACGAAGTCCTGGAGCATCACGACGTCTCGAGTATCGCGTCGCAGGGCGTCAACCAGCTCTTTGTAGCTGCGTTCATCGGCCGCGCCGAGCCCTTTGGCATCGCTGAGCACCACCACCGCAACGC
>NZ_PNXY01000141.1 GCF_002879865.1 Paraburkholderia rhynchosiae
CGTCATAACTTGTTCGTTTGCACCACCATGTAATGGCCCTTTCAGAGAACCTACAGCTGCTACAATACCTGAGTACATATCTGACAATGATGATACCGCACAACGTGCTGTAAATGCAGATGCGTTCAACTCATGATCAGCGTGTAAAATAAGTGCTTTATTGAAGGCTTCTACTTCTATATCTGTTGGTAATTCCCCACGTAACATATATAGGAAGTTTGCCGCATAACTTAAGTCAGGATTAGGCTTAAGTGGTTCTTTATCTTGTCTTACTCGAGCAAACGCTGTAACTAATGATGCTACTTTAGCCTGTATACGCATTGCTCTTTCATAACGATTTTCATCTGATTCATTTTCAGCATCAGGATCGAAATGTGCAATATATGATAATGACGTACGTAATGC
>NZ_PNXY01000142.1 GCF_002879865.1 Paraburkholderia rhynchosiae
GCACGTAATGAAGATTGGCAATTATACACTGCTGGTAAACGTGTACAAGTTATCAAAGATACACCTGAACACGGTAAAGGATTCATCCAATTCGGTACAGAAGTGGTTAACTCACAAGACCACACTGTAATCGCATTATTAGGTGAATCACCAGGGGCTTCAACTTCAGTTTCAGTTGCGTTAGAAGTATTAGAACGTAACTTCCCTGAATACAAAACTGAATGGGCACCTAAAATCAAGAAAATGATTCCATCATACGGTGAATCATTAATTGAAGACGAAAAATTAATGAGAAAAATCCGTAAACAAACTTCAAAAGACTTAGAATTAGGTTACTACGAAAACTAAATTCTAATAGCTATATTTAAAATCGGGCAACTGAGAAATCTTATAGATTTTTCAGC
>NZ_PNXY01000143.1 GCF_002879865.1 Paraburkholderia rhynchosiae
GTTCGTGCTGGCGGACGCCTTGCATCACGCCTCGATGCAGGCCTGGGCGCTCGGCGCCACCGACACGATCTCGCGGCCGTTCGATGCGCGCGGCATCCTGCAGCGCATCCGCGCCGCATTCCCCGACGACCGCGGCTATGACGAGCCCGATCGCGGCAAGGCGCTCAACCGCGGCGTCGAAGCCGCGCACGGCGTGATGGTCAAGATGTTCGAGCGGATGCGCGCCGGGGAGCCGCTCAAGTTCGAGGACATCGTCGCCGCCGTGAACAAGATCCTCAAGGCGATCAAGCACAACTCGCTGCGCGAATGGCTGACCACGGTCGGCTGCCATCACCAGGAGACCTATCGCCACTGCCTGTTCGTGACAGGCTTTGCGGTCGCGTTCGCACAGCATCTCGGCA
>NZ_PNXY01000144.1 GCF_002879865.1 Paraburkholderia rhynchosiae
TGGTAGACCTCGGCCTTGTAGAAGGGGTTGCCGGGCTCGACGGCCGTTGCAATCTTCGCCTTGAAGACATGGGCCGTTTCCAACTGAGCGATATAATCCGAGGCGACTTTCCCCTGCTCCGCGTCGGCCGGAAAGATAGCGGAGCGATACTGCGTGCCGCTGTCAGGTCCTTGCCGGTCGATCTGTGTGGGATCGTGCGCGACCGAGAAGTAGATTTGCAGCAGCTTGCCATAGCTGATCTTCTTGGGATCGAAGACGATTTGCACGGCTTCGGCATGGCCCGTGGTTCCGGTTTCCGTCTGCTCGTAGTTCGCGGTCTCCGCACTGCCGCCGGCATAACCGGACGTTGCGCTGATGACGCCGTCGACATGCTGGAACACACCTTGCATGCCCCAGAAACA
>NZ_PNXY01000145.1 GCF_002879865.1 Paraburkholderia rhynchosiae
GAGCAGGCCAACGCAATCGCTGGCCTGCTCGCCGACACGGTCTTCCTTCGAGAGTTCGACAAATGGCGGCGTGCCGACGCCCCGCAAGCCAGCATGCCACCCGCGGCAGCAGTTCCCGCGGACTGTGCCGGTGCCGGTGAACCCTCCACCCTTCGCAACATGTTGGCCGCCATCAGGGTCGTCGGCCAGATTGACGGCCACGATGTGATACGTCGCCTGTCCATGCTGGACCTTGTGGACCGCGAGATGCGCGCAGCCGAGGAAGAGGCGCCAGCTGGCGCCATCGCCTTGTCCGATGCGCATGCGAAAGGCGTCATGGACGCGCTGCGCGGCGTTCACGAGCTGTTTGTCCATGAGGACGGTTGCGGTGCCTTGCCTCCTGACAGCCCATTTCAG
>NZ_PNXY01000146.1 GCF_002879865.1 Paraburkholderia rhynchosiae
AATTAATGCTATGAAACAATCATGGTAACAAATCAGACAAGATAACAAATTAATGAGTTGTAACGATACAAGCAAAGCAAATGCCTTATTAGACATGGTAACGCAAGGTTTAAATCCAGCTAAAAATCAATGCTACTTTATTCCTTACGGCAACAAAATGCAGTTACAACGTAGCTATCACGGTAATGTAATGATGTTAAAACGTGATGCAGGTGCTCAAGATGTTGTTGCTCAAGTGATTTATAAAGGCGATACATTCAAGCAAGAAATGGGAGAAACAGGACGTATCAAAGCGATTAAGCACGAACAAGACTTCTTTAACATCGACAAAGAAAACATTATCGGTGCGTACTGCACAATCGTATTTAATGATGGACGAGATAACTATATTGAAG
>NZ_PNXY01000147.1 GCF_002879865.1 Paraburkholderia rhynchosiae
GCTAAACAACATAATATACGTACAATTGGTGATTTAAATAAAGTTAAAGATCAACTTAAACCAGGATTTACATTGGAATTTAATGATCGTCCAGATGGTTACAAAGCTGTTCAAAAGGCTTATAATTTAAATTTAGATAACATACGTACAATGGAACCTAAGTTGAGATATCAAGCGATCAATAAAGGTAATATTAATTTAATAGATGCATATTCAACTGACGCTGAATTAAAACAATATGATATGGTTGTGTTAAAAGATGATAAGCACGTATTTCCACCATATCAAGGAGCACCATTATTTAAAGAAAGCTTTTTAAAGAAACATCCAGAAATTAAGAAACCGTTAAACAAACTAGAAAACAAAATATCTGATGAAGATATGCAAATGAT
>NZ_PNXY01000014.1 GCF_002879865.1 Paraburkholderia rhynchosiae
TGGACCGCCTGGGCGGACACATCCAGATCGCGTTCCTGCCGCCGTACGCGCCGGACATGAACCCGGTCGAATACCTGTGGGCCTGGCTGAAGCGCCACGCACTGGCCAACTACTGCCCCAACGATCTCGGCGAACTGCACGCGAGCGCCCGCAACAAGCTCAAGAGCGCTCAAAAGCGGCCTTCGATCATTGCCGCTTGCTGGATGCAGGCTACGCTGTGGTGACGTCATGAATTATGGAAGTCTCAATAGTGACCGCGTTTTGAATCGATTGCATGACCATCAAATACGCTTGTTGACCGCCCCCGGTGGGACGACGAGGCAGTGCTACGACCAGTGCACGTCGAAGTGCTTTCGACGGAGAACGACCAGTACCACGGCGAATGTTTTCTGGAACTGACTAACGAGGGCTGGATCGTGAATCCTTCGGTGCGATAGCAGCCCACGCAGCGTTAATGCGCCGTGCGACTTCACCAGAAATGAAGCGAAGTGCCGACAACAAATTGAAGGTCGTGGCGGTGCGAATCGAGCCGCAGACCGAGCACAGGCTGCTGCTCGCGGAGACAACCGGCCGCAAGCGGTCCTTCTTTGCCAGATGTGCAGGTTGTCCGACATCGTTTTATCGGCAATTGCGCCTTCTTTCTTTACCAGGCGCACCTTGTCTACGGCCCGGATCAGGTCCAACAGGATCAACCCGTGCTTTCGTTTGAACGTCACTGGGATGCGGAAAGGCGCCGAGCGTCCCTTCGAGGTCATCGGTGCCACGATGACCGTTCGCAGGTGGTCGTGCATTTCAGACGGCGACACCACAACACAGGGCCGTGTCCTTTGAATTTCGCTTCCCAATGTCGGATCAAGCGCGACGAGCCAGACGTTGCCGCCGATAGATTCGGACCCCAGGTCAGATTCGATGGCGTCTTGGGCATTTCTTAATCTACGCGGATGACTGAAACTGGTCACCATCACGCAGCACTTGGCGGCCGATTCAGAAAAGTCCCTGCCACCATCAAAGCAGTCTTCCGGTGCCACTCACCAATGCAGAGTGTCTGGCCATAAGTGTCTTTCAGAATGAATGCGTTGGCGCGTACCCGACACTTCGTATGGGCCGATTGCGGGTAACTTCGACGAGAGCCGCACGGCGCAAGGCATCCGCAAAACTGGCGCGAAAGATGCAAAGTAATCGACTCGCGCGGATCCACCCAACGCTCCGGGAGTCCGCAGCATCACACGCCACTGGAGGACAGGATGTTGATATATCTGATTTCGATGGGTCATGTTTTATTCGCATACCTAAATGAGTGCGTCGGGATAGTCCTGAATCGTGCAGAGCACGGCCGGCGCGATGCATATCTCGCGTCTTGCGCCGATATCTGCGAACTCGAGCGGCGCATGCGCGCGATCGAAAGTGACGCCTGATGCACATCTATCGAACTCGGACAAACGATACGGAATTCCGACATGCCGAGCTTGACTTCCAACAATGAGCGCACAGCTGTCATCGCTTGCATTGCTCCGGGGCTGGCGCAAATCAATGGCGTGCGCTCGATGAATTGCTCGATAGGCGCTATGCACTGATTGCGCCTGAGCATTACAGCTGCGACAGCGTCGGACCGTGGAGCGGTGAGCGCGCGTTCACACTGGCGGACGAAGCAGCGCGCACGGTCGAAATAATCGAACAGCAGCGCAGCAAGATACTCTCGTCGGCCATTCGTATGGCGGCGGCGTCGCTTTGCGCGCGGCGCTCGAACGACCGCATGGCGTGGCGAGCATCACGGTGTACGAGCCTTCGGCATTCCATCTGCTCAAAGGGATGGGAACACGCGGCGATTTCCGAGCACTGATTCACGAGCCGACGCCCCCGAGCGCCTACGCGAAACTTCGCATTCCGACGCTCGTCACGCGCGGCGAGCACGCGCCGGCGCCGACGCGTCTAATCGCGGAGACCTTGCCCTCGCTGATGCCGGCCGCGAAGCTGCTTGTTGTGCCCCGAGCAGGGCACATGGGACCGCTCACACGCATGCGCAGGCCGTCAATGCGGCGATCGCGCGGCATATCGGCGAGTGGGACGAGACCGCGGTCCGACGCGCTGCGGGTTTATAGCATGTGTTACCGTCTCGCGGCGGACCGGTGGCCGTGTCACCCGTTGATCGGCGGCGGCGCCTGCACAATCGGAGCCGCCGCGCTGAAAAGATCGGCGCGGTTGCCTGTGCGGGGCGGATAGATCCGCTCCGTGTTGATGACGCGTTTGACGTTTTTCGCTTGCTGCCCCTGTGCCGCGAGCCTGCGCTCCCAGCCTTCGGTGTAGACCGCGCCCCAGGGGCCGAGGTCCAGAATCGTCGTGTACCAGTCGATGTCGAGCGGCAGCATCGGCAGACCAAGCAAATCGCAGACGACGTTGTGTCCCGCGAAACGCCCCATCGGCCTGCTGTGCTGGCAGGACATGACGGACTCGTGCCTGCCGTCTTCGAACAGCGCACGCGCCACGTCGCCGGCTGCGAAGACGTCGGGGACACCTTCTACGCGCAGGGTTTTGTCGACCGGCACCCGCCCAAGCGCATCGCGCTCGACGGGAATGCAGCGTGTCAACGGACTGGCATGCATGCCGCCACACCAGATAATCGTCGATGCGTCGATGCGCTTGCCGCCCGCGAGCGTCATCCCCATGTCGTCGATCTGCTCGATCTCAACGCTGGTCATCATCTCGATGCCCAGTTGCGTCAATGCCTGCTCGATGACCGGTTGTGCGCCGCCCATCGCCATCGCGATCCGCGGCGCACGCTCGATTAGCATGACGCGAACCTCGCGCTCACGCAGGCGCTCACCGCTAGCTGCCAGGAAGTCGCGCACACGGTGCGGCAACTCGGAGGCGACCTCCACGCCCGTGAGGCCTGAGCCGATAACGACGAAGGTCAGGCTTCCAGCACCGTGTGAATGCACCATTGCGAGGAGCCGTCGTTCGAGGCGTTCGGCGCCTTCGTATGTATCGACGTTGAACGCATGGTCCGCGAGCCCCCGAATCGGCGCATCGGCAAGGCGGCTTCCCGATGCCAGCACGAGCTTGTCGAAAGTTAGCGGCGTGGTGCGTCCGCGGACGCTCACCGTGACCTGTTTGCCGGCGACATCGATGTCCGTTGCGGCGCCCTGGATCCATTGCACGCCGACGGGGCCTAGCACATCGCTCAACGGTACGAGCGTCGCCGCGAGATCCGCTTCGTAGTTGCGCACCCGGATGCTGTGGTGCGCGTGAGGGTTGACCATGACGACTTCAACCTGATTGCTCGCACCTTGCTCATCGAGCTTGCGGGCCGCGCCGATGGCGCTCCACAACCCCGCAAAGCCACCGCCGATCACGACGATTCGTTTCATGGCCGCTCCTGACCAGAGATGTTTGCGCGGCCGATTTGCCCGATGAGCGGCGCCGCAACGCGGATGAGATGAGCAAAACGCAACTCGCCACGAAGCAAGATATGAAGGCGGGGGCAGCCCGATGATCGTGTGAACCTATCGCAGTTGATATGGTAGGACATCGAAAGGGAAACGCGAAGATTGCTGAACGGTAACCACTGTCGGCGAGTCGGTGGACATGCGATCCGTGCTTCTCGCGGTTTTCGAATCGTGGACTCGCCATAGCTTGTTTAATTTGAGTCTGCGGATCTACCAACGGCGTTGCAGTCACTGTGACCGCTACGTTTTCCGATTCCGGCAATAGCCCGGCAAATGCAGCAATTCCCGTCGCGCATATCGCAACGAATGCGATAGCGCCAATGACGACGATTGCGTTGTTGCACGTTCGTTTCGATTCAACTTAGTACTACAGCCGTAGATACGGCAGAGGCACGCCACCGCGTCGTCGGTAATGACATTGGTGGGCGCGGTATTGACGTCGACGCCGCCTCAATGAAACGGTAAAAAAACTCCGAAATCCGCAGTGCACCTGCCTCACCCACGGATTACATCCCATGCGGCTCCCCAGCGAATGCGGCCACACGTATCTGACTCCATCGCAACGCTGCGCGGGCGAATTGTGGCTCACATCTCCAGGCGACTTCAGAGATGTCCGTATCGCTGCCTTAGTCCACGTGTTTTATGACAAAGTAGTACGAGGGATTGTTATATTGGACTCCTCGCGCCTGATCCCCCGATGCGTGAACTCTTTTTACATCCCGCCGAACGGCGTTTGCACCGTGAGCTTGTTGGTCACCGAAGTCACCTCAGGAACACCCTTCACGATCTCCGCGATCTGATTGATCTGGGAAGCGTCGGTGACTGTGCCGCTCAGCGTCACCGCGCCGCCTTTAGCGACGACGCTTATATTGCCGGCGCTGATCTCCTTGTGCTTGCCAATCGCGGCATATACCTGCCGACGCAGCGCGCGATTGGTTTGCCTCGAGCTGACGGGGGCGGCTGCGCTAGCTGACATCGCGGGTGCGCCCGAAGGTGCACTAGCCGTCTTGCCCGACTGCGGCCATGCGTTGCTCGACGCGGCCAGAATCAATATGGCAATCGCCAACGCGCGTGCCCGAATGCTTTTCATCGAATACTCCAGTTGTTATAGGTGACGTAATCAGAAGGTATGGCGGATGCCGACCATGGCCGCCGTGGTGGACACGCCAGGCGCGACCGGGGCGCCATAGACGACGGTCTGGTTCATGGTCCCCCTGTTGTTGACATAACCCACCTGCGCGTAAGCCTTGGTGCGCTGGGACAGGTTGTATTCCGCGCCTACCGCGAATTCACCGGAATGGTTCGCCGAGTTGTTCTTGTCTTTCAGATAGTAGTACCCGGACGTGATCTTGAAACGCGGATTGAACTGGTAGCCAAGGCCCCCCGAGATCATTTCGAAGTCCGCGGTGTTGTTATGGGCGGGGTTTTTGCCGGCGCCGTACGAGGCCGACACCGAAAATCCGGCGATGGTGTACATCGCACCGAAATAGTAGAAACGGTTGTTCGCAAGCCCGGTCGCAGGGATAGCGGGCGCCGCCGGGTAGGTGATCGGGTACGGGTTGGTATCATGGCCGTTGTAGTACACCGCGGACAGATTCAGACCGTAGTTCGAATACTTGAGCACGGCCGACTCGCGCGTGCCGCCCTGGAAATGACCGGCGACGCCGCCCGGCGCGTACTCGAGCGCGAGCGACGCGCCATGGAATTTCGGCGAGTTGTAGACGAGCGCGTTGCTGTCGTACAGCGCGCCGATCGGCGCGTTTGTGCTCGTGCCTGGCCAGCCGGCCGCCTGATTGATGCCCAGCCACGCGGTTAGAATACTGCCGAAATACTGCGCGCCGCGGACGTCGGTTTCCGCCATCGCGTAGATCATCGGAATGATCTGCCGGCCGGCGTCGAAGGTACCGAACGGCCCCGATGCGCCGACCGTCGCGAACTGGTTGAAGATCGCCGTGACGCCCGGCGTGTCGGATAGACCGAACTTGCCGTTCGTGGTGTTGAATGCCCCCTGCAGCTTGAAGTTGATCTTGTATCCGCCGCCGATGTCTTCGCTTCCCTTCACACCCCAGAAGCTCGAATAGATACCGCCGTCCTTCAGCTGATAAATTTTGCCCGTGTTCGGCGCGTGCGGCAGAAAGGTAGCCGCCGATGTGCTCTGATACAGCAGCCCCGTATCGACTACGCCATAAAGCGTCACTGACGACTGCGCATGAGCTGCGGTGGCAAAAATGGCCAACACGATAGCGCTGATTGACTTCAACTTCATTGTGTCTCCTTCGCGTCCGGCGGTGGCGCCAAAGCCGATGCTGCGGTCGCTTCGAATGATTGGTGGTTTTGTGTGCGCCGGGCGTACCAGGTCGCGTTGCTGCGTGAATCGAACTGCGTTGCTGCGAGGGCCGCGCGTCAGGGCAGGTAGTAGTTGCCGAACTGATCGCGTAACTGGTTCTTCAAGACCTTGCCTGTTGCGCCGATAGGCACCGTGTCGACGAACACCACTGCATCGGGAGTCCACCAGCGTGCGACCCGGCCGTTGAAGAAGGACAGCAGTTCGTCGCTGGCCAGCTCGCTGCCCGGCTTTTTCACGACCAGCAGCAGCGGCCGTTCGTCCCACTTCGGATGCCGTGCGGCGATACACACTGCAGTCGAGACTTCCGGATGCAGATAAGCGACGTTTTCGATCGCCGCCGAACTGATCCATTCACCGCCCGACTTGATCACGTCCTTGCTGCGATCGGTGATCTGCATGAAGCCGTGCCGGTCGATCGTCGCGATGTCGCCGGTCGGAAACCAGCCGTCGCACAATGGCGACTCGACGTCGGCGCCGAAGTACTGCTGCGTAACCCAGTGACCGCGCACCTGCAGATCGCCGGCGCTCTCGCCGTCCCACGGAAATTCATTACCGTGGGCGTCGACGATCCGCATGTCGATGCCGAACAGCGCGCGTCCCTGCTTCGCCTGGATCTTGTACTGATCGTCCATCGGCAGCGACTGCTGATGTGCCTTGAAGCTGCAGACCGTGCCGATCGGGCTCAATTCGGTCATGCCCCACGCGTGCAGTACCTCCACCCGATGGCGCTTCTGGAACGCCTCGGTCATCGCGGTCGGACACGGCGCGCCGCCAATCACCGTGCGTCGCATCGACGAGAAGGTCCCGCCCATTGCATCGACATGCGTGAGCAGTCCCTGCCACACGGTCGGCACGCCGGCCGACAGCGTCACGTGTTCCGTTTCGATCAGTTCATGGAGCGACTTGCCGTCGAGCGCCGGCCCCGGAAACACCAGCTTCGCGCCGACCATGCAGGCGATGTAGGGCAGTCCCCAAGCGTTCACATGGAACATTGGCACGACCGGCAGGATTACGTCGCGCGCGGAACAGTTCAGCGAATCGGGCAGCGCCGCCGCGTAGGTGTGCAACACGGTGGAACGATGGCTATACAGCACGCCCTTCGGATTGCCGGTGGTGCCCGACGTATAGCACAGCGACGACGCGCTGTTTTCATCGAGCAGCGGCCATTCGAAAACGTCGTCGTGCAATTCGAGCAGACCTTCGTAGCACATCAGCATGCCGCTCAAGTCGTTCGATTGCGGCATGTGCGCGCGATCGGTCATCGCCACGAACACTTTCGGGCTCTTCACCCGGGGCGCGACGCTCTCGATCAGCGGCAGAAAGGTCAGGTCGAAGAACACGACACGATCTTCCGCATGCTCGATGATGTACGCGAGCTGGTCGACGTGCAGTCGTGGGTTCAGCGTATGCAGCACGGACCCGGAGCCCGACACCGCGAAATAGAGTTCCATGTGGCGATAGCCGTTCCACGCGAGCGTCGCGACGCGCTCGCCGTGGCCGACGCCGAGGGTCGACAGCGCTTTGGCCAAACGGCGCGCGCGCTGCGCGAGGTGCCGGTACGAACAACGATGGATGTCTCCTTCCACGCGTCGCGAGACGATTTCCTGTTCGCCGTGATGGCGCTCCGCGTGCGTGAGCAGCGCGGAAACCAGCAGCGACTGCTGCATCATCAAGCCTTGCATCTTTCCGTCTCCTGATTGGTTGTGGCGTCGCGCGTCTGGCCTACCCGGCCTTACGTTGCCGCGCTGCCGGCTCGCGCTTGCGAAGGCGCCGCGTTCGGCGCGTCGAGAGTCACCAACACCTTTGAATCCACTATTTCGACCGGGAAGATCGTCACGCTCAATCCGCCTGTTCCCGCCATGCAGCCCGTGCGCAGGTTGAAGCGCAGGCCGTGCGCCGGACAGCGCAACATGCAGCCTTCCAGCTGGCCGCCCGACAGCGCGGCCCCGTTGTGCGGACATGTGTTGTCGATGGCGTGAAGCGTGCCTTCGATGTTGAACAGCACGATGCTGTGGCCATCGATGAAGGCCAGCTTGCGCTGGCCCGGCGCCAGCTCGCCGGCAACACCCACCACGATTCGACGCGACATCCAGGACTCCTTCTGATCCGACGCGGGCCGCGTCACATCAATACCAGGCGGCGAATCAACGTCTCCGACATCGGCCATTCGCCAAAGCCCGAAGCAGGGTTGAGGTGCCCCACTTCGCCGAGATCGACGAGGCGGCTGCCCCAATCCTGCGCCATCTCCTGCACCCGCTCGAATCGCGCGAGCGGATCGTTGCGGCTCGCGCCGACGATGCTCGGAAACGGCAGCGGCTTGCGTGGAATCGGCAGCCAGCCGTTCTGCTCGAGCGCATCCAGCTCCGGATAGCCCGCCGGCATCGGCGTCTCGAGGTCCGCGGGCGCCGCGAGCAGCGCACCGTGAATCTCGCGCTTGTGCCGCGCCGCCCAATGCACAGTGATCATCACGCCAGCGCTATGCGCGACCAGAATGACCGGGCCGTCGATTCGCGCGAGCGAGGCATCGAGCGCCGCGACGCGTGCCGCGCAACTGAGCTTGTCGTGCTCGAGCGGCGGCACCGACAGCGCTTTCGGCAGCCGTTGCTGCAGCACGGTTTGCCAATGCTCCGCGACGTGGTCGCGCAGACCCGGGACCATCAGAATGGTCGGTTTCAATTCGTAGTTCATGAGCAGCTATCGGCTAGTTCAGTACGGCTTGTCGCCGACGATGCCGGCGCGTTCCATCTTGCGATGGCACGGCGGGTAGTCCATCACCGCATAGTGCTGCGTGCTGCGGTTGTCCCAGATCGCGATGCTGTTCTTCTGCCAGCGCCAGCGCACCTGGTACTCGGGGATGTACGCCTGGCTGATCAGATAGCGCAGCAGATCGCCCGCGCCCGGATTCGCGTCCTGCCCGAAACGCACTCGCTCCGGCGTGTGAAAGTTCGTGAAATGGCTCGTGAAAGCGCTCACGAACAGCACCTTTTCCTCCGTTTCCGGATGCGTGCGCACGACCGGGTGCTCCGCGTCCGGAAATTGCGCCTTCAGCGCGAGACGCTTTTCGATCGGCATCGCGGCACCGAAGCTCGCCTCGATGCTGTGGCGCGCGCGCAGGTCCGCGACCTGAGCCTTCACGTACGCTGGCAGATTCTCGTAGGCGAGGACCATGTTCGCCCACATCGTGTCGCCGCCGACGGGCGGACACTCGACGCAGCGCAGCACGGCACCGAACTGCGGCGCTTCGCGCCAGGTGGCGTCGGCATGCCACGCGTTTTCGTAACGGTCGTTGGGCTGATCCGGGGTCTTGTAGATACGCACGAGGCCCGGATTTTCCGGATCGCTGCCCGCGACCGGATGGTCTTCCAGTTCGCCGAAGCGGCGCGCGAACGCCACGTGTTCGGCACGCGTGATGTCCTGGTCACGCAGGAACAACACCCGGTGCTTCAGCAGCGCCGAGCGGATCTGGGCAAACAGGCCATCGTCGTAGATGACGTGGGCGAGATTCACCCCTATCAGTTCGGCGCCGATCGAGTACGTCAGTTGTTCCACTCGCATGGCTAACTCCTTAGATGACGAAGATCGACGAACCCGTCGTCTTGCGCGATTCCAGATCACGATGGGCTTGCGCCGCATCTTCGAGCGCATAGCGCTGATTCAACTCGATCTTGATGCGTCCCGAGGCGATGAGCCCGAAGATTTCGTCGGCAAGCTCGTCCTTCTCGGCCGGGTCGGCGATGTAGTCAGCCAGAGCCGGGCGGGTCAGATAGAGCGAGCCTTTCATAGCCAGCAGTTGCGGATTGAACGGCGGGATCGGGCCGGAGGCCGTGCCGACGCAAACCAGCAGACCGCGGCGCTTCAGCGAATCGAGCGAAGCCTCGAAGGTGTCTTTTCCGACGCTGTCGAACACGACGTTCACGCCGACGCCATCGGTGAGTTCGCGCACGCGCTTGGCGACGTCTTCGTGGCTGTAGTTGATGATGTGGTCGCAGCCGTGGGCGCGGGCCACCTCGCCCTTGGCCTCGTTCGAAACCGTGCCGATCACCGTCAGACCCAGCAGCTTCGCCCATTGCGAAACGATCAGGCCGACACCGCCGGCGGCGGCATGCAGAAGGATCGTGTCGCCTGCCTTGAAGTCGTGAATCCGGCGCATCAAATACGCGGAGGTCAACCCGCGCATGGTCATGCCCGCAGCCGTTTCGCAGTCGATCGCATCGGGCAGCCGGATCAGCGGCGCGGCCGGAATCAGGCGTTCGGTGCTGTACGCGCCGAGTGTGTTGAGGAAGCCCGTGTAAGTCACACGATCGCCCACCGCGACGTTCCGGACGTCCGTGCCAACGGCCTCGACCACGCCTGCGGCCTCCACGCCCATCCCCGCGGGCAGCGGGACCGGATACAGGCCGCTGCGAAAGTAAGTGTCGGCAAAATTGAGGCCCACTGCCTGATGGCGCAGGCGAACCTGACTGGGACCGGGGTTGCCCACTTCGACGTCCTCGTAGCGCAGCACATCGGGACCACCGGTTTCATGAAAGCGAACTGCCTTTGCCATGTCGACTCTCCAATTCTTTACTTGATCTGCAATTTGCAGAATTCGTTGCGCCGGCGGCGCAGTTACAGGTTCCGTGCTACGCGCTGTCCGCGCGGCACCATGCGATGTCAGCGTGCGGCCTGCTCGCGCAGCGCGTTCAGCCGATCCAGATCGCCCGAGTAGTTCCGTTTGCCGACCATGAATGCGGCGGCCGCGACGAGCGGTGCGAACGGCACCAGCTGCAACGCGCCCAGCAGTCCGATGCGATCGGCGATGATCCCCGTGAGAACAGCCGCTGGTGCGAGGCCCAGCAGGTTGTTCGCGAGCGTCAGGGTCGCAAACGCCGAGGCATGAATTGTCGGCGGCGTGAGGTTCGCCACCATCGCACCCGACGGGCCGCTCGCACCGGCGCAGAAGAACATGCCGGCGCCGATCACGACGAGCTGCCACGGCCCCGCGGGCATTCGCAAGCCAATCGCGAGCAGAACGAAACAGGCGAGGCAGAAGGCGATCGCGGCGCTCCACTTGCGTTCCCGCAAGTTCTTGCTGAGCCGGTCGGCGAGGTTTCCGCACACCACCATGCCCACCCCGGTCACCAGCACGAACACCGCCGCGCACATCGCAGCCTTGCCGGTGGCCATGCCGTAGTAGCGATTCAGGAAGCTCGGCATCCATGCCCACACAGCGGCGGGAACCAGCAGATGGAGGCCGCTGCCCACATAGGCGCATACCACGGACTTCGTCGAAAACAACCCCTTCATCAGCGCGCGCAGGCTCATGCATACGCCGCGCGATTGCGCCTGCCTCGTCACGCTCGCCGGCTGCAGCGGCGCAAGACGCTTTTCAGTGACGACGAGGCGGTAGATCACGACCAGCACGACCCCCATCGCCGCCATGGCGCCAAATGCCGAACGCCAGCCGAGGTGAGCCGCCACCGCGCCGCCGAGCGCCATGCCCAGCACCGAGCCGAACGCGCCGCCCGCCATGAAGGTGCCGGTCAGCGTGGAGCGCAGCCGGACCGGAAAGATGCTCAGAACAACTGCGATACCGACACTGCCATAGGCCGCTTCGCCGACTCCGACAAAGGCACGCGCCAGCAGCAACTGCCCATAGTTCGCCGAGATCGCGCAGCCCACCGTCGCGAGACTCCACATCGCCGCCATCAGCACGATGCTCTTCACGCGGCCCCAGCGGTCGGCCAGAACCGACAGCGGGAACGTGAGCACACCGACCATGAGCGCGACCACGCTGCTGAGCGAACCCAGCTGCGCATCGGACAGATGCCATGCCGCCTTGAGCGGCGCAAACACGGCATTCAACACTTGCCGCGACATATAGTCGGAAAGCAGCAATCCGACCGTCAACGCAAACACGACCCACGCATAAGCGCGCACGTCCGTCTGAGCTGCCGAAACTTCGCCCGTCGTGGGCCCTGCATGCTGAACGAGCATATTTAGTCTCCTTCCACGCTGACTCCCTGGCGACCGCCTTTCCCGCCTGGGCCGACGAGCTGTTATGGATTCAGCTATCTGCTCCCCGATGTGCACCGGGAGCGTTAGCCATGAAGCCCGGCCTCGGCCAATGCGCCGGCCCGGGGCTCCTGGCGATCACGCCGCGCGAAGCGGCAGGTTCCTGACACCGGCTCGACGGTTCGGCGCCATACCGTTGGCGACCAGCGTCTCTTCGACCGTCTCGTATTGCACACCGATACGATAGATCTCGCGCGCTTCTTTGCCTGTGGCAATTTCGCGCCCCAGTTCGTGGGCGACGCGCACGCACTGCTCGATCTGCTGCACCGACGTGAAGCGCTTGCCGTGCTGATCGACGATCGTGTCCTCGATGCCGCAGCGCGGATGCAGGCCCATCGACATCGCCATCATGTTGAACGGCAGCACGTTCTTCAGCAGCGACTCGGCGGTGAGCGTGCAGCCGTCCGGTGCACGATGCACGAAGTTGAAGAAGTTGAATGGATTGGGGCCGTCGAAGCCGCCACCGATACCGATCCAGGTCAGGTTCAGCGGGCCCTTGTAGATACCCTTGCGCACCAGGCGCTCGAGCGTTTCGAGCGCGTGAATGCCGGTGAGCTGGAAGTGCGGCTGGATGCCCGAAGCCTGCAGGCGGCGCAGGTGTTCCTCCACCCATGCGGGACCGGCCGGAACCGTCATTTCACTATAGGCGGCCATGAACCCGGGGTTGGAAAGTGAGGTACCTGCCAGATACTCCGGATAAAGCAACTCCATGATGTTCATTTGCGTGGTGTTGATCGCGACCGTCACCTGATCGGGCTTCGGATCCAGATCGGCCAGCATATGACGCGTGTCGTCGGACAGCCACTTCGCGGCTTGTCCGTCATCTTCCGGCGCAAACGAAATCGAGCCACCGACCTGAATGATCATGTCGGGCACTGCCGCGCGCACGCCCGCGATCAGTTCATTGAACTTCGACAGGCGCTTCGAGCCCTTGCCGTCCAGTTCGCGCACGTGCAGGTGCAATACCGCGGCGCCGGCGTTGTAGCAATCGACGGCCTTCTGGATCTGCTCGTCCATCGTCACGGGGATGTCTTCAGGGAAGTCCTCCGGCATCCATTCCGGGCCGTAAGGGGCGGTGGTGATGACTACCTTGTCCTGATTTTCAGGGTGCAACGAATCGTCAAGAAATTGCATTTGATTGCCTCCATCCAGTTTTGAAGTGACGGTGTTCCGCTAGCGCGAGGTCGCATGAAAATTTGCTGGAACACTTCTAACGACATGTGCCCACGATACGGCAATCACGCGCTACACTTTTGTGATCGGACGCCATCCTTTTAGCGATTCGTGCCACTGCGCGTTAACACCAATACGTGCGCGAAGCAAATTGTTTAACGACTAGAAAAATACTCAGCGTATGGATCGTCCGGAGAAACTACGATGGAAACGATGGTGACGTCGGTAGCCATGAGCGGTTATTTTGAAGTGACGCGACGGCTTGGACTCAATCCGGTTGCGCTCGCGAAACAGGCCGGCATCGACGCGGGCGCGCTCGCGAATCCGGACGATCGCGTATCGGCCACCGCCTGTTGCCGGCTACTGGAAATGACGGCCGAAAAGGCGTCGTGCCCGACCCTCGCGCTGCAAATGGCGGAAACGCGGCAGACCTTCGGTAGCGGCGTGATCAATGTCCTGCTCGCGCACAAGCGCACGCTACGCGAAGTGTTGCTGGCGGCGGCCGAATACCGCCATCTGCTCAACGAAGCGCTGGCCGTGTACGTCGAGGACGCGGACAATACGGTCACCATTCGGGAGGAACTCGTCGTCGAACGGGGTACTCCGACAAGACAGGCAATTGAACTCGCGCTCGGTGTCCTCGCGCGGCACTCCGGTGCCCTGCTCGGCAAGTTCTGGAAACCGCGCGAGGTCCACTTCACGCATCCGGCGCCCGCAGACCTGACGTTTCATCGACGATTCTTCGGCTGTCCGCTAGTGTTCGGCAGCGACTTCAACGGGTTCGTCTGCGCGAGCGCCAATCTCGACTACCCGAATCCGCTGGCCGACCCCGAACTCGTGCGCTACGCGGAGAGCCTCGCCTCTCCGCTGAACGCGAGCGCCGCGGAATCGGCCGCGCTGGAAGTGCGCAAGGCGATCTACCTGCTGCTGCCGCTCGAGCAGGCGAACACCGAGCTGGTTGCCCGTTATTTGCATCTGAGCGTGCGCACCATGCAACGGCAGTTGAGTTCGGCCGGCACCAGCTTTTCGGATCAGGTCGAAGAAGTCCGCGGCGAACTCGCCGTGCGCTACATGAGCAATTCCACCTATCCGATCGGACGGGTCTCGGCGCTTCTCGGCTACGCGCAACAGGGATCGTTCACGAACTGGTTCGTGTCGCGCTTCCACATGACCCCCCGCGACTGGCGCGCGAACCATGCGAAGTAATGGAGCGGTGGAAGAAACGACGAAAAAAAACGGAGGGTGATGCGCTTAACATTCCCTCCGTTGTTGCTGCGCCCGCTATCGCGATGCGGGGTCACTCGGCGCGAAGCCTCACATATCGGCCCGGTGCGCTCTCGATTGCCTTGTACTTCCTATTGCCGAGCTTCGTGCGCGCCTCGACCTGCTCGCCGGAATGCTGCTTGACCCAGTCGATCCAGTGATTCCACCAGCTGCCGCGCTGCTGAACCGACGTTGCGAGCCACTCGTCGGCGTTCTCGCCGGAGGTACCGTTGGTTCGATAGCTGCGCTTGTTCTTCGACGCCGGATTGATCACACCCGCGATATGGCCGCTTGCCCCCAGCACGAACTCGGTTTGACCGCCCAGTAGTTGCGTCGACTGATAGGCGGATCGCCACGGCACGATGTGATCTTCCTCGGCAGCCATCAGATAGCCTGGAATATCGATGTTGCCGAGATCCACCGGCGTGTCGCAGAACCTCAGTTTGTTCGGCACGCGCAGACTGTTTTCGAGGTACATGTTGCGCAGATAGAAGCTGTACATCGGGCCGGGCAGATTGGTCGTGTCCGCGTTCCAGTACAGCAGGTCGAACGCGGCCGGGGTTTTGCCTTTCAGGTAATTGTTCACGACATACGGCCAGATCAGATCGTTGGCACGCAGCGACTGGAATGCGAAGCCGAGTTCGCGTCCGGGATAGAGCCCCCCGCCACCGATCGTATGCTCGCGCATCGCCACGCCCTGCTCGTCGATGAACACGCCGAGATCGCCCGGGTCGGTGAAGTCGAGCAACGCGGTCAGTAGCGTCAGGCTGGCCACGGAGTCGTCGCCGTTCGCACGCATGACCGCCAGCGCCGACGACAGCATCGTGCCGCCCACGCACCAGCCCAATGGATTGACCTGGTCGGCCCGGCAAATCGCACGCGCGACGCTGATCGCCTGCATCACGCCGGCCTCGAGGTAGGCGTCCCACGTGGTCTGCGCCATGTCCTGCTGCGGGTTACGCCAGGAGACGACGAACACCGTCAGGCCCTGCTCGCAGGCGAAGCGCACGAAGGAATTCTCGGGCTGCAGATCCAGGATGTAGAACTTGTTGATGCACGGAGGAACGATCACGAGCGGCCGCGCGGCGACCTTCGGTGTCAGCGGCTCGTACTGGATCAGCTGAAACAGATCGTTTTCATAGACCACCGCGCCACTGGACGTGGCGACGCTGCGGCCCACTTCGAACGCGCTTTGATCGGTGATCGAAATCGAACCGCTGCCCAGATCGTCGAACAGATGCGTGGCGCCCGCGAGCAGGCTCGTTCCGCCCGATTCCACCGCCGCCCGGATGACTTCGGGATTCGTCGCGACGAAATTCGCGGGGCTGGCAAAGTCGACGAACTGGCGCATGAAAAAGCGCAGCTTGTGCTTGCCTTTTTCGTCGAGCGCGCTCGCATCGACGAACTCCGCGAGCGCCCGGGCGTTGATCAGATAGCTCTGTTTCAGAAGGCTGTACCAGCCGTTGCTGGACCACTCGTCGGCGTGAAAGCGCCGGTCTCCCGGCTCGGGCTGGGCGACCGCCTTCAACTCCGTGCGGCCGCCAATCAATCCGGCGACGGCGTCGCTCCACAGTTGCGCCTGCTGTTGCAGATAGTGGGCGCTCGTGTGGGTCACGGCGCCTGGCGCAAACGGCCCGTTGAAATCGAAAGTCCGAGCCTCGGTGTCGGGCACCGTCGTAGCGGATTCATCCTTGAGCGGCGAAAAACGCCATAAATCGAGGCCGGCATTGACCCAACCCGTGGACAACTCGTGTGGCATGCTGAAGGGCATTCTCATGGCGGGGCTCGCTATCATGCTTTGCTGACGGCGCAAGCCGCGTCCGCGACGACACGGTCGCGGCAGGTTGTCGGCATGACCACGGCGTCGCCTTCGATCACCACCTTGCCGCCGACCGTGCAAACGGTGGACAGCACCACGCGGCGCTTGTCGTGAATCAGTTCCTTGACGGTAACTTCAGCTTGCACGGTGTCGCCGGGTCGAACCGGCGCCTTAAAGCGCAGATTCTGGCCGAGGTAGATCGTGCCCGGGCCCGGCAGCCGCCCCGCGATCGCCGCGGAGATGATGCTAGCGGTCAACATGCCGTGAGCGATGCGCCCCTTAAAGGGTGTGGTTTGCGCAAACTGCTCGTTGATGTGAACCGCGTTGAAGTCTCCCGACGCGCCCGCGAAGAGCAGAATGTCCGCCTCCGTGATGGTCTTGGCGAACTGGGCACTCATGCCCGGTCGCAGGTCTTCGAAATCGTATCCGTTAAGCTCATTCATGATTATTCCGCTTGCTGGGCGCGCATTTGCCCTCTTCTGACGCAAACTGCGCGTTGTGCCGGACGCTAACCGCTGGATGCGTTTAGCCGAGCGCCTGCTCGAGTTCCGGCACAAGGGTGAACAGATCGCCAACCAGGCCGTAATCGGCCACACTGAAAATCGGCGCTTCGGGATCCTTGTTGATCGCGACGATCACCTTGCTGTCCTTCATGCCCGCGAGATGCTGGATCGCGCCCGAGATACCGACCGCCACATACAGTTGCGGCGCGACGATGTTGCCGGTCTGGCCGACCTGGTAGTCGTTCGGTACAAAGCCTGCATCGACGGCTGCGCGCGATGCGCCCAGCGCCGCGTTCAGTTTGTCGGCCAGCGGCTCAAGAACCTTCGTGTAGTTTTCGCCATTGCCGAGACCCCGGCCGCCCGGCACGATGATCTTCGCCGACGTCAGTTCCGGACGGTCGAGCTTCGTCACTTCACGGTTGACGAACTGCGAGATGCCCGAGTCTGCGGCAGCTTCGATCTTCTCCACCGATGCGCTGCCGCCTTCCGCTGCAACGGCATCAAAACCGGTCGTGCGCACCGTGATGACCTTGATCGTTTCCATCGGCTTTTTCTTCGCCTTCATGATGTTCGGCAGCGTCACGTAACGCGGCTCGTTCAGGCGCAGATCGGTCGTCACCACGGCGGGCAGTGTCAGCATCAGAACTGGTCTTCGCGCAGCGCCAGCGCGCCTTCGCCATCGCGAGCACCGCGAACCGCCGCTTCCAGCGCGATTGCACGAGGCAGCACCTGCGTCGCGTAGCTATGCGCGGTCGCGATCTTCGCGTCATGGAAGGCCGGATCTTCGTCGCGCTTGTCGGCCGCCAGCACGAGCGACCGGGCGAGTTGCCAACCCGCGAGTACGATACCCGCGAGCATCAGATAGCACACACTGCCGGCGCACGCCGCATTGGGATCGCTTTTGGCGTTCTCGACGACGAAGCGCACCGCGCTGTACAACGCCTCGCGGCCGGCGGACAGATGACGATGCATCGCCTGAAAAGCCGCGCTCGAACCATACGAGGGGTGCGCTTGCACCGCGACCAGGGCCGCGTCGATCTGCGCGAGCAGCATCCCGGCCACCTCGCCGTTGTCGCGCATGGTCTTGCGGCCGACGAGGTCGTTGGCCTGGATCGCCGTCGTTCCTTCGTAGATCGGCAGAATGCGCGCATCGCGGTAGTACTGCGCCGCGCCGGTTTCCTCGATGAAGCCCATGCCGCCGTGCACCTGCACGCCGAGACTCGTCACCTCCAGCGACATCTCCGTGCTCCAGCCCTTCACGATCGGCACCAGGTATTCGTAGATCGCCTGATGATTCGCACGCGTCGCGCCGTCCGGATGACGATGCGCGAGATCGCAGTGCGACGCCGACACATAGGCCAGAGCGCGTGCGCCTTCGGTCAGCGCGCGCATCGTCGAGAGCATGCGCCGCACGTCGGGATGCTGGATGATCGCGACCGGCTGCTTCGCGGAGCCATCCACGGGACGGCTCTGCACGCGCTCCTTCGCGTACGCGACGGCCTGCTGGTACGCGCGGTCCGAGATCGCCACGCCCTGTACTCCCACGGCGAAGCGCGCGGCGTTCATCATGACGAACATGTACTCCAGACCGCGGTTCTCCTCGCCGACGAGCTGCCCGATAGCGCCGCCGTGATCGCCGAACTGCAGCACGGCGGTCGGGCTCGCCTTGATGCCGAGCTTGTGTTCGATCGATACGCAGTGCGCGTCGTTGCGCTCGCCGAGCGAACCGTCTTTGTTGACGAGGAACTTCGGCACGACGAACAGCGAAATGCCTTTCACGCCTTCAGGCGCGGCCGGCGTGCGTGCGAGCACCAGATGCACGATGTTTTCCGTCATGTCGTGCTCGCCCCAGGTGATGAAAATCTTCGTGCCGAAGATCCGGTACGAGCCGTCGCCCTGCGGCTCGGCGCGGGTGCGCACGAGCGAGAGGTCGGAGCCGGCTTGCGGCTCGGTCAGATTCATCGTGCCGGTCCATTCGCCGGAGATCATTTTCGGCACGTAGCGCTGCTTCAGCTCCTCGCTACCCGCCGTTAGCAGCGCTTCGATCGCGCCGTCGGTCAGGAGCGGGCACAGCCCCAGCGACAGGTTGGCGGCGTTGAGCATTTCGATGCAGGGCGTCGACAGCAGCTTGGGCAGATCCTGACCGCCGTATTCGGACGGATGTTGCAAACCCTGCCAGCCGCCTTCGCTGAACTGGCGAAACGCGTCCTTGAAACCGGCCGTGGCGGTCACCACGCCGTCCTTCCAGGTGCTCGGGCTGCGGTCGCCGTCGACGTTCAGCGGCGCGAGCACGTCTTCGTGCAGCCGCGCGGCCTCTTCGAGCACCGCACGAGCGGTGTTGGCGGTTGCGTCCTCGTAGCCGGGCAAGGCCGCCAGTTGGTCGATTCCGGCCAGATCCGTGAGTGCAAACAACATTTCCTTGAGAGGCGCGACGTAGCTCATTACCATTCTTCCGATCAGACAGGCCGTAGGGAAAGTCACCCGTCCTGGCACCGATGTGGTCGGGTAACGTATGGCTGAATCGTAGCGTCGGACAGGCCCTGCCCGGTTGTCCAAACCGGACGATCTATTGACATCTTTGGCCATGTCGGGGAGAGCAAGCGCCCCGTGGGAACTGCGTCAGCGGGTGTTGCCGACGCATCGATATGACGCGATCAGCCAGCCCGGCGATAGGCCGCCGGGGTGCTGCCGGTCCAGTGACGGAACGCTCTGTGGAATGCGGTGGGGTCGCCGAAGCCGACGTCGCCCGCGATGATGGCGATGGGCTCTTGCGTGCCCGTCAGGCGCTGAATCGCTATATCGCGGCGCAATTCGTCCTTGAGCGCCTGGAACGCCGTGCCCTCGGCGGCAAGATGACGGCACAGCGTTCTGACCGAGCAGTGCAGACCTTCCGCCGCCTCTTCGATAGACGGGACGTCGGGCAGCCGGGACGCAAGATGTTGCCGCACGCGATGACTGAACAGCTGCTCGTTGAACGAAACGAAGATCCAGTCTTCCGGCGCGCGAGCGAGAAACCCGCGCAGGTTCGCCTTGCGCTGACGCACGGGCAGGTCGAAATAGCTACTGCTGAACTGCATCGAGGTCTGAGCGCAGTCGAACTTCGCCGGTCCGGGAAACAGATAAAGATACTCGAGCGCGTGAGCGGGACGCGGAAAGGCGAACTGCACCTGCAACAACGCAATCCGCTGACCGATCAGCCAGGACGCGATCCCATGCGCGAGCTTCAGCACCAGTTCCTGGCCCAGCGCGCCGAGTTGCGCTCCGGTGCTTCCCGGACGCAGCGCCAGGCTCGCGACGAGGTCGCCGCGGCGCGACTCGAAGCGGAAGTCGTCCAGCACGAGATGGAAGAACTGGCCAAACCGGTGCATCGCGGTTTCGAGATTTGGCGCATCCAGCAGGCTCAGGCAGAGAAACTTGAGCGCGCCGCTGCGCAGCGGGCGCGAGAAAACGCCGGGCATCTCATCGTCGAGTTCGATCGCGAGCGAGCGGTAAAGCGCGGAGAACTGTTCCTCGGTGACGCGCGCTCCAGGTTGGTCCAGAAGCGCGCGCGGGATGTGCGCGGCCGACAGATGCCGGTCGACGATATCTGGCCGCGTTCCGACGCTGCCCAGGAACCCATTGACGAGCGAGATCGGTACGGTTGCGCCAGGAGCTTGCATGAGAGGGTTCCGCGAGGCGAAGACGCATCAGCATAGCGCCTCCCGCCGCATCGTGGCGAGGGTTCAGCGAATCGCTACGCGAGTGCCGCGTTCGGAGCCCCGTGGTTCCGGTAGCTTGCCGCCTATTGCGCCGATGCGTGCGAGCAGACATGGCACGTAGCCGTTCTGAATCTTCAGGATCTTCTCGGCGCACTTGCCATAGTCGTCGCCCTTCAGCTGTCGGGCCGCTACATGCCGCGGCACTGCGCGAATAGCGACAGCGTCGCGCCGCCCGTGCTCCTGTTCGCGCGGGTCGCTGAGAAAGCGGCTTTGTCCGAATCGTCGGGCACTGATGAGCGGGCTGACGATGCTTGTCGCGAGTGTCGTAGCTGGTGAACTCTGGGACCGCCCCCGAGCGAGTACGACGTTTTTATGCCGGGGCAGGATTCTGTATCGCCACGCTGTTCGCGCTAGCGACCCATGCAGCGATACGCAGCAGCAGAACATGACTTGGCTACTCTATGATCCACCAGTGGCAAATCAGTCGTCGTCTTCATGACGATGGTGTTCCCATCCACGGTGCCGGCCGTGGTCATGCCATCGGCGCTCGTCGCGGTAATCGCCGTCATAGCCGTATCTGTAGCCGTAACCATAGACCGGAGCAGGAGCGTAGACCACCGGGGGCGGCGCCTCGTACACGACCGGAGGTGGCGCGAGATACACCGGACCGGGAACGCCTAGGAAAACTCCGATATCCGCGTGAGCGAAAACCGCGCTGGATGCACAGGCAGTGGAAATTCCCACTGCGAGAAAAAGGGTAGCACGCTTCATGGAGTCCTCCTGTCCGGCCCCGCTCTGGCGGATGCCAGACACCGACGAACGACGCGGATTGTAGGGGCACCAAGCCGCAGCAGGTACAGCCGGATTGTCAATTCTGTAACCGGCAGTAACCGTAAACGTCCCGCCGGTTTTGGAGGCTGATTACGGCGCGCTCAGTGAGTCGCCCGAGACATGGCCGCGCTCACCGGCCTGGACCGGCGGCTGAGCCGGAGTGTTGAAGTTCCGGTGGCTACCATCCAGCATCTTGACCTGCAAACACCTCGTTGCTCGTACTTCCAGCCATAGGACCGGGCACCAGTGCGTCAATGGCTGGCGTTTGGCGCAGGCAGCCCTGCGCTTGATGCGCTCGCGGACTTGTTCTTCGTGCAGTAGCAGTAGCAGTAGCAGTCGTCGCCACCGCGACCTTAGCGTTGTGGCTCGCGCGGCCGGTCTGCGAGTGGCCGCCCACAGGGGTCCATTGCAACTGAAGCATCAGCGGGCACCGACCAGAACAGGTGCTAGGGTTTGAGGCGCCGCCGCAATCAACCACGCTATCGGGTGGCTCACACCCGTTCTCGACGACGCTGTCAGTCGCGGTCCCGAACGTTGCCGGTCACAAAGCGGTCGTTAATGCAATCAGCCACGGTGGACTTGCCGAGAGAATTGCAGTCTCGAGCGCCCTGTCCAGGCCGGTCAGGGCAAGCACGCCGAATGCAACGAACAATGCTCCAAAGATGGCCTTACCGACCCTCGCCGCCGAACCAAGTCCGCCGCGCCATCTCGCCATCGACGCTCGCGAAATCACACCCAGTATGACCAGCGGAAAGCCGGCACCAGCGCCAAACACCATCATCAACATCGCAACATCGCCAAGGCTTTGTCCCTGGGACGCGAGCGTCGTGGCCGCTCCCAATGTCGGACCCACGCAGGGTGTCCAGACGACCCCTACGAGCAGTCCAATAGCGAACTGACCGGGCACGGTGTCCCCCCTTACCTTGCTCAACCACTTCTGGCCCGCGCTGCCCAAGCGTGCGGTCGCACGGCTGAACCCGGCCTGCAAGCGGGCAGAGAGCATCACCAGTCCAAACAGAATCATCAACAGCGCGGCAACGTTGCGAAAGAGGCTTTCGTCGAAACCGAGTGATGTGCCCAGCGCCGCCAGAAAAATGCCGATGACTGAAAAGGAAGCACCCAATCCGAGCGCGAGTGCGAAGACTGCCATCCGGTGCGTCGACAACGCCGACGCAACGAGAACCGGCACCAGCGGCAGCACACAGGGGGACAACGTCGACAGCGCGCCCGCCGCGAGGCTCAGTCCGAATGTCCCCAGTCCGAAGTCCATCACAAGGCCTTTGCGAACGTATCCCTGATGTCCCGCTCGCGGGTTTGCCCTGTCGACCGGGCGACTTCGCGGCCACCTTTGAACACGACGAAGGTCGACTGCTGCGTCACCTTCATGGCGTGCTTCAGGGCGGCTTCCTTGTCGTAGTCGGCCACGAAGATAGTCACCGGCTTCATGTCCGGTTGCGCTGCAAGGCGGTCCACAATCGGCTGCTGAACCTTGCAGGTCGGGCACCAGGTCGCATGGAAGTAGACAATGACCGGCTTGCCGGCGGCGTTCAACTGGTCAAACTGCGTCTTGCTGAACGTCTGTTCGCCGCCGACAGCACCGGCTGCAGCAAAGGCAAGCGTTGCAACAAGAAAAATGCGCGCTATCGTTTTCCACATGCTCATTCTCCGGATATCAGCGGTGCACACCTGTTATTGATTTGACAGCAGAGACCATTACGCGTTTCGTCGGCAAATCAGCGGGTGCAACACGCACCCACCTGTTGCACCGGGGGGCACGCCGTCGTGCCATATGAGCAGTAAACGCAGCAATCCCCGGCCTTCGGCTTGAGAACCGTCTTGCAGCGCTCGCACTGGTAAAACCACACACAAGTATCGACGGGCATCATTTCTCGTTTGGCGTATCCGCACACGGGACAGATGATGGTCGACTCACGTTTGACTGTCTTCATCACTTCGCAAGCGCAAGGACCGTATACGGCACGCGCTCCAGCCATCCAACGACATGTAGTATGCGGCCGTTCAGCGTCGACCCGCGAAAGGCAGATTGAAATTCTCTTGTCATGTGCGCGGGCTCCCTGTTGTCGGACCGAACGTGCCGGCATCGACAAAGCAACCTGATGCCAGGAGCGACGCAAGCCACACGCGCGCGTCCCTGTGCGGCGCTTCGGCAAGCGCATCGTGCAATGCGTGTCCGGCAACCAATGCCGTTGTAAATCGCCATTGCCACTCGTCTATCTGCCTGACCTGCACACCGGTCGCGCTCCGGCAAACAGACGGAGAGTATGAGTCTTTGCAGCCAGACCGGGTCGGTGTCCAGTCTGATCCGCCAATGCACTGTCGTCGTGGGTCAGCACCGCGCGCCAGATTGCATCCACCGGAAAATCTGACTTAAGCAGTCGGACAGCAGGGCTCGACACAAAACGCACAGACTGCAACCCGTCTTCGTTCAGTCGCTCAAGGTGTCGAAGGTCGAGCGGCTTTGCGTCCGGTGCATGCAGCACCTCGTTCACGGCCCATTCGAGGCGCGCGGTGTCCCGCAGATAGTCGAGCGACGCCGCCTCTGGCATCTGTGCGAGGAAATCCGGGAATGTCGCGCCGTAGCTATCGAGTTGCGCATGCGACGGCGGGCATTGTCCGATGAACAATCGAGCCGCCCCTTCGAAGAACGCTTCCCCGACCAAGGCCTCTATGGCCGGATAGGAAAGCTGCAACGCTTTGAGCAGGGTACTGTTCACCGTATTTCGATAAATGGCGAGCCGTGCCTGGGGGGCCAGCCCTTCGGCGACTACGTATTGAGCCGCGACACCGTCAGCAAGATCGAGCATTTCACTGCGGAGCGCGTTGCAACTCAAGCAGCGTCGGCGCACATGTCGTCATTCTGCTGCTCCTCCATATACGCCTGCGCCATCGCCGCCTCCTCCATCAGGACTTCGAACGCCGGCACGTCCGTGTCCCACTCGATGAGGGTGGGAACGGAGCCGAAGCGCTGGAGAGCCTGTCGAAACAGGGTCCACACTGGCGGGGCGACGCGCGAGCCGTGGTCGTCGATGCGAATGACCTGTCCATGGTCGAGCTGCCGCACGCGATGACCGGCCAGATGAATCTCCGCAACTGCCGCTGATGGCAGAGCCTCAAGGTAATCCAACGCATTCCAGCCGTGATTGCGGGCGCTGACATAGATGTTGTTGACGTCACAGAGAATGCCGCATCCTGTGCGATGCGCGAGTTCCGCCAGGAACTCCCACTCCGGGATGGTCGAGTGGTTGAAGCGCAAATAGGTCGACGGGTTCTCTATCGAGATGCGCCGCCGCAAATACGCCTGGAGGTAGTCGACATGCGCACAGACAACTGCGAGCGCCTCTTCCGTCAGCGGTAATGGCAACAGGTCCGCAAGGTAGGTGCCACCGCTCGTGAGGAACGCGGATGTGGCGCACTTCAATCTGAGAGCAAAGACTCGAACTGTTCAAGCGATAGCGGCTTCACAAGCTGGCCATCAAAGCACGACATGTCGAAGCGCTCGCGGACGTCGTCATACGCGGTCATTGAAAAGATGCGCCGGGACGCATATTTCTCGGATGCACGGAGCCGCAGGCACAACTCGTGGCCGTTAATGTCGGGCAGTCCAATGTCGACGAGAATGAAATCGAAAGCGCCGTCACCGCCAGCTGCAACCAATGCGTCAGCACCGCAATACGCTTTCGTCACAGCGTGCCCCATCGAGCATGCGACGTCGGCCAGCAGGTCAGTTGTAGCGCTGTAGTCGTCTACCAGAAGAACTTTCATTGGAAAGTACTCCAACTTGCAGAACATGCGAGGGCCGTCGCCCCACCTTGCGATGTCATGCAGTTCTGTGCAGCGATCAACATCCACGCGGAGTACCATCGCATCCGTGCTCGCGCCCAAGGGGCTTACCCTTCCTGGAATTCGCTACAACGTCGGACGTCTCCCTCGTCGCGCGAGAGGTGGACTCAACGCGCTTGGAGCATTTTTCAGCTAAAACCTCTGCCACATAGCCAGTATTGACACTACGCTGGTGGCACGACAATCACATCGACATGGCGGCTCAGCGTGGGAGTTTGGCGTATGTTGATTGTTGCTGCGCTCAAAACAGCGCCGAAAGCGGTCGCAGTCGCGCCAAAGGGAAAGGATTCGCCTTGGTGAACCTGACCGAGCACTACCGCTAGCTTGATAAAACTGCGCTTGGCGCGATAGGTCTGTCGGACTAACTTGAGTACTTCGCCAAGCTGCGCATGCTCGTTCAGTAGCGCTCGCAGCCTCCCATAGTCCGCGCGACGTCGAACGCCTCCTCATAACGGGCATTACGCGTTCCACCTTCGGCGGCAACCAGCAGCTGGCGGTGATACAGGAGGATGGCGTCGTCCGGATGGGGTTCTTGAGCGAATGGATGCCATCGTTGCCCACAAGTGTGTCGCTACCGGGACCGCCGAAGAACGTCTTCCATGCCGTGTCGTGTTCGCGCCCAGCGAGGAACAATTTGACCCGTTCGGTCCAACCTGTCGATTTGTCAGCGACCCAGAACCGCCGATGCATGGTGAGGCGACAGTGAGTCGCGGGCGCGCAGATTTCGGCGGTCAGGGTACGAGCCGGACTGTGCCGTCGGCCTTCCAGCCTCTGGCAATTCTCTGAGGCTCACTTGCCTCGAAATATCCGGTTTCAGAAATCACAAATCCCTGGTCAACACTGCGGGCGTCGGCGGCGTTAAGGAGATGAACGGTGAAAAGCCGTCCAGTTCCCTGAACGGAAAACCTGCTGGAGCGGAACATGAAAAACACCAACGAGCAGTCCCTTCGTTGTCAGGTCGAAAAGTGGCTCGCTCCCACCATGCACGTTCATGTAACCAGATTCGGTCGCACCGCAGGGAATGGGAGACGCTATGTGTGCGTCGAAACGTCGTCACCAGCCGCAGCGCGCGCGTTGTTTTTCTTCAGGGACGATGACGGCAGCTGGAGCGTGTTCCCGCCCACTACCAACAGGCGGAAGTCGACTGCAGAGCACGCTCTGGCGCAGGTGAGCGCCGCCACCACCTTTCGATGACGGTCACGAGTTCGCCGCGCTCGATCGCGGCGCTCGGGATTCAATCTGGTTTTCGGACTGGTCCACGGCTATTGAGCCGCATTTTCGCAGCATGGGAGAAGTCCAAGGACACGTGGGTTGCCCGTGCACGGCGCGTCGGTCTCAAACGCTCGTTGCGAGCACGTCAGAAAATACGCAGGACTTCTATACATGGCTCTGGCAGCGTTGCACGTTCCCATGTCCATTTCGTACTGGGCATGACATTCGGCCTCATCCTCTTCGCTCACGCCTCGTGCAGCCAGCTGCATGACATCTTCACGACCCGTCGGGCTGCCCGCATAGGCCAGGGGCGCCGTCCGTGCCTAGCCTGTCGCGCTTGGTCCGCCGCCAGCGGTGCGGTGGCAGTTGCAACTTGCGCCGGGTACACATGGGCCGTTGCCTGCAGCGCGGCCGCGTCTGCCGGTGAGCTTTCCCTCGACACGGACATTGTGCTTTGCGAGGCGATAAGGCGAGGCAACGGATTGCACCGGCACAAACATAAGTCGTCATTCAATGCAGTCCGGCTCCCATGGGGACTTGCCTTGGGCCAGCGCGGACTGTTGCAGAGGATCTTGCCGGTGCTGGTGCAGGCGGGACACGCAACCGCATCACCTTCAAACGCGAGGGGCAAGCCATCGCATTGCATGACCAGCGAGCCTTCTGTCACCGCGCCGGCCGCTGTAGTCCTGTCGCCTTTGCGAATGTAGTAACGCTTGACCCTATGCGCCTTCCGTTTTCGTCGGACGAAATCGAATGGCACGTCGCGGAACGCGAAACGGCAAAGGGCGGCGAAAGGCCATGACACGTCGACGCCTCACGTACGTCAACGGGTCATAGGCCCCCGTTTCTCAGCGACGCTGAGCTTGCTGGCACTCGGTTTGGAACCAATAATCGACGAGGCGCTGTGCCGCTTGTAGATCATCGGGGTAGTACGGGTCGTCATACCAAGGGGACGGGTCGTAGCCAGCTTTCCTGAGCGCAGCAAGTTCGCTCTGGTGTTCAGCCATCGTTGGGGGCGCATTGGTTTTGAGCGCAGCGAGGTCGCGACATTCTGTGGGGCTTAGGTGGGGTCCATTGTATGGGATGCCGGCGGCGACACAACCGGCAAGCATAAGAGCCGCGGTGGGCAGCAGCACCCATGCTGTCCGCAGTCTGGCCATATTATCGATCCCCCGCTGCAATAGCCCCATCGCGATCACCGGCCTGTGCTGCTGCGAAGTTGCGCCGGCAGCCTCATGCCTTGAGACAGATCTCCAACGCCTCGGGAGCGGCCAGCTAGTCGTCGCCACTGCCGAGCTCGCTGTGCTTGTGTGAATGCGTTGCGCCGTGAACGATGCTGGACGTTTTCACCGTCTCGCCGGGTCTGTGTTGCTCTGCCATAGCGCCTCCTTTTCCGGAAAAACACCAGCGATCGAGCAATTTGCACGCCCGCCTGCGCGATAGCTACGGTAGCTGCTCCAGACCGTTGCCTCGCCGCGCGTCGCCTGGCGAATCGCAGTGGCAATCTGAAGTCTCCGGCGCTAAGCGGCAAAAGCCGGCGGGAGCGCCCCCGATCTTCGCCTTCAATTGGGAGACGCACGTGGCTGCCCATTCAATTGCATCGCTGTCGATCACATTCGGGGTGGATTCCATCGCGGTGCGCCTCTACTCGGCCACGGAAGCATCCGAGACCATCAGCTTCAACCTGCTAGGCCCCGATGGCTCGCGCGTCGGAACGGCCCCGTCGAAAACCGGACACGAGGTAACGCTTAAATTTTAAGAGAGTCTTCCGCCTATGTTTAAGCCTAACTCCAAACACAGTCGTACTACGCGCCATGCTCGTCGCACCACTGGATCGCCCAGCGCTGCGCCGCTTCGAAAGCATCCGCGTCAGAAGGATAGTCGCCCAGGTCGCCCGAATACTTCACCTCGACGGCATCGCCACCCGCCGATGCGCGCCGGTAGATCTTCGCGCGCCCGAAGTAGCGCCCCCCCTTCATCGAGCGGCGACGCGTCGATATAGAACTCCTTGTAGTCGAACTGCATGGCTGTCTCCAAAAGATTGCTCTACTCGTCGTCGCTCTGGACAAGCTTCGGGCGCCCCGTCGCGTCTCGACCTGTGTCTACCAGATTGTTCCGGTAGTCACAGGCCGGACAGAGGAAAAAGAATCCTTGTTCATCGAGTTCCTGTTCGACCTGTCCAAAGTCGAACGACACATTGCAGTTTCGACAGGTCCACATAGCGACCTCCGTCGGTGTCCTGGAGAAATCCTAGCATGACATATCCGCTTTACATCGTGGCCGGCACGGGCCGAAATCATTTGATTTCACGACGCGATAGCAGCAAGAATCATCGAAACGACGTGCTGAACGACATCGGGTCGTTTGCCGTATTCCGGAGTTGAGTGCGAATCGCAAGCCGGCAAAGTATCCGGCTTTGTGATGATGGGACACGGCGCTCCTCACGCCGTGCATTAAAAGCCATGGCGGCCTATCGCACGTACGCAAACGGGCGAAACACGTGAGCGTCCTCACTGCGATGCGGGGTGACGAACGCATCTCGCCTACCTTCGCCGATGCCCCATCTCACACGGACTACAATAATTCAACTGATCTGAACCCGCCTCATTCGGGCTCGCGTCCCGCAGGTCGCAGAGCGGCTAGCCGCGGGTCATCAACGCTGCGTTGACAACGGTTCAGCCACGCTCGCGGCAGGCCCGCGGTGCGCAATTGATCCGATCGTAGCAGGGCATGTGCGACGGGCCAATCAAGGAGGGACTATGCGCTCGGAGGTGCAGTCCGGCGTGCGCCTAAGACGTTATGCGATCACGGCGATGGCCGTGATCGCCAGCCTGATTGTCGTCGGACGCATCACCGGCATCCTGGGCGACTGGCTGTGGTTCGATTCGATCGGCTATAGCGGCGTTTTCCGGACAATCCTTTCGGCCAGGGCGCTGCTGTTTACCATCGTGTTCGCAGTCTCGGCGGGCGCGATATGGCTGTCGGGGATCGTCGCGCATCGTTACGCGAGGGGTGTCGATACCTCGCGAGCAGGAGCAGCCAGTCAGTCGGATACCACGGAAACCACCGGCGATCTGTCCGAACTGGTCGCGCCTCGCGTTCGCTGGCGCCTTAGTATCGCCTGCGCCGCGGTCATCGTAGGGCTGCTTCTCGCTGCCACCGAAATCTCGAGCTGGGACATCGCGCTTCGCTTCGTTTATCAGGTACCTTATGGCGAGCACGATCCGATCTTCGGCAAGGACATCAGTTTCTATCTCTTTTCGCTACCCGCGTACGTCACGCTCAAGAACTGGCTGCTGCGAGTGGTCTTCTGCAGCGTGATCGTGGCAGGTGCCGTCTACGGGCTGCGCGGCGATATCGCACTGGAGCGGCCACCACGGAGTCTCTCGCCGGCCGCGGCCACTCATGGTTCGGCACTGCTCGGTTTGTTCTTTGCCGTAAAGGCCTGGTCCTGGTGGCTCGACCGCTTTCTGCTGCTCTATGGCGACAACGGCGTCGTGGT
Organism: Paraburkholderia rhynchosiae; assembly: GCF_002879865.1. Lineage (GTDB taxonomy): Bacteria > Pseudomonadota > Gammaproteobacteria > Burkholderiales > Burkholderiaceae > Paraburkholderia > Paraburkholderia rhynchosiae. The sequence continues at coordinate 29,707 of NZ_PNXY01000014.1, forward strand.
CGGCGCCGGCTATACCGATGTCCACATCAGGTTACCGGTCCTGTGGATGCTCGTGGGCCTTGCCACAGCCTCAGCCGTCGCCCTCTGGGTCAACATGCGCTGGCGGAGCTATCGGCTGCCCGCCGCCCTGGCGCTGCTCGTATTCGGCAGTTCGTTTGGGTTCGCCGTGATCTATCCGGCGCTGTTTCAGCGCTTCTATGTCAAACCAAGCGAACTGCGACTGGAAACACCTTATATCAAGCACAATATCGCGCTGACGCGACAAGCTTACGGCCTCGCGCAGATTGCGGTCCAACCGTTCGACGCCGGGCAGGGACTGACTCTCGACTCGCTGCAGGCCAATCGCGCGACCATCGACAACATCCGGCTATGGGATGTGCAGCCGCTGATGGATACGTACGCACAGTTGCAGGAGATCAGGACTTACTACAAATTTCTCTCGGTGGACATCGATCGCTATCAGCTTGACACCGGTTACCGGCAGGTGATGCTGTCAGCGCGCGAACTGGACCCTGCGATGCTTCCGGCCAACGCTCAAACCTGGGTGAACCTGCATCTTATCTTCACCCACGGCAACGGCGTCGTGATGTCGCCGGTCACCGAGAAGTCCATCGAGGGCTTACCCTCCCTCTATCTGTACGATATTCCGCCTGTCGCCACCGGCGGCCCGGCCATTCACGAACCGCGGCTCTATTTCGGTGAAGGCGGCCAGGACTACATCATCGTGAAAGCCAGCGTAGCCGAATTCGACTATCCCAAGAGAAAGGACAATATCTACACCACGTACAGCGGGCGCGACGGCGTCGCCATCGGCAGCGCGGCGCGACGCAGTCTCTTTGCCTGGCAGTTCGACGATCCCAACATCCTGCTGAGCGGCTATATCACGGACGAGAGCCGCATCCTTTTTCACCGTAATATTCAGGACCGCGTGCGCACGATCGCGCCGTTCCTTACTCTCGACCATGACCCCTATGTCGTCGCAAGCAAGGGGCAGCTGTTCTGGGTGCAGGACGCCTACACCGTCAGCCGGTGGTTTCCTTACGCCCAGCCGGGTTTCGGCGACGGCGCCAATTACATCCGCAACTCGGTCAAGGTTGTGGTCGACGCGTACAACGGCACAGTCGACTTCTACGTCAGCGATCCGGCCGATCCGCTCCTGCGCACATACGAGCGCATCTTCCCGGGTTTATTCAAGCCTTTTGACGCGATGCCCGCCGACCTTCGGCAGCATGTCCGCTACCCCGAAGATCTGTTCCTGACCCAGGCGCAACTCTACCGAACCTATCATATGGATGCGCCGGAGGTCTTCTACAACCGCGAGGACCTGTGGCAGTTTCCGCGGGAACTGGGCGCTATGGATGGCGGCAGCGCCGCCATCACGATGCCGCCGTACTACACGATCATGCGACTCCCCGGCGACGCACGCGCCGAGTTCGTCCTCATGCTGCCGATGGTGCCAAGCCAGCGTGAGAACATGATCGCCTGGCTCGCGGCGCGTTGCGATCCATCCGAGTACGGCAAGCTTATCGTCTATACGTTCCCGAAGGACAAGCTGGTCTATGGACCGTTTCAGATCGAAGCGCGCATTCAGCAGAATACCGGGATCTCGCAGCAGATCTCGCTGTGGAACCAGATGGGCTCACGCGTCATTCGCGGTCATCTTGTGGTTGTGCCGATCGAGAACTCGATCCTCTACGTCTCCCCGCTGTATTTGCGCGCGGCGTCCGGTCAGTTGCCCGAGTTAAAGCGGGTGATCGCCGCCTATGGCGACCGTGTGGTAATGGAGGAAACGTTGGATGAAGCCCTGGCGGCGCTTTTCAAGGAGACCACGCGAGCGGGAGCGGCATCGCCGGCCCGAGGCACGGTGGACGCGCGCGCCCGCGAGGCACTGGCCCACTATGACCGCGCCATCGAGCGACTGAAGGCGGGAGACTGGACCGGCTTCGGCACGGAACTGGATGCTCTGCGGCCGTTACTCGAAGCGCTCGGTGCTGGCCGTTCCAAGGACCAGAAATGACCTGGGTGAAATCCAACGGGGCGTCTATTCAACCCGCCACGCTGTCGCCACACCTCGCGGCGTCGCGTTTAACGTACAACATCACAGCGCAAACAGTTGCCCAAGATGAGGCTCACAATCTCTCACACCGGCAAGTCGCAACGCGTGCCAGGCCATCGCGTAGTTGCTCGATATCACCGGCTTGCTGATTGCCGCCTCAAGCTCAGGAATCAACGCGGCAATGCGCAGACTCGTGCACGATACGAAAATTGCATCGACGTCATGATTGCGGGCAAGTCGCTCAACGCCAGTTCGCAACGACGCCGCGTCAATCCGCGCCACTTCGTTATCGTTCGCATGCTCGAACGACGCCATGCGCGTAATGCCCTGACCACGCGACTCGATATAGTCGCGCATGTAATCGTTGATCGAACGCACGTAGGGCGTAAGCAGTGCCGCGCGCTGAACGCCTAGTGCACGAAGCGCTGCCAGCGCTGCGGTGATCGGCGTAGTACACGCGACACCCGGGCGCGCTTCGTGAATCCGTGCGAACACCTTTTCCTCCCCGATCACCATCGACGCGGACGTGCAGCCAAACGCCACCACATCGATGCGCTCGGCCGGACGAATCAGCTCGACCGCAGGTGCAATGCGGTCCTCCATCTCCGCCAGCCGTTCGGGCGTGATCTCCGCTGAGTTGTACACACGGCTTTCATAGAACGCAACGCCGTCCTGCGTCAACAAGCCCCGCCACTCATGCTCGATCGTATGATCGGTAGCAAGCACCACGAGGCCGATGGCGGCACGCCTGCAGATACCGTCGTCCAGCGTGAAGTCGAGCGTCGTATACGGGTCACCCTGCTGTGCAATCGCACTCATTTCAGTGTCATCCTGTCATGCAGCGTTCGAGTTCGCGGGTGCCTCCGGTCACTGCCCTTTAAAGGTAGAGGATTGCCTGCACGTTTTGTGTAACGGCTTATACGCAAATACCCTATACCGTCCCAACGCACACCGCCTCCTATCATGAAAGAAGCGCTTTCGTGCCAGCACGCACGCGGGCGAAAACCAGCAGTCAGTCTATTGACCTTGCAGGTAATCACTCGCAGGTGCCACGTCCGTCCGTTTTCTGATGTCACCTATAAATCCGTGTGGCGGCTCGCCCGATCCCTTTCACAATAAGGAGTGACCCACATGAATGCTCAGAAGAATGGCTGCCCTGGTGCAGATCGGGGCGTGCGGCACATGCCAATCAGGGCTATCACGGCCGCTCTCGCCCTGCTTGTCGGCTTGGCTCCCGGTTCTGTCCAAAGCCAGGGCACCACCATCAAGATCGGCGTACCCGTCCCGTTGTCGGGCAGCAGTGCCAACGCCGGCACGGACATCGTCAATGGCGCGAAGCTCGCCGCCGCCAGAATCAACGCGGCCGGGGGCGTGCTTGGCAAGCAGATCGAGCTGGTGCCAGAGGACGACGCCTGCGATGCGCAGACAGCGGTGCAGGCGGCACAGAAACTCGTCGATGCGGGCGTTGTCGCGGTAGCGGGCGGCTATTGCTCAAGCGCAGCGCTGCCGGAATCGACAACCTTTCATCGTGCGGGAATTCCCTACGTGCTGGATGCGTCGACCAATCCTCAACTGACTGAGATGGGGTACGACAACGTGTTCCGCACGATCGGCCGTGACGACCAGCAGGGCCCGTTCGCCGCAAGCTTCATGAAAGACGTCCTGCACGCGAAACGCGCGGCGGTGATCGACGACAACACGACCTACTCCAAGGGCCTCGCTCAGAACACCGTGGAAGCTCTGAAGAAGAACGGCGTCGATGTCGTTTACGCCAACTCGATCACGCCCGGTCAGATGGACTACTCACCAACGCTGACGCGGGTCGCCTCGCTGAAGCCGGACGTGATCTACTACACAGGCTATTTCTCCGAAGCCGGCTTGATGGTGAAGGAGGCGCGGCAACTGGGCCTGAAAATGACCCTGATGGGCGGCGACGCCACCAACGATCCGACGCTGATGAAGACGGCCGGCCCCGCCGCCGACGGCATGATCATCACGACGGCGCCACTCGCGCAGTTCCTGAGCGGTGCGCACAGCTACGTCGATGACTATACGAAGGCTTACGGACAAGGGCCAGGACCGTACTCGGTGTACGAATACGACGCCGTCGGGGTCACGGCGAAAGCGATCGCGGACGCAAAATCGGTGCAGCCCTCCGCGATCACCGCCGCTCTACACAAGATGTCGGGCTACCCGGGTGCGACCGGGACGATCGGCTTCAATGCGAAGGGAGACCGAAACAAGGCCGTGTACATCACCATCATCGTGCATAACGACAAGTTCGAGCCCTACCGGAGGCAGGATGCGGAAGGACACTGGGCAGCGATGAAGTAGGCGCTGGCGCACGCTACGCTCAGTCATGAGCGACTTCTTCCAGTTCGTCGTCGAAGGGCTGACGACCGGCTCGTTCTACGCCCTCGTCGCCCTCGGCTACACGATGGTGTATGGGATCATCCGGCTGATCAACTTCGCTCATGGCGACCTGTTCATGGTCGGCGCGTTCATCGGCTGGACCGGTTTGATGGTGCTTGCCGCCGCGCACCTGCCGCTCTCCCTGGCGCTGCTGATTGCCTTTCTGGCCTCGATGGCGGTCACGGGTGCTCTCGGCCTCGCGATCGAGCGGCTGGCGTATCAGCCACTGCTGCGCGCGCCGCGGCTGTCTATTCTGATCACGGCACTGGGTGTCTCGCTGGCGCTGCAAAATGGGGTGCTGCTGATCTACGGCCCGGGTTTTCGCACCTATCCACATGTGCTGAGCCAGGCTGGATTTGAGATCCACGGCGTGCAGATCACTTTCGCGCAGATCGGCATTGTCACGGCGAGTCTGGCGCTGATGCTGGCACTGTATTTCTTCGTTCATCACACTTTCCTTGGCACCGCGATGCGCGCGCTGGCGATCGATCAGGACGCCGCGCGTCTGATGGGCATCGACGTCGAGCGCCTGATCCAGTTGACCTTCCTGCTGGGTTCGGTACTGGCCGCCGTGGCGGGCGTCATGGAGGGGTTGTACTACACGCAGATCAATTTCTTCATGGGCTTCGTGCTAGGCCTGCGTGCGTTCACCGCCGCCGTGCTGGGCGGCATCGGCAACATTCCGGGCGCGATGGCGGGCGGCATCCTGATCGGCTTGCTCGAAGCCTTCGGCGCGGGCTATGTCTCGTCGCAATGGACCGACGTGTTCGTCTTCGGCGTGCTGATCGGCGTACTCGTGATCAAGCCGACGGGGCTGTTCGGCGAACGCGTCGTCGAGAGAATGTGATCCATGAGCGCCCGGGAAGCTTCCGCGCGTTGGGCCCCGCCTGCCGGCGTCGCGCTGCTTGCAGCCGCCGTCGCGCTGCCCGCGGTCGCCAGCAACTATCTGATCAATGTCGGCCTGACCATCGTCACCTATTCGATCCTGGGTCTCGGGCTGAACATCGTGGTCGGTTATGCCGGACTGCTCGATCTGGGCTATGCGGCCTTCTTCGCGATCGGCGCATATACGACGGCGCTGCTGGAAACCTTGCTGCACTTCTCGTTCTGGGAAACGCTACCGTTCAGTCTTGCGTTCGCCGGGGTGTCGGGCATCGTCATCGGCTACCCTACCCTGCGCCTGCGCAGCGACTATCTGGCGATCGTCACGCTGGGGTTCGGCGAAATCACGCGCATCGTCGCCACCAATCTCGACATCACGGGCGGACCGAACGGCATTTTCGGTATCGCCAGCCCCAGCCTGTTCGGTTTCGAAATCAGTTCGCCGCTGGCGCTCTACGAACTGGGCATGGCGTTCCTCGTGCTGGTGCTCGTATTCGCCATACGGCTCGGCCAGTCGCGGCTGGGCCGCGCCTGGACCAGCATCCGCGAGGACGAGGCGGCCGCCGAGGCCGTCGGCGTGCCGACGCTGCGCGTCAAGCTGCTCGCCTACGTCATAGGCGCATTGATCGGCGGGCTGGGGGGCAGCCTGTTCGCCGCCCGCTTCGGCACCATCGACCCGACTGGCTTCACCTATCTGCAGTCCGTCACGATCCTGATCGTGGTCGTGCTCGGCGGCCGGGGGAGCATTCCCGGCGTGATTCTCGGGGCCATCATCGTCGCCGGCCTTCCGGAAATGCTACGTTTTCTCAACCTCTGGCGCATCTTCGCTTTCGCGATCGGGCTCGTGATTCTGATGTTGCTGCGGCCGCAAGGGCTTTGGCCAGCACCGCTGCGCCGGGTCGCGCCGGCGCGCAAGGGCGCTGGCGCCGATCAAGCTCCTGCGCCCAGCCACGCTGTCACCGAGGAAATCGTGCTGGAGGTGCGCGAGATGCAACGTCGCTTCGGTGGCGTGCTGGCAGTCGGCGGTGTCAGCTTCATGGTGCGCAGCGGGGAGATCGTGAGCCTGATCGGTCCGAACGGCGCCGGCAAGACAACTGTTTTCAACTGCCTTACCGGCGTGATCCGCCCGACCGGCGGCCAGATCGTCTGGTGTCGGGAACTGCTCGCCGGTGGGACACCTCATCGCATCGTCCATCAAGGCATGGCGCGGACCTTCCAGGGCATCCGTCTGTTCGCCCACATGACGGCCTTCGAAAACGTCTTGATCGGCATGGATCATCGGCTCCGCACACCGCTCGCAGCCGAGCTTTTAGCGTTGCCGTCCGCGCGTGCCGATGCCGCAGATCATTCGACCGAGGGCCTGCGCTGGCTCGCCTTCGTCGGTCTCGCGGGCCGGGCTGGCGAACGCGCCGCCGATCTGCCCTACGGCGACCAACGCAGGCTGGAGATCGCCCGCGCGCTCGCCAGCAACCCTCGCCTGCTGCTACTGGACGAGCCTGCAGCGGGCATGAACCCGACCGAGAAACGCGCGCTGATGGAACTGATCCGGCGGATCCGGAACCATGGCGTCACGGTGCTGCTGATCGAACATGACATGATGCTGGTCATGGGCGTATCGGACCGGGTCATTGTGATGGACCACGGCGTCATCATTGCCGAGGGTCAGCCCACCGCAATCCAGGCGGACCCGCGTGTGATCGATGCCTATCTCGGCGCAGCCGGGAAAGACGAGGCGGCCGACGATACTGCCGGGGAGAAATCGCTGTGGGACTCCTAGAAATCCGCGATTTACATGTTAGCTATGGGAACGTTGAAGTTCTGCACGGCATATCGCTAGACCTCGCGCAGGGCGAGATCGTCGCCTTGCTCGGCAGCAATGGCGCGGGGAAAACGACCACACTGCGGGCGATTTCCGGACTGATCCGTCCGCGGGCAGGCGAGATCGTCATGGATGGGCAACGCCTGACGGGATTGCGCGCACACCAGATCGTGGCGCTGGGTCTAGGGCATGTGCCGGAGGGGCGGCGCATGTTCGGAGCACTAACGGTGGAGGAAAATATGCAACTCGGCGGCTATCTGATCCGGCGTGACGGTGCGGCGCTGCAACAGCGAAGGGAGCAGCTCTATGAGACATTCCCGCGGCTTGGCGAGCGACGCGGCCAGCTGGCAGGCACACTCAGCGGCGGCGAACAACAGATGCTGGCGATTGCCCGTGCCCTGATGCTGCGCCCGCGCATCGTCGTACTGGACGAACCGTCGATGGGACTCGCGCCGAAGCTGGTCCGTGCGATATTCGGCATGATTGCCGACATCTGCCGCGAAGGCACCTCGATTCTGCTCGTCGAACAGAACGCCCGCCAGGCGCTGCGCATCGCTCAGCGGGCCTACGTGCTGGAAAGCGGGCGCATTGCGCTTGCAGGGTCCGCCCACGATCTGGCTCAGGATAACCGGGTCCGCGCTGCCTATCTCGGCGGCAGTGCTGTCGCGGCCGAGTAACTCGCCAATCGATTCAATCAGCTTGCTTGAAACGGTTACTACGCAATGGAGGAAAACATGTCAGAGGTCGAAAAGGAAAAGGTCGTTGCAGTGCTGAACCGGATTCTGGAGTCGGAACTGGCCGGTGTGGTTCGTTATACTCATTATTCATTCCTGGTATTTGGATTCGGCCGCATTCCCATTGTGGCGTGGCTGCGGCAACAGGCCGACGAATCGCTTGCGCACGCTCAGCAGGCCGGCGAATGGATCACTACCCTGGATGCCTACCCGTCTCTGGCGATCGGTCCGCTTCTCGACTCGCACATCTTCGACATTGCGTCCATTTTGCGTGAATCGCTCGAAGCCGAGAAAGTCGCTCTCGACCTGTACCGGGAGCTGTTGGCGCTGACGGAAGATCGTTCAGTCGCGCTGGAAGAATATGCACGCCAGATGATCCTGGTCGAAGAACTTCACGCCGGCGAGGTGGACAAGATGCTGCGTCGCCCCGGAACGATGACGACACCGCCTGAGCGCGGCACGGCGCCGGCCTGAGTTCTCGAACTGACCGGATATTTTCTGCCGTTCGATCTGTCGCTTGACGACGGTCGTCGGCAAGCAGGAAAGCCTGTTTTCCAAGGAGGCATCCATCATGCTGAATTACCCTGCTGCCTATCAATCCACAAAAGGCTCCGCGCTCGACGTCGACAAAACTTTCTATGAGCGCATCGCTTCACTGCAAGATACCCGCACGCTGGTTGAATCGATCGTCGTGCCGATCCGCTCGGGGCGAGCATGGACCGTGCCGGCCGGCCACGTGTTTCGCATTGTCACCATCGAAGGCCCACAGGTTGCCGACCTGAACATATGGAACCGGCACAACCCGCGCGAGCGCATGTGGGCATCGCGTACGCGCCAGTTGCAGCAGGCGCACGTCAGCACGTTCGATCGCCTGTGGTCGACGCTGCCGTTCCTGCGGCCAATGGTGACCATCACCGATGACAGCCTTGCAGCCTACGGCGTCGACGAGCACGGCGGCCGGGTCCACGATCTGCTCGGCACCCGCTGCGACCCGTATGTGAACCGCATGCTGACCGGCGAGGATTTTCATTTCCACTGCCACTCCAACCTGACACGCGCCATCGCCCCCTATGGGTTGACTGAGTACGACGTGCACGACGTACTGAACGTGTTCCAATGCACCGGCCTGAATCTCGAAGACAAGTACTTCATGAAGGCCTGCCCGGCAAAGAAAGGCGACTACCTCGAATTCTTCGCGGAGATAGACTTGCTATGCGCGCTGTCGACCTGTCCGGGCGGCGATCTGTCAGTGCCAATGTGGGGTCCCGACGCGCGCGATCCGCTGGAGGTGTGCCGGCCGCTTGGCGTCGAGATCTGGCAACTCGCGCCACAGATGCTGGATGGGTGGACGCCGCCGGCCGTGGCCGCCTACAAGGGGCAGCACGGGATGGTGCTGGATCAGCCGCAATGGAAGTGAGACTGCTGCATCCCGAATCGTACGATTACCCCGCGTGACACGCAGGCTGATTTTCACGAATAATGGCCCCACACCCGTTACTGCGCGAGGGCGAACATGCGTTATAGCCCCGATGCCATCCGCACCATTGCCCTGGTCGGGCATGCTGGAAGCGGCAAGACCTCGCTTGCCGAAGCGCTGCTGCACCATGGCGGCGCGCTCCACGCGCCCGGCAGCGTGGAGCGCGGGACTACCGTCTGCGATTTCGAGCCGCTCGAACGCAAATACCACCACTCGCTAAACTCGGCCGTCGTTCACCTGCACTACAGGGATACCCGCATCTATCTGCTCGATACGCCCGGCTATCCAGACTTTTCCGGGCCGTCGATCAGCGCCTTGCCCGCTGTCGAGACTGCTGCCATCGTCATCAATGCGCAGACCGGCATTGAAATGACCACCCGGCGCATGATGGCCCGGGCGGGTGAACGTAAGCTTTGCAGAATGATCATCGTGAACGGCATCGATGGAGAAAAGGTCGACCTGCCGGGGTTACTGGCTCAAATACAGCAGAACTTCGGCACGCAATGCCTGCCCATCAACCTGCCGGCGCAGGGTGGCCGTCAAGTGGTGGATTGCTTTTTCAACCCTGCCGGCGAGGCCGACTTCCTGGCCGTGGAAGCAGCGCACAATGCGCTGGTCGATCAGGTAATCGAGATCGACCCGGCCTTGATGGAGCTTTACCTGGAGCAAGGCGAGGCCATCCACCCCGAGCAGTTGCACGAACCCTTCGAGCGGGCGCTGCGCGAAGGTCATCTGGTACCCATCTGCTTCACGTCGGCGGTCAACGGCACCGGCATCGCAGAGCTGCTCGACCTGTTCGTCCGGCTCCTGCCGAATCCCATGGAAGGCAACCCGCCACTCTTTTACCGTGATACCGGCGGTCGCCGGGAAATCGTGCGCGCGGAGCCCGACGCCGACAAGCACGTGTTGGCCCACACCTTCAAGATCTCGATAGACCCTTACATCGGCAAGCTGGCCGTGTTTCGCATCTACCAGGGCACGATCGTGCGCGATAGCCAGCTCTATATCGGCGACAGACGGCAGCCGTTCCGGGTCGCCCATTTATTGATGTTGCAGGGCAAGGAGCACGTGGATGTCCTGCGTGCCGGACCCGGCGATATTTGCGCCGTGGCCAAGGTCGACGAGATCGGCCTCGATGCCGTGCTGCATGACGCCCCCGAGGACGGCAACATCCACCTGGTCCCGCCGGACTTGCCTATGCCCATTTACGGCTTGGCGATCGAGCCGGCGCGCCGCGGCAACGAGCAGCGTCTCTGGGAAATTCTGCAGAGGCTGACCGCGGAAGACCCGTGTCTGCGCATCGAACACCAGGCCGGCACCAACGAGACCGTGGTGCGCGGTCTCGGCGAGTTGCACCTGCGCTACATGCTGGAGCGGCTGTCAGACCAGTTCAAGCTCGAAGTCGTGACGCGGCCGCCGAAAATTGCCTATTGCGAAACCATCGGCGGCTGCGCCGAGGGGCACTGCCGCCACAAGAAGCAAACCGGCGGCGCGGGACAGTTCGGTGAAGTTATGCTGCGCGTCGAGCCGCTGCCGCGAGGCGCGGGGTTCGAGTTCGTCGACGCCGTCAGGGGCGGCGCCATCCCCGGTCAGTTCATGCCCGCTGTGGAAAAGGGCGTTCTCCAGGCCATCGAGAGCGGGCCGCTTGCCGGCGTCCCGATGCAGGACGTGCGAGTCACTGTCTTCGACGGCAAAAGCCATTCGGTCGACTCGAAGGAGGTGGCATTCGTCACCGCCGGGCGCAAAGCCTTCATCGATGCGGTGCTCAAAGCGCAGCCAGTTGTGCTCGAACCTATCGTGGACATCGAGGTGACGACGCCAGAACCCGCGATGGGCGACATCATCAGCGATCTGTCTTCGCGGCGCGGCCAGGTTCATGGCGCTCGCACCGTCGCCGGGGATGCCGTGGTCGTCGCCGGGCAAGTGCCGCTTGCCGAACTCAACGACTATCAGTCGCGTCTGAACGCCATCGCTGGCGGACACGGCAACTACAGTATTCAATTCAGTCACTACGCCCCGGTGCCCCCTGCGCAGCAGGAATCGATGGCGGCGCAGCACAAAAACCGCAGCGACGCAGCGACGCCATGAATGACTCACCGCACGACGAAAAATCGGCAGGCGAGGCACGTGTCCGGCAAGCGGGTGGACGGCTCGCCCCGGGCAAGCGGCAAGACGGACGGTGCGAACTTCACTCGGGGGTCGGCGCAAACGACATCTGGGGACATCATGAAAGTTATCGTGCTCGGCGGGGGGGTCGTCGGTGTGACGACCGCGTACCAGTTACAGAAGGATGGCCATGAGGTCGTGATCGTCGAGCGGCAGCCTGTAGTCGCGGCGGAGACCAGTTGGGGTAACGCAGGGATGATCGCGCCCGGACATTCGTTTGTGTGGTCCTCGCCCAAAGCGCCGATGATTCTCCTCAAATCGCTGGTGTTGAAAGATCAGGCGTTGCGCTTCAGGTTCTCGGCAGACCCCCGGCTGTACAGCTGGTCGTGGCGCTTCCTGATGGAATGCACGTCGGAAAAGGCACGCCGGAATACCCTGCTCAAGCATCGGCTCGCAGCGTACTCGCAATGCGTCCTGCAGGATGTGGTTGCTGAGGAAGCCATAGAGTACGATCGGAACGACCGCGGAATTCTGTATCTCCATCGGAACCAGCAAGCGCTAGACCGCGGAGTCGCGCACATGAAGTTGCTGGAATCGGATGGCCAGGTCATCAGGGTTCTCAGCCGCGATCAGGTCGTCGCGCTCGATCCGTCTCTGGCTTCGGCAAAAGACAAGATTGCGGGCGCCATTCACTGCCCGACCGATGAGACCGGAGATCCCGCGAAGTTCACCCGCGCCCTTGTCGAAAAGGTTGTCGCACGCGGCGGTACCCTTCTGACGGACACCACCATTAGCGGCTTCGAAACCGCAGGGCAGGACGTCGTGGGCATAAGAACGAGTCGAGGTGGGGTAAAAGGCGACGCGTATGTGCTCGCCCTTGGCTCCTATAGCCCGGTTCTTGGCCGTCAGCTCGGCATCGAGCTTCCGATCTATCCGATCAAGGGATACTCCCTCACCATTCCGATCGACGGCAAGCCCTTGCCACCCACCGTTGCAGCGGTCGACGAGCAGAACCTGGTCGCAATCTCGCGCTTCGGTGACCGGATCCGGGTCACCGCGACAGCCGAGTTTGCCGGCTACGATACGAGCCACAAGCCTTCTGATTTTGCATTTATGAAGAGAGTCACGCAGGAACTCTACCCTGCCGGCGCAAACTACGCTCGCGCCGAGATGTGGGCCGGGCTCAGGCCGATGACGCCGACGAACCTGCCGTTTTTTGGCCGCAAGAAGTATCGCAACCTCTATCTGAATACCGGTCACGGTCATATCGGCTGGACCATGTCCCACGGATCGGCTCGCATCACGGCCGACCTGATCGCGGGACGAACACCGGCGATTCCGATGGAGGGGCTGCTGCGGGATTGATGGCGACGCATGTTGCATTGTCGACGTCGTGCGGCGGTCCTCGCTACTCGCCCGCCTCACGTGTCGCCCAGCATTTGATTTGGATACCTCATTACATTCCGAATGCCTCGCGCTCTCCTGCGAGGTCAAGATCGCCAGCCATTGCATGCTACGATCTCCGGAAAACCGGCACGGAGGCTGCCATGTGGGACAAGATCGAACACGAAGGCTTTGAAATCTGGGTACTTCCGGTCCTTGCATATGGCCCACCGGCGCCCGGCACGCTCTATCACTTCATTGGCTACGTTTGCCGCCACGGTGCAAACGCACACATTGCCGGCCAGAGCAAGCGGTTCCAGGAATTCGCGGAAACATTTCATAGCGAGGACGAGGCACGCGATGCCGGGTACCGCGCGGGGCGACATGTTCTTGCTACGTTCGTTGGAAATGGCTGAATTCAGATCGCGCAGAGCCTTGCGATGCGCCCAGTTCCCGCTCGCGATATACGACGCCAGCGTTGCTGGTTGCATCGACAAAATTGCGCACGCCGACTAGAACACGCCTCTGCGCACATCGTCGCCCGTGCGGTAATTCCGGTTACTTTGATCAGGATTCCGGTTCACCAGAGGCCGTGCGTAGAGCGGATGGCGCAGACTACGTATCTCATGTTCGAGCCTGAAGCAAAGCGCCCCGCTCACGGGGTCGATGATGTCGGTAAAGCGATATTGATGAGGTTCCTCGCCATAGGTCAGCCCGCGCCCAGCGAGCCGCGTATAGGGTTCCGAGAAGTTGCCGACATAGAGCTGGATGTGATGCCCGTCGTATTCCGGGTTTGGCGCGAGCGTTTCTGCATAGACAAGTTGCTGATGCGTCCCGACCGCGATCAGCGCCTGCCGCGAACCGTTGTGGTCGCGGATCTCGACGGGCGCATTGAACACGTCGTGGTAAAAAGCGGCAATCGACCCGGCGCAACCGACCGGCACATCAAGTTGCACATAAGCGATGCCGAGATCGATGCCCGACCACGGCGCATCCGCCTGATACGCATCCGGATCGAGGCAGTCGTAACGGTTTCCCCATGGACAGGTGAGCGCTACGCGGTCGGCCCGCTCGGTCCATCCGAACGCGGTCCCATCGAGCAGGGGCCGAACCGCGCGCAGCCGTGCGATCAGCGATTGGCGCCTGCCCACGACCAGCGCGACGTGGCCGCGCAGGCGCTGCGCGTCGCCGTGCGGCAAGTGAATCTGTGAACGACCGATGTTGATCCACATATTGGTCACGCCGGTCATCAGATAGGGATCGCGCGTGAGTCCGAGTCCGCTGACATAGAACGCAGTCGCGAGACGCTGGTCCGGTATCGTTAGGTTCACATGCTCGAGCAGCACCAGATTGCCTGTGTCGTCATGTACGTAATTGGAACGTTCCATCTGTTCGCCTTTGAAGGATTTGACACGCCAAGCGACGTTGGATCAGGAAAACGCATGGCTGGCGATCATTCGATCGCTGACGCGGTAGCCAGCGTCGAAGGCTTCCTGCCAGCGACATCGAGACTGATCGACTGGCCAAACCGCTGCGTCTGCGTGTCAATCAGCTGCTGCCGCTGCGCGCTCTACCTTGATGGAACCACAGGCATGTTATGAACTCAGCCATCGCAATCTCCTTTCAGAAACACGCGCCATTAACTGGCTCTGAGGGCAGCATCCCAACACCCACGCCATCGAGACAGTCGGCATGAGTCGATAATAGCCTGGCTGTCGAGTTCGACACGCGCGAAAGCTCGAATCCCAAAACATCGGATCGGCGAAACAGCTGGTGGCTCGCAACTAGCTGCCACGGCGGCCTTTCGCGTTTTGCACAAGAGTATGCTTATGTCGACAACGTCCCTGAAGGGACGAGTGCCGGAGGGTATAGACATGGACGCGCCGAACAAGGAATTCGTGCTCGTGGGGAGCCTTGAAGAACTGAAGGCGAAGGGGCGGCTCGTTGTGCAAGGTGGCCATCGTCCGATCCTCGTCATCTACGACCGCGGGCGCGTCTTCGCCCTCGACAATCGTTGCCCACACATGGGCTTCCCGCTCGAGCGCGGCACCGTCGAGGACGGCATCCTGACCTGTCATTGGCACCACGCCCGCTTCGATGTCGAAAGCGGCTGCACCTTCGACCTGTGGGCAGACGATGTACCGGTCTGCGCAGTCGAGGTGCGCAATGGCGACGTCTGGCTGACGACCACGTTCGGTTATCCCGATCCTGCGGCGCACTGGCATCAGCGGCTTGCGGACGGCCTCGCGCACGACCTCGGACTCGTCATCGCCAAGGCTGTGCATGGTCAACTCGCGGCCGAGGTACCGGTGGCCGATATCGTGCAACAGGTGGCGCTGTTCGGGGCGCAGAACCGTGATGGCTGGGGCGTCGGTCTGACGATACTCACGGCGCTCGCCAATCTGTTGCCCGTGCTGCCAGAGGACGAAGCCTATCTCGCCCTGTTCCAGGGCGCGCGCCGCGTGGCGACGGACTGCGAAGGCGAGGCGCCGCGGCGGCGGCGCGCGCCGCTGGCAAGCCGGCCAGAGCCCGCCGTGTTCAAGCGTTGGCTGCGCCTTTGGACCAACGTGCGCCATCGCGAGGCGGCCGAGCGCACGCTGCTGACGGCGATCGCCGCGGGTGCTTCACCGGCTGTGCTCGCCGACGCCCTGCTTTCGGCCGGGACCGAACGGGCGTTCGCCGACGCCGGTCATTCGCTTGACTTCATCAACAAGGCGTTCGAGTGCCTCGACCTGATCGGCTGGGAGCACGCGCCAGCTTTGCTGCCTACTATCGTCGGTCAGATGGTGGCGGCCCGTGGTGCCGAGGAATCGACCGCGTGGCGCCAGCCCGTTGATCTTGTTGCGCTGTGTGACGAATCAGCCAGCCAGATCTCGGACCTGTTCGCTGAGGGGCGCCGCTCGCAACGCTGGTCGGACCACGCGGCGCTCGCCCGGGAGCTGCTCGGTGACGATCCAGCGAAGATCATTGACGCGCTCAAGGCGGCGATCCGCGCAGGCGCCGCTCCGGTTGATCTTGGTCGATCCCTCGCTTACGGCGCGGCGCTCCGGGTGGCTCACTTCGGCAATGCCAACGAGCATGCCGACTGGGAGACGGCGCACCACGTCTTTACCTATGCTAACGCGCTCCACCAGATGCTCAGGCGGATCGGGACCGTGGACATCGACGGTTACATCACGGCCGTGCGCGGCATCATGCACGGAGCCATGGCGCTCTACCTTGCCCGCTATCTGAATGTGCCAGCGGCCCGCATCCCCGGCGATGGCAATGACCAGCCCGACGACCTCCCTGCCGATGCTGATACGATCCGCACCGCCTTGCTCGACGCCTTCGACCGCCAGCGACAGGTTGATCTTGCAGCACGGCTGGTAGCGCGGCATCTCACGCTCGGCCATCCGCCACAGGCGCTCATCGCCACGCTTGCGCTTGCAGTGCTGCGCGAAGATGCAGGCTTCCACGCCTATCAGATGCTGGAGGCCGGGGTCCGGCAGTTCGCTGTGTGGAGCGATACTGGCGAAGGCCGCCACATTCTCATTGCGGTCGCCCGCTATCTCGCCGCCCATTCACCCACTGAACGCGGGACGCTGCAAACGGCCGACATCGCCCGGCGCTTGATGCAAGGCGGCGAGCTGCATCAGGGGGCCGGGCGTCGTGACGGCGCATGAGGGCGCTGTCGTGAGAACGAGAGCCGGTCGACAGCGCACCTCAATCCCACCGCTCGTCACGTACCTGAACGACGCCCGCCTCGATCCGCACCGGAAACGCCACCACATCCTCATATGCCGGCGGCGCCAGCACCTTTCCGGTCCTGATGCAAAATCGTGCACCGTGGCGCGGACAGACGACCACGTCGCCTTCCACCACACCGCCCGTCAGGATGCCGCCGTCGTGCGGGCAGACATCCTCGATTGCATAACAGGTGCCGTCGACGTTGAACACAGCAACCTGCGCGCCATCGACCTCGACGCTGCGAACAGACCCGGCCGGAAAATCCCCGATCGCGGCGACATCGACCCAGTCGGACATGTCAAAGCATCCCCAATTGCAGGCGCGCCGCATCCGACATCCGGTCTCTCGACCACGGTGGATCCCACACCAGCTCAACGTGCACGTCTTTCACTCCGCTCACCGAGAACACCGCATCCTCTACCGTCGCCGGGAAGGTCTGCGCGACCGGGCAGCCCGGCGCGGTCAGCGTCATGCGGATCCCAACGCGGCCTTCGGCTTCGTCCACGTCAAGACCATAAACTAGCCCCAAATCGTAGATGTTGACCGGAATCTCCGCGTCGAATACGGTGCGCAGCGCATCGATCACGCGTTCTTCAAGACGTTCTGTTGTCGTGCCACTGCCGGGTTGTGCCGCCTCGGCATGCTTCAGCCAGTCGAATGTGCTCATCGTCTGCCTCACTCTGTCGAAACGGGGCGATGCTGGTCGTGCAGCGCGGCGTGCAGCGTATGCCAGGCCAGCGTCGCGCACTTCACACGCTCGGGAAATTCACGTACACCGGACAACACCGCCAGCTTGCCCATCTCCGGCGCGGCTGCGGCCTCCCCTGCGGCGGCCGTTGTCACCATGTCGTGAAAGCGCCCGAACAGCGCCTCGGCCTCTGCTTCCGTTTTGCCTTTCAGCGCCTCGGTCATCAGCGACGCTGATGCTGTCGCAATTGCACAGCCTGCGCCTTCGAAACACGCCTCTTTGACGATGCCGTCCTCGATTCGCAGATAAACCGTAATCCGGTCGCCGCACAACGGGTTATAGCCCTCGGCCGTGTGATTGGCACCGGACAGTCCATGACAGTTACGTGGCCGCCGGTAGTGGTCGAAGATGACTTCCTGATACAGATCGCGCAGATCGCTCATGTTCCGAATATCTCCCTGACCGTGCCGAGACCTTCGATCAGCGCGTCGATATCCTGCTGCATGTTGTAGAGGGCGAGCGACGCGCGCACGGTCGCCGGTACGCCGAAGCGCTGCATCACCGGCATCGCGCAATGATGGCCCGCACGCACGGCGATGCCGTGATGATCGAGAATCGTGCCGACATCATGGGCATGCACGCCGTCGAGCACGAACGACAGAATGCTTGCCTTGTCGCGTGCGCTACCGATGAAACGCAAACCCGGTATCGCCCGCAGTGCATCCGTTGCATAGGCGAGCAGTTCGTTCTCGTGCGCGGCGACGACTTCCATGCCGAGGCTGTCGACATAGTCGAGCGCCGCGCCCAGCGCAATCGCGCCGGCAATGTTCGGCGTACCCGCCTCGAACTTCCATGGAATCGCGTTGTATTCCGTTTTCTCGAACGTTACGGAGCGGATCATGTCGCCGCCGCCCTGCCACGGCGGCATCGCTTCAAGCAGTGCGGCCTTGGCGTATAGCACGCCAATGCCAGTCGGTCCGTACACCTTATGCCCGGAAAACGCGTAGAAATCGCAATCTATCGCGCGGACGTCGACCGGCAGATGCGCGATTGCCTGCGCGCCATCCAGCAGCACCGGCACGCCGCACGCGTGTGCCGCTGCAACGATGCGCTCCACCGGATTGATGCTGCCGAGCGCGTTGGCCAGGTGCGTCATCGCGACCAGCCGCGTACGTTCACTTAACAAGCGCTCGTACGCGTCGGCATCGAGCGCGCCCGTATCGTCGATCGGCACGACTTTCAGCGCCGCGCCCGTCTGCTCGCAGACGAGCTGCCACGGCACAATGTTCGAATGGTGCTCCATCGCGCTAATCAGGATTTCGTCGCCGGGCTTGATCCGCGGGCGAGCATAGCTCTGGGCGACGAGATTGATCGCTTCGGTCGTGCCACGCACGAACACGATCTCCTCCGGACGCTGCGCATTGACGAAGCGTGCAATCTTCGCGCGTGCGGCCTCGAATGAATCGGTCGCGCGCTGCGAAAGCAGATGCACGCCGCGGTGCACATTGGCGTTGCTATGCCGGTAGTAAGCGTTTTCTGCGTAGATGACCGAGGCGGGCTTTTGCGTAGTGGCGCCATTGTCGAGATAGACCAATGGCCGCCCATGCACGCGCTCACCCAGAATCGGAAAATCGGCTCGCCAGTGCGCGACGTTGCGCGGATCGGGCGCCTGCATCTGTTCGATCGGCTTCATAGCAACTCCCTGATGCGCTCGCCTTCCGGGGTGCGCGCGAACAGCAGGTTTTCGAGTCGGCCACGCAGCGAATCGATGCGCACACGTTCGACAATGTCGCGCGCAAATGCGTATGTCAGTAGCGCCCGCGCCATGCGCTCTTCGACACCCCGAGCACGTAAATAGAACAGCTGGTTGTCGTCCAGTTGACCGACCGTCGCGCCGTGTGTGCATTTCACGTCGTCGGCGTAGATCTCGAGTTGCGGCTTCGTGTCGATTTCCGCATCGCGTGACAGCAGCAGGTTGTGATTCGCCTGATGCGTGTCCGTTTGCTGCGCGTCGCGATGCACGATGACGCGCCCGTTGAACACGCCGCGCGCAGCGCCGTCGAGCACCCCGCGGTAATATTCGCGACTCGTGCAATGAGGCTCTGTATGATCGATGCGCGTGTGGTGATCGACGTGCTGCCGATCCCCGATGAAATAGAGACCGTTCAACGTCGCTTGCGCGTTCGCGGCGTTCAGGCTTGTGCCGATACCAGTGCGCGACAACGCGGCGCCGAACGCGAACGCATGTGAGGTAAAACAGCTGCCGCGTTGCTGCGCAGCGGCGACCGACGCGATATGGAAAGCCTTCGGGCCCTCTTGCTGCAACCGATAGTGCTGCACGTCCGCCTGCTCGTCTGCGACGATGCGGGTAACGGCGTTGGTCCAGTACGCGTCGTCGCTCAGTCCTACAAAATGCTCGACGATCGTGCAGCCCGAGCGTGCTCCCGCAAGCACGACATTGAACGGCTGCACCGCAAGACCCGCTTCGTCGGTCAGGAACAGGATCTGCAGCGGTTGATCGATGACTTCGCCAGGCGGCAGCACGATGGCAAACCCATCCGTCATAAACGCCGTGTTCAGCGCGGCAAAGCCATCTGTATATGCCTGCGAGGCGATCGCCGCCTCAAGCCGTTGCGGCATTTCTCTCAACGCCCGCGTGAGCGAGCCTACAAATACCCCATGCGGCAAGCCATTCAGCTTCGACGGCCGCGGCACATGCCGACCGTTGACAAAGACCAGTCGATGCCCGGCCGGGTCCAGCTTGAACTCATCGATGACGTGCCGCACGTCGCTATCGTCGGTGCGTTGTGCCCTGAAATGCCAGGGACGCTTGCCAATCGCCGACACGTTCGTGTATTTCCAGTCCTCGTGCCGCGTAGTCGGCAAACCCAGCGCGTCGAACTGGTCGAACGCGCTTCGGCGCGCGGCACGCAGCCACGAAAATTCAGCGCCGGGCAACGTCTTCGCGAGTTGCCCAAAAGCCTGATGGAAATGGTCGAGAGATTCGTCTTTCATGGATGCCCCGCACTTTCCTGGCTTGCTCTATTTTCTGGTTGCACCGCTTCATCGTCGATCCAACCATAGCCTTTACGCTCTAGCTCCAGCGCCAGTTCACGGGACCCCGACTTCACGATCCGGCCATTCGCCAGCACATGCACGCGGTCCGGCACGACGTAGTCCAATAGCCGCTGATAGTGCGTCACGAGCACGATCGCCCGTTCGGGGTTGCGCATGCTGTTGACGCCCCGCGCGACAATCTGCAATGCGTCGATGTCGAGTCCGGAATCCGTTTCGTCGAGAATGGCGAGCCGGGGCTCCAGCACGGCCATCTGCAGAATCTCGTTGCGTTTTTTCTCTCCGCCCGAAAAACCTTCGTTCACGGCGCGATACAGCAGACTCTCGTCCATCTGCATCAGCGTCATCCGCTCCTTGACCCGTTCCAGAAACTCCATCGCATCGAGCTCCGGTTCGCCACAATACCGCCGCTGCGCGTTCAGCGCCGCCTTCAGCAGATAAACGTTGCTCACGCCCGGTATCTCGACGGGATACTGGAACGCGAGAAACAGTCCTTGGTGCGCGCGCTCCTCGGGTGCGAGCGCCAGCAGGTCGCGGCCGAGATACGAGACCTCGCCGCCCGTGACAGCAAAGTCCTCGCGCCCGGCCAGCACCTGGGCAAGCGTGCTCTTGCCCGAGCCGTTCGGGCCCATGATCGCGTGCACCTCGCCGGCCTTTACACCCAGATCGATGCCGCGCAGAATTTTTTTGCCGTCGACTTCGACCTGCAGATTGCTGATTTCAAGCATGGTCCGAATCCCTCGCGAATCGCTGTGGGTTATCCGACGGCGCCTTCCAGGCTCACGCCGAGCAGCTTTTGCGCCTCGACTGCAAACTCCATCGGCAGCTCCTTGAACACCTCCTTGCAGAAGCCGTTCACGATCATCGACACCGCATCTTCCTTCGACAATCCACGCTGCCGGCAATAGAACAACTGGTCTTCGCCGATGCGTGATGTCGACGCTTCGTGTTCGACCTTCGCGGTCGGGTTCTTGACCTCGATGTAGGGGAACGTGTGAGCGCTGCAACGGTTTCCGAGCAAAAGCGAATCGCACTGCGTGTAGTTGCGAGCGCCTTCCGCCGCACGGCCGACTTTCACGAGGCCGCGATACGCGTTCTTTCCGCGGCCAGCCGAAATGCCCTTGGACAGAATCGTGCTGCGCGTATTGCGGCCGAGGTGAACCATCTTCGTTCCGGTATCGGCCTGTTGGTAGTGGTTGGTCAGCGCCACCGAATAGAATTCACCGAGCGAGTTATCTCCCTGCAGGATCACGCTCGGATACTTCCACGTAATCGCCGAGCCGGTTTCCACCTGAGTCCATGAAATCTTCGAATTCGCCTCGCGGCAGTCGCCACGTTTGGTCACGAAGTTGTAGATGCCGCCCTTGCCCGACGCATCGCCCGGATACCAGTTCTGCACGGTCGAATAGCGGATCTGTGCCCCTTCCAGCGCGACCAGCTCGACCACGGCGGCATGCAGCTGGTTTTCGTCGCGCATCGGCGCGGTGCAGCCTTCCAGATAGCTCACATACGCGCCTTTGTCCGCGACGATCAGCGTGCGCTCGAACTGCCCGGTGTTCTGTGCGTTGATACGGAAGTAGGTCGACAGTTCCATCGGGCAGCGCACGCCCGGCGGGATATAGCAGAACGAGCCATCGCTGAACACGGCAGAATTAAGCGCAGCGAAGAAATTGTCGGTGTGCGGCACGACCGAGCCGAGATACTTTCGCACCAGTTCGGGATGATGCTGTACGGCATCCGAGAACGAACAGAACACGATGCCGAGTTCCGCCAGCTTTTCGCGGAACGTAGTCGCTACCGACACGCTGTCGAACACCGCATCCACCGCTACGCCCGCCAGCAGTTCGCGCTCCCTCAGCGGCACACCCAGCTTTTCGTAGGTACGCAGCAGTTCCGGATCGACTTCATCCAGACTCTTCGGACGATTCTTCTGCGTCATCGGCGCGGAATAATAGATGATGTTCTGATAATCGATCGGCGGGTGTTCGACCGTCGCCCAATGCGGCTCGATCATCGTGAGCCAGTGGCGATAGGCCGCGAGTCGCCATTCGAGCATGAACGCCGGCTCGTCTTTCTTCACCGAAATAAGCCGGACCACGTCCTCGCTGAGGCCGCGCGGAAGCGCATCGGCCTGCACATGAGTCACGAAACCGTGCTGGTATTCGCGGCTGATCAGCTCATCGAAACCGGTTGTGGATGCGCTCATGCGTGGCCTCCGTCAGTCGACTTACGCGCAGGCATCGCGCCCGCGCGATAGTTTGGGATACTACGCGCGCGGATCGCGCTGATATCGACCGCGCGCAAGGTGGGGCCAGCCATGTCCGCCAGCGTGACCTGCTGCAACGCTTCGTAAATCAGGCGATTGACCTTCTGCCAGTTGGCGCGCACCCCACACGCCGCCTCCTGGACACACAGGCCGGGCGTAGTGCTGCATTCGGTCACACCGATCGGGCCGTCGACGACGGCGATCACCTCCGCCAGCGTGATCCGCGCGGGCGGCCGAGGCAGCAGGTAACCGCCGTTTGTGCCACGCAGCGACTGCACGACACCACCCCGCGTCAGCACTTTCAGCACCTTTGACACCGTAGGCATCGCGACCCCGGTCGCCGCCGCAATACTGCTTGCGCTGTGCACGGCATCGGGATCGCGCGCCATCGCGGTCATGATCACCGTGCCGTAATCGGCAAGTTTGCTCATGCGCAACATCGGAACACCTCCCGCTTTAATCAGGACCCATTTGGTCCAGATTAAATCGAAACGAAATCCGCACGTTCGGAGCGAGCGGCATGTTCTGTATTGGGAGTCCTTACCACGTCGCGAATCGCTTTCCGTTCTGGGAAAAGTATTCGCGAACGGCCCAACGCCGATTCCATTCTAGACTTGTATATATAACCTTGTCAGCGTATTGGTCTTTGTGACGAACCGCTCTGGCGAGCCACGCTCCACCGACCGGGAGTACCCACCCGCCCGAGAGACATCAGTTGTTTGATATCCAGGGATATCGTTTAGCCTGCGCGATCTGGCCGAGACGATGGCTGAACGGCGTCTATCGCTGGCGCACACGGGGATCCTCCGCTGGGTGCGGCGCTTTACGCCGGGAGTTCGTCAAACAGTGGACCGCTTTGGCAGGCCCACGCGCTTGCATCCGGCAGGATCGACTGCTCGACCTAAAATGAAATATCCGGATCGATTGGGAGAGAAATTGTGGAACTTCACCTGGATTCTCATCATTTCACGCATCGTCAGCCCGACTGGCGGGCAGCCGCCCTGGCGGGGATTATCGCCGGGGCGATATTCCTCATATTGGGGGTTTTTCTGATGACGCTCGTGACCGGCCAGAGCCTGACGGAACCTCCACGAATGATCGCCGCCATCATCTTGGGGCGTGGCGCATTGCGATCGCCGCATGCGTTCTCGGTCGGCATTGTCCTTGCAGCCTTCATCGTCCATTTCGCCCTTGCAATCGTTCTCGCGCTCATCCTCAGCCTGATCGCGGTGTCGTTCAGCCTCGACTCGAGCGTGGGGATGGCAACGCTCGCGGGTGCCGTTTTCGGCGGGATCGTCTACATAATCAATTTCTATGGCATGACCCAATTTTTTCCGTGGTTCGCGGAGGCGCGGAACTGGGTCAGCGCGCTGGCTCACATTATCTTTGGTATCGTGGCGGCGAACATGTACATGAGACTAGAACGCAGGGCACCCAACGTGGCCAAGGACGGCTCCTCGTAACTGATTCGTCAGGCCAGAAGTGAGGGCAAAATGCGCCCTGCCCTGACCGAATCACCGCACACGCGGCACGGCCGCGTCGGTGATTCTGCGCCGTCGCGCAGCTCGCCCAACGCTCGGCTCGCATCCGTGACGTGCGTAGCGCCTCGTTTGGATTTCGAGCGCTACGTCGCCGGAAAGCGCACGAACGCGCGACCGTCGGCGTGTGTGAGTTGGCAGACGAGCAGACGCGCCGTTCGCCCGCAACATGTCATACGGCGACGATGACAGGCTCAAATGCCGACGATGCCACCCTTAGCCTCGGTCTTGAGCGGCACGGAGATCCGGCTTCGCAATGCCTGGCGCAGGGTTTCCGGCTGACTAGGTGCCCGACCGGTTCTCCATACGCCAATGCGAGTTACGCAATGGCTCACCATAGGAGAAGAATGACAGAATGCCAAGGAGTCGCGCACGGTTCGATGCGGCGGCGGTACACCGGGGCCGTCATCAGCACAATGAGCGCGGCTCGAGTAATCATTCAGCCGGTACCCGCGCTTTCAGTGAGCCCATGTCAATCACAAAGCGATAACGCACATCGCTTTTGAGCAATCGCTCATAGGCGCGATTGATGTCTTGCATCCTGATCATTTCCACATCGCAGTTGATGTCGTGCGCAGCGCAGAAGTCCAGCATTTCCTGCATCTGCTCTACCCCTCCGATCGCGGAACCAGCTACGGACCTCCGTGCAGTCACCAGCAAACCGCTGTGAACGGGTGGCGCAATGGGGCCGATCAAGCCAACCAGCACAAGCGTACCATTCAACCGTAACGTAGACAGGTAGGGATTGAGGTCATGCGGGGTCGGGATTGTATCGAGAATGAGATCGAAACGCCCCGCCGCAGGGCCGATCTGCGCAGGATCGCTGGACACGAGCACATCGTCTGCACCGAGGCGCCGAGCCTCCTGCTCCTTGCCTGCACTACGCGTAATTAGCGTAACCTCGGCTCCCAGCGCCTTGGCGAACTTCAATCCCATATGGCCTAGGCCACCTAGACCGACAACAGCAACTCTCTGACCGCGCCCGACGTTCCAGTGGCGCAAGGGTGAATAGCTCGTGATCCCCGCGCACAACAACGGCGCGGCTGCCTTCAAGTCCAGACGGTCCGGAATTCGCAGCACGAACTTCTCCGCGACAACGATCCGCTCCGAGTAACCCCCGTACGTCGTTGATCCATCGTGGCGGTCGACACCGTTGTAGGTTGGGGTAGGCCTATTCAAGCAATATTGCTCTTCACCTTCGCAGCACGGCGGACAATCCCCGCAGGAATCAACCAGGCAGCCAACGCCAACAATATCGCCCGT
Source organism: Paraburkholderia rhynchosiae (assembly GCF_002879865.1). Classification (GTDB taxonomy): domain Bacteria; phylum Pseudomonadota; class Gammaproteobacteria; order Burkholderiales; family Burkholderiaceae; genus Paraburkholderia; species Paraburkholderia rhynchosiae. The sequence goes on from NZ_PNXY01000014.1 coordinate 55,135, forward strand.
CCTGAAACGGCTCACCGACGCGCCGACATTGATGACGCGGCCGATGATTTCATGCCCTGGTACGACCGGATAGCGAGTATTGCCCCAGTCGTTATGTGCCTGATGGAGATCCGAGTGGCACACGCCGCAGTACTGGATTTCAATGACGACATCGTCGACCCGCGGATGGCGCCGGGCAAACTGGAAAGGTGCGAGCGCGGCACCCGGAGCGGCGCACGCGTAGCCGTTGATAGCATCGGTCATGGAATCTCTCAACGATAATTTGTTACGACGAACTTTCAGTTCATCAGTCGAAGATGGCGCATATCCGCAAGGTACTTACCAATGAAGTCCGCGGAGATATGGGGAATCCGCCCATCGCCTGCGACCATGAATTTGCGCACATCGTCCTCGAATCTAACGGTTGGCACGCTGGTGCCGGCGACGCGCGGCGAAGGGACGCGCAATTGATGAATAAGCGGTAGAGAAGACTGCTGGCGCACCTTCTCCGGAAGAGCACGCAAAGCCGTTTCAAAGCGCGCGAGCCAGTTGGCATACTCGTCGATACGCCGGATCTGGCAGCCGTGAACGGTTGCCCAATCGACGAATGTATCCATCGAAATGCCGTCGTCATGTGGGTTCACAACATGCCACGTCCTGTATCCCGCTAATGCATCCGCAGTTAGCGCAGCGATCGATTTCGCGGTGAAGTCCACCGGCAAACCATCGTAGTGCGCATTTGCATCACCTTCTGCGTAAAAGCTTCGAGGTGCCAGACCGGTCATAGCGATGCTCAAAAGCCACCGTGTGAACATGTCTGGAACATTGAGCTGGCCAATGAACTGGCTATGGGCGAGGATCATGCCCGACCGGAATACGGCGACCGGAAGACCAAATCGCTCGTTGGCGTCGCGCAGAAGCGCTTCACCGGCCCACTTGCTGTTCGCATAGCCGTCGGCGTAGCGGTCGCCATCGAGAGGACGAACCGGCGTAGCCGCGCGCACATCTGCATCCTCATCGATCAAACCACCCTCTGGAATCGCCGCGGCAGCGACGGTTGAGACGAAGCTGATGGGCTTGGTTCTAATCGTCAACGCGAGACAGATCAGTTCCGCGGTGCCGAGCACGTTCGGCCCGAAAAGTTGCGAGTATGGGAGCACGTGATTGACAAGCGCGGCCGGGTGAACGATCAGATCGACTTCGTCTGCGAGGCGTTGCCAATCGGCGGGACTCAGTCCGAGATTGTGCTCACCCAGATCACCCGCAAGAACTTCGAGGTGCTCGGCGGCGAGCGCTTCAAACTGCTTCTGAAGATTCGCGTCGCCAGTCTCGAAGACCTGCGCGATACGTTCCCTGGCCGCCGATGCATCGCGGCCTCGCATAATACAGATCACCTTACCGCCCACTGCGGCCACACGCTGCAGCCACTCAAGACACAGAAAACGGCCCAGGAAGCCGTTTGCACCCGTGACTAGCACAGTCCGGATATGGGCCCTGGCCGGTTTCAAATCCGACGCACGCGCGAGCGTTTCGGCATCCAGAAACTTGTCGATGGTCAGGTCGCTGGCGCGAATCTGCGTGGCGCCTCGACCGTGGATCGAAGCGAAAGTCGGGCGCTGGTGAGCGCCTTGTCTTGCGCGCTCGATGTACCGGGACACATGCAGCAGACCGCCGGCCGGGTTATTGATAACGCCTACTGGCACCTCGACACCGTAAATCTCCTCAAGGAGAAGGGAGCATGATAGTGCCGATAGTGAGTCCCCTCCCAGTTCCGTGAAGGTCGCATTCACTGAAAGATCCGGCACGTCGATGCCCAACGTCGCACCTGCGATTCGGGCAACCACTTGTGCTACCGGTGCATCCCGGCCTTCGCGGCGCAATGACTCCAGTTCGTTGGTCTGACTTGCGGCGATCTCGATGTACAGATCTTCCAGGCGCGCGCCGTAGCGCTCCTTGAACCTGGGCCGCTGATACTTTCCGATACCAGCCAACAGGCCGTTTTCAACGCTGAACGGCTCACGCTCGATGATGAAATCCCGCGGCACCTCGTACCCGTTTAACTGCTCGGTACGCGCCACCTCCTTGATGGCTTTCCGGATTGCCGAGTGGATCGCCCGATCGTCGCCGGCAATTCCTTCTTCCGTTAGGACGTCTTCATTCGGTACGAATACGCCCAGCAGAAATGAGCGCTCGCTAGTGCCGTACAAATAGACCTGACGAATCAAAGCGTGCCCGTTGGTATAAAGGGCCTCCAGTCGCGATATCGCTACGAACTCGCCCTGTGCGAGTTTCAGTACGTTATTACGCCGGTCTACATAGACCAATTGGTCTTCGCCGATCTCGGCCATGATATCGCCAGTCTTATAGAATCCGTCCGCATCGAACACGGACGCAGTGACCTCGGGCCGCTTGAAATAGCCAAGCATGAGGCTGTCCGTCTTGATGAGTAGCTCGCCACGCGGATAAGGACGATCCGTTTTGAAGTACCCGAGTTCGGGGACATCGTCGAGCTTGTAATCGACGACCGGTGGCCGCATGACATACGTATTGCGTACTGCGCCGGAAATCTCAGTTGCACCGTAATGGTCGTCCAGCTTGAATCCAAGGCAATCTTCCATGAACTGCCGCAGATCGGGGGCGAGAGGTGCAGAGCCGAAGTTTCCACTTAGTAGGCGTCCGCCTAGCACCCGGTTTCGAACGTCCATCATTAGTTCACGCTTCAGCACAGCGATATCCACGCTCTCCGAGCGACGACGCTCAAGTCCAACGTGATACTGCTGATGGAGCATTTCACAAATACGCGGCACGATGCCCATCGAAGTCGGGCGGGCAAGGCCAATATCATCGAATAACGAAGATAGATCGGCCTTGGCGGTGAAGTGGCAGGTGCCTCCGGAGCCGAGCGTCAAAAACACCCCGCTGCGCCCGAAAGAATGATTCATCGGCATGTAATGCATATACAGCAGCGGCAGCGACGAGACCGCGCACCAACTCGCTTTCACCATCAGCTCCGGGTACATGGCGCCCTTGGGCGATCCAGTGCTGCCGGAAGTGTAATAGATCGTGCACATCCTCCTTTCGGTGTCCTCTTCCGAATAGAGCGGCGCTGGCTCCAGTCGGCTTCCACCATCAATGGCGGCCTGCAAGATCAGCAAAAGGTCGGACATGCCTGACGCAGCTAGTCTCGTCTGCGCGCGCTCGTAACGCTCCCGCTCGTCATCGACCTCCGGGTGATAGTCGAATAGCAACAGGCCCGAAGGACGATGCCCGTCCAGCACGAGATCTATTGCGGTTTCGAGACACTCGAGGCTCGTCGCCAGCCATCGTGGCTGGACCTCCTTGACGATATCGCGTAACTGCTGCTGGGGCGCATTGGTCTGAAGCGGGACGACAACCACGCCGTTGTGGATTGCTGCGAGGTCAACAGTCGTAAAATCGACACCAGCAAACGCGATCACACAAAGGAGATCGTTCGCGCGCAGCGGACTGCTCTCGCTGTGGTACCAGGTATTCGCCAGTGCCCGTGCTCGGGACCACAGTTGCCGATACGTCAACGTCTCGAAAGCAGGTTCCAGCCGAAGGGAAGCGCGCCCCGTCACGGGATCGGCCACGACGCTGGTCGCCCGTCGCGCCAGCGCCGGCCGGTCTGCATACGCTTCGAGACAAACAGCGACGATCTGCGCCAGGCCCAAGCCGGGACGCAGCTTTGCTTCGTTCACGGCTGCTATCGGCATTGCATCCCGAAACTGCCGGTCCTGAGCGGCGAGTCCTTCGATCCGGCCTTCAATCTGACCAGGTCCACCGGCACCGACCTTTTCGCTCTCTGCCTTCTCCTTCGCTTTGCTCGCCAACACTGTCGTTCCCTCGCTTCAATGATCAGGCCTGCCACGCAAAGGTGCAGCGACGTTCGGTAGGCGAGCGTCGCAGATGGCACCGAATTGCGTATCCATTCCAAGGTGTATGAAATTACAACTCGCTTTCCCGTCGCTTGCTGCGTCAGCAGGCTTGATCGCGAGAGCCTTGCCGGCGGTGTCAGTATTTGCGGAAGTTCACGCCGACTCGCGTGCCCAGGCCCGGCAGCCGATTGACCGGACGATCGCCGTGCTCCGGTGCTGCCTCTCCCCACGCAAACCAGACGTCCGGTTCGCGTGTGTCGCCAACGCGGCGCCACCGGCCGTCCACTTGCGGGTTCTTTAGCGTGCCGAGGCCGACCAGGCGCCCCTTCGGATCGGGCATGAACTCCCACTCTTCGCCGAACGCTGAGTAACGGATGCCTTCCTGCCAATACCCGTTCGCGCCGAAATCGATGGTGCCCGTCACGTCATAGGTAAAGCGCACCTCGCCTTTCTCGTTGCCGAGAATCGCGAAGCCGAACATGTCGTTACCGAGCGTGAAGTGGCCGAAGTCGATGCTGCCGTCCTTATAACGCGTCGCCCACGTGTACCAGACGAGTTCCAGCTTCTCCTGCACCAGCGCATCTTTCGTCTTGTAGATCTCGCCGCCCTCGTACATATGGATCGGATCGAAGCCGATCATGCCGCGCACCTTCTTTCCGAGTATCGTCCCTTCCATCTCGAAGATGTTCGCGACGTAGTACATGCCCGCGTCACGTCCCGGCAGATACCAGTGCATGCCGGGCTTGACGAGCTTGCCCTTGATATCCATGCCGTTCTCTTCGTACCAGCTGCAATCCTCGGGCGTCCAGGTCACGTGAAAGCGGTTGCCGGGCGCCTGCGGATGGCTACGCCAGTGGATGCGGTCACCTTCGAGCTCTCTCGAAAAGCCATCGTTCGGCACCGACTGCTTGCCGACCGGATGCATGTGCATACCGTCGTCATGGCCGAGTGTCGTACACAGATAAAAGCGGCGGCGGGTGTCCTTTGCGTCCGTCCGGAGACCGGCGGGGATCCGCCGCATCGGGCAGTAGATTTCTCCATCCTCGTCGCGAAACGTTCCCCACAGATACAGCGCCTCCGGCGGCATGCCGAAGTAGGCGCGGTTTGACAGCATGTCCTCGATGGTGGGCTCGAAGGCACTCACGAGGGGCTGCCAACCAAAGTCGCCGCGGCGCGGCATGGTGGGTTTCGTGTCGCTCATGGTCGATATCCGGTCACGGTAATGAAGTGGTTGAGGAGACCTACTATAGGTATCCCGGCTCGCTGAGAAAAATCAACCGATCTGCGCGCACCGCCCTCCACCCACCGCCCGCGAAAATCGCGGAGCCCAATTGACGCTAACGCGTTGATTTGACGGCCTTCCCATTCGCGCGCGCGAACCCATCGGCTGTCCCGTCAGAAAACTCCGTTACATGTAACGCCACGTGCGGTATATTGAACGGCATTCGTGTTTTTATATCGCCGAATCACAAAATGGCAAAGTCGTCCGCAGAACGGGTCGCCGACTATCGCGCACGCAAGACGGCCCAGGGTATGGCGAGCCTGACGTTGATCGTGCCGGCAGCCGATGTCGCGCTCTTTAACCAGTTCGCTGCGCAACGCCGCGAGAAGCTGCGTGAAGGCACGCATCCGGTCGACGCGCCTCGTCAGCAATGGCTTTCGATGCTGACCGCGATGACGCCGGTACTAACTGCACCCGTCACGCTCCGACGCAAACGCAACGCGTTCGGCGCACCGGTCACGCGCGCGCAGACGCTGTTCATCTCGATCCTGAAGCACATCATCGAACTGGGATGGCCAGTGGGACTGCCGCTCGGCTCCGAGCAGGAGTTAATGAAAATCCATGGAGCAAGCCGCGCCGCGTTGCGCGGAGCGATCCGGCTGCTCGAGCACCACTCGATCGCGAAAGTGCAGCGCGGCACCGGCGCGGGCCTGTTCGTCGCTCGGCCCGATCTGAGCGCGACGATGCAGGCAGTCAGCGTCTACCTGGAGTATGCGGGCGTCGCGCCGCGCGATATTCTCGCGACGCGCCACGCGCTTGAACTGGCCGCCCTGGATCTCGTCATCGAACGACTGGATGATGAAGGGGAACAAAGACTGCGCGAGCAGGTACAGGGCGAGGCGCAACTCGACGGCGGCGCCGGCGCCGATGAACTGCTGCGCTTTCATTTCCTGCTTGCCGAACTATGCGGTGACCCCGCACTGCGACTGTTCGACTGCATCGTCCTGCAGCTGGCTGATGCGCATTCCACCTTTCACCGGCGCGGCCGCGCCGACCGCGATCGCGTCGTGGCAAGGATCAAGGAATACCATCGAGGGGTCGCACTGGCGGTCATCGCCCGTGACAAGGAACAGGCTCGCGGAAAGATGGCCGAGTACATCGCGGGCATCAGGACGTGGCTGGAGTAGCAGCCGCCCTGCCCGGCTCACGGATCGCCGAGTTCGATCGACCGTCCGCTACGGCCGGACCCGATCACCGCCGCCGCCGCCCGGTGCGCGTGCAGTCTGCAGACTGCTGCAGAGCAGCCTGAATTACTCCCACTCAATCGTCGCCGGCGGCTTCCCGGAAATGTCGTACACCACCCGGTTGATCCCGCGCACTTCATTAATGATCCGGTTCGACACATGCCCCAGTAGCTCGTGCGGCAGATGCGCCCAGTGCGCGGTCATGAAGTCCAACGTCTGCACGGCGCGCAATGCGACCACGTATTCATAAGTCCGACCATCACCCATCACACCGACGCTCTTCACCGGCAGAAACACCGCGAACGCCTGGCTCGTCAGGTCGTACCAGGACTTGCCGGTTTCCTTGTCGATGAACGTGCGCAGCGTCTCGATGAAAATCGCGTCCGCGCGGCGCAGCAGGTCCGCGAAATCGCGCTTCACTTCGCCGAGAATCCGCACGCCAAGACCGGGGCCCGGGAACGGATGGCGGTACACCATTGCCGGCGGCAAACCGAGCTTGACGCCAAGTTCGCGCACTTCGTCCTTGAACAGTTCGCGCAGCGGTTCGAGCAGCTTGAGATTCAGCGTCTCAGGCAGGCCGCCCACATTGTGGTGGCTCTTGATGGTCTGCGTGGCCTTCTTGCCCTTGCCCGCCGATTCGATCACATCCGGATAGATCGTGCCTTGCGCGAGCCACTTAGCGTCAGTCAGCTTGCCCGCTTCCTTCTGGAACACTTCGACGAATTCCGCGCCGATGATCTTGCGCTTCGCTTCCGGATCGGTCACGCCTTCGAGCTTGCGCAGGAATACGTCGCTCGCGTCCACATGAATCACTTTGACGCCGAGGTGATCCGCGAACGTGGCCATCACCTGCTCGGCTTCGTTCAGGCGCAAGAGGCCGTGATCGACAAACACGCACGTCAGTTGATCGCCAATCGCGCGATGCAGCAGCGCCGCCGCCACCGACGAATCCACGCCGCCCGACAAGCCAAGAATCACATGCTGGCCGCCGACCTGCTCGCGAATCTTCGTGACGGCTTCGTCGATATAGTGGCCCATTTCCCAGTCGGGCCGCGCGCGGCAAATCTGCAGCACGAAGCGCTCGAGCATCGCGCGGCCCTGCACGGTGTGCGTGACTTCCGGATGCCATTGCAAGCCGTAGAAGCGGCGCGTCTCGTCGGCCATGGCCGCGATCGGGCACGATTCCGTCGACGCCATCAGCGCGAAGCCCGGCGGCATTTCGAGCACTTTGTCGCCGTGGCTCATCCACACCTTCAGCATGCCGTGACCTTCGGGCGTGGTGAAGTCGCTGATGCCTTCGAGAAGGCTCGTGTGATTGCGCGCGCGCACTTCGGCGTAACCGAACTCGCGCAGATGGCCGATGTCGACCTTGCCGCCGAGTTGCTCGGCCATGGCCTGCATGCCGTAGCAGATGCCGAGCACCGGCACGCCGAGTTCGAACACCGCTTGCGGCACGCGCGGCGTGTCCGTCTCGGTGACCGAACTCGGGCCGCCGGAAAGGATCACGCCCTTCGGCGCGAAGTCGCGGATGAACGAAGCGTCGACGTCATACGGATGAATTTCCGAATACACGTTGGCTTCGCGAACACGACGTGCAATCAGTTGGGTGACTTGCGAACCAAAGTCGAGGATCAGTATCTTGTCGTGCATGGCAGCGGACGGAGTCAAAAGTGAGCGAATACGGAATGCCGCGCACGAAGCGCGACGTTGAATTTAAAGCGGTCCACCTGGGAACCATCGGCCAGAAATTTGGCTGTGAAGCGCGACGATGAAGCCTGTCGGAACTTGCACCACCACCGCGCGGCCACGGCCGCAGCAGCTTGCCTGCGGCGCGCGCGTACGGATTCCGGCGGCTTCTGCGGACGGAGCGGCGCGCGGCGCGTCAACCATGAAACGGCGGCCGGGGCGCGCCCGGCGCGTCGGCGGCGGACTTGCGGGCGTCGTCGCGAGCAGCTGCCGCTTCGGCGCGTGCGGCACGCTCTGACGCGCTCAGGCCCGACTCGTTGGTCGTGGCATGCAACGACATTGAAGATGCGGGACCGGCCGGCCGCGTGGCTGGAGCGACGGGCACAGCAGGCGCAGCGGGAAGAACCGGCTCGACGACCGGCTCCGCGTGATACACCGGAAAGCCCGCCGTGGCCGGAACCACGGGTTCGCGCCGGGTGGCCGCGCTGTTTGCAGCACTATTCGCCGCATTTTTCGCGGCGTCTTTCGCAGCCTGCTTTTCCGCGCGCTCCGCGGCAACGGCTTCAGCGACGCGCAACCTTTCGCGCCGCCGCACCGCGCCCGACAACCGCACGCCGCCCAGACCCAACACGAGCAGCACGACACCTGTCAGCACCGAGACGATCTGCCCGAAGCCGTTAAGCGCCGGCGTATGCAGCCCGAGCAGCCAGACCAGCATCAGCACGCCGGTCAACCAGTTCACGTGGCCCACCACCCTCGCAACGGACGACGTCAGCCCACCGTCGATCGACGCATGCAAGGCGAGCCACCCAAGCCCTATCAGCGCGACGCCAAACGCCTGGCCGGCCAGCGCCGGCTGCGTTTGCACCAACAGCAGCGCGTTGTACAACGAAGTCCAGGGCGTCAGCAGAAACAGCAGGCCGAACCCAAGCAGCAACAACGCATCGACGATCAGTACAGCGCGCAGCAATGGCTTCATTGGCGTTTAGTCCACGTGATAGTTGGGCGCTTCCTTGGTGATCTGCACATCATGCACGTGCGACTCGCGCAAGCCCGCGCCCGTGATCTGCACGAACTCGGCCTTCTCGTTCATCTCGGCAATCGTGCGGCAGCCGCAGTAACCCATGCTGGCGCGCACGCCGCCGATCAGCTGGAACAGGATCGCATTGACCGAGCCCTTGTAGGCAACACGGCCTTCGATACCTTCCGGCACCAGCTTGTCGATATTCGCCGAGTTGTCCTGGAAGTAGCGGTCCGCCGCGCCGTCCTTCATCGCGCCGACCGAGCCCATGCCGCGGTAGGACTTGTACTGGCGGCCCTGATACAGGAACACGTCGCCCGGCGCTTCTTCAGTGCCGGCGAACATGCTGCCCATCATCACCGCGTTCGCGCCTGCTGCGAGCGCCTTGCTGACGTCGCCCGAAAAGCGCACGCCGCCGTCGGCGATAACCGGCACGCCCGTGCCCTTCAGCGCTTCCGATACGTTCGAGATCGCGGTGACCTGCGGCACGCCGACCCCGGCGACGATGCGCGTCGTGCAGATCGAACCCGGGCCGATACCGACCTTCACGCCGTCAGCGCCGTATTCGACGAGCGCCTTGGCTGCCGCCGCGGTGGCGATGTTGCCGCCGATCACTTCGACATGCGGGAACTTCTGCTTGACCCAGCGCACGCGCTCGAGCACGCCCTTGCTGTGTCCGTGCGCGGTATCGACGACGATCACGTCCACGCCCGCCTGCACCAGCAGTTCCACGCGCTCTTCGTTGTCTGCGCCGACGCCGACCGCGGCGCCCGCGCGCAGCTTGCCGTGTTCGTCTTTACACGCGTCCGGGTGTTCGGTCTGCTTCGTGATGTCCTTCACCGTCATCAGGCCGCGCAGTTCGAATGCGTCGTTGATGACCAGCACGCGCTCGAGGCGGTGGCTGTGCATCAGCGCCTTGGCCTCGGCGAGCGAAGTGCCTTCCTTGACGGTCACGAGCCGCTCACGCGGCGTCATGATGCTGCGCACCGGTTCGTCCAGACGCTCTTCGAAGCGCAGGTCGCGATTGGTAACGATACCGATCAACTGCGCGCCTTCCACCACCGGAAAGCCCGAAATGCCATGCTGTTGCGACAGCGCGATCACGTCGCGCACCTTCATTTGCGGCGGCACCGTGATCGGATCGCGCACGACGCCGGACTCGAACCGCTTGACCTTGGCAACTTCACGCGCCTGCTCGGCCGCCGTGAGGTTCTTGTGGATGATGCCCACGCCGCCCATTTGCGCCATTGCGATGGCGAGGCGGGCTTCGGTGACGGTGTCCATGGCGGCGGACACGAGCGGCATATTGAGGGAGATGTTGCGGGTCAGCCGGGTCTTGAGGCTGGTGTCGCGCGGCAAAACATCGGAGAAGGCCGGGACGAGGAGCACGTCATCGAACGTGAGTGCTGTTTGGATCAGACGCATGGCAAATCCTATAGGCGCAAAAGCGAATTATACGCGATACCTCCCCGCTTTTCACTGCGCGAACAGCAGCTTAGCGAATTTCGGGGGCTTTTTTTCATGGCTTCGAGGCCCTTCATTTCGCTTCATCTTTCACCTCGGGTTCGATCGTGTTTCGTTTGCTCGGGCCCGAATGCAGAATCAAACAAGACGCCCTCGCCGCCGAACGGCTAATCTGCGGACCATTCGAGTTTTCTTTGCAGGGGCAGTCGATGCAGCGCGGTGTGGCATATGGAGTCATGGCCGGGGCCTTATGGGGCATGGTCTTTCTGGTCCCGCGGGTGCTGCCGGACTTTTCGCCGCTGCTGCTTTCCGCCGGCCGCTACACCATGTACGGCATCGTTTCGCTGGCGGCGGCGTTGCCCATGGCGCGCTCGCTCGTCAAACGGCTGACTCGCGAGGATCTCGCCGCGCTGGTGAAACTCGCGCTGGCCGGCAATCTCCTGTACTACGTGCTGCTGACCGCCGCCGTCCATCTGGTCGGGATCGCGCCGGCCTCGCTGATCGTCGGCGTGCTGCCCGTCACGGTGACGCTCGCCGGCCGCGGCGATCGCGGCGCGGTGCCGCTTGCCCGCCTTGCATGGCCGCTCGCGATGGTGATGGCGGGCATCGCCTGCATCAATGTCGACGTGTTCACGGTTGCGGACGGCACGCCCGGCGGCATTCTCACGAAACTGCTCGGGCTGGCCTGCGCGGTCGGCGCGCTCGGCTGCTGGACCTGGTTCGCTGTCGAAAACACCCGCTACCTGCAACGGCAGACGCATTTCAGCGGCAACGAGTGGTCGGTGCTGTGGGGCGTGGTGACGGGCGTGCTCGCCGCGGCACTCTGGCTCGCCATCGCCGTGCTGCCGCCAGGCGGCCCACAAGGCGAACTCGCCGACGGCCGCTGGCACAGCTTCTGGATGCTCAATCTCGGTCTCGCGATCGGCGCGTCGTGGCTCGGCAACGGGCTGTGGAACGCGGCGTCGAAACGGCTGCCGCTGACGCTTTCCGGTCAGATGATCGTGTTCGAAACGCTGTTCGCGCTGCTCTACGCGTTCATCTACGACGAACGGCTGCCGCGGCCGCTGGAAGTCGCCGCGATCCTGTTGCTGGTGGCGGGCGTGTGCTGGTCGGTGCGACAGCATGCGGACGACGGTTCCGGCAGCGCGGCATCCACCGTGAAAAAAGCGCAGGGTTCAGCGCCTTGAGGTGAGTGGCGCGGCCTGTGTGCGAAGTGCCGCTTCTGCGCGAGGCGCGGTGTGTGCGGGGCGCGGTTGCTATACAGGGCGTGGTCTTGTCTGCCGCGCGGACACCTGAAGGCCGCGCGCCCGAGAACCGGCGCCTAGCGCGAATCCCTGTTCTGCCAGCGGCGTCCTTCGATCGAGCCCGCCTTGCGCGTTTTCTCGACGCGGCGTTGGCGAGACACTTTCGGATCCACCAGCAGCGGCCGGTAGATTTCGACGCGGTCCTGATCGGCCAGCACGGTATCGAGCGGCTTGAGCTTGCCGAACACGCCGACCTTCTGCGTGTCGAGGTCGATCTGAGGATAACGCTGCAAGACGCCGCTCGCCTCGATGGCCTGCCGCAGCGTGGCACCCACCGGCAGTTCGACGGCAATCAGCACCTGCTCATTGGCGAGCGCATAGCAGACCTGAATCGACAGACGCTCGCTCATGCCTTACCGTAGCGCTGATCGGCGCGCTTCACGAACGATTCGACGAAAGTATTGGCGATGTGATTGAACACCGGCCCAATGATCTTTTCGAGAATGATGTTGGTGAATTCGTAGTGCAGCGCGAATTCGATCTTGCAGGCGTCCGCGCGCAACGGCGTGAAGCGCCAGAAGCCAGTGAACTTGCGAAATGGGCCGTCGGCGAACTCCATGTCGATTCGTGTGGGCCGCTCCATGCTGTTGCGTGTGGCAAAGTGCTGCTTGATGCCCTTGAAGTTGATGTCGATCTTCGCCTCCATGCTGGTATCGTCCCGATGACGGACTTCGACTCCGCCGCACCAGGGCAGGAAGTTGGGGTAGTCGGCGACGTCGGTGACGAGGTCGAACATCTGTTGCGCCGAATGGCGAATCAACACGGTTTTCTGGACATCTGCCATAAATTGAACAGCGCGTGGCAAGGGTGGACAAGCGCCGCGGGCTTTCCTTGCCCCGCTTTGCTAAAATCGTGATTTTAAACGAGTTGGGCACTTTCCATTCATGAGCATTATCGACAACAGAAAAGCGTTCTACGACTACTCGGTCGAAGAACGCTACGAAGCAGGGCTCGTGCTCGAAGGATGGGAGGTCAAGGCCTTGCGTGCCGGGCGCGGCCAGATCAAGGAAGGTTACGTCGTGATCCGTAACAATGAGCTGTTCCTGATCGGCACGCATATCAGCCCGCTGCCGGAGGCCTCGACCCACATCACGCCTGACCCGGTCCGTACGCGCAAGCTCCTTTTGCACAGCGAAGAGATCAGCAAACTCATCGGCAAGGTCGAGCAACGCGGCTATACGCTGGTGCCGCTGAACTTCCACTACAAGGGCGGCCGCGTCAAATGCGAGATCGGTCTGGCTAAGGGCAAGAAGCAGCACGACAAGCGCGAAACTGAGAAGAAGCGCGACTGGGAGCGGGAAAAGGCGCGTTTGATGCGCTCGCCGGGCTGAGGCGCGATCCGCCTCGCGCGCTTCTCGTCAAGCATGCCAAGTGTTGCACGGATATGCCGCGCTTCGTCTTAGGCAAGCTCACGTCTTTCGACAGGTCCAACGAAAATAGCCCACACGGTGCGGGCCATTTTTTTTGCCAATTTCTCTTCGACAATTTCTTTCTTGTCAGCGCCGTTCCAAAGCCGCGTATGAGCCCACACGATCAGCGTGCATCCGGCACGCCCTTGCCTTTGTTCACAATGGCGAGCGCCGACGCGATCATCGAACTCATATCCGACAGGTTGCCAGGCACGATCAACGTGGTGCCCTGCTTCGCCAGATTGCCAAACGCGTTCACGTACTGTTCGGCCACCTTCAGGTTCACCGCTTCCATACCGCCATGCGACTGGATCGCAGCGGCAATCTTCTGGATCGCCTGCGAATTCGCGTCGGCCACCGCAAGAATCGCCGCCGCCTGACCTTGCGCCTGATTGATTGCTGCCTGCCGCTCGCCTTCAGACTTCTGGATCGCGGCTTCACGCCCGCCCGAGGCGATATTGATCTGCTCCTGCTTGCGCCCTTCGGACGCCGCGATCAGCGCGCGTTTCTCGCGCTCGGCGGTGATCTGCGCCTGCATTGCGTGAAGGATTTCCTTGGGCGGCGTCAGGTCCTTGATCTCGTAGCGCAAAACCTTCACGCCCCAGTTGGCCGCCGCTTCGTCGAGCGAGGAAACAATGCTGTGGTTGATGAAGTCGCGCTCCTCGAAAGTCTTGTCGAGCTCCAGTCTGCCGATCACCGAGCGCAGCGTGGTCTGCGACAACTGCGTAATCGCGAACACGAAGTTGCTCGATCCATACGACGCCTTCATCGGATCGGTGACCTGGAAGTACAGCACGCCGTCCACCTGCAACTGCGTGTTGTCGCGCGTGATGCAGACCTGGCTCGGCACCTCGAGCGGAATTTCCTTGAGGATGTGCTTGTACGCAATCCGGTCGACGAACGGGAACACGAAGCTCAAGCCCGGCGTCAGCGTGCGGTGATAGCGGCCGAGCCGCTCGAGCACCCACGCATGCTGCTGCGGCACGATCTTGATGGTCTGCGCCGCCAGCACGATCACGATAACCAGCAGCACCGCCCCGACGATGGTCGAATCCATTTCCGCCCTCCGATCTTTAGTTCGATTAATTAAATTTTCGGGATTTTGCCAATCTCAACGAAGCATGGCGCTGGGGCTCGCGCGCTGTCTCGCCACGACGACAAGGCAACTGCCGCGCAACTCCGTGATCTCGTAGACCTGCGCATCTTCAGGCTCGCCCGGTGCGAGTTCGACGTCCCATTCCGCGCCGCGATAATTGACCCGCGCACGGCGCTCGTGCCACGCCGGCACGCTCACCGTCTGTCCGATGTCGAGATTGACGTCAGGATTCCTCGACGCCTCCTTGCGCGTTCTGCGACCGAACCCTGAACGCCTGAGCAGCAGCACGGCCGCGAGCGCGACGATCGCCGCGACGGCGAACTGCACGTCGGCGGCAGCGCCCGCTATGTGCGCGATGGCCGCCGCCACACAACCGAGCGCGATCATCAGCAGATAGAAAGTGCCGCTCAGCAGTTCCAGCACGACCAGCACACCCGCCCCGACCCACCAGAACAATCCACCTGGCGCCACGTTGACCTCCACAAAGCAAAACACCCCGGATCTACCGGGGTGTTTATAGCACGAAGCGGATGCGGATTACCGGCGCAAACCGCGCGCTCGGACTGGCCTTTAACGCGCCTTTGATATACCGCACCTTTCGCTATGCGTGCCGCTTAGGACGCGGCAAGCGGCTCACTCACTTCGTCGACGACTTCGCCAGTTGCTGCCACGTCTCGATGATCGTGTCGGGGTTCAGCGAGATCGACGCAATGCCTTCGTCCGTCAGCCATTGCGCGAAGTCCGGATGATCCGACGGGCCCTGGCCGCAGATACCAACGTACTTGTCCAGGCGCAGGCAGGTTTCGATCGCGCGCTTGAGCATGAACTTGACCGCCGGGTCGCGTTCGTCGAAATCGACGGCCAGCAGTTCCATGCCGGAGTCGCGGTCGAGGCCGAGCGTGAGTTGCGTCAGGTCGTTCGAGCCAATCGAGAAACCGTCGAAGAATTGCAGGAACTCCTCAGCGAGAATCGCGTTCGACGGCACTTCACACATCATAATCAGGCGCAGGCCTTTTTCGCCGCGCTTCAGGCCGAACTTTTCCAGCAGGCCAACCACGCGCTCCGCCTGCTTCAGCGTGCGCACGAACGGCACCATGATCTCGACGTTGTCGAGGCCCATCTCTTCGCGCACCTTCTTCAGCGCGATGCATTCCATCTGGAACGCCTCGGCAAAGTCTTCGGCGATGTAGCGCGATGCGCCGCGGAAACCAAGCATCGGATTTTCTTCGTCCGGCTCGTAACGCGAACCGCCGATCAGCTTCTTGTACTCGTTCGACTTGAAGTCCGACAGACGCACGATCACGGGCTTCGGATAGAAGGCCGCAGCGATTGTCGCGATACCTTCGGTCAGCTTGTCGACGTAGAACGCGCGCGGCGACGCGTGACCGCGAGCGACGCTTTCCACGGCCTTCTTCAGATCCTGATCGATGTTCGGATACTCGAGGATCGCCTTCGGATGCACGCCGATGTTGTTGTTGATGATGAACTCGAGCCGCGCGAGACCCACACCTGCGTTCGGCAGTTGCGAGAAGTCGAAAGCCAGTTGCGGGTTGCCGACGTTCATCATGATCTTCACCGGAATCGGCGGCAGTTCGCCGCGCTGCACTTCGGTGATTTCCGTTTCGAGCAGGCCGTCGTAGATCTTGCCTTCGTCGCCTTCCGCGCACGACACGGTCACGAGCGCGCCCTCCTTCAGCACGTCGGTTGCGTCGCCGCAGCCCACGACTGCCGGCACGCCCAGCTCACGCGCGATGATCGCCGCGTGGCAGGTCCGGCCGCCACGGTTCGTGACGATCGCGGACGCGCGCTTCATGACCGGCTCCCAGTTCGGGTCGGTCATGTCGGCAACCAGCACGTCGCCAGGCTGCACACGGTCCATTTCCGACGGATCGTGGATCACGCGAACCGGACCTGCGCCGATCTTCTGGCCGATTGCGCGGCCCGTGGCCAGCACGTTCGATTGGCCCTTCAGCTTGAAGCGCTGTTCGGCCTTGCCTGCGGCCTGGCTCTTCACTGTTTCCGGACGTGCCTGCAGAATGAAGATCTTGCCGTCGCGGCCGTCCTTGCCCCACTCGATGTCCATCGGACGCTCGTAGTGCTTCTCGATGATGACCGCGTATTTCGCGAGCTCGATCACGTCTTCGTCGGTGATCGAGAAGCGGTTGCGCTGCTCGTGCGACACGTCCACGGTCTTCACGCGGCCTTCTTCGCCGGCCTTCGTGAATTCCATCTTGATCAGCTTGGAGCCAATCGAACGGCGGATGATCGGATACTTGCCTTGCGCGAGCGTGGTCTTGTAGACGTAGAACTCGTCCGGATTCACTGCGCCTTGCACGACGGTTTCGCCGAGACCATAGCTCGACGTGATGAAAACAGCATCCTTGAAGCCGGATTCCGTGTCCAGCGTGAACATCACGCCGGCCGCGCCGACGTCGGAGCGCACCATGCGCTGCACGCCCGCTGACAACGCGACTTCAGCATGCGTGAAGCCCTTGTGGACGCGATAGGAGATGGCGCGGTCGTTATACAGCGACGCGAACACGTGCTTCATGCGATCGAGCACGTCCTCGATGCCGACCACGTTCAGGTAGCTTTCCTGCTGACCCGCGAACGATGCGTCCGGCAAGTCTTCCGCCGTTGCCGACGAACGAACGGCAAACGACAGCTCTTCAGGCGAGCTGTTTTGCAAGGTGTCGAAGCCTGCGCGGATATCAGCCTCGAGCTGCGGCTGCATCGGCGCGTCGACGATCCATTGACGGATCTCCTTGCCCGCTTCGGCGAGCGCCTTCACGTCGTCGACGTCGAGTGTTTCGAGACGTTTGGCGATGCGTTCGGTGAGGTTGTTGTGATGCAGGAAGTCACGGAAAGCCAGCGCCGTCGTGGCGAAACCGGTCGGCACACGCACGCCGGCTTCGGCGAGCTGACTGATCATCTCGCCTAGCGACGCGTTCTTGCCGCCGACAATCTCCACGTCGGTCATCCGCAACTGCTCGAACGGAACTACATACGCCTTATCCTTTGCGACGGTAACTGCGTTAGTCATACAAGCCCCTAAGTGTGAAAGAAATTCACGGCTGTGCAAGTGGGCTCGAACGCGAGACGCTCATTGGAAGCGTTTGAACTCGCGTCTTGCACAACCTGTTGGAGAAGCAATCGCGCGCGGCGCCTAACAGCTTACTAAGCGCGAAGAAGAAGGCGAATGAACGAATTTCGTGTTCGATTCCTCCCGTTCCGCTCAATTTGGCGGGGATAGCGTCGCGTTGAACGACCGTTCCCAGCGAGTTAGACGCCAATCGCCCGCAATTGCTTATCCAACAGGTTGCCGCTATTCTACCGTGCCGACTCTCGAAATGTGACCGTCGGACGTGAATTGCGCTTCCAACCGCGCCTGGACCCGCCGAAGGGCTCTCTCGAGGCCTTGAAAGAGTCCCTCGGCCGGCCCGGCGTAGTTGCGGTGCCCACGGCGCGCTGTGTCGACACCCTCTGCTTCTGCGGCTAGCCACCGCGCAGCGAAGTCAATGCAGCGATGTTCCATTCGAGCGCTTTTTGCCGCTCACGTTCCCTGCCCCACTGATGCCGCCCACCGTATTCATCGTCTCCGACGGTACCGGGATCACTGCCGAAACCTTCGCGCATTCGATCCTCTCCCAGTTCGACCAGAAATTCCGTCTGGTCCGTGTGCCTTTCGTCGACTCGACAGAGAAGGCCTATGCCACGCTCGAAAAGATCAACGAAGCGATCCAGCAGGACGGCCGCCGTCCGATCGTGTTCACGACGCTTGTCGATAGCGCGTCGAATCAGATCGTCAAAGGCTCGAACGCGCTCGTGCTGGACATGTTCCAGACGTTTGTCGAGCCGCTGGAACAGGAACTGGAACTGAAGTCGAGCCACGCGATGGGGCGTGGCCACCAGAACGCGGACACCGAGGAATACAAGAACCGGATCGAGGCGATCAACTTCTCGCTCGCGCACGACGACGGCCAGTCGAACCGCAATCTCGCCGATGCCGACGTGATTCTGGTCGGCGTATCGCGCAGCGGCAAGACGCCGACGAGCCTCTATCTCGCCATGCAGTACGGCGTGAAAGCAGCCAACTATCCGCTCATTCCGGAAGACTTCGAACGCGGCAAACTGCCTACGCCGCTATTGGCGCATCGGCAGAAAATGTTTGGATTGTCGATCGATCCGCAGCGGCTATCGGAGATCCGCAACGAACGCAGGCCAGGCAGCAAATACGCCGCGCCGGAGAATTGCCGTTACGAGATCAACGAAGCCGAAGCGATGATGCGCCGCGAAGGGGTCAAGTGGCTGTCTTCGACGCATAAGTCGATCGAAGAAATCGCGACCACGATCCTGCAGGAAATCAAGCTGGACCGGCCGTCTTATTGAGCGGAAAAACGTGCGCGCCGCAGCCAATGTCGCGGCCCGGCTTCATCACTTAAGCACGCGCTGCTGCCTGCATTGCTCGAACACGCAGACGGCCGCGGCGGCGGCGACATTGAGCGACTCCATGCCGCCCGGCTGGGGAATCGTCACTCGCAATGAGACGGCGTCGCGCCAGATTTGCGACACACCCGCCCCTTCATTGCCGAACACCCACGCAAGCGGACCGCTCAGGTCGCAATCGTAAATCGCCTCGGCGCCGTGCGAGTCTGTAATCACGACAGGCACCGCAAGGCGTTCGATCAACGTCTGCGCTTCGACGTCTTCATGAATCTGCAGCAGGAAGTGCGCGCCCATGCCGGAGCGCAGCACCTTCGATGACCACGCGTACGCCGTGCCCGCTGCGCAAAACACCTGCTGAATGCCGGCCGCAGCCGCGCTGCGCAGAATCGAGCCGACGTTGCCTGCGTCCTGCACACCGTCGAGCACGAGGCACGTTTGCGCGACGGTCTCCGGCAGTGGCGTATCGAGCTTTTCCACGAGCAACAGAATCCCGACACCGTGCACGACATTCGACAACTGCCCGAACAACGCATCCGGCAGCGTGACGACGCGATGATCCTCGATGCGCGAAACGATCGCCTGAGCTTCGTCGTGACGAAGCGCGCCGTCGGTGACGATGCACATTTCCGGCTGTCCCGCCACGTCGAGATAGGCGCTCGCGAGATGAAACCCTTCGAGCAGCGCATGGCCGCTGCGGCGCTGTTGATGCGTCGAGCCGGCGAGAGCCTTCAGGCGTTTATAGAGCGGATTGTCCCGCGAGGTGATGGCTTTCACAGGCAGCGAAGACGGTGAGGAGTGAGGAAAAGGTTGGCGGGCGTAGCGTTATGCTTCGGGCGATCACGCACGATACGGCAGCGACGCTGCCGCTTGCCCCTCATGCGCAACGCTCACGCGCCGAGCTGTTCGCCGAAGGCGTCGTCGTCGAGCATGCCGTCGCCAAGCGTCTCGGGCACGACGATGACCTCGCCCGCCGGCAGAGGCACACCCGTGCCGAATCGCAGATGCGCCTCGCGCACGGGCGCAAACGAGCGCCGATGATGCTCGCAAGGTCCATGCTCCCACAGCGCCGCGAGATGCTGTGGCGTGCCATAGCCGGCATGCGCGTTGAAGCCGTAAGCGGGGAACGTCTGATGCAGTTCGAGCAGCATCCTGTCACGCGTGACTTTGGCGAGAATCGACGCCGCCGAAATGCATTTCACCAGCGCATCGCCGCCAATCACCGCTTCGCTGCGAACGCTCAGCGTGGGGCAGCGATTGCCGTCGACCTTCACCAGCGTAGGCGTGACGGACAAACCCTCCACCGCGCGCTTCATCGCGAGCATGGTTGCATGAAGGATGTTGAGCGAATCGATTTCTTCGACCGTTGCCGAAGCGACGCAGTACGCCAGCGCGCGGTCGACGATCTTGTCGTACAGCTCGTCGCGCTTTTTCGCGCTCAGCGCTTTGGAGTCGTCGAGGCCGCGAATCATCGGCTTCGACGGATCGAAAATCACCGCTGCGGCCACGACTGGACCGGCCAGCGGCCCGCGCCCTGCTTCATCCACGCCGCAGATAATGTCGTCCGGCGTCTCGAAGTTCAGGCCGACTTGCCGCGCGGCCGCGCCGGCAACGGCAACGGTCTTGCGGCGCGGTGCGCGTGCCTCGGTCACGGCCGCGCCTTCCGCTTTTCGACGACGTTCGCGACGACCTCGGCCGCACGCTGCGCGGTGTTCTGCTTCAGCACGTGATGCATCTCCGTGAAGATTTCCGTCAGCGTGCGCCGGTTCGCTTCATCGCGCAACTGTTTCAGCGTGGCTTCGGCCAGCGCTTGGGGTGTCGCGAAATGCTGGAGGATTTCCGGCACAACGAAGCGTCCAGCCAGGATGTTCGGCAAACCGACATACGGCAGATAGCCCTGCCGGCGCATGATCTGCCCGGTCAGCCAGGGCACCTTGTACGAGATGACCATTGGCTTTTTCAGCAGCGCCGCTTCGAGCGTGACGGTGCCGCTTTTCACGAGGATCGCGTCGGCGGCGGTCATGGCGAGTTGCGACTGACCGTCCGTAATGGTGAGCGCCAAGCCGGGGTGCGAGTCGACCAGCGGGCGCAGCATTTCGCGCAACGCCGGCGTGGCCGCCGGCATCACGAAGCGAAGACCGGGCTCCTGGTGCTGCATCATTTCCATCGCGGCGAAGAACGTCGGCCCGATCAGGTCGATCTCCGAGCGGCGGCTGCCAGGCAGCACCGCGATGACAGGCCCGCTTTCCGCGAGACCGAGCGCCCGGCGCGCGCCGAGCGTGTCCGGCTCGAGCGGAATCTCGTCAGCGAGCGGATGACCCACGTACGATGCAGCGACGCCCGCCTTTTCCAACAGCGCGGTTTCGAACGGGAATACACACAGCATATGGTCGACCGCTTTGGCGATCTTCTTGATGCGCCCGCCGCGCCACGCCCAGATGGACGGACAAACGAAGTGAACCGTCGGAATGCCCGCCTCACGCAACGGATGCTCGAGCCCGAAATTGAAATCGGGCGCGTCCACGCCGACGAACACCGCGGGCGGCTCAGCCAGCAGTTGGCGCTTCAGATCGTTGCGAATGCGGAGGATCTCGGGAATGTGCCGCAGCGCTTCGACATAGCCGCGCACCGACAGCTTTTCCATCGGCCAATGCGCGTCGAAACCCGTGGCGATCATGCGCGGGCCGCCGATCCCGTAGAAGTGCGTGGCGGCAGGCAGGCGGCTCGCGAGACCGCCCAACAGCGACGACGCCAGCAGGTCGCCGGACGGCTCGCCGGCCACCATCGCGATGCGCAGCGGACTGGGTTGCAATGCCATCGCTTAGCGGATGATGCCGCGTTGCGACGCTTCGACAAACGCAAGCAGCGTTTGCACCGGTTCATCGCCATCGCCGCCGGCGGACGCCAGCTCACGCAATTGCACTTTCGCTTCTTCGAGCGACAGGCTGTTCTTGTACAGCAGACGGTAAGCGGAGCGCAGCGCCGAAATAGCGTCCGGCGAGAAGCCGCGGCGGCGCAGACCTTCGACGTTGATGCCGTGCGGCTCGGCCTTGTTGCCCGCTGCGATCACGAACGGCGGGATGTCCTGAACGAGCGCCGAAGCGCCTCCCAGCATCGAATGCGCGCCGATGCGCACGAACTGGTGCACGCCCGACATGCCGCCCACGATCGCATAGTCGCCGATCGTAACGTGGCCGGCCATCTGCGCATTGCTAGACAGAATGACGTTGTTGCCGACGTGGCAGTCGTGCCCGATGTGCACGTACGCCATGATCCAGTTGTCGTCGCCGAGCGTGGTCACGCCCGCGTCCTGCACCGTCCCGGTGTGGATCGTGGTGAACTCACGGATCATGTTGCGGTTGCCGATCTCGAGCCGGGTCGGCTCGTCTTTGTACTTCATGTCCTGCGGACGGCCGCCGACCGATGCGTAGTGGCCGATCCGGTTGTCTTCACCGAGCGTGGTGTGGCCTTCGATCACGCTGTGCGAACCGACCGTGGTCCGCGCGCCGATCGTGACATGCGCGCCGATCACCGCATACGGTCCGATTTCGACGGATTCGTCGAGTTGTGCGCCCGGTTCGACGATCGCAGTGGGATGAATCCTGCTCATGCGTCCTCGCTTCTGATTCTGTTGCGTTGTCTGGATGGGCTGGGTCGAGCCGGCTGCGCTTCTCAGGAGGCGCCGGCTGCCCGAACCTCGACTCAGGCGTCTTTGTCCGTGTGCCGCACGGCGCACATCAGGTCGGCTTCCGCCGCCACCGCGCCATCCACCTCGGCTCGTGCCTTGAACTTCCAGATGCCGCGCATATGCCGCTCGAACGTGCAGTTCAGAATGAGCTGATCGCCCGGCTCCACGACGCGCTTGAAGCGCGCATTGTCGATACCGACAAACAGGTACAGTGTGTTCGACGGATCGCTCGGCTCTTCCGAGAACGTCAGCAGCGCCGCCGTTTGCGCGAGCGCTTCGAGGATCAGCACGCCTGGCATGACCGGACGCGTCGGGAAATGCCCCTGGAAATACGGCTCATTGATCGACACGTTCTTCAACGCTTTGATGCTCTTGTGCGGCTCAAGTTCGAGCACCCGGTCGACCAGCAAGATCGGGTAACGATGTGGCAGCAGCGTGAGAATCTTATGGATGTCGAGATTGATTTTTTCGGTGCTCATGGTGTTTCTGCTCACGCATTGACTGCGCGGTGATGACTGCGGATGCTGGTGCAGGTGGGTTGGTAACGCGTGCCGCCGGCGCTCGCCGCGAACCGGCGGCCGTGCCACCCGGTCACGGCAACCGACTTCGCTGCCTGATATTCGCCCGCTATTTTACGCGGTGTCGGCGAGGCTGCCCTGATATCTCAGGTTTTGTCGCTCTGTGAATTACCCGACACGCCGGATGCCGCATTCGACGGCTTGTCCGCTGCGGCGTTCTCCAGCGCCTTGATACGGTCGCGGAGCTTGTCGATATTGCGCAGCAAAGCCGCACTTTTGTTCCAGTCCGCGTGATTCACGGCCGGGAACGCGCTCGTGTACATGCCGGGTTTCAGCAGCGACTTCGATACACCCGACTTCGCGGTGACGATCACATAATCGGCCAGCGTCACGTGCCCGGCAATGCCGACCGCGCCACCGATCATGCAATGACGCCCAATCGTCGTGCTGCCCGCAATGCCCGCGCAACCGGCGATCACCGTATAGGCGCCGACCTTGCAGTTGTGGCCGATCTGCACGAGGTTGTCGATCTTCACGCACTCTTCGATGATCGTGTCGGCCATCGCGCCACGGTCGATCGTGGTGTTTGCGCCGATTTCGACGTCTGCCGCAATCGACACGCCACCCACTTGCGGAATCTTCACCCAGCTACCCGTGCGCGCTTCACCTTCGCCGACGAAATCCGGCGCGAATCCGAACCCGTCTGAGCCGATCACGGCGCCCGCGTGCACGATCACGCGCTCAGCGAGCTTGCAGCCGTGGTACACGGCCACATTCGGATAAAGATGCGAACCCGCGCCGATGCGCGTGCCACGGCCGATCACGACATTCGCGTCGAGCCGCACATTTTCCCCGATGACCGCACCGGCTTCCACCGTGACGTGCGGCCCGATTACCGCGCTCGCGGCAATCTGCGCGGACGGGTCGATCGTCGCGCTCGGATGAATACCGGGGGTGACTTCGGGAGCGGCCAGATCGATGAAGGTTTGCGCGACGCGCGCGAAGTAAGCATACGGATTCGGCGTGACGATGAAGTTACGCGCGCTGCGAGATGCAAGCTTGGCGAGGTCATCGGCATTGATCAGGACGGCGCCGGCACGGGTCGTGTCCACTTGCGACAGGTACTTCGGATTGGCGAGGAACGCCAACTGGTCCGGGCCTGCCTGGTCGAGCGGCGCAAGACTGCCGACGCGCTGCGAACCGTCTCCGACTACTTCACCGCCGAACCGTTGGACGATGTCCTCGAGCGTAAATGCCATGCCTATCCTGTCTCCTGCTGTTCAGTCCAACTTGTACCGCTGATATCAGCCGCGCCCGAGGCCGTTTTTCCATCCGGCCTCAACGGCCGGCTGCAGCGTTCAATTGCCCGAGGCCGCGAGAGCCTTGAGCACCTGATCCGTGATGTCGATACGCGGGCTCACATACACCGCTTCCTGCACGATCAGATCGTAGTGCTGCGCCTCGGCGATCTGCTTGATCACCTTGTTCGCGCGGTCCAGCACCGCTGCCAGCTCTTCATTGCGACGCTGATTCAGGTCTTCGCGAAATTCGCGTTGCTTGCGCTGAAAGTCCGTGTCCAGTTGCGACAGATCGCGCTGCTTTTGCGCACGATCCGCCGATGACATCGACGCGCCGCTCTTGTCGAGCGAATCGGACATCGACTTCAGCTTCTGCGCCATGTCCGCGAGATCCTTGTCGCGCTTGGCGAACTCGGCCTCCAGCTTGACCTGGGCCGCTTTCGCCGCAGCGGATTCCCGCAAAATCCGGTCGGAATTCACCGCGGCAATCCTGGCTTCCTGTGCGTGCGCCACTCCGACGCCCAGCGTCATTGCCAGCGCCAGCGCGCAAGCCACACGTTTCGAAAACATACCGGTTAGCAAAGTCATCCTCTCGATACTGTTGTTTGGCGAGCCGCCCGCAGCGCGGATCAGAACGCCGTCCCAATCTGGAACTGGAACTTCTGATACTGGTCGCCCGTATGCTTGGTGAGCGGGAAGCCCAGGCTGAGCTTGAGCGGTCCGATCGGCGAAATCCATGCAAGACCGACACCGTAGCCGTAACGCAGACCGTTCGCACCGTTCGACGTGGCGGCGTTACTCGCGTCGGCCCACACGTTACCGGCATCCAGGAACGTGAACACGCGCAAGGTCCGATCGTAGCCGGTGCCCGGCAGCGGGAAGGTCAATTCGATATTGCCGACGAGCAGCTTCGAGCCGCCGATCGGATCGCCGGTCGTGGCGTCGCGCGGGCCGAGCGAGCTCGGCTCGTAGCCGCGGACCGAACCGATACCGCCCGCGTAGTAGTTCTTGAAAATCGGGTATGGCTTGCCGCCCATGCCCTTGCCGTAGCCGCCCTGGAAGTTGAAGCCCAGCACGAAGCCGCGCGAAAACGAGTAATAGTACTGCGCGTTGATGTCGGCCTTGTAGTATTGCGTGCCGCCAATCGGCGTGCCGTATTCAGCGTTCGCCTGCGTAAAGTAGCCGCGGCTCGGCACAAGCGCGCTGTCACGCGCGTCGCGCGACCAGCCCACCGTTACCGGCACATTGTTCGAAACGCGGCCGAAATCCTTCACGTATTGCTTGTACGACGCAGGCGTATTGGCGTCGACGTCGAGCTGGTTCTGCTCAAGACCCGCGCCGAAATACACGGTGTCGACTTCCGAGAAGGGAATGCCGAACTTCAGGTCTCCACCAACCGTGACGATCTTGAAGCTGGAATCGGTCGAGTAGTACAGCGGCTGATACGTACGGTAGTAGACGTCGGTAATACGCTTGATGCCGTCGACCGTGAAGTACGGGTCGACCTGCGTGACCGTCAACGTACGGTAGGTTTTCGCGGTGTTGATGTTCACCGCGAGACTCGTGCCCGAACCGAACACGTTGTCCTGCGAGACGCCTGCCGAGAGCACCACCTTGTCGGTCGACGAAAAGCCCGCGCCCAGCGTGATCGCGCCGGTCGGCTTTTCAGCGACCTTGACGTCCACGTCGACCTGGTCCGGCGTACCTTCCACGGGAATCGTGGTCACGTCGACGTCGGTAAAGTAGCCGAGACGGTTGATACGGTCTTTCGAGAGCGCGAGGCGGTTCGAGTCGAACCACGAGCTTTCGAGTTGGCGCATTTCGCGGCGCACCACTTCGTCGCGCGTGCGCGTGTTGCCGACCACATTGATACGGCGCACGTAGACCCGGCGGCTCGGGTCCACCTGCAGCGTCAGGTCGACCTTGTGGTTGGTCTGGTCGATTTGCGGCTGCGCGTTGACAGTCGCAAACGCATAGCCGTATTCGCCCAGTTTGTCGACGATAGCCTTGGTGGTGGATTGCAGCTTTTCAGCCGAAAAGCGGTCGCCCGGTTTGATCTTGATGAGCTTGGCCAATTCCGGCTCGCGGTCGAGCAGATTGCCGGCCAGCTTGATGTTCGAGATCGTGTACGGCTCGCCTTCATGCAGCGTGACCGTCAGATACATGTCCTTCTTGTCCGGCGTGATCGACACCTGGGTCGACTCGATATTGAACTCGAGATAGCCGCGGTTCAGATAATACGAGCGGACATTTTCCAGGTCGCCGGTGAGCTTGTCTTTCGCGTACAGGTCGTTCTTCGTGTACCACGAGAACCAGTTCGGCGTGGACAACTGCATTTCGTCGCGCAGCGTGCCCGTGCTGAACGCCTTGTTGCCGATGAAGTTGATCTGGCGGATCTTCGCGCTCGGCCCTTCGGCCACCGAGAACAGCACCGAGACGCGATTGCGGTCGATCGGCGTGATGGTGGTCGTGACTTCGGCCGCGTAGTAGCCGCGCGTCAGATACTGACGCTTCAGCTCCTGCTCGGCCTTGTCGACCAGCGCCTTGTCATAGTAACGGCCTTGCGACAAGCCGACGGCACGCAGCGCCTTGGTCAGGTTTTCCTTGTCGAACTCGTGAATGCCCGCGAAATCGATGGTGCCGATAGCCGGACGCTCCAGCACCTGCACGATGACCACATTGCCTTCGGTCGCGATCTTGACGTCGTTGAAAAAGCCCGTTGCGTACAGTGCGCGAATGGCTTCCGATGCCTTGTCGTCGCTGAACGTGTCACCCTGCTTGATGGGCAGATAGGCGAACACGGTACCAGGTTCGACGCGTTGCAATCCCTCGATCCGGATGTCTTGCACCACGAAGGGCGTGGTTGCGTGTGCAACCAGCCCATGCGCGGCGATTGCCGCGGTTATAACCGTCTTCGGAACAAAGCGATGAGGTTTAAACAACGTGCTTCCCCAGTGTGTATAGCTGCATCAGGTCGGACGGTCGCCATTGTGAGCGCCGCCGGACACTTTAAAAGTGGATTAAACGAGCGAGATCGTTGAACAGTGCAATCGCCGACAAAGCGACGATGCAGGCGAGACCCGCCCTCTGAAAAACGAGTTGCCAGCGATCGGAGACAACTTTACCGGTCACGGCTTCAACCAAATAATATAACAGATGACCCCCGTCCAATACCGGAATCGGTAACAGGTTCAGTACGCCGAGGCTAATACTGACAAGGGCCAGGAACGACAAAAATGCAGAAGGACCTAGACGTGCGCTCTTTCCTGCGTAATCGGCGATCGTCACAGGACCCGAAAGATTTTTTAGCGAAGCATCGCCAACGATCATGCGGCCGAACATGCGCACCGAGTAAACCGCGAGATCCCACGTACGGCGCGCGCCCAGTTGCAGGCTTTCGACAGGTCCGTAACGCACGTTGATCGACG
The DNA here is from genome assembly GCF_002879865.1 of Paraburkholderia rhynchosiae. Classification (GTDB taxonomy): domain Bacteria; phylum Pseudomonadota; class Gammaproteobacteria; order Burkholderiales; family Burkholderiaceae; genus Paraburkholderia; species Paraburkholderia rhynchosiae. The sequence goes on from NZ_PNXY01000014.1 coordinate 82,831, forward strand.
GCACCTGGGTCGACAGTTCCGCGCCGATGCGGCCAATCTGCTGCCCGGTTGCTTCGTCGCGCTGCGCTTGCGGAACGATCGTGATGTCTTCGAGCTTGCCTTGACCTTGACCTTGACCTTGACCTTGACCTTCACCTTGACCTTGACCTTGACCTTCACCTTGCCGCTGCGCCTGGCCTGGAACTCCACGTTCGACTTGCAGCGTCAAAGGCTTGCCGGCGTGCGATTTTACATACCCGATGAAGGCCGTGGCGCTGTCGGTTGCGATACCGTTGACCGCCCGCAAGCGATCGCCAGGAACAAGGCCCGCTTTCTGCGCTGCACTACCTGGCTGTACGCCCGCAACCGTCAGCTTGCCGCCGCCGGGTTCGAAACCGAGCCGCGACATGAAGTCGTCGTCGACATCCTTCTCGCTGATATCGCGCAGATCGAGCTGAAAATCGGACGTGCCGTTCTGGCCTTTGGCGCTCAGCACGATGCGCTTGTGATCGAACGCCGCACCGAGCAGCTTCCAGCGCAGATCCGACCACGAGCGCACCGGCTCCGATTCGGCGGCGTTCTCGCCGCGCACCGCGACCACGGTTTCCGCGCCTTCGAAACCGGCGGCGGCCGCTGCGGTGTTCGGCGCGGGCGTGGCCAGAATGGCCGCCGGTTCGGTCACGCCCGTGGCGAACACGAGGCCGAACAGCACGATAGCCAGCAGGAAGTTCGCAACGGGCCCAGCCGCGACGATCGCGATACGGCGCCACACAGACTGCCGGTTGAACGCATGCGGCAACGACTCAGCGGGGATCGGCGGACCGCCGGTCTCACGCTCGTCGAGCATCTTCACGTAACCGCCGAGCGGCAGCGCGGCAATAGTCCACTCGGTGCCGCTCTTCGGACTGACCCACTGAAATAGCGGCTTGCCGAAGCCGATCGAAAAGCGCAGCACCTTGACGCCGCACAGCCGCGCCACGCTGTAATGCCCATATTCGTGGACGACCACAAGCACGCCAATCGCGACCGCGAAGGCGAGTAGTTCGATCAGCAGATTCATATGCGCCTCACTGGACGGCGCGTTCCGTGCGACGGGCGGCGTCAGGCAGACGTGCAATGAATTCGGCGGCGGCACGGCGCGCGACGGCGTCCGCTTCGATCACGTCTTCAAGCGCGTGCGCGCTGCGGTTCGGCAACGCGTTCAGCACCGAGTCGACCACTTGCGCGATCGCCATGAAGCCGATCTGGCGCGACAGGAACGCTTCAACAGCAATTTCGTTCGCGGCGTTAAGCGCCGCGCTGGCGACGCCGCCTTCGGCGAGCGCCTTCATAGCCAGTGCCAGACACGGGAAACGCGTATAGTCCGGCTTCTCAAACGACAGCGACGCGATTTGCACCAGATCGAGTTGCGCGACGCCCGAGTCCACGCGATCCGGGAACGCGAGCGCGTGGGCGATCGGCGTGCGCATGTCGGGATTGCCGAGTTGTGCGAGGACCGAGCCGTCGGCGTACGAAACCAGCGAGTGAATCACGCTTTGCGGATGAATCAGCACGTCGATGCGCTCGCCCGGCAAACCGAACAGCCAATGCGCCTCGATCACTTCGAGGCCTTTGTTCATCATCGTGGCAGAGTCGACCGAGATCTTGCGGCCCATCACCCAGTTCGGATGCTTGCAGGCTTCTTCCGGCGTGACGTCGACAAGCGTGGCCGGTTCACGCGTGCGAAACGGTCCGCCCGAAGCGGTGAGAATGATCTTGGAGACGCCGCCATGCAGTGCGGCTTCGCGCGGCAGGCACTGGAAAATCGCGTTATGTTCGCTGTCGACCGGCAACAGCACAGCGCCGTTGTCGTGGACCGCGTCCATGAAGATCGCGCCGGACATGACCAGCGCTTCCTTGTTGGCAAGCAGAATCCGCTTGCCGGCGCACGCGGCGGCGAGGCTCGGCGCGAGGCCCGCCGCGCCGACGATTGCCGCCACCACGGTGTCGCAGCCGCTGCTCTCCGACACGTCGACGAGCGCCTGAGCCCCGTAGGTGACTTCGGTCTTGCAGCCGGCTTCGCGCAGCTTGCCCGCGACGCGCGCGGCGGTGTCGGCGTCGCCGACCACCGCAACTTCGGGCTGAAAGCGCAGGCATTGCTCGACGAGCTTGTCGCCGTTGCGGTGCGCGGTGAGCGCATAAATCGAAAACCGCTGCGGATGACGCGCGACGACGTCGAGCGTGCTGTCTCCAATCGAGCCCGTGGAACCGAGCAATGTCAGACGTTTTTGCATATCTCTTTCTCTAGCCGAGCAGCAGCATGGCAAGCGGCAGCACCGGCAACAAAGCGTCGATGCGATCGAGCACGCCGCCGTGCCCCGGCAACAGGCCGCTCGAATCTTTCACGCCGGCCTGGCGTTTCAACATGGATTCAAAAAGGTCACCCACCACGCTGAATGCCACCAGCAAGGTCAGTACGAGCAGCGTGCGCGCGGCGCCCCAATGGGCCCATAACTCAGAATACAAGGTCGGCCCGAACACATGCAAAAAGACGGCCGCCGCCGCGACGATCATCACCACGACCCAGCCGCCGATTGCGCCCTCCCACGTCTTGCCCGGACTGATGGCGGGCGCGAGCTTGTGCTTGCCGAACGCCTTCCCAGAGAAGTATGCGCCGATATCGGCGAGCCATACCAACAGGAGCAGCGACAGCACGAAAGACACGCCCTGCATCCGCGCGGCGACGAGAGCATGCCAGCACGCGACGAATACCACAATCCCGGCAAGGAACAGGAAGCTGCGCCAGGCGCCTTGCGCGAGCGCCGGCTTGCGCAGCAGCACGAACGGACCGGCGATCACCCAGAAGATAGCGGCCGCCTGATAAAACGGCCGGGCTCCGTCGACGCCGATGCCAAGCCGCGTGCTCGCGACCAGTGCGACCGCGGCGACCAGCGCGTAGATCACCGGGCCGGCGCCGCCGAGCTTGAGCAGGCGCGCCCACTCCCATGCGGCGAACACGACAACGAAAGCGATCAGCGCGCCGAATGCGCCAACCGGAGCGAACAACGTGACGGGCAGGAACACCGCCAGGAGCACAATCGCCGTGATGACACGGGTTTTTAGCATGGAAGCGAATCGACGTTTTGCGATTGCGGCTCGAGTTGAGCACTGGTGCGGCCGAAACGGCGCTCGCGCTCCGCATACGAAGCGATAGCGTGACCGAGCGCGTCGGCGTCGAAATCCGGCCAGAACGTGTCGGTGAAGTAGAACTCTGTGTAGGCGAGCTGCCAGAGCAGGAAATTGCTGACGCGCCGCTCGCCGCCGGTGCGGATGAACAGATCCGGCTCTGGCGCATAAGCCATGGACAGGTGCTCGGCGAACGATTCCTCGTTGATCTCGACGGCCTTGCCCGCCAGCGCCGATTGTTCCGCAAGCTTGCGGGTGGCCTGCATGATGTCCCAGCGGCCGCCGTAATTCGCGGCGATAGTGAGCGTGAGGCGCGTATTGCGCGCGGTCTTGGTCTCCGCGCGCTTGATCAGGTCACGGATGCGCGCATCGAACCGATCGAGGTCGCCGACCACCCGCAGACGGATGCCGTTCGCGTGCAGCTTGCCAATTTCGCGCTCAAGCGCGGTGACGAACAGGCGCATGAGGAACGACACTTCGTCGTTCGGGCGGCGCCAGTTTTCCGAGCTGAAGGCAAACAGCGTCAGGTATTCGACGCCCTGGCGGGCGCACGCCTCGACGGCCGCACGCACCGCGTCGACGCCGCGCGTATGCCCGGCCACGCGCGGCAAGCGGCGCTGGGTGGCCCAGCGGCCGTTGCCATCCATGATGATCGCGATATGTCGCGGCACCGCGGCGACATCAGGCACGCGCACGGTTGAGCTGGTGTAGGTCATGGCCGTCGGGACAATAACTGCAAATGAAGAAGTAAAAACCGTGAAACTGGTGCGTGCTCCAGAGCTGGCGCTTCACGGTTCACATTTCGCGCCGGCCCGGAAGCTGCACGAAAACCGCAAGAAAACCGGGGGCGGCCCGGCGTTTTCTTCGAAGCCGGATGAGCTCAGACCGTCATGATCTCCGCTTCTTTGGTCACGACGAGCTTGTCGATCTCAGCGACGAATTTGTCCGTCAACTTCTGAACGTCGTCGCCTGCGCGACGCTCGTCGTCTTCTGAAATTTCCTTATCTTTAACGAGCTTCTTCAGTTGCTCGTTCGCATCACGGCGCAGGTTGCGGACAGCGATCTTGGCCGTTTCGGCTTCGCTCTTGACCACTTTGGTCAGTTCGCGGCGGCGTTCTTCGGTCAGCGCGGGCATCGGCACGCGTATCACGTCGCCCTGGGTGGCCGGGTTCAGACCGAGGTCCGACTCGCGGATCGCCTTTTCGACCACCTGAACCATCTTCTTTTCCCACGGCTGCACGCCGATCGTGCGTGCGTCGATCAGCGTCAGGTTCGCCACTTGGGAAATCGGCACCGGCGAACCGTAGTAATCGCACTGGATGTGATCGAGCAGGCCCGTGTGTGCACGGCCCGTCCGGATTTTCGACAGATCGTTCTTGAACGCGTCGATGGAGCGCTGCATCTTTTGTTCAGCGCCCTTTCTGATATCAGCCACAGACATTTTTAAACCTCCGAACCTTCAAAACGGTGTGAGCCGGCCAGCACGCGCGGTATGCGGCGGCCCGGGCTCGCGTCAAAGCCCACGTTATGTGAACGAGAGTTTACACGTGGACGAGCGTGCCTTCGTCCTCGCCGAGCACGATGCGCTTCAGCGCACCCGGCTTGACGATCGAAAACACGCGAATCGGCAGCTTCTGATCGCGGCACAACGCGAACGCCGTGGCGTCCATGACCTGCAGATTGCGGCCGATTGCCTCGTCGAAGCTGATCGTGGTGTAGCGCGTCGCGCTCGGATCTTTCTTCGGGTCGGCTGAATAGACGCCGTCAACCTTGGTGGCTTTCAGCACGACTTCCGCGCCGATTTCCGAACCGCGCAGCGCAGCGGCCGTGTCGGTCGTGAAGAACGGGTTGCCGGTGCCGGCCGCAAAAATCACGACTTTTCCTTCTTCGAGCTGGCGAATCGCGCGCGGACGGATGTACGGCTCGACCACCTGATCCATACGCAGCGCCGATTGCACACGCGCCTCGATGCCGGCATGACGCATGGCATCCTGCAACGCCAGCGCGTTCATCATGGTGGCCAGCATGCCCATATAGTCGGCTGTAGCACGGTCCATACCGGCCGCGCCGCCCGCGACGCCGCGAAAAATATTGCCGCCGCCAATCACCACGGCCAACTGCGTTCCGAGACGGACCACTTCGGCCACGTCCGCCACCATTCGTTCGATGGTCGCGCGATTGATGCCAAAGGCATCGTCGCCCATCAGAGCTTCACCGGAGAGTTTGAGCAGGACGCGTTTGTAGGCAGTGGGCATAGGGGGTATCCAGATCGCGCAGAACAGGGCAACAACAAGGGACTAATGTAGGGGTGAAACGCTGATTCGGGCAAGCGCCGCCAAATTGATGAGCCCTCGGGACTCGTCAACGGCGGCTGCGCAGCGAGGATCCGCCCGCGCGCAGCCTTGCGGCGCCGCCGACCGCGGCACAGTCTTGCTCTGCCGCGGGTACCACGGTACTGGCTAAAGCTCGTTGAAACTTATTGTTGCTTTGCAGCAGCCACTTGAGCGGCAACTTCAGCAGCGAAGTCGTCCTGCTTCTTCTCGATGCCTTCGCCGACCACGAACAGTGCGAACTTCTGGACGCTCGCGTTGCCAGCCTTCAGCATCTGTTCGATCGTCTGCTTGTCGTTCTTAACGAACGTCTGGTTCAGCAGCGATACTTCCTTCAGGTACTTCTGCACGCTGCCCTCGACCATCTTGGCGACGATTTCAGCCGGCTTGCCGGATTCGGCGGCCTTCTGTTCAGCGATGCTGCGTTCCTTGGCGATCAGGTCCGCCGGCACGTCGTCCGACGACAGCGAGACGGGCTTCATGGCGGCGATGTGCATGGCCACGTCCTTGCCCACCTGCTCGTCCGCGCCCGTGTACTCAACCAGCACGCCGATGCGTGTGCCGTGCAGGTACGCCGCCAGCTTGTTCGACGTCTCGAAGCGCACGAAACGGCGGATTGACAGGTTTTCACCGATCTTGCCGACCAGTGCGAGGCGCACTGCGTCGACGGTTTGGCCGTCGAGCGGCAGCGCCGACAGGGCAGCGACGTCAGCCGGGTTTTGCGCGGCGACCAGCTCGGCGATCTTCTTCGAGAAAGCCAGGAAGTCGTCGTTCTTCGAAACGAAGTCGGTTTCGCAGTTCAGCTCGACGAGCGATCCTGCGTTGCCGCCGATGAACGAAGCGACCACGCCTTCAGCCGTGACGCGCGATGCAGCCTTGCTCGCCTTGTTGCCCAGCTTCACGCGCAGCAGCTCTTCAGCGCGCGCCATGTCGCCGTCGGCTTCCGTCAGCGCCTTCTTGCATTCCATCATCGGCGCGTCGGTCTTTGCGCGCAGTTCTGCAACCATGCTTGCGGTAATTGCCGCCATCATTTGCTCCTTGAGTTCCGTCTGTGTTGCGTCTGTGTTTGCGTCTATCACACGCCGCCCGGACTTCGATACCGGCGGCAAGAATTCGTTTCAGCGTTATGCGCATCTTTTTGCGAACAACGCTTCGGGCACCGCTCCAGCAAGGAGACAGCGCCCCACTACAACGTCGCGACTTAAAAAAAGGGGGCCTGTAGAAAGCCCCCTTTTTTGCCGGACACGGGGCAGCTTTACGCTTCCGCGTTGACCTCGACGAACTCGTCGCCGTCGTCGCCGCGCGCAGCCTGCACCACTTCGTTGACCGCATTGGCGCGGCCTTCGAGGATCGCGTCAGCCACGCCGGCCGCGTACAGAGCGACGGCCTTGCTGGCGTCGTCGTTACCTGGGATCACGTAGTCGATGCCTTCCGGCGAGTGGTTCGTATCGACCACTGCGATGACCGGCACGCCGAGCTTGTTCGCTTCGGTCACGGCAATCTTGTGGTAGCCGACGTCGACCACGAAAATCGCGTCCGGAATACCGCCCATGTCCTTCACGCCGCCGATCGACTTTTGCAGCTTGGCCATTTCGCGTTCGAACAGCAGCGCTTCCTTCTTGCTCATGCGTTCGGTTTCGCCTGCTTCCAGCGCCGCTTCCATGTCCTTCAGGCGCTTGATCGATACCTTCAGCGTCTTGAAGTTGGTCAGCATGCCGCCGAGCCAGCGTGCGTTGACGAACGGCATGCCGGCGCGCTGCGCTTCCTGGGCGATCGTGTCGCGCGACTGACGCTTCGTGCCGACGAACAGGATGGTGCCGCGATTTGCCGCCAGCTGACGCGCGTACTTCAGCGCGTCGTTGTACATCGGCAGCGTCTTTTCGAGGTTGATGATGTGAATCTTGTTGCGATGGCCGAAAATGAAGGGAGCCATCTTCGGGTTCCAGAAGCGCGTTTGGTGACCGAAGTGGACACCGGCTTCCAGCATTTGACGCATGGTAACTGCCATGAAAATCTCCGCGAGGGTTGGGTCTTAAGCCGGCTGCCGTATCTGCCGCGCTGCCATGTCAAGTCTTGTCTTGCCTGGCTGAACGCGGCGGACACCCTGGGTGCGCCGGCTTGCGAGTCTGCTGCCTTGGTGTTGCGTGGTGTTGGCTCGGTGTTGCCTTGCTGCTGCTTTCACCCCCGTGGCTCAGGCAGCATGCGCCACGGGAAGCCTCACTCCAATCTGCTTTTCAATGCCGCTGACTCGATGCTGCCATTTTCAGCCCAGAGTCGGTCCGAACCATGACAACGATCACACAATAGGCACAGCAAAGGCAAAACGGGGATCGACTTAGCCAAAGATTATAGCACGCGGCTATCGGCCGACTCAACCCGCCGGTAGCTCCGCTTGCCGCCGCCGGGTTGCACCGGACGCTCGCCGGCCGAGTCGTCAGCGGCGTTGTTTGCCAAGAGCGCAAAGGCGCGCCATATTTGAAAAGGCCGGCAAAAGGCGGCAAAACACTGCGGCAGCCACAATATGGTGCGATAATCCCGAAATAAATCGCATTTCAGGCCCGACTCATGGCTATTACGCTCAAAAACGAACACGATATCGCGCAGATGCGCGTCGCCTGCAAGCTTGCGAGCGAAGTGCTCGACTACATCACGCCGTTCGTCACCGCCGGCATTACGACCGGCGAGCTCGACCGCCTGTGTCACGAATACATGCTGAAGGAACAGGGCACGGTGCCCGCGCCGCTGAACTATCAGCCGCCGGGCTATCCGCCCTACCCCAAGGCCACCTGCATTTCCGTCAACGACGTGATCTGCCACGGCATTCCTGGCGACAAGACGCTGAAGAACGGCGACGCGCTGAACATCGACATCACGGTGATCAAAGAAGGCTATTTCGGCGATACGAGCCGCATGTTCATCGTCGGCGAGGGTTCGATTCTCGCGAAGCGGCTCGTTCAGACGACTTTCGAGTGCATGTGGCTCGGCATCGACCAGGTGCGCCCGGGCGCGCATCTTGGCGACATCGGCTATGCAATCCAGAAGCACGCCGAGGCGCAAGGCTACAGCGTGGTGCGCGAATATTGCGGACATGGCATCGGCACGGTGTTCCACGAAGATCCGCAGATTCTGCATTACGGCCGTCCCGGCACGGGGTTCGAGTTGCAAGCCGGCATGATCTTCACTATCGAGCCGATGATCAACGCCGGCCGGCGCGACATCCGCACCATGCCGGACCAGTGGACCGTCAAGACCAAGGACCGCAGCCTCTCGGCCCAATGGGAGCACACGGTGCTGGTGACGGAAACCGGCTACGACGTACTGACCGTTTCGGCGGGCACGCCCGCGCGCCCGACGATGGCCGCCGCGACGGCCTGACTGCCGGTTTCGCCGGACCTCGCCCCGATTTCGCCCAGAATTTCGCCCCGATTGTGCCCTGAAGCCAGCCTGCCCATGAGTAGTGTCCCAGCCGTCGCCTCATCCCATGCCAGGTCGCTCAAGGCGGACTACAAAGTGGCCAAAGCCCAGTTGCTGGAACGCTTCAAGACCGCCACCAACGTAGAAGCGTTGATGGCGGCGCTCTCGCGCGCCACTGACGACTCGTTGCGCGCCGCCTGGAACACCTGCGAGTTGCCGGCCGATCTCGCCTTGCTAGCCGTGGGCGGTTATGGCCGGGGCGAACTGGCGCCGCATTCGGACATCGACATTCTGGTGCTGTTGCCCGACGCACCGCTCGGGCATCTCGAAGCGCGCATCGAGCGCTTTATCAGCCTCGCATGGGATCTGGGGCTCGAACTCGGCAGCAGCGTGCGCAGCGTCTCGCAATGTCTCGAAGAAGCCGCCAACGACGTGACCGTGCGTACATCGCTGCTCGAAGCGCGGCGTATCACGGGCAGCGCCGCCTTGTTCGACGACTTCGCGAAGCGTTATCGCGAAGCGCTCGATCCGAAAGCGTTCTTCCAGGCGAAGGTGCTGGAAATGCGCCAGCGGCATGCCAAATTTCAGGACACGCCGTACGCGCTCGAGCCGAACATCAAGGAAAGCCCGGGGGGGCTGCGCGATCTCCAGTTGATTTTGTGGGTCACCCAGGCGGCCGGTTTCGGCAGCAGCTGGCGCGAACTCGAGGCGCGCGGTCTCATCACGGAGCGCGAAGCGCAGGAGCTGCGGCGCAACGAAGGCTTCCTGAAGTCGCTGCGCGCCCGGCTGCACGTCACGGCCGGACGCCGTCAGGACATTCTGGTGTTCGACCTGCAAACGCCGGTGGCCGAAAGTTTCGGCTACAAGCCTACCGCCACCAAGCGCGCCAGCGAACAGCTGATGCGTCGCTATTACTGGGCGGCCAAGGCGGTCACGCAGCTCGCCACGATCCTGATCCAGAACATCGAGGCACAGCTTTTCCCGAGCACGAGCGGCATTACGCGGGTGCTGTCGGACCGCTTCGTCGAGAAGCAAGGCATGCTGGAAATCGCCAGCGACGACCTGTTCCAGCGCGAGCCGAACGCAATTCTCGAAGCCTTCCTGCTGTACGAACAGACGCCGGGCGTCAAGGGGCTATCTGCGCGCACGCTGCGGGCCATCTACAACGCCCGCGACGTGATGGACCAGCACTGGCGGCGTGATCCGGAAAACCGGCGCCTGTTCATGGACATCCTGAAGCAGCCGGCCGGCATCACGCACGCATTGCGCCTGATGAACCAGACGAGCGTGCTCGGGCGCTACCTGCTCAACTTCCGGCGCATCGTCGGACAGATGCAGCACGACCTGTATCACGTCTACACCGTCGACCAGCATATTCTGATGGTGCTGCGCAATCTGCGGCGCTTCGCGGTCGCCGAGCACGCGCATGAATATCCGTTTTGCAGCCAGTTGATCGTCAGCTTCGACCGGCCGTGGGTGCTGTACGTCGCGGCGCTGTTTCACGACATCGCCAAGGGTCGCGGCGGCGACCATTCCACGCTCGGCATGGCCGACGCGCGGCGTTTCTGCCGCAATCATGGCATCGAGGGCGAGGACGGCGAACTGGTCGTCTGGCTGGTGCAGCAGCATCTGACCATGAGCCAGGTCGCGCAAAAGCAGGACACGAGCGATCCGGAAGTCATCAAGCGTTTCGCTGAACTGGTCGGCACCGAACGACGCCTGACCGCGCTTTATTTGCTGACGGTGGCGGATATCCGCGGGACCAGTCCGAAAGTCTGGAACACGTGGAAAGGCAAACTGCTCGAGGACCTGTACCGCGCGACGCTAGCCGTGCTCGGCGGCGCGCGGCCCGATGCGCATTCGGAACTCGAGTCGCGTCAGGAAGAGGCGCTCGCCCTGCTGCGCCTCGAAACCGTGCCGGAAGGCGCCCAAAAAGCGCTATGGGACAAGCTCGACATCGGCTATTTTCTGCGCCATGACGCGGCGGACATCGCGTGGCAAACGCGTGTGCTGTACCGTCATGTCGAAACGCCGACGCCGATCGTGCGAGCCCGCCCCTCGCCGATTGGCGAAGCGCTTCAGGTGCTGGTGTACGTGAAGGACCAGCCCGATCTGTTCGCGGGCATTTGCGCATATTTTGACCGGAACGGCCTGTCCGTGCTCGATGCGCGGGTCAGCACGACGCGTCACGGCTACGCGCTGGATAATTTCCTCGTCGCGCATACCGAAGAAGACGTGCATTATCGCGACATTGCCAACCTCGTCGAGCAGGAACTGACCGCGCGCCTCAGCGGCGACGGCACCTGGCTCCCCGGGCCGTCGAAGGGCCGCTTGTCGCGGCTGTCGCGGACCTTCCCTGTTACGCCGCGCGTCGACCTTCGGGCCGACGAGCGCGGCCAATACTACATCCTGTCCGTGTCGGCGAACGACCGGCCAGGCCTTCTTTATTCGATCGCGCGCGTGCTGGCCGAACACCGGGTCGGCGTCGCGTCGGCGCGGATCAATACGCTCGGCGAACGCGTCGAGGACGTGTTCCTGCTGGATGGGCACGGTCTGTCGGACAACCGCCTGCAAATTCAGGTCGAGACCGAACTGCTGCGCGCGATTGCAGTGTGAGATTTCATGCGACTCAAATTAACAGCCAAGCACCCGCGGCCGGCTTCGTCCGAACGCGCCCCGGTCCGTAGCGGCAGCACGTCGGCGCGCAAACCGGTACGCCCCGTGGGACCGAAACCGTCGACGGCGGGCCCCAGCGGCGCGCGAGGCGAAGGCGCGGGTACGTCGTCCGGCGCCAGGCGTCCGGCTGGCACAGGCGCGCGTGCCCCGCGCGCTCCCCGCGAGGAAGGCTCGTTTTCGCGCGAGCGCGATGCAGGCGCCGCCGGCGGCGCGCGACGCGCGACGTCGGAGCGGCCGCCGCGCCGCGAAGGCGCAGGCGGCGCGCCTGCCCGGCGTTTCGAAGGAAGCGGTGAGCGCGGTCCGCGCCGCGAGGGTGGCGAACGAACGCCGCGCAAGTTTGAAGGCGGCGGCGAACGTGGGGAACGCGCACCGCGTCGCGCGGATGGCGAGCGAGGCGAAGGCGCGCCCCGCAGATTTGAAGGCGGTGGCGAACGTGGGCCGCGTCGGGATATGGGGGAACGCGCCCCGCGCCGGTTTGAAAGTCGCGCGGGTGGCGACGAGCGGGCGCCTCGTGGCGCGGGTGGCGAGCGCAGCGAACGTGCGCCGCGCCGGTTTGAAGATCGTACGGGCAGCAGCGAGCGAGCCCCTCGTCGATTTGAGGGCAGCGGCGATCGCGGCGAACGTGCACCTCGTCGCGTTGAAGGCGGCACAGACCGCGGTGAACGCGCGCCTCGTCGCTTTGAAGGTGGCGCCGATCGCAGCGAACGCGCGCCTCGGCGCTTCGAAGGTGGTGGCGATCGCAGCGAACGCGCACCGCGCCGCTTCGAAGGAAGTACGGACCGCGGCCCCTCGCGCAGCGTCGACGGCAATCGCGCACCGCGCCGCGACGATGGCGAACGCCGTCCCTTCAGCGCACCGCGCGCGGGAGCAGGACGCCCAGCGGAAGGCGGCCCACGCGGCGAGCGTCCGATGCGCCGCGAACGTGATGCGACCGACCGTCCGCGTTTGAACGATGAGCGCGGCGCTTCGCAAGAGCGTCGCAGCGGTGAACGCGGGCCGCGTGGCGACAGCGCACCGCGCCGTTCTGAAGGCGAACGCAGCTTTGCAAAGCCAGTCAAGAGCGGCTATGACGACCGCACAGACCGTCCGGCACGTGCACCCCGCGGCGACCGAGGAGAACGAAGCGAACGCGCACCGGTCCGCCGGGAATCCGGCGACCGCCCGACGCGAACCGACTCGCGCGCTGCGCCGCGCACCGCTCACACCGATCGTGGCGAACGCCCGGCCCGCAGCTTCGACAAAGCACCGGCGGCCGAGCGCCGTTTCAGCGATGACCGCCCGACGCGAACCGGCAAACCCAAGCCGCGCGGCGCCGCGCCAGCCGAACGCCGCGCGAACACTGACGCCGCGCCGCGCACACCGCGTCGCGATATCGAAGACGCGCCCGGCACACTGCGCCTCTCCAAGCTGATGTCCGAACTGGGCCTCTGCTCACGCCGCGAAGCCGACGAATGGATCGAGAAAGGCTGGGTGCTGGTCGACGGCGAGCGCATCGACACCTTGGGCACGAAGGTTCGCCCCGATCAGCGCATCGAGATCGACCCCGCTGCCGAAGCCGCGCAGGCGAGCCAGGTCACGGTACTGATCCATAAGACAGTCGGCTATGTGTCGGGCCAGGCGGAAGACGGCTATCAACCGGCCATCACGCTGGTCACGCCGGAGAACCGCTGGGAAGGCGATCGCTCGGAGATCCGCTTTTCGGTCGCGCATCTGCGCCAGCTTGCTCCGGCCGGCCGCCTCGACATCGACTCCACCGGCTTGCTGGTATTGACGCAGGACGGCCGCATCGCCAAGCAACTGATCGGCGGCCATTCGGAGATCGACAAGGAATACCTGGTGCGCGTGGCCTACGGCGAGCACACCGTCGACGTCGAAAACCACTTCCCACCGGAAAGCCTCGCACTGCTGCGCCACGGCCTTTCGCTCGACGACGTGCCGCTCAAGCCCGCCGACGTCAGTTGGCAAAACGGCGAGCAGTTGCGTTTCGTGCTGCGCGAGGGCAAGAAGCGTCAGATTCGCCGGATGTGCGAACTGGTCGGCCTGGAAGTGCTCGGCTTGAAACGCGTGCGAATGGGTCGTGTAATGCTCGGCGCACTGCCGCCGGGACAATGGCGCTACCTCGCGCCCGACGAGTCGTTCTGACAACACGGCCACGAGCGCTTCTGGCTTGATCGATCGATTCGCGCAACCAATCTGGACGCGCGATCGTCCGCCAAATAAAAAACCCACGCGTTGCGTGGGTTTTTTATTGCCACCGCGACATCCGCCGCACAGCAGTCAATCGTCGCTATTCGGGTCCATGTCCGGAAACAGCACCTCTGTGAAGCCGAACTTCGCGAAATCGGTGATCCGCATTGGATACAGTTTGCCGATCAGATGATCGCATTCATGCTGCACCACCCGTGCATGAAAACCTTCGGCGACCCGGTCGATCGGCTTGCCGTATTGATCGAAGCCGTGATACTTGATCATCGAGAAACGGCTGACCGCGCCGCGCAGGCCCGGCACCGACAGGCAGCCCTCCCAGCCCTCTTCCATATCGAGCGAAACCGGCGAGATGGTCGGATTGATCAGCACCGTTTCCGGCACCGCCGGCGCATCCGGATACCGTTCGTTGCTCCCGAATCCGAAAATCACCACCTGCAGGTTGACGCCGATCTGCGGCGCGGCGAGCCCCGCCCCGTTCGCGTCGTGCATGGTCTCGAACATGTCTCTGACAAGCTCATGCAGTTCCGGTGTGTCGAAGTGATCGACCGGATCGGCAATGCGCAGCAGGCGCGGATCGCCCATCTTGAGAATTTCGCGGATCATAACTGCCCCTCCAGGAGCTTACGCATACCATCTTCGTCGAGTACGGGAATGCCGAGTTCCTCGGCCTTCGCCAACTTGCTGCCAGCTTCGGCCCCCGCCACCACATAGTCTGTTTTCTTCGACACCGAGCCGGCCACTTTTGCGCCGGCCGCCTCGAGCATTTCCTTCGCCTCTTCGCGAGCAAGGTTCGGCAAACTGCCGGTCAGCACGACCGTCTTGCCGGCCAGCACGCCTTGCGGAGCCTTCGGCGCGGGTGGCCCTTCAGGCCATGTGACCTTGCCCGGCGCGCGCAGTTGCTCGATCACCGTGCGGTTGTGCTCTTCGGCGAAAAACTGGTGAATCGATTCGGCGACAACCGGCCCTACATCGTTGACTTCCAGCAACGCTTCCACCGACGCGTCCATGATCGGGTCGAGCGAGCCGAAGTGCTTGGCCAGATCTTTCGCCGTCGATTCGCCGACATGGCGGATGCCGAGCGCGTAGATGAAGCGGGCAAGCGTAGTGTGCTTGGCCTTTTCGAGCGAGTCGAGCAGGTTCTGCGCGGATTTGTCGGCGAAGCGGTCGAGTTCGGCAAGCGTCGAAAAGCCGACGTTGAACAGATCGGCGGGCGTGCGCACCAGGTTCTGCGCGACCAGTTGGTCGATGATCTTTTCGCCCAGCCCGTCGATGTCCAACGCTCGCCGCTGCGCGAAGTGCCACAGCGCCTGCTTGCGCTGCGCCGGACAGAACAGGCCGCCCGTGCAACGCGCGATCGCCTCGTCGGGCAGCCGCTCGATGTTCGAGCCGCACACCGGACAATGTGTGGGCATCACGAATTCGCGAGCGTCGTCCGGCCGACGGTCGATGAGCGCGCTCACCACCTCCGGAATCACGTCGCCAGCCCGCCGCACGATCACCGTGTCGCCGATACGGATGTCCTTGCGACGTACTTCGTCTTCGTTATGCAGCGTGGCATTCGTGACCGTCGCGCCGCCGACGAACACCGGCTCCAGGCGCGCCACCGGCGTGATGGCGCCGGTGCGCCCGACCTGCACGTCGATCGCGACGAGTTTCGTCAGCGCTTCCTGCGCGGGGAATTTGTGCGCCAGCGCAAAACGGGGCGCACGCGACACGAAGCCGAGCGCGTCCTGCTCGTCGCGCCGGTTGACCTTGTACACGACGCCGTCGATATCGTACGGCAGCTTCTCGCGCTTCTCACCGACCGCGTGGAAAAACGCCAGCAACCCTTCGGCGCCCTTCACGACCGCACGCTCCGCATTGACCGGCAGGCCGAGTTCCTTGTACCAGTCGAGCAGTTCGCTGTGCGTGGCAGGCATCTCCATGCCGTCGAGCACGCCGATGCCGTACGCAAAAAACGACAGCGGCCTTTGCGCGGTTATCTTCGAGTCGAGCTGACGCAAGCTGCCCGCCGCGGCGTTGCGCGGATTGGCAAACTCCTTGTGGCCCGCGACTCGCTGACGTTCGTTCAGGCGCTCGAAATCGCGCTTGAACATCAGCACTTCGCCGCGCACGTCGAGTATGTGCGGTACGCGCTTGCCCTTGAGCTTGAGCGGAATCGAGCGGATCGTGCGGACGTTTTCGGTGACGTTCTCACCCGTCGTGCCGTCGCCGCGCGTAGCGGCCTGCACGAACGCGCCGTCGACATAGCGCAGTGAAATGGCGAGGCCGTCGAACTTCAATTCCGTCGCGTAGTCGACCGGCACCGGCGGCTCCTTGGCATTGTTGCCAAGTATGTCGCCGACGCGCTTGTCGAACGCGATGATGTCTTCGTCCGCGAAACCGTTGTTCAGCGACAGCATGGGCTGGTCGTGCAGGACCGGCTCAAATCCGCTCGCCGCCTCGCCGCCCACGCGCTGAGTGGGCGAATCCGGCACGATCAGATCCGGATGCTCCGCCTCGATGCTCTCCAGCTCCTTGAACAGCTTGTCGTATTCCGCGTCCGGCAGGTCTGGTTGATCGAGCACGTAGTACGCGTAATTGGCGCGTTCAAGTTCCGCGCGCAGCCACGCGGCCCGCTCGGCCGGAGCGCTGACTGCTGCATTTGAGGCGGGAGTTCGAGCCATGCTGTGGAAAGCTTCTTCAGTGAAATCGGACACTGGATTATCGCAGGAAGCGTGCCCCTTTACATCGGCCGAATGGCCAGGTTGCGGGCCCGAGCGCGAGCACGCGAAAGTGTGCGCGATGGCTCTTCGAAACGACAACGGCCGCGCATCGCGCGGCCGTTCGAGGCGCCTGAAAACCGCAGCGGGTTACTGACTGAACAAACGCCGCGTGGCCGGCGAACCCGCCGGAATACCAGCCTGTTCCAGCTTCGCGTAGAGCGTCATCAACTGCTTTTCGATGGCGAGCAGAGCGGTCTCGGGCAGCGGACGGCGGCCGTCGTCGACCACCCGGCCGCCGATGCGCTCCGCCAACGACTTCGCGTAGTCGCACATCAGACGGAAAGGCAGGATGTCTTCATCGGCCACCGGCACGTCGAGCACCAGCGTGATCATCTGGCCGCCCTTGTACGTGAGGTCGTCGCGCAGGAAATTCGTGTCGCCGAATTGCAGCATGAACACCGGGCTCTGGCGCCCGTCGAGCTTGACGAAACGCGTGCCGTCGCGCGAGAGCAGCAGGCCATCTTGCGATGCCACGGCCTGCACGTAGTTGGCCGACCACGGCGCGCCGTCGGAGAGCACGTTGATCGACAGCTGCGCGTCGCATTGCGCGGCGAAACCGTCGAGCTCACGCGCCATCGCGACCGTTTCGAGCATGTCGGGAAATTCCGGTGAGGCGTCGATCGCGTCGGCGAACTGCTGCACGCCCGTCACGAACTCGGAGAATTCCAGCTCGTTGAGCGCACCGCTGCGATTGGCCAACTGCGCGGCGGCGCGCAACTCTTCATAACGCGCGCCGTTTTGCAGCAGCTCCCATGCGCCGCCCTCGAGCTTGCCTTCAATATGCACCGGCTTGCTGCCCGCGCGGCGCAGACGCTGCGCGAGCGGAATCACCTTGTCGCCGGCAACCGGTCCATTCAGACGAAGCGGCACGATGCAGTCGATGCGGCGATCGACGATAGCCGGCGGCGCCGACGAGATCGTTGTGGCGGCGGGCAGAATCGGCTCGTTCCGTTCGTCGGATTCACGCAGCTCTTGTGCTTTCGCTGCGTCCTGATCAGCCTCGGAAGCATCGCCGCCTTCTGCGCCATTCTCGGCTTCCATATAGCCGTTCGGCGTGGTCGTCTCTGCCTGAATATCGGCCGGCGTGTCGAGCGGCGCCGCGCCCACCGGCGCGCCAAAAGTCGGTTCGACGCGCGCCGACGCCTTATCGGCTGGCGCGTCCGCCCCGACCACCGGCGCGCGGCGCGTGGTCGGCCGGGCCGGTTCGATAAACGGACTCTGCTCCTGATGATCGTCGCGCGCCAAGCTTTCCGCGGTGTCCGCGGGCATCGGCCGCGGCATCTTGCGGCGCACTTTTGCGCTCTGCCACGCGTTGTATACGACCACGCCCCCGACCACCACGGCACCTGCGCCGATCAAACCGAGTGTCAACTCGTCCATGCATGCTCCATCAGCAATTCTTTTATCCGCGCGGCTCTGCGCCCGCGCCACGTGTCGCGCGGCACTGGCCGCAGCGCTGAACGCGGGCGCCCGCGTTTCATCGATTCAAAACGAAAACTTAAACGATATTCTGGGCGAAACCCGCGGCCGTTTCCATGTCGACGGCAACGATGCGCGACACGCCCTGCTCCTGCATCGTTACGCCGATCAGTTGCTGCGCCATTTCCATCGCGATCTTGTTGTGCGAGATGAAAAGGAACTGGGTTTTGTCCGACATTGCGCGCACCAGATTCGCGAAACGTTCGGTGTTGGCGTCGTCAAGCGGCGCGTCCACTTCGTCCAGCAGACAGAACGGCGCAGGATTCAACTGGAACATCGCGAACACGAGTGCCGTGGCGGTCAGCGCTTTTTCGCCGCCCGACAGCAAATGGATCGTCGAATTCTTCTTGCCCGGAGGCTGCGCCATCACCTGCACGCCGGCGTCGAGAATTTCGTCGCCGGTCATGATCAGCTTCGCCTGACCGCCGCCGAAAAGACGCGGGAACAGTTCACCGAAATGACGGTTCACTTCGTCGAACGTGCCTTGCAACAGCGTGCGCGTTTCGGCGTCGATCTTGCGGATCGCGTCTTCGAGCGTTTCGATCGCGCTCGTCAAGTCGGCAGACTGCGAGTCGAGGAACGACTTGCGCTCCGTGGCCGCCTTCAGTTCGTCGAGCGCGGCCATGTTGACCGGACCGAGCGCAGTGATCGCGTTGTTGATGCGAGTGACTTCGCCCTGCAGATACGACGGCTTCATGTCCGGCGTGAGCTTGGCTTGCAACTCGGCCTCATCGACGCCGGCCGCCGCCAGTTGTTCGATGAACTGCTCGCCATTCAGCCGCGCGGCCTGTTCCTTCAGTTGCAATTCGTTGATGCGATCGCGCAGCGGCTGCAACGCGCGCTCGGCGGTCAAACGCGTTTCGTCGGCGGCGCGCAACTTGGCGGTCAGGTCGTCCAGCTCGAGGCGAGCGGCATGCAGTGCCTCTTCCTTGACCGCGCGGATGTCGAGCGCGTCCTGCAAGCCCGTGTGAGCGGCCTGCTCGTTGATCGTTTCCAGTTCCGCGCGCGCGTCTTCGAGCGACGCCGCCACGCGCTCGCTCTGCTCATGCGCGACCTGAATACTGCGCTTCAATTCGTCGATGCGATTCGCCATGTTGCGCGCGGCGAAGCGCGCGTCGGTCGCGGCGCGGTCGAGATCGCGCGCCTCGCCGCGCGCGGCGGTGAGCGCTTCATCGAGCGCCTCGAAAGCGAGTTGATGATCTTCGAAACGTGCCTGCAATTCCGCGAGTTCGCCGTCGTGACGCTCGAAGTTCGCTTCGGATTCGGCACGCATCGCGCGCTGTTCTTCGATCTGCGCGTTGATCTCTTCGAGCTCCTCGCGAATCTGCGTGCTGCGCTGCGTGTAACGCTCGTGCGCCTGCGTGAGCTTGAGCACGTCGAGTTGCAACGCATGCACGCGTTGCGTCGCGCGCTCGGCCTGCTGGCGCACGTCGGTCAGCACCTGCGCGGCTTGCGTGTGCGCGGCTTCGGCCCGGATCGCGGCGGCCTTCGCTTCATCGGCGAGGAGCGCCTGAGCGCGCACCTGACGCGCGAGATTTTCGATTTCCTGCTGACGGGCCAGCATGCCGGCCTGTTCGGAATCGGCGGCATACAGTTGCACGCCGACGCGCGTCACCACATGTCCCGCCTTCACGACGAACGAGCCGCCTTCCGGCAATTGCGAGCGCATGCTAAGCGCCTGCTGCAGATCGTCGGCGACGAACGAAAGGCCGAGCCAGTCGTTGAGCACCGCGCGAATGCCGGCGTCGTCGATCCGCACCAGCGAGAGCAGCGGCCGCAAGGCAGGCGGCGCCGCGGCCGGCTGACCGGCGGCAGGTGGCGCGTAGAACGCGAGCTTGGCGGGCGGCGCGTCGGTCGCGAAAGCCTTGACCCAGTCGAGGTTCGACACTTCGAGCGCGGCGAGCCGCTCGCGCAGCACCGCTTCGAGCGCGGTTTCCCAACCGGCTTCGACGTGCAGCTTCTTCCACAGACGCGGCAGGCCGCCCAGCTCATGCTTTTCGAGCCACGGCTGAATCTTGCCTTCGGTCTGGACGTTTTCCTGCAACTGCTTGAGTGCGGCAAGACGCGCGTCGAGCTGATGGATCTGCGCGCTTTCCGTCTGCACGCGCTCCTGCGCGGCGCGCCGTTCAGCGTCCAGACGCGGCAGCGTTTCCTGCGCCTCAGCAAGGCGCGCCTGCGCGTCGTGCAGGATTTCTTCATGCTCGGCGAGTTGCATCCGCAGTGCTTCGAGCTGCGCTTCGTCCGGCGCGTCCAGACCGCCCGCCTCCGACTTCAGCCGCTCATGACGCTGCTGCAACTGCTGCAATTGTTGATCGGCATTGCGCTGATGCGCGGCTTCGAGCTTGAGCGCCTGCTCGGTCTGCGCGATGCCGCCGCGCTCCGCGTTCAGTTCCGCTTGCGCATCGCGCCAGCGCGCTTCGAGCGCGGGCATTGCGTCGTGTTTCGCGGCGGCTTCTTCTTCGGCGAGCGCGGCCTTTTCTTCCGCGACGGCGAGTTGCTCTTCGGCGTCTTCGAGATCGCCTTGCGCTTTTTCAGCCTGTGACTGCCACTGCTCACGCTGTGCGGTCAGCGCGGCGAT
Organism: Paraburkholderia rhynchosiae; assembly: GCF_002879865.1. GTDB lineage: Bacteria > Pseudomonadota > Gammaproteobacteria > Burkholderiales > Burkholderiaceae > Paraburkholderia > Paraburkholderia rhynchosiae. Next base: position 103,425 of record NZ_PNXY01000014.1, read on the forward strand.
CTGCGCCTGCACGCGGTTGCGCGATTCGACGATGAACTTGATCTCGGCTTCAAGCCGGCTGACTTCCGCATTCGCCTCGTAGAGCGCGCCTTGCGCGCCCTGCATGGCGTCGCTCGCCGAGTAATTCGCGACGCGCAGCGTTTCAAGCTGCGCTTCGACTTCGCGCAGCTTCGCGGTTTGCGCTTCGAGGTCGATCTGTGCCTGTTCGATTGCGCGCTGCTGACGTTCCTGCTCGCTGCCGGCCTCGTTCTTGCGCAACAGCCACAAGAGACGCTGCTTCTCTTCGCCGTCGGTCTGCAGTTCCTTGTAGCGCGTGGCGACTACCGCCTGCCCTTCGAGCTTCTCGAGATTCGTGCCCAGTTCACGGACGATGTCCTCGACCCGCGTCAGGTTTTCACGCGTGTCATGCAGACGGTTCTCGGTCTCGCGGCGGCGTTCCTTGTACTTCGATACGCCCGCGGCTTCTTCGAGAAACACGCGCAGTTCTTCCGGCTTCGCTTCGATCAGGCGCGCGATCATGCCCTGCCCGATGATCGCGTAAGCGCGCGGCCCGAGACCGGTGCCGAGGAAGATGTCCTGAATGTCGCGGCGGCGTGCTGGCAGATTGTTGATGTAGTAGCTAGACGTGCCGTCGCGCGTGAGCACGCGCTTGACGGCGATCTCGGCATACTGGCCCCACTGGCCGGCAGCGCGGCCGTCGGCGTTGTCGAACACGAGTTCGACGCTGGCACGACTACCCGGCTTGCGCGCAGTCGAGCCATTGAAGATCACGTCCTGCATCGACTCGCCGCGCAGCTCGGAGGCGCGTGATTCGCCGAGCACCCAGCGCACGGCGTCGATAATGTTGGACTTGCCGCATCCATTCGGTCCGACCACGCCGACTAGCTGGCCCGGAACCTGGAAATGCGTGGGATCGACGAATGACTTGAATCCAGCGAGTTTGATCGAGGTCAGACGCACGGCGATTTCGCTGTTTGAAAAGGGAAAATAATAGGTGGCTCGCAAAGGCCGCGCGAGCCGTTCGCCGATACAGCGACACGGCCCGCGCTCCCCGCCAACCCTCGGGATAAGGGCGCCGATTGCGCGCGCGTCGCGCATGCGTCGGCTAATGAGGGGCAATCATACCATCGCGCGTGGGCGGTTCTTGCCGTCCTTATGGTCGCCGCGTTTGTCGATGTCCGCCTCGCATGCAGTCGCGACGCCCGGGTCCTGATTGGCGGGATCGGGCGGCATTGTCTTCGTCCGATGCATCCAGCTGGACAGCGCCGATGCAAGCACGATGCACGCGCCGCCCGCCCATTCGCGCGGGCCGGGTATCTCGCCGGCAAAGAGCCACGCGGACATGGCCGTGACCACGAGTTCGAACAGCATGATGATCGACGCCCGGTTGGCCGGCACGCGCGCGAGCCCGTACTGCACAAGCATATTGTTCGACGCCAGCAGAAAACCGAGCCCGAGCACGAGCCACCCGGCGGTGCTGAGATGGGCGCCCGTGGGCGGCGCGGGCATCGCTTCGAACAGCGACGCGCAAGCGCTAAAAATCGCCGCGCCGCCGAAGATTGTCGCGGTGCGCATCTCCGGTTTCATCTGCGGCAACACGCGGCTCGTCTTGAGGATCAGAACGTTGCTCATCGCGAAGCCCATGCCGCCCGCGAGGCCCGCCCATTCGGCAAGATTGCCGGGCAACGGGATGCCGAGTTGCGGCGACCACAGCATGGTCATCGCGCCGGCGAGCGACAGCGCGGCGAGACCCGCACCCGACCACGTCAGGCGTTCATGCAGGATGAAGTGCGCGAAGAGCGCGGTCCACGCTGGCGTCAGATAGAAGAGCAGAAGCACGCGCATCACCTGCCCGTGGATCGATCCCCACACGAAGCCGAGATTCGTGATGCCCGCGGCGAGCGCGAGAGCCGGCAGCAGCCAATGCCAGCGCACGGTCTTGAGCGCCCGATGGCGCACCAGCAGCACGAACAGGCAACCGGCGGCGCTCGTCAGCGCGCTCGCGGCCGTGCCCGTGACACCGAGCGACGCGAGCATACGCAGCGGATACCAGATCATTCCCCACACCGAGGCGCCCAGCATGATCGCGAGCGTCGGCCAGCCTGTGCGAAGCCAGTTGCTCATAGTGCCGGGCTCCCAGAGTCGGTGCTGGCGGCGGTGCAACTGCTGATCCCGCGGTTGGTTGTGCTGCCAAGGACTGCGGCGTTCCCGCGCCTGCTTTGTCCGGACATCTGCGCGACTGCTGCGTACATTGCTGCTCCTGCTTTGTTCCTGCCTTGTTCCTGGAAAGCCGTCCGCGGTCCGCGTCGTTCTCACTTTGGCGCATTGCCAGCGCCGCCTGGCGAGCAGTGCTGTCTGGGTGTTGTCCTGGCCGGTCGCGCCGCCTGGCCGCCGCGCTACCTGACTGTGCTACCTATCTGTGCTGCCTGGCTGCGCTCCGTGGCTCGGCTGCGCGGGCTGGCAACGCTGCCCGACTGTGCCGCAGGTATCGCACGACGCCGCCGTCGACATAAGCCACGCCGCCACACCAGACTCGTCCGCGAGCCGCTGCGCGCCACGTTATAATCCTCTGCTCGCCGCCGCTGCCGTCCGACGCTGACGTCTTGCCGCCTCCGTCCCCCGGCCGGCCGGTCCGCAGCGCATGCGCCGGCCTGCATCCTTCTGCGTCCTCTTCGATCAGGCTCGATCCGCCCAGTGAATCCGCTACTCGACTCCCTTCAGCCCTATCCGTTCGAAAAGCTTCGCGCGCTTTTCAAGGACGTCACGCCCGCCGCCGGCCTTGCACACATCAGCTTCGGCATCGGCGAACCCAAACATCCCACGCCCGCGCTGATACGTGATGCGGTGGTGGCTTCGCTCGGTGGTTTGTCCTCGTATCCGGCCACTCTCGGCTCGCTGCCGTTGCGCGAGTCGATTGCGAACTGGGTCACGCAGCGCTACAGCCTGCCGCCCGTCGATCCCGCAACCCAGGTGCTGCCCGTGTCGGGCTCGCGTGAGGCGCTGTTCGCTCTCGCCCAGACTGTGATCGACCCCAGGCGCAGCGCCGAAGGTGAACCTGCGATCGTACTCTGTCCGAACCCGTTCTACCAAATCTATGAAGGGGCGGCGATTCTCGCGGGTGCAGAGCCGTATTTCGTGAATAGCGGCCCGGCGCGCAACTTCGCGTGCGACTACTCTGCTGTGCCCGCCGACGTCTGGGCCCGCACGCAACTGCTGTACGTCTGCTCGCCTGGCAATCCGACGGGCGCGGTGCTGACGCTCGACGACTGGCGCGAACTCTTCGCGCTGTCGGACCGTCACGGCTTCGTGATTGCCTCGGACGAGTGCTACTCCGAGATCTATTTTGACGAAGCCAATCCGCCGCTCGGCGGCCTTGAAGCCGCGCACAAGCTCGGCCGCGGCTACGAGCGGCTCGTCATGCTGTCGAGCCTGTCCAAGCGTTCGAACGTGCCGGGCATGCGCTCGGGCTTCGTCGCGGGCGACGCCGCCATCCTCAAGGACTTCCTGCTGTACCGCACCTACCACGGCGCCGCCTTGTCAACGGTGTATCAAAGCGCGAGCATCGCGGCCTGGAACGACGAAGCGCATGTGCGCGAGAACCGCGAGAAATACGTGCAGAAGTTTGCCACCGTCACCCCGATGCTTGCCGAAGTGCTCGAAGTGCGCCTGCCGGACGCCGCGTTCTATCTGTGGGCGGACGTGTCGCGCACGGGCCTGACGGATACCGAGTTCGCCCAGCGTCTCTACGCCGACTATAATGTGACGGTTCTGCCGGGCTCTTTCCTCGCGCGCACCGCGCACGGCGTGAACCCCGGCCGCAATTTCGTGCGCATGGCGCTCGTCGCCGACGTCGACGAATGCACGCAAGGCGCACAACGAATCGTCGATTTTTGCCGTGGGCTTGCGGGCTGACTCGCGGCCTTAGGTTCGCAACAGGTTCGCTGCTACGTTGGCGGTTTCGCAGCGAACGCTCTGCGCACCGCCTCCCTTCTTCAGACTTCAACTCTTCAGAAAAGCACGCATATGTCGCAACAACTTCAGAGCATCATCGACACCGCCTGGGAAAACCGCACCGACCTGTCGCCCAAGGCCGCGCCCGCCGACGTGCGCGAAGCCGTCGCCCACGCCATCGAGCAACTGGATAAGGGCGCGCTGCGCGTCGCTGAAAAGAAGGACGGCGACTGGGTCGTCAATCAGTGGCTGAAGAAAGCCGTGCTGCTGTCGTTCCGCCTGGAAGACAACGCGCCGATGCCGGCCGGCGGCTACAGCCAGTTCTACGACAAGGTGCCGTCGAAGTTCGCCAACTACACCGCTGAAGACTTCGCCGCCGGCGGCTTTCGCGTCGTGCCGCCCGCCATCGCGCGCCGCGGCTCGTTCATCGCGAAGAACGTCGTGCTGATGCCGTCGTACACCAACATCGGCGCGTACGTCGACGAAGGCACGATGGTCGACACGTGGGCAACCGTCGGTTCCTGCGCGCAGATCGGCAAGAACGTGCACCTGTCGGGCGGCGTGGGCATCGGCGGCGTGCTGGAGCCGCTGCAGGCGAACCCGGTCATCATCGAAGACAACTGCTTTATCGGCGCGCGTTCCGAAGTGGTCGAAGGCGTGATCGTCGAAGAAAATTCGGTGATTTCGATGGGCGTGTACCTCGGCCAGAGCACCAAGATTTACGACCGCGAAACCGGCGAAGTCACGTACGGCCGCATTCCGGCGGGCTCGGTCGTGGTGGCCGGCAACCTGCCGTCGAAGGACGGCTCGCATAGCCTCTACTGCGCCGTAATCGTCAAGAAGGTCGACGCAAAGACGCGTGCGAAGGTCGGCCTGAACGAGCTGCTGCGAGGCGACTGATGGCGCGCGGCACCAAAACTGTCGTCTACGGTATTCCGAACTGCGACACCGTGAAGAAAGCGCGGGTGTGGCTTGAAGAGCACGGCGTGGAGTTCGAGTTTCACGACTTCAAGAAGGCTGGTGTGACCGAGCCGCTCGTGCAGGACTGGCTGAAGGACGTGAAGCTCGACGCGTTGCTGAACCGTCGCGGCACCACGTGGCGCGGCCTGTCGGACGACATGAAGGCGGCTGCGGACACGCAGCCGGGCGCGATTGCGTTGATGATCCACAAGCCGTCGGTCATCAAGCGGCCGGTGCTCGTGGTCAACGGACGCGTCAAGTCGCTCGGTTTTTCCGCGGAAGAATATGCGGCGCTGTTCGCTTAAGCGCGGTCTCTTCGCTTGAGCGCTGCGCTGTTCGCTTAAGCGCGGCCTCGCCGCGTTGCCTGAAAGCTGTTGCCGGCTGCGGTGCATCACCGCCTGCCGGCATTTTTTCATTTCCAAGTGGCTTGTACTGAATCCATGTCCGGCACCCTCGCCCTTACCGAACAACTGATCGCGCGCGCCTCCGTCACGCCCGACGACCAGCATTGCCAGCGCCTTCTGATCGAGCGCCTGTCCGCACTCGGCTTCGAGCACGAAACCATCGAATCAAACGGTGTGACGAACCTGTGGGCCGTCAAACGCGGCGTCGACGGCCGTGCGGGCAAGCTGCTCGCATTCGCCGGCCATACTGATGTGGTGCCGACCGGCCCGCTCGAGCAATGGCAATCGGCGCCGTTCGAACCGACGCATCGCGACGGCAAGCTGTACGGCCGCGGCGCGGCCGACATGAAAAGCTCGATCGCGGGCTTCGTGGTCGCTAGCGAGGAGTTCGTCGCTGCTCACCCGCAGCATCGCGGCTCGATTGCGTTTCTGATTACGAGCGACGAAGAGGGCCCCGCCACCGACGGCACCGTCAAAGTGGTCGAAGCGCTGCAAGCACGCGGCGAGCGCATGGACTACTGCGTCGTCGGCGAACCGACTTCCAGTGCGCAGTTCGGCGACACGGTCAAGAACGGCCGGCGCGGCTCGATGTCGGGCAAGCTGGTCGTCAAGGGCGTGCAAGGTCATATCGCCTATCCGCATCTGGCGAGGAACCCGGTACACCTGCTCGCCCCGGCGCTGGCGGATCTCGTCGCCGAACGCTGGGACGACGGCAACGAATACTTCCCGCCCACCACGTGGCAGGTGTCGAACATTCACAGCGGCACCGGGGCGACGAACGTGATCCCGGGGCACGCGGACGTGATGTTCAACTTCCGCTTCTCGACGGCCAGCACGGTGGAAGGTTTGCAGCAACGCGTCCACGCGATCCTCGACAGGCACGGCCTTGAATATGATCTGCACTGGAGCGTCAGCGGCCTGCCGTTCCTGACGCCGCACGGCGAGTTGTCGAACGCGTTGGCCAAAGCGATCAAGGACGAAACCGGCGTAAGCACCGAACTGTCGACCACCGGCGGCACGTCGGACGGCCGTTTCATCGCGCGCATCTGCCAACAGGTGGTCGAGTTCGGCCCGCTGAACGCCAGCATCCACAAGATCGACGAACATATCGAAGTCGCACACATCGAGCCGCTCAAGAACGTGTATCGCCGCGTGCTCGAACAACTGATCGCTTAACCCAGGATTATTCAAGGACTATTTGCGATGACGCTGCCCTTTTCCACCGTCCGCGACCTGCTGCGTTTCGCGGTATCGCGCTTCAACCAGGCCGGGCTGTCGTTCGGCCACGGCTCCGCGAATGCCTACGACGAAGCCGCCTATCTGGTCCTGCACACATTGCATCTGCCGCTCGATCTGCTCGACCCGTTCATGGATGCGCGCTTGAGCCCCGCCGAGATCGACGCGGTGCTGAACGTGATCGAGCGCCGCGCCGCCGAACGCGTGCCGGCCGCCTACATCACGCAGGAAGCGTGGATGCACGGCTTCCGCTTTTACGTGGATGAACGCGTGATCGTGCCGCGTTCGTTCATCGGCGAGTTGTTGCAGGACGGCCTGCAACCGTACGTGGAAGATCCCGAGCAGGTCAGCGCCGTACTCGAACTGTGCACGGGTTCAGGCTGCCTCGCGGTTCTCGCGGCGCATGCGTTCCCGAATGCAGACATCGACGCGGTCGATCTGTCCGCGTCGGCGCTGGAAGTCGCCGCGCGCAACGTGGCCGACTACAAGCTCGACGACCGCATCGCGCTCTTCGAAGGCGATCTCTATGCGCCGCTCGCCGAACGTCGCTATGACGTGATCATCAGCAATCCGCCGTATGTGAACGCGGCGTCGATGCAGGAACTGCCCGCCGAATACAAACACGAGCCGGAAATGGCGCTCGCGGGCGGGGCCGACGGCATGGACATCGTTCGGCGGATCATCAAGGACGCACGCAACTGGCTGACGGAAGACGGCGTGCTCGTGATCGAAATCGGCAACGAGCGCCAGCACGTTGAAGCGGCCTTCGGCGGTCTGAACCTGGTATGGCTGTCGACCAGCGCCGGCGACGACAACGTGTTCCTGATACAGGCCGCCGATCTGCCGGTCTGAAACTTTTATCGCCGGTTCAGCTTCAGGCACGCGTCGGCATGGATTCCGACGCGCGCCGTTTTTCATCACACTCGCCGGCCTTCACTCGCACGCGTTGAACATCAGGCGGCGCGCATCAACCTCGACGCCGCGCACATCAGCACGCATCAGCGTGAGCACGAACCACCCTCCAACGCACCGGAACCCGCCCCCAAGCCACGCGCGTTCGGTAAGATGGGCGCCGTTAGCTGCCCGCGGTTCGTCCAGCGAGCCCGTACGGCACATCGTCATTCCTTTGCTCGCCTATGCAATTCGACCTGCTTCACGTCGGCACGCTGGTGGCCCTCGCCCACATACTCGGCGTGGTCGCGGCGTGCCACGCGATTCTCAATACGCGCACGTCGCAAGGCGCGATCGCGTGGGCCGTGTCGCTGGTCGCAATGCCGTATCTGACGCTGGTCCCCTACCTCTTTCTTGGCCGCAGCAAGTTTGCCGGTTACGCAGACGCGCGCCGCGTCGAAAATGAATTGCTGCGTGCCCACGCGCATCCTCCCGAGTGGGACAGACTGGCCTCGTCAGCGGAACTGCCCGCGCACGCGCTCGGCGGCAGGCTCGTGCACTCGCTCACGCGGCTCGGCGGCATGCCTTTTTTGCCGGGCAATTCCGTACGCACGCTCGTGAACGGCACGGCGACGTTCGAGGCGATTTTCGAGGCCATCGAAAACGCGCGCCACTACGTGATCGTGCAGTTCTTCATCGTGCGCGACGATGCGCTCGGCGAAATGTTCAAGGACGCGCTGATCGCCCGCGCGCGGCAAGGCGTTCGCGTGTATTTCCTCTACGACAGCATCGGCAGCTTCGATCTGCCGCACCGCTATGTGGCGGCGCTGCGCGCGGGCGGCGTCGATATGCATCCGTTCGCCACCCACCGCCTTTTCGTCAACCGTCTGCAACTGAACTTCCGCAATCACCGCAAGATCGTTTCCGTGGACGGTGAACGCGCGTTTGTCGGCGGACACAATGTGGGCGTCGAATACCTCGGCGGCAAGCCGCCGCTCTCGCCGTGGCGCGACACGCATATCGAAGTACGAGGTCCGGCAGTCGCCAGCATCCAGTTCGTCTTCACCGAAGACTGGTACTGGGCGACGCAGCAACTGCCGCACCTCGATCTGCCGCCGATGCCCCCGCCGGATCCGGCAAGCGGCCGCGGCATGCACTGCCTCGTGGTGCCGAGCGGTCCGGCCGACAAACAGGAGACGTGTTCGCTCTTTTTCGTCGAGGCGATCAATGCGGCACGCGAGCGCGTCTGGATTACGACGCCGTACCTCGTGCCCGATGAAGCCGTGTTCTCGGCGTTGCGGCTCGCGGCGCTGCGCGGCGTGGACGTGCGCATTCTGATTCCGAGCCGGCGCGATCATGTGGTGGTGTTCGAGGCTTCGAAACTGTATGCATACGATTCGCTGCGCGCGGGCATCCGGATTTTTCGCTATCAGCCGGGGTTTCTGCACCAGAAAGTTGTGTTGATCGACAGCATAGCCGCGGCGGTCGGCAGCGCCAATCTCGACAACCGTTCGTTCCGGCTGAACTTCGAGATCATGGTGATGACCGTCGACCACGGCTTCGCGAAAGAAGTGGAAGCGATGCTGCTCGCCGACTTCGCGCAATCGCGTGAGATCGACCGCAACGAGTACCGGCAGGCGAGCGCATTGCGGCGCGTGCTGATGCATGTGGCAAGGCTGTTCTCGCCGATTCTTTGAAGCACTGCCGCGCGCGCCGCCGGCTTACAGCAATTTTTCGATGTCCTCGGCAATCGCCTCGGGCTTGGTCAACGGGGCATAGCGCTTGACCACGTTGCCGTCGCGACCGATCAGAAATTTCGTGAAATTCCACTTGATCCCTTCGAGGCCCAACAGACCCGGCGCCTCGCCCGTCAGATAACGGAACAGTGGATGCGCGTTCGCCCCGTTCACGTCGATCTTGTCGAACATCGGGAACGTCACGCCGTAATTCTTCTCGCAGAAGCTGCCGATTTGCGCGGCGTCGCCCGGCTCCTGCTTGCCGAACTGATTGCATGGAAAGCCAAGCACCGCGAGCCCGCGCGCCGCGTAGCCCTCATACAGCTTCTGCAAGCCCGCATATTGCGGCGTGAACCCGCATTCGCTCGCCGTGTTGACGATCAACAAGACCTTGCCCTCGTACTGGCCGAGGCTCACTTCCTCGCCGCCTAGCGTGCGAGCCGAAAAAGAATAAATCGATGTCATCTGCGCTCCCCACGAAAGCCGTCAGTCTATGCCAAAAGCGTGGCGATTACAGTCGGCCGGATGGCCGACGCCCGCTGAGCACGCGCCGAGCGTCCGCTGAATGCCCGGTGTCATCCCCGGCAGTCTAAAATAGCGTTTTTCTTCAGCCGGCCTCTTCGTGATCCGCTTTAACCAGTTCAGCCTCGCGCGCGGCACCAAGCCGCTCTTCGACAACACCACGTTCACCCTGAATCCCGGCGAAAAGGCGGGCCTCGTGGGCGCGAACGGCGCGGGCAAGTCGACGCTGTTTGCCGTGCTGCTCGGCGAACTGCACGCGGACGGCGGCGATTTTTCGATCCCGCCCACGTGGCAGATCGCGCACGTCGCCCAGGAAACGCCCGCCGCGGACAAGACCGCCCTCGCCTATACGCTCGACGGCGACGCGGCGTTGCGCGCAATCGAAGCGCGCATCGCCCACGCCTCGGCCGCGCATGACGGCGCGGCCGAAGCCGAGGCCCACGCGGCCTTCGCGGACGCCGACGGCTACACCGCGCCAGCGCGCGCAGAGGCCTTGTTGCTCGGTCTCGGCTTCACGCTCGACCAGACTCGCGAACCCGTCAGCAGCTTCTCGGGCGGCTGGCGCATGCGGCTGAACCTCGCGCAGGCGCTGATGTGCCGTTCCGATCTGCTGCTGCTCGACGAACCGACCAACCACCTGGATCTCGACGCAATCGTCTGGCTCGAAGACTGGCTGAACCGCTATCCGGGCACCCTGGTCGTGATCTCGCACGATCGCGAATTTCTCGATTCCGTGTGCAACGTCACGCTGCATCTCGAACAACAGCAGATCAAACGCTACGGCGGCAACTACTCGCAATTCGAAGTGCTGCGAGCGCAGCAGATCGCGTTGCAACAAAGCGCGTACGAGAAACAGCAGCGCACGGTCGAACATCTGCAGAGCTACATCAACCGTTTCAAGGCGCAGGCCACCAAGGCGCGCCAGGCGCAAAGCCGCGTGAAGGCGCTCGAAAAGATGGAGTTGATCGCGCCGGCGCACGCCGCGTCGCCATTCACATTCGAATTCCGCACGCCCGATTCCGCGCCGAATCCGATGATGGTGATGGAAGACGTGCGCTGCGGCTACCGCAGCGAAGAAGGCGTCGAGATTCCGATTGTCGAGCGCGTGATGCTGTCGATCCAGAACGGTCAGCGCATCGGCCTGCTGGGCGCCAACGGCCAGGGCAAGTCAACGTTGATCAAGACGCTGGCCGGCACGCTGGAAGCGCTTGGCGGCCACGTGCGCGAAGGCAAGGGCCTGCGCATCGGCTACTTCGCACAACATCAGCTCGAAACGCTGCGTGTAGACGACACGCCCTTGCAGCACCTCGCGCGTCTTGCGCCGGATACGCGCGAGCAGGAATTGCGCGACTTCCTCGGCAGCTTCAACTTTTCGGGCGAGATGGCGACGTCGAAGATCGCGCCCTTCTCCGGCGGCGAAAAGGCGCGGCTCGCACTGGCGCTGATCATCTGGCAAAAGCCTAACCTGCTGCTGCTCGATGAACCGACCAACCACCTGGATCTCGAAACGCGCCACGCGCTGACCATGGCGCTCGCGCAGTTCGAAGGCACGTTGATCCTCGTCTCGCACGACCGGCACTTGCTGCGCGCCACCACCGATCAATTCATGCTGGTCGCCAAGCACCGTTTGCAGGAGTTCGATGGCGACCTCGACGATTACCGCGACTGGCTGCTGCAGCACGCAGCGGAGCAGCGCGCGGCATTGAAGGCGGGCAATGCGTCGAACGGCGCGGACAGCGGTGCACCGAGCGGCACGGACAACGGCGTCAATCGCAAGGAACAGCGCCGGCGCGAAGCGGAAACGCGTCTGAAGTTCGCGCATCTGAAAAAGCCGCTGCAAAGCCGCATCACGAAGATCGAGAAGGAAATGGACGCGCTCAATGCAGAGAAGGCGGCGCTCGACGCGTTCGTCGCCGATCCGGCCAGCTACGAGCCGGCTCAGAAAAGCAAACTGACGGAGGCGATCCGCCGTCAGGCAGACGTGAACGCGCGCCTTGAAGCACTCGAAGCCGAATGGCTCGAAACGCACGAGGAACTCGAACAAATCGGCTAACGGGACGCTGTTTGCGCTCCACGCCGGCATCGATAAGAGGTTGGCTTTGTCATCTGCGACGTCTTCGGCTTCATCTTCTATCTCATCTGGAGAGTCGTCTTTTGCGGCCGCGGCGGCGGCCGCACCGCCTCCGCTAAAGGGCTTGCGTGTGCTCGACCTCACGCGTCTGTTGCCCGGCCCGGTCGCCGCGTTGCGGCTTGCGGAACTCGGCGCGGAAGTGCTGAAGATCGAAGCGCCCGGCGCGGGCGACCCGACCCGCACGATGATGCAGTCGTCGAGCGACCGCGTGGCCGGACGGCCGGGCGCGTTTTACCGGCTCGTCAATCGCGGCAAGCGTGAGACGCGTCTGGACCTCAAGTCGGAAGCGGGACGCAATGTTTTGCGCGCGCTCGCAACCGAAGCGGACGTGTTGATCGAGAGTTTCCGGCCGGGCGTGATGGATCGGCTCGGCGTCGGCTACGCGACGCTACGTGCGGCCAATCCGCGGCTCGTGTACTGCTCGATCAGCGGCTACGGCGCAACCGGTCCGTTCGCCGATCATGCCGGACACGATCTGAACTACATCGGCTACGCGGGCGTGCTGGATCAACTCACGAACCTCGACGGCACGCCGATCGTGCCGAACTTCCAGATTGCCGACCTGCTGGGCGGCGCGTTGAGCGCAGTCACGCAGATACTCGCCGCGTTGTGGCATGTAGCGCGCGGCGGCGAAGGCCGTTTCGTCGACGTCTCAATGACACATGCCACGTATGCGCACAACGTGGTCGCGCAAGTCGCGCTTGCCAACGAACGCACAGCGCCCGCTGCGGGCGCGGGTCTGCTGAACGGCGGCGTGCCCTGCTACAACCTTTATCGCACGCTGGACGGCCGCTGGCTCGCGGTCGGCGCGCTGGAACTGAAGTTCTGGGAAAGCTTGTGCATGGCGCTCGACCGCCCTGAGTGGGCCACACGCCACTGGAGCCTCGGGCAGGCGATCGGCGGGCCGGACGCCGCCGCGCTCATGCAGGAGCTTGCCGACGTGGTCGGCAAGCGTCCGCTTAAGGAATGGGTTGCGTTGCTCGAGCCGCTCGATTGCTGTGTGTCGCCGGTGTTGACGGCGGCCGAAGCCGCTCGGCATCCGCTGTTCAATCCGCAAGCGTATGCAGCGCCGGATTCGGGCGAAGATGAAAGCGACCGTGGTCTTGACGTGTAATGCGCGTCAACGCGCTTTACACGCTCGAGCCGCTTACCCGCATCAACGCTTCATCGCCTCGCCACCGTCTGCCGCGGCAAGGTCTGACGCGGCGTCTTTTCGTCGTCGTGGAGCAAATGCTTTCGGCCTTCCACGTGACGATTGATCGTGGCGCGCACGTCGGCCGCGGTGGCGTCGCCGGCCACCACGCGGCGCGAGATCTGCCCCGTTCTGTCGATCCACTCGACGATCCGGCAAGCGCCGCCCCACGGTTGCTGAATGGGCGCGGAGACCCGGCAGCCGCGCACCTGTATCGGCCGCTCGGCTACGGTTTCATGTGACTGTTTCAAGGCGCGATCCTTTTTTCAAGCATCAGAAGGGATGCAATAGCTTTGCAGCTTAAGGAAAAAGGAAGGGCTTGTTGGTTACAGCCAACCTGGAGATATTTACGGCGCATTACGGCGCAGGCGTGGCCCACCGAATGCGCAATGCCCGTCTACTCAAGCGTGCGGACCCGATCGATAGCCTGTTCGATCCGCTCGACGGCAACGACCTGTAAGCCTTCTATTGGTTGCTTGGGCGCATTGGCCTTCGGAATGACCGCGACCGAAAAGCCTAGCTTGGCGGCTTCCTTCAGGCGCTCCTGTCCGCGCGGCGACGGCCGGATCTCGCCGGCGAGGCCCACTTCGCCGAATACCACGAGCCCCTTGGGCAACGGTTTATTACGCATCGACGAATGGATCGCGAGCAATACGGCCAGATCCGCGGCCGGCTCGGTGATCTTCACACCGCCCACCGCGTTCAGAAACACGTCCTGATCGAAGCAGGCAATGCCGGCATGCCGATGGAGCACCGCGAGCAGCATCGCCAGCCGGTTCTGCTCGAGACCGACCGCGAGGCGCCGCGGATTCGGCGCGTTGGCGGAATCCACCAGCGCTTGGACTTCGACCAGCAGCGGCCGCGTGCCTTCCTGCGTGACCAGCACGCACGAGCCCGGCACCGACTGCTCGTGCTGCGACAGAAACAGCGCCGACGGATTCGCGACGCCGCGCAAACCGCGCTCGGTCATCGCGAAGACGCCGAGTTCGTTGACCGCGCCGAAGCGGTTCTTGATCGCGCGCACGAGGCGGAACGACGAATGCGTGTCGCCCTCGAAGTACAACACCGTATCGACGATGTGCTCCAGCACGCGCGGCCCCGCCAGCGCACCTTCCTTGGTCACGTGGCCGACCATGATGATCGTGGTGCCCGACTGCTTCGCGATGCGTGTCAATTGCGCTGCGCACTCGCGGACCTGCGCGACCGAACCCGGCGCGGACGTGAGCGCGTCGGAATAGACGGTCTGGATCGAGTCGATGACCGCGACGTCGGGCCGCTGCTCGGCGATCGTCGCCTGAATTTTTTCGAGCTGGATTTCGGCGAGCAATTGCAGTTCGCTCGCTTTCGAGCCGGGCTCGAGCAGCGACAAACGTTGCGCGCGCAACGCAATCTGCGCGGCCGATTCTTCGCCGCTGATATAGAGCGCGCGCTTTTCGGCGGCGATTTCGGCGAGCGATTGCAGCAGCAGCGTCGACTTGCCGATGCCCGGATCGCCGCCTATCAGCACCACGCCGCCCGGCACCAGACCGCCGCCGAGCACACGGTCGAATTCGCCGACGCCGGTGGAAAAGCGCGGCACGTCGGACGCGTCGATATCGGCGAGACGCCGCACCGGCGCGCTCTTCGCGAGCGACTGGAAACGATGCGTGGAAGGCGTTTCGGCGACCGATTCGACGAGCGTGTTCCAGGCCTGACAGGATGGGCACTGCCCCGCCCATTTCGGCGATTGACCGCCGCATTCACTGCATACGTACAACGTTTTTGCTTTTGCCACGCGTTCTTGCCTGATTGCTGTTGTTGTTCTTGCCTCGACCGCGCCGCTCGATGAAGCAGCGCGCCGCGCTGTTATTCGGCGCGCACCGGCACGCGCGGCGCGACCGCGCACATCAGCTCGTAGCCGATGGTGCCGCAAGCCTGCGCGACGTCGTCGATGGGCAGCGATGTGCCCCACAATTCGACGCGCGAGCCGACGTTCGCGGTGGGAATTGGCGTCAGGTCGACTGTCAGCATGTCCATCGAAACACGTCCCACGACCCGCGTGCGCACGCCGTCGACGATCACCGGCGTGCCTTCCGGCGCGATTCGCGGATAACCGTCCGCGTAGCCGCACGCCACCACGCCAATGCGCATCGGTCCGCGCGCCTTGAAGAGCGACCCATAGCCGACCGTCTGGCCTTCCGCGATGGTTTGCACGGCGATCAGTTCGGACGCGAACGTCATGGCCGGCTGCAGACCGGTGCCTTCGATCGCGGCGGACACGCCCGACGGCGACGCGCCATACAGAATGATGCCTGGACGCACCCAGTCGAAATGCGATTCGGGATGCCACAGCGTCGCCGCCGAATTGGCGAGGCTGCGCGTGCCGGCAATGCCCTGCGCGCCGCGCTCGAACGCTTCGAGCTGGTGAGCCACGCCGCGCTCGCTGTCGGCGTCGGAGAAATGGGTCATCAAGGTAATCTGGCCGACGCCCTGGCACGCACGCGCGCGCTCCCAGGCTGCGCGGAATTTCTCTGGCGTGTAACCGAGCCGGTTCATGCCGCTGTTCATCTTCAACTGGATGTTCATGGGCTTGGACAGCCGCGCCATTTCGAGCATGCGCAACTGCTCGTCCGAGTGCAGCGCGGTGGTCAGGCTATAGCGGTCGATGACGTCGATATCCGTCGGACGAAAAAAACCTTCGAGCAAAAGAATCGGGCCGGCCCATCCCAATTCACGCAACTTCACGGCTTCCTCGAGGTCCAGCAATCCAAAGCCGTCGGTTGCCCGCAAACCTGGAAAGGCGCGCGCGAGGCCGTGTCCGTAGGCATTGGCCTTGACGACTGCCCAGATCTTCGATTTGGGCGCGTAGCGGCGCGCGACGGCGAGGTTATTGGCGAGTGCGGAGGTGTGAATCGTGGCTGAGAGGGGGCGCGGCATGGAGTATTTTCGTAAAGACGCTTGCGAATCAGCAGCTTACAGGGCGTTTTCAACGCTCGGCAGCCGCTGGGCGGTGCGATCAAGGATTCTGCTAGTCTGGATGCAGCTATTTTCATGATATAAAGCCGTGCGCACAACCCATTTCGAACGGCATAAGCCCGGACGCATAACAAACGGCCGGGGCGGACAGACCGCAGCGAGGACAGCATCGCATCAGATGAAAAAAGGTTTTTACACCATCATGGCCGCGCAGTTTTTTTCGTCGCTGGCCGACAATGCGCTTCTGATCGCCGCTATCGCACTGCTGAAAGATCTACATGCCCCCAACTGGATGACGCCGCTGCTCAAGCTGTTCTTTGTGCTGTCGTACGTCGTTCTTGCCGCTTTCGTGGGCGCCTTCGCCGATTCCCGTCCGAAAGGACGCGTGATGTTCATCACCAACACGATCAAGGTAGTGGGCTGCATCACGATGCTGGTCGGCGCGCATCCACTCCTTGCATATGGCATTGTGGGTTTCGGCGCCGCTGCTTATTCGCCGGCCAAATACGGCATTCTCACTGAACTGCTGCCGCCTGACCGGCTCGTTGCCGCGAACGGCTGGATCGAAGGCACGACGGTCGGCTCGATCATTCTCGGCACCGTGCTCGGCGGTGCGCTGATCAGTCCGCATATTGCCGCGCCGATCCTGCGGCATCATATTCCCACGGTCAACACGCCTGCTGAAGCGGCGATGCTGGTGATCATGGTGATCTACGTGGTCGCGGCGCTGTTCAATCTGCGCATTCCCGACACCGGCGCGCGCTATCCGAAACAGGAACGCGGGCCGATCAAACTCGTCACGGATTTCGCCGACTGTTTCGTCGTGCTGTGGCGCGACAAGCTCGGGCAGATTTCGCTTGCCGTCACCACACTGTTCTGGGGCGCAGGCGCGACACTGCAATTCATCGTGCTGAAGTGGGCGGAAGTGTCGCTCGGCATGTCGCTCTCCGAAGCGGCGATCCTGCAGGCGGTAGTAGCCGTCGGCGTGGCGGGCGGCGCGATCTATGCCGCTTCGCGCGTGCCGCTGAAAAAGTCGCTCTCTGTGCTGCCGGTCGGCATCATGATGGGCTTTGCCGTGATGCTGATGGCGTTCTACACGCGCCACCTGTTCCCCGCGTATTGGGGGCTGTACTTCGGCCGCATGCACGTGCCTGGTTACCTGATCGTCGCTTATATTTTCCTCATGATCGTCGGCGGCCTGTCAGGCTTCTTCGTCGTACCGATGAATGCGCTGCTCCAGCATCGCGGCCACGTTCTGCTGTCAGCCGGTCATTCGATCGCCGTGCAGAACTTCAACGAGAATCTCTCGGTGCTCATCATGCTGTGCCTGTACGCGGTGCTCGTCTGGCTCGACGTGCCGGTCACGGCGGTGATCGTGCTGTTCGGCACCTTCGTCTGCCTGATGATGTGGCTCGTGATGCGGCGTCATCAGGCGAACCAGCGCGCGTTCGATTCGGTCGCGCTGATCGGCGAGGTCAAGCACTGACACGCGCGAGCGTGTTCGCGCCTTCCGCCGTCACCGCGCCTTCTACCCTTTCCCGCTTTGCCATGGCTCAACCCGTTCCCAATGTGCTGACGATCGCCGGCTCCGATTCCGGCGGCGGCGCCGGCATTCAGGCCGACCTGAAGACTTTCTCGGCTCTCGGCGCTTATGGCGCGAGCGTGATTACCGCGCTGACCGCGCAGAACACCCGCGGCGTCACCGCGATTCACGCGCCGGACGCGGGCTTCGTCACCGCGCAGCTCGACGCAGTGTTCGACGACATTCGCATCGATGCCGTGAAGATCGGCATGCTCGCCAACGCGTTCATCGTGCATGCGGTCGCCGACGCGTTGCGCCGGTACAAGCCGAAGCACATCGTCCTCGATACGGTGATGATCTCGAAGAGCAACCATGCGCTGCTGCTTCCAGATGCGGTCGCCGCGATGCGTGACGAACTGCTGCCGCTCGCCGACCTGCTGACGCCCAATTTGCCAGAAGCCGCCGCGCTGCTCGGCGGTGTGCAACCCGCTGCCGACGAAGCCGGCATGGTCGAGCAAGGCGAAGCGCTACGCGCGCTTGGCGCCCGCGCGGTGCTGATGAAAGGCGGTCATCTGAGCGCCGCGGATAGCCCCGACTGGCTGGTACAGGAAAGCGGCGCGCTGCGTCTGGGCGGCCCGCGCGTGCCGGTGAAGAACACGCATGGAACGGGCTGCACGCTGTCGTCGGCGATTGCCGCGCTGATCCCCCAACGCGATGATCTCGCGAGCGCGGTCGCAGATGCCAAGCAGTATCTGACCGGCGCATTGCAAGCGAGCGATCGCCTCGACGTCGGCAGCGGCGTCGGGCCGGTGCATCATTTCTATCAGTGGTGGTAGCGCCACCGACCTACTGCCGCGCGTAGGCTCTGGCCCGCTCGGGCCAGTCGTCGGGGACGATGAAGCCGCGTGAGCGTTCGAGCAGATTGCCCGCGCTATCTTCGGCGAATGCGGCGACCATCGTCGGGCCGGGCTGAAGCGAGGTTTCAACAGCAAGCGTTTGCGCATCGACGAAAACCGCATTCGCCGCCTCGCGTTGATCGTGCCGATAGCGCCGCGGCGCAAGCCATTCGAGCCGCGGCAATATGCGCCAATGCCGCGCATGCGTTGACGCAAAGTCCAGCCAGTCGCCTCGCGTGACCCACCAGCCGCGGCCATGCGCGGGATTTAGCTCGGCGGGATCGCGCGACCTCCCGCCATGCCGGTAAAACAACCAGCCTTTGACGAACATTTGCGGCGTCCACGGACCCGGATAGCCGACCGACGCAAAATCTTCGCGCGCGCTGAGCGGCAATTGATGATTGAGCAGATGAGCGAGCTTGAGGTCGAAGCGGTCTTTCAGATTCGGGCCGACGTAGTGCGACAACGGCGCTGATAACTGCGTCGAGAAGCGCATCGATAAACGCTCGTCGGACTGCGAAGCTTGTTGTGCGGCTTCTTCGCCGGCATGCAGATAGCACTTCACCGCCAGTTCCCAGTGAAGCTGTGCGTTCTCTCGAGTGCGCACCAGAAAATCGCATTCGCCGAGCGTCACGCCCGCGCGCCGCAACGGCACGCCGGCCGCGACGAGCCGCGCCGCTGGACCCTGTTGCAGGAACCAGCCGAGCAGCCGTTCGGCGTATCGGCCAAGACGCGTGATGCGCGTCGCCGCGAGATCGTGATGCAACTGGGCGGGCGCGGCATCGAGCGCGCGCAGCCAGTCGACGGTCTCGTCGAGTTGCCGCGGCGTTTCGAACGGCGTGGCCAGTTCGCCTACCGGCCGTTGCGGACGCAACAGATCCGCGCTCAGCAGCAGCCAGGCGAGATCACGCACCGCGGAGTCGCCTAGCGTATCGAGCAATGTGCAAAGGATGGCGACCTCGGCGCGCGGCGCATCGCCGTGACGCAGCCCCGGTCCATCCACCGTCACGGCTTCGCCACGTTCGACGGCGCGCCGCCGGCCGTGTGCCACGTATCGCGCGCGAGGCACAGATCGGCCCAGGCCTTCGCCTTGTCGGGCAGGCTGCGCAGCAGATACGCCGGGTGATAGGTGACGATCACTGGCACGCCTTCGTATTCGTGGACGCGGCCGCGCAGCGACGAAATGCTCGCGTCCGTCTTCAGCAGGCTTTGCGCGGCGAAACGGCCGAGCGCAACGATCAGTTTCGGCTTGACCAGCGCCACCTGGCGTTGCAGATAAGGTTCGCAACGCGCGACTTCGTCCGGCTCGGGATTGCGATTGCCAGGGGGCCTGCACTTGATGACGTTCGCGATGTACACGTTGGCGTCACGCGCGAGCGTCAGCGAACGCAGCATGTTGTCGAGCAGCTTGCCGGCCTGGCCGACAAACGGTTCGCCTACGCGATCTTCGTTCTCGCCGGGCGCTTCCCCGATCAGCATCCAGTCGGCGTTCCGATCGCCTACGCCGAATACCGTTTTCGTGCGTTTCTCGCACAGGCGGCAGCGCTCGCAGGTCGCGACGCGCTCGCTCAACGCGTCCCAGTCGAGCATGTGGATTGCGGGCGGCTCGGGTATTTCGCGGCGCGCGTGCCCAGGCGCACTCGCGTCCCCCGGTGGATGAAGCGGCAGATCGTCGAACCACGCGAAGTCGTCGTCGGGCGGGGCATCAAAACAGGATGGCTCGGGCGCGCGCGGCGGCTGCGCGGCGTTTGGATCGCGACTACCGGCGGCCGGCTGCACGCGCTGCTGCGCCGCTTGTGGCGCGGCCCGCGCACGAGCCTCGCCCTGTCCCCTGTGCTGGACGAAGCGCGCTGAATCGCCAGCGCTTTCGGGTGGCTCTTGATTCTGGAAGCGATCGCGCGGTCCTGCCAATCGAGGCGCCTGACTTTCGCGAGCGGGCGCACGGTCTTCCATTTCCGTTTGCTCGCGCTCGATGTCATCGGCTTGCTGCGTCGGCTCGCCCGCGCGCATTGCAGGCCTCGGCGGAGTTTGCGCGGTTAAGCCGGCCGAAGAATGCTCCCGGGCCTCCGCCCGCGCGACGTCGCTCGCGCTCTGCGTGTGTTGTGCATCCGCGCCCAGCTCAGCGCCAGCCTCGCTAACCGATTCCTGCACCGCCGCCATCCCGCGACGCTCCCAGCGCGGTGCGAGTCCAAACTCTTCCCATACCGATTCATGCAGCGCCATCTGCGCCCTCCTTGGCAAACGATAAACGCATCACGATGGCGTCCTCCCGGCTGCGATGCCGCGCCGGGTAATAATTTTTGCGCCGGCCAATCGACGTAAAGCCGAAACGCTCGTAGAGCCGGATTGCGCGATGGTTCGACGGCCGCACTTCGAGCAGCAGGCCATCGAGCTTCTCGGCGTGCGTCATGCGCACGGCTTCGCGCAGCAACGCAAGCCCGGCGCCCGCGCCTTGTGCCGCGGGCGTCACGCACAGATTCAGCAAATGCATTTCATCGACAACCGGCATCAGCACGCAATAACCAATCAGCGTGCCGGTGACGTGCCGCAGGCAAATGCCGAAATAGCCGTTGCGCAGCGAGTCGCCGAAATTGCCCCGGCTCCACGGAAATTCATAGGCGAGCTTTTCGATGGCAGCCACTTCGTCCAGATCGCCTTCGGTCATCGGCGATATGTAGCGGTCCGCCAGCAGCACGCCGCTCATTGCCGGCCCTCGCCAGGCTGCGCGTCATGCGCGAGCGTCGCGGCCTGCACGTCCTTCGCGGCCTTCCCGGCCTTTTCGGCCTTTTCGGCGCTGCGCTCGGCCGTGGTCTGCGCGACCTTGTTGCGGACGTACTCGGGGGCCGCCTGATCGGCGGGCACCGTGCGGCCGGCGCGGAACGCGCGCAACGCGGCGTACGCAAGCGGCAACGCGTGCGGCAGCGCTTCGCAATCGACGGTTCGCGCGGCGGCCACCGCCGGCAGCCGCGCGCCGAAGGCCGCGGCGGCGTTGCCGGCCAGCGTGAACGGCTCGTCTGGCAAGACCAGCCGCTCAGGCGTATCGAGCGAGGCGGCCTGAACGGTGCGCCACTCGCCCTGAACATGGTCCCACGCGTAATCGGCCCAATAGATTTCGTCCATGCGGGCGTCGAGCGCGGCCAGCACGCGCGTGGCCGACACATCTCGCCGGCGGGCGCTTTCCGCGCAAACCAGCAAGGTGCTGACCGGCACGACCGGCAAAGCGAGGCCGAACGCCAGGCCTTGAGCAACGCCGGTCGCGGTCCGAAGGCCGGTGAACGACCCTGGCCCGGAACCGAACGCGATGGCGTTGCAGTCGGCCAGCGTGAGGCCGGCTTCGTCGAAAAGTTCGCGGATCGCGGGCAGCAACCGCGTGCTGGACACGGCGCCCGTTTGCTCGTGACGAAGCCACGTGCGCGGTTCGGCGCGCGCATGGCCCGCCTTGTCGGCAGCGGCGGACAGGAGCGCTACCGAGCAGAATTCGGTGGAGGTATCGAGGGCAAGAAGCACGGTTTGAGTCATGGACGGTATTGTAATCGGCGCCGCGCGCGCGGATGCGGTTTGGTCGTTTGGCATTGCGTGGGCTTGGCGGGTTGTATCTGGGCTTGGGCCTGGATCGGTCAGAGCCTGGTTTGGGCCGGGTTTAGCCTGACTTTCGTCCGGGCCGGCAGCATGCGTTTGGAATAAGCTCTCGGCCACGCGACGGCGTGCAGTTGTTATGATCGTCGGCCACTTAACCCATCCCGCCGGAGAGCCATGACGATGACGGACCTCGATACGCAATTCACCCAAGCCCAGGAAGACGTCAAGCAACTGCCAGAGCGTCCAGGCAATCTCACGCTGCTGCGCCTCTACGCCCTCTTCAAGCAGGCGAGCGAAGGCGACGTGCACGGCGACAAGCCGGGCTTCACCGACATCGTCGGCAAATACAAGTACGACGCCTGGGCTGCGCTTATGGGCACCGCGCAGGACGCCGCGAAACAGCAATACGTGGAACTGGTTGAATCGCTGAAAAGCGGCGCATCCGCCTGACGGACCGCGGGCCCTCGCACGCTTTGGCCGGACGGCTTCCCGCCCGCGCAGTGCAAATATTGCGCTAAGAAATGTCCTAAGAGTGGCGCAGTGCAACAAATACCTATACAATGCTGCCTGCGCTTCACTGCTTTGCCCGGCTTTCGTAAGCGGCCTTTGCGGCGCAGCGCCTCGTAGCGTTTAGCTCCAATCCAGTTTAGAACCTGTCCCCTCCTGCCTAGCCCCCTACGGGCGATCATGTCCCAGGCTGGCGGCAAGCCATATTGGCGTGTCGCATCCGATACAGCTTCTAACGAAAAGCTCGCCTTCATTGTTGCGAGCTGCCCCCGTTTTTCGATTTGCTCGCTGCTTCTTTGCTCGCTGAATCCGACGACTTGGGTATGCCGATTGGCGCCGACGTTTTAATTCCCTGTGTACCAAGGATTCTCATGACTTCGAGCAATACCCCCAGCAGCCCGTTGAACGCCATCGCCGACCAGGCACTCGGTCTCGCCGACGCACCCGCACAAGCCGCAGCCGTTGCTGCCGCTCCGGAAGCCGTCGCCGCTGAAACCGCAGCGCCGACCGGCCCGACGTTCGCGTCGCTCGGTCTGTCCGCGGATGTCGTCTCCGCGCTGACCGCCGCTGGTTACCAGAACCCGACGCCGGTTCAGCAACGCGCGATCCCCGCTGGCATCGCCGGCCGCGATCTGATGGTGTCGAGCCCCACGGGTTCGGGCAAGACCGCCGCGTTCATGCTGCCCGCCATCGAGCGTTTCTCGCAACTGCAAAAGGCGCAAGCCAGCCAGCCGCGTGAAGCGCGTCCGGCAGACGGCGCCCGCACGCGCCGCCCGCAACCGGTTGCCCGTCCGACCATGCTGGTTCTGACGCCGACCCGCGAACTGGCCATGCAGGTCACCACCGCCGCCGCCACGTACGGCAAGCATTTGAAGCGCCTGCGCACCGTCAGCATTCTGGGCGGCGTCGCTTACGGCCAGCAATTGATGCTGCTGGCAAAGAACCCTGAAATCCTGGTCGCCACGCCGGGCCGTCTGATCGACCACCTGGAGCGCGGTCGCATTGACCTGTCGCAACTGCAGATCCTCGTGCTCGACGAAGCGGACCGCATGCTCGACATGGGCTTCATCGAAGACATCGAAACGATCGTTGCCGCTACGCCGGCTACGCGCCAGACGATGCTGTTCTCGGCCACGCTCGACGGCAAGATCGGCTCGCTGACCGGCCGCCTGCTGAAAGATCCGGAGCGTATCGAGATCGTTCAGCGCATGGAACAACGTACCAACATCGCGCAAACCGTCCACTACGTCGACGACCGCGATCACAAGGACCGTCTGCTCGATCATCTGCTGCGTGACTCCGGCCTCGACCAGGCTATCGTGTTCACGGCAACCAAGATGGACGCCGACCAGCTCGCAGGCCGTCTGGCCGACGCCGGTTTTGAATCGGCCGCGCTGCATGGCGACCTGCCGCAAGGCGCGCGTAACCGCACGATCCGCGCGCTGCGCGAGCGCCGCGTGCGCGTGCTGGTCGCAACAGACGTCGCCGCTCGCGGTATCGACATTCCGGGCATCACGCACGTGTTCAACTATGACCTGCCGAAGTTCGCTGAAGACTACGTGCACCGTATCGGCCGTACCGGCCGCGCCGGCCGCTCGGGTATCGCGGTGAGCCTCGTGCATCACGCTGAACAAGGCGCGCTGAAGCGCATCGAGCGTTTCGTGCGCACTCCGCTGCCGGTCAACGTCGTCGCAGGCTTCGAGCCGCGCAAGTCGGCCCCGTCGGGCAACGGCCGTCCTGGCTTTGGCGGCCGCGGCCGTCCGGGCGGCGGCAATGGCGGTGGCCGCCGCTTCGGTAGCGGCTCGGCCAAGCCGGCCGGTAACGGTAACGGCGGCGGCGCGCGCAGCGGCAATGGCGGCGGCTGGGCCGGCAAGTCGGCTGGCGGCGGTTCGCGTGATGGCGGCTTCGGCGGCGGTTCGCGCGAAGGCTACGGCGGCTCGCGTGACGGCGGCTACGGCGCACGCCGTAGCGACGGTCCGCGTACGGCGCGTCGCGGCAGCTAAGGTCAGCTAAGGTCAGCTAAGGCTATAGGACAATAGCTTTTCACAGCCAGCGACCGGCCTGCATGCTTTTGCATGTCAGCCATCGCCTGGCCTCGGAAGAAGCAGCCTGATAGTTGGTCGGAAGAGTTGGAAAAGACCCGGACGGCTCCTGCCGTCCACGGGTCGAAATGAGAACCGGTGCTCAGGCACCGGTTTTTTTTCGCCTGCGAGCCATCGCCGCCTAAATTTCACGATGTGCAAAAATTTTTTGCGTCGTAAAAAATGATGTTGCAGAGCACAACTCGCACGATTGCAACAGGGAAAAAGTAATTTCTCAATGTGAAACACACAGCATAACCGATTGATTTTTAATCAAAATAATTATTAAAAAAACGTGGGCGAGCGCCTATTGCGCGTTTATGGATTTGCCTAGACTCTTATATAAGACTTCACGAAACGAAACGCCTTTCAGCGTGACCGCTTCGACGAAGACAGAGTCCACCGTTCATTTTCAGGCAACCAAGGAGCACACCATGACGACGCGCGAAGAACAAGCCCGCCAACTTCACCAGCAATGGGAAACCGATCCGCGCTGGAAAGGCGTCAAGCGCACCTACACCGCGAACGACGTGATCCGTCTGCGCGGCTCCGTGCCCGTCGAACACACGCTCGCGAAACGCGGCGCAGAAAAGCTCTGGCATAGCGTGAACACCGAGCCGTTCGTCAATTCCCTCGGCGCGCTGACCGGCAACCAGGCGATGCAGCAGGTCAAGGCGGGTCTGAAGGCCATCTATCTGTCGGGCTGGCAGGTCGCGGGCGATGCCAACGTGGCCGGCGAAATGTACCCAGACCAGTCGCTGTATCCGGCGAACTCGGTGCCCCTCGTCGTCAAGCGTATCAACAACACGCTGACGCGCGCCGATCAGATCCAATGGTCGGAAGGCAAGAATCCGGGCGACGAAGGTTATATCGACTACTTCGCGCCGATCGTCGCGGACGCTGAAGCCGGTTTCGGCGGCGTGCTGAACGCATTTGAACTGATGAAGGCAATGATCGAAGCCGGCGCCGCGGGCGTGCACTTCGAAGATCAGCTCGCCTCGGTGAAGAAGTGCGGCCACATGGGCGGCAAGGTTCTGGTGCCGACTCGCGAAAACATCGCCAAGCTGACCGCCGCGCGTCTCGCCGCCGACGTCTCGGGCGTGCCGACTGTGCTGCTCGCTCGCACGGACGCGGAAGCCGCGGACCTGATCACATCGGACGTCGACGAAAACGACAAGCCGTTCCTGACTGGCGAGCGCACGGTGGAAGGTTTCTACCGCACGAAGCCGGGTCTCGAACAGGCGATTTCGCGTGGCCTCGCCTACGCGCCATACGCCGACATGATCTGGTGCGAAACGGGCAAGCCGGACCTCGAGTTCGCGAAGAAATTCGCCGACGCGATCCACAAGGAGTTCCCGGATCAACTGCTGTCGTACAACTGCTCGCCGTCGTTCAACTGGAAGAAGAACCTGGACGACGCCACCATCGCCAAGTTCCAGCGCGAGCTCGGCGCGATGGGCTACAAGTTCCAGTTCATCACGCTGGCCGGCTTCCATGCGCTGAACTACTCGATGTTCAACCTCGCACACGGCTACGCCCGCAATCAGATGACGGCGTTCGTCGAAATGCAGCAGGCCGAATTCGCCGCCGCCGAAAAGGGCTTCACCGCCGTCAAGCATCAGCGCGAAGTCGGCACCGGCTACTTCGACGCGGTGACGCAAACTGTCGAACGCGACGCATCGACGACCGCTCTGCACGGTTCGACGGAAGACGAACAGTTCTTCGACAAGAAAGTCGCGTAACGGGCTCGCGGCCCGATCGCAAAAATGAAAGGCGAGGCGGCGGAAGAACGGCGAAGCGGTTTCGCCGGGAAGCCGCCATCAACAGGGAGGAGCCTCGCCATCGGTGCATCAGCGTGCAGCGCCGATGGCGGGAGCCATGGAGAAACGTGCGCAGCGCAGAAAGTCAGCACAAACCATTGTGCGGCGAACAGACGACGCGCCGGCCTGATCGCCGGCGTGTTTTTTTGGCCGCCGATGACGGCACGGCCGCGAATTCGAGCGTCCGTCGGAGTCAGCGATACACGAGCACCGGAATTTTCGTATGCGTGAGGACCCGCTGCGTTTCGCTGCCGATCAGCAGGCTGCCGAGACCGCGCCGCCCATGCGAAGCCATGAAGATCACGTCGCAAGGGCCGCGCTCCGCCGCTTCGATGATGCCCAGATACGGCGCCGGATGAACGCTGGTGCGGCTGTCGACGACAACACCCACACGGCTCGCGGCTAACTCGACTTCGCGCAGGTGTTCGCGAGCTTCGCGCTCGCTGCGCTCGAGAAACTCGGACGGCGGTTCGACCACGATGTCGGAGAACGGTGCGTACGGATATTGCGGCAGGCACGCATAGGCGGTGATGCGCGCGCCGACGGCCTGGGCGAGATCGATGGCGCCGGCGATCGCCTTGCGCGAGAGGTCTGAACCATCGGTCGGAACGAGAATGTGCTTGAACATTGTGCCCTCCGTATCCGTAGCCTCAAAATCGATTGTAGGTCGCGGAAGCCGGCCCCAAACCGCTATTGAGGGTCTGTCCGAATATGGAAAACCCGTTGCGCGACGTCAGCCCCAGTAGTCGGGAAGGCCATACGTATGCTTGAGAAAATCCAGAAAAAGTCGCACTCGCAGCGGCAGATGACGGCGCTGCGGAAACACTGCGTGAATGCCGATGGGCGGCGCGGCAAACTCGTCGAGCACGCTCACGAGGCGCCCCGCCGCGATGTCCGCGCCCACCTCCCACCACGAGCGCCATGCGAGGCCGTGGCCTTCGAGGCACCACTCGTGCAGCACCGCGCCGTCCGAGCATTCCATCGTGCCGGAGACTTTGATCGACACAACCTTGTCGCCTTGCTGGAACATCCAGCCGCGCTGCTGATTGGCACTCGCGCCAAGCGCGAGACAG
The DNA here is from genome assembly GCF_002879865.1 of Paraburkholderia rhynchosiae. GTDB lineage: Bacteria > Pseudomonadota > Gammaproteobacteria > Burkholderiales > Burkholderiaceae > Paraburkholderia > Paraburkholderia rhynchosiae. The sequence continues at coordinate 130,881 of NZ_PNXY01000014.1, forward strand.
TTGTGATGCGCGAGGTCCGCGAGGCTATGCGGAGCGCCGCGCCGGCTCAGATAAGACGGCGAGGCCACGCACACACGCCGGTTTTCGCCGAGCTTGAGCGACACGAGCGACGAATCGGGCAATTCGCCGAGCCGCACCGCGCAATCGAAACCTTCGTTGACCAGGTCGACGAGCCGGTCGGACAGATCGAGCGTGATAGAGACGTCCGGATGCGCCACCGTGAAAGCAGGCACCAGCGGCGCGACGTGCCTGCGTCCGAAACCCGCCGGTGCGGACAGCCGCAGATGGCCGCTCGCCTTCACGCCGCCCGCCGACACGCTCGCCTCCGCGTTCTGCATGTCGTGAATGATGCGCTGGCAGTCTTCGAGGAAGGCCGAGCCTTCGAAGGTCAGCGTGAGCTTGCGCGTGGTGCGCACCAGCAATTTGACGCCGAGGCGCTCTTCGAGCGCGTCGATACGGCGGCCGATGATCGCCGGCGCAACGCCTTCGGCAAGCGCCGCAGCGGACAGGCTGCCTTTGGCCGCGACGGTGGCGAAAGTCTCGATCTGCTTGAAACGGTCCATGGACGGAGGCGCCGCTGGCGCGGCAAAGTGGCCGGTGCGCGTCAGATTAGGTGGGTGAAAGTAAAAGATCAAGTGATCTTTGGCCTCTTTTTAATTGCACGGCAGTGCTAATACAATCCGTCCCGACCTCTGACAGGAGCGCACGGCGATGTCGGCCACAACGACACTCTCTCCAAAAGCAGTGATTTTCGACGCCTACGGCACGCTTTTCGACGTGCACGCGGTGATCGCGGCCGCGGAGCAGATTTTCCCCGGACGCGGCGACGCGCTGTCGCAGTTGTGGCGTCAGAAGCAGATCGAGTACACGCAATTGCGCACGCTGGCCGATGCCGGCGGCGCCGCACATTACCGTCCGTTCTGGGACATCACGCTCGACGCACTGCGCTTCTCGGCAAAAAAGCTTCAACTTACGCTCGGCCGCACGGCTGAAAAGCGCCTGATGGACGAATACGCGTGCCTGTCCGCGTTTCCCGATGCGGTGCCTGCACTGCATCAGTTGCGCGATGCGGCGTCCGTGTCTGCGTCCAGGCCGGCGTCCAAATCTGCATCCAGGCCCGCAAGCGCGGCATCCGCATCGGCGGGCACCTCAGGCGGCTCCCCGCCCGGTCTCGCGATTCTCTCGAACGGCAATCCGCAAATGCTCGATGTCGCCGTGAAGAGCGCGGGCATGAGCGGCCTTTTCGACCATGTGCTTTCTGTCGACGCCGTGCGCGCCTATAAGCCCGCGCCGGCCGCCTATGCGCTTGGCACGCAAGCCTTCGACGCGCAGCCGCGCGAGATCGTCTTCGTGTCATCGAATGGCTGGGACGTGGCCGGCGCGACGTGGTTCGGCTTCACCACGTTCTGGCTCAACCGGCAAAACGCGCCGCTCGAAGAACTGGGCGTCACGCCGCATGGCACGGGCGCGGGCATGAGCGATCTACTGGCTTTCCTGAAGACGCTTTCAACTGCCGGGCGCGCTGGACGCGCCGGCGCCGCAGCAAGCCGCACGCCCCACAGCCCTGGCGCGTGACGACTGCATTCCCAACTCACCACTCAACTCAACCGACTACAACCGCATCTCAACTTTGCATCTTTGCAATCTGACCGACCAAGGAAAAAACATGGCGAATCCGCTGTCATCATTGTCGCTGCCGCAGGGCATGGAAATTACCGCTGAGATCAAGCCGGGTTACGAAGCGATCCTCACGCGCGACGCGCTCGAACTCGTCGCCGAACTGCATCGTACTTTCGAGCCGCGCCGTCAGCAGTTGTTGCAGCTGCGCGCGGAGCGGACGAAGCGGCTCGATGCCGGCGAGCGCCCCGACTTCCTCGCCGGGACGAAAAGCGTGCGCGAAGGCGACTGGACCATCGCGCCGCTGCCGCACGATCTGCAATGCCGCCGCGTCGAGATCACCGGGCCGGTCGAGCGCAAGATGATCATCAACGCGCTGAACTCGGGCGCGGATTCATACATGACCGACTTCGAGGATTCGAATGCGCCGAGCTGGGACAACCAGATCACCGGCCATATCAATCTGAAGGACGCGGTGCGCCGCACGATCTCCCTTGAACAGAACGGCAAGAGCTATAAGCTGAACGACAAGGTCGCCACACTGATCGTGCGTCCGCGCGGCTGGCATCTGGACGAAAAGCACGTGAAGGTGGACGGCAAGCGCGTGTCGGGCGGCATCTTCGACTTTGCGCTGTTCATGGTGCACAACGCGAAGGAACTCGTCGCGCGCGGCTCGGGCCCCTACTTCTATCTGCCGAAGATGGAAGGCCATCTGGAAGCGCGTCTGTGGAACGACATCTTCGTCGCCGCGCAGGAAGCAGTCGGCGTGCCGCGCGGCACGATCCGCGCGACGGTGCTGATCGAAACCATTCTCGCCGCGTTCGAAATGGACGAGATTTTGTACGAGTTGCGGGAACACAGTTCGGGCCTGAACGCCGGCCGTTGGGACTACATCTTCTCGGCGATCAAGAAGTTCAAGTCCGACCGCGACTTCTGTCTCGCGGACCGCTCGCAGATCACGATGACCTCGCCGTTCATGCGCGCGTATGCGCTGTTGCTGCTGAAGACTTGCCATCGCCGCAACGCGCCGGCCATCGGCGGAATGAGCGCGCTGATTCCGATCAAGAACGATCCGGCGGCAAACGACAAGGCAATGGCCGGCGTGCGCTCGGACAAGGCGCGCGATGCCGGCGACGGCTACGACGGCGGCTGGGTCGCGCATCCGGGGCTCGTGCCGATTGCGATGGAAGAATTCGTCAAGGTGCTCGGCGACAAGCCGAACCAGATCGGCAAGCAACGCGACGACGTGCTTGTCACCGCCACGGACCTGATGGACTTCCGTCCGGAAGCGCCGATTACGGAGGGCGGCCTGCGCAACAACATCAATGTCGGCATTCACTACCTGGGTTCATGGCTCGCGGGCAACGGCTGCGTGCCGATCCACAACCTGATGGAAGATGCGGCCACGGCCGAAATCTCGCGCTCGCAAGTGTGGCAGTGGATTCGCTCGCCGAAGGGCAAACTCGACGATGGCCGCAAGGTAACGGCCGAACTCGTGCGCGAGCTCGCCGTGCAGGAACTCGACAAGGTGAAGCAGGCGGTGGGCGGCGACACGAAACCGTACGAACGCGCGGCGCAAATCTTCGGAGAGATGTCGACCTCCGAGCAGTTCACCGAGTTTCTGACGCTGCCGCTCTACGAAGAAATTTAAGCGCGGACGCTCGAGTCGCAACGACGACCGCGCCGGAAGATTGACCGGCGCTACGGCCCGACAGGTGTACGCCTGGCGGGCCGTTTTTTTATTCCGGCATCAGCGCGTGGTGCGGTACTGGACCCAATCGCCGGATTTGATTTCGGGCAGCCCCTTCGCCGCATGAGGCGTAACCGGATAGAAGCGGCAATTCACGACGTTGTCGTCTACTTTCACCATCACTTCGCGGGCCAGAAAACGACCTTCGACGCCGGGAAACACCGCTTCGATTTCATCGAGCACGGCGACGAGTTCATCGTCGATTTCATAGACATCGCCTATCACGTCCACGCCCTGTTCGTCGGCAACGAGGCCCGGATACGCGCCGAAGTCGAACAGATGGCCGCGAACCGTGGCCGTGCCCAGCAGGTTCGGCTCGGCGATCTCATTGCGCGCCGCGGCTTCGCGGATGTCGTTCACTTCGCCCGCTCGCAGCGTGCCGTAGACAAAGACGGTTTGCATCGTCGTTTGCGCTCCTTGAGTTTGTGGTCTGTCGGTCGGGACATTATGCAACGTCGGAAAGCACGCAAGCTCTACAATGAGAACCCGTCTGTGATCAGCGGGTTCATACCGTAGATTTACGTTCCGTGGATCGACCTTCGCCATGACTTCGCCCGCCGGCCCAGACCGGTCGAGCTTCGTCAGCTTGACCGACACTCCGCCAGAGTTCCAGCCGAACGACACGCATCCGATTCGCGTGCGCTCGCGGCCAATGCCGATGGGTTCACACTTCGCGCGTCATACGCACGCGTGGGCGCAGGTCGCGTATGCGTCGCGCGGCGTACTGCGGGTGGCGACAACCGGCACGACGTGGATGGTGCCACCCTCGCGTGCAATCTGGGTACCGCCGCACGTCACCCATGAAGTCGTCGCTGTCGAAGACGCGTTTCTGCGCACGCTTTACATCAGCGAAAGCACGGTGCCCGCGGGCCTCGATACGCCGCGCGTGGTCGAAGTCTCCAATCTGCTGCGCGAAGTGATTGCCGCGCTCGATACGCCCGGTATCCCGGCCGCGCGCGAGCAATTGCTCGGCGCGCTCGCGCTCGACGAACTGACACGTTCCGAACCGCTACCTCTGTCGGTGCCGATGCCCAACGAAAAGCGCCTGCGCGCACTATGCGAAGCCGTGATCGCGGACCCGACCCACGGTGAATCGCTCGAACAATGGGCGGCGAGCGTGGGCGCGAGCACGCGCACGATCGCGCGGCTGTTTCGTCAGGAACTCGGCGTGAGCTTTTCGCAATGGCGGCAACAGGCGATTCTCGCACGTGCGATTCCGCTGCTGAGCCAGGGGCGGCCGCTGTCGCATGTTGCCCAGGAGCTGGGCTATCAAAGCCAGAGCGCATTCTCCGCGATGTTTCGGCGCGCGTTTGGCGAAAGCCCGCGCGCGTTTATTGAGCGCGGCTCGGAACATCGTCTGGAAAATGGTGAAAGCCGCGACGATGCGGACCTGGACGAGAATGCCGGCGAACAGGCCGCGCAGCATCGGGCGGACGCAGCGAGCAACGCCGACGGCTGAACGCTGAGCCTGGTCGCCGGGCGCGCGGCTCAGACTCGCCGCGCCAGATGACGGATCGCACCGAGTTGCGCAAGACGGGGCCCGGTCAGCTTATATCCCTTGCGCTGATAGAGCCGTGCAGCGGGGTTGTCGACGAACACGCGCAATTGCAGCTCGCGCAACCCGCGCTCGCGCGCCCATTGATGAGAGACATCGAGCAGATAAGTGCCGGCGCCGAGCCGCCTATATCCTTCGGCAATCTGCACGTCGCGGATATGCAGCGAATCGCCTTCCTGCGTGATACGCAATACGCCAATCGGCTTGCCGTCCATTTCGAGAATGAAATTTTCCGACTCGCGCCAACTGCCGAGAAACAGATCGCCACGCCAGACGAGATGGTGCCGCTGATAGTAGCCGCCCATGTTGCTATGAGTCAGCGCCTCGGCGAACTCGAAATCGTCCATGCTGGCCTTGCGCAGATGGAACGGTAACGGAGCTTCGGTTGGATCGAACATGGCGGTGCGACGAAGAGAAGTCGGATCAACGGTAAAACAGGCCGCGCGCGCTGGCAATGGCTGTTTGTCCCGAGCATATCCGGGCGGGATGGTCAGCGGAAATAAAAAAAGCCCACTTCTTTCGAAGTGGGCTTTTTCAAATCTGGCGGAGCGGACGGGACTCGAACCCGCGACCCCCGGCGTGACAGGCCGGTATTCTAACCAACTGAACTACCGCTCCAGATTTTTACACCTGGCAAGCAAGCTCTGCTCGCTCACCACTGCACCGTTCAACTTCTAACCGAACGACACCGATGTTTTGGCGTCCCCTAGGGGATTCGAACCCCTGTACTCACCGTGAAAGGGTGATGTCCTAGGCCTCTAGACGAAGGGGACAACGTACTGCTTACACCTTTAATGAAAAAGCCCGTTCAAATGTGTATGAACGGGCTTTGTCTGGCGGAGTGGACGGGACTCGAACCCGCGACCCCCGGCGTGACAGGCCGGTATTCTAACCGACTGAACTACCACTCCAGTCTTTACACCCTGGCTTGCGAGCGTCGGTTATTTCTCTGCAAGCTGCGCTGCTTTACTGCTGATCGGGTAGCAACCCGACCACTAAAGCGACGCTGATGTTTGGCGTCCCCTAGGGGATTCGAACCCCTGTACTCACCGTGAAAGGGTGATGTCCTAGGCCTCTAGACGAAGGGGACATAATCTTTTCAGACATGTCTTTGATTCACCGCTGAGTCAAATTAACTAGCTGATGCTGACTTGCTAGTTATTTGTTTCATCAACTGCGAAGACCGCTATTTTAACTACGCTACCGCTGCTTGGGAAGTCTTTTTTGCTACAAGTTCCACACTTCGGAACGACTTCACTCTGTTCTGATGGTGGAGGTAAGCGGGATCGAACCGCTGACCTCTTGCATGCCATGCAAGCGCTCTCCCAGCTGAGCTATACCCCCTTGCAGAACAGAAACGAGATTCTAGAGGTCAATTTGCGCTTTGTAAATACCCTTTGAGCAGTTGCATGCGACTTTTTCCGAGGTCACATGCAAACCATCTCAATGCACGCGCGAACGCGCTCAGCCCAGCGCTTTTTCAATGCGCCCGACGACGACCTCGCGACCGAATAGCATCAGCACCGTGTCAATCGACGGCGTATGCGTGGTGCCCGCCACCAGCAAACGAACAGGCATGGCCAGTTGCGGCATCTTCAGCTTATGGGCACCGAGCGTTGCCTTGAGCGCGGCGGCGATCGCCTCCTTGTTCCATTCGACCGTCTTCAGTGCCGCAGCCAGATCGCCGAGCGCCGGACGCACCGCGTCGGTCACATGCTGCGCCAATGCTTCGGCATCCGGCGCGGGCGTGAGATAGAACATTGCGGCGTTCTCCGCGATCTCCTTGACCGTCGACGCGCGATCCTTCAGCAGGCCCACTACCGCCGTCAGATCCGCGCCTTGAGCGATGGTGTCCTCGTCTACACGCAGTTCCGCGAGGAACGGTCGCACGAGTCCGGCGAGGCGGGCATTATCCGCTTCCTTGATGTAATGCGCGTTCAGCCAGTTCAGCTTGTCGTGGTCGTACTGCGCCGGTGACTTGCCCAGATGCTCGAGGTCGAACCATTCGACGAACTGCTCGCGCGAGAAAATCTCCGCGTCGCCATGCGACCAGCCGAGGCGCGCGAGATAGTTGACCACCGCTTCCGGCAAATAGCCGGCGTCGCGATATCCCATCACGCTCATTGCGCCATGACGCTTGCTCATCTTCTCGCCCTGCTCGTTGAGCACGGTCGGCAAGTGCGCATAGACGGGCGGCTCGCCGCCGAGCGCGCGCAGAATGTTGATCTGCCGCGGCGTGTTATTGACGTGATCGTCGCCGCGGATCACGTGCGTGATGTGCATGTCCAGATCGTCAACCACCACGCAGAAGTTGTATGTCGGTGTGCCGTCCGGCCGCGCAATCACGAGGTCGTCGAGTTCCTCGTTCGAGATTTCGATGCGCCCTTTCACCGCGTCGTCCCAAGCCACAATGCCGGTGAGCGGATTACGGAAGCGCAGCACCGGCTGCACGCCCGCCGGCGGCTCGGGCAGGACCTTGCCCGGCTCCGGACGCCACGTGCCGTCATAGCGCGGCTTTTCGCCGGCTTCGCGCTGACGCTCGCGCAGCGCGTCGAGCTCTTCCGTCGACATGTAGCAGGGGTACACGAGCCCCGCGTCCTGCATCTCTTTGAGCACTTCGCGGTAACGGTCCATGCGCTGCATCTGATAGAACGGGCCCTCGTCGAAATCGAGGCCGAGCCATTCCATGCCTTCAAGAATCGCGTCGACAGATTCAGTCGTGGAACGCTCGAGATCGGTGTCCTCGATCCGCAGCACGAAGATCCCTTTCATCTTGCGCGCGAACGCCCACGGATACAGCGCGGAGCGGATGTTGCCGAGGTGAATGAAGCCGGTAGGACTTGGTGCAAAGCGGGTACGGACGGAGGTGGTCATTAGCGGTTACTCGAAGACTGGCGCCGGCGCCGGATAGACATCGCCCGTAAGCGCGGCAGCGAACCGCGCCCATACGGCGGAACGGCTGCCGTGCATGGACACGAAGGAATTGAAACAAGAGCCGAATTATACCTTTCGCAAGCCTGCAGCCTGCCCTCGTCCGAACGGCCTGATGATGAGTGCGGCCAGTGTCTCAGCAACGTTTCATTACCGGCCGCCGCGCGTGCGCCGCTTTGATTTATGATGTGCGCGCGCCGGACACTGGGATACCGTCATGGCGCATGGAACCGCGCTTTGCGGCCCCCTTGATCCTTGCCTGATCCCTTGCCCGATCGCGGCAAAAGAACGGCGCCGATTGCGCCGCACACGCCGTTGCTGGAGAACTCGTTGAAACCTTCGTCGCTTCGTCCCGGCCGTCGCAATTTCTCGCTCGCGGCCGCCTCAGCGGTGCTAGCCGCCTGCACTACGGCCGGCAGCAAAATCGACGGCGTGTCGTCGCCGAACACGTCCGCGGCCACGCCCACTAACGGCACACCGCCACTCGACAAGCCGCAGCGGCCGATCCGCGTCGCGCTCGCGTTAGGCGGCGGCGCGGCGCGCGGCTTCGCGCATATCGGCGTGATCAAGGCGCTCGAGGCACGCAACATCCAGGTGGACCTCGTGGCCGGCACGAGCGCCGGGTCGGTGGTTGGCGCGCTCTACGCGTCGGGCATGAACGGCTTCGCGCTGAACAAGCTCGCGCTGAACATGGACGAAGCGTCGATCAGCGACTGGGCCATGCCGTTTCGCACGCGCGGCTTTCTGCAAGGCATCGCGCTGCAGAACTATCTGAACACCACCCTCAACAATCGCCCGATCGAAAAGATGGTCAAGCCGCTTGGCGTGGTCGCCACCGACCTGAGGACCGGCCAGCCGATCCTGTTTCAGCGCGGCAATACCGGCGTCGCGGTGCGGGCGTCGTGCAGTGTGCCGTCGATTTTCGAGCCGGTGAAAATCGGCGGCCACGAATATGTCGACGGCGGTCTCGTGAGCCCGGTGCCGGCATCGTTCGCGCACAAAATGGGCGCGGACTTCGTGATCGCCGTGGACATCTCGCAGAGCCCCGAAAGCGGCCTCACGGCCAGTTCGTTCGACGTGCTCATGCAGACTTTCACGATCATGGGCCAGACGATCAAGGCCTACGAACTCGACAAATACGCCGACATCGTCATCAAGCCGAATCTGGCGGCCATGAGCGGCAGCGATTTCTCGCAGCGCAACGCCGCGATTCTGGCCGGCGAAGAAGCGGTCGCGAAGATCATGCCGGAGTTACAGCGCAAGCTGGCCGCGAGCCGCGCCGCGGCTTAGGAGGCTTGGGAGGCTTGCGAGGCTTGGGAAGCTTGGGAAGCTTGGGAAGCTTGGGAAGCTTGGGAAGCTTGGGAACGGCTTGGGCGGCTCAGCGCCGCCGGGAGAATAGACTCGCCGGGAACGCAAAAAAGCCTGCTTCAAACGAAGCAGGCTTTTTGCTTTGTGCCCGAACCGCCGGCCCAGCAAAAATCAGTTATTGCCGCCGATCGTGGCATTCACGCGCTTGCGCAGATCTTCGCCGTCCTGGTACGACGTCTCGACCCGCCGTGCACCGGTGAAACGCTTTTCCCAGTAGCCGCTATCCATATCGTCGACCCGGATCGTGCTGCCCGTGGAAGGCGAATGCACGAACTTGTTGTCGCCGATATAAATGCCGACGTGCGAGAACGTGCGGCGCATGGTGTTGAAGAACACGAGATCGCCCGGCTTCAGGTCGCTGACGCGAACCTTCTCCCCGACGCGGCTCATTTCCTCGGCGCGGCGCGGCAGCGCCATGCCCAGCGTGTCCTGGAACACGTAGCGGACGAAACCGCTGCAATCAAGCCCCGAGTCGGGCGTGTTGCCGCCCCAGCGGTAGCGAACGCCGATCATGTTCAGCGCGCCGACGACCACATCGCCCGCTTTGCCGGCCATGCCGGAAAGGAACGACTTGGCGCCGCTATCGCTACTGCCGGTGAGCGATTGAGGGTTCGAAGACGAGGAATTCGCCACGCTGGCGGGCGAATATGAGGCATTCTGATTGAAACTGCTTACTTCGTCGGCGAAAGCGCCGGGAGCTGCTGCCATCAAGACGCCAATGAACATCCCGGCGACGACGCGCGTGCAAGCCTGGGTCAGGTTTCTGTGCTGCATTGGTCGGTATTTTTTGCTAAAGAATCAGGGGTCTACGGAAAAAAGTTTGGTCGATACTAGCCAGTAAGTATTCATGTGTCAAAACAAATAGAAAAATACAATCGAGAGACGCACCCAATTGGTGAAAGGGTGAAAAATCAACGGTCCAATGCCGCTTTCAGTAGCTTTCGGGTATAGGGGTGCGACGGCATGGCAAAGATTTGCTCAACGTCTCCGCTTTCGACGATAGAACCGTTTTGCATCACCGCGACGCGATGCGCCATTGCCCCGATCACGGCGAGGTCGTGGCTGATGAAAACGAAGCCCAGGTTGTACTTCTGTTGCAACCCGGCGAGCAGTTTCAGAACTTGCTGCTGGATCGACACGTCAAGCGCGCTGGTCGGTTCGTCGAGAATCAGAATGCGCGGCTCGAGCACAAGCGCCCGCGCAATGGCGATCCGCTGACGTTGCCCGCCCGAAAACTCATGCGGATAGCGCAGCAGCGCCGTACGGTCGAGCCCGACCTCGCGCAGCACGGCCACCACCTTGTCGCGCCGCGCTTGTGGCGACATCTGCGGCCGGTGCAGCGCAAGCCCTTCGCCGACGATCCGCTCGATCGTCTGGCGAGGCGAAAGCGAGCTAAACGGGTCCTGAAACACGACCTGCATGTTCGAGCGCAACGCCGTCTGCTCCGCGCCGCGATAGCTGCCGAGCGCCCTGCCCTGAAATTCGATCTCGCCGTGCGCCGTGCGCTGCAGGCCGAGCAAGGCCATCGCGAGCGTCGACTTCCCCGAACCCGATTCACCGACGATGCCCAGCGTCTCGCCCTGGCGCACCGAGACACTCGCGTCCGCGACCGCGCGAAAACGCCCGGAGCGGAACCAGCCGTCGAAACCCGGCAACTTCGTTTTGAAATCGACGGATACGTCGCGAGCTTGCAGCAGCACCGGCGAAATAGGCAGCACCGGCACCACCGTGCGCTGCGGCCGGCTCTCCAGCAGCCGCTGCGTATACGGATGCTGCGGCGACTCGAACACCTGCTCGACCGGCCCGCTTTCGACGAGCGCGCCCCTCTCCATCACCGCGATGCGCTGCGCGAAATGGCGCACGAGGTTCAGGTCGTGCGTGATCAGCAGCACGGCCATGCCGCGCTTTTCGGCTTCGTCGCGTTGCAGTTCGAGCAGCAGTTCGACGATCTGCGCGCGAATCGTCACATCGAGCGCCGTGGTCGGTTCGTCGGCGAGCAAAAGACGGGGACGGCAGGCAAGCGCCATCGCGATCATCGCGCGCTGCCGCTGTCCGCCCGAAAGCTGATGCGGATAGCTGTTCACGCGCTTGCCCGGCTCCGTAATACCCGTGCGCCCCAGCAGCGCGACCGCACGTTTGCGCGCCTCCGCCGCCGGCACGCCGTCATGCATGACGATGGTTTCCGCAATCTGGTCGCCGACCGTATAGAGCGGATTGAGCGCGGTCATCGGCTCCTGAAAGATCATCGCGATGTCCGAGCCGCGCATGCCGCGCATCTCGCGCTCGCTTTTGGCAAGCAGATCCTCACCGTCGAAACGGATCGAGCCGCTCACCTGCGCGTCGCTCAACAGACGCAAGATCGACAGCGCGGTCACACTTTTGCCCGAGCCCGATTCGCCGACCAGCGCAATGCGCTCGCCGCGCTGGATTGCCAACGTGACGTCGCTCACCGCGACGGTATCGCCGAAGCTCACGTGCAGGTGATCCAGTTCCAATAGCGGTGCCGGGTTTCCCACTTGCTCGCCGCTATGCGCCTGCCCTTGCCTTTGTGTTTGCCGTTGAACGCTCACTGGTTACCTCCGGCGCGCATGGCATCGGAGATGCGCGTATCGAGCGCATTTCGCAGCGCGTCGCCCATGAAAGTCAGCAGCAACAGCATCGCGACCAGCACGCCAAACGTGGATAACGAGATCCACCACGCATCCAGATTCGCCTTGCCCTGCGCGAGTAATTCGCCGAGGCTCGGCGTCGGCGAAGGCACACCGAGGCCGAGAAAGTCGAGACTGGTCAGCGCGAGAATCGAGCCGCTCATGCGAAACGGCAGGAATGTGATCACCGGCGTCAGGCTATTGGGCAACACGTGCCGCCACATGATCTGCCAGTTCGATAGGCCCATGGCTTTCGCCGCGCGCACATAGTCCTGTTGACGATTGCGCAAGAACTCGGCGCGCACGTAATCGGACAACCCGATCCAGCCGAACAGCGACAGCAGCACGATCAGCAGAATGAAACCCGGCTCGAAGATGGACGAGAAAATGATCAACAGATAGAGCTCCGGCAGCGCGCTCCAGATTTCGATCAGACGTTGCCCCACGATATCGATACGTCCTCCGAAATAACCTTGCACGGCACCCGCAGCGATGCCGAGTATCGTTCCAATGAAAGTCAGCACGAGACCGAACTCCACGGAAACGCGAAAGCCATAGAGCAGACGCGCGAAAACATCGCGGCCGCGATCGTCGGTGCCGAGCCAGTTTTCATGCGACGGCGGCGCCGGATTCGGCGCTTTTGAAAAATAATTGAGCGTGTCGTAGTAGTAACGGTTCGGCGGATAAACGGCGAAGTTGCCGGGCGCATCAAAACGATGCTTGATATACGGATCGAGGTAATCCGCGGGCGTTGGGAAATCGCCACCGAACGTAGTTTCCGCGTAGGTCTTGAAAAGCGGGAAATACAAATGGCCGTCGTAGCGCACCACGAGCGGCTTGTCGTTCGACCACAGCGGTCCGGCAAGGCTCGCCACGAAGGCCGCAACAAATACGATCAGGCTCCAGTAGCCAAGACGCTGCTGGCGAAACCGCTGCCACACACGGCGCGCTGGCGAAGGCGAGACGAACGCGCGCGCGGACTCCACACGCGCCGTTGCATCGGCTGAAAGGCGGGCTCGATTCATCAGCGCTCCAGTTGTTCGAATTGGATGCGGGGATCGACCCACACATAGCAAAGATCGGAAATCAGCTTGGTGGCAAGACCAATGAGCGTGAACAGATACAGCGTGCCGAGCACGACCGGATAATCGCGCCGCACGACCGACTCATACGACAGCAAGCCGAGACCGTCGAGCGAAAACAGCGTCTCGATCAGCAGGCTGCCCGTGAAAAATGCGCCGATAAACGCCGCCGGAAAGCCGACGATCAGCGGCAGCATCGCGTTACGAAAGACGTGCTTCCACAGCACGCGTTTTTCGGTGAGACCTTTTGCGCGCGCGGTCAGCACGTATTGCTTGCGGATCTCGTCGAGGAAGGCGTTCTTCGTCAGCATCGTGATCACGGCGAAGCTGCCCACCACCGACGCCGTGATCGGCAATGTGATATGCCACAGGTAATCCAGAATCTTCCCCGCGACGCTCAATTGGGCCCAGTTATCCGACGTGAGATTGCGCAACGGAAACAGTTGCAGGAACGTGCCGCCGCCGAACAACACGAGCAACAGCACGCCGAGCACGAAGCCCGGAATCGCGTAACCGATCAGCACGACAAGGCTCGTTGCGAGGTCGAAGCGCGAACCGTTGCGCACCGCTTTCGCAATGCCGAGCGGCACCGAAATCAGATACGTGAGAAAGAACGTCCATAAGCCGATGCTGATCGACACCGGCAGCTTCGACACGATCAGCGACCACACGCTCTGATGGCGGAAGTAGCTCTGCCCCAGGTCGAACGTCGAGAAGCGCTTGAGCATCAGCACGTAGCGTTCGAGCGGCGGTTTGTCGAACCCGTATAGTGCTTTGAGTTGTGCGACCTGCTGCGCGTCGACGCCGTTATGCGCGCGCAAACCGAACGGCGGCGCACCTTCGGCGCCTTTGCGCAGTTCGTGCTGCATCTGTTCGACCGGGCCGCCGGGAACGAACTGGATCACGGCGAAGGTCAGCGTCAGCACGCCGAGCAAGGTCGGGATCATCAGCAGCAGGCGTTTGAGAATGTAGCTCCACATGGCAGGCGTTTCCGTTGCGAAGGCGGTGTGTGAATGACGATAGCGCGTGACCTGCGGCAGGTTACTGCGGCGGCGCCTCAGTCCTTGCTTGCGGCTGCGTGAACCACCACGTCGACGTGATCCAGCCTTCCGCGCCATAGTACAGAGGCAGCGTCGCCGGCCACGCGAGCCCGCGCTTGAACGCCACGCGATGCGTCGCGCTGTACCAGTGCGGCACCACATAGTAGCCATGCATCAGCACACGGTCGAGCGCGTGCGTGGCGTCGAGCAGTTGCTCGCGCGTCTGCGCCTGCACGAGCGCGCGCAGGATCGCATCGACTGCGGGCGACTTCAGCCCGATCATGTTGTCGGACCCGTTGGTGTCCGCGGCCTTACTGCCGAATCGCTCGATCTGCTCCGAACCGGGTACCTGCACGTCCGGCATGCGGATTGTCGTCGTGTCGAAATCATATGCGTCGAGCCGCTTCTGATACACGGCGAAGTCGGACACACGAAACGTTGCGATTATCCCGAGCTTTCTCAGGTTCCGGATAAAGGTCGCGACGATCGGTTCCATCTGCGCGGCCGACCCCGAGTCGTCAAGAATCTCGAACTGGAATGGCTCGCCCTTCTCATTGCGCAACGCGCCGTCGCGGTAGGTCCATCCGGCCTGCTGCAACAACGCACGCGCCTGCAGCAGATTTGCGCGCAACGACCCAGGCGGATCGGTGTCGGGCTGCTTCGGCGGCGGGCCGAAAACCGCGGGATCGAGCTTCGCGCGCCACGGCTCCAGCAGCGCCAGTTCGCCCGGCGAAGGCAGCCCCTTCGCCTGCATGTCGGTGTTGGCAAAGAAACTGTCGATACGCGTGTACTGATTGAAAAACAACTGCCGGTTCAGCCATTGAAAATCAAGCGCGAGATCCAGCGCCTTGCGCACGCGCACATCTTGAAACAAGGGCCGCCGCGTGTTCAGCATGAAGCCTTGCATGCCGGTGCCGTTGTGTTGCGGGAACACCTTCTTGACCAACTCGCCGCTATCGAACTTCTTGCCGACATCGCGACGTACCCAATTACGCGCGACATATTCGACGAGCGCATCGTATTCGCCGGCCTTGAATGCCTCCAGCCGCGCGACGCTATCCGAATACAGCTTGTAGACGATGCGCTCGAAGTTGTACATGCCGACCCGCACCGGCAGCGCCGCGCCCCAGTAGTCGGGGTTGCGCCGGTATGTGATCGTGCGGCCGTTGTCGTAGCGTTCGATCAGATATGGGCCGCTGCCGATCGGCTTTTCGAACGCCAGTTGGTCGAATGGAATATGGCTGCCGTCGGGCTTCATTCCCCACTTACGCGAGAAAACCGGCATGCCGCCCGCCAGCAACGGCAACTCGCGATTGCGCTGGTGAAACTCGAAACGGACCGTATGCTGATCGACGACCACCGCGCGGATGATCTCGCCGAAGATCGACGCGAATTGCGGCGCGGCCTGCGGACTCTTCAACGTGTCGAGCGAATATTTGACGTCGTCGGCGGTGACGGGATCGGCGTTCGAAAAACGCGCACGCGGGTTGATATGGAACGTGGCCGACAAGCCGTCCGGCGCGATCTTAATGTCATCGGCGAGCAGTCCATACGCGGACGCCACTTCGTCACTGCTGCCGGTCGTCAGGCTCTCAAACAGCAGGTCGACGCCTGGCGCGGTGTTGCCGCGCAAAGTGAACGGGTTGAATTTATCGAAGCTGGTGAGGCGGCTCGGATTGGCCAGCACGAGCGTGCCGCCCTTCGGCGCATCCGGATTGACGTAGTCGAAGTGCTTGAAGTCAGCGGAATATTTGGGCTCGCCGTACTGCGCGATCGCGTACACCGCGTGAGCTTGCGGCGCCGCGAACAGACCGGCGGCGGCCAGCGCGCCGCACAGGATTGCGACGCCGGCGCTACGCCATGAACGCGAGACAACCGCGGGACCGACACGCGAGGGCCTGGAAGTTACGCTGCATCGAAGTGCGCGAGGCGATGGAAGCCGTCGCGAGCCTGTTGTCATAAGCGCCTTGGTGATCAGTGGGTAGTTGCGTTGCGAAAGAATTCTACCCAATAAACCGGCGCAAATCGTAGCGCTCGCGCGCATGAAAAAACCGCCCATTTTCAGGCGGTTTTTTAGCGCTTGATCAATGCCAGCCGCGGCGGTGATCGTAATGGTCGCGGCCGTAGTCATAACGGCCGGGCGGATGATGGCGATACCAATCCTCGCGCGCCCAGTAGCGGCGACCGTCCCAGTAGCGGTCGCCGTGCCAGCCGACGATGATGGCCGGACCACCGTAGTACACGGGCGCGGGCTGATATACGACAGGCGGCGGAGGCGGCGGGGGCGGCGCATAGACAGGAGCCGGCGCGACGTAGACCGGCGCGGGAATCCCGATGTTGACCCCGATGTTGAGCCCGCCAGCCATTGCGGCACCCGACGCGCCCAACGCGATCACCCCAATCAGTAGCGGAACAAAACGAGCGGACTTCATGGATCATCCTTTGGAACAAATGTGTTGTTGCTGGAAATATAGCGCAAGGCGGCAAGCCGCGTATTTCAGCTTTGTAATAACTGATGCATAAAATCGCAGCGAGCGCGGGAGGTTACGTCCCGTTACATTTGCAGCTATTCGGTAGACAAACGCGGCGGTGACGGCGAGGAACTCCTCATGCCCTTTCCTGTACCGTTGGACGGGTCTGCCAATTACATAGGATGGCGAATCGTTTACGCACGTTTTCTAACTGGTACGAAAGTAAGAGTCGCTCGCCGCACATTGCCGCGGCGCGCGGCATGGCACCCCCGCCCCTATGTCCGAACGCCGACCGGGAATGAACATTACATGTTCGAAAGAACATTCAGCCAAGATTTATCGCCAGCGCAGTCGTCCGACTTCCACATCAAAATTCAGTACGGTGAAGCACCATATCCCCGTATTTCAAGCAGTATTGCGGCACAAACACTGGTTTTCCCTAGTATCAAACGAAACGCGTAGTGATACGATGACTGACACTAAAGCCAGCTAAATGTTCGAATTCGCGCATCGCCGCACGAGCGGCCAGCCGGCGGACACGCGGGCATGGAGACAGACTTTGAAGACAATCATTGGTTTGCGCTGGTGGATCATCGCCCTCGTATGTGCTGGGACGATCGTCAATTACCTGTCGCGCAACGCGCTCGGCGTGATGGCGCCCGAGTTGATGAAGCTGATGCACATGAGCACTCAGCAGTACTCGTATGTCGTCGGCGCCTTCCAGGTGGGTTACACCGTGATGCAGCCAGTCTGCGGGCTCATCATCGATCTGATCGGTCTGCGCCTCGGCTTCGCGCTGTTTGCCTGCCTGTGGTCGCTAACGGGCGTACTGCATGGCTTCGCCAGCGGCTGGTTTTCGCTCGCCGCGCTGCGTGGCCTGATGGGCCTCACCGAAGCGGTCGCCATTCCGGCAGGCATGAAGGTCGTCGCCGAGTGGTTTCCGAACCGCGAGAAATCGGTCGCCGTGGGCTACTTCAACGCGGGCACTTCCCTCGGTTCACTGCTCGCTCCCCCACTGGTCGTGTTCCTGTCGCTTCGCTATGGATGGCAAAGCGCGTTCGCCGTGACGGGCGCGCTCGGTTTCGTGTGGGCTGCCGCCTGGTACGCGCTGTATCGTTCGCCGACCGAGCATGCGCGGATCGGCGACGCCGAGCGCAACACCATCGTCAGCGGACAAACGCCGCCCGCGCCACGGCGCAGCAGCATCCGCGAAGTGCTGCGCACGCGTCGTTTCTGGGCTATCGCGCAAGCGCGCTTTTTCGCGGAACCGGCATGGCAGACATTCAGTTTCTGGATTCCCCTTTATCTCGCCACGCAGCGTCACATGGATCTGAAGCAGATCGCGCTGTTCGCGTGGCTGCCGTTTCTCGCAGCCGATCTGGGCGGGCTCTTCGGCGGCTACTTATCGCCCTTCCTGATGAAGCATCTGCGCGTGCCGCTCGTCTGGTCGCGCGTCGCGGGCGTCGCGCTCGGCGCGCTGATGATGCTGGGGCCCGCATGCATCGGTCTCGTCGCTTCACCGTATGAAGCCATCGCGCTCTTCTGCGTGGGAGGCTTCGCGCATCAGATGATCTCGGCGCTCGTCAACACGCTCGCCGCCGACGTGTTCGACCCGAGCGAAGTCGGTACCGTCGCCGGCTTTGCAGGCATGGCCGCGTGGATCGGCGGCCTCGGCTTTTCGCTGCTGGTGGGTGCGCTTGCGGACACCATCGGCTACACGCCGCTCTTTGGCGCGCTCGGCGCCTTCGACATCATCGGCGCAACGCTGCTGATCATCCTGATGCGCGGCGTTTCGCGCGACGCACGTCCGCGCGAGGCCGACACGGCTTCCAATGCGGCGGCATGACTTCATCGAAAACTTATCATGCGTTCAATCACGAATCTCAAGCGCCCGCCGCAGTTTGCGCTGGCGTCTCACGCCGGCCATCACATCGTTCTGGAAGCAGCGGAAAATTGCCGGATCGAACTCTTTGTCCTCGCCGAAGACATCATCCGTGTACTAGTGCTGCCCGATGGTGAACTGCATGGGCCGCGCACGTGGGCCATCGCGCCAGGCGCAGTGGACGTGCCGCTCGAAGGTCGCGAGCGCCGCGATATGAGTGGCTTCGCACCGCCGCCCTTCGAGTTGTCGAACAACGGCGTGCAACTCGTCGTGCAAACGGCGTGCATCCGTCTGAGCGTGACGCTCGACGGTGGATTCTGTGCGTGGGACATTCTGCGCGGCGCCGAGTGGCATCGCGTCATGAACGACCGTAAGACGCAGTCGTATAACTTCGGCTGGTGGGACGAGCGCGTGTATCACTACATCGAGCGCCGTAAAGACGAGATGTATGTCGGCCTCGGCGAGCGCGCAGGCTCGCTCGATCGCGCGGATCAGTCGTACGAGATGCGCAACATCGACGCGATGGGGTACAACGCGCGCACGACCGATCCGCTCTACAAACACATACCCTTTTACGTGACGTGGCAGCCGCAAACGTCGACAGGTTTCGGGCTCTTTTACGACACGCTCGCTGATTGCCGCTTTGATATGGGCCGCGAGCTCGATAACTATCACGGCCCCTATCGCCATTTCGTCGCCGGGCATGGCGACCTGGACTATTACTTCATCGCGTCGGCGGACACGCCCTTGCACGCGGTACGCCGCTTCACGTGGCTCACCGGACGTCCCGCCTGGATGCCCAGATGGGGACTGGGCTATTCCGGTTCGACGATGAGCTACACCGACGCGCCCGATGCACAGCAACGCATGAGCGAATTCATTGAGGGATGCAACGAGCACGACGTGTTGTGCGATTCGTTTCACCTGTCGTCGGGCTACACATCGATCGGTGCAAAACGCTACGTCTTTAACTGGAACCACGAGAAGTTTCCGGACATCGACGGCTTCGTGAACGGCTACCTCCAACACGGCGTGCGCCTGTGCGCGAACATCAAGCCGTGCCTGCTGCAAGACCACCCTGCGTTCGAAGAGGCTGCGAGCGCAGGGCTGCTGATTGCATCGGGCGACGGCGAGCCCGCCTGGGTGCAGTTCTGGGACGAGGTCGGCGCATATCTCGACTTCACCAAACATGCCACGATCGACTGGTGGAAGTCACGCGTGAAAGAGAGCCTTCTGAAACACGGGATAGCCGCGACCTGGAACGACAACAACGAGTTCGAAGTCTGGACTCGCGATGCAATCGCGTGCGGTTTTGGCAAGGCCTATCCGGCCCACCAGGCGAAGGTGCTGCAAACCCAGTTGATGATGCGTGCCTCGCGCGATGCGCAACGTGAATTCGCGCCTGAACGCCGGCCTTTTCTGGTGTCGCGTTCGGGCGGCGTGGGCATGCATCGCTACGTGCAGACGTGGTCGGGCGATAACTACACGTCATGGGAAACGCTACGATTCAATCTGAAGATGGGCCTCGGGCTCGCCATGTCCGGCGTGTCGAACAGCGGCCATGACATCGGCGGATTCTCGGGTCCCGCGCCCGGTCCGGAACTGTTCGCGCGATGGGTCGCTTTCGGCATCTTCCTGCCGCGCTTCAGCATTCACTCGTGGAACGACGACGGCACCGTCAACGAACCGTGGATGTATCCGGAAGTCACGCAGCAGGTCGCCGCCCTGATCAAGCTGCGCTACCGGCTGATTCCGTATCTTTACGAGTTGCTCTGGCAATCTCACAGCGCATACGAACCCGTTTTGCGTCCCATGTTCGCAGAGTTTCCGCACGACGCGCGCTGCCTTGCCGACGGCGACGACATGATGCTCGGTTCGTCGATGCTGGTTGCGCCGGTGGTCGACGCAGGTCAATCGACGCGCGACGTCTATCTGCCCGCAGGAATGCGCTGGGTGTCGTACTGGAGCGGCGAATCGTTCGATGGCGGCCAGACAGTCACGCTCCCCGCACCGTTCGATCAGCCCGTCATGTTGCTGCGCGAGGGCAGCGTGATTGCGCTCAACATCGCCGAACAACACTTCGGCCGCCCTGCTGACGAACGCGCGTTCATCGCTGTGCCGTATGCGGGCGTTGGCACGGCGCGCGGCGGCTCTATCGAGGACGACGGCGAAACGGAAGCCTGGCGCTCAGGTGCGCAAGGCCGCTGGAACGTGACGATCGCGAGCGATGCGAACGCGCTGCGCGTTGCCATTGAACGCGAAGGTGCCATGCCGGATGCACAGAGCGAAATCCGCCTGTTCGTGCCGATGCACGAAACGCGCGCGGTCACCTGCGAACGTGGAGCGCTGCTGAACGACCACTGCGCCGATGGCTGGCGATGCCTGACTATTTCCACCGCGCCCTGAGCGCACGCTATTGCGCTCAACAACAAAACGTCGTACAACTGGATCGGAGACTTCCAACCATGAACTCATTGAAGCGCGCGCGAACCCGCGCGGTCGTCATGTCCTGCCTGCCGCTCGCGGGCACGTTGCTATCCGGTGGCGCTTCGGCGCAAAGCAGCGTCACGCTATACGGTGTCGTGGACAACGCGTTCACCTATGTCAGCAATCAGCGCGGCCATGCGAACTTCTATATGAGTCAGGGCAATCTGCAGGCAAGCAAGTTCGGACTGCTCGGCGCGGAAGATCTCGGCGGCGGCACGAAAGCAATTTTCCGGCTTGAAAGCGGCTTTAACTCGCTGACCGGCGCACAAAGCAGTTCGGGCTTTATTTTCAACCGGCAGGCGTACGTCGGCCTCAGCAACGACCGCTACGGAACGGTGACGCTCGGACGTCAGTACACGCCCTACTTCCAGATGGTTGGCGCGCTGGGGCCGACAGGCGTACTGACGGGTGCAACGGGCGCGCATCCCGGCGACATCGACTCGCTCGACACGACTCTCCGGTTAAATAATTCGGTAACCTATCTATCTCCGACACTTTCCGGTCTGCAGTTCAGCGCGCAATACGGACTCGGCGGCGTGCCCGGCAGCGTCGCCAACGGCAGTCACTTCAGCGCGGCATTGCGCTACGACTACAAGCCGTTCGCCATCGCCGCGGGCTACGTGAAGCTGAAAGATATCGCGACGAGTGCGGCGCTCGGCACTTACGCAATCAACTCGCCGGTGAATAGCGGTTACGCGAGCGCACGCAGCGCACAACTCTTCGCGGCTGCAGCGCGCTATACCGCGCAGGATCTGATGATCGGCATCAACTACTCGAACGTGCAATATGCGCCGGGCCACGGCTCGTTGTTCGCGAGCGAAGGCGTGTTCAACACCTACGGCGTCATTTCGACCTACCGGATCACGCCTGCCGTGATTGTGGGCGCCGGCTATAGCTATACGCGAGCGAGCAAGGCAAACGGTGTCAGCGACCCCGCGCGCTATCACCAGATCTCGCTCGAGCAGACCTACAGCCTGTCGAGCCGTACCACGCTTTACGCGCTCGAGGCGTATC
Source organism: Paraburkholderia rhynchosiae (assembly GCF_002879865.1). Classification (GTDB taxonomy): domain Bacteria; phylum Pseudomonadota; class Gammaproteobacteria; order Burkholderiales; family Burkholderiaceae; genus Paraburkholderia; species Paraburkholderia rhynchosiae. The sequence goes on from NZ_PNXY01000014.1 coordinate 152,726, forward strand.
AGCTCGCGCGCGGCAAGACACTCGCCGCGGCGGGCAGCGGCGCGACGAGCATCATCGATGCGGTGGCCGTAGTGGGCGACTCGCAGAATGCGACGCCCTCTTCAGGGCCTTCGCAGTTCGTCGGCATGGTGGGACTGCGGCACGCGTTCTGATTAACTCCGGGACGAGAAATACATAGCAGAAAAACTTGGTTTGAAGCGAGGCGGTGTCCTACTAGACTGCACATCGTCTTGTCATAACAAGTTTGAGCGATGTACAAAACGACTCTCGTGCCGGTAACAGCCGATACCGCAATGGTATCGGCTACGCCTCTTCCGCTTTACGCGCAGATCAAGGATGTGCTGCGCGAGGGCATACTCGACGGCACCTATGCGCCGCATTCGCAGATGCCGTCCGAACACGAACTATGCCGCATGTTCGACGTGAGCCGCATCACTGTTCGTCAGGCGCTCGGCGATCTGCACAAGGAAGGCCTGCTGTTCAAGCTGCATGGCAAGGGCACCTTCGTCGCCAAGCCCAAGGCGTTCCAGAACGTCACGTCTTTGCAGGGCTTCGCAGAAGCCATGTCGTCGATGGGCTATGAAATCGTCAACCAGTTGCGCAGTTTCAGAACCGTCGAGGCCGGACGCCACGTTGCTGCACGCCTGAACATTGCCGAAGGCGCGCCTGTCACCGAGATTCATCGCATACGGCTGCTCAATCGCGAGCCCGTATCGCTCGAATTGACATGGGTGCCGCAAGCCATCGGCAAACGCCTGGCGAGTGCGGACCTTACGACGCGCGACATATTCCTGATCCTCGAGAACGACTGCGGTGTGCCGCTCGGTCACGCCGATGTTTCTATCGACGCCATTCTCGCCGATCAGGACATTGTCGACGCATTGCGCGTCGAAGAAGGCAGCCCCGTGTTGCGTATCGAGCGTCTCACGCATGACGCGTCAGGACAGCCGGTCGATTTCGAATATCTGTACTTTCGCGGCGACGCCTTTCAGTACCGGTTGCGCGTCGACCGCGAAAAACACCTGCAAGGAAGCAGCAAAAACGCAACGGAGGCACGATGAACACACATGTACTCGACTACGACATCGTGGTGGTCGGCGGTGGAACGGCGGGCCCGATGGCCGCCATCAAGGCGAAGGAGCGCGATCCGTCGCTGAAGGTGCTGCTGCTCGAGAAGGCCAACGTAAAGCGCAGCGGCGCGATCTCGATGGGCATGGACGGCCTGAACAACGCGGTGATTCCAGGCCACGCGACGCCCGAGCAATACACCCGCGAGATCACGATCGCGAATGACGGCATCGTGGATCAGGAGGCGGTGTATGCGTACGCGCGCCACAGCTTCAGGACAATCGAGGAACTGGACCGCTGGGGCGTCAAGTTCGAAAAAGACGGCAACGGCGACTATGCGGTGAAGAAAGTGCATCACATGGGCTCGTATGTGCTGCCGATGCCCGAAGGCCACGACATCAAGAAAGTGCTGTACAGGCAGCTCAAACGCGCGCGCGTGGCGATCACCAACCGGATTGTCGCAACGCGGCTATTGACCGATTCGCAAGGCCGCGTTTGCGGCGTGCTCGGCTTCGATTGCCGCACCGCGGATTTTTACGTGGTGCGCGCGAAAGCGGTCGTCCTGAGTTGCGGTGCGGCCGGACGCCTCGGCCTGCCGGCCTCCGGCTATCTGATGGGCACATACGAAAACCCAACCAACGCGGGCGACGGTTACGCAATGGCTTATCACGCCGGCGCTGCGCTCGCGAATCTCGAATGCTTTCAGATCAATCCGCTCATCAAGGATTACAACGGACCGGCCTGCGCGTATGTCACCGGTCCGCTCGGTGGCTTTACCGCGAACGGCAAGGGCGAACGCTTCATCGAATGCGATTACTGGAGCGGCCAGATGATGTGGGAGTTCTATCAGGAACTGCAAAGCGGCAACGGCCCCGTGTTCCTGAAACTCGACCATCTCGCGGAAGAAACGATTCAAACGATTGAACAGATTCTGCATACCAACGAACGCCCGAGCCGCGGGCGTTTTCATGAAGGAAGAGGCACCGATTACCGCACACAGATGATCGAGATGCACATTTCGGAAATCGGCTTTTGCAGCGGTCATAGCGCGTCGGGCGTCTACGTCAACGCGCGCGCAGAGACGACAGTGGCCGGTCTCTATGCCGCCGGCGACATGGCGGCCGTGCCGCATAACTACATGCTCGGTGCGTTCACGTACGGATGGTTCGCGGGTCACAACGCAGCCGACTATGTAGCGGGCCGCGAACGCGCCGCCATCGACCAGGAACAGATCGACGCGGAACGCGCGCGTATTTATGCGCCGCTGCGGCGGGAGAACGGCATCGCGCCCGCGCAGGTCGAGTACAAGCTGCGCCGCATGGTGAACGATTATCTGCAACCGCCGAAGGTCACGCGAAAAATGGAGATCGGCTTGCAGCGCTTCGCTGAAATCAGTGAGGATATCGAATCGATATCGGCCGCGCATCCGCATGAACTGATGCGCGCCGCCGAAGTGCGTGCAATACGCGATTGCGCGGAAATGGCCGCACGTGCGTCGCTTTTTAGAACCGAGAGCCGCTGGGGGTTGTACCATCATCGCGTGGACTACCCCGAGCGCGACGATGCGCAATGGTTCTGCCATACGCATCTGCGCAAGGACGCTAATGGTCGCATGACGAGCGAAAAGCGCGCTGTCAAACCGTATATCGTCGCGCTTAACGAAAGCGAGCGCGATGCCTATCGTAGCCTGCGGATCGGCGAGCCCTCGCTCGACGCCGCAACAGTCTGACGGAGGAAGCTGATGTCTTTTACGCCGCACGAAATATTCCAGCGCAGCTCAGCGCCGGTCACGATCGACGAAAGCAAGTGCATTGCAGAAAAAGGCTGCACCGTATGCGTCGACGTGTGCCCACTCGACCTGCTCGCGATCGACATGAAAAAAGGCAAGGCCTACATGCAATTCGACGAATGCTGGTACTGCATGCCTTGCGAGCAGGATTGCCCGACAGGTGCCGTGAAAGTGTCGATTCCGTACCTTCTGCGTTGAGCGATTCGCGGAGTTCCTTTTCTCTATTCATGTCCGCTCATGCCCATTTCGACCGATCCGATTATTTCTCGCGACCCGTTGCCCGAGGAAGCGACCGCCCTCCTAACGCGCCTCGCTGACGACGACGCGGTCATACGCCGCGTCGCGCTCATCGACCTGGCCGATCTTGAGGATGCCTACGTTATTGAGCCTATCGTCGCAGCGTTACAGCATGATGCCTCGCCCGAAGTACGCAGCGAGGCCGCGCGTCTGCTTGCTTCATGGGAGCGCGACGACGTCGTCAACGCGCTATGCGGCGCACTACTCGACGACGATCCGGCCGTGCGTGCGAGGACCGCGCAGAGCCTGTCCGAGCTTAAGCAGGCGGCCTCGGGCGCGATATTGCTTGGCTGGCTGAAGCAGCCGGACCCATTCGTGCGCGCCGCGTTGTTGCGCGCGTTGCGCGAACTGCGTGTGGTCGATGCGCTCGCACCCGCGCTGCAAGCGCTGGTCGATGCGGACGCCAACGTGCGCACCGAGGCGGTCGGCGTCCTCGGATGGCTGAAGGATCCGGTTGCGCTGGGCCCGTTGGCGTCTCTCGCCACTGGCGACGCCGACTCTACGATCCGGCGTGCCGCGACGGCCGCGCTCGGCTTTGCGCCGCGCTCTCACCGCGAGACGGCGGCGGCGCTGCTCAGCGCGTTGCGCGACGACGCCTGGCAAGTGCGCGAAGAAGCGGCGACGACGCTCGGCAAGCTGCGCGTCGCCGAATCGCGTGATGCCCTGGTCGACGCGCTGGAAGACGCTTACTGGCAAGTACGTTTGCGGGCACTGCGCGCATTGGGGCAGATCGGCGACGCCGCGGCCGCGACGCAAGTCGCCGCCCTTCTCTCGCATTCGATCAGCAACGTGCGCAAGGAAGCCGCGCTCGCACTCGGCGAAATCGGCGAAATTGGCGACGTGCAAACGCTGGCCGCGCTGCAGGCAGCGGAAGCCGACGCCGATCCGGAGGTTCGCAAGGCCGCACGAATCGCACTGCGTCAGATCGGAGAACGTCAGCGGTGAACGTGCCCGAGTACGTCGCGATCGACCCGGCTTCCGCGGCCCTGTTGGTGCACTGGCCGGATGGCACGGTCGGACGGTTGCCATTTGCCGAACTACGCTCGGCGTGCATGTGCGCACAATGCCGCAAGCGCAAGCTGGATGGACGCGCGCCATCGCAGCCGCCCAATGTGCAGCTGCTCGATGCGCGGCCCTCAGGCTACGGTCTGCAACTGGTGTTCGACGATGGCCACGAGCGCGGCATTTTCCCGTGGACTTATCTCGAACGGCTCGCGAGAGGCGCGAGACATACGGCGGGAGATCAGGAGCCCGGAACGCAACCTATCTGCACGGATCTGGACGCTTAAGTAAAGTCTCGCTCAAATGAGAATTCTCCCATTGTTGCCACCGACACCCGGCATCCATACTCGACGGCTAAGTTTGGCGAAGGGAACGGGCGTTACGCGGCCATCGCCGAATAGTTCGGGGTCGCTGTGCGCAGGCGTGCGTGGTCCCATTTTGCAATCGGGTATCGGCCCGCGCCCTAATGAGATAAGCAATGAAGGTGTTTTTATTGAGCGACCTGGTCGCCCAGGAGTTGGCGTCCATGCAGATTGACGGGAAGTGGCTCTCGTTTGCCCATTTCACAGAGTCCGCTCGGCTTTGGACTTCGCGTCACGCTCCCGAAATCACGCTGTCCGAATCATTTCTGCAGGAAACCGAACGTGAAGTTTTGCAGATCGCGACGCGACTCTGCGACGAAGAGGAAAGTACTCGCGACTATTCGCAATCCCAGAGCCTGTTTGACGATTGTCTGACTGCCAATTACGCGCATCGTTTGGGCATGCAAGCTCTGTCCGCGACGCTCGCGGCGTGTCGCGAAAAGATTACCCATGGCGTTGCATGTGGAGCGTCGGATGGCCTCAAGCGGACACAGCAAGTCGCCTCGTGTGCGAACGCATGCGCGCCGTCGCTGGTTTGTCATCCGGCGCTTTGTCGATTGGTGCGCAAGATTACCGACGTCCGCGACGCAGACTAGATGACGCCTGTCCTCACAGCGGCTACGGCGTGCACTGGCAACGGACCAAATCCCGCACGTTCGGTCATGACACCGGCAGAGTCCGCGGGCACATGCCAGTCGTTAAGTGGCGGAGCACCGACATTGCCGGGTTAGTAAAGCGAATAAGACTGAAAGCCTTATGATTCGTAAGCCATGCGCATATTGCAAATGGAATCGAGTGGTACTAGAACGCTAAAGAATCTCTCTCTTCCACCCGATATTCATTCACCGGCCGATGACGATATTGGAGCCCCGGCAGTCCGGGAAGTCCAGACGCTCTCATGGCTCAAACCCTGACTCCCGCATTGCCGGTCATCAATTCTCTAAACAGCAATCGGGAAATAAAAATGCGTTTCATCTTGCTTTCAGCGATTTGCGTCGTTCTTCTCACCGCGTGCGCGGGAGCGACGACCCTGAATCCTCTACCCGCCGACCGGGGGCACAATGTCAGCGCCGCACTTACCGGCGGTGTAAGCGAACTGCAGATTGATACGGCATCGTTCGAGATTTCTGCTGAAGCGAAGCACGAGCTTCTCGGAGCATTCCATGCCGAGATGACGAAGATTGGCGTTCCGGTTACGGCGTCGGGAGTTCCAGTCGCACTGCACGTAAGCGAATTCAAGACGCGACCCGTTGCAGCACGTATCCTCTTTGGCGCACTCTCTGGCAGCGACCACATCAAGGGTGCAGTCGCGGTCGCAGGAACCGAGTTCGAGGTAGCCGATACCGGTGTCACCGTCATAGATGGAAACGCTGCCCTTCCATGTTGAATAAATGCTGCTTGATAATGTATCTGTTCCCCAGAAAATACGGTCTCATACGCCCCGTCAGCTCAACACGCATCCGACCAGACAGGAAACCTTGCCATTTCGAACATGCCCACCGGCGTGCCTAAGGGCGCCAACCTCGCCCACGTGGTTCCATCGGGTGTGCCGTAGAGAATCAATGTCCCAGCCGTGCGCAGTACATTGCGCAACCAGCGCAGGAAGCATTTGAATACCTCAGCGTTCCACCTCGCATCAAGATTGCAATAGACGCGTTGATACTTCGCGGTGTCGATCGGATTGATCCAGTCGCCCGCAACTGTTTCGAGACCAGTCTCGTGGCACTGGAGCAAATCCACGCACTTTCCCTGCCAACGGACGCTCGCCGCGAGGGTTGTAGCGTTGACGAAAATCCGGATTGCCGGATGCAGTTTCGACAGCCTGAATTGCGTCGATGTCTTGCATTGCTCCCGCGGCAAGTGTTGGATGTTCCCCAACATGCGAGATCTGCGCGCGAGCCAGGCGAAGACCCTGCGACGGCGTACCGTGCATTCGAGCTGCGCGCTGCGCGCCTCGCTCGCCTTCCACTTCCAGCGAATCGGATGAGTGACGCCTTGTTTGCGAGACGCACGGACCGGCCTGTAATTCCGCTCGCGTAGCAGCGTGATCCGTTGCTCCTGGAACCTGGCACGTTTTGCCCGTCCTTCTCGTGTGGTGTGGAGTCGTAAATTTAGAAGCATTACGCCTTTTTTAATAGATGCCCGCCGCAGCGATCGCCGCAGCGGGCTTTGTGGCTAATCACTCAGGCCGACTACTCAGCTGGTGAAGCGAGGCTGACTATGCGAAGCATAGCTTTACCAGACATAACCAGCGCTGCCCCCTACGGCCACCGTACCGCGCGTATTGGTCGAGCCACCGCCCTTCAGAATCCAGTTACCGCCAGGCAGATACGTAGACACACCGATAGCGAAACCCGTCTGGCCGGCATAATTGCCGACAGCCACGCCTGCGACAGATTTTCCAGGAGCCGGAGCTTGCGGAAGCATCGAGAGCGCGACAGCCGAAGCCGAACCTGCGTTCGCATCCCTGCGATACTTCTGCATATCGTCACGGACGCTGTTCACGGCGCTATTCATCTGGCGCACATTCACAGCATCGGTCGGAGCCGTACCGTCTGCAACGTTGGTAATCTGACGCTCAGCACCCGGCGCACCGACCGAAACCGTGTTATCCCGATCTGCAACTGAATTTGCACCCAGGGCAACCGAATTGTTCGAGGTGGCCTGGCTGTTCGTGCCGATCGCCGTAGAGTCCGTGCCTGTAACTTTGGAATTCGTGCCGATGGCAGTTGCACGCGCGGCCGTGACTCTCGAGTTCGTGCCGATTGCCGTACCATCGCCACCCGAAACGTTTGAACCATTGCCGACCGCGGTTCCGTTTTGCACGGACACAGCCGAGTTTGTGCCCACTGCCGTGCCGGTATTGTCGGCGGTCGTGCCAGTCGAACCGGTTGTCGAAATCGTGTTGACGGTGGTGGTGAGCGACGTCAGGTTGTTCGACAGCGCGGACACTTGAGACGCAATCGAGAAAAGCTGTGAGCCGTTCACGGCGTCGGTACTGGTCGCGCTAATCCGACCAGCGGCTAGGTTTGTCAGTTGACGCGTCTGCGTTGAATTACCAATACTCACAACTCCGGCAGGGGTAGCGCCCGCGAAGCCGCCAAACGTCACGCCGTTCAGTGTGACGCTGTTGACGTTCGTTGCAGCCTGCGTCGTTGATCCTGCGCCCAGCGCGACCGAATTTGTAATCGATGCCTGCGCGCCTGTGCCCAGTGCGACAGAATTGACAGCCGAAGCACTGGAAAGTCCTCCGATCGCAACTCCGCCGGTTCCCAATGCCTTTGCCCCGGCGCCTCCGGCAAAAGAGCCGTCGCCTACCGCTCCAGCGCCGTTACCAATTGCGACAGCTTCTCCGTTGGTTGCAGAGGCAGCAGGGCCAATGGCGATTGGGGACGCGGGTGTTGTCGATGTTGCGACAGCATTTGCACCGATTGCGATCGCTACGCTGCCCGCTCCGCCATTGGCGACGGCCGCCAGCCCTTCGGCGATTGCGCCGGAACCCACGGCAACGCTGCCTGTACCGACCGCGACGGAGTTCGTTCCACTGGCTGTTGCCTGAGCGCCAAACGCGGCATTGCCGTTACCCGTAGCATGGGATGAAGCGCCGAATGCGACAGCATCTATGCCATTTGCTACAGAATTCGCACCGACTGCTGTTGCATTGAAACCGCTCGCTGTGACCGTATCACCAAGAGCGGTTGCGGCCCCGCCATTAGCGGTGACATTGATCCCGACCGCTGTATTCTGACTCGTGTTGCTCGCGTCACCTGCTACAGCGGGATTCGTCCCGCCTGTGCTCGCGGACGGAGCCGTTGCCCCCCCTATCGTTGCAGTCGTCCCACCGACCTCCCCGCCTACCGCAAGGTTGTCAGCATGCGCGGAGCCCGCCGAAAGCATGAACGCCGCGAATACAGCCAGTGTTACTTTGGACCTCGTCGGATTCCCACCCTGCCCCATTTCCCCTTGCCCTGGCGCGCCGTCCACAACGGGCTGCGTCTCAGCGCCCGCTACGCGTGCGCCAGATCGGCGATTCAAAACCAACGTATATCGGTTCGTGCTCATTGCGTTTTCCTTTGTCACAAATTGGGTCGAGAAATATTCATGTCTGGTCTCCATCACACTCTCCACTTTTTCATCTGTTTGGATACCTAATTAACGGTGAAATTTTCGTGCAACACACAGCAAGTAAGCTGGACTAACTAACTCGATTCATGGTTAGCGCGCAGGCAACCTTGCCACGACGAGTCGATCGTCGCAGGCCAAGAAGCTGGGTATTAATCCAAGGTTACGGCGCAGAATTGAGAAACTTTATGTAAGGATTTTCTGAAACTTAATGTGTTAGATCATCTCTTAAGGCCGACTTCAACTGGAGCCAAAAATGAACTCGTTTCAGGCTGCCGGCGGCCGGAAGTAAAAAAATGTAAGTCTCCGGAACTTGTCGGTGAGACTCTCGCATAGGCGTTTTAATTTGTCTATAGAAAGCCCGATAGGGCTCGATGACCTTGCGATATTTAACAATTAAGCAACGGCAAAACGCATAACTTTGTCGTCGCGCGGCGCGCCCTGCTCTGAATTATGTCGTCGTCGTGACAACGCCCGGCAACGGCTCATTTATTCCTCGCGTTGGCCGGCTCCAGGCAGGCCCGGACGTATGACGAAGCGGCTTGCAAACCTCGCGGTTTTGCAACGCCACGCTCGACACGGTGCAACGAATAGAAGAGGCTCGAGGTTCTCCGTTTGCTGGGTTCGGCACAGACAACTGATTGGTAAACTCGCGCTGATCCATGGATAGTTCAACGGGGCCGAAAATGAGGCCGCGGCTATGCAATCAAAGTCCATGGGTGTCGCCAGACGAGTTAGATGTCACGGATCGGGATCGTGCAGAATAGCGGACGATCGCCTGGTTCCCAGACCCCTCGCATGTGTTCTCCGCACAAAGGGATATGGGCAGAGTAACGTGGCTCACATTGCTTGGGCCCTACTGCACCGCAGCTACCGCGGCCCGGAGCGCAAGCAGATAGCTTTGCGAACGGAAACCACCGATCTGCCCGTCACAAATCCGCGAGAATCGACTTGTGCGGAAACGGCTCACACGCGTAAATGTTCGACATATGCAGCTCGATCAGGGGCAAGTGAAAATGGCCAGCGCATCGCGAAGGCCATAGCTGTAATGCGCCCATGCACCGGCGTTGATCAGCACAGCATCGACATCGTCTTCGAATGCGCGATGGATACGTTCACATATCGCCGCTTCGCTGTTGGTCTGTAATGATTCCACCCGCACCTTCAGTTCCACGGCGAGATCTTGAACATGCTAGACAGGTCCGGCGTGATTGCCGCAGCTTCACCACTGTTTGCCGAGTGCCCCGCGGCTTCGGCACAGGCCAGCGCCAGCACGCCGTCTGCCAGTGTCACCGGCGCGCGCGAGCCAGCCTTCACCGCGTCAACAAACGCGCTCCATTCCGCTTCGTAAGCGCGCTGATAGCGCTCGAGGAAAAAATAGACAGGTTTGGCCGCGTGCGTGCCTGCTTCACTGATCCTTTCGACGGTATTTTCTAACACGTTCTGCGCCGAGAGCAGCCCGCCCGAGCCGAGCAGTTCGATGCGCTGATCGTACCCGTAGCCGGCGCGGCGCGAGTTCTTGATCACAGCGATCCGCCCGTCCTCCCAGAACAGCGTCGCAACCGCGGTATCGACGTCACCCGCGGCGCCGATCTGCGGGTCGACGAGCGATGCGCCTGTGGCAAAGATCCTCGTCGGTGCACCGCCCATCAGCCAGCAGGCAGTATCGAAGTCGTGAATCATCATGTCGCGGTACAGGCCGCCCGATACCTTGATGTACGACAGGGGCGGCGGCGCCGGGTCGAATGACGTGATCGTCAACAGCTCGGCTTTGCCGATTTCGCCGGCGTCCAGTGCGGATTTCAGCGCGGCGAAATTGGGATCGAAACGGCGATTGAAGCCGATCATCACGGTTCTGCCTGTGCGGTTCACGCTGGCTTGGCACGCCTGCGCGCGTTCGAGCGACAGGTCCACGGGCTTCTCGCACAACACCGCCTTGCCCGCGATCGTCGCGCGTTCCATCAGGTCGGCATGGGTGTCGGTCGATGTCGCGATGAGCACGGCGTCGATCGCCGGGTCGGCGAGGATGTCGTCGACGGAACGGGCCTCAGCACCATAGGCAGCGGCGAGCTTCCTTGCCGCATCGGCGACGACGTCCGCCACCGCGGCGAGATGGCTGTCGGGGTGGACGGCGATCGATCGGGCGTGAACCTGACCGATGCGGCCGGCACCCAGCAGTGCGATCTTCAGCATATGAAAAAACCTCTGCAATGGTTAGGAAATGCCCCAAGCAGACCGCTCGGGAATAGTGATCGGTCATCCGATCGCGCAGGACGAAGACTTCGCGCACTCCGCTTTTTGCGCGTCAAACGGAGAACGCGTCTCTGAATCGTTGCAACGCCAGTTCGTCGCTGCCGCTCGCCCACGCCTCGAGCGCGACTGTGCCTCGATAGCCGGCTTCATTCAGCGCACGGGCGATCGCCGGGTAGTGGATTTCGCCCGTACCCGGCTCGCAACGTCCCGGGACATCGGCCACCTGGATTTCGCCGACATACGGCAATGCGCGCCGCACGAGTTCGATCAGATTGCCCTCCCCGATTTGCGCGTGATACAGATCGAGGTTCAGCCTTAGGTGCGGGCTGTCAACCGCCTCGACGAGCGCGAGGGTGTCTGCCGCGCGGGCAAACGGAACGCCCGGATGATCGACATCGGTATTCAGGTTCTCGAGGCAGAACGTCACATCCGCGCGCCGACCGAGTTCCGCGGCGTCTGCCAGTGTGCGATACGCCGCCAGCCACATCGCGCCGGTCATCATCGTGACGGAGCTGACGGGCCGTCCCTCCGGGCCAAGCCCCGTCCCGTGCAGATTCAGGCGCGGGCAGCGCAGCCGTTTTGCCACCTCGATCGACAATTCGGCGGTTTCGAGCAACGCGGCCGCACCCTCCTTCGTGACAAGATCGCCTTTCATGTAGCCTGTCATCGACGAAAACACCGCGCCGCTCGCGGCAAGTGCACTTATGTCGTGCTTCGTCCAGTCCCAGATCTCGACTTGAAACCCCAAGCCTGCGATCTTGCGAACGCGCTCGACGAACGGCAGGTCGCGAAACACCATCTCCGCGCACACGGCTAGCTGGAACATCAGGCATCCCCTCGACAAAAATTGCATGAATGGCGCTAATTGAGATATGCGATGGCCTGCACCGCAATGGAAAATCCAATCAGCGATATTGGCCGGCGTACTTTTCGACCAGTGCGACGTTTGAGCGGGTCACGAAACCCGGTCCCGTATCCACCCCATTGCTGCGGAAATACGGCGCGAGGCCATAGGCGCGCAGTCGTTGCTGGAATTTCGGGTCGGTCTTGAGCTGCGCACAGGCTTTCGCGACGTCGCGCGTGTTGTCACGATTCATGATCGCGAGCAACGCAACAGGGATATAGCCTTGCAGATAGGGCTGCTGGTCGATCGCGAACGCGGCTGTGCCCGCGTCGATCGCCTTGTCCACTTCCGGCGTGAGGTCGAACGTCGCGAAATAGATTTTTCCAGCAAGGCCGAGCTTGCGGATCGCGCGAAGCGAAGGCACCGCCGACGTCGGTCCGAGCGCGAGCACGGCCTGCGTCTCGGGATGCGTATGCAGCGCGGCAAACACTTTGTTCTCCACTTCGATCGGGTCGTTGCCCGAATCGGGCGTGTTCTTCTTGAAGTCCACGCCAATCGCATCGCCGAACCCGCGGCACCGCTCGAACGAAACCGGATTCGTTGCGTTGTTGTTGACGCACAGGAAAGTTTTTATCCCCGCCGCTTTGGCGCGCTCACCGGCCTGCTTGCCGGCTTCGTACTCGGGCTGCCCGACATGCAACAGCGCGCCGAGCTGACGGCTCTGTGCCTCGCTTCCCGAATTAAATGTGATGACCGGCGCCCCCTTCTCGACGATGGTCTTGACTGGCCGCTGAATCACGTCGAAGTCGGCGATCGTCGTGGCTACGCCGTCATAGTTGCGCGCAGCCGCCTGCTCGAGCAGCCGGGTCATGTCGGCGAGGTCGCCGTTGGGCGGATTGCGGTAGTCGACGGTTACGCCGAAATCGGTTTGCGCATCCGCGATGCCGTTCTTGACGACGTTCCAGAACGGGTCGGCGTCCGGAGCGTGAGTCACCACAACAAACCGGGGGCCGGCGGCAAGCGCCGGAAGGCCGCAAAGCAGCAACGCCCATGCGGCCATCAGCTTGACTAGTCCTCTCATCGTCGTCTCCTGTCTTTCGTGTCGTCGCGCGCCGTGAGGCGCTGCGTCACTGCATCGTAGGCTCAAGCTTGGCAAACGCCGGCACGATCGAATGTCCATTCTGGTTATCTCGTTTAATTTCAAATGGTTATTGTCAGACTTGCTGGGTACCAGGTAAGCGCGCGCGGCTATACTGTCGCTGACCAGAACGAGGCGCCCACATGCATGCACGTGATCTTCGCGCGACGATCGCTGTCGTAAACAAACTGGGCGACATCCTGCGTGCGCAACTCGGCGATGAGGCTCAAGCGATGTGGCCGGTATTGGCTGCGCTCTTGCAGAACCATCTGGACGGCAAGGAAACCGCGATCACGGCGCTTGCCGATCTGTCCGGGCTGCCGCGCACGAGCGCGCGGCGGATCGTGTTTGCGCTGAAAGCAAAAGGGTGGCTGCGATTGCGCGCCCGCCCGGGGCGCGGCGCTCGTGCTACGGTCGCACCATCGGCGACGCTGCTCGAACGCCTGGACCGAATCACCGAACAGACGGTGCGGCTCATCGTGAGTGCGAGCGACGCCACATCGCTCGATCGCTTCGATGCTTCAACGCTCGCGCCTGCATCGGAAGTTGGATGGCCACGCGCTGCGTCTCAAGGCTTCGACGATGGGATCGAAGTCACCCTGATCGCCTACGAAGATCCGGTGTTCGACATTCTCAAGCGCAACCGAACCGATATCGAGCGTTTCCTGGGTAACCGACTGCAGGTGCACACCTATCCGCAGCACAGCTATCGCGAGGTGCTCGACGTCACGCTCCGGGACGCGAGCCGCATCGGCAGTGACACCCCTGTGCTGGTCGCGATTCCGTTCCCATGGCTCGCCGAACTGTCGCGAGACGGCCGCCTGTTCGAACTGCAAGCGTTACAGGCAAGCGGGGGAATTTCAGACGCCGATTTTTATGATGCCGTCTGGCAGGCAGGCTGGGTCGACGACCGACTTTACGCGATCCCGCTACAGCCGGCCCTCGATTTTTTATGGTATCGCCGCGATCTATTCGAGGCGGAGGGCCTCGAGCCGCCCAGGACATTCGACGACGTCATCAAGTGCGCAAGCCGACTTCAGCGGCGCACGCTCGAACGCTCGGGGATTACGTGGAACATGGCGCCCGGGCTGCCGCTCGCCGAATCGTTCCTGCAGATTCTCGGGGCGCAAGGACAGATGTCGTTCGACGAACGCGGCGTGCTGCTCGTCGACGATGAAATTGGACGCAGCGTGATCGAGTATCTACGCGAGCTGATTCCATGGTCTCCGCCCAACCCACGCAGCGTACACTGGACTCGCAACGCGCAGATTTTCGGTGCCGGCAAGGCGGCGATGTGCTACCACTGGTCGAACCGTTACGGGTTGCTCGACAGCCATACGCTTCTGCAAAAAGGCGGGCGCATCGGCCTGCAATTGCATCCGACCGTGACGCGCGACATGACTCCGGTATCACCGCTCGGCGGCGCGCTGCTCGCCATTCCATCTCGCAACGACGAGCGCGCCACTGCCTGCGCGTGGCAGGCGATCGAGACATTGACGTCTCCCGAACTGATGAAGTACTTCGTGCTGCATGGCGCCGCCGGCAACGCACGGCATTGTGTCGCGGAAGACAGGTACGTTCTGCAGCGCAACCGGGTGATTGCTGTGATGGATGAGCTCGCGCGGGCGAGACAGATCTCGTTGTTTCCGTCCGTACCCAGTTCGAGGTATCAGGCGCTGATCAAGACGCTTAGCAGCCATCTGGAACGGCTGTTGTTCGATGGCAATGGCGATGTCCGGACAGGCGTTTCCCGCTTGCAGGACGCGCTCGCAGGATCGAGCGACGATGGGCACGGACCGGTTCGATCCGATGCGCGCCACAACAATCTCTCGTCTTGATGTCTCGCATTGGGTTCTTTGCAGACACTCGAGTGCTCAGCCCATGTCCGGTTCAGTTCCGACAATATCATCGGTTGCCCTCGAAGATCGCCTTCGTCGCTTCGTCGTTCTTCGCATTTGTCGAGACTGCCGCACGACGGTGAAGGATTTCGTGGCGTGTGTATTTCCCATGCGCTTCGGAGATTTGTTTCATCGTATGCGGCGGGCTTCCAGGTCACATGAAACGTCACGGCCATTACGATCTCATTCTCTGCGAGCACGAACTGCTGATCACTTAGGGTGGTACCTCCGATCTCGAACGACCTATCTGGATCGTCGCCGCGTACGGCCAGCAGAAATTCTTTCCGCTCATCGCGTGACAGTCTGGCGACATATCTCGGCAGCGAGAATTCGACGGCTTGCCTGATGCAGTGCGCGCACCAATTTCTGAGTCAGGACAGCAGTTCAATAAAACTGAGTTCGTCGGGGGTCACGAGGTCGAGTGCGCGGGCGAACGCGACCTTGCCACGCGCACCATTCATGTCGAGCCGCGCGACAACCTCCATCACTTCATCACCGAGCTTGTGTCCGACTATGTAGCCACCCATTGCAATTGATTGCACTCACATGGCATCGCCCAACACATCGCTAAAACTTGTTTTCGGGCACCGTTCGAGCTGGCGGCCTGAATGGCAGTGGCCGGTTGTTCGGTGGACGACTGAGACCAGTGAATGAACTTCAGCGCGACGAACCGAGTCACCGCAACGAATCGCTGCGAAATGACCAGACGAACCTTTGTCTTTTCCAATGCGCCAGCCAATTCAGCAGTTATCAACCTAAGGTCGGCTCTCGTCGCTCTCGACGGCCCGAACAAGTCGTGCAGTGCGCTGGCCAACGCTTCCGCTTGGCGCAGTTCTAGACCGGCGCCTGTGAGCGCGTCGGGCAATCCGCCGCGTGTCGATCATCGGTACCCGCTAGCTGGGCCGCTATGAGGGTAGTTAGTTTCCTTCGGCGAGAACCTGCTTTGAAGCAAATAGCAATTGCAGCGTAGGTTGGACCGTAGGTTGATATAGGTCAGAAAAGGAAAAAGCCCCGTAAGTCGAACTTACGGGGCTTTTTGTTCCGCTTTGGCGGAGACGGAGAACTTCTCCGCTTGTCACTGCAGATCACGCCAGATCATTCAATGTCACATAGTCATTTGTTTTAAAGGAAATTATTGTCCATTTCCGTTTGATGGCGCATGCTTAAATCGACCGTCTTGGCATGGGTAAAAACGTGGGTAGACGCCGCTCGAGGACAGTATGGCCCTAAAACTTTTCAAGCTTACCGACCGCATGGTCCGGGAAATGAAACAGCGCGGTTACTTCGGCGATGGCGGCGGTCTCTGGCTGCAGGTCAGAAGTTCAGGCAGCAAATCATGGGTTTTCCGGTACACGCGAAACGGCCGGACCCATGAGCTGGGGCTGGGTTCCTATCTGAATGTCCCGCTGGGCACGGCACGACAGAAAGCGGAGGCAATACGCCACGCGCTCGGGCGCGACGAGGATCCACTCGCGGCGCGCATCGCCGCGCGGGCGGCGGCTGCGGCCAGGCTCACCTTTGCACAGTGCGCCGAACAATATATTGCTATGCACAGCCCGGGGTGGAAAAACCCCAAGCACGCCGACCAGTGGACCAATACCCTCGACACTTACGCGATGCCCGTCATCGGCAAGCTCGATGTCGGGCTTGTCGATACCCAGCATATCGTGCAGATCCTGGAACCGATCTGGGTCAGCAAGAACGAAACTGCGTCCCGCGTACGCGGCCGCCTGGAGCGCGTGCTGGCGTGGGCCAGAACCCGCGGCCTGCGCACCGGCGACAACCCGGCGACCTGGCGTAATCATCTTGATACCCTGTTGCCCCGTCCCGCCTCGGTACAACGGCAGAAACATCACGCAGCCCTTCCCTTCAAGGACATCCACGCGTTTGTCACCGGGCTGCATGCGCAGCCCGGCGTGACGGCGCGAGCGCTCGAATTCACGATTCTTACTGCGACGCGCACCGGCGAGGTCATCGCAGCCACCTGGGAAGAGATCAATCTGCGGGAGGCGGTATGGATCATTCCGAAGACACGGATGAAGGCGAAGCGCGAACACCGGGTCCCGCTGTCCAGCCGCGCGATCGAGCTTCTGACGCAGATGAAGAAAGCACGCAGGAGCGATTTCGTTTTCCCGGGATGGAAGGCGGGAACCGGCCTGTCGAACATGGCCATGCTTCAGTTGCTGCGCAAGGCAGGCCGTCCGCAACTGACGGTTCACGGATTCCGCTCCACGTTCCGCGACTGGTGTGCCGAAATGACTGCCTACCCTCGCGAGCTCGCCGAAGCAGCGCTTGCGCATACGCTGAGCAACAAGGCAGAAGCCGCCTACTTCCGCAGCGACATGTTTGAGAAGCGGCGCGAAATGATGCAGGCCTGGTGCCATTACATCAGCATGGCGCCAGCCGGAACACCGCGACCTCGCACCGCCGGACCCGACCGAGCCGCGGAGCCCTCGCGGGAGGTTGTTTCCGGCTAACGTGGAGCATGCATGCGACCATGCCTGGTTGTCCAAGGTGCGGTCGACGTTTTGGGGCCACAGGACGGGAATTTTCGTTGCAGCTACTGGCGAGATGGTCTCTCCCCTACGCTTGATTGCCGACGTCTATCGCTCGAATCAACATTCGTGACATGCAGCATAAGAGCCGGCACCTTTCATGTCCCTTGTCACCGGCCTCGTAGTGCCAATTTTTGCACCCCAAAGCCAGCTCTTTCACGCTGCCGAATGTCAGGAATGGTAGGCTGATTCCCCATGCGAACTGACATCGAGCCCTTCCCGCTCACCCTCCTGTTCGATACGCAGTCCGACCGTCATGTCGACCAGCTTGAACGCGACGATCGATACCACCGCCGACCAGACCAGGGAGATACCCACGCCCCAACACTGCGCGATCAACTGGGCGAACATATCGTAGTCGCCGACCTTGTTAGCGACATAATCGTAGACACCGGTGCCACCGAGTCTCGGCGACGCAAACACGCCCGTCAGCAGTGCGCCAACCACTCCCCCGAGACAGTGCACACCAAACACGTCGAGCGAGTCGTCGACACCAAGCAGACGCTTTAGCCCGTTCACGCCCCAGTAGCAGACGCCCCCGGCGATCAAGCCCATCACGATCGCCCCCATGGGCCCGACGTAGCCGCATGCGGGCGTGATCACGACGAGTCCGGCAATCGCGCCGGACACCGCGCCGAGCATCGACGGCTTCTTCTTCAGCACCCATTCCACCAGCGTCCACGATACGGTGGCCGCGCATGTGGCGAGCAGGGTCGTGATGAACGCCAGCGTGGCCGCGCCACTGGCTTCGAGGTTCGAGCCGACGTTAAAACCGAACCAGCCGACCCACAGCAGCGATCCGCCCACCATTGTCATCGTGAGGTTATGCGGTGCCATCGTTTCGCGACCGAAACCGGTACGCTTGCCGATCATGACCGCGCCGACCAGCGCCGCGATGCCCGCGTTAATGTGCACCACCGTGCCTCCCGCAAAATCGATCGCACCCTTCTGGAACAGGAAGCCCGCGGTCGCGGTCGCCTTTTCGCCCGCGGCACCGCTTGTGTAGGCATCGGGACCAGGCCAGTACCAGACCATATGTGCAATCGGAAGATATGAGAACGTGAACCACAGCACCATGAAAAGCAGCACCGCGGAGAATTTGGCGCGCTCAGCGATGCCGCCGATGATCAACGCCGGGGTAATCGCCGCGAACGTCAACTGGAATGACACATAGATGAATTCCGGAATCACGACACCCTTGCTGAACGTCGACGCCGTCGAGTCCGGCGTAATGCCGGCAAGAAACGCCTTGCTCAAACCACCGAAGAAGGCATTGCCCTCGGTGAAGGCGATGCTGTAGCCATACACGGCCCACAATATGCCAAGCAGGCAGAACACCACGAGTGTCTGCATCAGCACGGACAACATGTTCTTGGCACGCACCATGCCGCCGTAAAACAGCCCGAGGCCCGGCGCGGCCATCATCACGACGAGCAGCGTGGCGACGATCATCCAGGCGGTATCGCCCTTGTTCGGCACTGGTGCGGCTGCGGCGTTCTGCGCGTACACCGGCACAGCGAGCGCCAGCATCATGAGTAACGCAAAAACCCTGTTCAGTCTTTTCATTGCGCGATCCTGTAGAAAACGTCGAAGCGTGCTCGTGCGCGATGGACACTGCGCAAGCAGGCGGTGACCGTGATGAGTGTGGGGTAAAACCGAATCCAATGGCGACTGCTACGCTGGTCTAAACCAGCGGCGATACCCGACCGCCGCGGCGCGGTCCTCCGCTAGAGCCGCACACAATGCATCAACCTCCGCGACAGTCCCGACGCCCGGCGTTACTCGCATGGCGAGCCCCGCACCGGGCGTCGAATCCAGCACCGATCAGTACGTCTGCCCCGGAATCCACGACGTACCCGCCAGCGGAATACGCGCCATTGCGGCGGCTTCCACGGTCAACGCAACGAGGTCCTCGGGCTCCAGGTGATGCACGTTCTGCTTGCCGCAGGCCCGCGCGATCGTCGTCAACTCCATGTTCAGCGTCTTCAGGTAGTTGCGCACGCGGCGCGATCCTTCTTCCGCCTGCACGCGCTGTTCGAGCACGGCGTCCTGCGTCGTCACGCCGACCGGGCATTTGCCGGTGTGGCAGTGATGACAGAACCCCGGCGACGTGCCGAGCGCGGCATAGTCCGCCGTCGCCGGATGCAGCGCGCCGTTCTGAAAGTACGTATCGCTATTGCAGCCGAGCGCCATCAACATGCCCTGCCCGATCGCGACCGCGTCGGCGCCCATGGCGAGCGCCTTGGCCACGTCCGCGCCGGAGCGAATGCCGCCCGACACGATCAACTGCACCGTGCCCTTCATGTTCAGGTCTTCGAGCGCATCCACGGCCTGACGAACCGCGGCCAGCGTCGGAATACCCACGTTCTCGATAAAACATGTCTGGGTGGCGGCAGTGCCGCCCTGCATGCCGTCGATCACCACCACGTCCGCCCCGGCATGCACGGCCAGCTTGACGTCGTTGAACGTACGCGTCGCGCCGACTTTCACGTAGATCGGTTTTTCCCAATCGGTGATTTCGCGCAATTCCTGAATCTTGATCGCCAGATCGTCGGGACCGGTCCAGTCCGGATGACGGCTCGCCGAACGCTGGTCGACGCCCGCGGGCAGTGTGCGCATGGAGGCGACGCGCGGGTTCACCTTCTGCCCGAGCAGCATGCCGCCGCCGCCCGGCTTCGCGCCTTGACCGATCACGACTTCGATCGCATCGGCGCGGCGCACGTCGTCGGGATTCCAGCCGTAACGCGACGGCAGGCACTGATACACGAGCGTCTTCGATGAGCGTCTTTCTTCCTGCGTCATGCCGCCGTCGCCGGTGGTTGTGGACGTGCCCATCGCGGTGGCCGCCTGGCCGAGCGCTTCCTTCACGTTCGCCGACAGCGCGCCGAAGCTCATGCCCGCAATCGTGATCGGAATATCCAGCACAACGGGCTTCTTCGCGAAGCGCGTGCCGAGCACCGTTTGTGTCGTACACTTCTCGCGATATCCTTCGAGCGGATAGCGCGAGAGCGACGCGCCGAGAAACAGCAGATCGTCGAAATGCGGCACGCGGCGTTTCGCTCCGAGACCGCGAATTTCATAGAGTCCGCGCTGCGCGGCGGTGTGGATGTAGTCAATTGTCTTGCGGTCGTAGCCTTGCGACTCTTCCTGCTGCAAGCGGGCGAAATGGATGGGTTTGGCTTCCATGGAAATCTTCTCTGTGAACTGGTTGTTCGGTTGCAGCTGCAGGCAGCGCTCAATACTCCTGGTCCGCGTCAGCGTTCCAGTGGTAGAGCGTGCGGGCCGATGCAATGCGCTTGAACGAGTGCGGGTCGTGACCGAGACCCGCGGCGTCGAGCAATGCGCTGACCGCCGTCACGTCCGCTTCGGTCATCGGTTCGTACTGCGCATCCGCGCCGAGCGACTTCACCTCGCCGCGCACATACAGCACGGCTTCATACAGCGAGTCGCCCAGTGCGTCGCCCGCATCGCCGCAGATCACCATGCGGCCGGCCTGCGCCATGAAGGCGGAGAAACTGCCCACCGAGCCGCCGACCACGATATCGCCGCCCTTGAGCGAAATCCCGCAGCGCAAGCCCGCATCACCGTCGATCACGAGCAGACCGCCATGTGCGGAAGCTCCCGCGCCGTTCGATGCAAAGCCCTTCACGTGGACCTTGCCGCTCATCATGTTTTCCGCGACACCGGTGCCGGCGCTGCCTTCCACGATGATCGTCGCGAGCTGGTTCATGCCGCCCACGTAATAACCGGCGTGTCCTTGCACCGTGACCGTCACGTGCGCGTTGACGCCCACCGCGATGTTGTGCGCGCCGTTCGGCGACGTGATATCCACCTTGACGCCTTCGAGCGCTTCTTTCTCGCCATGCAGATACTGGTTCAGCGCGCGTACCGACGACCCTTCAAGGTCAAACGTCATGCTTTCCATACGTACATCTCCTCGGGTGCGGGTTCGAATACCTTGGCGTTCCTGATGTCCGGCAAGTGCGCAAGCGAGCGAAACTCGGAGGCGATCGCCACGTAGTCGTCGTTTTCCGCGACCACCGCGGGTTTGCACGCGAACGGATCGCGGATCAGCGCGAGTTCGGTCGAGGTGCCCATCAGGAACGTGTAGAAGCCGTCGAGTTCTTCGAAGCCCTTCTGCAACGCGACCGGCAGTTCATCCCCTTCACGCAGCCGCCACTCGAGAAAGCGGCACGCGGCTTCGGTGTCGTTGTCCGTCTCGAAGCGGATACCTTGCGGCTCCAGCTTGCGGCGCACGCCATGCGCGTTCGACAGCGAGCCGTTATGCACGAGGCAGAAGTCTTCGCCGGCCGTGAACGGGTGCGCGCGATCGGGCGTGACCGCCGATTCGGTCGCCATCCGCGTATGGCCGACAAGATGCGAGCCTGTGAGCTTCGAGAAGTCGTAACGTTGCGCGACCTCGGCAGGCGAGCCGATGTCCTTGTACAGATCGATCGAGCGCCCGGTGGATAACAGGAACAGCTTCGGGAAATGCTCGGCGAGCCACGCCTTGACTGTTTCGACCTTGCCGTTCACGGTCAGCACCGCGTGATTGCTCTTCGTCTCCACACGCGCATTCACGTCGATCGCACCGTTGAGCGCATCGAGCAACGCGTTCCAGTCGAAGTCGTTTCCCGCGTCAGTAAAGCCCGCATACAGGCTCAGCTTGCGCTGGCTTTCGCCGACCGCGCAGCCGAACACGGCGAGTCCGGCCGAGTCCGGGCCGCGCTCGGTCATGCCGATCAGCATCGGCACCATCAATTGACCAAGTTGCGCGCGCAGTGCCGGCGTCTTGACCAGCAAGCCTACAATTCCACACATAGTCGTACCCCCTTAGAAAAATTCCAGATAGCTTTTCATTTCCCAGTCTGAGACATGGCGCATGTATTCGAGCCATTCCATTCGTTTGAGCTTGATGAATTCATCGGCAACCGGGCCGAGTGCGTCGCAGATCAGCCGGTCGCTTTCGAGTGCGTCGAGCGCCTGTTCGAGGTTCTGCGGCAGGATGCCGATCTGGTGCTCGCGCAACTTCGCAGGCGACCAGTCGTAGAGGTTTTCGTTGGCCGGCGCGCCCGGTGACAATTCACGTTCAACGCCGTCGAGACCCGCGGCGATCACGGCGGCCGTCGCGAGATACGGATTGCATGCGCCGTCGGGCAGACGCAGTTCGATGCGCTCGCCTGGCATGCGCACCATCGTCGAGCGGTTGTTATCGCCATAGCTGATGTAGGCCGGCGCCCACGTGGCGCCCGTTAGCGAGCGGCCCACCACGAGGCGCTTGTAGGAGTTGACGGTCGGGTTGCAAAGTGCGGCGAGTGCGGGCGCGTGCGCGAGCAGTCCCGCCGTGAATTGATAGCCGAGCGTGGACAGTCCCATGCCAAGTTTGTCACTTTTGTCCGAGAACAGATTGCATTCGCCGTCGCCGATCGACATGTGCATGTGCATGCCGTTGCCCGGCCGGTTCGCGAACGGTTTGGGCATGAACGAGCAGATCATGCCTAACTCGTTTGCGATCTCGGAGGCGGCCATCTTGAAGAACACGTAGTGATCACACGAAGTCAGGCAATCGGTATACGTGTAGTTGATTTCGAACTGGCCGTTCGCGTCTTCGTGATCGATCTGATAGACGTCGATGCCGACCGAGCGCATCGATTCGGTGAGCCTTTCCAGGAAGACCCGCGTACGCGACAGTCCCTTGTAGTCGTAGCACGGCTTGGCGAGCGTATCGCTCGGGTCGCACGGTTCGATCGCGCCCGTCACCGAGCGCTTGAGCAGCGAGAACTCCGGCTCCAGTCCGGTGAAAAGCGTCCAGCCGCGTTGTGTCATGCGCGCGACCTGCTTCTTCAGCGTGACGCGCGAGTCGTATGCCCACGGCTGCCCGTCGACGTGGCCGTCGCAGACGATTCGCGCGAGACCGTCCTGCCAAGGCACCGGCGTGAGCGTCGACAGATCGCCCACCGCCATGTAGTCCGGACCGTTCGGCTCGATGCCCACGCCCCAGATCGCGAAGCCCGCAAAGCCGGCTCCCGCCTTCAGCACACCCTTGAGATGCGCGACCGGGACCGACTTGGCCTTCGCGACCCCGTGAATATCCACGAATTGCGCCAGCACGTATTTCACGCCGCGTTGCGTGAGATAGTCCTGGGCCTCTTCAGCCGAGCCAAAGCGGGGCACGCTACCCAACTCGTTGACCGGCAGCTTGCTCGCATCGTTCAGGTTCATCGTCACTCCTTGCACCACCATCGCTGGCTGATTGGCGAGTCATGCCCCATTGCACGACCCCACTGCGAGCCTGTTCGCAGCATCAATACAAATTTATTACCGTGCAACAATAGTTCCCAACAAGAAACATTCAGGGCGCAATGCGGCCTTTCTTATCTGCTACCCTCACGCCTTTCAACGAGGTTCAACCATGCAAAACGGCGAAGACAGCAAAAACTCGCTCGAACGCTATCTGGGCGCCACGATCCGCGAACTTCGCCAGCGCCACGGGCTGACCATCGCCCAGGTGTCGGAGCAGGCCGGGATCAGCCGCGGCATGCTCTCGAAGATCGAGAACGCCCAGACTTCCACCGGGCTCGACGTGCTCCACCGAATCGCCAATGCGCTCGGTGTGTCGATGTCCACCCTGTTCCGCCGCTTCGACGTTCCTGAAGGCGGCGCCCAACTCGTGAAGAGGGGCGAAGGCATGGAGGTGGTCCGTAAAGGCACCAAACGCGGCCACACCTATCACCTGCTTGCCTACGACCAGGGCCCCAAAAAACTGTTCGAGCCGTTCCTGATCACGATGGACGACGAATCGGAAACCTTCCCCGTCTTCGAACACCAGGGCACCGAGTTCATCCACATGCTCAAGGGTGTCATCGAGTACCGGCACGGCCAGCAAACGTACATCCTGCATCCCGGCGACACCCTCACCTTCCAGGCCGACGTGCCCCACGGTCCCGAGCGGCTGATCAAAATGCCGATTCAGTTCCTGTCCATCTTCGTGTACGGCGAAGGTGACCGGGACTGATGCGCCTTCATTCACCGCTACCTCTTATGCAACCTCCATGCCATGATTACCAATAGGAACATAAGATTCATGATGGGAAACACTTTGGGCGAACCGACGGCATTGGAACAGGTGACTTCCGCGGATCCTCACCGCATCAAAGCAGTGCGGTTTACCGACCTGCGCGGTGCCTCGCTGCACAGGAACGGCACCTCGGGTTCAGATACATCAACAGCATGACTTATACAAAGTGGTCACAGGTGCTCGAGCGCATTCAGCGCGCCGCCCACCATGCGTTGCAGCGTCGGTTGAAGCGCCGCGGCGCGTGCGTCGTGATAGGAGAACGGCGCGTCTTCATTCATGTAGATGCACTGACACATTTCAAGCTGAACCGCGTGGATACCGCGCTCGGGTTCGCCATAGTGACGCGTGATATAACCACCCTTGAAGCGGCCGTTCGCGACCCACGTATAGGCGCTGTCCGCAGCGGCTCGTTCGGCTGCGTTTTGCACGAGCGCGTTTGCGGTGCGGCCGTCTTGCGTCCCGAGATTGAGATCCGGCAACTTCGCGTCGAAAAGGCGCGGCAGTACGCTCGCGATCGAATGTGCTTCCCATAACAGTACATTCGGATGCCGCTGGCGCAGCCTCGCCAACTCCGCTTGCAATGCCGTGTGGTATGGCTGCCAATAGGCAGCCACGCGGCGTTGCTTCTCCGCCTGATCGGGTTCCTGGCCGGGCCGGTAAACCGCTTGGCCCCGAAACGTCTCCGTCGGACAGAGGCCCGTCGTCGTTTGGCCGGGGTACAGACTCTCGTCGTTCGGCGGCCGGTTCAGGTCGATCACGTAGCGCGAGAGTCGCGCACCCAGCAAGGTCGCGCCCAGCGCTTTCGCAAAATCGTAGAGACGGTCGAGATGCCAGTCAGTGTCCGCCACACTCAGTGCCACCTCCGAATACCCATGCTTCAACGACGACGGAATCTCCATGCCGAGATGCGGGATCGAAATCAGCAATGGCGCATCGCCGATATGCAGCTTGTAAAGCTCACTCATCGTTGACTCCTTTAAATTTATCTCTCAACGCAGCGCGCCATCGGGCAAATGCGGCAATACGCGGGCCAGCGCCGGCCGGATACTGTGATCGAGCACGCCACGTGTGAGTGTGATGATCTCCGACGCGAAATCGTCCCATTCACCCTGACGATGCAGCAGAAAAAAATCACGACGCCCAAGACGGCTATCGGGCAACGGCAATACGGCAATGTCGTCGAGATAATGACGCGCCTGCCACAAACAGAGCGGCGTCGAAATGGCGAATCCGAGCCCTGCGGCCACGAGACTCAATAGTGGATCGGTCGCGTCGAATTCATAGCGCCGCGCGCTCTCTATGCCAAGATGCCGCGCGAACCGCTCAACCTGCTGGCCGATCACGGAACGCGCCGTATAGCGGATCAGCGGCAATTCCAGTGCGAGCGTGCGCCAGTCGACGTTCTTGCCCTGATCGAGATAACGTCGCGCCACGACGGCCACGAAGGCTTCCGAAAACAGCGGGACTTCGACAATCCGTGCGTCGCTCAATAACGTCTGCGTGCAGATCGCCACGTCCAGTTCACGGTCGTGCAACTGCTTGCTGAGGCCCGGCGTCAGGCCAGACCAGAGCGAAATCTGCCGCGCCGAGCCCGATACCGCCCGGATCAGTTCGGGCCCCACGGTGGCCGCGAACGAATCCACGCAACCGAGCCGCACCGGCAGCTTGCCTGCATGCGACGCATCGCCGACGCGCGCGCTCACCATCTGCGCATGTTCGATCAACGGACCGGCCAGTTCCAGCAATGCGCGTCCAGCGATATTGGGGCGTGGCGGCCGGCTTTCGCGATCGAACAGATCGACGCCTTGATCGCGCTCCAGCGCGCTAATGGCCTGGCTGATCGCGCTCTGGCTTACGCCCAACTGCTTCGCCGCGCCCGTCATGGACCCCGCCTCGCAGACTGCGATGAAAGCCTGCAACGCGCGCAGGTCGATGGGAGGTTGGGTTCGTCGCATGAAAACTCCGCTGGTTATCGCGTCTGGCGCCTTTCGCCTTCTTGCCCTCTTTTGTCACGGAAGAGCGTGCATGATGCTTTTTTTCTGCCGGCACTTGCCGACCATGAGCAATCCACGGTCTGCACCATAAGTTTGCCTAATACAAAAGTCCCGTGGGGTTCGGTTGCCTAGAATCGGCTCCATCTTCAACGCAGAGGTTCACATGAGCCATTACGATTTTGTTGTGATCGGAGCCGGTGTGATCGGAGCCTCGGTAGCCCATCATCTGGCCGCGCTCGGCGCGAAAAGCGTGCTTGTGCTCGAACGCAGCACCATTGGCGCGGGCACGACGTCACAGTCGTCCGGTCTGTTGCGCACCCATTATTCGGTGAAACAGAACGTCGAACTGGCTCGCTCGTCGTGGTGGGCTTTCAACAATTTCGCCGAATATGTTGGCGACGACGAAGCGTCGTGCGGTCTCGTCAAATGCGGCTACATGATTTCCGCACCGGACGGCGGAAAGATCGATCCGCTGCGCGCGTCGTTGACCGCACAGCAGGACATGGGTATCGAGGTCCAACTGCTGGACCGGGCCGAGGCGCGCGAACGCCTGCCGATCGCGCAATTCGACGACGCCGCGTTGATCGGCTACGAGCCGGAAGCGGGCTTCGCCGACGCGTATCTGGTTGCGACCAGCTTCGCTCGAGCGGCGCGCCGGCAAGGCGTCAAGATCATGGAGGGCGTGAGCGTCACCGGCGTAGTACGCGAAGGCCGCAAGGTGGTTGGGGTTCAGACGTCGGCGGGCTCGTTCAGCTGCGGCGCGCTGATCAGCACGCAGAACATCTGGACGCCGGAGATGGCCGCGTGGATGGACGTCGAATTGCCGGTCAAGCCTGAACGTCATACGGTGCTTGCACTGGAATGCGACGCAGCCGCCTATTCGTTCAAGATGCCCGCGTTCAAGGATCTTGGCTCAGCCGGGATGCTCTACTACCGCAGCTATGGCGGCAGCCAGATGCTCGTGTCCGAAGGCGTGGTCGGCGAAACGTTGAATGCGCCGGAGACCGAGCAAGGCGATATCTCGCTCGATTACGTCGGAGAAGTCGGAGCGCAAGTCGCCGAACGCTTTCCCGCTTATGAGACCGCAGGTCTGGCGTCGTCATGGACGGGTGTGTACGACGTCACGCCCGACTGGAATCCGGTGCTCGGCTCAGTTGGCGATATCGAAGGACTGGTGGTGGGATTCGGTTTCTCGGGACACGGTTTCAAGCTGTCGCCGGGGGTCGGTAAGATTCTCGCGCAGCATGCGCTCGGACTGCCCACTGACGTTTCGCTGGACCCCTATGCGTTGAGCCGGTTCGCGAGCGGCGCGCTGCTGGTCGGCAAATACGGCGCGGGCGCCGTGTCCTGATCCGGAGCCTATCCACATGACCATTCGAATTCTCGTTCCCGTCAAACGGGTCGTCGATGCCAACGTGCGCGTGCGGGTCAGCACGAGCGGCGCGATCGACACAACCGGTTTGAAGATGTCGCTCAACCCCTTCGACGAATGCGCGGTCGAAAAGGCGCTGCAACTCAGGGAGGCAGGCGTGGCCTCCCAGGTAACGGTGGTGACGTGCGGCCAGTCCACCAGCCAGGACGTGTTGCGCACCGCCCTCGCGATGGGCGCCGACGACGCCGTGCTGATCGACACTGGCGCCGCCAGCGCCACCGTGGACTCGCTGGCCGTCGCGCGCTCGCTGCGCGCGTACATGGCAACGAGCGACTTCGGCCTCGTCCTATGCGGCAAGCAGGCAATCGACAACGACATTGGCGGCGTCGCCGCAATGCTCGCGGCGTTGCTTGGCTGGTCCCAGGCGCTGAACGCAAGCGCGTTGTCCGCACGCGACGCTCACTGGCAGGTGACGTGTGGCGATGACGGCGGCACATCCGTGTGGGAACTGGACGGTCCGAGCGTTATCAGCGCGGACTTGCGTCTGGCCGAGCCGCGTCGCGTCACGCTGCCGAGCATTGTCAAGGCGAAGCAGAAACCGCTTGTGACGATCGACGGCGCATCGCTCGGCGTCGATATGACGCCGAGCACGACGATCGTCGAACTGCGAGACCCGCCTGTGCGCGAGGGCGGCATCAAGGTCGCGAATACCGTCGCGCTGCTGGATGCGCTCGCCGCGCAGCGTCCGTTGGACAACCTGGGAGCACCGGTATGAGAAGCCTTGTGGTAGGGGAATGGGAGCATGGCGAGCTCGCGGAATCGACGCGGCGCGCCGTCACTGCGGCGTTGCAACGTGGTTTGCCGGTCGACGTCCTGGTACCGGCAGCAGGCGCCCACGCTGCGGCCAGCATCAGCGGCGTGGAGCGCGTGCTCGCCATCACGGGCGATGTGGCTCATGTTCAGGTGCCCGAAACGCTCGGCATGCAGCTTCAGGCCGTCTCTCACGATTACACGCTGATCGTCGCGAGTCACCGCAATCTCGGCCGCAGTGCGTTGCCGCGTGCCGCTGCGCTAACCGATGGCGCGTTTCTCGCGGACGTGACCGGCATCGACGCGCAAGGCCGCTTCACGCGAGGTCTTTATGCGGGCAGCGTCATCGCCAAAGTATCGGTCACAGCGCGCGTGACGTTTGCCACGGTACGAACCTCATCTTTCGTTGCGGCGCGGGCATCGGGCGGCGCCGCCGCGATTGTCGAAACGAAACCGGTCGCCGCGTTCAAGAAAACGAAGCTACTGGAGCGCCAGGCATCCGGACAATCCGGACGCGATCTGAGCACGGCACGTGTCGTCATCTCGGGCGGCCGCGGACTGGCATCGAAAGACAACATGGTCCGTCTCGGCGAGTTCGCCGATCGCATAGGTGCCGCACTCGGCGCATCGCGAGCCGCCGTGGATGCGGGTTATGCGCCGAACGCCACGCAAGTGGGACAGACCGGCAAAACCGTCGCACCCGATGTGTACTTCGCATTCGGCATTTCCGGCGCGATCCAGCATCTGGCCGGCATGAAGGATTCGAAGGTGATCGTCGCCGTCAACAAGGATCCGGACGCGCCGATTTTTTCGGTGGCGGATTACGGCATCGTCGGCGATCTGTTCGATGTATTAAGTGAACTCGAAGCCCACGCCGGCGCAAGGGCAGCGTGATGGAACTCGACCTTCCGAACCCCATCTCGCGCTATAGCGGCGAAGCGCTGGGTCATCTGAAAACGCATCGTGCCGACGAGAACCTCCCGTCGGTCCGCTTTCTCGACTGCACGTCGGTCTCGCCCGAACCATGGGTCAACGGCGGCGGTACGACCCGCACCCTCGCTCGTGGCGCGAATCCGGCGGGCGTAGCCGACTGGCGCGTGAGTCTGGCGGACCTTAAGGGCGCCGCGCGGTTTTCGCAATTCCCTGGCTTCGAACGCACGCTGCTGCTGATCGACGACGGCACAGTCGATCTGCATTCGCAGGATGGCCAGCTGCTCGCGCGAACCGGCCAGCCTGTGCAGTTCTCCGGCGACCTGCACGTGTGGGTCAGCTTGCCGACGAAACCCGTTCAGGTACTCAATGTGATGGCCCGGCGCGAAGCCTGCCGCGCGAAAGTCAGCGTCGCCACGAACGCGCTGCGGATAACGCCAGCAAGCGTGCAACTGTTGATCAGTCTCTCCGGACAATGGAGCCTGTCGAGTGAGTTGCTGAAGAACGTCACGCTGTCGCCGATGCATGGCATCTGGATCGAAGGCCGAAGCGAGGAGCTGGATCTGCATCATGTCGGCCCCGGCGCAAAGCTGGTGTCGATTGCGATCGAACCGAACGTCCGGACGCCCGCGCAATAAGGCATTCGACCATGCACAACCTCATTGAGCAGTACGGTCCTCGCGAGTCGATGGAATACGACGTCGTGATCGTCGGCGGCGGCCCGGCTGGGCTGTCCGCGGGGATCCGGCTGAAACAGCTGGCGGCGGAAAAAAGCGTCGAGCTTGGCGTGTGCGTCCTCGAAAAAGGCTCAGAGATTGGGGCGCATGTTCTGTCCGGCGCGGTGATGGACCCGCGCGCGCTGACCGAACTGATCCCGGACTGGAAGGAAAAAGGCGCGCCGCTGACGGTCGACGTGACCGAAGACCGCTTCCTGTTCCTGTCGGAGACGGGCGCGAAGAGCGTGCCGACCTGGGCGCTGCCGGACAATTTCAAGAACCACGGCAACTACGTGATCAGCCTCGCGAACGTGACGCGCTGGCTTGGGACAATGGCCGAGGCGCTCGGCGTCGAGATCTTCCCGGGCTTTCCGGCGGCCGAAGTGCTGTACAACGACGACGGCTCGGTCAAGGGCGTCGCGACCGGCAACCTCGGCATCGGCAAGGACGGCGAGCCGACCGGGAACTTCCAGCTCGGCATGGAGCTGCACGCGAAGTACACGCTGTTCTGCGAAGGCGCGCGCGGCCACCTCAGCCGTCAGCTTAACGAGAAGTTCAAGCTGCGCGACGGCGTCGATCCGCAGGTGTACGGCATCGGTATCAAGGAGCTGTGGGAGATCGATCCCGCCAGGCACAAGCCGGGTCTGGTGATGCACACGGCCGGCTGGCCGCTCGAAAACGACACCTCCGGCGGCTCGTTCCTCTACCACATGGACAACAACCAGGTCGTGGTCGGCTTCGTGGTCGGCCTCGGCTATTCGAATCCGTATCTGTCGCCGTTCGAGGAATTCCAGCGCTACAAGACGCATCCGGTGATCCGCGCGATTCTCGAAGGCGGCAAGCGCGTGTCCTACGGCGCGCGCGCGATCACCGCGGGCGGCCTGATGTCGTTGCCGAAGCTGGTGTTCCCGGGCGGTGCGCTGGTCGGCGACGACGCGGGCTTCCTGAACGCGTCGCGCATCAAGGGTTCGCACGCCGCGATCAAGACCGGCATGCTCGCCGCCGATGCCGCGTTCGACGCCGTGCAGGCCGGCCGTCAGTCGGACGAACTGAGCGCCTACCCGGAAGCGTTCAAGACGTCGTGGCTCTACACCGAGCTGTATCGCGCGCGTAACTTCAAGCAATGGATGAGCAAGGGTCTCTACCTTGGCACGCTGATGGTCGGTCTCGAGCAGAAGCTGCTCGGCGGCAACGTGCCGTGGACGCTGCATCATCAGCATTCCGATCACGAGATGCTGAAGCCGGCGTCGCAGTGCAAACCGATCACGTATCCGAAGCCGGACGGCAAGCTGACGTTCGACCGGTTGTCCTCGGTGTTCATCTCGAACACGAACCACGAAGAAAACCAGCCGGTGCACCTGACGCTGAAAGATCCGACGGTGCCGGTGAACGTGAACTGGCAGACCTACGCGGGACCGGAGTCACGCTTCTGCCCGGCAGGTGTCTACGAGTTCGTGAAGAACGAGAAAAACGAAGACCGCTTGCAGATCAACGCGCAGAACTGCGTGCACTGCAAGACCTGCGACATCAAGGACCCGACACAGAACATCGTGTGGGTCACGCCGGAAGGCGGTGGCGGTCCGAATTATTCGAACATGTGACCATGTCAAATTAGAAAGCGGCTTCAACTTTGAAGCCGCTGTCTCGTAAATACTGACGAATCAACAAGCATTTGCCACCACCATGGCACGGGGCCCTTTTCAACGTATTACAAAGAAACGAGAGTAAGCGGTTCGCGTCGACGGTCGCAGGCAGTGACTGACATAAACATCAAAGCAGCCTCTTGAACGGCACTAGACCTTCATGATCTCGCTTGCGCAATACGGCCCCCCGCAAGCCTATCCGCCGTCTAAACCCTCGACAATCGACACTTGCGCGATGCAGTGTCCGTCTCGCGCCTGATTGGCCGACTGATATTCGGGTGAACTGTAGCAATCCAGCGCTGTTTGCATGTCGCTGAACTGGATAACCACGTGGCGCGCGAACGACTCCCCTTCGAGCACTTTCGACGCGCCTCCACGCGCCAGGAAAACCGCCCCGAATTTCTTGAATGCCAGCGGTGCGATGTCAGTGTAATCCTTGTATTTCACAGGGTTGAGCACGGTGACATGAGCAATCCAGTATGCAGTCATCTTTCCTCCTTTCCACCCTCAAAGATCTATTAGCCATTACCGCCTGATACGCCGACGTCGAATTTCCGGCTACTTCGCGCGACGCTCGTCAGCGCACATTGACCCTCGCACGAGTGCATTTCATGTCCTGAGCGCGGGCGACGCCATTTCCTGGGCCGCCATCCGTGCGCTAGGGTTAACACTCATGGTACGCCGTACTATGGCATACCACAATACTTTACATCAACAACTGACCTTGGGACACCTTGCCATGAGCCTGATTCGCAAATCTATTCTCCATGTCGAGACGGTCTTCGTGGATGGCGACAAAGCCGCCGCGAAGCCGCTGAAGATGATCGGCGCGGCGGCCGTCATCAAAAACCCGTGGGCAGGCCGAGGCTATGTCGAAGATCTGTCGTCCGAGATTCGCGCAATCGCGCCGCAACTCAGCGAGCACCTCACGAAGCTTATCCTTGACGAGGCGGGGTCAGGCGAAGCGGTCGAGGCGTTCGGCAAGAGCGCGATTGTCGGCCTCGACGGTGAGCTCGAGCATGCGTCCGCGCTGATCCACACGCTGCACTTCGGCAACATCTATCGCACGGCCGTCGGCGCCAAGTCGTATCTGGCTTTCAACAACACGCGCGGCCCGGCAAATGCGCCGCTGCTGATCCCGATGATGGACAAGAACGACGAAGGCCGCCGTTCGCATTACCTGACGCTACAGTTCGCGATCGCCGATGCGCCGGCGCCGGACGAACTGGTTATCGCAATTGGCGGCGCGACCGGCGGCCGTCCGCATCACCGCATTGGCGATCGTTACAAAGATCTGGCAGAACTCGGAAATGACCTCAACAATCCTGCATCTGTCAAGTAATCGCGTCGCGCACTATCTCGAGCAGGGAACTGGGGAGCCACTGGTCCTGATTCATGGGGTGGGCATGCAGGCGCGTGCGTGGCACCCGCAGATCGACGATCTGTCGGCCGAATTCAGGGTGATTTCGGTCGATATGCCCGGGCACGGCACGAGCACCGCGCTGGACGTGAATGCCGGCTTGCAGCAATTCGTGAATTGGGCCATCGAATTCATCGAAGCACTGGACGCAGGCCCCGTCAATCTAGCGGGTCATTCGATGGGTTCATTGATTGCCGCGGGCGTGGCCGTCACACGGCCCGATCTGGTCAGGCGCGTAGCAGTTCTGAACGGCGTGTATCGTCGAACACCGGAGGCCCGCGACGCCGTGCTGCAACGCGCGGCCGAACTTCGATCGGGAACCATTGACGTCGAGACACCGCTCAGGCGCTGGTTCAATGCCGGGGAAGCGCAGCGCATCGCGGCGCAAAAGGTCGAGTCCTGGCTGAAATCCGTCGATCTGGCAGGTTACGCCACGGCCTATACGGCCTTCGCGAGTGGCGATGAAGTGTACGCCGACGGCTGGCATACGATTGCCTGCCCTGCTCTCGTGCTCACAGGTTCGGATGATGCGAATTCGACGCCGGAGATGGCAGAACAGATGGCCAGTGCCGCCCACAACGGTCGTGCCGTCGTAATCCGCAACGAGCGCCATATGGTGAACCTGACCGCCCCCGAGGAAGTCAATCGCGCCCTGCGCGCGTGGCTGCAGACCGAGCATCTCGCCGAAACGTTGAAATCGGAAGTGTGATATGACCCAAGAGACCGCCAGAATCAATCCTCGTGAACTGCGCGATGCATTCGGCGCCTTCATGACAGGCGTCACAATTGTGACGACGGCAGGAGACGACGGCAAGCCGCTCGGCTTTACCGCAAACTCGTTCTCGTCAGTTTCGTTGGACCCGGCGTTGCTGCTCGTGAGCATCGCAAAGACGTCGAGCAACTACCAGACGTTTTCCACGACGGGACACTTCGCCATCAACATTCTCGCGGAAGGCCAGAAGGATTTGTCGAATACCTTCGCGCGGCCCAGCGACGATCGCTTCGCCGACGTGAACTGGCATCTGAGCGCGAACAACAACCCGCTCATCGGCGACGTCAGTGCGTGGTTCGACTGCACAACGCACACGGTGATCGATGCGGGCGACCACGCGCTCATCGTCGGCAAGGTCGAGGCATTCCACTCTGCTGGCTACGCGGGCCTCGGCTATTACCGCGGCGGCTATTTCACGCCCGCCAAGGTATCGGCCGAAGTGATCGCCGGCCCGAAAGTCATCGTGAGCGCGATCATCGCGCGGGACGACAAGGTGCTGCTCACGCGGGACGCGGACAACAGATGGCGTCTGCCTTCGAAAGAAATCGGCAAGGAAGGCGCCGACAAGGCACTCGCCGAGATCTTCGCGAAGTACCAGCCGAACGCATCGGCAAGCTTCATCTATTCGGCGTACAACAACACCGAAACCCACTACCAGTACATCTCGTTTCTCTGCAGCGCGCCGGATGAGGCCGCTGTTGCGGGCGAATTCGTGAGTCTCGACGAGATCGGCTCGAATCAGTTCCAGGACGCCGCCGTCGCCAGCATGCTCGAACGCTACCGCAAGGAAAGCCAGTTGAAGAGCTACGGCATGTACTACGGCGACCATAGCCAGGGCACCGTCCGCCCGCTTCTTTCCTGAAAGGTTACCCCATGCGTTTTTCACTTTTCGTGCACATGGAGCGCGTCTCCGACCAGACCAGTCAGAAACAGCTTTATGACGAGATGGTCGAGCTTTGTCAGATCGCGGACCGGGGCGGCATGCACGCCGTCTGGACCGGCGAGCACCATGGCATGGACTTCACGATCGCGCCCAATCCGTTCCTCAACCTCGTGGATCTGGCCAACAAGACCCAGAACGTCAGGCTGGGCACCGGCACGGTCATCGCGCCATTCTGGCATCCGATCAAGCTTGCTGGCGAAGCGGCGATGACCGACATCATCACCAACGGCCGTCTGGAATTGGGCATCGCACGCGGCGCGTATTCGTTCGAATACGAACGTCTGCTGCCGGGCCTCGATGCATGGGGTGCCGGCCAGAGAATGCGCGAACTCATTCCGGCAGTGAAAAAACTGTGGGAAGGCGATTACGCGCACGAAGGCGAGTTCTGGAAATTCCCTTCGACAACTTCGTCTCCGCTACCGCTCCAGCAGCCGCACCCGCCACTCTGGGTAGCCGCCCGCGACCCGAACAGCCACGAGTTCGCCGTGGCGAACGGCTGCAACGTCCAGGTCACGCCGTTGCATATGGGCGACGAAGAAGTCGAGAAGCTCGCCGGCCATTTCAACGCGGCATGCGAGAAATTCAGCGACATGCCTCGCCCGCAGATCATGTTGCTGCGCCACACCTATGTCGCGAGCAGCGAGGACGACGCGCAACTGGCGGCCGACGAAGTGAACGTCTTCTATAACTACTTCGGCGCATGGTTCAAGAACGAACGTCCGGTGAGCCGTGGCATGATCAAGTCGCTGAGCAAGGAAGAAATCGCCGCTCACCCGTTCTACACGCCGGAAGCCATGCGCAAGAACAACGTCATCGGTACGCCCGATGAGGTGATCGCGCGTCTGAAGGCATACGAAGCGCTCGGCTTCGACGAGTATTCCTTCTGGATCGACACCGGCATGAGCTTCGAGCGCAAGAAGGCATCGCTCGAACGGATGATCAACGACGTGATGCCGGCCTTTCAGTGAGGACGTAATTCCATGAGTTTTCATTTTCAGCTTTATATCGACGGCCAGTTCGAATCGGGCGCCGCGACGTTCGGAAGCGTGAACCCGGCTACGGGCGAAGTGTGGGCGCAGATGCCCGAGGCCAGGAACGACGAGGTCAACCGCGCCGTGGACGCCGCCAGCCGTGCGCTGACCGATCCTGGGTGGGCCGGCATCACCGCGTCGGCCAGAGGGAAACTGCTGTACAGGCTTGCCGAACTCCTCGAAAAGGCTGCGCCGCGACTCGCTGAAATTGAAACCAACGATACCGGCAAGATCATCCGCGAGACCTCCAGCCAGATTGCCTATGTGGCAGAGTACTACCGTTATTACGCCGGTATCGCCGACAAGATCGAAGGCAGCCACGTTCCGGTCGACAAGCCGGACATGCAGGTCTGGCTCGACCGGCAACCGGTCGGCGTAGTGGCCGCGATCGTTCCCTGGAATAGCCAGTTGTTCCTTTCCGCGGTGAAACTCGGTCCGGCGCTGGCTGCCGGCTGCACGGTGGTGCTCAAGGCATCCGAGGAAGCGCCCGGCCCGTTGCTCGAATTCGCCCGCGTGGTCCGCGAAGCCGGGTTCCCTCCGGGTGTCGTCAACGTGGTCACCGGCTTTGGCGCGCAATGCGGCGCCGTGCTCAGCAGCCACCCGAAGGTGGACAAAGTCGCCTTCACGGGCGGCCCTGAAACCGCGAAGCATATTGTCGCGAACACGGCGAATAATCTCGCCAAGGTCTCGCTGGAGCTGGGCGGCAAATCGCCGTTCATCGTGTTCGCCGATACCGATATTCAGAGCGCGGTGAATGCGCAGGTCGCGGCCATTTTCGCGGCGAGCGGTCAGAGCTGTGTCGCGGGCTCGCGTCTGTTGATCGAAGCATCCGTCAAGGACGAGTTTCTTGCGTTGCTGGTCGAACGCGTCTCGCGCATTCTCGTCGGCTTGCCCAACGACATGGCAACGGAATACGGGCCGCTTTGCACCGAGCGGCAACTGCGTAATATCGAGTCGGTCGTTGCAAGCTCCGTGCGCCAGGGCGCCAAAGTGTTGACGGGGGGCAAGGCTATCGAGCGCGCCGGCTTCTACTACGCGCCCACGATTCTGGACTGTACCGGTGTCGCGAACGCGGACAGTATTACGACGGAACTCTTCGGGCCGGTGCTTTCGGTGGATACGTTCGCCACCGAACAGGAAGCAATCGAAAAGGCGAACAGCACAGCCTACGGTCTTGCAGCCGGCATCTTTACTACCAATCTCACGCGTGCCCATCGCGTTTCAAAGCGCGTTCGATCGGGCATCGTCTGGATCAACACGTATCGGGCGGTTTCGCCGCTCGTCCCATTCGGCGGCTTCGGACTGTCGGGGCATGGCCGTGAAGGCGGATTCGCCGCTGCGCTCGAATACACGACGACGAAGTCCGTGTGGCTTCGCACCTCGGACGCCCCGATCAGCGACCCGTTCGTGATGCGCTAGACGGGCGCGCTCCCCTGCCGTATCGATTCAAAGCCGTAAAGGCTGCGCTGTCGCCACACGCATTGCGTTCGTGGTGCGGCGCAGTCTGGTATAAAAATGGAGACATGATGACAAACCCGGCGAACGATAACAGCGTTCTGACCATCGAAAGCAACTCGATCGAGTATGTTGCGCCGGAAAACCGGCACGGCAAACCGGTCGATCTCTTCACCTTGTGGTTCTGCACGAATGTCGCGCCGCTGGCCGTGATTTCCGGCGCTACCTCAGTGCTGATTTTCCACCTGGATCTGGTGAGCGCCATTCTTGCCATCGTCGTCGGGCAATTCTTCGGCGCGATTTTCCACGCCCTCACCTCCGCGCAGGGGCCGCTCGTCGGCGTGCCGCAGATGATTCAAAGCCGTGCGCAATTCGGCCGGTATGGGTCGTTGCTCGTGGTGGGATTCACCACGCTGATCTATCTCGGGTTCTTCGTTTCGAACATCATTCTCGCGGGCAAGACGCTGCACGCCGCTATCCCGCCGGTTCCCGTGCCGGTTGCGACAGTGATGGGCGCCGTTCTCGCGACGCTGGTCGGCGTGATCGGCTATCACTTCATCCATCGCTTCAACAAGGTTGGTGCGTGGTTCATGGGCAGCGCGCTCCTGATCGGCATGATCCTGATGGCGCCGGGCCTCGACGCCCACGTCTTCCAGCAGGGCCATTTCGATCTCTCCGGCTGGTTCGCGATGTTCGGACTCTGCGCGGTGTGGCAAATCAGCTTCGCACCGTATACGTCCGACTATTCGCGCTACCTGCCGAGCTCCACCGGGTTCGTCAAGACCTTCGCATTCACCTACTTCGGCACGTCGCTGGGAACGATCTTCGCATTCGTGTTCGGCGTGGTCGCCGTGAGTACCGGCCATACCACCGACGCCATGCAGGCCATCCGCACGCAGACGGGCATGTTCGGCTATGTGCTGATCTTCCTCTTCCTCGTCAACATCATCGGCCATAACGGCATGAATCTGTACGGCGCTGTGCTGTCCTTCATCACCGCCGCGCAAACGTTCCGTCCGCACTGGATGCCTGGCCGCAACGTTCGCGTCGTCGTGTCGACGATCCTGCTGATCGGGTCCACCGTCACCGCGTTGTGGGCGTCGAGCAACTTCATCGCGATCTTCCTGAATGCAATCTTCGCGATGCGCATCGTGCTCGCGCCGTGGATTGCGATCAATCTCGTCGACTTCTACCTCATCAACAAACGACACTACCACGTCGCTGAAATCATCAGCAGTGACGGCGGCATGTACGGCTCGTTCAATGTGACGGCGATCGCACTGTACGTCTTCGGCATTGCGGTTCAGGTGCCGTTCATGGAAGAGAGCTTCTTCCACGGCCCTTGGGCGTCGCTGCTTGGCGGTGCGGACGTTTCCTGGATGGTCGGCCTCGTTGCGACGGCGCTTGCCTACTACCTGCTCGCGCCGACCAACGGTTCACGCTCCCCGCGCCGCGCTCCAGCAGGCGCCACGGCGTCCGAGTAACCGCGCCCGTTGAATCGCGTTTATTGAATTGCGATCTTCAGCCGGCTCGTTGCTGCAACGAGCCGGTTCTGCGTTGCCGCTACGGTCTACGCGTGTTGCCCAGCGTGATCCGCGAGATTGAATACCGCAACGGCATTTTTCAGATCCATCGCGTGGTCTTCCAGCGACTGGGCCGCCGCAGCTGCCTGCTCGACGAGCGCCGCATTCTGCTGCGTGACCTTGTCCATCAGGTTCACAGCCTGGTTCACCTGCTCGATGCCTCTGCTTTGTTCGTCGGATGCTGCCGCGATCTCGCCGACTATTTCAGCCACCTGCCTGATCGCGAGCTTCACTTCGGTCATCGTGCCGCCTGCATCGTGCGCCTGCCTCGCTCCGCTCTGGATCGTCTCCACCGATGTGCCAATGAGCTCCTTGATTTCCCGCGCCGCCGTTGCCGAGCGCTGGGCGAGCGCGCGCACCTCGTTCGCCACGACGGCGAAGCCGCGTCCCTGATCCCCCGCGCGCGCGGCTTCGACCGCCGCATTCAAGGCCAGTATGTTCGTCTGGAAAGCGATGCCTTCGATCACGCCGGTGATTTCCGAAATCTGGTCCGAGCTGCCGCTGATGCGTTCTATCGTCTCGACCATGCCGTGCACCGCTTCATTGCCGGCGTCCGCCATGCTGGACGCGCGCGTCGCCAGTGTACTGGCCTGACGTGCGTTGTCCGCATTCTGGCGCACAGTTTCGGTCAGTTGCGTCATGCTCGCGGCCGTCTCCTCCAGCGAACTCGCCTGCTCCTCTGTGCGCGACGACAGGTCGAGATTACCAACGGCAATCTCGCTGGACGCAGACGCAATGCGATCGGCGCTGGAGCGAACTCCGCCCACGATGCCCGCGAGACTCTGGTTCATCGCCTTCATGGCCAGCATCAATTGTCCGGTTTCGTCCGTCGACGTCGCTTCGATGCGATTCGTCAGATCGCCTTCGGCGACACACGTCGCCACCGATACGGCCTGTTTCAACGGCCGGGAAATCGTGCGCGATAGCCATCGTCCTGCGAGAATCGACGCGAGCACGGCAATCAACGACGAGCAGAGCACGCTAGCGTAAATCGAGGTGCGCAGCGTATCGAGCTGAGCACGATTCGCCGCCACTCTCTGCCGCTCATAGCTTTCCAGCTTTCCGACCGCCGCAATCAGTTTTTCGGTTCCCAGATATGAGCCGAAACTTTCGGTCAACGCGGAGAGGTCGCTCACGTTCACCGAAAAAGCGTCCACCTTCTTGCGCATATCCACGAGCGGGTAGACGACCGTTCTTACCCACGCGTCGTATTCCCGCTGACCTTCGTTGACCAGTGCCGCACCTTCGGGCGTGGGATCCATCGCGCGGAGCTTCGTCAATTTTTCGCCAAAGTCTGGGCGGTGATCGACGATCCATTGCCTGTGTGACGCCTTCCCGTTGAG
Organism: Paraburkholderia rhynchosiae; assembly: GCF_002879865.1. GTDB lineage: Bacteria > Pseudomonadota > Gammaproteobacteria > Burkholderiales > Burkholderiaceae > Paraburkholderia > Paraburkholderia rhynchosiae. The sequence continues at coordinate 193,144 of NZ_PNXY01000014.1, forward strand.
GTTGTTCGCCAGAACCGCCCAGATGATGTTGAGATAGTCGCCCGTCCCGTCTTTCAACAGACGCAACATCTGTTCCGATGCTTCGATCTCTTTCTGCTTCTGATCGATGGCCCGAACGCTGTAAAGACAAACGCATGCGCTGACAATAAAAACGATGATCGCGCCTGAAAACGCGATGGAGATCTTGCTGGAGATGGAGGCGCTTTTAATGGTTTTCATGTTGAAACTGGCCAGTTGTGGTTGTAGTTCAGTCTCGTATCGGCCTTGCGCGATTGCCCGGTACCATCAGCACGGCGATTGCCGCCAGCAGACCCGCGGCAGCGAACACAAAGAAGTTCCACGCGAGCACGACGTCCCATTGCGCCAGAACGCCACCGATCAATGGTCCCGCGATCGCGCCGAAGCGTCCTATGCCGAGCGCCCAGCCGATTCCCGTCGCCCGACTGTGAGGCGGGTAGTACTGCGTGATATAAGCGCCAAGCAGCATGGTGTTGCCGATCGTGCCAACCCCCGCGATGCTGACCAGCACATACGTGAGCACCACGCCATGGGCAAACGGCAACGCGCATAGGCTCGCAGCCGCCAGCAGATACAACACGCTGACCACGCGCTTCGAACCGATGCGATCGGCCAACGCACCGCCGGACAGCGAGCCCAGCGCGGCGGCAAGATTGAGCGTCATGAGCAATGCGAGGCTCGACCCGAGCGGATAGCCCGCCTTGCGCATGAGTTGCGGCAGCCACGTGCTCAGGCCGTACAGGAGAAGCAGGCCCATAAACATCGCGAGCCAGAACGCCAGCGTGGCATGAATGAAGGAGCGATCGAACAACGAACGCACTGGCGCGGGGGCGCTTTTTTTAGCGATACGTACTGCGTCGCCGCCGCGCTCGTTTTCAAGCCACGCGTGCCGGATCCCCAGCGCACGCGCCAGCGACCGCGCTTCGTCAAAACGTTTTCGTGCAATGAGGAAATCGATCGACTCTGGCAAGGAAGGCCCCGCCACGAGCACCAGCAGCAGAGGCAGCGCGCCCAGGCCGAACAGCCATCTCCAGCCATGCGTCGGCAACCACGCAATCGCGAGCAGCGCGACGAGAATGCCGCCGAGCGAATAGCCGGTGTAGATCAACGCGTAGTTAAACGAGCGGCGGTGCCGCGGAGAATATTCGACTGTGAGCGCCGCGGCACCGCCGCTCGTTTAACTACGCGTTGATCTACAC